>CATZMZ010000020.1 GCA_958421945.1 uncultured Eubacteriales bacterium | reverse complement strand
TGTCATCGTTCCAATCGGGCAGAAGGCGAATCATGTTCTCGGCTTAGCGTTCAAGGTCTATAAAGTCTAAAATGTGGTCGGGTATCTGATAGTCGCAGCAGTCAAATAGGCACCCTAACCAACACACGCTTGAAGAATTAAAACTCATTTCGGATATGCGCCACCGTAACTCAGAAGCCGGTCTCGTCGTGTTTTGGGTAAAACTTATGCAGCGCTGATATCCACACCTTTGCGTGAAATTATAAATCTTTATTTAAAGTTGTTTAATTATATTACTGTCTTTCTTAAGAAAATATGCTGTCGAGAGATATAAAATGCAGTGACGAATCCGAAAGTTTCATTATTTCCGGCGTAAACCCTGATTTTGAAAATAAGTAATAATCAATTGTTGTATATCGCCTAAAAAGGAAACGCTTTCTTTTAATTGTTCCAACATTGCAACGGAAAAAGGTGTTTTGCGGTATTTACATTCAACGACTAACAAGCAATTACTGTTTTTCCCGAGTCCTTCGGCAAGTCCGTCCTATTCAATTGAACGCCCTAATTTCGAATTATCTACTTTGTAGTTGCGGATAGGGGCATAATAATATGGAAGTAATCCTTTACCGTTTTGTTCTGTGAGAAAACTTATTGCAACGTCTTCAAAGCCGTGAGCGATAAAGTCGTCAATTTACGCTTTGTATTCATCAAACAAAACATCTCCCAAGCCGAGAGCAACCAAACATAAAAATACGACATATCAGCCGAATTATAAGTTTTGACAAATCAAACAGCTTATGATAAAATTCGTAAAAGGTTAATAACTCGCGGGGAATCAGATAATGAAAGAATATATCGTTAAGAAAAACTATAACACCGAAGCTATACAGCGACTAATTGATTCAATAGGCGAGGATGGGGGAATCATACGATTTCCCAAAGGCAAATACGAATTAGCCACACTGTTTCTCAAAAACAACGTTCAAATATATTTAGATAAGGGTGCGAGGTTGTCGGGAACTAAGCGTTTTGAAGAATATGCGAAAGTCGAACCGCTTGGATTCAAAGCGTATCAGGACATGTCGCACTGCGATTTCAGGTGTGCAATGTTCGTCGGTGATTGTTGCGAAAATATTTCTATTAAAGGTCAAGGCTTAATTGATATGCGTTCCGTGTGGGACGAGGATAATTTGAAAAACAGAACGAAAATAGATTTCGACCCGAAAGTCGAACCTGGCATTGACCGTCGCGGAGCGAAGTGTATAGCTTTAAAGTGCTGTAAAAACGTTGAAATCAGCGGGATAAAGATAATAAATGCTACCGATCTGGCCGTCTATTTTGCTTGGTGTGAAAACGTAACCGTTAAGCGGTTAAGATTAAGGGTATATATAGACGGGATATCGCCCGATAACTGCAAAAACGTGAGAATAACCGATTGCGACATCGAGTCCGGCGATGACGGAATAGTGTTAAAATCCTCGTACAATTTGAACAAGTCAGGCTGTTGCGATAATATTTACATAGCCGATTGTCGGATAAAAAGTCGTTGCAACGCGATAAAATTCGGCACGGAAAGCAACGGCGCATTTAAAAATATTACGATTAGCGATATTTCTATCAGGCAAACGAGAATTACGGGCATATCTATTGAAAGCGTAGACGGGGCGCAAATAGATAATATAAACATATCAAACGTTAGAATGCGCAACGTAAACGCGCCGATTTTTATTCATTTAGGTAAAAGGTTGCGCGGACCGAAAGGGTTAAAGGTCGGCAGTATAAGCAATATAAAAATAGATAACGTAAGGGCAACGGGTCCTTATAATCCCTATAAAATTATAGAGTGGAATTACGAGAGCTTTCTTAAAAAAGACGACGTACAGGATCCAAAGCTTTTCGGCAGAGCGGAAGGATTTTTGTTCGATAAAAAGGAAGACGTTTGGCAGTTTACCTCTAATATCTGCGGACTGCCCGGTAACAGCTTAAAAAACGTTTCTTTATCGAATATATATTTTTCGTTAGACGGAGGGGTAACCGAATATGAAAGCAGCGTTACGGAGGACGCGTATATTTATCCCGAAGTTTTCGTGTACGGCAGAGTTCTTCCCGCGAAGGGTATTTATTTCAGGCATATAGACGGCTTAAAGTTGAATAATATTAAGGTCAGAACGAAGCGAATGGATACGAGAAAAAGTATAGTTTTAGAAGATATCAATAATTTGATAATCGAAGATGCGGAGTAAACAGATAGATTCCGAGCGGGCATAAAGCGGAGCAGGTATAAAATATGCGACGCGCTTTATATGGTCAGTCCTCAGAAAATACCTGAATATATCTTTTTCTCTTTTTTTGTATAATGTGCCACCTGTTTTTTGTAATTTATGTGTAAATTTGCGAATAAAAAACAAGTTGTTGTTTCTTTTCGGAGTTATCAATATAATCTGTAACCTCCGAATTTTTTATTTTATAGTTAAACGTTGTAAAAAAAAATTATTCTGTCTTTATCATTCTGTACCCGATGCCGACGTGAGTTTGAATATATTGCGGCGAATCGGCGGACGGTTCGATTTTTTTGCGCAAAGTCGCCATAAATACGCGCAGGGAAGCGACGTTGCTTTGCCATGGCTGCCGCTGTCTGAATTATTTTCGGATTTGAAGGCGAAAAAGACAAACAAACCAGAATGTGTTCTTTGTTGTTTATACTCTGCTTTCCCATTCGGTTAATCCGTATCTCCTCCGTTTTATATTTCCTGTATTATGTCATATTTTTCGAATAAAATCTACTTGAAACGACTTTTGTAATCGTTTAAGACGTCGGTCAATTCCCGATTTCCTTTATCAAAGATTATAATTGCGGCTTTTTTATGGCGGTTAGATATCAAAGCATTTCCGCATTGCTTTTTGTTCGCCGAGAACCAAAAGCGTTTCGTCTTCGGAAAGAATAGTGTCGGCGGTAACAACCGCATTGATTTTTCCGCCTTTCTTTGTGGCGATTATATTTACGTTGTATTTTCTGCGAATATCGATTTCTACAACCGATTTTCCCACCCATGCCGACGGAACGGAAACTTCAAATATCGAGCAGGAATCGCCGAGTTCTATGTAATCGAGAATGTGGTCGGAACTGTAACGGATTGCAGCCCA
>CATZMZ010000019.1 GCA_958421945.1 uncultured Eubacteriales bacterium | reverse complement strand
AACACAATCGAACTCACGTTCGGACGCCCTTGACGGGCATTCCCCGACGGACTTATTTTTCTTTATAATATAGCCGGCAATGGCAAAAACCTTCAAAATCGGGGTCGGCAAGCTGTTCGCGGAATTCCTTGCACATGCATATATTATCCTCTGTTCTGGCTAATCTGCAAGGACAATATCCGTCCTTCTTCTTTAACCCTTCCCTGATTGCCTCCACCACCTTTTTATCGGGATTCAGAATAATCTTCATAATAACCTCCTTAGCTTATCGATAACTATATTTTACACCATTTTTCGCGCAAAAGCAATTATTACGAAAATATTTTCACCCCTTATTAAACGTTATCGGATAGCATTTAATTGTTTTTAACTCTTTTAACTCGCTTTTCAAATATAAACGCTTGATTAAGTTTTATAAATATGATAAAATATCGTTCGGAGATTTATTCGTTTCTTTTTTTGAAACGTTTTTCAGGAGGCAAAATATGGTTTACGACGTTATTATCGTCGGCGCAGGTCCGGGCGGAATTTACGCCGCTTACGAGCTTGCAAAAGCCGACAAACCGCTTAAAGTCGCGATGTTCGATAAGGGACATCCGCTCGAAAAAAGAAAATGCCCTATCGACGGCGTTAAGGTTAAAAGCTGCATAAACTGCAAAACCTGTTCGATTATGTCCGGCTTCGGCGGCGCGGGTGCTTTTTCTGACGGAAAATATAACATTACCAACGCTTTCGGCGGCAGCCTGCACGAGCATATCGGCAAGCGCGAAGCCATCAGCCTTATGGAATACGTTGACGTTATCAATATGGAAAACGGCGGAATCGGCACGAAAATGTATTCCACCGCCAACACTCACCTTAAAAAAATCTGTCTGCAAAACAAGCTTAACCTTCTCGACGCGAGGGTCAGACATCTCGGCACGGATAAAAATTACGTTGTACTGCAAAACCTTAACGAAAAGCTTCGCGATAAGGTCGAAATGTATTTCGATACGCCCGTTTTGGATATTAAGAAAGAGGGCGAATTATATAAGATTTTCGCCAAAAACGGTGAGTTTTTATGCAAAAAATGTATTGTTTCCGTCGGCAGAAGCGGCAGCAACTGGGTTCAGTCTTTGTGCAAAAACCTTGATATTCCGACGAAATCCAACCGCGTAGATATCGGCGTCAGAGTGGAAATTCCCGCGGAAATTTTTTCGCACCTTACCGACGAACTTTATGAAAGCAAAATCGTTTACAGAACGGAAAAATTCGAGGATAACGTGAGAACGTTCTGTATGAATCCTAACGGTATCGTCGTAAACGAAAACACTAACGGCATCGTTACGGTGAACGGACACAGCTACGAGGACAACGCGCTTAAAACCGCCAACACCAACTTTGCCCTGCTCGTTTCCAAGCATTTTTCAGAACCGTTTAAGGATAGCAACGGCTATGCCGAAAGCATCGCGCGGTTGTCTAATATGCTCGGCGGCGGAGTCATCGTTCAACGCTTCGGGGATTTAATCAGAGGCAGAAGAAGCACTGATAAACGAATTCAAGAATGTACGGTCGTTCCTACCCTGTCCGCCACTCCCGGAGATTTAAGCCTCGTATTACCCAAACGTATTCTCGACGGCATTATTGAAATGATTTACGCGCTCGATAACGTTGCGCCCGGAACTGCGAACGACGATACGCTTTTATACGGCGTTGAAGTTAAGTTTTACAATATGGAAGTGGAAATCGACGATAATCTTGAAACCAAACTTAAAGGATTATACGTCATCGGCGACGGAAGCGGCGTAACTCATTCTCTATCCCACGCCTCTGCAAGCGGCGTTTACGTTGCAAGACAAATTCTCGAATACGCTTAATTATTTTGGGTTTAATCTTCCTTAACTTGTTTTCGTATGGTTTTTCGGACGGAGTATTGCTCGTAAGAAATATCGCTCGCGACGCCGTGCATAACGGCGAGGTCGAACACGCGAAAAACCGTGAGTTTTGCCAAACGAAAATCTTTGAGGATTATATAAAAACAAAACCTTACGACAAGCTTTTATAAAGAGATATAAAACGCTTGCCAAACGCAAAATATTATGGTAAAATAGTTTGCGTTAAGGAGACGTAGCTCAGTTGGTTAGAGCGCTCGCTTCACATGCGAGAGGTCTAGGGTTCAAGTCCCTACGCCTCTACCAAAACAATTCCGCCCTGAATCGCTTTTGCGGTTCAGGGCGGAATTTTATTATAAATTGCAATTTTATTTCGTCAATAAGGGCGATATAATCTTATCGAGGGCTTTTGCCATTCGGTAAAAACCTAAATCGTTAGGATGGCAACCGTCCGCCGTGCAGTTTTCGCGGTCTTTCTTGCCGAACAGCTTTCTTCCGTCAAGAAAATATACGTTTTTATCTCCCGATTTCTTAGCAGCCTCGTAGGTGTTTCGAACAACTTTCAATCTTTTTAAGTTTTCTGTTTTATTACTGTCAAAATCCGGTTTGGACAAAAAGATAATCGGCGTGTCCTGATTGCTTTTCCGATAGGCGTTATAAACGCGTATATGCGTATCGTTAAGATACTCGGTTGTAGACGCGTTATGGTCATAATCGCAAACGAAAACCTTGGATTTCACGGTCGAAAGATATGCAAGCATCTCCGGTTCTGCTTTCGCACTGCCGCTGTAACCGAGATTTATGTAATCCGCGTTATGCCATTTTGAAATGTACGCCTGATAACAGTTGTCGGGGCGAGAACTACATCCGCCCTGCGTTATCGACGAGCCGTAATACAAAATCGGCAAGGTAAAATCGTATTGTCTACCCTTACGCACGATGCTGTCCTTATCGAACGCCAGTTGTACTTCCGTCACGTAATCGTTATACAGCGGAAAAAATAAGATATAATCGCGTATTTTCCCGCCCTTTAACGCTGTCTCAACCGTAAACCCCGTTTCGTCGGTAGGGTTCGGTCTTAACGACGCGATAAATTTTTGACCCTTGTCGCATTCCTCCAACAAAGAAAATCCGCTGCATCCCGATAGCGGCATATTGCTCATTTTTGCAAGCCGCTTGTATTTAACCGTTAAGTACAGCGTTTTAGAGTCGGTGGAAAATCTCGCCCGCCCGCCGGCAGTGTCGGTATTCAACACCTCGACGTTTTCGCTCACGCCTTTTGCAATATCCTGAGGCATACGCTCGAAAAACCCTTCCTCTTTGTTGAATTTAATTCCATAAAGGGCGACGTTGTCGGACGGCAACGTTTCACGGCGAAGCTCGTTGGGCGCTGTCGCGGCGTTCGTCCCGAAATTTTTATCAATCTTAGTTATATCCATAATTCCTCCTTATAACCACCATTCTGAACATATGGATATTATAAGCTTGCCGAAAATCATTGTCAAGTAATTATGTTTATTTTTTAATCCTATTTATCATTCTGAAAAAGCAGACGACAAAAAAAAACAACATAACGTAAATTAGTGGCGTTCCTATAATCTCCACTATTATAGCATTGACTAAGAGGTTTTATTTTCCCCTTTTCCTTTATACTCTTATCATACAGCTTTTGAGCGTTCAACGTATGATTAATCAAAAAAATTTCACGATTACACGAAAAAAGTCGCGCAAATCCCCCTTGAATTTACACGACTTTTTTGTCTTTTATATTCAATTTCCCTTTTTCTTTTTTCTTAAAATCTCATTCGTTATTACCTTATATTCTTAAACATAGGACCGTAAGCGGGGCGCGCGACCTGTGTTTCATTACTTTCTCAACTCCTCAAATTACAATAATTTTTTAATATTATCCCAAACAAAATCTTCACACCACCAGTGTCCCTTGTCAGTTTCAATCATTTTACACTTATCGAGTGCATCAAAGGCGGCATAAATGTTTTTAACGTTTTCAAATGCCGAACGAACACCCTGTATCGGGAAAATATTATCATCTTTGCCAGCGATAACCAACAATTTTCTCGGGGCAATAAGACAAGCCAAATCTTCCATTTCAAACCAAGTCATTACGTTTGGTATATAATTGCAAGCGCAATGGAAAATATCCATAATAGAAGCCTTATAAGAACAGAACGCGCAGCTTGGCGCGGAAAGCTTTATTCTCTCGTCGTAACACGCCGCGTAAAAAGACATAGTTCCGCCGCCCGAATTCCCGGTAATAAAAATATTTTCCATATCGCATTCCGGGAAATTCGATAAGGAATCAATCACTTTAGAAACATCCCACATTCTTTCGCCTAAAATAGTTCTTCCGAGCGAAAGAGCAGTCATTGCTTCGTAAGTACACATTGGAGACATATCCTTCATATTAGATACGGGTCGTCTTTCCCCCATACCTCTCTGCTCTATTGCAACGGCGATATATCCCCTTTTGACCGCCTGAACGGCAAACATTCCGCGCCCCAAAGCGTATTCCTTTTCATTTTCGCTTTTGGGTTCTCCGATTGAATTATGAAAGCCTGAGCTATGCCCTTGCAAGGTAATTGCCACAGGTTTTTTGCCGTCAATTCCGTCCGGTATCAGAATATAAACGGGAACGACTGAACCTTTTTCACTTTCAATAGTATATCTGATTTGCTTATATCCGTCTTTACGTTCGATTTTTTCTATCTCAAAATTCGGTTCGCACGAATTTTTCACGATGTTTTTTATTCCCGTAAGCTCTAAAAACTTATCTTTTACCTTTTCTCTCCATGCGGGATAATTAACAGCTTTATAAAACGATAACCGCAACTCTGCATTGTCCCTTAATAAATCGTGACACAATTCAGGATTAACTTTCATATTTAGATGACCTCTTATAAATTTATATCTTAAATCTTGCTACGCGTAACCCAAGACTTGTGCCGTAACCAAACGGAATGACTTCAAATTTGCCGCTTTTGCCCTTCGTTTTCTTTCCGTTGTCAAGCCACGTTACACTTTTTACGTCGGCATCTACGGTAAAGCTTCTTATTCCGTTTTCGGTTGTAAGCTGGACATTACTATCCGCCACCATAGGCACGTCTTTTATCACCGCATAATAATATTCTCCGTCAAAAAGCACGTCGGCGTTTTCGGCATGCATGTCGCAACCGTGAGCGTTATAAATAAAGTTTTTATTAAGCCTTATCCACTTTCCTATTTCAAGAAAAATTGCCTTATCCAAAAGCTTAATTTTTCCGTTGCCCTGCGGACCGACGTTGAGCAGATAATTACAGTTAAACATTCTGCAATCAATTAAATCGTTAATAAGCTGACCTACGGGTTTATAATTGCAATCCTTTTCGGCATATCCCCAGTGGTCATTTAAAACCTGACACATTTCGCCTGCACGATATTTTTCTTCGTGCAGTACGGGGCGAGGCTTACCTCTCTCATACACGTCACAGTCGATTTCTATATCTCTTACGTCACCCCGCATACTCATCCCTTGATTATTTACTATCATTGTTTTAGGTTGATATTTGCGTATAGTAGCAAACAGCTTATCAAACTTCCAGTCCGCGCCGACATTATCCCAAGCGCCGTCAAACCAGAATCCGCCGATTTCACCATAATTCTTACAAAGAATTTCTACGCTTTTACGCAAGTACTCCAAGTATACAGGAAAATTATTTTTATAGTCTTCGTTGTGCCAGTCGATAAGAGTATGATATAAAAAAGGAACGACTCCGCCCTCTCTGCAAGCATCTACAAATTCTTTGACTAAATCTCTGCCGCATTTGGTTTTAACCGAATTGAAGTCTGATATTTCCGAGCAATCGTAAAGTGAAAACCCGTCGTGATGACGCGTAGTCAGCGTTATATATTTACAGCCCGCATTTTTTGCGGTTTTGACTAAATCTTTTGCCCAGCTTTTTACGGGATTAAATTTATCCGCGAGTTTTTCATATTTATCTTTATCGATATTACAACAATACTCTGACCACTCCCCCTTGCCTAATACGCTAAAAATCCCGAAATGCACAAACATCCCGAAACCCATTTTTTCAAAATTTTCTATATAATCTGCTTTTACTGTTTGATTACCCATATAAATGTTTATTCTCCGTTTGTTTTTTGCTTGGTTATTTAAAGTGACGACCATATATCCCTATAAAAACCGTGCGCCCGCGTCATTGCGCGGGCGCACAAGCCGTACCGATATTATTAAGCCTTCTTTGTAATATTAGTTCCGTTGTAAGTTTTAAATACGGGTATTTCGTATCCTACAAGATCCCATATTTCTGCATTAAATCCCTGATAGTCTTTCTCTGCCTCGTTAAATTTCTCTATCGACGTATAATACTCGTCCGTTGGCGTTGGTATCCACGTTTTGTCAACCTTTTCTCTTATCGCCACGACGTTTTCCGTACCTATTACGTATGCATTCGTTATCGTATAGTTTCTTCGTGTGGACTTGTATCCTATCGCCGCGCTTGTCGCGTTTTTTCCGGCGCCTAATACAGGTATATAAACTATGCTGTTTTTAAGCGTTCCTGCGAAGTATTTAAACATCCTGATTTGCTCGCCCGACTGAACCGCTTTTACGTCTATCAAACAATTATCGAGCGTACCGAAGAAATTGTTTCCGCTCAGCACGTAAGAATATGTCGCACCCAAAGAAGTATCCGTAAACGCAAGATTCTTTATAATCCCGTTTAA
>CATZMZ010000018.1 GCA_958421945.1 uncultured Eubacteriales bacterium | reverse complement strand
GGAATGCCGAACCGAACGCCCGAAGCGGCAGGAAAAATTCAACCGCCACAAGGCACAGGAACAATGCAGCAATCGGGTTCAGTCCCCAAAACGCCGCGCCACTGATTGCAAGCGCGATACCCACGCCCGCGCCGCCGTATGCAACCAAGTCCATGATCGTGGTGCTTGCAAGTTGCATGACAAGAACCTTCATTGTGATGACTCTGAATTCTTCCGCGCTTTCGTTGATCTTAACGTGTTGAGCCGCGTCTGCCTGAAAGATTTTGAGTTCTTTCAGTCCCTGCACGCTGTCGAGGAACTTATCGCCCATCGAAGTGTATTTGCCCCAATATTTTGCGAAAATCTTCTTCGCATACTTACTTACCGCTACAATAGATACAGGAATAAGCGGAACGCAGGCGATAAGAACGAGAGCCGTTCTCCAATCGATCCATACGCATATCAAGAACAATATTACGGGCGCGATCATCGCAAAAAAGAACTGCGGCAGATATGACGAATAGTAAAGGTCGAGTTGTTCTACGCCTTCTACCGAAACCTGCGTCAAGCCCGCCATACTCATCCCGTCGGTAGTCTTAACGCCGAGTTTTACGATTTTATTGTATACTCTTTCGCGTAAATCTTTTTTAACGCTTCTGCCAAGCTTGTCCTTTATATCGCCCGTAGCGCGTGAACAGCTATATCTTACGATAATACCGATAACCGCGCCGATAAGCGGATAAATAAATTGTATCCATTCGGCGTTCTGCGTCAACAGGTACACGGCATAGCAGACGCTCCCCGTTATCGTAACGTTCGCGATTAAACCTATCGCCTGCAACAATACGGCGATAAATATGTACTTCTTATTTCCGCCGATGAGTTTAAATAGTTCTTTGTCTATCATTTGTTTGCTCCTTGTCTTAATCAATCAGTGCTTGCTGCGCGCCCTTCATTTCTGACTTTATAAAATTTGCCACTCCGTTACGGGTTACGTCCGAAAACGCGCAGGTGGCGTTAAGAGCGTCTTCATAAGCCTGATTTTCAGTCGTTCCGCAATGTAACGACAAATGCGCCGACATAAAACGTATAATCGTCATATACTCGTTCAGAACTTCCCTTCCGCGATCCGTAAGAACGATTTTCCTATCATTCTTCTCGATATATTCTTTTTCCCGCAACCTTTCAATCGCGTTATACGCACTCACCTTTGTTACGTGAAGTCTGTTTGCTATATCAGTCTGTTTAACCGACTGCAGCTCTTTGGCAAGGTCGTTTGCCGCTATCAGATACCTTAATTCCGACGAACTCATATGTAACTCACCATCCGTTTTATTTGGTTAGCCCGCGCTAACCATTCCTGAAAAAATTTTGCGCCATGCTTACACAGAAGCGGTTAGTTAAGGCTAACTCTTGCGCAAAAATTAACGACCTTTTTCCAAAGCCATTTTTAATTATACTCATATATAGAAAAAAGTCAACCGAAAGTTAGCGGTTGACTAAAATTTTTTTATATTTACACGTTAAAATATTTTTTGATAGCCTCGAACGCTTCTTCGGTGATAACGTGTTCCACGCGGCAGGCGTTTTCTTCCGCCGCCTCGGGCGAAAGCCCCATCACTACAAGGGCTTGAGTCAGCGATTTATGCCGGGAAAAAATATTTTCGGCTTTATCCTTACCCGTTTCGGTAAGGTCTATAAGTCCGTCGGCATGCACAACTATAAAACCGTCTTTTTTCATTATTCCCACGGCGCGGGAAACGCTCGGCTTGGAATAACCGAGTTCTTCTGCTACGTCTATCGCGCGCACGCTACCCTTTTTCTTTTTTAATCTAAGTATCGTTTCGAGATACATTTCCTGCGATTCGTTGTCTACCATATTGCCCTCTTACGCTTTTTATACATTATATCACGTTACTTTGAAAAAAGCAATTGAAAATTCCGTCCAGGCTTTAAGTCGGATTTTTCTCCGAAGGACGGCACAATTATTTAATTTTCCACTTTCCGCTTGCCGATTGCAAATCCACCATACGAGCGTAAATGCCGTTTTTATTGTACAACTCATTAGGTTTTCCCTGCTCCGACACGACGCCGTCCGCCAAAACCACGATTTTATCAGCTCCCGCGACCGTTCTCATTCTGTGAGCTATCACAAGCACGGTTTTATCTTTTATAAGACGGGAAAGCGCCGATTGTATCATCGTTTCGTTTTCCACGTCTAAACTTGCCGTCGCCTCGTCGAGAAGAATAACGGGGGCGTCTTTCAGAAACGCGCGCGCGATCGAAATTCGCTGTCTCTCGCCGCCCGAAAGTTCGCATCCGTTTTCGCCGATATTAGTGTTCCATTTATCGGGAAGTTTTTCGGCAAACTCGTCCACGTTTGCAAGCCGAGCCGCCGACATAACTTCTTCGTCCGTCGCGCCCTTTTTGCCGAGACGGATATTTTCCATAATCGTGTTATCAAACAAAGTTACGTCCTGAAAAACGATAGAATAAAGACTCATCAATTTTTCGGGGTCGATTTCGGCAACGTCCATTCCGCCGACGGTAATTTTACCTTTCCGAATATCCCAAAACCTTGCGGCAAGCCTTGAAACCGTTGTTTTTCCGCCGCCCGAAGGACCGACAAGCGCGGTGACTTCACCTTGCTTTGCGGTGAATGAAACGTCTTTTAATACAACTTCGCCGCCCGGATACGCAAAGCCGACGTGATCGAAAACGACATCGTAACCGCTATTCGTAAGCGTGTCGTTTCCGGTCTGAACGGGATATTCCAGAATTTCGTTCATACGCGCAACGTTTGTTCGCATTGCGATGATTGCCGCAAGATTCTGAAGCGCCGCCTGCATCGGATCGTAAAGACGGGAAGCGACAAGCAAAAACATAAAGAAGGTTAAAACTCCGAGCGTTCCGTTTACGAGCAGAGCCGAACCAACCAAAGCCACGGTGGCTATGCCGAGTTTTAAAACCATTCCCGCGCCCGTTACGAACACGGCGGTAGTGAGTTCCGCTTTTATGTTACTCTTTTCAACGCCCTTAATCTTATTCTTTAATCCCGAAAGGTAGTTTCCTTCGGCGTTGTTTGCTTTAAGATCGCGTACCGTTTCGATATATTCCTGTATACCGTCCGCGCACGACATTTTTGCCGTCATAAATTTAACAAGCACTTTATCCTGTACCTTATAACTTAAAATGACGATAAGAACCGAAACGGGAATAACCCAAAGCGCGGCAAGAGCCATTCGCCAATCGAAAACGAAAAGCCCTGCGGCGATAAGAATAGTTGAAATCAACGAGCCGAACAGTCCCGGGATAAAATGCGAAGTACTCTTTTCTATCACTTCGCAGTCGGACATAATCGTACTCGTCAGGTCGGCAAGATCTCTTTTGCCGAAGAACGATAGAGGAAGTTTACGAAGTCTTTCGGCTAAACTAAGTCTTCTTTTTCCGCTTTCTTCGTAAGTGGTAAAATACGTGTTGTTATACTGGAACCATGTGGTTAAAAAGATAAGCGCAAAGCATATCACGCATCCGACGACGTAAAAAGTTATTCTTCCACCTTGCACTCCGCCGCCAAGCATATCGGAAACGAGAAAGTATAAAAGCGTGGTCGGCAACATAAACGCCATATTCTGAAACGCGCAGGCGATTATTCCTTTAATAATCCCCTTTGCTCCCTGCTTTGAAGAAGCCGTCTTTTTTTGTATCGTTTTAACGAGCGACATTGCTTTCACCCTCCTTTGCCACTTTCCATTCTACCGACGCGGCATATTCTTTCCACATTTCGGCAAACACCCCGTTCTTTTCGAGAAGTTCGTCGCGCCTGCCGCTTTCCGCTATAAGACCGTCTTTTATTACGTATATACAATCGGCGTTAGCCACAGTCGAAAGCCTATGAGCAATCATAATAACCGTTTTACCCTTTGAAAGTTCGGAAAACGCTTTCTGCACTTTGGCTTCGTTATCGGGGTCGGCAAAAGCCGTCGCTTCGTCGAGAATAATAACGGGCGCGTTTTTCAATACGGCGCGTGCTATTGCTATTCGCTGCCTCTCGCCGCCCGAAAGAAATACTCCCTTCGTACCAATAACCGTGTCCGCTCCGTCGGGGAGTTTTTGTATTATATCGTCGCACTGCGCAGTATGAAGAGCCGCCGCGACTTCTTCGTCCGTCGCGTCGGGTTTTCCGAGTTTTACGTTTTCGGCGATAGTCGCTTTAATAAGTTTTGAATCCTGAAAAACAAACGAAACGGCGTTCATCAGTTCCTCTTTCGGAATTTCCCGTATATCCGCGCCGCCGACCTTTATGCCTCCGCTTTTCACGTCGAAAAACCTTGCCATAAGCCCCGCAAGCGTGGATTTCCCTCCGCCCGACGGACCGACGAGAGCCACGGTCTGTCCCGCGCCTATATTCATCGATACGCCGCGAATCACTTCGTTTTTACCGTCGTAGGAAAAATGCACGTCGTTAAGTTCGACGGACGAATCGGCGGGATACTCAGGGGTTTCACTTTCACTCATGGGACTGACGGATAAAACGCCGTCGATGCGTTCAAGCGCGTCTTTGACAATCATATTGTTTTCGCTCATATACATCATTTTAGTCAAGGTAAGCGAAATAACGGGCGTAATCACGATATAAAAGATAAGATTGAGTAAAAATCCGTTCGTTACGCCGTCTGCCGTAAACCATAACGCCCCGGCAATCAAAAAGGCAAATACGCCGTTTATCGCGGCTGTGTAAAACATCATAGGCACGCGCATATCCTTCGTGTAAGCGACTACCCACTTCTGATATTCGTCTATCGTACTTTTGAATTTTTTGAACGAAAAAACCGACTGCCCGAACGTTTTAACTACCGGTATTCCGCGGACGTATTCAACCGCTTCGTTGGACATATTTTCAAGCGCGTTGTTATATTGTTTCATTTTTTCCGCCATATGCTTACCCGTCATCGATGACATTACAAGAAAGGCAAGCACAACGGGAATAAGGCTTAAAAGCCCCAATCGCCAATCGAAAACAAACAAAAGAACAAGAAGCCCGACGGGCGTTGCCAAAGCCGCATATTTATCGGGCAATTGATGCGCAAGATAAGTCTCCGTCGCACCTGTGGAATCGTTTATGATTTTTCTTAATTTTCCGCTGCCGAAACTATCCGCAAATCCGAGCGGAAGTTTTGCTATATGCTCCGTAACGGCCACGCGCATATTCATTGCGACTCTGAACGCCGCAAGATGCGAACACATAAGCGCGCTTATATATACAAGAAATGATACAATGGCAAAAATCATTGCCATAATCCCGTTATGCACAAGCCCGGTTGCCGATGAAAAATTCGGGGCAACGTCAAGCACTTCTTTTATTATCTTCCAGATATAAACAAAAGGAAGAAGCGCGATAAGCGCGCTTATCACCGCAAGCAACCACGAAGCGTAAGTAAAATACCTGTGCTTACCCGCATACCCCATAAGCCTTGAAATATTTGATTGTTTTTTCAATGTAAAACCTCCCTGGATTGGATTTTCTGGTTAGCAGCGTCTAACAATATAACATATAAAAAAGGAAATTCCTTTCCCTTTTTAACAAGTTTATTATTCGGGCAACGTCCAATCGGACGGAAGCCCTAAAATTTTATCCCAACCGGCGTTGAAAAAATACTGTAACTGTTTTATATATTGCCGCGCGTCGTCTTTTGAAAAGTCATGTCCCACCACTTCGAACATTCCGTTGAACATCGCGGTGGCAAGCATATGCGAAAGGTCCGCTCTTACCGACTTAACCTTTATCCCCGCAGCGTTCATGTCGTTTATAAAACGAACGGTATTTTCGGTTTCGATTTCGATAAGACTATCGATATACTTTTCGTATTCGCTGCCCTTGCTTTTACAGATGATAAGTTTGAACCCGTCGAAATCACCGTAAACGATATCCAGCATTTCGTCTATCCTTTTATCAACGTAAACGTGCATGTCTTTATATTGCGTTTCGGGCGATAAACCCGCAAAGTTTTCCTGCACTTCCGCATAATACGAATAAAGTTTTTCCGCCGAGGCTTTTACTATCGCTTTGAACAGTTCGCCCTTATCTGCAAATCTACCGTAAAGCATGCCGGTAGTATAACCCGCATTTTCGGCAACCTTGCGCATAGACGCGCCCTCGAATCCTTTTTCAAGAAATTCCGTTTTGGCACATTCCATTATCTTATCGATGGCTAAATCGTCTTTCTTTCTCATTGCCGAACTTCCTTTGTTTTAATAACGGTGTTATTATAACACTGTTATTTAATAAAGTCAAGCATTTTTTCTGCCTGATAAATTAAAAAGCGGCAAATTTGTCTTCGCCGCCGTTTAGATTATTTGGATTTAAATTATATTCGTTGAAGTTTTCATATGTTTGATTACCGCTTATTTCTTCGCAACAATGCACAGCCAGTGTTTTTTAGCATCTACAAAACTCTTAATATCACAAAATCCAACTTTTTCCAGCATTGTGCGAAGTTGCATTTCATTGTAAATTTTCATCCCGCCTATTTTTTTTGCCCATTTTTCATCCTTGGGATTTGTACCATCGCTCTCGTTGCATATAAGGAATGTACCGCCGTTTTTCATAACACGGTGAACCTCTGCAAAGCATTTTTCAAGATCTTCCCAAAAATATACCGTCTCAAACGCAGAAACACAATCAAAAGCCTCATCATCAAACGGCATAGACGATACATCGCCATAAACAATATCACACCTGCCTTGCTTGATTGCGATAGCATTTAGTTTTTTCGATTCCTCTACGCTGACTTTTGAATAATCTATCCCTGTCACATGCCCTGTTGAACATTTTTTTATCCAGTTGACAATATTTGCCCCACCGCCACAACCGATATCCAATACCTTAGAATCCAACTTTGTGTAAATTTTGGTAAAACCCCACTTTGCCAACTTACTATGACCGGTGTTCATCATTTTTACCATTATCCTCCCACCGAATCCTTGTGGCTTTCGTGTATTTTCAAAAAATCCCATATTTATCTCCTATTATTCGCTATACTGCGTTATTCTCTTTGTTTTTTATTTCTTTATTTTACTATGCCGATGACCGTTTTACGACCATACATATTGTTTGCATGCCCTATTATCCCAAGCCACGACATAATTTTTAGCATTACCGGATCCGTATATTACTCCTTTCGGCGTGTATGTCGTTATTTACAAACGACGGTAAAGCCGAATATTTTTTCTGTTCGAACGCCATTGCCTCCGGCTAATCATACCGAACGATTTCTGATTTTCTTCACGTTATTATTCATCAAATGTCTGCCTATAAGTCGATAAACGCACTTTTTTAATAAGTTCATCGTCTGTCCATGTTCTCTCAGAAGAGAATCGGGATCGTCATATACTCCGAAGTCTCGCACAATTCCCTCTTTTTGTATATAGGTATCGCAACAATTAAATTCGACCGGCGGATTTATAAAGTTTTTCGTCGCAACGCCGTAACCGATAAACGAACCGTCATTATTCGGCTTAAATATTTTTTGCAATGCGGAAAGGTATTTTTTATCGAGAATAAACCCTTCGAGGTTATACCATTCCCCGCAAACGTACGCTTCGACATAACTGTGGAAAATCTCGTCGGGCGCAAACTTATACACCAACCCGGTCATCGCACCTTTCTGCAGAATTTTATCTATCATAAAACCATGTATTCGACAAGGAATACCCGAGGCGCGAAGAAACGCCATAAAAAGCGTTCCCTTAGTGTTGCACTGCCCGTATCCGTCTTTCAGCACCCGACTTGCCTTTACACCGTCGTCAACGTTATAGCCGAATAAAATCTCATCTTTAACGAAATTATAAATTGCTTTCACCCGTTCCGTTTCCGGTAAATTTTTCCACCCACGGTCTTCTATAAGCAGTTGAATTTGTTTAGATGAATAATCGAGTATTTTTGTTTCTCTTAAATAATTTGTAAAATTCGAGCAATTCATTATTTATCCTATATGGTCGTAATGGCAATCGCAATATGCTCCGCCGCCCGCTAAGGTATATTCCCTTGTGAAAACCGTATTGTTAAGAGCCGCCATATCGTAGTCAAGCGTACACATTGCGGGTATATACTCTTTAAGTCCGAGTTTGGTCATGAGATAACAGATTCCGCAAGTGTAAAAAGTCGCGGTATACTGATTTATCGTCTTTCCGTCTTCAACGGCAAATCTCCACGAATAAGGGTTTTTAGCAGCCAAAATCTCGCTTTTTTCGGCTTGCTGTTTAAGTAATTCTCTACCCTTCTCGGTGTATGCCTTACTTTTCTTCGATGCGGCTTTCGTCAAGAAATTGTCACACATCGCGCCGCGGTAATAAACGCGCACTTCTTCCACTGTATACTTATTTTTTACCGAGAGCAAAATTGACGAAAGCAATGCGCAACTTAATATATTGATTAAAAATCTGTCGCCTTTTTCGAACTCTGTTACGTCTGCCAGAATTTTCTTATATTTTTTATGCGCCTCTTTCATAACGGCTTTCGGGTCGGATTCTCTTAACGCTTCGGAAAGCTGTTTTTTAAATGTTCCTTTATAACCTGCCCACATTAACTTCTGAACGAAACCGTATTTCATTTGTTTATCCACTCCTTTATGGCTTTTGAAAGTCTTTTATCTATATCAATTCTCGTTTCCTTACATTCTTTCGGGAACTCTTTCGCCGCTTTGAACATAACTTTCAAAAGGATGTTCGCCCCGATAGGGAAAATGGTTTTAAAAAGGCTTTCGGGGAAAACAAAGTGTGAACCGTGCTTATATGTGACAAATTCTGCGTCACAATCGTGCGATTTTTCGGACAATCGCTTTTCCGCTCTTTTAACGTATTTTGCAGCGTTCCATAAACAATCGTCTTCCGAGCCTATCATAAGAAGTTTGCCCTTTATGTTTTCGATTTTTATAAATTCGTCTTCGGTGATGGGATGCGCCTCTTCCGAGTCGTCAAAAATCTTTTTAGAATCGATCATATTTCCCGACTTCTTTGTCTCCGATTTCACTACCTGCCAATACTCGGGGTGCTTATAACAAAACGGCATATACGGCAACGGCTTTCCACAATATGAAAACAGCGATTCCCCCTCGATAGGCCACTCTCTACAGCCGTCTTTTTTGCCTTGTTCAAATCCCTGCCATATAAAATCGCTTGCTGTCATCGCTATTGTAAGCGTAATGTCAGGAAAATACGACGCAGCGGTCAGCGCAAGCGTACCGGTGGTAGAGCCACCCACGATGCCTATTTTTTTGTTTCCGTTGTTTTTGAGCCACTCTATAGCTTTTTCGATCCTTTCGAGCGGATAATTATGGTGGCTGTAATTTTTCTTTCCCGGAGACATCGTAAGCACGTTTACGCCTTTCTTCATAAGCCATTTTACGCATGACTTCGCCATATAATCCTCCGCATCGTCACCGAGCATGGCAATTATCGCGCTGTTCGTCTCTTTTTTATTTTTCCAATACGCGCCGTAAAATCCGTCCGTTTTCACCTCGAAATGAATCTTTTTCATACCTTCTCCTTTGCAACGATTAAAACTTATTAAGTTCTGAATTACAATTCAGTTATCTTTTTCGCTTCTCTATCTCATTTTTATTCTGTAACGAATACCTTTTCTCCTCTATGTTTGCTCTTGCAAGTATTACTTGCACCACATTAGAATATGTTTTATTAACTATCACGAATTGACAAGCATTATCTCTTTTTAACATTCCGGCAAAATCCGTCCATTGTCCAAAATCATTTTCTTCTTTAATTATATTATACAGATTGACAACAAAAAAATCAAATGGTTAGCATAGGGTAACTTAATTTATTTATTAGTTACCTAAACATCTCATGCAAACATTCTTTATATTTCATAAGTTTTCCTTTATCTTTACTATTTTTATTATAATTTTTCTCACTGCAAACAGGAAATCACCCCTCAAAACGGCATAAAAAAGAGAAAACTTTTGCATTGTTCTCTCTTTCTGTTTTTTATATTAAATCAAAAAGTCGAACATTCTTTTACGAATATCCGACTTTATGCTATCATTTGAAGGCTGTTTTCTATGTTATTTGATATTTTTTGTTGTGTTTTTCGGAAATCCCTTTCACTATTAATTGCA
>CATZMZ010000017.1 GCA_958421945.1 uncultured Eubacteriales bacterium | reverse complement strand
GATTGTTTTAATCTGTGTAATTTCTTAAAAAGTTATTTTACATTATATCAAAGAGGTATTTATGAAAAAAGTAGCGTTAAAGGTTTTAGTTTTTTGTATTGTTATTTGTTCGGTGCTTTGCGCGTTTGCGGCTTGCGGGGACATCGGCAGCAAAACGGACAATTCCAACGGACAACAAGAAAAACCGATAGATGAAAATCCATCAGATTTAAATTCCGATAACACATTGACTCTTTTATCTTTTGAAATGGTGCAAAAACAAACGGAAAACGTTGTGTTTAAGCAAATGGTTTCAAGTGACTTCAAAAACATCGGCGTTAATATTTCCCCTATGCAATTCGGCACGGAAAACGAGAGACGTATAGACGAAACGAATACTAACATGGTAGAAGTCGTGGCGACGGTCAAAAACGAAATCAGAGATCCGTTTATAGATTTAGTGCTTTATATTTCTTATCTTGACACAAAAATAGTATTTAACGAAGGGAACGGAGAGTATGTTTGCGCGTCAACTACAAAACTCGAAAACGGTATTTGGGTAACGAAAATTTCTTTGACGTTAAATCTCGTTTTCGACGACGAGTATATGTGTAACATAGAAATAGACGAGATCAATTTTCTGCACGGCGGAACGGATATTTGGAAAACCGACCTTAATAACGATAATATAAAACGCATAGATTTCGGGTTTATAGGCAATTCCGAAATTGAAAACGGTCGGATAAAACAAAACGATATTATTTACGAAACAATCGACGCCGATAAAGCAATAATCGTCGGGAATACGATAACCGCAGACGTTAATCTTGAAATTCCGTCTGAAATTGTCATAGGAAAAAACTATAAAAATAAAAACGGCACGAAGTATACGGTCGTTGAAATAGACGAAAACGCATTTGGTGATTGCCGATTTATACAAAGCCTTATTGTTCCCGATACTGTGGGAAGCATCAAAAACGGTGCTTTCAAAAACTGCGGAACGATTGAAGCAAACATTTCTGCTTCAACGGAAATCGATCGAAATGCCTTTGAAAACACGTTGATGATCGACGTGAACAAAACGCAACTTTATATATATAATCAGAACAACGAAATTGGAGACAAGTGGCTATACGGACTTAAAGAGAAGTTCGAGACACTTTATCGGGATTATAGTTTTAAAGAAGGAAAAACAGGGGTTCAAATAATTATTAACCGTTATGACGAACCTTTTGACGGGAATAATATCGTTATTTCAAACGATTTAGATTATAAAAATCTTATCTCCAACAATAAACTGCTTGATATTTCCGACGTGGTTACGGGGAATTTAACCGCTTTCGGAGACAATAGTAAAATTGAAAATAAGCTATACGATGAGCAAAAAACTTTTTTGAAAACCGATGGAAAATATTATGCAATTCCGCACGCCGAGGGATACGTCGGATTAACTTACGACGCGGATCTGTTTGAAGAATACGGGTTTTATTATCTTGAAGACGGAACGTTCGGGCACTCTTCAAGCGGTAAAAATTTTGCAGCAGGTCCTGACGGTATATTCGGGACTTATGACGACGGACTTCCGGCGACTTACGACGAGTTTTTCAGACTGTGCGGACGAATGGTAGATTTTGCCGTTACGCCTATGATTTTTTCGGGAGAATACGCAAATTATTATGTTTCGAAACTCGTAAACTCTTTGATCGCGGATTATAACGGGTATGACGATGAACGCGTTTATTACACGTTCGACGGCACGATAAATAAATTTATTAAAGGATTTGACGGGAATAGCCCGATTTTGGATAGCCGTCAAATATCGTACGCGAATGTTGCCGACCTGTTTCGTGAGGCGGGCTATTATTATGGGTTTTCCTTTTTAGATCAATTATATAACGAAAGGAGCGGCAGTTATCTTTCAACGTATTGTCGTACAGCATCCACTTCGTTTTTAGACGCACAATTTCGTTTTTTGACAAGTTCGCTTGCAAATAATTCTCAACCGATTGCAATGCTCGCGGACGGAACTTGGTGGCAAAACGAATCGCAGTATTCTTTTGAAGAAATGGAAAGAATTTATGGACCGGACTATTCTGCAAAAAGCCGTAATCTGAAATTTATGCCTTTACCGAAAGCGACGATAAACGATGTGGGAACAGAAAGAACGCTTTTTAATGTGCTTGATTCTTACATGGCAATAAATAAAAACACACCTGATAATGTCGTAGAACTTGCTAAACTTTTCATTCAATTCTGTAATACAGACAAGAATTTACAGGATTTTACCGTAATTACGAATATGACGAAAGCGTTAAAATATGATATGACTACCGAAAATTACGATAAACTTACCCCGTTCGGCAAATCGGTAGTGGAAACAAAACAAAATGCAAACGTTATTTATCCTTGTTCTGACAATTCGTTTTATAAAGAGAACATAAACGTTTTGAATAGGAAAAATATGTTCGGCGATTTAATTCGTGCCGTGCGGACCAACAGTTTTAACGTAAAAGAATATTTTATTGACTTTGCAAACGGTTGGAAAGTAAAGTTCAATAATGCCAATACAAATACCGACGGGAAAAATACATTACATAAAATTTCTATACAAGAGACTCAAACTGTTTTTGCGGAAAATGCGCAAAGCGATTTTGAGATACTGTACGGTAATAATATTTCACAAAAGTCGGGCAAATTTATTTCTTATCATATTTTACAGGCAACGGGTGCAGAATTATCGCTAGTTCAAGCGGATAGCAAAATGTGGGATATAAATTCAAAGTATATTGTTATAGGAGATTATAACCTTTTCTTTGCCGCCGGATTAAGTATGCCTTTCGATGATTTGGGGAAAACCGGATATTATATAAAAACGGCAGGCAATTCTGTATTTATAATGGCTTATAGCGAAGAAGGGTATCAATTAGGTGCTATCGCTTTTTTACGAGAATTGATAGGATACGATTATTTGGCGTCGGATTGCGTGATTTACAATAAAGACGGAAACTTTTTACCGCAAATAGAAATAACCGAAAAACCCGATTACGAGATGAGAACAATTATGGATACATTATCTGACGAAGATAAATACGCTATGGGCTTTTCTGACGGTAAATTTTGCGGAGTAACAGGAATAAACAATGCACCACTCCATAATACTTTTGTCTATTTACCGCCGCAAGAATTCTATGACGAACACCCGATGTGGTATTCTGCCGGCGTAGGCAATAGTTCATGGTATAATGGACAACTTTGCTATACCGCCCACGGCGATTCGGCGGAATATGAAATTATGCTGAATACTGTTCTGCAAAAAATGATAGAAATGATTGAAAATAATCCCGATTTAGATTATATATCGTTTTTTCAAGAGGATAATTTGAATTATTGCAACTGTCCGTCTTGCACGGAACTATACGGCGACGGTTGTTATTCCGCCACAATACTTAAATTTGTAAACGATTTAGATTTGCGTTTGCAAAATTATCTTCAAGAACAAGCTAATAAGAATAATGTAGAAAAAAGAAAAGTCGGTATTGCTATTATGGCATATTTGTATTCTTTCAATCCGCCTTTTAAAAACGGTTTTATTACGACGCAATTATGTAACGACGATATTGCTGTCTTCGTAGATGGAATAGGTCGTACCGCTCAAGAAATTTCCGATGCGGTTTACGGTTGGAGACTCGTATGCGGTCACGTTTTCTTTTGGCACAATGATACTTCATTTTCAAATTATTTATTGCCTTTTCCCGTTACTTTGCTGAACGATTACGTTAATTTAAATAAAACGGGTGCAGAACGTTTCTTCTCTTATGGGCAATATAATCAAGGAACTGCAACAGGCTTTAATACATTTAAGAACTACATATTATCAAAAATAGGGTTTGATACAAGTAAAAACATAAAAGACATAGAGGACGCTTGGTTCAATGGGTATTTTTTAGACGCCGCGGAAAATATGAAAGCGTATTTCGATAGTTTGCAATACGATTTACAGACCGTTATAAATAACGCAAACGGATTCAATACGTATTTAAACTATATCACAAAAGATAATTTTCCGTTAGTCGCTGTGATGCGCTATAAAAATTATATTAATTCTGCGCTTTCCGCTGTGGAAAAATATAAAATCGAAGATGAAGATTTGTATAACATTCTCGTAGAACGCATAAAAACAGAATCGATTTTCCCCGATTATGTTTTATGCGAATTGTACGCCGACGTGTATTCGGAATCCGAACTTGCGTCAATGCGTACGGCGTTCAAGTCGGATTGTGTCGCGCTGGGTGTTACAAATATATCCCAATGGCAAAGCGTGGAAACATTGTTTTCATCTTGGGGCATTTAAACACCGCTGTTAATTAAGATCTTTAAAATTAAAGGGCAAGGAATATGAATGTTTTCCTTGCCTTTTACTTTGGTCTGTATTTTATTCTTAAACTCGTAAAAGTTATTAAATATTCAAAAGCCTTTAAGGAAAAATTAGATTTCCTTAAAGCAAAAGGATACGAGTCTACCGCTGCAACGATTAGATTTATCTTAGCTTGGAAAGGAAAAGATGATGAAAACGAAACGGCAATCATCCTTCCCGATTTGTGTTTGAATAAAAAATAAATAAAAACCTTGAAAAACGGTCAGATGTCCCAAAATTTGGACATTTGACCGTTGCCATTTTTAGCGAAAATTTATATAATTATGACATAAATTGTCATATTTACTATGATATAATAACGTCAAGGTGTAATAGAATGAAGAAACGTGTTCAACTCCACGCAAAAGACGTGATGTGCTATCAAGAAAATGAAGAATATTACTTAAACCGCTTTCCGAAACAAGCAAAAACGGAAGGTATGGTTTATTATTTTCAAAAGATAGACGGCGTTATTACTAAAACCGAAATAACCATTGAACAATGGAAAGAATTATATCTATTCAACAAAAGGCTATATAGAAGCAACCTAAAACATTACGACGATAGATATTTTTCGCGTTTCCCTATCTATCAAGACGAAGATGGGGATGAAGCCGACCCAATGGAATATCAAGCCGATACGGAGAGTTTTTATACCGAAGCAAACACTTGCGAAAGATTGGACTTGCAAAACATTTTAATGGAATTAACCGAGGAACAACAAGATATATATACACTTTCATACATACAAGACTTTACGCAAGAAGAAATCGCCAAAACGTTAAATTTAGAGCAATACCAAGTAAGCCGTATATTAAAGGAACTTGACGAAATTATTTATACAGCGAAGTTAGACGACGGAACTCGCAATGAGATTACTTTAAAGGTAGATTATGCTTACGACTACTATCGAAGAACGGGTAAATTAGAACATTTAGAAAACGTTGCTATGGAAGATTTTCTTTCTAATCTACTCCCCGAAGAAGATGAAAGAATCCGTTGTTGGTTTTTCACGGAAAGCGAGCTTTATCGTTACGGAATAAAGTTTTTAGTGCGATACAAATTAGAAGATTATTCAAACCGAAATATATATACGGAAATGTTTTCTTTACAAGACCTGACTGCACGTGGATATTTTATGCAGTTTATGACGGACTTGCCATTGGAATATCAATGGTTATATTTACACCTACAAAAAGAAATAGAAAGACGGCAAGAGTTATTTAAAAAGCCGAAAGCACGTAAACACAGCCGTTTTATTAAAGAACTTAAAGCAATCGCAAAGAAGGCAAACACTACGCCTATGGAATACTTTAAGAACACCTTTTTGCCTTACTTGGAAAGTAAATACTCAAAACAAACTTTAGCCTTTGCTAAAAAAGAGTTAGGCTTCTTCGTAGTTAAAGAAGATAATTCAACCCCTATCTCCGAACAACTTAAAAAGGTAATTAAGAGTTTACCTAAGAAAGAGCGAGAAAGATTAGAAGCCTTAAAAAGAAAATAATTTTTAACTTTTCAAAAATCCTTGCATACTTTTCGGCAAGGTGTGTCCTTATATAAGTGAGAGGGCAAAACTCTCAACTAAATAGAGAAATGAGAAAGCCTGTAACGAAAACGTTGCGGGCTTTTATCATACTTAAAAAGGAGGACAACATAATGAGAATACGACCACCATAACGGCAAGCAAAAACTTATAGGCGGCATAAGTGTAGCCCACTACACTTTCCTTTGAAAGTGGTGGGCTCTGCGAGGCAAAATAATGACTAAAAATTAAAGCGGAAAATATCAAAATCCTAAGCAGGTAAAGAGAATTGCCAAAATGGCGCTTTTGACCTTTTCAAACAATCGGGAAACCCGATTTTTGCCTATGCCTATTTCGAACAAACAACAACTCAATACTAAGAAAAAAAGCGAATGAACGTGCGTCCTATAAAGATGAAAATATATTAAATAAGGATTGAAAAAGATTCATTGCTTGTAAAAAGAAAAACCGCAATAAAGCGGTCCGTGAATGCAAAAAGCATTAAAAGGAGAAAAAATTATGAAAACTGAATATCACTAAAAAACTAATTACAGGGGGTAAATAATTATTAAACAGCAACTTAACACCAACACTTATCTTTCCGCACCTTCCACTACCGTAGTAAGAAAGGTTAAGGATAAAAAATATCTCGTTCAGAGTTTTTATCTTGGAGGAAAAGATATAAACACAGTAATACAGCGTGTAGCAATGGATAAAGCCTATGCGGAAACGCTTGAAAATAAGGAGGAATTATGATATACTACTGCCAAGTGAATATTGCTCGCTTGGGTTTGGGAGGTAAAAATGAAACCTAAGCAAAATAAAAATTACATAGTAGGAATTTATGCAAGACTGTCACGTGACGACGGACAAGACTCGGAATCAACGAGTATAGAAAACCAACGCTTGATTTTAACTAAGTACGTTAACGAAAAAGGTTGGACTTTGCACGACGTTTACATCGACGACGGAATATCGGGAACTACGTTTGAAAGACCGGGCGTACAAAAGTTATTAGACGATGCAAAAAACGGGATAATCAATACGATAATTGTAAAAGACCTTTCCCGTTTTGGAAGAAACTATATTCAAGTCGGACAATATCTCGATTACGTCTTTCCAACGTTTGGGATAAGGTTTATCGCTATTCAAGACAACGTAGATACGGCTAACCGAGATAACAGTGCAATGGAAATGATGCCGATAATGAACGTTTTTAACGAATGGCACGCCGCTAATACGAGTAAAAAGGTAAAATCGGTTATTCGCGCACAAGCGAAAGACGGAAAGTATCACTCGCCCAAAGCACCGTTTGGATACGTTATCGTGGATAAAGACAAGCGATTGCCCGTAATTGACGAACCTGCCGCAAGTGTTGTAAGGCGAATCTTTCAAATGAGATTAAACGGCTACTCTATGAGTAAAATAAAAGACGTTCTTAATCTTGAAGGTGTTCCTTGCCCGCAACGGTATATGCAAGAGAAGTTTGGCAAGAAAGGCGATAGTCGTGGCTTAAAGTATTGGTCGATGCAATCGGTAAAATGGATATTAAAAAATCCTATCTACACTGGTGACTTAGTTCAACAACGTGTAACAACCGTATCGTATAAAAACCATAAGCGTATTTATCGTGATGAAAGCGATTTTCTTGTGATTAAGAATACACACGAGCCAATTATTGACCGAGAAACTTTTGAGCGAATACAAGAAATGCTACGTTCGGTTAGTCAAGGACGGAAAACAAAACGAAGCGGATTCGTCCACGCTCTTTCGGGGTTAATGTTCTGCGAAGATTGTGGCGGTAAAATGCGAATGAGTCGTTCGGTAACAAACGGCAAAGTTTATTGCTCGTTTGAATGTGGCGACCATAGTAGGCTTGGTAAGGCTTATTGTTTTAGTCACCATATTAACGCAAAGGATATTGAAGAAGTCATTTTGGCGGATATCCGAAGTAAGATTGATATGGTAATAGCCGATGAAACAGCCGTTAGAAACGCTTTCCTTGAAAGAAGCGAAAAACTTTCTCAAGAGAAAATCAAGTCGATTCAAAATGAGTTAAAAAAGAAAAGCAAACGACTCACTGATTTAGATGGACTTCTTGAAAACGCTTACGCTGACAAAGTTAAAGGTAAAATCCCCGAAGATATTTGCGTTATGCTAATAACGAGATATACAGGCGAGAAGAAAACCTTAACGGCGGAGATTGAAGAACTTAACGAAAGTCTTACAAAAAGCAGTCAAGTTGTTGCCGACGTGGACGAGTTTATAGCGAAGATAAAACGCTATCTAAACGTAAACGAATTAACGAGAGCAATGAGTGTTGAACTTATTGAACGAGTTATAATCGGTGCAGCACCAAAAGACAAGAATACGCCAAGAAAAATACAAATAGTTTATAAAGTCGATTTAGTGTAAATTGAATAGAAAATAAAAAAGGCACGGTAGTTTATCATTTGTCCATAATGATAGACTACCGTGCTACACTTATGGAATAAGTGGAACACCCTATACGATAAAACAGGATTCGCGAAAAAATTTGCACGGCAAAGATTTTTTGGGAAAAGGAGCAACCGCTCAAAAGCCCGCGCCGCCGAAAGGCGGTGCGGAAAAAAGAGCGTGATGCTACGCAGTGGGCTACACTTTGCTCATTAGTTTAAGTTTTGCTCCGCATTTGCTTCCAAAGTTTTTCTCGGCGTTACGCACTGAAAAGCACTCTTGAAAAATTTTTCAACTTGTATACGACTTCATTTTTTATGCCTTCTTCATTTTGTTTTACTCTCCGTTTTTGTTCTTACGAGTCCACGAAAGACAAATTATCTCTCTATCATATATGGACATTAGTAAGCCGTTTGTTGGGGTATTTCACAAAAATTTTACAAAAAAAATTGCCGAGAATTTTTCCCGACAACCGCATATAAAAAGGAAGTCCGATATAATTCAAACTTCCTTTTCCTTTTTTATTAAATTGTTTTTTATAGTGTTAAAAGCCCTTTTGCGAAGTCTGCCATTCTTTTGCCGGTTGACTACTGTTTCTTTAAGACCTCTTTTATAATTTTTGTAAACTTCGGCGGAGTTCCGTAAAGGAGAACGCCTACACGGTAGATTTTAGCAGAAAGAACGCCGATACCGACGGTAGAGCCGATTAAGATTATAATGGAAATGAAAATTTCATACCAAGCAACCGTGCTCATACAAATTCTCGTAAACATAGCCATAGGCGAAGTGAACGGAATATAAGAGCATATCTTCATCAACACGGAATTTACGTTGCCGCCTATCATCGAGAACAGAACCACCATAAAGGCGATAATGAAAAAGAAAGTGACAGGCAACACCATTGTGCTTATATCTTCAAGTTTTGACACGGTTGAGCCGATTGCGCCGTAAAGGAAAGCGTAAATCAAAAAGCCGAGAACAAAGAACACGAGCATATAAATAAACAGGTTTACGGGCATGCCGAATATCGAAGCGATTATCGGATTCGTCAACTGCGCTTTATTGATATTATAAAACAGCAATGCCGAGCCGAACACAAGCACAAGTTGAGTAAAGCCTACGATACAGGACGCAAAAACCTTTCCGAACATCATGCTCGTCGGTTTTACACTCGTAATCAGAACTTCCATAGCCCGCGAACTCTTTTCGCTTGCCACGTTTGTCGCAACAAGTTGACCGTAAAGCATAATGACCATATATAATGCAAATATCATTATGTAGGTATAGAAATAATTTTTTATCTGGTCAACGCCGAGCGTCATCGTGTCGCTTTCGATAACCACCGACATAATATCCTTCGCCTGTTCGGGGGATAGTCCGTTTTGTATCATAGCGTTCACTCTGTAAATCTCTTGCAATACCGTGTTCGCAACAGCCTGATTAGTATCCCTCATATTGAGATTGTTTACGTAATAAATGTAAGACGACGGACTGTTCAAAACAAAAGCGCACTCGACGCCGCCGCTTGTAATCTGCGATTTTATATCGTCAAGCGTTCCGTCGGCGACTTTTACGTTATACCCCGTAAAGGCTTGCGTAAAATATTCCTTTACGGTTTCCGAAAGGGTTTCGTCTTCAGCGTACACAAGCATTACGGGAAGATCCTTTGGCGGTGTTGTCCCGGACTTAAAAGCCGATATAATATTCGGAATAAACATAGCGATAGCGATTGCCGCTACAAGAAAGATCGTGACGCCTACAAAGACTTTGTTTTTAAGATAGCCTTTCAGCTCGAATTTAAGTATTTTCCCAAACTGTTTCATCGCTTTGCCTCCTTACACCTGCTCGCCTGCGTACTCTACAAATATATCGTTAAGGGAAGGCTCAAACACTTTTACCTCGTCGATATCATAGGTCTCTACAAGCCGTTTCATCATAGACTGCTTTTCATCGGGGCTTGCAAGTTGAATAATAAGCGTGCCGTCCTCGCGTTCGGCGCAAGCCTCGCCCAAATCGGATTTTATCCGTTCGGGGTTTGTTGTACTTACCACTAATTTATCGCGCACGTAATTTCTCTTTATTTCAGCCAAATCTCCGCTGATTGCAACCCTGCCCGCGCTTAATATTGCGATACTGTCGCAAAATTCCTCTATGTACGCCATCTGGTGGCTTGAAAACAAAACGATTTTCCCTTGCAAAATCTGTTCCTTTACCACGTCTTTTAGAAGCATTGCGTTTACGGGATCGAGCCCCGAAAAAGGCTCGTCAAGAATAACAATGTGCGGATTGTGCGCAAGTGCCGTTATCAACTGAATTTTCTGCTGGTTTCCTTTTGAAAGGGTATCGAGCCGTTTATTGCGGTACTCGGTCATACCGAGCCTGTTAAGCCAGTAATCAACCGCCTTGACTGCTTCTTTTGCGCTCATACCTTTCAGTTCCGCAAAATATACAAGTTGGTCAATAACAGGTTTTTTCGGGTAAAGACCTCTTTCTTCGGGAAGATAACCAAGCCCGATTTTGTGATAGTCAATCGGCTTTCCGTCCAGAAGTATCTCTCCGCCGTTTGCGGGAAACACGTTCATAATAATGCGGATAGACGTCGTTTTTCCCGCGCCGTTTCTGCCAAGAAGTCCGAACGCTTTGCCGCCCTCTGCCGCAAAAGAAACGCCTTTGAGAACTTCCTTTTCTCCAAAAGATTTATCGATATTGTTTAATTCAAGTATCATATTTCTTGTCCTCGCTGATTGTAAATTTTTTCTTACAGGCTAAATCGATTCAACAATGTCATTGCATTTTTTATGACGTCATATTTATAATCAATCACGCGGTTTTATCGTTACAATACGTTATAGATTAAGTCTGTTGTTCTTTTATAATTCATTTCCTCGTCGTTAATTTCTTCGAAAATAACAAAAAACGCAAGGGAAAAGCCTTTTCTCTGCGCTTGTAATCTTATTGTGTTTCATAGGCGGTTACCTCCCGTCGAGAGTTTTTGGTTTT
>CATZMZ010000016.1 GCA_958421945.1 uncultured Eubacteriales bacterium | reverse complement strand
GCAATAGACATAGGGATATTAATTCAAAATAAAAGTGTAGCCCACTATACTTCGCTTTAGGCGAAATATAGTGGGCTTTATCTTTACCACAGTAATTAAACAAAATAAGTTGTATTTTTAGCCGTGTGGCTAAAAGTGATATGCAAGTATCTTGCGTTATATTCGCGAGAGCAAATTCAAGGTTCTGCATAGCAGGTTCTTATATTTCTCTCTCGCAAGTTATATTATATTTGCCTATCTTTCACTACAAGTGAAAATATCACTTTGCGTTAGTAAAATATCACGCTGAAGGCATATCACTTGCCGTTAGGCAAATATAGTTGTGGCGTAACGATAAATCCCTATCGCTACGCCACTAAGGGAAAGGGCTGTTTTTTAGTCCGTCCCTGAACCCTTACGAACCCGTAACCTTGAAAACCCCTCAAAAACCTTTTGTCCTCTTATTCTTTAAGGAGAGGGGGGGATGGAGATTCCTCCGATGCTCGTCAGGGTGGTCGGGTCGGAAAGACATATGGTGGGGGAATATAGTCGCTGCCGCGGAGATTGCCACAGCCCCGGTGGGGCTTCGCAATGACGTAAAGAGATACTTCTCGGATATGGTCAAGGCGGGCAAAGGTCAGTATGATAAGGGAATAATATATAATGCAGGAACGGAAATTGCCACGGCGTTTACAAAGTCTTGTAATAACAAGGAGGGGGATGGAGATTCTTCCGTTGCCCGTCAGGGTGGTCGGGAAAAAAGACAAGGTTAATAACTAGGTTAATATTAAAAATATTCTCAAATTTAGTCGTCGCGGGGAGGAAAGAATGACAAATCGCGGATTATAAATAGTCGGGTTTAGTTTCGCGAATCGGCGAGAAGCGGGTGGGGAATTTGGCGTAACGAAGGGTTTTGTCGGTTTTTTTCGCCGCGATTTCAATTAAAATTTATTTAAGTTTATTATTTTTATTGTAATTTTTGCTTTTATGCTGTATAATATTGATAGATATTAGAAAGGTTTAAATATTTCAAGCTTATTTAAATCTTTTCGCATTAACATATATTTAACTCACTTACAAGGAGATTTAGCGGTTTGGAAAACAAAAACAACAAATTCATCTGGATAATTCTTGCGGTTATCGTCGTTCTTATCGGCGCGCTGTCCTTATCGACTTGTTTGAAAACAAAAACGAAGGTCGATTATTCGGAATTTATTCAGCTGGTGCAGTTTGCGGAAGATAATAAAAATAACGGTGAAATTTCTCGCGAACAAATCGAGTCTATTGCAAGTTCTAACGGTAATTCCGTTATTAAAACTAATCTTTCCAACAGTTCATTTAAGAACTTCGTGTTGTCGGAGGTCGTAATAAAAAATTACAACATCGACTTTGCCATCAAAGTCAACGGCAACTCGGTAAAAACCTTTACCACGAATTTTTCGAGAAGTTCGGACGTTATAAAGGTGCTTGAAGAAAAGTTATTAATCGGCGGCGTTACCTATTCATACACCGACCCGAACGCCGGCTCTATATGGTCGACGCTAATGCCCATATTCGGGTACGTAATCGTGGCGGTGGTGTTCTTTATTATAATGATGCAAACGCAGGGCGGCACGAAAAGCGCGATGAATTTCGCGAAAACCAACGCCCGTTTAAACCATAATCTTAAAGTAAGATTTTCGGACGTTGCGGGCGCGGAGGAAGAAAAAGCCGAGCTTGCGGAAGTCGTCGATTTCCTTAAAAACCCCAAAAAATTCTCCGAACTCGGGGCGAGAATTCCCAAGGGCGTGCTGCTTGTAGGTCCTCCGGGAACGGGTAAAACGCTGTTCGCGAAAGCCGTTGCGGGCGAAGCGGGCGTTCCGTTCTTTTCCATTTCCGGTTCGGATTTCGTTGAAATGTTCGTCGGCGTGGGCGCGTCGAGGGTCAGAGATTTATTCGACGCCGCTAAAAAGAATATGCCGTGTATCGTCTTTATCGACGAAATCGACGCGGTAGGACGTCAGCGCGGCACGGGGCTCGGCGGCGGACACGACGAAAGAGAACAAACGCTTAACCAACTGCTCGTTCAGATGGACGGGTTCGAAACGAACGACGGAATTATCGTTATGGCGGCAACTAACCGCGCGGACATTCTTGACCCCGCGTTGCTTCGTCCCGGCAGATTCGACCGTCAGATTTTCGTTAATACTCCCGACGTGCGCGGCAGGGAGGCAATATTAAAGGTTCACGCAAGGAATAAACCGTTATCACCCGACGTAAGCTTTAAAACGGTCGCGAGAATGACGAGCGGATTTTCCGGCGCAGACCTCGAAAACCTGCTTAACGAAGCCGCTATTCTCGCCGCGAGAGCGAACAGGAAATTTATTACCAACAAAGACCTTTACGAAGGCGTGAATAAAGTTTTATTAGGGCCGCAGAAGAAATCACGGCTCGTTACCGAAACGGATAAGCGCATAACCGCGTATCACGAAGCGGGACACGCGATTCTCGCAAGATTGTTGCCCCATTGCGACCCCGTTCACGAGGTCAGCATAATTCCGCGCGGGCAGGCGGCGGGTTACACTATGACAAGACCCGATAACGACGATAATCACCTTACGAAAGCGAAGCTTCTCGACGATATCGTTATGACGCTCGGCGGCAGAGTTGCCGAAGAGCTTATCATTAAAGATATTTCGGCGGGCGCGTCGGGCGATATCGCAGCCGTTAGCAAACGCGCAAGGCTTATGGTGACCGAATGGGGTATGAGCGAAAAAGTCGGTCCTATATCTTACGCGTCGGATAAAGAGGTGTTTATCGGCAGGGATATGGCTTCACACGTTACTTACAGCGAAGAAACCGCCGCGATTATCGACGAAGAGGTCAGGGAAATCGTGGAGGAATCGCTTAGCAAAGCGCGTGAGCTGCTTAAAGCACACAAAAAGCTTCTCGATAACATGGCAAGACTTCTTATTGAACGCGAAACGATTTTCTCGGAAGAAGTCGATATGCTTATGGAAGGAAAAACGCCCGACGAGATTATGGTGTTTATGGATGAAAACGAGCAGAAGCTTTCCGAAAACCCGTTTGAAAGAAGCGTTAATCACGTAATCGTTAAAGAAGAATCCGAAAAGAAAGACTCCTCGGCAAAAGCGGAAAAAAAGACGGAAAACGAAGCGGACAACATCGCGGATAATAAAGCCGCGCCTGCTTCCGAAGATAGCGACGACAAAAAAGAAGAAGAAAATAAAGACAAATAAGAATAAGGAGCGCGCCTCGGACGAGGATTAGACCGAGGCGCGCCGAAAAGTTAAAACGAAGATCTCTCCGCAAGCAAACCGCGAAAAACGGCAAACAACGAACGGCAAATAAAACGATAAACGAACAAAAATTAAACCGTAAAGAATCCGAAAGGTGCGGAAACATTTAAATTTTTTTGGCAAAGAGGACACACTAATGGGAAAAATTGTAGCCTTTTCAAATCAGAAGGGCGGCGTAGGAAAAACCACCACTTGCGTTAATATGGCGGCGTATCTCGCGCAAAAGGGATATAAATGTCTTATCGTCGATCTCGACCCGCAGGGTAACGCCACAAGCGGACTCGGGTTCGCGAAAAGCGACGTTAAAAATTCCGTTTATAACGTTATGATTGACGAAGCCCCCATCGAGGACGCGGTCGTTAAAACGTGCGTCGATAATCTCGATTTGCTCCCCTCCAACATCGACCTTGCTGGCGCGGAGGTAGAGCTTGTATACTTAAAGGACAGAGAGCATATATTAAAAAAGGTTATCGATAAAGCCCGCGCAAGCTACGATTATATCACCATCGACTGTCCGCCGTCTTTGGGTCTTTTAACCATTAACGCGCTTGCGGCGGCGGATACTGTGATTATACCTATTCAAAGCGAATATTACGCGCTCGAAGGGTTAAGCCAGCTTATGAACACCATAAGGCTCGTCGTTAAACACCTTAACCCTGCGCTTAAAGTCGAGGGCGTCGTGCTGACGATGAACGATAACCGCGCGATTATCAGCAAGCAGATTTCCGATGAAATAAGAAAATATTTCGGCAAAAGCGTTTACGAAACGGTTATCCCGCGGAATATCAGATTAGCGGAAGCCCCCAGCCACGGCGTGCCGATTATGCTGCACGACGTTAAAAGCAAGGGCGCGAAGGCATATCTTGCGCTTACCGAGGAGTTCGTTGCGCGCCAACCCAAAAAATAATAACCGCGCGAAAAATCTTTCGGCGTAAGAGCTACGGCTTTTGCATACGTCCGTAAAACAAAAAATTATGCCGATTTTGTTCGGTAAAGTTTAATATATAATTTACATCACGCAGGAAAAACGGAGAGAAAATTATGTCTCAAGTGAACAGAGGTTTAGGGAAAGGCTTATCCGCATTGTTTTCGGAAACGGAAGAGGATTACGGTAAAAGTCTTGTTTTCGACGAGGTAGAGGCGGCGAAGGGCGAAAGCGTTTCCGATATTGAAATCAGTAAGATTTTCGCTAACCCGAATCAGCCGCGTAAGGCTTTCGACGAAACCGCGCTCAAAGAATTATCGCAGTCGATTAAAAAGCACGGCGTTATTATGCCGATTATCGTTAATCGCGCGGGCGAAAGGTTCATGATTATCGCGGGCGAAAGACGTTACCGCGCCGCTATTATGGCGGGGCTTTACACGATTCCCGCTATCGTCAAAAATTACAGCGAACGCCAGATTAAAGAAATTTCGCTTATAGAAAACCTCCAACGCGAGGACCTAAACCCCATCGAGGCTGCCACCGCAATGAAAGCCCTTATGAGCGATTACGGTTTAACGCAGGAGGACTTGGCGGACAGAATAGGCAAATCCCGCTCGGCGGTCGCGAATACGTTAAGATTGTTAAGCCTCGTGCCGGAGGTTATCAAGCTTGTCGAAAGCGGAGAGCTTTCGGCAGGTCACGCGCGCGCACTCGTCGCAGTTCCCGGACTCGACCAGAAGAAAATGGCGGACGCCGCGGTTAAAGACGGGCTTTCGGTCAGAGAGGTCGAAAAACGCGTTAAGGATTATTTCGTTCCGCCCGAGGAAAAGGCAAAAAAGAAAATCAAGGTCGAACTGTCTTCCGAATTAAAGGAATTGATAGGCGACATGCAGCGGGTTTTCGGCACGAAGGTCAACGCTATCGGTAACGACAACAAGGGCAGAATTTATATCGATTATTACACGAGGGACGACCTCGACAGGCTTGGCGAAATTCTCGAATACCTTAAAACCACGCGCAAATAATTTGCGTACGCAAAAAAACGGACGCGTAAACGGTTCGGGCGGGTTAAGGTTAATACCGTTTAATTCCGCGAAAAAACAGTCGGTTAATTATAAAAAAGGTTAAACCCTAAAAATGTCGGCAAGCAGTCGGCAAAATAATAAAATATCGGGGGATAAAGCTTATGTGGATTTACGTTTGGCTTGCCGTAACGGCATTCGCGTTGATTATCGAATTCGTAACCGCGGATATGGTTACGATTTGGTTTGCCGGCGGAGGCTTGGTTGCGATGATTCTTGCGGCGTGCGGACTTGAGTGGTACGTACACGTTCCCGTTTTCATCGTCGTTTCCTTTGCCGCGATGCTCGTTTTCAGGAAAATGGTTATCGAAAAGCTCGGCAAGGGCGAGGTTAAAACCAACGCGGAAACTGCCGTCGGCAAGGATTTCACCCTTCTTTCGCCCATAACATTCGGGCAGGCAGGGTCGATTAAAATTAACGGCGTCGTCTGGAACGCCGTGGGCGAAAATGAGGACGAAGTTATCGACGCAGGCTCGGTAGTTACCATTAAAGCCATTAAAGGCAATAAATACATAGTTAAAAAAAAGGACGAATGAAATACGGTTCAGCGAAACCAAAAGGTTAAAAGGCGGTTAAGGCAGGCTGCCGAACGCCTAAAATTATAATTTTTTAATTCAGGAGGAAATCTTATGTCACCGTTTATGATTGTGCTTATCGTTCTCGCCGCGGTTCTTTTCGTTATTATAATCGCGTCGATAAAAATCGTTAGGCAGTCCACCGCGCTCGTTGTGGAAAGACTTGGAAAATTTAACAGGTTGCTGACCACGGGCGTGCATTTTATATTCCCGTTTATCGACAGAAGCGTCGGCGGACCTATTTCGCTTAAAGAGCGAGTGGCGGATTTCGCGCCGCAGCCCGTTATCACCAAAGATAACGTTACCATGCAGATAGATACCGTCGTGTATTATCAGGTTACCGACGCAAAACTGTTCACTTACGGCGTGGAAGAACCTATCCGCGCGATAGAAAATCTCACCGCGACGACCCTTCGTAACCTCGTCGGTGAGTTAGAGTTGGACGGGACGCTTACCTCGCGCGATACGGTAAACAGCAAAATGCGCATTATTCTCGACGAAGCGACCGACCCGTGGGGTATTAAAATCAATCGTGTAGAGCTTAAAAACATTCTGCCGCCCAAAGACATTCAGCAGGCGATGGAAAAACAGATGCGCGCCGAACGCGAAAGAAGGGAAAGCATTTTAAAAGCCGAAGGCGAAAAACGCAGTAACATTCTCGTCGCCGAGGGCGAAAAGGAAGCGGTTATTTTGCGCGCGGAAGCTAAAAAAGCGGCGGTTATCGCCGAGGCGGAGGCTACCGCAACCGCTATCAGAATGATTAACGAAGCCAACCCCAACGCCGCGTATCTCACGCTTAAAGGTTACGATGCGTTAAAGGTTTTGGCGGACGGAACGGCAACGAAAATCGTCGTTCCCAGCGAAATTCAGAACGTTACGGGCTTGCTCGCCTCGCTTAAAGCCGTCGTCGAGGACGATAAAACCGAAACAAAAACCAAATAATAGTATATAAAACTGCGGCGGCGCGAGCGTACTCGCGCCGCCGGTTTGTTGCTTAATCTATATAATAAGATTTAGCCCGTTTGATAATTATCGAATAAAACCAAGGCTTAAAAAGTTTTTATAAAGTTTATATAAGCCCCTAAAATTTATAAAAGTTTACAAGATTTCACAAAAGATTTTAAAAGGATACCCACGGTAAAAACGAAGATGATACAGCTTAAAGATGTCGGCGAAAACGTAAAACGATTCGGAAAATACTTCGAACGCTCCAAAGCGCGGTTTTGTGATTTTTCCGTCGGCGTAAAATATATGTGGCGCGAGGATTTCGTTATTTCTTACGCGTTTTTTAACGACACGCTGATAATGCGCGAAAGCTGCGCCGATTATAAAAACGCGTTTTACTTTCCTTTTGCGGAAAACGCGGACGATGAAAACGCCGCGCTTAAAGAAATAGAGGACTACTGTGCTTCCCGCAAAGAAGAGCTTAAATTTTGCTGTATTGACGACGAAACGGTGGAAAAACTGAAAAAACGTTACCCCTTTTGCGAAATTTCTTTTAATAGGGACTGGAGCGATTATATTTACAACGCAAGCGATTTTACGAGTTTTGCGGGCAAGAGATTCAGCGGACAACGCAACCACGTCAACGCTTTTAAGCGGTCGTATCCCGATTATAAATTTTGCGTTTTAACCGAGGAGGATATTCCGCGCGTCAAGGAGTTCTTGAAAGAATACGAGCGCGAAACGGTTATTTCCGTCTGGTCGGAAAAGGAAGAAGAAAAAAAGGTCGCGGAATTTGCCGAAAAATCCTTCGAATTAGACCAAAGCGGCGCGTTTATAGAGGTAAACGGCAAAATCGTCGCGCTGTCTATCGGAGAGGTGGTGGGCGATACGCTTATCGTTCACGTGGAAAAGGGGCTTAAAGAATACCGCGGCGTTTATCCCACAATGGCAAACGAATTCGCCAAAGCCTTCTGTAAGGACGGCGTTAAGTTTATCAACAGAGAAGAGGACTGCGGCGACCCCGGATTAAGAATTTCCAAAACGCAGTACCACCCGATAGAGATAAAAAACAAATATATTGTACAAATATCCACCGCTTTCGACAAAATCGTTCCGCCCGTTTCGATTAAAACCGAACGGCTTACCGTTGACGATATTACCGAAAAAGACAAAGAGGTTTACGCTCGGATTTATCTCGACGACGACCTGAATAAATATTACGGTTACGACTATCGCGAAGATTTGGGCGGCAACACCCCGAACGCCGATTATTTTTATTCGTTTATGCAGGGATTAAAGGAGAAAAAGGAAGAATATTCGTTTGCCGTAAGGCGTAACGGCGAAATGCTCGGCGAGTTGGTTCTGTACAATTTCGGGTTTAACGGTCAGGCGGAAACGGGTTTTCGGTTCTTACCCGAATATCAGGGTAAGGGCTACGCTACGGAAGCCGCCGCCGCGCTTATCGAAAAGGCAAAAACGGATTTTTGCATAAACAAGCTTTGTTGCCGCGCGTTCAAGGAAAACCTGCCGTCGATAAGACTTATAGAGCGGCTCGGTTTTAAGCAGGCGTCCGAAACGGATAATATGCTGTTCTTTGAAAAAAATCTTTAAGTCAAGGTTGAAACGATAAAACTTAATTATATAAACAACAAGCAAAAAACGAACAGATTAGTTTAATACGAAAATCTAGGCGGCGGCAAATAATTTTGCCGCCGCCCTTTTACGATATAGTCGATTATAACTTATTAACAGCAGAAAGTAGTTTTTCTTTAAGCCGTTCTTTCGTTCCGTCGTTTTCGATTACGATATAATCGGATAGCCGCGCCGCCGAATAATCGAATTGTCGCGCGATTCTCGCGCGGATTTCCGCTTCCGTCAACCCCGAACGCTTTTTCACGCTTTCAATCCGCTCGTTCAGCGGTCGGGTTATAACCAAAACCTCGTCAAACTCGCTTTGCAAGCCGTATTCGAAAAGCAAAGGCACTTCCATAAATACCAAATCGTGCGATTTTCCGAGCGTGTCGGCTTTTTTTCGGGCGGCGGCAAAAGTCGGCATAGACAACGCGTCACACAGCTTTTTATAGCTTTCGTCGTCGTTAAAGCAAATGCTCGCTATTGCCTTTTTATCTGCGCGAAGCCGCGTCGTACCCGTAACCGCCGAGGGGAAAAGCTCTTTTAATCGAGCCTTAACCGAATGTTCTTCGTATAATTTCCTTGTGAACTCGTCGCACGACACGGCGGGGAATCCTCGTTCCGTCAATATGGAAAGCGCGGTAGATTTTCCGCTTCCGATGCCGCCCGTAACCGCGATTAAGCGATAAGACGAGCGTTTTTGCGTGGTTTTTAAATCGGTTAAAATATCGTTACGCGTCATACCAGGTTTCTCCCACGCCAAGCCCCACGGTAAGCGGAACGGAAAGCTTTGCCGCGCCGCCCATTTCCTCAACGAGGATTTTTTCCACCGCTTCGCGCTCGGATTTATATGCGTCGATAATAAGCTCGTCGTGAATTTGCAAAATCAGTTTGGATTTAAGTTTTTCGCGGTTAAGCCGCTCGTAAACGTTTATCATTGCGACCTTGATAATGTCCGCCGCACTGCCTTGCAAGGGCATATTCATCGCCGCGCGCTCGCCGAACGCCCTTAAATTATAGTTAGACGAGGAAAGCTCCCCTATATACCTGCGCCTGCCGAGCATCGTAACCGCATACCCGTGCGCTTTGGCAAAAGCGACGTTATCGTCCATATATTTTTTAACCTCGGGGTATTCTCTGAAATACGCGGAAATATATTCGCGCGCCTGCCCCGCGGAGGTTTTTATGTTTTTTGCCAGCCCGTATTCGGAAATTCCGTAAATTATGCCGAAGTTTACCGCTTTCGCGCTGCGGCGCATTTCGGGGGTAACGGCATTTTGCGGAACGTTAAACACTTTCGCGGCGGTTTCGGCATGGACGTCGTCACCGCGGTTAAACGCGTCAATCAATGCGCGGCAACCCGAAAAAGCCGCAAGCAAACGGAGTTCTATCTGCGAATAGTCCGCGCTTATAAGGATTCTGTCACTGCTTCTCGGAACGAAAAATTTACGCAGTTCCTTGCCTTCCTCGTCGCGGACGGGAATGTTTTGCAGGTTCGGTTCTTTAGAAGAAAGTCTGCCCGTGCTTGTAACCGTCTGATTAAATGACGTTTTTATAAGCCCCGTTTTCTTGTCGATAAGCGGCTTAAACCCCTCCACGTAGGTGGATTGAAGTTTCTGAATTCGCCTGTATTTCAAAATAAGCGGCACGACGGGGTGCGCGTCCTCTAAACTCTCTAAAATATCGGCGGTGGTAGAGTATCCCGACTTGGTTTTTTTGCCTTTCCCGATTTTAAGTTTTTCAAAAAGCACCTCGCCGAGCTGTTTTGGGGAATTAACGTTCAACTCCGGTTCGCCCGACAAATCGCGGATTTTCTGTTCCGTTTCCGTTAAAAACGCGCGGTATTTTTTGCTCGTTTCGTCAAGCGCGGCGTAGTCCACCTTAAAACCCGTTTCTTCCATATCGAACAAGACGTCCGCAAGCGGAAGCTCGGTTTTTTCGTAAAGTTCCTCCATGTTTTCCTCTTTAAGCTTGGCTTTAAGCCGACGATAGACGGAAAACGCGGAAAAAGCCGGCAATTTTTCGTCCGTTCCGTATTCAAGCAGAACGTCGGAAAGGCTTTCGGCTTTGCCAGAGTAATCGGCAAGATATTTTATTATTCCCAAATCCTCGCACGGCGCGGTAAGCTCCGCACCGAAATCGTCCTTTAATATGTGTTTAAGATGCTTTTTGTCGAACACGATAAGCGGCTTTTCGCCCGTAAAAATCGGCGATAAAAAGCCTATAATTTCCGAAAGCGAAAATCCGTCGTCGATCAGCATCACCTTTATAGGAAAAACAATTTCCGCTTTTCCGTCGGACAGGTTGATTTTGTCGGTCGAAATCACGAGCGCAAGCTCGGCGGCGTTTTCGATCGTCTTCGCTACTTCGTTATCGTTTAGCGAGGTTACGGGAAGAACTTTGCAAAAGTTTTCTCCGTTTTCGCCCGAAGCGTCGGGCGTTTGGTCGTGATTACCCGTTTCGACGGATATGTCCGCTTTTTCTTCGCTTGCGCTGCGAAAGTTATCCGAAGAAAACAGCTCCGCCCGCGAATAAAGCGATTTAAATTCCAGCTTAACGAACTCGGCTTTAACTTCGGGGGATAGCGGCAGAGAAAATTTCATCGCGTCGGTATCGAATTTAATATCGCAAGCGGTGTCAATCGTCGCCAGCGTGCGCGAAAGCTCGGCGGACGCCTTGCCGTTTTCGACCCGTTCTTTAAGCTTGCCTTTAAGCTCGTCGGTGTGCGCGTAAAGGTTATCCACCGTTTGGTAAGCCTGAATAAGTGAAAGCGCGGTTTTTTCGCCGACGCCTTGAATTCCGGGAATGTTGTCGGAACTGTCGCCCATAAGCGCTTTAAGGTCGATGACCTGAACGGGAGTTATGCCGGTTTTTTCCTTAAAATTCGCAGCGTCGTAAAGCTCCGTTTCGGTTATGCCGCGACGGGTAAAATGAATTTCCGTTTTGTCGTCCACAAGCTGAAAGGAATCCTTGTCGCCCGTAAAGATTATGGTCTTAAAAGGCGTGTTTTTGGCAATCGTTCCGATAATGTCGTCCGCCTCCAAGCCCGCTTTTTCAATCGTGTAAACCCCCATCAGCGAAAGCAAGCTTTTCAAAAGCGGCAACTGCGGGCGAAGTTCTTCCGGCATAGGCTTCCGCGTGCCTTTGTAATCTTTAAACATTTCGTGCCGAAAGGTTGGCGCGTGAACGTCGAACGCAACCGCAACGCGAGAGGGCTTAACGTCCGCAAGCATTTTGAAAAACATATTCATAAACCCGTAAACGGCGTTGGTATATACACCGGACTTGGTGGTAAGAAGCGGCATTGCGTAAAAAGCGCGGTTAATAAGACTGTTACCGTCGATAAGAACTAATTTTTCCATAAAAACCCTCTCCATATGCTTGCAAAAAACGCAGAAATATGCTATTATCATAGGGCAAGCGAAAAACGAAGCTAAAAAAAGCGAATGATGATAATCGGATATAAACTGATTATATACTAATTTTAACAAAAAGAAACGCAAAAAGCAACGAAAAACGCGGACTAAAAGAGAATAGAGAAAGCCGAAGTGGTGAAACTGGCAGACGCGCCGGACTCAAAATCCGGTGGACTAATCCTCCGTGCGGGTTCAAGTCCCGCCTTCGGCACCAAAAGACCTTGCAAGTTTTTGCTTGTAAGGTCTTCTTTTTGCAAAAGCCCCGTTTGCAAGGGCTTTCCCATACCTTTTAACGAAAGCAGGCTCTATGGTAACCGAGGAATGGTCACCGTAGAGCCTTTTTGTGTTTTTGCGTACGAACTTTTTAACGAAAGGTTTGGAGGGTGTGTATAGCCATAAAGGGAATAATTAAAAAGTGCAACGGAGATGCCACCGCAAAATGGTTTTCATTTCAAGAATTCCTCAAAGAAACTTCTCAGTTTTTCAAAGGGGATTGCCGCCAGGTTGTCATAGAGGTCAACATGGTTTGCCCCCGGAATGATCATCAACTCCTTGTTATCTCCGGTCAGCTTTTCGTAAGCACCCTCACTGAAATAGCGGGAATGCGCCTTTTCCCCATGCACCAGCAGAACAGCAGAGCGAATCTCACCGGCATACTGCAAAATCGGCATATTCATAAAGGACAGCGAGGAAGTTACATTCCAGCCTCCATTGGAATTGAGAGAGCGGGGATGGTAGCCACGCTGGGTTTTATAATAACCGTAGTAGTCCTTCACAAACTGCGGGGCATCCTCCGGCAACGGATCGACTACACCGCCCGCCAGGGCATAGGTGCCGTTTTTGTAGTCGGCGGTGCGCTGGGCATTCATTGCCTGTTTCTTTGCGTAACGGGCATCGGCGTTATTTTCGCTGTCAAAATATCCATTGGCGTTCACACGAGTCATGTCGTACATGGTCATGGCAGCGGTTGCCTTGATACGGGTGTCGATGGCGGCAGCGTTTATTGCCATGCCGCCCCAGCCGCAGATACCGATGATGCCGATGCGCTCGGGGTCTACATTCTCCTGCGCAGAGAGGAAATCCACCGCCGCGCAGAAATCCTCGGTGTTGATGTCCGGCGACGCCACATATCGGGGCGTGCCGCCGCTCTCGCCGGTGTAGGACGGGTCAAAGGCCAGTGTCAGAAAGCCCAACTCTGCCATTTTCTGTGCATACAGGCCGGAGGACTGCTCCTTCACCGCGCCGAAGGGGCCGCTGACGGCTATGGCGGGCAACTTGCTCTCTGCGCCTTTCGGCGTGTACAGATCCGCTGCCAGCGTAATTCCGTAGCGGTTATGGAAGGTCACTTTTCGATGATCGACCTTATCGCTTTTGGGAAACACCTTGTCCCATTCCTGTGTCAAATTCAGCTTTTCCATAATTCAAACCTCCTCGGTTGTCTCTTTTGCGTATTCTGCGTCGTTTACTGCCATGATTCAAATCTCCTTTCCCATCTGATGTGCTTTTTCCAATGCAGGGTGTCCGGCAATTTCGCCCACATCGGTTACACCGCCGGCAAATACGGTGCCTGCCAATTCACAGCGGTCAAAACAGTCCACCCAGCCTTGTACCGCCTTGACGGTGCCTTCCACCGTTTCCGATTCATCCTCCGCCGCCGTCGCCAGCAGGTAAGCCTTCGTGAAGGCATAGTCTGTGCCGAATAGCGGATTGGAACGATCCAGCATGGTCTTGAGCTGACCGCTGACGCTGTAATAGTAGACAGGGGTAGCAAACACCAGCACATCGGCATCGTGCATCTTGGTCACGATCTCCACTGCGTCATCCTTAATAACACAGTGCCCCAGCTTCTGACAGGCAAGACAGCCCTTGCAGAAGCAGTACTGCATTTCCCTCAGATACACAGTCTCCACCTGATTGCCCGCTTCCTGCGCGCCCTTGGCAAAAGCCGACGCCAGCGTCTCGGAATTGCCGCCCTTGCGAGGACTGGAAGAAAGAATTAAAACATTTTTACACATCAAAAAAATCTCCTTTATGTATTGCATTTGTTGTACGTTTATGCTATACTAATAATAGCACCTAAACCTGACTTTATGTCAAGAGGTTTCTGAAAATTTATTTGTAAATTTTTTAGGAGATTTTATGTTTACGATTGGACAAGTTTCACAAATGTTCGGATTGCCCATTTCCACCTTGCGTTACTATGATAAACAGGGACTTTTCCCGAATATGGAAAGAGTATCGGGCATCCGTAAATTCAGCGATAGCGAAATGGAAGCACTGCGGGTCATCGAGTGCTTGAAGAAATCCGGCATGGAAATCAAGGATATTAAACAATTCATGGATTTGTGCGTAGAGGGTGCATCCACCTATCCTCAGAGAAAAGCACTCGTTGAAAAGCAAAGAGAGAGACTTGAGGCAGAGCTTGTCCACATGAATAAAGCGTTGGATATGCTGAAATTCAAGTGCTGGTACTATGAGCAGGCAACGCGGTATGGCAGTGAAGATCAAGTACAGAGCATGATTCCTGACGGATTGCCGGAGGATGTACGAAGAGCATATGAAAATGCACACCATGATTAAAAACGTATCATGAAAAGATGCACACCCCTCTGAACCTTTACACGAAAAGTCCGCGGGATGTGCAGTCTGTATCAAAATT
>CATZMZ010000015.1 GCA_958421945.1 uncultured Eubacteriales bacterium | reverse complement strand
CCCCTCTGAACCTTTACACGAAAAGTCCGCGGGATGTGCAGTCTGTATCAAAATTGGTCTTTACTTTCAAAAAAGAACGCAGAATAGGATACGATTATTTGTGCCAACTCTGCGTTTTTTATTGCTTTCGTTAAAATTATGGGTATTCGTTAAATTTATGCGTACTCGTTAAATTTACGGAGCTAATCGCCACAATATAGCTGGCAAAGGATAAAATAGTATTGAAATTATTGAAAAAATATGATATAATATATTATATAAACTCGCAGTATAAATTTAGTAGACAAAGGAAAGGAGAAATACCATGACAAAAATCAACGGAAGATTTATTGCGATTTTACTTATTGTCGCGACTGTTTCGGCTATGTTTTCGGGATGTGACTTGATTTTCGGTCAGAAGCCTGACGGTACGGTTAATTATGACGAAAAAATGGATGCCTCCACGGGAAAGTGGCTACTTATGGACGAGGAGGATACATACTTCGTTTTTGACGGTTCGGAGGGCGTTATGACCTTCAGCTACTACGAGGACGACGCGCTGAAATATCAGGGCGGCTTCAGATCTATATACAGAAGCTCCGACGATGCAAAGACTCCCTTGACCTTCATTCTCACAAGAAGCGACAAGGAGAATGAGGACTGGATCAGCTGCTACGCCGAGGGCGTTGACAAGGGCTTCACACAGTTCAGCATCATCTACGCCGAGGAGGATCTGGGCTTCACCGACGGCACGGTCTATACTCACGTTTACCGCATAGGCGAGATGCCATACAAATTCGGAACATACGTGCTGGAGGGCAATTCTCATAAGTCCTACAGTAAGGACATCTATAACGACGGACAGTACCGTCTGCCCGAGGGCACCTACACCGCAGAGAGCAGCCAAAGCTTATTTGTACTGCCCCTGATAAATCAGAGCTTCTCGCTCTTCATCTACACAAACGGCGAGACAGTCATTGAGGGAATCTTCAATATTTCCGAGGACAGAAAAACGCTCTATCTCTATATCGAAAACGATATTTATGAGAAGGTAAGAAAGGCCGACAAGGAAAACTACGACACCACCGTCAGCAACTACTATCCGCCCGATTTCTATCTCCGCGGCAGCTTCGATAACAATGACAACAGCATCGTTATAAACGGGCTCTATCATCATCAATATAGCCCCACCGAAATTCAGGACTCCGTCTGGGTATTTGACACATACACAAGACAATAAGAACTCATTACACATATTGAAGAAAGCAAAAATAAATGTTATACTGTAACAAAAGGAATGCATTTAAGTAAATATTTAGGGGGCGAAATCTATGGTAAAAAAACAATCGAACAAATATGAAGAAACAGATTATATCAACTACGATGAGATTGATGATATCAACTATGATGACGATAATTTGAGTGAATACGGGGATATCGATGAAGTAGACGATATAGATGATTTAGAAGGTTATTAGAAAAAAATAGCGGTCGTTCTGCTTTTTATCCTAAAGTATCTTCTATCAGTTAAACAATCAACTCGCCCTTGCCTTTCATCCCGAACTCGAAAACGACGTCGTGCACAGGTACTTTATAGATTCTCTCATACTGAAAAAGGGGCGCGCGTAAAGCCGTTTTATAACCTTTGCTTATAACTCTCATAACGTTTAAGTTACGCACGCGGTTGACATTACGCGATAAAAGGTGTATACTTTATGCGGAATAAGGGTAAAACCCCATAATAAAAAATCAAGGAGAGAATACTTATGGCAAACAGGTTCGTATTGAACGAAACAAGTTATCACGGCAAGGGCGCGATAAAGGAAATCGCGACCGAGATAAAGGGCAGAGGCTTTAAAAAGGCTTTCGTGTGTTCTGACCCCGACCTTATCAGGTTCGGCGTAACCGGAAAGGTAACGGATATTCTCGACGAAAATAAAATCGATTACGAGATATACAGCGAAATCAAACCCAACCCCACTATCGAAAACGTTAAGCACGGCGTGGAATCTTTCAAAAAGAGCGGGGCGGACTGTCTCGTCGCTATCGGCGGCGGCTCGTCTATGGATACTTCAAAGGCAATCGGCATAATCATCGCCAACCCCGAATTCGAAGACGTGCGTTCGCTCGAAGGCGTCGCTCCGACTAAAAACAAATGCGTTCCCATAATCGCCGTTCCCACTACCGCGGGTACGGCGGCGGAAGTTACGATAAACTACGTTATTACCGACGTGGAGAGAAAACGCAAATTCGTCTGCGTAGACCCCAAGGATATTCCCGTTATAGCGATAGTCGACCCCGATATGATGAGTTCTATGCCCAAAGGTCTTACCGCGGCTACGGGTATGGACGCGCTCACTCACGCTATAGAAGGTTACATTACGAAAGGCGCGTGGGAACTTTCGGATATGTTCCATATAAAAGCGATTGAAATTATCGCAAGGTCGCTCCGCGCCGCAGTCGAAGGCACGCCCGAAGGCAGAGAAGGCATGGCGCTCGGTCAGTACGTCGCGGGCATGGGCTTTTCAAACGTGGGGCTCGGCGTAGACCATTCTATGGCGCACACTCTTTCCGCTTATTACGACACGCCGCACGGCAAAGCTTGCGCTATTCTGCTCCCGACGGTTATGGCTTATAACGCCGAATACACGGGAACGAAATACCGCGACATAGCGATTGCGATGGGCGTTAAAGGCGTGGAAAATATGAGTCAGGCGGAATACAGAAAAGCCGCCGTGGACGCGGTGAAAAAACTGTCCGAAGACGTGGGGATTCCCACTTCGCTCAAAGGTATCGTCAAAGAAGAAGACGTTCAGGCTCTCGCGGAATCCGCTTATGCGGACGCGTGCCGCCCCGGCAACCCCAGAGAAACTTCGGTAGAAGACATAAAAGCCCTTTACAAGTCGCTGATGTAACCGTTTGCCGTCGTTATTAACGCGAAAACGCGAAAAAAACGTGAAAAAATTTTAAAAACGCTTTTCATACGTTTGACAAATTTAAAAAATACTGCTAACATAAGAACATAAAAAACAAGGCATAGACATATGAAACATTCGATATTCGTCAATCTTTCCATCGTCGTACTGCTTAGAGGTCTCATTATTAAGAACGGACCTTGTTTTTGCCGTGTTTGATTTATAAATTCAAAAATACAGTGATTTCAAGGTTCTCGGTTTTATTCGAGGACCTTGTTTTTTTAAGAAAACGAACCGCTTGCGGAAAGAATTCCGCGCGGTCGCGATAAAACGGGTAATCTGCGGGTATAATCCCGTAAAAACTATTTTACAAGGAGTGTTGCTATGAAAAAGACAATTTTAAAGTTGTTCACCGTGGCTGTCGCTGCGGTAATGACGGCGACGAGTTTCGTCGGTTGCGGAGAAACAGGTTACACGAAAAACAATACCGAATATTATTTCGGTGCTTCAGGTCCTTTAAGCGGCGGTGCTGCCGTTTACGGAGAAGCGGTTAAAAACGGCGCAGAACTCGCAGTTAAGGAAATTAACGAGGCGGGCGGTATTGACGGGATAAAAATCAATTTTCAGATGTATGACGATAAACATGACCAGACAAAAGTCGCCGACGGATACGCTAAACAGTTGGAAGATGGTTTGCAGGTTTCGCTCGGCTGCGTAACCACAAAACCATGTTTGCAATATAAATCGCTTTCAAAAAACGATAATGTGTTTTTTATCACTCCGTCGGCTACTTCAGACGCAGTAGTTGAATATGATAATGCTTATCAGATGTGTTTCTCCGATTCTTTGCAGGGGTCTGCTTCTGCAAAATATATAAAAGAATCGGGAAAAGTTGCTGCGGATACGCAAATCGGCGTTTTTTATAAATCGGACGACGACTATTCTAAAGGGATATATAATAAATTTATCAATGATTTGGGGACGACTTATAACGGAAAAGAAGTTATTGTAAGGTCTTTTGACGATGATAACGCAACGGATTTCAGCGCGCAGGTTGCTGCTCTTAAAGACTGTAAGTTTATTTTTATGCCGATATATTATCAACCCGCAGCATTGTTTATTAAAGCGGCGAAAGATTTAGTTGCCCCTGATACAATTTATTTCGGTAGCGACGGTCTTGACGGCGTAGACGCTGAACTCGGCGACGATTATGCAACGATAACGCAAGGTATATATTATATCTCGCATTTTAATTCCAAAGCAACCGAAGGGAAAGCGGGGAATTTTATAAACAATTATCAAAATTCTTATAAAAAGGCCCCCATTCAATTCGGTGCGTCTGCATACGACTGTGTTTATGCTATTGCCGACGCAATGAAGTTTGCAAAAGAAACTCTTAAAAAGGAGATTCCCGTTACCATATCTGCAGGAGACTTATGCGAAATACTTAAAGAAGTATTTGCAAACCCTGACTTCTCCGTAAGTGGCGTTACCGGCACGAATATGAAATGGAATAAAGACGGCACGGTAGATACCTCTACGAAAGTTGTATCCGAATATGAAATCAAACCCGTAACCGTCGGTTAATTTATTGCGGTAAAAGACTCGGTTTCGGTTCTGTTTTGTCGAACCGAAACCGAATGTTTTATTAAAAAACACAAGGAAAAGAAAATGACTGACTTTTTATCTACGTTAATTAACGGGTTGAGTCTCGGCGGCGTTTACGCAATGATAGCGCTCGGCTATACTATGGTTTACGGTATAGCCAAAATGCTTAACTTCGCGCACGGCGACATAATAATGGTCGGCGGATACTCGCTTTTTGTATTCTGCACTGATTTAAATTGTGACCCTGCTTTATCCGTTGTTTTTGCCGTAATTATGTGCGCCGCATTAGGGATGGCGATAGAGAAATTCGCTTATAAGCCACTCAGGGGCGCGTCTCCGCTCGCGGTGCTTATTACCGCGATAGGAATCAGTTATCTGTTGCAAAGTTTGGCGCAGATAATTTTCGGTACGGCGAATAAGCCTGTCAGGCTATGGGATTTCGGAATGCTTACTATCGGTTCTCTGAAAATTAAATGGTCTACGATATTTACGCTTTTTATTGCCGTAGCGGTTATGATAGGACTTACTCTTTTCGTAAGCAAAACCAGAACGGGCAAAGCGATGCTTGCCGTATCCGAAGACAAAGACGCGGCGCAACTTATGGGTATAAACGTTGACAGAACAATTTCGTTAACGTTTATTATAGGTTCTGCGCTTGCCGCACTTGCAAGCATGGCGTATATTCTTATTCCCGTCAACGTAAGCGTTACAATGGGTGCAATGCCGGGAATAAAAGCGTTTACGGCGGCGGTTATAGGCGGTATCGGTTCGATTCCCGGTGCAATGCTTGGTGGAATACTTTTGGGGCTTATAGAAAATTTCTGCATTGCGACGCCAATAGGTAGTTATACGACGGCGATAGAATTTGCTATTCTGATAGTTGTTCTGCTTGTCAAGCCCACCGGTCTTATCGGCAAGAAAAAACGGGAGAAGGTGTGATATGAACGGTGTTAAGGTTTACTTATCAAATGTCAAAAAGAATTTTAAAATAAAGAACTGCACTACTTGTTTCATTTTCTTGTTCGTGATTGTATTATTTATCGTTCTTCAGACTACGGGACTTATGAAAAGCAGAAGTACACTTCAAATTCTCGAGAAGATCGGGTATTATATTATCGCGGCAATGTCTTTATCGCTAGTAGTAGGTTTTTTAGGAGAACTTTCTATAGGTCATGCCGCTTTTATGAGTATAGGTGCATTTTCTGCCGTGGCGTTTCGCCAGACTGTACTTTTGAGCCTAACAAAGGTTAATCCGCTACTATCTCTAATAATAGCAGTTTTTGTAGGCGGACTTGCGGCGGCTGTGTTCGGGTTTATAATAGGCTTGCCCGCGTTAAGGCTTAAAGGCGACTATCTTGCAATCGTTACGCTCGCTTTCGGAGAAATAGTAAAAATCGTGCTTAAAAATATTTTTTCTGCCGGAGAAAGCGTTGGCGAATTAAGAAACTTGTATAGATACAACTATAAAAACCTTTATATTATATGTTTTATTTTTGCGATTCTAACCTTTATAGTAATTTCTAACCTTATTAAAAGCAAACACGGTCGGGCAATTATGTCAATACGAGATAATGAAATCGCTGCCCGCGCAATGGGGGTTAACGTTACTGGTTATAAACTTTCAGTATTTATTATTTCCGCTTTCTTTGCGGGAGTTGCAGGCGTGTTTTTCGGTGTTTCGCAAGATTATTCGATTAACCCCGCGTCCTTTGATTATAACAGGTCTATAAATCTTCTTGTTATGGTTGTACTTGGCGGAATGGGTAATATCAACGGCTCTATAATCGCTGCGGTTGTAATAACTTTTATTGACTCTAAACTGTCAACGATGCTTGGCGGAAATCTTGCTGTTTTAAAAGACCTTTTCTATGCGTTGATTCTTATAGTTTTAGTTATTTATAACAATGCGCCGAAATTAAAAGGCTTCCGTGAAAAACACGGGTTCGGCGTGTACTGGTCGAAGTTTACGGCGAGAATCGTTAAACTGTTTTCAAAAAAAGAGTTAAAACACGACCCCGCCAAAGAAAAAGAATTCGGAGCGGACTGGTCGAGAGTCCCCACCAAAGTGGAAATGGACGCCATTTTATCCACCGATTTAACGCCCGATAAATCTTACGTTCCGGACAAACCCGTGCCCGACGGAAAAACGAAAGGTTCGGGAAAAGGAGATAAGTAAAATGGCTGAAATAATTCTTAAAACGGAAAATCTCGGCATTTCTTTCGGCGGGCTTAAAGCCGCCGAAGACGTTAATCTCGAAATCGTAAAAGGGGATATGTACGGGCTTATCGGTCCTAACGGCGCGGGCAAAACCACTGTGTTCAACCTGATTACGGGCGTATACAGACCCACGTTCGGAAAGGTGTTTTTCTGCGGAAAAGATATTACGGGCGAAAGTCAGATGAACGTGAACAAACTCGGCGTGGCGCGTACCTTTCAGAACATAAGACTGTTCAACAACATGAGCGTCATTAAAAACGTTATGGTGGGGTTGGCAAATCGTCCGGAATATAAATACACTATGGCAGAAGGCATCTTACGTCTTCCGAGATATTATAATGCGGAAATCGCTATGCGTGAACACGCCAAAAAACTGCTCGAAGTTTTCGGGCTTTTAGAAGAACGCAACCAACTCGCGTATAATCTTCCTTACGGCAAGCAAAGAAAACTCGAAATAGCGCGCGCACTCGCGACCAACCCCAAACTTCTGCTTTTAGACGAGCCTGCCGCAGGCATGAACCCGCACGAAACGGAAGAACTTATGGAAACCATAAAATTCGTCCGTAAAAACTTCGATATGACTATTTTGCTTATCGAACACGATATGAAACTCGTTAGCGGGATATGCAATAAACTCACGGTGCTTAACTTCGGTCACGAACTGTGCAAGGGCGAAACGAAAGAAGTCTTAAACAATCCCGAAGTGATAAAGGCGTATCTGGGCGACGAAAACTGATTTTCAGGAGCGAATTGTTATGGCGATAATGGAAGTAAAAGACTTAGTAGTGAGTTACGGTCTCATAAAAGCGATAAAGGGCGTGTCTTTTAAGGTGGAAGAAGGCGAGATTGTCGCGCTTATCGGCGCGAACGGCGCGGGCAAAACCACGATAATGCACGCCGTGAACGGAATACTCGGCAAAGCGGGTGGCAGCGTAACTTTCCGCGGCGAAGACATAACTAAAACGCCTGCGTACGCGCTGGCGAAAAAGGGACTTACGCAAGTCCCCGAGGGCAGGAGAATATTTCAGGAACTCTCCGTAAAAGACAATCTGCTTCTCGGCGCGTTTTCCGTTAAAGACGGTAAAAAAATAAAAGAAACGCTCGAAAGGGTTTACGGAATATTCCCGCGGCTCAAAGAGAGAGCAAACCAGATAGGCGGAACTCTCTCGGGCGGCGAACAGCAAATGCTCGCCGTGGGCAGAGCGATGATGTCCAACCCCGTTATGCTGCTTTTAGACGAACCGTCTATGGGGCTTTCGCCGCTGTTCGTAAACATAATTTTCGATACGATAAAGAAGATAAACGAGAGCGGCACGACCGTGCTTTTAGTCGAACAGAACGCCAAAAAGGCGTTGTCCGTCGCAAGCAGGGCGTATATTCTCGAAACGGGCAGAATCGTAAAGGAAGGCAGGGGAAAAGACCTGTTAAACGACGAATCGATAAAAAAGGCGTATCTCGGAGAGTAACTAATCGGGATTATGCGAAAGAAGAAAAACCGCCGCAGGGCGCGGAATATCCGCGCCCTGCGGCGGTTGATTTTTTCATTTACCGCGTTTTTCGTTTGTCGTTTTCTGATTGATTTTCCCGTAGGGGAAAATATCGCTTATGCATAAGCGATATAACTTGCCGAAATGCAAATATACCCGACGCATTAGCGATAAATCCCCGTCGCCGCACTGCTAAAAGGGCGGTTTTTACTCATAATATAAAAGAAAAAAATAAACTTTTTACCGAAAAAGGCATTAAAACGTTTGACAAGAACAATTAAAAAAACTATACTCAAAGCGTAAGAGAAATCGGAAGATATTTTTTATGAAACACACTATCGCATTAAACAACTTTTATTATTACGCATTTTACTTTAAACCGAATTTATGATATCGGTTATTTTGTGTTTGCGTTTTTTTTACGGCGTATATGAAAATGACCGAGCGGGTAACCGAGTCGGTCGTTTTTTTTTGAATAAATATTCTAAAAATATAAATAAAGAAAGTAATACAGGAGAAACGTTATGATTATTATCGTAAAAAAGGATTGCGAAAAGAAACAACTCGACAACCTTATCGGGTGGGTAAAAAAGCAGGGGCTTAAAGTGGACGTCAGCCGCGGCGACCATTCCACCATTTTAGGACTCGTCGGGGACACGGGTAAAGTAGATATCGATCTCGTAAGGTCGCTCGATATAGTCGAAAACGTTAAAAGAATACAAGAACCTTTCAAACTGTCCAACCGTAAATTCCATCCCGACGACACGGTTGTGGATATAGGCGGCGTAAAGATAGGCGGCAACCACTTCGCCATTATCGCTGGGCCGTGTTCGGTCGAAACGGAAAAACAGATAATAGGCGTTGCGGAAGCGGTTAAAAAAGCGGGCGCGAAACTGCTCCGCGGCGGCGCGTTCAAACCCAGAACGTCGCCCTATTCTTTCCAGGGACTGAGAGAGACGGGGCTCGACCTTCTCTTAAAGGCGAAAAAGGAAACGGGGCTGCCCATAGTAACCGAGATAATGAGCGTAAGGCACATAGACTTGTTCCGCGACGTAGACCTTATCCAGATAGGCGCGCGGGATATGCAGAACTACGAACTGCTTAAAGAAGTGGGCAAAACGGGCAAGCCCGTCCTTTTAAAAAGGGGTTTCTGCAACACGATAGAAGAGTGGCTTATGAGCGCGGAATACGTAATGAGCGAAGGCTCGAAAGACGTTATTCTGTGCGAACGCGGCATAAGAACGTTCGAGCCGTATACGAGAAACACGCTCGATTTGTCCGCGATTCCCGTCTTAAAAGAACTGACGCACCTGCCCGTGATAGTAGACCCGTCGCACGCTTCGGGGCTTGCAAGGCTGGTTAAACCCTTGTCGCTCGCGGCGGTGGGCGCGGGGGCTGACGGGCTTATGATAGAAGTGCATAACGACCCGCCGCACGCGCTTTGCGACGGCGCGCAGTCGGTGCGCCCCGACCAGTTCGAAGACATAGCGCAAAGCGTTAATTCTATGCTGCACCTTTGCGGTAAAAACGAAATATTATAAGCGCGGGGTATAAAATGAACGTAGGAATAGCAGGGTTAGGGTTAATGGGCGGCTCGTTCGGGCGCGCCGTGATAAAAAACACGCCGCACGCCGTTTTCGGGTGCGACGTCAACCCCGACGCCGAGAAAAAAGCGCGTGAACTGAAAGCGATAAACGGGATATTAAGCGAAGAGACCGCGCGTTCGCTCGACTTGCTCGTTTTAGCCGTTACGCCCCGACACGTCCGCGGACTGCTCGATAAATACGCGCCCGCTTTAAAGCGCGGCGCGGTCGTCGTGGATTTTTGCGGCGTAAAGCGGACGGTCATTAAGATTATGAAAGAGTATTCGGGAAAATACCCGGGAATAACCTTTATCGGCGGACACCCCATGGCGGGCAGAGAACTGTCGGGCATAGACAATTCCCGTGCGGACTTGTTCGACGGCGCGTCTATGATATTCGTGAACGTAAACGCGGACGAAAGCGTTTTCGGGCGGGTGAAAGAATTTTTCCTGTCCGCGGGGTTCGGTCGCGCCGAAGTTACCACGGCGGAAGAACACGACGCGATTATCGCCTATACTTCGCAACTTTGCCACGTTACTTCCAACGCGTACATAAAAAGCCCGACCGCCGAGAAACATCTCGGGTTTTCCGCGGGTAGTTACAGGGATCTGACGCGCGTGGCGAGACTGGACGCCGATATGTGGGCGGAACTCATGATGGAAAACGCCGATTATATTAAAGGCGAACTCCAAACGCTTATAAACAATCTTAACGAATACCTTGCCGCCGTGAGCGCGGGAGACGTCGGTCGCCTTAAAACGCTCTTAAAAGACGGTAACGACAGAAAAATCGGCATAGACCAAAAAGGAGACGATTAAAATGCTTTCTCTACGCGTCAACGCGTCTAAAACTTACGACGTTACGCTCGCCGAAAACATGGACGCTTTCGCCGAAAAGGCGTTGTCGCTAACGGTCGGCGACAAAATAGCGGTGATTGCCGACTCCGAAACGGAACGGCTGTACGGCGAAGAACTGATTAAACTGATTTGCGGAAAATGCGACAAAAAGGTTTTTTTGCACACGGTTAGGCAGGGCGAAAACAGTAAAAATCTCGTAAATTACGGAATCCTTCTCAACGCGCTCGCCCAAGACGGGCTTACGCGCAAAGACGCGGTCGTAACTTTCGGCGGCGGCATGGTGGGCGATCTGGGCGCGTTCGTCGCGTCCACTTATATGCGCGGCGTTAAACTTATCGCGCTGCCCACAACGCTGCTTTCTATGGTAGATTCTTCCGTCGGCGGAAAGACTGCCGTCAATCTCGACAAGGGCAAAAATCTCTGCGGCACTTTTTATCAGCCTGACGCCGTGTATATAAATCTCGGTTTTTTGGTAACTCTTCCCGAACGCGAAAAAACGAGCGGTATGGGCGAAGTGGTGAAATACTCTTTTCTCCCCGGCGGAGAAAACGTAACCTGCGACGGAAAAATTACCGAACGGCTCGTGTACGAATGCCTTAAAATCAAAGCGGGCGTGGTTGCGCGCGACGAACGCGAGAGCGGCGAACGCAAACTGCTTAACTTCGGGCATACCGTGGGGCACGCAATAGAAAAACTTTCCGACTTTAACCTGTCGCACGGCTTGTGCGTCGCCAAGGGGATTAAGTACGCGCTCGATTTGTCGCGTGCGTATTACGGCGTTTCCGCGGAAAAGTTCGCGCCGCTATATAACAGGCTCGCGATTTTCGAGGACCTTTCGTGCGGCTATTCGCCCGAGAGCGTTGCAGAAGTCGTTTTATCCGACAAAAAATCAGACGGAAAGGGCGTGGATTTCGTGCTTATTGACGAAGAGTTTAAAACACGCATAATAAATATTCCAGCCGAACGGTTGGTCGGATTTTTAAAACAAGGAGCGGCGATAAATGAAGATTAAAATTCATCCGTCCCGCATTTCGGGAACGGTCGCCGCGCCCCCGTCCAAATCTTTCGCGCACAGATTGATTATCGCGGCTTGCCTTTCGGGCGGGAGAAAGACGGTTAAAAACACGGGCGACTCTAAAGACGTGCGGGCGACCGTGCGCGCGCTTACCGCGCTCGGCGCAGATTGCTGCCTTTCGGGCGGTGATTTCGTTACGAACGGTTTTTCTCCTGTTAAAAACGCGGTCGCGGACTGCAGGGAGAGCGGTTCTACTTTAAGATTTCTAATTCCCGTCGCCGCCGCGCTCGGCGCGGACGCGGCGTTTACGGGCACGGAAAAGCTGTTAGGTCGCCCGTGCGGCGCGCTTATAGACTGTCTGAAAACGCACGGCGTAACTGCCGACGGATTCAAGTTTACGGGCAGGCTGTCGGGCGGAACGTTCGTGATTGACGGCGGCATAAGTTCGCAATACGTAACGGGGCTGCTTTTCGCCGCGCCGCTTACGGGGCAGGACTGCGAGATTGTCGTAACGGGCAAAGAAGTCAGCAAACCGTATATCGAAATCACGCTCGCAGTACTTGAAAAAAGCGGGATTACGGTTAAAAGAACGAAAAACGGGTTTTTTATTCCCAAAGGACAGAAATACGCGTTGCCCGACGTTACTGAAACGGAAGGCGACTGGTCGGGCGCGGCTTTCACGCTCGCCGCGGGAGCGATAGGCGGCTCGGTTACGGTTACGGGGCTCAATCCCAAGTCAATGCAGGGCGACCGCAAAATAGCGGAAATTTTAAGTCGGTTCGGCGCGTCCGTAACATTTTCGGACGGAGCGGTTACGGCAAAACCGTCGGGAGACGGCACGCTTAAAGGCGTAACGGTCGACTGTGCGGAAATTCCCGACCTGGCACAGATAATAGCGGTTACGGCGGCGTTCGCGCAAGGGAAAACGGTATTGCTCGGAACGGAAAACCTAAAATACAAAGAGAGCGACAGAACGGCGGCGATAATAAATACGCTTGCTGCGGCGGGGATAAAAGCGGAGACGGACGGACGAAGCATAACCGTTTACGGCGGCGCGCCGAAAGGCTTTACCGCGGACAGCGGCAACGATCACAGAACGGCTATGTCGGCGGCGGTGCTTGCGGCGTATTCGGACGGCGAGAGTGTAATCGACCGCGCGGAGGCGGTGGATAAGTCGTATCCCGCTTTTTACGAAGATATGAAAAAAACAGGGGGTATTATAGATGTCCTTATTTAAAGGCGAAAGAATCAGCGTGGAGATTTACGGCGAATCGCACAGCGAACGCATCGGCGCGATAGTTAAAAATATGCCCGCGGTATCCGTAAACGCACAGGAACTCACCCGCTTTACCGAACGCAGAAAAGCGACCTCGGCGGTGTTTTCCACTACGAGAAAAGAACCGGATATACCCGTGTTCGATAAACCGCTCGGCGAAAACTTCGGCGGGGATTATTCGTTTTATATTCAGAACACAGACGTAAAGAGTTCCGATTACAACGAACTATACGGCAAACCGCGCCCGTCGCACGCGGACTATTGCAGATACTTAAAAGACGGCGCGCTCGACTTTACGGGCGGCGGCAGATTTTCGGGCAGGCTCACCGCGCCGCTTTGCGTGGTCGGCGGAATATGCAAGCAGTATTTAGAGAGCAAAGGCGTAAAAATAGCCGCGTTCGTTTCGGGAATAGGCAAAGTTTCGGGCAAGAGTTATAAAACCGCCGCGCTTGACTTAGAGGAAATCGTAAAAGCGCGGGACGACGGCTTTCCGTCGCTTGACAAAAAAGAAGAGATGCTCGCCGAAATAGCCGACGCGCGGCGCAACTACGATTCGGTGGGCGGCAGGATAGACTGCGTGATTTTCGGGCTTAAACCCGGGTTGGGCGACAGCCTGTTTGAGGGGTTAGAAGGCAAAATATCGTCGCTCGTATACGCCGTTCCCGCGGTGAAAGGCGTTGAATTCGGGCGTGGTTTCGGCTTTTGCGAAAGCCGCGGCGGCGAAGCGAACGACCAGATGTATTATAAAGACGGAAAGGTATGTTTTTACACGAACGACGCGGGCGGAATCAACGGCGGCATTTCAAACGGAGAGCCGATAACGTTCAGCGTGGCGTTGAGACCGACGCCGTCCGTTTTTAAAACGCAGCGCACGGTGGACTTGGTAAACAAGACCGACTGCGAAATCAAAATAAAGGGCAGGCACGACGCGTGCATAGTGCCGCGCGCCGTGCCGTGCATAGAGAGCGCGGCGGCAATCGCGCTTACCGACGCCGGCGTATAGAACGGTAACGGCGCGCGCGGATGATAATAACGAAAAGTATTTTTGGAGATATATATGAAAGAATTGAGCGAAATCAGAGAACTGATAGACAAGACGGACGACGAAATCAAAAACTCGTTTATTAAAAGGCTGGAACTGATGAAAGACGTTGCGGAAGCAAAAAAACGCACGGACAAGCCGCTTAACGACGCCACGCGTGAAAGCTCCATCGTGTTCCGTCTTACTGAAAATATGCCCGAGAACTACGCGAGATATATCAAAGAACTGTATTCCGTGGTTTTCTCGGCAAGCAAGGCGTATCAGTCGGAACTTATCGGCAGAAGTTCCGCCACAGTAGACGAAATAAAAGGCATACTGTCGGGCGGACTAAAAAGCGCGCCTGTCCGCGCGGCGGTGGCGTGCCAGGGCGTTGCGGGCGCGAACAGCGGCGCGGCGGCGAAAAAACTCTTTCCCATAAACGAAGTTACGTACTTTAAAAACTTCGAAGGGGTGTTCTCCGCGGTGGAAAGGGGGTTGTGCGAATACGGCGTTCTGCCCATAGAGAACAGCACTGCGGGTTCTGTTTCGGAAGTATACGATCTGATGAAAAAGCACGATTTCCATATCGTCCGCGCGGTTAAACTGAGCATAGAACATTGTCTTGCGGGCGTTCGCGGCGCGACGGCAAAAGACGTAAAGCGCGTCCTTTCGCACCCGCAGGCGCTCCGTCAATGCGCGGAATATATAAAGTCCCACAACTTCATTGCGGAAGAAGCGGCAAACACCGCCATCGCCGCTATGCAGGCGGCGGAAAAGGGTGATAAATCGGTCGCGGTATTGTGTTCCGCCGAGTGCGCCGAAGTATACGGACTTACCGTTCTGGAACGCGGCGTTCAGGACGAAGCGAGCAACTACACGCGCTTTATCTGCATAGGCAAAAACGTGGAAATTTTTTCGGGGAGCGACAAAATCAGCGTTATGACCACTCTGCCGCACAGACCGGGCGGACTTGTGAACGTGCTTAACGGCTTTGCCGCGCAGGGGCTTAACCTTACCAAAATAGAAAGCCGCCCCGTTCCCAACACCGACTTTGAATTTATGTTCTATTTCGACTTCGAGGGCGAAGTGAACAGACCGGAAGTGCTCGATTTAATCGCTTCGCTGGAAAACAATTCGGATAAATTCGTGTTCCTTGGCGCGTACAAGGAGATTTCCTGACGGGGCGCGTTATGAAATACTGTCTTATAGGGAAAAAACTCTCGCACAGTTATTCGTGCGACATACATAGCAAAAAGGGCTTTAATTACGTCCTTAAAGAACTTCCGCCCGACGGCGTGAAAGCGTTTTTCGGCGCGCGCGAATACGACGGGTTCAACGTTACGATCCCGTATAAAAAGGACGCGGCGCAACTTTGCGACGTTCTCTCCGTAGAAGCGGAAGAAACGGGCAGCGTAAACATCGTGAAAAATTCGGGCGGCGTGGTTTACGGCTATAATACCGACGTAAGGGGCGTGTATTATATGCTTAAAAGAAAGGGCGTGTCATTTAAAGACAAACGCGTGCTGATAGGCGGCACGGGCGGCGCGGCGCAGACGGTAGGATACTGCGCAAGGAAAGGCGGCGCGGCGAGCGTAAGGTTTTTAAGCAGAACGGGCGAAATAAATTACGGAAACTGTTACGATATAGCCGCCGACACCGAAATTTTCGTGAACGCCACGCCCGTGGGAATGTTCCCCTTTAACGACGAACGCCCCGTGGACCTGTCGCTTTTTCCGCGGCTGACGGCGGTTTTCGATTTAATCTACAACCCGTTCAGAACGCGGCTGTTATTGCAGGCGGAAGCACTCGGACTTACGTTTTCCGACGGACTGCCTATGCTCGTAGAACAGGCTCTCGCCGCCGAAGACGTGTGGTTGGGCGGTTTTCATTCGGAAAAAGATACGGAGAACGTTCTTTCCGAAATCAGGAAAGAAAAATACAATGTGGTGCTTTGCGGAATGCCTTCCGCGGGCAAATCCACGGTGGGCAGATTAGTCGCGACAAAACTCGGCAGAAAGTTTATAGACACCGACGAAACGATAACATCAACGGAAGGCTTTACCCCCGCCGAAATCATTGAAACGCTCGGCGAAAAGGCGTTCAGAGAAAAAGAAGCGCGTGCGGTCGCGCTCGCCGCGAAAAACAGCGGAGCAGTTATTTCCGTGGGCGGCGGCGCGGTGATAAGCGAAGAAAACGTCGCCGCGCTTAAACAGAACGGCGTAATCGTCTGGTTAAAGCGAGATCTCAATTTGCTTACGGCGCAGGGCAGACCCGTTTCGCGCAATAAGGGAATCGCCGCGCTGTACGAAGAACGGCGCGAAAAATACGAAAGGGCGGCGGATATTACCGTCGATAACGACGGTTCGCCCGACAAAACGGCAGGAGAAGTGATTGAAAAATATGAAGATACTTGTAATAAACGGGGTTAATCTCAATATGCTGGGTATCAGAGAACCCGCGCTTTACGGTGATAAAACCTATAAGTCTCTCGTGAAAAAAATTCGCTCCGATTGCGCCGCGCTCGGCGTTAAAGTTAAGTGCGTTCAGTCTAATTACGAAGGCAAAATCGTGGATTATATACAGAAAGCGTATAAAAAATTCGACGGAATAGTGATAAATCCGGGCGCGTTCACGCATACCAGCGTGGCGATTTTAGACGCGCTTAAAGCGGTCGCTATCCCCGCGGCGGAAGTGCATATCACTAAGGTAGACGAGAGAGAAGATTTCCGCAAAATCAGTTATATCAGGAGTTACGCGTGCGTAACCGTAACGGGTAAAGGCTTTGACGGCTATATTCAGGCGATTAAAGAACTCAAAGACAAGATAGAGAGCAGCGCGGCGCGCGCCAAAAAGCGAAAATTAACCGATGGAACTGCTCGTTAAAATAATCGTGTGTTTAATCGCGGGGCTGGGCGCGGGCTTTGGTACGGGGCTTGCCGGACTTTCCGCGGCTGAGCGAGAGAACCGCAGGTTCGCCGTTTCGGAAGAAACGGGGCAAAATCATAAAGGAGACACAAAAGTGTCTCCTTTATGATTTTGGTGTACCCGACAGGAGTCGAACCTGCAACCGTCAGAATCGGAATCTGATACTCTATCCATTTGCGCTACGGGTACGCGTGCTTGTCGCTTACTGTTCGTTTGCGGCAAGCCTTTTATTTTTATTCCTTTTCTTGCGGCGGGTTTATCGTAACTTTAACCTGTAAAATACGCTTTACCGTCGATTTCATAATTTCAAAGTCCAAGTTAGAATAAGTAATTTTTCTGCCGGCGTGGGGGATTTCGCCTAAATATTCAATCAGCCAACCGGATAGCGTTGCCGCGTCGAAGTTATCTTTTTCGTCCTTATCGATTCCGAAATACTCAAACGCGTCGGAAAGGGGGGCGTTGCCGTCCACCAGGTAGCAGTTGTCCGAAAGTTTTTTGAAATAATCGATTTCCTCGTCGTGTTCGTCCCAAATCTCGCCGACGAGTTCTTCTAAAACGTCCTCGAGGGTAACCAGTCCGAGCGTACCGCCATACTCGTCCAGAACGACGGCGATATGGATTTTCTTTTTTTGCAATTGTTTAAGCAGTTTAGAAATTTTAACGTGTTCGGTGGTATAGAACGCATTTTGCATAATATCGTCCACGTTTTTCTTGCCTGCGAGGTAGGCGTTGAAAAAGTCTTTTTCGTGAATAGTGCCGATAATCGTGTCCACGGTGTCCTTATAAACGGGGATACGTGAATAGCCTTCCGCTTCGAACACCCTTTTAATATCCTCCATAGACGAAGAAACGTCAACGGCAACGATATTAACGCGCGGAACTAAAATATCGCCCACTTCCAAATCGTCGAACTCGATAACGGAGCGAATAAGCCGTGTTTCGTCATCGCGGAGAGTGCCGTCCTCTTCAGCCTCTTCGACGACGGTCATAATTTCGTCCTCGGTAATTCTGTCGTCGGGCGCGGCGCGGAAGATTTTGGAAATAAGCCACTTAAAGCCGCCGAACACGAAATGGAACGGATAAAGGATATAATAGAAAAACACGACCGCTGGATAAAAAGACATAGCGAGTTTTTCAGAGAAGGTTTTAGCAATGTATTTAGGGGTAATCTCGCTGAAAATCAAAACGGTAACCGTAATAACCACGGTAGAGACGATTGAATAATTCGCGCTTGCGGGAAGGATTTTCTGAAAGAAAAGCACCGAAAGCGTTGACGCGGTAAGATTAACGATGTTATTGCCGACGAGCAGAACGCTGATAAGCTTATCGTACTTATTTTCGGCAAGGCTCAGCACGTTTTTAGCGCGTGAATTGCCGTTGCCTGCAAGGGTACGCAGTTTAATTTTGTTTACGCTGGTGAACGCCGTTTCCGCAGCGGAGAAAAACCCGGAAAGGAAAACGAGAACAATAAGCGCAATGAGTAAACCGGTAGGAAAAGAAGCGTCCGGTAAAGGGACAGGGGCATCGCCCGTCATAAAAAACCTCCACAACATTCGCGTTTATAATTATATGCGAGTAATAACGATAGTATATAGTATTTTGATGAAAAAATCAAGCGATTTAACTGAAAGCGAATAAAAAGCATTTAAAACCGAGGGGAAAGAGTGGGCGCGTGACGAAAAACCGCGGCAGCGCTTTTATTTCTCAACCATACGTCATTTTGCCCCGACCGCCTTTGACGGGCAAAAGAAGTATCTCTTTACGTCATTGCGAAGCCCCAACGGGGCTGTGGCAATCTCCGCGGCAGCGCTTCTATATCTCTATCCTTACGTCATTTTGAAACGTTCTTCCTTGACGGGCAATAAAAGAACTCCTTAAAAGGGAAAGCGGCAAGGCGTGCGCCTTGCCGCTCAAATATTAGTTTTTTATTTGCTTATGTTCCCGTCCGTGCAGAAAACGGTATATTTCCCTGTATTGTAATCCCAGCTGTTTCCCTTTTTTACACCGTTCCATTCTTTTATTGTCCCTTTATAGTGTATTTCTTTTAGTCCGCTGCACCCTCTGAACGCAGACCCACCGATAGAAGTAACTTTGTCAGGAATTGTTATACTCGTAAGTCCGCTGCACTCTCTGAACGCATCCTCGCCGATAGAAGTCACACCGTTGCCGATTGTTACGCTCGTTAGTCCGCTGCACCCTCTGAACGTATCCTTGCCGATAGAGGTTACACCGCTACCGATTGTTACGCTCGTAAGTCCGCTGCAATTATAGAACGCATATTTATATATTTCGTAATTTTTCCCGTTATAGTTTTCGGGTAAGATTAAATCGGTATCGCTTCCTGCGTACCCCATTAAATAATCGCTGCCGTCATACGTATAAAACAAATACCCGTTTTGATTGACTATATCGCTATTTCCGCCTTGCTTTACGTTAAGCGCACGTTCAGCAACTTTGCCATAATCCGAGCTGCCCTTTGTTATATTTAACGAGCTATTATTGACAACTTCAATTAACTTATAACAATCATAGAAGGCGCTTTTATCGATAGAAGTCACTCCTTTACCGATTGTTACGCTTGTAAGTCCTCTACAATTATTAAACGCATATTCGCCGATAGAGGTTACGCTGTCGGGAATAATTATGCTCGTAAATCTTGTGCAATCACTGAAAGTTGATATACCGATAGAGGTTACGCTGTCGGGAATAGTTATACTCTTAAGTCCGCTGCAACCATAAAACGCGCCATGACCTATTTTTGTCACGCTGTCGGGAATAGTTATACTCTTAAGTCCGCTGCAACCATAAAATGCGCCATCACCTATCTTCGTTACGCTGTTTCCGATTACAACTTTAGTCAAGCTTTTGCAATTAACAAACGCCCAAGCGTTTAATTCTGTTACGTTAGTTATTACCGCTTCGGTTAATAATTTCCCCTTTATATATAAGTTTTTAGTAAGGTCTTTTGCTGTGTCAATGTATTCATTCATTAAATTTTGTACCCCATCGAGTTGAAGCCAAGAATTTAAATCGCCATTATAATATACGTTTTTTAATAAATATCCATCGTAAAAGGCTTCATTAGCTATTTTCGTAACACTTTCGGGAATTGTAACGCTTGTAAGCGAGCTGCAATTATAAAACGCAAATCCTCCTATATCGGTTACGCCGTCGGGAACAACTATGCTTTTAAGCAAGGCGCACCCCTCAAACGCACTATCATAAATAAATCTTGCGGTGTTTTCTATTTGATACGCCGTTAAAGTTTTATCCGTAACGCCCATAACGGCTAAATAGGGATTGTTTTCGTTGCCTAAATATTTTACATTATCTTTTACGTTATATTTAAGCGAAGTGCAACCTTCAAACGCCTTTAATCCTATACTCGTTACGCTGTCATTGATTATAACTTCCGTTATATTATTACAGTTAAATAAAACATAATAACCGACGCTTTTTCCGTCAAAAACGACTTTTTTAATCGAGGGCGAGATAAACGCGGAAATCTCGTCTTCACCGTTTAAGGAATCAGAGTGAATATAAATGGTAGTTAAGTTGTTGGCATTATGAAACGCTTGTGAACAAACCACTGCCACATACTTCGGTATATGAATTGCGGTAACGGTGTTGCAGTCCATAAAAGCGCGTTCGCCTATAGCATAAACCTTTTTACCTTCGGGCGAAACAGTCGGGATATAAATTTCCGTGTCCGTGCAAGAGCCTACCCCCGTAACCATGCAGCCGTCCTTCACATCGGTAAAAACCAAACCGCTCGAACCCGCCGCGTAAATTACGTTATCGTCATACGTATCGCCGCAACGCGTACACGTATGGCGGGTATAACCGTCACTCGTATTAGTCGGCGGAACTATCGTGTCTTTATAGTCGTGATTTTTTTTGTTTGTTTCGCCGTACTCGAACGTTTTCGTGCCTTTTTCGCCGCATTCGCAAGAAAAATAATATCTCGCTTTTTCGGTACAGGTCGCCTCTGAAGCTAAATATTCGCTTCCGCTATCCTGTCGCGTAAAGCTGTGCGAATGTCCGACGCCGGGCTTGTCGGGCGCGTCGGGATTGTTCGGCTTTCCGCACGCGAAAAGCCCCAAAATGCTTATCAGCGAGAGCATACCCGCGATAACCGGGAGTATAAACGTTCTTTTTGTTTTCATATAGAAAAACTCCTTTTATTTAATTCAGATTTCCGTCGGAACAAATAACTTCAATTAAGGATAAAAGAGGAAACGCTGATAATACTATTTAGCACTGATAAAAAAATACGTCAACCGCCGGGAGAGACGGCGAGTTTTGATTGTGTTTTTTTCGGTCTTGTGGTATCATTAAACGGTAGAAATAACGCCGTCGCGGTTCGGTTTTGCGGAAACCTGCCAAAATCGGGTTGCGGGCGGCGGAACGGCGTGTTGCTCGGGGAGTTTTAAGGAGATTACAATGGCAAAAACGGTTGTCGTCGGGTTATCCGGCGGGGTGGACAGTTCGGTGGCGGCTTTGCTGTTAAAACAGCAGGGCTTTAACGTTATCGGGCTTTATATGAATAACTGGGAAGAAACCGATTCCTGCGGGAACTGTACGGGTGAGCAGGATTTCGCAGACGTCAGACGCGTTGCGAATAAAATCGGCATTCCTTACTATTCCGTGAATTTCGCTAAACAGTATCGCGACAGGGTGTTTTCGTATTTTCTCGCCGAATACAAGGCGGGCAGAACGCCTAATCCCGACGTCCTTTGCAATCGTGAAATTAAGTTTAAGGATTTTAAGGAAAAAGCCGCGGAGCTCGGTGCGGATTTTATCGCGACGGGGCATTATTGCGACATTCTCCACCAAAACGGCGTGCATTACCTCTTAAAAGCGAAAGACCAAAGCAAAGACCAAACGTATTTCCTTAATCAGCTCTCGCAGGAACAGCTTGACGGGGTTTTGTTTCCTTTGGGCAAGCTCTTAAAGTCCGAGGTTCGCAAAATCGCGACAGAGTTCGGGCTTGCCACCGCCGAGAAAAAAGATTCCACGGGTATTTGCTTTATCGGCGAGCGTAATTTCAGAAATTTTTTGCTGAATTATATCCCCGCGCGGAAAGGCAAGATTATGACGTACGACGGCAAGGTTCTCGGCGAACATCTCGGGCTTATGTATTACACGATAGGTCAACGCCGCGGTTTGAATATCGGCGGGCAAAAGGGGGACGACGGCAGTCGCTGGTTCGTTATCGAAAAGGACGTTAAAAACAATATCCTTTACGTCGCTCACGGTGCGGAGGACAGGCTTTACAGCAGGGGCTTACTTATGAACGACTGCAACTTCATTCCCTTTCCGCCCGAAACCAAAACTTTTGAGTGTACCGCCAAATTCCGTTACCGCCAGCCCGAACAAAAATGTACCGTTAATATATCGAACGACGGAATTCGCGTGGATTTCGCCGAAAAACAACGCGCTATCACCGAGGGACAGTTCGCAGTTTTCTATTCGGGAGAGAAATGCATCGGCGGCGGCGTAATAGAAAAGGCGATCTTCTAACGTTCCGTTTTTCCGACGTTTGTGATTTTCGGGTTCTCGTCGGCGTAAAAAACGGCGTTTCTCGCGTTTGGTAAACACGATTAAGTTTGGTAATAACGCGCGGAAATACGATAAGAGCGTTAAGTAAGGCGTAGAAAAAACGACGGAAAGGCTTTCGGAAAGCACGTGAAAGATGCGGGAAAGGCGCGTGAAAGGCGAGCTTTTTAAAACATTATATATTATATAAATATATTATATAAGCAAAATCTTTGCGTTAAGGTAGCGTTCCCGCGGCGATCGGACAGCGTCCCGCACGATGTTCGGACAGCGTTTCAGCGGAGTGGCGGAGGAGCGGAGGCGTGCGGCAAGCACCACGACAGGGAAAAGAGAGAAGTTTTTTAATTTAGCGGCGCTTTCCGAACGGGATTTCCGAACGGGTGCAAGAAGCGCGGCTTCGTACGCCGTAAAAAACATAATTCCTCATTTTACGTATAGTGTTCGTTAAAGCAATCATAAGGTGGATTTCAAGGAGAAAAAATGCAAAAAATTTTATTTATCAGACACGGTCAAAGTCTCGGCAACGTTAAATGCGTTTTCTGCGGCAGAATGGATTACCCGCTCACGGACGCGGGCAAAACGCAAGGCGCGGCTGCGTGCGAGTTTGTTTTTTCTAATTATAAGGTTTGCGCGCTTTATTCAAGCGAGCTTACCCGCGCAAAACAAACGCTCGAAAAACTGTCCGAGCTTTCGGGTTTGCCGCTCGTCGTAACATCCGCTTTTAACGAGCTTTACGGCGGACTGTGGGAGGATAAAACCGTTCCGGAAATCGCAAAAAATTATCCGCAAGATTTCAGCGTGTGGGAAAAAAATATCGGCGAGGCCGTTCCCACCGGCGGCGAAAGTTTTCCGCAGCTTATCGAGCGCGCCAAAAAGGGGCTTTGCGAAATCGCCGAAGAGTGCAAGGGGAAGGACGGGGTTGCCGTCGTCGCTACCCACGGTGGAGTTATCAGAGCGTTACAATGCGTGCTTAACGGTCTGCCGCTTTCCGAAATGAAAAACATTCCCTGGGTAAGCAACGCTTCGGTAACGTGTGCCGGGTTCGACAACGGTCGGTTTTCCATAGATATGAATTACCGCGACGATTTTCTCGGCGATAAAAAAACGGTTATGTTTATGGGGCTTTAACTTTTAAAGCTCGCGGCGAGGAAAAACCGCCGTTTAACGGGCGAAGGAATGAAGAAAGCTTCGCCAAAAGCTAATAAAAACCGATAAAAAGCGACAAAATCAAAAAAGTTTAAGAAACCTTGAAAAAACGCTTGACATTCGGTTTTATTTAATATATAATCACTCTTGCTTTCCGCGAAAAGGGGAAAGCGCAGTAACCTTAATCGGTAGATAATTACTTGCGATTTGCGTTCTCGGGGCGTCCTAAATATTGTGTCCGATAATTAAGCGTATACAACATTTAGTGGTTGCAAAAACGTTTGAAAAAATTTGTCGAAAACCTTTGAAAAACGCTTGACTTTGAATGCGAATTACTATATAATCACAAGTACTTTCACCGAAAGGCGAAAGCCCGTAAGCAGAATCGATCGGCAAATTCCGGACGGTTCGCAGTCAGGTCGAACGACCAAAGCCGCTGATGCGGAGCGCGTTGAAAAACGGTTAAAAATCGTTCGTAAAAGAGTTTGAAAAATTTTGAAAAAAATTAAAAAACCTTTGAAAAACGCTTGACTTTATAAAATGCTTATGGTATTATAGTTAGGCTGTCGCGGAAATGGACAGCGCGTCAACCGCAGTTGACGGGAGTAGCTTAAAAATTGAATAGAAGGAAATATGACAAAATAATAGTTATTTTGAAAGTTTCTGTCAAAATCTTTGAAGTATGAAAATATGTACTTTAAAACAGTCATTAAAATGACAATACGCTAAACAAGCGAAATTCGTTAGAGCAGTTGAGAATATGCAAATATCTCGGCTTTAAATCATTAAACTTAAGAGTTTGATTCTGGCTCAGGACGAACGCTGGCGGTGTGCTTAATACATGCAAGTCGAGCGGACTTGCGGGGGCTTGCTCCCGCAAGTTAGCGGCGGACGGGTGAGTAACGCGCGAGCAACCTGCCTATATCTGGGGGATAACACAAAGAAATTTGTGCTAATACCGCATATGACCACAGTGGGGCATCCCACAGGGGTGAAAGATTTATCGGATATAGATGGGCTCACGTACCATTAGATAGTTGGTAGTGTAACGGACTACCAAGTCGACGATGGTTAGCCGACCTGAGAGGGTGATCGGCCACATTGGAACTGAGATACGGTCCAGACTCCTACGGGAGGCAGCAGTAGGGAATATTGGGCAATGGGCGAAAGCCTGACCCAGCAACACCGCGTGAATGATGAAGGTCTTCGGATTGTAAAGTTCTGTGATGGGGGACGAAGAAAGTGACGGTACCCCAAGAGCAAGCCACGGCTAACTACGTGCCAGCAGCCGCGGTAATACGTAGGTGGCAAGCGTTGTCCGGAATGACTGGGCGTAAAGGGTACGTAGGTGGCTATTCAAGTTAATGGTGAAATTCCGGGGCTTAACTCCGGCGCTACCATTAAGACTGTTTAGCTTGAGTGCAGGAGGGGTAAGTGGAATTCCTAGTGTAGCGGTGGAATGCGTAGATATTAGGAAGAACACCGGTGGCGAAGGCGACTTACTGGACTGTAACTGACACTGAAGTACGAAAGCGTGGGGAGCAAACAGGATTAGATACCCTGGTAGTCCACGCCGTAAAC
>CATZMZ010000014.1 GCA_958421945.1 uncultured Eubacteriales bacterium | reverse complement strand
GAAGCCAATCATAAAAATGCCATTGCAAGCAAGCATTTTTATTTATGTTATAATATACACAGGGCTTTGCCGAGGGCAAAGCGGAAGCGTTGCTTCCCACCGCGCTGTCGTGCGCCTGCGCGCTTGAAACACTGCGCGAAAATGTCTGCAAATGCTACGCGCTTGCACATTCTTCGCTTGTATCGGATTATATAGATTATTTATTTGATTATTCGTTATATTAAAACTATAAGGAGATTAAAATTTTGAGCAAAACGGAAGAACTCGATTTGTTTATTGCGAGAGCGGACGAATTGATTGAAAGTAAATATATCGTAGCGGACGTTAAAATCGTAAATCTCTTAAAAAGCATCGCTCAATCGGAAACGCTGCTTGCAATTTTCAAAAATTGTCTTTCGGATTTTGATTTTGAAGCGGCAAAGAAGAAATATCTCGTTAAAAGCGAATATCTTTCGGACGAAAAGGGCGAATTTATCCTGCCCGACGCATCGCGAGAGCTTTTAGCGTTCGTTTTTTGCGTGCTTGTAGGTATCGACGCGAAGGATATAGAACTTGCCGATTTTATTAAAAAATATTTTTATGCCGACGGGAGCTGTTCCGCGGGTTATCAGGCGTTTGTTACTGCAATGATTAAACCGTTTAAAAATACGGTAAAATCAATTATGGACAGCGTAATAGAGGGGACTATTCAAGACCCCGTGGACGCGTTAAACGAGGAAGAAGTGCGCGTTCGACAGGAAAAAGAGCAAAAAGAGCGCGAAGAGCGCTTACAAAAAGAAACGTCGCTTAAATCTTACGGCGAAAGCCTTGCCGCTTTGCGAAAAATTTTGCTTGCCGATAAGCTTAAAGTGAAAAATTCACGGCTGTCCGAACAACAAAAAGACGAACTTACGCTCGTTATAGATATGCTTGCAAACGTTATCGAAAGTAACGACAAAGACGCCGTGGCGTACGCTTACGTCGCGTATAAATATGTCGTAAAGGCTCATTCTATGTTGTTTTTCGGCAGAAATCGCAAGGTTTCAAAGCTTATCAAGGACGTAATAAATGGAATTTGAAGAAAAAACATTATCGGGCGAATACGTTTATAAAGGTAAAATCCTTAATCTTCGGAAAGACGAAATAGTTTTACCCGACGGAAAGCTGTCCGCGCGTGAGATTGTGGAACATAGCGGCGGAAGCGCGATTTTATGCGTTAAGGACGGTAAAATTTTGCTCGTAAAGCAGTTCAGATACGCATATAAAAAATGCATTTGGGAAATTCCCGCGGGGAAAATCAACCGCGGCGAAAACCCGCAGGACACCGCGTGCAGAGAGCTTGAAGAAGAATGCGGAATTAAAGCCGCGAAAGTGTCGTTACTCTGCGAAATTTATCCGTCTCCGGGGTATACCGAGGAGATTATCCGGCTTTATCGCGCGGAAGGACTTGCGCTCGGCGAAAAGCACTTCGACGAGGACGAATTCGTTGAATCGTTTTGGTTTGACGTAAGCAAGGCTAAAGAAATGGTCAGGTCGGGTAAAATCAAAGACGCAAAAACGATAATCGCACTGTCTTTCGTTTAGGCAATGCACCGCAAAACCGCAAGAAAATAAGTGTATTATTTTAAGTTTAAGCGTTATACTGCGCAATAAAAAACAGTTAATTTTATATTAAAAGACGCGTGCGTTCGGGGAAAATTTTGAAGAACGTTAAAGGATGAATAGAAGAAAGTGAAAAGAACAGACGTCAGAAACGTGGCGATAATCGCGCACGTTGACCACGGCAAAACCACGCTTGTAAACGAAATGTTAAAGCAGGGCGGAGTATTCCGTGAAAATCAAGAGGTTATGGACAGGGTTATGGATTCCGGCGATATCGAGCGGGAACGAGGGATAACTATCTTGGCAAAAAACACGTCCGTGTTTTATAACGGCGTTAAAATTAACATCGTCGATACGCCCGGACACGCGGATTTTGGCGGCGAGGTGGAACGCGTTCTTAAAATGGTGAACGGCGTTCTCGTGCTTGTTGACGCGTGTGAAGGACCTATGCCGCAAACGCGTTTCGTTATGCAAAAGGCTTTGGAGCTTAATCATAAGCTTATCATCGTCGTTAATAAAATCGACCGTCCGGACGCGCGACTTTCGGAAGTTCAGGACGAAATTCTCGAATTATTGTTTGATTTGAACGCTTCCGATTCGCAAATCGACAGTCCCATCGTGTTTTGCTCGGGAAGGGACGGAACGGCAACTCTCGATTGCAACGGAAAAGGCACGGACTTAAAGCCGCTTTTTGACACGATTGTAAATCATTTCGAGCCGCAGGAGGTGGATACCGAAGCGCCTTTCCAGATGCTTGTTTCTTCGATAGATTATAACGAATACGTCGGGCGTATCGGTATAGGCAGAATCGAGCGGGGCGCTGCGCACGTAAACGAAGAAGTCGAAACGTGCAATTATAACGTTAAAGGCAAGGAGCTTAAAGGTAAGCTCGTCAGCATATATCAGATTGAGGGGTTAAACCGCGTCCCCGTGGAACAGGCTATCGCAGGCGACATTGTTTGCGTAAGCGGGTTGGAAAATATCTCAATAGGCGATACGATTTGCGTTCCCGAGTGCGTCGAACCCGTGCCGTTCGTTAAAATATCCGAACCCACGGTTGAAATGACGTTCTCGGTAAACGACAGCCCGTTTGCAGGCAAGGAAGGCAAATTCGTTACGACAAGGCATCTTCGCGACAGGCTTTTCAGGGAAATGCTTAAAGACGTTTCATTAAGGGTCGAAGCGACTGATTCGGCTGATTCCTACCGCGTTTGCGGCAGGGGCGAAATGCATTTGTCTATTCTTATCGAAACCATGCGTCGCGGCGGTTACGAATTCCAGGTCGGTGCACCCAAGGTTATGTTCAGGGAAGAAAACGGAAAGCTTTTAGAGCCGATGGAAAGGCTCGTCGTGGACGTTCCGGAAGATAAAACGGGAAGCGTGTTTTCAAGCATGGGTACGCGAAAAGGCGAGCTTATTCAGATGGAAAACCTCGGCAGTCGTATAAGACTTGAATTTAAAGTCCCCGAAAGAGGCTTGTTCGGGTATAAAAGTCAATTTTTAACCGAAACCCGCGGCGAGGGCGTGTTTAACACTTTGTTTTACGGGTATGAGGAGTACAAAGGCGAAATCGATAGACGAAGCACGGGTTCTCTCGTCGCGTTTGAGACAGGCGAGGCGGTTACTTACGGGCTGTTTAACGCGCAGGGCAGAGGTCAGTTGTTTATCGGCGCGGGTACGCCCGTTTACGAAGGAATGATTGTAGGCGTGTCGCCTAAAAACGAGGATATAACCGTAAACGTTTGTAAAAAGAAGCACCTTACAAACACGCGCGCTTCCGGTTCGGACGACGCTTTAAGGCTTGAAACGCCCAAGCTTATGACTTTGGAAGAAGCTATGGAATTTATCGCTGACGATGAGCTTTTGGAAATTACGCCGAAAAATATAAGACTCAGAAAGAAAACGCTTAATACCGAAATGCGCTTAAAACGTAAGGCAAAAGGTTTGGAATAATCGTTTTACCGTGTTTTGCGATTTATAATTTTTAAGTGAAAAACGAAACGATAAAATAAATTTTTAAGATAAAGTTGTTTAAGTCGTACGAATACGACAATAGGATTAAACGTACGAAAACAAACGATCAGGCAAAAATACAAAAAAATCGCGGCGACTTTGTGCGCCCGCGATTTTTTTGTATTTATTTTTAGTTGCGATGAAACGTTCGGTAAGCGGTAAGGAGATTAGTAAAACCCGAAAACCGAAAGCTTAAAAAAGCTAAAACTTAATAATTCGAAAACTCGATTTATCTTCCGATTTGTCGTACGCTTTATCGACCGATTTATCTTTCGTAAAAAGGTTTATTTGCAACCGCAGCCGCAACCGTTTCCGAAGAAGCCGCCGTTTTTGCAGCAGCAACAAAGAATAAACAACGCCACAGGCAGACAGTAACAGCTGTTAAAGAGACCGGATAAACAGCCGCTCTTTGCGAGACAGATTATAAGAAGAATAATGAGAATCCAAAGACAGCAGTTGTTTCCGCCTAAAAAATCAAAGCATCCGTTCATAAAAATTTTACCTCCAAAGTGTAACCTCCGCCTATGTAATAGTTTTTTAACGGCGAAGTATTCTAATATCATTATAATATTTGCCCGATAAAATTGTTACAAACGGTTAAAATTGTTTAAATTGCTTTAATGCGGTCAAAATAATTGCTAACGCGTGTGATTTGTGATAAAATAATAGTAATTCCGCAAACAGATACCCGTTTCGGGGTTTGAATTGCACGGGAAAATTTTTTTGGTCAACGGATATTCGTTTTCGAAATCCGATTAGAGGTTTTTATGCTTAATTCTTCAATGTCTAAAACGAAGAAGCTCACGTATTTTGCTATACTCACGGCGCTGGTCGTGGTGCTGCAATTTACAGCGAACGCCGTTAAAATCGGCGCGGTCACTCTTAATTTCGTACTCGTTCCGCTAATCGTTTGCGGAATGGTTCTCGATGCGGCTTACGCAATCGCTCTCGGCGCGATAATCGGGGTTATAATTTTGTTGTCGGGCGTTATCGGAATGGACGGGTTTACTAACGTTCTATTCGGCGAAGCTCCCGTTGTTATAACTCTCGTTTGCGTGTTAAAAACGGCTTTGGCAGGGCTTGCAGGCGCGCTTATTTTTAAGTTTTTCTATAAAAAACACAGGCTTCTCGGCACGTTTTTATCGGCGGCGGCGACTCCGATTGTAAACACGGGCGTTTTCGTTTTGGGAATGCTCACTATAACCTCGTCGCTCGTTTCAAACGGCTATATCGACGGCGGAAAGCAAGCGCTTGTCGCTATTTGCGTGGGGCTGGTCGGCGTAAATTTCGTTTTTGAGCTGATATTGAATCTCGTCCTTTCGCCGGCGGTTTACAGGGTTATCGAAATTTTAGAAAAATCCTTTAATAAGGACGCTGAAACCGAGGTGTCAAATGCTTCCGCTTCGGAAGCTTCTGACGGTAAAAATACGTGCGATAAAACGAACGATCTGACGGATTCTACGGAGAATGACAAATGATACTCGGAATAGATATAGGCAACACCAACATTAAATACGGCGTATTCGACGGCGACAAAATTGTGGCGTCTTTCCGTGTTTCTTCGAGGTTGTCGAGGACTGCGGACGAATACGGCGCGGTGCTTGTTAATTTATTAAAGGATAAAGGGATAGAAAAGCAGGATATAACGGGGATTATCGTTTCTTCGGTTATTCCGCCGCTTAACTATACCGTGTGCCATATGTGCGAATATTTTTTCGGCATAAATCCGCTTATGGTAGGACCGGGGATTAAAACCGGACTTAACGTAAAAGTGGAAAATCCGAAAGAAGTGGGCGCGGACAGAATAGTGAACAGCGTTTCGGCATATAATAAATACGGAGGACCTATCGTAATCATCGATTTCGGTACGGCAACCACGTTTAACGTTATAGACGGCGACGGAGCGCTTGTCGGCGGCGTTATCGCGCCGGGTGTTAAAACCGCGCTTGAAAGCCTCGTGCATAATACCGCGCAGTTACCCATGATAGAGCTTCGCGCGCCTAAAAAGGTTATCGCCAAAACAACCGAAAGCAATATGCAGGCAGGTATTATTTTCGGCTTTGCCGGGTTAGTTGACAATATCGTCAATAAGATACGCAAAGAGCTTGGCTCAAACGAATTGAAAGTTATAGCGACGGGCGGTTTGGGCGAAATTATCGCCAAGGAATCGAAAACCATCGTTAAGGTGGACAGGACCTTGACGCTTGACGGTTTGAGAATGATTTATGCGTTAAATAACGAAGGATAAGGACGGGGATTTCCCCAAGGTTACGCTATGGACAAGTTAAACGATTTGCAGAAAAATGACGGCAACAACGCTTTTCCCGAAAATTCGGAAACGGCGGTCGATACGGAAAAGAAACTCGGAGGTTACAATAAAATGAAAAAAGTAGGCGTTGCAATTTTGGGACTCGGAACGGTTGGCGGCGGTGTTTACAAAATTCTGACCGAAAAGAAAGAATATTTCAAGCGGACGCAAAATCTTGACGTCAGCGTTGAAAGCGTTATGGAACGCAGCGTGGAACGCGCCGTTTCGCTCGGGGTGGACAAGTCGATTATCGCTTCTAATATCGAGGAGGTTATCGGCAACCCCAACGTCGATATCGTGGTTGAGGTTATCGGCGGAATCGAACCGTCCAAAACGTTCGTGCTTAAAGCTTTAATGAGCGGTAAAACCGTTGTTACCTCTAATAAAGAATTGTTCGCTAAATGCTGGCCCGAATTAGAAGACGAGGCTAAAAAAACGAACGCCGGCTTGTTTTTCGAGGCAAGCTGCGTGGGCGGCGTTCCTATAATCAGGGTTTTGCAGGACGGAATGCAGGCGAACGAAATTTTATCGCTTAAAGGCATTATAAACGGCACAACTAACTATATTCTTACCAAAATGACGGTCGAGGGTTCTGATTACGAGAGCGCGCTTAAAGAAGCGCAAAAGCTCGGGTATGCCGAATTTAACCCCACCGCCGACGTGGAAGGTTTTGACGCGGCTTATAAGCTGTCCATTTTGTCAAGCCTTGCTTTTAACACAAAAATCAGTTATACGGACGTTTACAGAGAGGGGATAACGGGCGTTGATAAATACGATATTGCTTACGGAAAGGAGATGGGCTATACGTTAAAGCTTCTCGCGCTCGGCAAAAACGACGAGAACGGCGTGGACGTAAGGGTTCACCCCACCTTTATAAAAACGGATAACCCGCTTGCGAGCGTAAACGATTCGTTTAACGCCGTTCATCTCGTGGGCGATTCCGTTGGTGAAATTATGCTTTACGGCAGGGGAGCGGGTGCGTTACCTACGGGCAGCGCGATTGTTTCGGATATTATTTTTGCTGCAAAACACCCTGATTTTTATTACGCTTGCTTTAAAAATAACGAAAAGGGCAATAAAGAGACGAAATTCGTTTCCGATTTCGTTACGATGTATTACGTCAGAATTTCCGCAAAGGACGAAACGGGCGTAATGGCAAAGCTCGCGGGCGCGTTTGCTAAAAACGGTGTAAGCTTAAAAGAAGTTAAGCAGCTTTCCGAGGCGGACGATAAATCGGAAATCGTTATCATTACCCACCCGACGAAAGAAAGCGTTATGCAAAAAACGCTCGAAAAAGTCAACACGCTCGACGGGGTTCTGGGCGTTAAAGGCTTTATCAGAATAGAAGAATGATAACGGCGGCAAAATCATAGTATCAGGTTAAAAAGCGTTAAATATACCGAGCGCGCGGCGGACGATTGAATATCGACCGCCGCGCATTTTTTTATTCTTCAAAGGTTTCCGTCATAAATCTGCGATATCTTCTCGGCATATAAGCGTCCTGTTGTTTTCGGTTTTTGCGTTCTGCGATATTGACTTCCTTATAATATTTTTTCCACAATTTTTCAAATTCCGACTCGTTTTGCGACGGGGTAAAGCTTGCAATCTTGTCGGTAACGTCGTATTTAAGCTTAAAACCGTTCGATATGGCGATTTTACCGCGCTTTACGTCGTGAATAATAAACGGCAAACCCGAAAGTCTTTGCAAAAAATGCGGAGCTAACAGTTCGGTTATATCGTTATCGGGGGAATAATCCGCGTAAATAACGCCGCCGACAGACTCCTTAAACCTTAAAAATCCCTTCATAGAATGTATTTCGGACGTAACCTTGCGAACGATAAAGGTAAATTCCGAAACGAGCGGGTCGGCAAGGTTGCCTGAAACGTCTGTTCGCAACGAAAGCGTTTTATACGCAAAGCCGAAAGCCACCTTCATACAGTCACCGTTGCACGATAAAAGACAAGCTCTGATTGTCGAAATCGTCGGATAGCCGCCGTATTTAATCAGCGCGGCTTTGACGCGTTCGGCGTGCTTTTCGTCGGGCGTTATTTTAACGAGAAAATCGCCTAATTGCGGCTGAAAAAGTTTGCCGTCGGTAACGTTATCGGGAATAATTTTCTCGGTAAAGCTTTTAAAAAGGGCGCACAAAAGCCCGTTCATTGATTTTTCGGTTACGAAAACAGTCATAATTCCCCCGTAAGCGCGGAAAAAGCGGCGGTATCGGACGCGTTGCGCTCTGAAATGCCGCAGTCAGAAGTCGTATCGAATATAGAGAGTTGTCCGTCGGCATTCCCGAACATTGAGATTTGCCCGTTTGCGGCGTATTGAGGTTCTTCTAAAAATTTTTTGATATCGTCACCCTCACGACCTATGAATTTTCCGTTGCACGTAATGAAATGTGCGGCGCGTTTTAAGGTTATTCGCATGCGTTTTAAGTCCTCGAATCGTAAATTAGTATATTTTCTTGCCGAAATTATGCGCAGTGCGCCTTTTATGCCGATTCCCGGAACTCTCACCAAGGACGCAAATGACGCTTTGTTTATTTCTACGGGAAAAACGTCCAAATGTTTTAACGCCCAAACGCTTTTCGGGTCGTAATCGAGTGGTAAATTGCCGTTTTCGTCCGTGATTTCTTCAGCCGAAAACCCGTAAAACCTTAGTAACCAGTCAGCCTGATACAGTCTGTGTTCACGGATTTTGGGGACGGGATTTACCGGCAAAAGCGTCGTATCGAAGTTAGTGGGGACATAGGATGAATAATATACGCGTTTAAGCTTATAATTTTTATACATATATTCGGAAAGCTTTAGAATGTGCGCGTCGCTTTCGGGAGAAGCTCCTATAATCATTTGCGATGTTTGTCCGGCGGGCAGAAAATCTTTTCTGTCGCGGAAATCGTTGTATTTGTTTATAGTAAGTTGTTTCATCGGCGTTATTATCGCGGTTTTGTCCTTTTGCGGCGCGAGAAGTTTAAGACTTTTTTCGCTTGGCAGCTCGATATTAAAGCTCATTCTGTCCGCAAGAAATGCTGTTTTTTCTACTAAAAGCTTGTCGGCAAAGGGGATTCCCTTAACGTGAATATAACCGTTAAAGCGATAAACACGCCTTAAAAGTCTTACCGTTTCGTATAACAGCTCCATCGTATAATTAGGGTTTTTCGTCACTGCCGAGGAAAGAAAAAGCCCCTCGATGTAGTTCCGCTTGTAAAACTGCATCACCAGCTCGCATATTTCGGCAGGAGTAGCGGTCGCTCTCGGCACGGATAAAGAACGCCTGTTTACGCAATACGCGCAGTCGTAAACACAGTCGTTCGATAAAAGAATTTTAATTAACGACACGCACCGTCCGTCCGAAGTGAAGGTATGGCATATTCCGGAAAAGCTTGCGTTGCCAAGTTCGCCGATTTTACCTTTTCTCCACGAACCCGAGGACGAGCAGGAAACGTCATATTTCGCGCCGTTCGTTAAAATTGTCAGCCTTTTTTCGTCAATCATAATGTTTTCGCCCGTTATAATAAGATTTCCGAACGAAACAAAATAGAAGTTTAAGGCAAAATTGCAAACGTTCGTTCGTGTTTGTATCGTTATGATAACATAAAACAAACGCAAATGTCAAACAAACGTTTGCATAATAAAGAAAAAAATAGATGGGAATTTATGCCAACGGTGCTGTACCGTATAAGAATCGCGTCGAGTTGCCTATGCTTTAGATGATAGTTGCGAAAGTTTGGTCGGAAAAGCGGCGGATAAATTGCGGCAGATAACGGACGATAAGTGCAAAAGGAAAGGGTTAGAGAAAGTTGCGGCAAAAAATCAAGCCGGGTTTTCGCGTTTTTTATAAATACGCACCGCAAGAACGCTCATATCGTCGCGCTTGTAACCGTCAGAGCGGTGAACGGCGTTGCTTAAAAGCTCGTCGGCAAGCGATTGCGGGTTTTTAGCGGGGATTTTTCGCAAAAATTCGATGACATCTTGCGAAGAACCGAAAGCGTCCGAAACGCCGTCGGTTGTTAAAACAATCATATCGCCGTCCGAAAGTTCCGCTTGACAAACGGACGGTTTAAGCTCGGATAAAATTCCGAGCGGCAGAGTGTTTCCCTCGATAATCCTAACGCCGCCGTCGCCGACGATAAAGCCGTAAGGCGAGCCGTATTTTATAAAATCGGCTTTACAATTTTTAAGGTCGATAACGGAAACGTCAAGCGCGGTGAAAGAGTCTTCCGCGTTTATCGAAAGGAGCTTATTTACGGTGTTAAGGATAAGCTCGCTTTCCATGCCCGCCTTATAAAAACTTTCGATAAGCGAAAGAGAAACGGACGAAATGGCTTCCGCGTCCGCGCCGCTACCCATGCCGTCCGAAAGGGCGACTAAAAACTTTTCTTCCGAAATCCTCGAAACGGCGTGAGTATCTCCGCTTATTTCCGAGCCGTCCTTGGTAACCTTTGAAATCCCGAAAACCGCGTCGTAATCGGGAGCTTTTTTGAATACGAGATAGCTTTTATCTTCGGTTATGTTGGTTTTATCGGTAAGCGTCATAGGAAAGCCGAGCGTTTTATCGATTATTCGTTGAAGCGTTTTAACGGAAAAATCTTTCATTGCGAGAACGAGGCAAAGGGTTGAGTTTTCGTTTTCGCCGTAAATAAGAAGCTCGCTTGCGTAAAACCCGTTTTTTAAAAGGTTGCCTGTAAGCGTTCGTTCAAGCCTGCTTTGGTATTTAAGCGTCGCGCCGGATTCGAGCGCAAGACCGCGCAGAATATTAGAAACGCCCTCCGCTTCTTCCGCGATGAGCTGTCTGCCCGTGGCGAGGTTAGAGGCGTTTAACATATACGCTCGGTAATCGGACAGCATTTTATTTATTCCGAACGTCATTTCGCTTAGTTTTACGCATCTTTCGCTGAGCGAAGAGGGGATATCTATCAAAGAGAGCTTACCTTTCGCAAGCCCCACGTCAATCATTTTTGAAAGCTCCGCGTCGGTATCGTAATCGAATTTTTTGCATTTGGACGCGCATGGGCAAGCCTTGCAAACGTTAAATTTAATATCTTTTGCCATAGCGGACTTGGTCTTTTCCTTGGACGCGCCCGTTTTTCTGATTGCCGAAAAAGCCCACGCCATTTCGGTAAACACGCCCGAAAGCTCGTATAGCCTGTTTGACAGCATAACTCGATTGCGATTTATCGTTGTTCTGATTAACTGTTTTTCGCGGAAAGAGTAAAGCTTTTCTTTTAACGCCGAAAGCGGCTTTGACGGTATAACGGCAAAGAACGCCGCCGCGATAATCACGGGCAAAAAATCGACGAGCGCGTAACCGTTATAAACGCCGAAAATCGCTTCGGTAAGATAATCGCCCAAAGGAACGGCTATTGCCGCGGCGTAACGCGATAACCCCGTAAATCCGTCCGCCAGCGCGCCGATAAGGATAATTGCCGCAACGTATCGTATATCGCCGTAAAACACCGCAAGACTGATTCCGCAAATTGCCGAAATAAACGAGCCCAACCCGAACCTTAAAAGATAACACGCGCACAAAATTATAAAGACGGAAACGCCTTTCCATACGAACGGCGATAAAAAGTTACAAACGCCCACGCCGATAACGACGGTAGCAATCGCGGCGGCGGCGAATTCGTCGTAAGAAAACTTGATTTTCAGTCCTTTTTCGCCGAAAGCCTTACCGCTGACGTAGAAAACGAGTGATAAAAAAGAGGTTATTACGGAAACGAGAATTCGTTTTTCGATACCGATTTCGTTTACCGTGTCGCCGAGAATAATAAAGCCTATAAGCGAAATCGCGGTAAAAATAGATATTTCGTACTTGATTTTAACGTTAAAATGCGAATATAAAAGTTTAACGAGGACAAGAAACGCAGCCGAAACGGACACCGACGGCAACAATCCGTACGTTCCCGTTAAAAGAAACGAAGCGATAAGCGCGACGGTGGTTAAGATTGTCGAAGAACCGAGAACTATCGCCGCGGCAAACAAACTCGCCGAATATAAAAAAATCTCCGATTCAAGCCTGTTTAATAGCATAAAACCGAAAAGTAAAAGAATATATTTTATTACCGAAAGATAGTTTAGGGGTTTCTTTTTCGTTTTCATAGCCCACCCGAAATTGTTTTGCGATTATATTGTATTTGATTTGCGCTTGCGAAAAAACGGAGTATTTGCCGTAAAAGGCGCGTTTTTGCCGTAAACTATATTTATTTTCAAAACTCGGCTAAAAAAGCGAACGGAAAATAAAGCGTCACGCGAATTTCGGGCTAACGAGCGAACGTCAGCAAATTTTCGGACGGAAAAATTATTAAAGTATTTATTATAAAACCCTTTGATTTTTTTCGCGAAATAATGTAAGATATATGCGAGGTCTTTAATGTTTAAAGCGGCGATAGTCGGTTACGGAAACGTCGGAAAAGGCGCGGATTTGGCTTTGTCGAAATGCGGCGACGCAAAGTGCGTCGGGATTTTTACCAAAAGGAATCCCGAAGACGTTACTTCGTTGACCGGTGCTAACGTTTATCCGTTAAGCAGGCTGTACGAATTTTCGGGCAAAACGGACGTTTTGATTTTGTGCGGCGGCAGCGCGAGCGAGCTGCCCGAAAACGCGCCGTATTACGCCGAAAGATTCAATACGGTAGATTCTTTCGATACTCACGCAAAAATTCCCGAGTATTTTGAAAAAATAGAAAGGGCGGCAAAGGCAAATAACAAGCTGTGCGCAATTTCCGTAGGCTGGGATCCCGGACTGTTCTCTCTCGCGAGAATAGTTTTCGAATCGGTTTTGCCGCGAGGGAAAAGTTATACCTTTTGGGGTAAAGGCGTTTCGCAAGGGCATACCAACGCGATTAAGGAAATTTCGGGCGTAAAATACGCGGTTGCATATACCGTTCCGAAACGCGCGGCAATAAACGCTGCTCGAAAAGGTGTGGGGAAAGTTTTTACCGCGCGCGAAATGCATAAAAGAGAGTGTTTCGTCGTTTTAGAAAAAAATGCGGACAAAAACGCGGTTATAAACGAAATTAAGAACATGCCCGACTATTTTTCAGAATACGACACTGCCGTAAATATTATTTCGGAACGGGAATTTTGGCTCGGACATTCGCGTTTTCCTCACGGCGGAAGCGTTATCCGTCGCGGGGTTACCGGCGGGAACGAAAAAACGTCGCTCGATTTGTCGCTTAAAACGTCGAGCAACCCTCAATTAACGGGCGAAATTCTCGTGGCGTATGCGCGCGCGGTTTGCAAAATGCGCAAAGCAGGGTTTACGGGTGCGGTAACCGCTATGGACATTCCACTTAAATATCTGTCCGAAAAAGACGAAAACGAATTAAGAAGAACTATGTTGTAAAGGAGTTTGTATGGCAACACAAAGAGAAAAAACCGTTAAGCGCGAGATAAGAAAGAGCGTTGAAAAAGCGGTAAAAAAGAACAAGGGCGGCGCGTTTGCGGTTATACTTGCGTTTTTGATTTTTGCCGCGGCAGGCATCGGCGCGTCGTTTATGCTGACGAAAAACGACGGGCTTACGTTAAACGATAGCAACAAAAACTTAACGCTTAACGTGGGCGATAAATACGAAGAAAAGGGCGCAAGATTCGTTGTTTTCGGCAAAGACGTTTCGGATTTAATCGTTATAAGCGTTTACGACGAGGACGGCGAAGCGGTTAAAGAGATAGACTCCTCGGCAGAGGGGGAGTTTGCCGTGGTTTATTCGGTGAATACGGAAAAAGCGACTGATTTTTTTGTTAAGCTGTTTATAGGTAAATACAAAAAGTTTAAATTAGTCCGTAACGTTACCGTTGCTTAAAGAAAAGGAGAGAACAAAATGGCAAAAGCAAAAAAGTTAAGTAAAGGTTTAATAGTGTTTCTCGTAATCGTTTTTTCCGCAATCGGGTTTGCCGCCGGGTTTGCGGGGTACGGCGTATACGGTGAATTAAATCCGATTAGAGGCGATTCCTATTTCGGCGGCGGATTGCACATTTATTTCCCAGAGCTTGGTAATTATAAAACGGGCGATTGCACGATTATTAAAAAAGGCAATACCGAGGTTCTTATAGACGCGGGTGCTTCTGTCGAAAATATTGACTTTTTAGACGAATATATAAAAACCGTTTGCAGCGACGGTATTTTGGAATACGTTATCGTAACCCACGCACACGAAGACCATTACGCGGGCTTTACTACCGAAAACAGCTTGTTTAACAGGTACAAAATAGGCGTTATCATAGAATTTGCGCAGATTACCGAAAAAAAGGCTGAACAAAAAATGTATAAGAATTACGTCAGAGAGCGCGACGAAGCGGTTGCGGCGGGCGCGAAATGTTATAACGCAAAAGAAGTACGGGAGAGTGGAAATTACACGTTTGACATTAACGGCGCAACGCTAACCGTGCTTGACAGTTATTATTACTATAACGTGTCTGCGACCGAAAACGACCATTCGGTATGTACGCTTTTGACGCAGGGCGACAGTAATTTCCTGTTTACGGGGGATTTGGAAAAGAAAGGCGAAGAAAAGCTTGTCGAACTTAACGCATTGCCGGAGGTTGAGTTGTATAAAGCGGGACATCACGGCTCTAAAACGTCATCAAACGAAGCGTTGTTAAAGGTAATTAAGCCTAAACGAGTTTGCGTATGCTGTTGCGCGGGAACGTCAGAGTATACGGAAACGGTTGCTAATCAATTTCCCACGCAGGACTTTATAAACAGAATCGCGCCGTATACGGATAAAGTTTACGTAACCACTATGGTAGACGACGATTCCAAAAAGACGTTTAAGAGTATGAACGGGAATATCGCCGTTTCCGTCGGCAAAAAGGGTATAGAGGTTAAGTGTTCGGCAAACGACGTGCTTCTTAAAGATACCGACTGGTTCAAAAACAACAGAGAATGTCCTGTCGAGTGGAAAACCGCCGCTTAGTCGGTTTCGGCTTGATTGCGGACAGATAAATTATGGTTAAAAACAGTTGGAACGACGGTTTTATTCCCGTCATCGACGAAAAAAGTATTATTTTGATTTTAGGCAGCTTTCCCTCGGTAAAATCGAGGGAAATCGGGTTTTATTACGGAAATCCGCAAAACAGATTTTGGAAAACGATTGAAAAAGCCACGGGTGAGGTTGTGCCGTCGGCAATAGAGGATAAAAAGCAATACCTCGCAAATCATAAAATAGCGTTGTGGGACGTTTACGAAAGCTCCGCGATAGTGGGCAGCAGCGACGCGGCTCTTAACGAAAACACGGGCAAAACGGGAGACCTGAACGGTTTGCTTGCGTCATTTCCAAATATTAAAGCTGTTTTATGCAACGGGAAAAAGTCGTTTTCGGTTGCGAGTTCGGCGATAAATACGGGCATTCCCTGTCTGTGTTTAACGTCCACAAGCCCCGCAAATCCGCGTTTTAACGAGGAACAGTGGATAAACACCCTCCGAAAATTTTTGTTTAACGAAGAATAAATCGCAAAAAGTTATCTATACTAACCGTAGGACGGAGGTTGTTATGCAGGATACCGGTATGGTTAGAAGAATTGACGATTTGGGACGGGTCGTTATACCCAAAGAGATAAGAAAAACTTTAAGGATAAAAGAGGGCGACCCGCTTGAAATTTATACCGACAAGGAAGAACTCGTTTTAAAAAAATATTCTCCTATGGCGAGCCTTGGCGATTTTTCCGCCGCGGTTGCCGAGGGTATCGAAAAAATTACCGAGAATTCGTGTATTATTACCGATACGGATAAGGTGGTATTCGTTACGGGTAAGGATAAAGCGTTAATAGGGAAAAGCGTTTCAGCCAAAATGTTGGTTATTATGAAAGAGAGAAAAAGCGTTCTTATCGCTTGCGGCGACGGAGGCGAACCCGTAAAAGTTACCGATAACGATGTCGGCGCGGAAAATCAGATTATCGTTCCCATCGTGTCCAACGGCGATTGCTACGGAACGGTGGTTGTGTTCGATAACGATAAAACTAAAAGATTTAATTCCGCAGACGTTAAAACGGTAAGATTGTGCGCTTTCGTTTTGTCAAAGCAATTCGAATGTTGAAATAGAAGTCGAATTAAGTATTCGGCTTTTATATATTTTTTACCTGTTAAATCTTGTCGCTCTTAAATTTTCAGCCGTTTTTATACGCTTGCCGAGTTGTTTTTACATATTATGGTTAAAGAAAAAGGTAAAATTTTTTCCGGAGCGGCAATACTCGGCGTCGGCGCGTTCTTTGCTAAACTGATAGGTGCGGCGTATCGCGTGCCGTTGACCGCAATTATCGGAAGCGAAGGGTTGGGGCTATATCAGATGCTCTTTCCCGTTTACGTGGTATTGCTTGAATTTTCGGGCGCGGGATTGCCGAACGCGCTTTCCAAAATAATATCCGAAGAAGGCGCGGACGCGTATCGCGCCCGCGCGTATCTTAAAAAAGCGTTAAAGTTCTTTTCGGTCGTAGGGACGGCAGCTTCTTTGACAATGATAGTCTTTGCAAAACCTTTCGCGATAAAACAGGGGGACGCAAGAGCTGCCGCTGCATACGTTGCACTTGCACCGTCGGTGCTTTTCGTGTGCCTTATTTCTTGTTTCAGGGGCTATTTTCAAGGTCAAATGAAGATGACGCCAACGGCAAGCTCGCAAATAATCGAACAAGTAATAAAACTTATATGTGGACTTGGGTTTTCGTATCTGTTTATGCCAGACATAAAGCTTGCGGCGGCAGGTGCGGCGCTCGGCGTAACCCTTTCGGAAGCGGCGGCGTTTACGGGATTGCTATTTTGTTACGTAAAAGGGATAAAAAAACTTCCTTACTTAAAATACAAGCTGAATTACGCCGACGTAAGAATAAAAACGATTATTAAAAACGTAATTCCCGTAACGTTGACGGGGGTCGTTTTGCCCGTCTCGCAAGTGATTGACAGCTTTATTATATTAAACGCGTTAAAAATTCACAGTGAAAACGCTACGGCGATATTCGGGCTTTTTACGGGCGTTGCGCAAACCATAATAAACCTTCCCGTGGCAGTATGCTACGGGATTGCCGTAACCGCAATTCCGTCCGTGTCGGGCGCAAAATCTCAGGACGTTCAGACAAAAAATTGCCTTAAATGCATGCTTTTAACGCTCGGCGTTTCTCTTCCGTCGGCAGTTTTATGCTACCTTTTTTCTCCGCTCGCTATAAAAATCCTTTTTTCGGGTTTATCTGCGGAACATAAATTGCTTGCGGTTTCGCTTGTAAAAATTATGGCGATAAACGTCGTTTTGGCGTCTTTTTTGCAAACGATAAATGCGATTCTTATAGGCAAAAAGAAGCTTTATTCGCCCGTTTTAGGGCTTATAACAGGCTCTGTTGTTAAAATTATTTTAAATGCAATACTCGTAAAAGACCCGCAAATAGGAATTTACGGCGGCGCGGTGGGCTTAATCGCTTGCTATTTCGTCGCGAATTTGGTAAACTTTATATCAGCGTTCTCGCGCGAAAGAGAAAAGGAGCGATATGAAAGTAAAACCACTCGAATTAGGGAAAACGACGGTTAAAAACAACGTTTTTATCGCGCCTATGGCGGGATATACCGATTTTGCGTTCAGAAATTTAGAAATTTCGCTCGGCGCAGGCTTAACCTTTACCGAACTTGTAAGCGCGAAAGGCTTATATTACGATGCAAGGGGAACGAAAGAGCTTTTATACGTCGGCGAGAATGATGAAAACCACGAAACGCTTAACGACAATCTTTCCGCAACCGCCGCGCAAATATTCGGCTCGGATCCGTATTATATGCGTTACGCATGCGAAAGCGATTATATGACGAGATTTAATATAGTCGATATAAACATGGGGTGTCCCGTCCCGAAAGTTTATAAAAACGGAGAGGGAAGCGCGCTTCTTGCGGATATAAACCGCGCGGAAAAAATCGTCTCCGAGTGCGTTAAAAGCGGTAAAGTTATTACGGTTAAAATCAGAACGGGACTGAAAGCGGGTGATGACGTCGCTTCGGAATTTGCTAAAATGGCGGAAAATGCAGGAGCGAGCCTTGTAAATATTCACGGTCGTGTAAGGGACGCGTATTATTCCGGCGAACCCGATTTTAACGCGATAGAAAAAGCCAAAAACGCCGTTAAAATTCCGATAATTGCCAACGGCGGCATTTTCACCGAAGAGCAAGCCGACGAAATGATGAATAAAACGGGCGCGGACGGCGTTATGCTTGCGCGCGGCGCGGTGGCAGACCCTTTTCTCGTGGCAAAACTTACGGGTAAAGCGTTCAAGATGACGTTAAAGGAGTTTGTTTTTAAGCAGCTTGACGAAATGCGTTTGCGTTACGGCGATAATCGCGCCGCTACGGAATTCCGAAAATTCGTAGCGTATTATGTTAAAGGCGAAAGCGGAGCAAAAGCCGCAAGAATAAGCCTTATGAAATGCGAGAGCGTAAGCGAGTTAAAACGAATTCTATCCGAAGTGTTATGATATTAACAAATTCTTTCTCTTCAAAATACTATGATAAAGAATAGTTATTGAGAGAGGGGCTTATGGAGATATGTTTCGTAACGTGTGATTCCGTAAACAAGGTTTGGCAAGAAAGGCTCGGAACGGTTGCCCGTTACGACATGCTCGTATTCGGTTTTAACGGTTTGGGGCTTGTCAGTTACAAGAAAGAACTGAACGGTGAAACGGAGTATTTTCAGGACGTTGCAAGACTTTCACGACAACTATCCACGGTTATAATCTGCGGTTGCGATACCGATACTTACGGCGTTTTCAGGCATTCGGCGGTTATTGCGGATAAAGGCAAAATTCTGGGCGTTTCCGACGCCGTGCATGCAATCGACGAAACGGAATTCGTTGCCGGCGGAAGCTATCGCGTTTACGAAACTTCCGCAGGGAAAATCGGAATTATCGTTGCGGACGACGTTTTGTTTTTTGAATCCGCTAAAACTCTATCAATGTGCGATGCGGATTTAATCGTTTGCGTTTTTAAGAAAATGAACGGCTCTATGCCGCAAATAATGCTTCGGGCAGAGGCATATTCAAACGGTGTTGCAATGGCTCTTTGTGCCGATAAATACGCTGTTTTATCGGACGCGCGCGGTAACATAGCGGCTGCCGGAGGAGGCGATTTTATGTCTTGCACGGTTAAATCCGAAAGGGACTATCGTTTGATAAGTTCGCGTATGCGCGGGTATTCCAAAGAATTCAAAGGTGAATATTGACTTTGCCTTTATAAAATAAAAAAGCTAATTATATATTAAGGATTTATGGTGTGATTATGTTAAACATAGTGCTTGTTGAGCCCGAAATTCCGCAAAATGCGGGGAATATTGCGAGAACGTGCGCGGTTACCGGGTCAAGGCTTCATATGGTAAGACCGCTCGGTTTCGAGGTTTCGGACAAGTATCTCAAACGCGCGGGATTAGATTACTGGCATTTCGTCGATATTTCGTATTACGATTCTATTGAAGAACTGATGGACAAGTTTTATAACGGGAGCAATTTTTATTTCTTTTCCACGAAAGCGAAAAAAATTCATTCGGACGCGAATTATAAGGATGGCGATTTCCTGGTTTTCGGAAAGGAAACGAAAGGTTTGCCCGAGGATTTACTTAAAAAACATTACGACGAGTGCGTAAGATTGCCCATGATGGGCGAAACGCGCTCGCTTAATTTATCCAACTCGGTTTGTGTGGGCGTTTACGAAGCTTTAAGGCAGATGGGGTATCCCGGTATGAAAACCGAGGGCGAGATACCGGAGAAATAGTATCCGTTTTTTTATAAATTTGCTTTAACCCTATAAAAATCGTTTGACGGGCGTTATCAAAAAATTGTATACTTAAAATAACCGCGTTCATTCCGGCTGATCGTTTTCATCGTTTAAAAATGACGATTTGTTTAATATAATATATTGCAAGTTACGAAAGGATAAAATTAATGGGTAATTCGGTTATATCAAATATTTTCTTTATGCTCGGCGGAATCGCCGTTATGCTGTTTGGAATGAGAGTTATGGGCTCAAATCTTGAGCTTGTTGCCGGCAATAATATGAAAAAAATGCTCGGCAGAATGACTAATAACCGTTTTGCAGGCGTGGGGATAGGCGCAACCGTTACGGCGATCATCAACAGCTCCGCCGCGACGACAGTTATGCTCGTCGGATTCGTAAACGTCGGATTGATGACGTTAAGTCAGGCGGCTTCCGTAATTATGGGCGCGAATATCGGTACTACGATTACAGCGCAGATTCTTTCTTTATCAGGCGCGGGCGGTGTTGACGTTGCCGCGATTGCGGCGTTTATCGCTTGCGCGGGTCTTATTCTCGCGTTATTCGTTAAAAACGAAAAAACTAATAAAATCGGTTATATTATGCTCGGCGTCGGTATGATATTTATCGGTTTGAAAATTTTAAGTAAATCCGTTGATGAGATTATTTGGGACGACAAACCGGCTAAAATTTTAAAACCTCAATTCGAAAAGCTTTTTCAGGGCGAACATTTCCCGTTGTTACTCGTTCTTTTAGGTATTGCATTTACCGCACTCATTCAAAGTTCCGCGGCTGTTACCGGTATTCTGGTTGCGCTTGCCGGGGCGTTGAAATTCGAGACTGCGGTATTTATTATTTTAGGCTCGAATATCGGGACGTGCGTTACGGCGATGATTTCGTCCATCGGGACGTCCACTAACGCAAAACGCACGGCAATGATACATTTGTTGTTCAACTTGTTCGGGTGTTTGATTTGTCTTGCGCCGCTTTGGATTTTGGGCGACGAATTTTCGGCGTTTATGGTGTTTTTAAGCGGTGATCTCGCGGAAAGACAAATCGCGAATTTCCATACTTTATTTAACATTTTCACAACGATAATTTTGTTACCTTTCGTCAATTTGCTCGTTAAGCTGACCGAAAAAATAATACCCGATAAACAAACGCCGCAGGATGCGAAACACAGACTTACTTTCATCGACGAAAGGTTTCTGGAAGCTCCTGCGATTGCCGTCGGAAATATTAAAAGGGAAATCGTAAAAACGGCTTTAATCGCGCGCGAAAACATTAACATTTCAATGGAAATGCTTTTTAACGACAAATTCGACCAAAGCAAGTTGTTGCGCGACAACGAGGACGCAATAAATTTCCTTACAAAAAGCATTGCCGCGTATCTTACCCTGCTTTCGGGTAAAGGCTTATCCGTTCAGGACGAAAAGAAAGTAGGCTCTTATTATCACGTTATTTCGGACGTGGAAAGGGTAGGTGATTACGCGGAAAACATTATGGAATATGCGTTCAGATTGCGTAAGGAGGAAATGTCCCTTTCCGAGGAGGCAACGGCGGAGCTTAAAGACGTAAACGAAACGATAAACCAGCTTTTCGACGTTGCAATCAAGGCTTTTGACGAGCGCGACAGGTCGTATCTTAGCGAGGTTGACGAGCTTGAAGAAAAAATCGACCTTTACAGCGTGGAGCTTGAAAATAAACACATTGACAGGCTTAAACGCGGGGTTTGTTCGCCGCAGGTCGGTTCGGTTTATCTGCAAACCGTTTCTAATCTCGAACGAGTGGGCGACCATATCACTAACGTTGCATTCAGTATTACGCAGTATAATAAATAAAAATTTTATGATTTCTATTCGCAATTTTGCCGCATGCGCGTCAGAATACCGGAAATTTGAGTTTTATTTTAGTTTTAAGCGTTAAAAACGGTACAAATTTCGACGTAAAAACCCTATATCCGCCGTTAAACGATTGACAAACGGCGGATTTGTTTTTATAATGTTTTATAGTATGATAAAATAGGGAATATGTGAGATAGTAAAACGAAATAATTATTACGGAGGTTCTCCTATGAACAAAAAGACAATAAAAGACGTGGACGTTAAGGGTAAAAGATGTCTTGTCAGGGTCGATTTTAACGTGCCTATGAAAGACGGCGTTATTACCGACGAAACGAGAATTAACGGCGCACTGCCCACGATTAAGTATCTCGTGGAACACGGGGCGAAGGTTATTCTTTGTTCGCATATGGGCAAACCCCATAACGTTTTAACCCCCGGCTTCGGTCTTAATAAGAAAGAGAAAAAAGCCGTGGAGGCTCTGCCCGAAAACGAGCGTGCCGCCGCTACCGAAGAATATCTTAAAAAAGCACTCAAAGATAAGGAGAAACTTTCGCTTCGTCCCGTTGCCGAAAGACTTTCCGAAAAGCTCGGTCAAAAGGTTAATTTTGCAACCGACGTCGTAGGCGCTTCTGCCGACGCGGCTGTCGCAAATATTAAAGACGGAGAAGTTGTTCTTCTCGAAAATACCCGTTTCGAGGCGGGCGAAGAAAAAAGAGACGAGGCGTTCTGCAAAAAGCTCGCGTCTTACTGCGATATTTACGTAAACGACGCGTTTGGAACTGCTCATCGTTCGCATGCGACTACCGCCGCTATCGTCGAATACGGCTTCGTTAAAACCGCGGTTTGCGGATTCCTTATCGAAAAGGAGCTTTCCGTAATGGCTGACGCGCTCGAACACCCCGTTCGTCCGTTCGTGGCGATTCTCGGCGGCGCAAAAATTGCCGACAAGCTTAACGTTATAAGCAACCTTCTCGAAAAATGCGACACGCTGATTATCGGCGGAGGTATGGCTTACACGTTCCTTAAAGCGAAAGGCTACGAAGTGGGCAATTCGCTTGTCGATTCCGAAAAAATCGGATATTGCACGGAAATGATGGAAAAAGCCGACAAACTCGGCAAAAAGCTCTATTTACCGCTCGACATCGTGTCGGCTAAAAAATTCCCCGACCCCATCGACGCTAAAATCGACTCTTTTATTCACGATATAGATTCAATCCCTGCCGACGAGGAGGCCTTGGATATAGGACCTAAATCCTGCAAGCTTTTCGCGGACGCGGTTAAAAACGCGAAAACGGTTATTTGGAACGGACCTATGGGCGTTTCCGAAAATCCCTGTTTTGCTGCGGGTACGATAGCCGTTGCGCAGGCTCTTGCCGAAACGGAAGCTACTACGATAATAGGCGGCGGTGATTCCGCGGCGGCAGTTACGAAACTCGGATTTGCCGATAAAATGACGCATATTTCAACCGGTGGCGGAGCATCGTTAGAGTTATTCGAAGGGAAAAAATTACCCGGAATCGAATGTCTTAACGATAAAGACTGATAAAAATAAATAAAATTTTACTATATTACGGAGACAAATTATGAGAAAACCCATAATTGCTGGAAACTGGAAAATGAACAAAACCGTTGCGGAAGCAACCGCGCTTATCAACGAGCTTAAACCGCTTGTGGCAAAGTCTAAACCCGAAGTTGTCGTTTGCGTTCCTTACACCGACCTTTGGGCGGTTTCGGAAGCAGTTAAAGGCAGCAAAATTCACCTTGGCGCAGAAAACGTGGCTTGGGCGGACAGCGGAGCGTTTACAGGCGAAATTTCCGCAGAAATGCTTAAAGAGATAGGCGTTGAATACGTTATTATAGGACATTCCGAACGCCGTCAGTATTTCGGCGAAACGGACGAAAGCGTAAATAAAAGACTTAAACAGGCTCTTGCAAAAGAATTAAAGCCCATCGTTTGCGTCGGTGAAACGCTTACCGAAAGAGAAAAGAACAGAACCAAGAGAGTTCTTAAAAAGCAAGTTCTGGAAGGCTTTAAAGATATTACCGCAGAAGATTTCGAAAATATCGTTATCGCATACGAACCCGTTTGGGCAATCGGTACGGGCAAAACCGCTACCGCGGACGACGCCAACAAAACCATAGGATTTATCAGAAATCTCGTTAAAAAGACCTGGGGCGCGGAGGTTGCGAAATCTCTTCGCATTCAATACGGCGGCAGCATGAAGCCCGCTAACGCCAAAGAACTTATGGCGATGAGAAATATCGACGGAGGTCTTATCGGCGGCGCGGCATTAAAGGCAAGCGATTTTGCCGCTATCGTAAATTATAAGGACTGAAACGCTTAAAAAGAGCGTATTTTATCGCTCGGCGCGGGAATTCGTGATTTTCGGATTCCCGCGCCGTCGCGCGAAAAAAAACAAACGAAACAAACTTAAAAAGACAATTATAATTATAAACATTTAAAATATGAGTAAACCAAATTGTATTATAATAATGGACGGCTACGGTCATTCGGGCGTTAAAAACGGGAATGCGATTTATGCTGCGGGCGAGGGCAACGTTGCAAGATTATTCAGCGTTTATCCGTCAACGTATATCGGCGCGAGCGGCAGGGACGTAGGTTTGCCCGACGGACAGATGGGCAATTCCGAAGTCGGGCATCTGAATATCGGTGCAGGCAGGGTCGTTTATCAGGATTTAACCAAAATCACCAAAGCGATAGAGGACGGCGATTTTTTTGAAAATCCCGCGCTTGTTAAAGCTATGGATAACGCCGTAAATAACGATAAACAGCTTCACTTATACGGGCTTCTATCGACGGGCGGAGTTCATTCGCATATCACGCACGTTTTCGCTCTTTTGGAAATGGCTAAACGCCGCGGAGTTAAAAACACGTACGTTCATTGTTTTATGGACGGTAGAGATACCGATCCGAAATCGGGCGTTGAATTCGTTGCGGAGCTTCAAGCCGAAATCGATAAGCTCGGTTACGGGAAAATCGCCTCCGTTTGCGGCAGATATTACGCAATGGACAGGGATAATAACTGGGACAGGACGAAAAAGGCTTACGAAATGCTTACCGCCGGTAAAGGAGAGAGGGCTGACGACGCTTTATCGGCTTTGAAAAACAGCTACGCCGCAGGCGTTACGGACGAGTTTGTTCTTCCTACCAACGTCGTGGAAAACGGACGCCCCGTCGCGCTTATCGAAAAAGGCGATTCGGTTATTTTCTTTAATTTTCGTCCCGACAGGGCAAGACAAATCACGAGAGCGATATCTCAAAAGGATTTTACGCCGTATTTCGACTCGGAAAAAAACAAGAACATGTTTTTCGAAAGAATTACCGGGTTTTTAGAACCTGTTTATACCGGGTTTGCCGTTTACGACGCGTCTTTTAAGGACGTGAACGTCGCTTTCCCGCCCGATGAAATCGATAATACGTTGCCGCAGTATCTTTCTTCGCTCGGATTAAAACAGTTGCATATCGCTGAAACGGAAAAATACGCGCACGTTACTTTCTTTTTCAACGCCAAGCTCGAAGCGCCCGTAGAGGGCGAAACGCGGATTGTTATTCCGTCGCCGAAGGTTGCGACTTACGATCTGAAACCCGAAATGAGTGCTTACGAGGTAACCGAAAAAGTTATCGAAGAAATAGATTCCGACAAGTACGACGTGGTTATTTTAAACTTTGCCAACTGCGATATGGTGGGGCATACGGGTGTGTTCGAAGCGGCGGTTAAAGCCGTTAAAACGGTTGACGAATGTGTGGGTAAGGTCATCGATAAGGTTTTATCGAAGGGCGGAACTGCAATCGTTACTGCCGACCACGGCAACGCCGACAAGATGCTTGACGAAACGGGCAATCCGTTTACCGCACATACTACAAACGTGGTTCCGTTAATAGTCGTCGGTGAGGAATTTAAAGGCAAAACCCTTAAATCGGGCGGCAAACTTTGTGATATCGCGCCTACGCTTTTAGATATGATGCATTTACCCGTTCCTAAGGAAATGACGGGGGAAAGCCTTATTAACGATTAAAAATCTAACAAAAATAAAATATTAGCGAAAAACAGTTGTATATTTAGCGATTTTATGTTAAAATAATATTTGATTTTGCGTATAATATTTTGATTTCAGGAGAAAAATTATGAATTATTTGTTGATGGCGTCCGGCGGATTTTGGAACGTATGGCCGATTATAAGAATCGTTGCGCTCGTCATTATGGCGATTTGTGCTTTATTTATCATTCTCGTCGTATTATGCCAACCGGGCAATACTTCCGGCGTCAGCGCTCTTAACGGCGGAACTACCGAAACGTTTTTAGGTAAAAACAGAAGCAAAACGTTTGAACATAAAATGAAGAAACTTACCGTTATCAGCGGTATCGTTTTTGCGGTTTTATGCATAGCGTTTGCTATCGTTGCGCTTTTTGCTTAATTACTTTTATTTAAAAGGATTTCGGCGGTTTCTTCTAACCGCCGATTTTTTTTAGAATACGACGGAATTTTCTTTTATTGTTATAATCATTGTATATGAAAAAAGGTTTAATCGAAGGTAGAATTCAGGGTAACGAGCGCGGATACGCATTTTTGATTCCCGACGAGGACGGCAAAGCCGATTATTTTATTCCGCATTCAGACTTGCGCGGAGCGATGCACGGCGATACCGTTCTTGCAGAAACGACGGAAGGTATCGGAGAAAGAACGACCGCAAGGGTGTTAAAAATTATTTCCCGCGGAATTTCCGAACTTGTCGGCACGTATTTTACCTGTAAAAGCGGCGGATTCGTTACGCCGGACGATAATAAATATTTTACGGATGTTTTTATTCCTTTCGGCAAAGGCTTGCGGGCAAAAGCCGGAGATAAAGTCGTTTGTCGAATTTTAGCTTACCCTAAAAAGAAGAATCCCGAAGGTATCGTTACCAAAATTTTCGGCAGACAATTCGATAAAACTGCCGAATTAAAGTCGATTTTATTTAATTATAAGTTGCCCGACAAATTTCCGGAACTCGTTACCGAGGAAGCCGGACGCTTTTCCGACGAACTGACAAAAGCGGATCTAACGGGGCGCAAAGATTTAAGAAACGAAGTATGCTTTACCATCGACGGCGCTGACGCTCGTGATTTTGACGACGCTGTTTCGCTAAGAAAAAAAGGCGGCTTTTATTTGCTCGGGGTTCATATTGCTGACGTCTCCGAATACGTTAAGGCGGATTCTGCTTTGGATGAGGAAGCGTTCGAACGCGGAACAAGCGTTTATTTTCCCGAAAAAGTTATTCCCATGCTTCCCGAAAGGCTTTCAAACGGGTTATGTTCTCTAAAAGAAAACGAGGACAGGCTTACTCTTTCTTGCATAATGAAAATCGACGGGCTTGGCGAAGTGGTGGACAGCGAAATTGTTTCGTCCGTAATAAAAAGTAAGAAACGTTTTACCTATGATACCGTTCAGCGTATTTTCGACGGGGATGAATCGGCTATTAAAGAGAATGAGCCGTTCGTTAACGAACTTTTGGAAATGCGTGAGCTTGCTGATATTTTATACGAAAAACGGTGCAGAAACGGTAGCGTTAATCTTGACGTTAAGGAAAGCTCGATTACGGTCAAGAATGGCGAAATAATCGTTACCGCTGCCGAGAATGACCGCGCCCACGGACTTATCGAGGAGTTTATGATAGCGGCAAACTGTTCCGTTGCCGAATATTTCGGATATATAGAACTTCCGTTTATTTATCGCATTCACGAGAAGCCGACTGAGGAGCGGTTAGAGCGGTTTTACGAGTTTTTGGACGGTTTAGGGGTTAAATGCAAGCATAAAAAGGACGATATTTACCCGAAAGATTTTCAAACAGTTCTTAAGTCTGCCGAGGGAACGCCCGCATTTACTCTGATAAACAGAATAATGTTAAGAACGATGCAAAAAGCCAAATACAGTCCCGAACAAATAGGGCATTTCGGCTTGGGCGAAAAGCATTATTGTCATTTTACATCGCCGATAAGGAGATATCCCGACCTTGCAGTGCATAGAATAATAAAGGACTTTTTGAAAAACGGCACGGCGGGGTTAGAGGAAAAATATCGTTCGTTCGTCGAGCAGGCAGCGATTCATTCTTCCGAAAAAGAAAAAAATGCCGAAGAAGCGGAACGTGCGGTTGACGATTATTATAAAATATTGTATATCGATAATTACGTCGGAGAGGAGTTTGACGGCGTCGTCAGCGGCGTAATTCCCAACGGAATATTCGTTGAACTTCACAACGGCGTCGAGGGGTTGGTTAAAACGGAAACTATGCGCGGCAGGCGTTACGAATGCGACAGAAAAGCTTTTACGCTTTCGAACGGCATTTATACGTTTAAGCTCGGACAATCTGTTAAAATCAAGGTTGCGGGCGTAAATATAGTCGCTCAACGCGCGGAATTTACATTATGTGACGAAAATTATCTTGCTAAAACGAAAAAAAGGTAGTATAATATTTCTATGGAAGATAAAATTATTTGTCTTAACAGGGCTGCTTCGCACGAGTATTTTATTTTAGAACGAATCGAATGCGGTATAGTTCTTGACGGTGGTGAAGTTAAGTCGTTGAGAATGGGGAATTGCAACCTTAAAGATAGCTTTTGCACCGTTTATAACGGCGAGCTTTTTATAAAAAACATGCACGTTTCCGTTTATGATAAGGCAACGGCTTTTAACGAAAAAAACGCAAGACGAGACAGAAAGCTTTTACTCCATAAACAGGAAATTATTAAGCTTAAAGAAAAAGCAGAACAAAAGGGCTTAACCATCGTCCCGTTAAAACTTTATTTTAAGGGCGCGCTGATTAAAATTGAGCTGGGCGTTTGTCGTGGCAAACATACTTATGATAAAAAGCAAACTCTGAAAGAAAAAGACTTGAATAGAGAAAAAGAAAGAATGTTAAAAGATTATTAAATAAAAGTGAGAATATTAAAAGCAGGTTATGTGAAAATTTACACATATTATTCAAAAAATCAATCCGTAATCAAGAGGAAACCAAAGTAAAAAAACGAAACACATGGGGGTGTTATAGATTCGATTGGGCGTTACGGTCAAAAAGTAAGCATACCGAAGGCTCGGCTTCGTTAAAACGAGAACTTAAATTTAAATGCTAACAATAATCAAAATTTAGCATACGCTGCTTAATTAAGCGTACGTTTCACCTGTTTTTTCCCGTCGGAACGGGATGGAGCGTGAATAAGGCGGGGAACGGCAATAAGAAATTGATTTCTATCTTGTTGCGGAATTTAGAAATCGTGAATATCGCAAAGCCCTCCGACGGGCGTGCGGTATTCGGGAATAAACGTCGGATAAGTATGTAGAAGTTTTTGGTTAGGCGTTCAAGACCGGAGTGCAAGTCTCCGCATCTCCACCATCTTTGTTGTACGAAAAAGCTACAACAGACAAAAAGCACAAGATATTGCGTA
>CATZMZ010000013.1 GCA_958421945.1 uncultured Eubacteriales bacterium | reverse complement strand
ATTTTTCGTATTTATAAACGACTTCGTCGTCCTTTATCGTTAAAACGCACCGCCCGTATACCTCGGCGTTTTCAAAGGGAGTGCTTTTGCCTTTGGATAAAAAATCCTGCGGCAAAATTTTATACGGGGTTTTTGTTTCAAATACCGTAAAATCCGTTTCCCTTTGCGGTATACCGAAAATTTTTCTCGGGCTTTCGCTCATTAGCCAGACGAGTTTTTTCAGGGATATCACGTTTTCTTTAACTAATCCGGTGTAAAGCAGCGGAAAAGCGGTTTCAAGCCCGACTATCCCGAACGCGCTGTTTTTTAACCCCTTGTTCTTTTCTTCCGCGGAATGCGGCGCGTGGTCGGTGGCTATCGCGTCTATCGTTCCGTCGATAACCCCCTCGATTAACGCGTCCCGATCTTTTGCGGTGCGAAGCGGCGGATTCATTTTGAATCGCCCGTCGTCAATCAGATCGTTTTCGGTCAATAAAAGATAATGCGGCGCGGTTTCGCAGGTTACAGGTAACCCCTCGCTTTTCGCCTTGCGAATAAGCGCGACGCTTTCTTTTGTGGAAACGTGGCAAGCGTGATACCTTACGCCGGTTTCCTTAACCAGCCGTAAGTCGCGTTCGAGCTGCAAAAATTCGCTTTCGGCGGAAATGCCTATAAACCCGTTTTTTTCAGCCCACTCGCCTTCATGAACGCAACCGCCCTTTAACAGCGACTCGTCCTCGCAATGCGCCGCTATGACTTTGCCGAGGCTTTTCGCCTTTAACATCGCCGCGCGCATCAAAGCCTCCGACTGAACACCCTTTCCGTCGTCCGAAAACGCGCATACGAACGGAGCGGTTTTATCGAGAGCGGCAAGTTCGCCGCCCTTTTCCCCTTTGCTTATCGTGCCGTAAGGAATAACCTCTATTAAAGCGTCTTTTTTTATTATATCGAGCTGCACGTTAAGATTTTCGAGAGAATCGGGCGCGGGGTTCAGGTTGGGCATAGTACAAACCGTCGTATATCCGCCGCGTGCCGCCGCAAGGCTGCCCGTTTTTATAGTTTCTTTATAAAAAAAACCCGGTTCTCTGAAATGCACGTGCAAATCACAAAAACCGGAGCAAATAATATATTTATCGTCAACTAATAAAACAGTACCGTTGCCGTAGCTTCGATACGTTTCAAAAGAAAATCTCTTTTTTCTTTCTTTAATTAAATTTTCAAGCGTATCCCTTTCTTTGTTAATCAAAACAGTTCTCCCGTGTTGGTTTCACAAATAAAACGAATCGGCAATACGACGCGTAAACCTGTGATAATAAAATGCACACTTATCACGGCGTACGCTGCGCTTATAAAAAAATCTCCTGCGCGACGCCGTTCGTCGTTTTTTTAATTATACCAAATGCGTTTTTAAAAAACAAGCGATTTTCGCGTGCGTTTGGTTTATCCCCGATACTTTTATTTTAAAGCGTAGCGGGTTAAAAGTAGTTGAAGTTTTTTTGCAAGGGAGAATAATCGCCCGATTGTTCTCCCTTGCCCGTTGCCGAGTTTAGCGTTTTTTTGTCGTCCGTTTTAACGCACGTTATTAAGAGTTTATATTTTCTTAAAATAATCGACGGCGGAAGCAAAAAGCTGCATATCGTATTTGCCGTTTACGTTTTTATACAAGTCGGAGGCGAAGCGTTCGGAATGCCCCATTTTGCCGAAAACACGCCCGTCCGGAGAGGTTATCCCCTCAACCGCACATACCGAGCCGTTTGGATTAAACCGAACGTCCATCGTCGCGTTCCCGTTAAAATCAACGTATTGCGTGGCAATCTGACCGTTTCGTGCAAGCTCCGAAATAAGCTTTTCGTCCGCGTAAAACCTGCCCTCTCCGTGAGATACCGGCACGCTGTAAATATCACCGACGTTCACCCTCTTTAACCAGGGGGATTTATCGGAAGCGATACGGGTGCGGACGATTTTGGATTGATGCCGACCGATTTTATTATAAGTCAACGTCGGGAAATCGGCGTCCGCGTCGAGGATTTTACCATAAGGCACAAGTCCAAGCTTAATTAACGCTTGAAAACCGTTGCATATACCGAGCATAAGCCCGTCGCGCTCGTCGAGAAGTTTGCCGACCTGCTCTTTTACTTCATCGCCCCTAAAAAAAGCAGTTATGAATTTGCCGCTTCCGTCAGGCTCGTCCCCGCCCGAAAAGCCGCCGGGGATAAAGATTATCTGCGATTTTTTAATAAGCGACGCGAACTTCTCCGCGCTTTCCACGACCTTCTCTCCCGAATGATTGTTGATAACAAAAATTTCCGCTTCCGCGCCCGCTTCGCGTACCGCCTTCGCGCTGTCGTATTCGCAATTCGTCCCCGGGAAAACGGGAATAAGCACCTTCGGCTTAGCGTTTCTTATCGCCGGAAACGCGCGCTCGCCCGTGTTAAAAGAGAAATTCTCGACAGGCGTTGTTTCGTTACCTGCGACCGTGCGATAAACGCTTTCAAGCTTGCTTTCGTAAATATCGGAAACCTCGGCAAGCGAAATACGCTCCTCACCTTTTTTAATCTCTTGTAAAGACGTGGTTTTTCCTATTATCTTGCCGCCGACCTCGTCCGCTTTATCCGCGGCGTCGGATAGTTCCAGAATAAACGAGCCGTATTTGTAGCCGAATATTTCGTCGTTATTAACGTTTTCGTATTCAAAGCCCAAAGAGTTGCCGAAACACATTTTCATAACGGCTTCGGCTACGCCGCCGTAGGTCGGCGTATAACACGCTTCGACCCTTCCGCTTTTTTGCATCGCGGAAACCCGTGCAAACAGCTTTATAAGCGAGTTCGGCTCGGGGATACCGTTTTCGTCATATTCGGGTACGAGCAACAACACCTTATGCCCGGGTTTTTTGAATTCAGGCGAGATTATATCGCCCGTTTTCGCCGTGGTTACCGCAAAAGAAACGAGCGTGGGCGGCACGTCGAGCTGTCCGAACGAACCGCTCATAGAGTCTTTTCCGCCGATTGCCGCAACGCCTAAATCGAGCTGCGCTTTAAGCGCGCCCAAAAGCGCGGCAAGCGGTTTGCCCCAGCGCACTTCGTCCTTGCCGAGCCGCGGGAAATATTCCTGAAAGGTCAGATACACGTCCTTGAATTCCGCGCCCGTAGCAATCAGCTTCGCAACCGATTCCACGACGGCGATATACGCGCCGTGATAAGGGCTTTTTTCGGTTATAAACGGGTTAAAACCCCAGGACATTAAGGAACAATCGTCCGTCTTTTTTCTTTCCGTAGGAATTTTTTGCACCATTGCCTGAACGGGCGTCGTTTGGTTTTTTCCGCCGAGCGGCATCAGAACGCTTCCCGCACCTATCGTGGAATCGAATTTTTCGATAAGTCCGCGTTTGGAACATACGTTTAAGTCGTTCGCAAGCGACTTATAGTTTTCGACAAAACCGCCCGTAATGTTTTTAGAGAACGGCTCGGCTTTTTCAACCCTTACCGAAACGCTCTTTTTCGCGCCGTTGGAATTGAGAAATTCGCGACTGACGTCCGCTATCTTGCGCCCGCGCCAAAAAAACGTAAGCCGCGGCTCGTCTTTGACTGCGGCAACAACGGTTGCGCGGAGATTTTCGTCCGAGGCGAGTTTAATAAACCTTTCGGCGTTGTTTTTATCGACGACGACCGCCATTCTCTCCTGAGATTCGCTTATCGCAAGCTCCGTTCCGTCAAGCCCCTCGTATTTTTTGGGAACTGCGTCGAGATTAACGTCTAACCCGTCGGCAAGCTCGCCAACCGCGACCGAAACGCCGCCTGCACCGAAATCGTTACAGCGTTTAATAAGCCTGCTTGCCTCTTTATTTCTGAACAGTCTTTGAAGCTTTCTTTCCTCGGGCGCATTGCCTTTCTGAACCTCCGCGCCACACTTTTCCAAAGAGTCTTTATTGTGCGATTTAGACGAACCGGTCGCGCCGCCGCATCCGTCCCTTCCCGTGCCGCCGCCGAGCAAAATCACCACGTCGCCCGCACGAGGTTTTTCCCTTACTACGTTTTCTGCGGGAACGGCGGCTATAACCGCGCCTATTTCCATACGCTTTGCCACGTAGCCGTCGTGATATATTTCGTCGACGATTCCCGTCGGAATTCCTATCTGGTTGCCGTACGACGAATAACCGTCCGCCGCGGACGTTACTATTTTGCGCTGGGGAAGCTTGCCTTTAAGCGTTTCGGAAACGGGAGTTAAAGGATTGCCCGCGCCCGTTACTCTCATTGCGCCGTAAACGTACCCTCGTCCCGACAGCGGGTCGCGAATTGCTCCGCCGATACAGGTAGCCGCGCCGCCGAACGGTTCGATTTCGGTCGGGTGATTGTGAGTTTCGTTCTTGAATAAAAGCAGCCAGTCCTCTTTTTTGCCGTCTGCGTCGACCTTGATTTTAACCGTGCAGGCGTTTATCTCTTCCGATTCGTCGAGATTCGCAAGCTTACCTCTCTTTTTCAACGCTTTCGCCGCGACGGTCGCGATGTCCATCAGACAAACGGGACGTTCCTCGCGGTTTAATTCTTTTCTTAATCCGAGATACTCTCTATACGCCTTTTCCGCAGTTTCGTCCTCGAACTCGGCTTTTTGCAAGGACGTTAAAAACGTGGTATGCCGGCAATGGTCGGACCAGTAAGTGTCAATCATGCGAATTTCGGTCATAGTCGGGTCGCGATGTTCCGATCGGAAATAATCGCGGCAAAACCGCACGTCGTCCTCGTCCATCGCAAGGGCGTATTTATCGACGAAATCTTTTAACTGTTCTCCCTCCAAATCGATAAAACCGTTTAAAACCGCCACGTCATCCGGCTCCGGATAAGAGATTTTCAGAGTTTCGGGAAGAGTGAAAGACGCCTCGCGCGATTCAAGCGGGTTTATCACGTGCTTTTTAATCGCTTTCAGCTCTTCATCGGAAATTTCGCCGTATAAAACGTAAACCTTTGCAGTGCGAATAAGCGGGCGTTCCTTTTTGGAAATCAGCTGAACGCACTGTTCTGCCGAGTCCGCGCGTTGGTCGAATTGCCCCGGTAAATATTCAGTTGCGAAAACAAGTCCGCCCGTAAAATCGGGGTTCTCCCGGGCAACGTCCGTTTGCGGCTCGGAAAACACGGTTTTTACTGCGTAATCGAACGTTTCGCGGTCGATATTTTCCACGTCATATCTGTTCAGAATCCTTATTCCCGTTACCGACGAAATGCCTAAAAGCTCGTTGATTTCCGAAAGCAAAAAACGCGCCTCGAAAGCTAAATCCTTTTTCTTTTCCGAATAAATGCGATAAACCATTTTCTATTCTCCCAAAGCCTTTTTCCCGATATCTTTACGGAAAAACATATTTTCAAAGTTTACTTCTTTTACCTTTTCGTAAGCCCGCTCGATTGCTTTTTTAAGGTTACTTTCAACGGCAACAACGCTTAAAACCCGTCCGCCCGACGTAACGAGTTTTCCGTCCGCGTTTTTGCCGACGCCTGCGTAACACACGTCTTTTTCGACGCTTTTTGAAACGTTTATCTCGTATCCCGTTTTATACGCTTTGGGATAGCCGCTTGATGCAACGACGACGCAAACCGCACAATCATCCGAAAACTCGACTTTGGTTTCTGCAAGCCGCCCGTCCGTAACCGCGCGCATAACCGTTAATAAATCGCTTTTTAATAACGGCAACACCACCTGCGCCTCGGGGTCGCCGAAACGGCAATTATATTCTATAACCTTAATTCCGTCTTTTGTTAGCATTAACCCGAAATACAGGCAGCCCTTAAACGTTCTTCCCTCGGCATTCATTGCCGCGACGGTCGGTAAAAATATCTTTTCCGCGCATTCTTTCGCAATCTCGGGCGTAAAATATGGGTTAGGCGCGACAGCACCCATGCCGCCGGTGTTAAGCCCCTCGTCCCCGTCTTTTGCGCGCTTATGGTCCATAGAGGACACCATCGGGACAATAGTCTTGCCGTCCGTAAACGACAGCACGGATATTTCCGGTCCGCTTAAAAATTCTTCGATAACAATCTTCATTCCGCTTTCGCCGAAAACGCCGTCTAACATCGCGGCTTCAACCGCCGCTTTTGCCTCGTTAAAGTTTTCCGCAATCACAACGCCTTTGCCGAGCGCAAGCCCGTCCGCTTTGATTACGATAGGAAAGCTTGCTGATTCGAGATAAGAAACGGCTTTTTCCGCGTCGTCGAAAACCTCGTACGCAGCGGTGGGAATACCGTATTTTTTCATTAAATTCTTGGCAAATATCTTGCTTCCCTCGATTTCGGCGGCTTTTTTTGACGGACCGAAACACGGCACGCCGGCTTTCTCCAAAGCGTCGACCGCGCCGAGACACAATGGGTCGTCGGGCGTAACGACGGCGTAGTCGATTCCGTTTTCGCTCGCAAATTTAACTATTCCGTCCACGTCCTTCGCGCCTATATCAACGCAAATCGCGTCGTTTTTTATTCCGCCGTTGCCGGGGAGCGCGTAAATCGTTTCCGCAGCGGGGTTTTCTTTTAATTTTTTGATGACGGCATGCTCACGACCGCCGCCGCCAACTACCAGAATTTTCATATTATTTTTCTCCGAAAATAAGCTCTTTATTTATCTTTAATGATGGAAAAGTCTTGCGCCGGTAAAACACAAAACCATACCGTATTCGTCACAACGCGATATGATATCCTCGTCCCTTATCGAGCCTCCGGGCTCGGCAACGAAGGAAACACCACTCTTTCGCGCGCGTATCACGTTGTCTTCAAACGGGAAAAACGCGTCCGAACCAACCGAGACGCCGCTTATTTTTGCGAGATATTCTCTGATTTCGCATTCGGTCAGCGGTTGCGGTTGTGCGGTAAAATATTTTTGCCAAACACCGTCCGCGCAAACGTCCTCCTCGTTTTTGTTAATGTATCCGTCGATAACGTTATCCCTTACCGCTCTGCCCAAATCGCTTTTAAACGGTAACGAAAGCACCTTGTCGTGCAGTCTTAAAAACCAGGTATCTGCCTTACTGCCCGCCAGACGCGTGCAATGTATGCGCGACTGCTGCCCCGCGCCCACGCCGAGCGTTTGCCCGTCGTAAGCATAACAAACCGAGTTGGATTGCGTATATTTTAAGGTTATCAACGAGATTATTAAATCGCGCTTTGCGCTTTCGGGGAGGGTTTTATTTGCGGAAACGACGTTTTTAAGCATATTTTCGTCGATAACGCATTCGTTGCGTCCTTGTTCGAACGTAATTCCGTAAACGTGTTTTTTTTCGACGGGAGCGGGTTTATAATTTTCGTCGAACGCGAGAACGTTATACGCGCCTTTTCTTTTGTCTTTTAAAATTTTCAGCGCGGCGGGTGTGTAGCCAGGTGCGATAACGCCGTCCGAAACCTCTCGCGAAATAAGTCGGGCGGTGATTTCGTCGCATTCGTCCGACAAAGCCGCCCAGTCCCCGAACGAACACAGTCTGTCCGTTCCTCTCGCTCTCGCGTAAGCGCAGGCAAGCGGAGAAAGTTCCCCGTCCGCTTCGGTTATGAAATACGCCTTTTTAAGTTTTTCGCTTAAAGGAAGTCCGACAGCCGCGCCCGCAGGACTTACATGCTTAAACGAAGCCGCCGCGGGAAGACCCGTCGCCTTTTTTAATTCTTTGACAAGCTGCCATGCGTTGAGTGCGTCGAGAAGATTTATATACCCGGGCTTGCCGTTAAGTACGCTTACGGGAAGCTCTTGACCGTCGTCCATAAACACGCGCGACGGCTTTTGATTAGGATTGCAACCGTATTTTAATTGAAGCTCTTTCATAATTCTCTCCTTTTTATTTTAATTTCCGTGTTTATTGATAAGCTTATCCGTATAACGCCCGGTTTTAATATCGACGTACCTGACGTAAACGGAAATTTTATTGTCCGCGTTTAAGCCGTTCCAGACGCTCTCGGCAAGCTCTTCCGCCGTGTCGGGAATAAAAACCCTCACAGGTTCGCCGGTAAACTCCGGCAGCGGCGAGCCGTCGTCGATATAAGTTCTGATAAACCGCCCTTCGCCCGCAACCGATGCGTAAGAAAAGGTATAACGGTTACATTTCGTCCCCGCTTCGTCCGCTTTTTTTAATATGCTCAGCTCGTAACGCGGTTCACGATCGCCCGAATATAAAATTCCGCTGATCCGCGGGGTAAAATTAGGCGCGTCAGGCTCGAATATCCGCGAAGTAAGCGCATCCGAAAAAGTTTTGCCTTGCTTTAACCCGTCGTAAACGGTGTCAGTCTGGTCACCGTTTGTTACTATCGTGGCTGAATTATACGTTCTTACGGCGTTATAAATTATAAGTGACGGGTCTTTAACTTTTGACACGTCAAAGGGGGCGGTTTTAACAATTCCGTCCTCCGTTTTAACGAATATGCGGTTGCGGCTGTTCTCGCTCCTGCCCGTGATAAAATATGCCGCGGCGTATTTAAGCCCGTCGGGCGTAGTCCCTAATATTATACCTCTGCCCGGATACGTAATGCCTTTTATAATCTCGCCCGCGCCGTAAATGTTAAGGTTATCCTTTTCCATAATTGCTCCTTTTCATTCGTTTTATTTGTATTTTGCTTCTTTCAAGATACTTTGCCGTTTAACGACGTTTTTCGACGGTTACGCGTATTTTCGCTAATTTTTCGTCTGTTTCTTCGCGGTTTTTCGCAAATTTTTGCACACCGACTGAACGGCGCGAGGCAAAAGCTTATGCTCGGCTTCGACCATAACGCGTTTTTGCAAAATTTCGGGCGTGTCTCCGCTTTTAACTAGAACAGCCTTTTGCATTATTATTTGCCCGCCGTCGGGAATTTCGTTGACGAAATGCACGGTCGCGCCCGTTACCTTAACGCCGTAAGCAAGCGCCCTTTCGTGTACTTTTAACCCGTAGAAACCTTTACCGCAAAAGGACGGAATAAGCGACGGGTGAACGTTTATTATGCGGTCTTTGTAACGCTCTACGAAGTCTTTTCCTAAAATTCGTAAAAACCCCGCGAGAACGATAAGCTCGATGTCGTTTTCTCCCAAAACGTCCGAAATTTGTTCCTCGAATTCCGTTTGCGAGGCTTTTTTTTCGACTACGACGGCTTTAATGCCCGCCTTTGTCGCCCTTGTCAAAGCGTAAGCGGACGGATTATCCGAAAGGACGAGCGCAAGCTTTCCGTCCCTTAAAATTCCGCTTTTTTCGGCGTCGATTATCGCCTGCAAATTCGTTCCGCCGCCCGACACAAACACGGCGATTTTAATTTTTTCACCCGTTACTCCGCCGTTCATAACAATTTCACCTTTACGTCGGAGGTTACGATTTTGCCGATAATATAAGCGTCCTCGCCCTGTTCTTTAAGGATTTCTACGGCTTTTTCCGCGTCCTTTTCGGCAACGACTATACTCATGCCGACGCCCATATTAAAGGTGTTATACATATCGCGCTCCGAAACGTTGCCTTCCTCTTGAATAAGCCTGAAAATCGGCGGGGTTTTAACGGCGGATTTATAAATTTCCGCACCTAAACCATCGGGTATGCTTCTCGGTATGTTTTCGTAAAACCCGCCGCCCGTTATGTGCGAAATACCTTTAACCTTAACTTTTTCTATCAGGGCAAGCACGGGTTTAACGTAAATTCTGGTAGGTGTAAGCAAGGTTTCGCCCAAATTTTTGCCGTCCAACGCTTCGAGCGGAGCGGTTAAATCACGGTTTTCGATATTCAAAACCTTTCTGACGAGCGAAAATCCGTTGGAATGAACGCCAGAGGACGGCAGAGCGACTATAACGTCCCCCGCGTGCATCGTTTTGTTATCGATGATTTTGCTTTTATCGACGATTCCGACGGCAAAGCCTGCTATATCGTATTCGTCATTTTTATAAAACCCCGGCATTTCGGCAGTTTCTCCGCCGATTAGCGCAGCGCCGCTTTGAACGCAGCCTTCCGCAACGCCTTTTACTATTTGCTCGATTTTTTCGGGGTAATTTTTGCCGCACGCGATATAATCGAGAAAGAAAAGCGGTTTTGCGCCCGAACATATTACGTCGTTTACGCACATTGCCACGCAATCTATGCCGACGGTATCGTGCTTATCCGTGAGAAACGCTAACTTTAATTTTGTTCCCACGCCGTCCGTGCCGCTTACCAAAACGGGCTCGGATATTTGCGACAAATCGGGACGAAACAGTCCGCCGAAGCCGCCTAAATCGGAGAAAACGCCTTTCGTAAACGTTTTGGCGACGTGTTTTTTCATTCTCTCCACAGCCTCGTAACCTGCGGTAACGCTTACGCCCGCGTCTGCGTATGCTTTAGAATAAGAGTCTTTCATTGCGCGTCCTCCTTGTCGAAAATTTTAATTTTATCGTCGTAAGGGTTTTTGAGCGTGGTATCGGGCGTTTCGGTAGAATATTTCCCATCGAAACACGCGGTGCAGCAATCAACGCCCGCAATCTCCTTCACCCCGTCAATGCTGAGATAACCGAGCGAATCCGCGCCTATAAGCCTGGAAATTTCCTCGACGGAATGTTTACAGGCTATTAAATTCTCTCTTGAATCTATATCCGTGCCGTAATAGCAGGGGTTTAAAAAAGCGGGCGAGGTTACGCGCATGTGAACCTCGGTTGCACCCGCGTCGCGCAATAACCCTACTATCCGCGCGCTCGTCGTGCCTCTGACGATGGAGTCGTCGATTAAAACGACCCTCTTGCCCTTAACAACTTCCGTTACGGGGTTTAATTTGATTTTAACCTTGTCCTCGCGCATTTTTTGCTCCGGCGCGATAAACGTTCTGCCTATATATTTGTTTTTAATAAAGCCTATCTCGTAAGCAATGCCCGATTGCGCCGCATAACCGATTGCCCCGTCGATTCCCGTATCGGGAACGCCCACGACAACGTCTGCTTCGACGGGATGCTCCTTTGCGAGAAGCTTACCCGCATTTACGCGCGCCAGATGCACGCTTTGCCCTTCCACGACAGAGTCGGGTCTTGCAAAATAGATATATTCGAACACGCAAAAAGACTGCTTAACCTTTCCGCAATGCTCTTTTATCGAGCGGATTCCGTTCTTATCGAAAACGAGAATTTCACCGGGAAGAATTTCCCTTATAAGCGTTGCGCCGACCGCGTCGAGCGCGCAGCTTTCAGAAGCGACGACGTATCTGCCGTCAACCGTTTTGCCGTAGCACAGCGGTCTGAATCCGTTTTCGTCCCTTACCGCGATAAGTTTTGACGGCGAGGTTATAACGAGCGAATACGCGCCCTTTAATTTGTACATCGCGGCGTTTATAGCCTCCTCGATGGACGGTGCGCTTAACCTTGCCTCGGTTATCACGTAGGATATAACCTCCGTGTCGCTGGTCGTCTGAAAAATAGAGCCTTTCAGTTCGAGCATGGAGCGCAACTGCTGCGAATTAACCAACCGCCCGTTGTGCGCAAGAGCCATTCTGCCTTTAATATGGTTGACGACAAGCGGTTGAGAGCTTATTCTGTCTATATTTCCTTTCGTGCCGTAGCGAACGTGTCCCACGGCGATATTGCCGTTACCGAGCATTTCTAACGTTTTGTGAGTAAAAACGTCGTTTACTATACCGACGTCTTTATACGCCGAAAAAACACCGCAATCGTTGACAACTATTCCGCACGATTCCTGCCCGCGGTGCTGCAAAGCAAATAATCCGTAATACACCGTCCGTGCAACGTCGCAGGTTTCGGGCGAATATACGCCGAATACACCGCATTCTTCTCTTAAATTGCTCATATAATACTCCTGTAAAAAAATTATTTGCCGAAAACCCTTCTTAACATCTCGCCGTAAGCTTCCTCTACGCCGCCCAAATCGCGACGGAATCTGTCTTTATCGAGCTTTTCGTTCGTTTCCGCGTCCCAAAAACGGCAAGTATCGGGAGAAATTTCATCGGCAAGCACGATTTGCCCGTCCGAAAGCCTGCCGAATTCAAGCTTGAAGTCTATCAGTTTTACGTTAAGCGAGATAAAATATTCTTTTAATATTTCGTTGATTTTTAACGCCGTTTTCGTTATTTCGTCTATTTCCTCGCGGGTGGCTAACTCCATCGCGAGCGCGTGATATTCGTTTATAAGCGGGTCGTGCAGGTTGTCGTTTTTATATGAAAATTCCACGGTGGGAGATTTGAAAACCCGTCCCTCCTCTACGCCGTAACGCTTGGAAAACGAGCCTGCGGCAACGTTTCTTACGATTACTTCGAGCGGAACTATCTCAACCTTTTTAACGAGCGTTTCTCTGTCCGACAGCTCCTCGACGAGATGAGTTTTAACGCCGCGCTCTTCAAGCATTTTAAATAGGAAATTTGTCATTTTGTTATTGACTGCGCCTTTCCCTGCGACAGTGCCCTTTTTTTGACCGTCAAACGCCGTCGCGTCGTCTTTATAAGACACTATCACCATCGACGGATTCTCGGTAGAGAACACTTTTTTTGCCTTTCCTTCGTAAAGCAACGCCTTTTTTTCCATGAGTTTATTCCTCCGCTTTTAATTAAATCTTTTTTCTATTTCCGAATTTTTCGCCAAAACCTTCTGAGTTGCCGCCTCGCGATAAGCGATAAGCTTTTCGGCAAGACCATCGTCGGTGATTGCAAGCATTTCTATACACAAAAGCGCGGCGTTTGCTGCGCCGTCAACCGCAACCGTGGCAACTGGTATGCCCGTGGGCATCTGAACGGTGGATAATAACGCGTCAAAACCGCCGAACGCGCCCGATTTTACGGGGATTCCCACAACGGGAAGAGTCGTGTTCGCGGCGAGCGCGCCCGCAAGGTGCGCCGCCATGCCTGCGGCGGCAATTATCGCGCCTATATTATTCCTTCGCGCGTTTAACGCAAGGTCTTTCGCCTCTTCCGGCGTGCGGTGCGCGGAGAAAACGTGTACCTCGAAAGGAACGCCGAACTTCTCTAAAACGTCCGTCGCCTTTGACACAACCTCTAAATCGCTGTCGCTACCCATAACAACTGCAATTTTTTTCATAAAATTCATCCTCCTGTTTTGCGGTTTTGTTTTAACCGTTTTTTTCTATAAAAAAAGCGCAAAGCTTTTATAAGCCTGCGCGTTTATACAAGTCGGGTCTGGTGGCACCTATGCCTTTGATTTTGCGGAATTTTATTAAAAAAACGCGAGAAAAAAGACATCTTCTTGCGTTTTTGTATCTAACGTTATTCATGGCGGTAACCTCCCGTCGCGATTTGCGTTTATAATTATGCTTAAAAATTACCTTGCGATAATTCTCTGATACCTAAAAATTCAATACCCGATTTAACTCTTATTGCTCCTTAATCCCCCTGCCGAAAAACGGCGAGCGTAATCACCGTATCGGTAACGATAATGACATTGTAACACAAAAAAATTTTTTTTACAACCTTTTAACACGCACCTTTGCGAGAATTTATAAATTTTTAAATTTAATTCTTTTCGGCAATCTTACACTTTCAAAAAGCCGTCGAAACGGCTTGTTTTTTTACGGTTATTCACTCTTTTTATATTAAAAATCAGCGCGCTCGCGCAATCGACCGCTTAAATCTTATAGGTTTTTAAACTTATGCCCGAAACGTTGTATAATAAGCTGTAACTCGTAAAACGCAACGTAATCTTAAACTCGGCGGGCGAATTTACGACGTAATAACCGTTTTTCGGCGTAACGACGTCGCCGTCAACCGTCACGTTGATTTCGCAATTATCAGACAGCGCGGACTCCTCTATCATAATCTGCGCGATAACCGCGGTTTCAAAACGTTCGGTATACTCGAAATACGGCACGCTTTCGTCAGGCTGCGAAAAATTTTCGCTTATATACTTTTCGGTTATTTTGGACGCGTAAGCCCTGGCGGTTGCGAACGCGCCCGAGGTGTCGTCCGATAATAATGCTACGTCATTCAGGGCGGCGTTTGCCACGTCGAATATCGAACGGCAATGGTTTTCTTTGGCAAAATCCGCGTAAACGTAAACGACTTCCCCGTTGTCTTTATATGATAAATACGCTCTTGCGGCGAACTCTCTGTCAGTGTTTTCGGGGCAAATATCAGTTATAACGCAGTTAAAGCCGTAATATCCATCGCGCTCGGCGGTGCTTTCGTTGTTCCAAATCTTTGCGTCGATAATAAGCGGCGTCATTCCGGCCCTTTGCATTGCCTCGACGGTAAAAAATTCGCTGTCGGAAACGCCGTTTGCGCCTCCCGAGATAAAATCGTAAGGCGCGATAACAAGACCCGCGCTTACGTCGTCAAAATGACCGCACGCATAGTCGTAAAATGGTTTGTTTATTCTGCCCTTAAATCTCAACCCCGCGTCGGTGGCGTCGTTTCTGATGCTCGCGCCGTTTTCCGTAAGGATTTTTTCGACTACGGTTAAAGAAACGTCGTCAAGATAAACGTTGTCGCAGCTGCTTTCGGCGAGCGAGATTTCAAGATTTATATTGCTTTGAACGGTTGGATTATAAATGCAAAAGTCCTGTTCGGAATATTCTACGTCTTCGTCCGTAAGCGTGAACGTGCGAGAATAAAGCTCGGCTTTACCACAACGAATACTCGCGCAAAGATTTGCAGCGCCCGTACCGCCCGTGCGAGCGTTAAAAGACAGTTTATACGCTCCCTCGTTTAACGAAAAACTTTCATTCGTCTTGACGCTTTGCCCTACGGCGGTAAATTTTATCAGTTTGTTATCGACGTCGTATATCGATTCTTCTTCGTCATAGTTTAATCCCCAGCCGCATGGCGTAACGCCGAACAAACCATTAGCGTTATAGCCGGAAAAATCGCCGTTCGCTATTAAATTTTTTGCGGAACTGTCGACGGGAATTACCGTCCTGAAAAAAGGCGCAAACGCAAAAAGCAACGCGCTTGCCGCCAAAAAGATTGTTAAAATTTTAATCGGAAAGTTTTTCATGTCACAACCTTCCGAAAATATCTTTTTTCTTGTTGTCGAAAAAGTTTTCCGCAGAGGAAGTCAAATCGTTTAAGCCACACGCAAAAGCGTACGCGGTGAGTTCGGGTGAATAATAGCGTTTTCTCATTAGTAACACCGTAAAAAATCGGATAAATTATTTAGTGCGGAAAATGCGCAAGCGAAAAGTATTTGCAGACGTTTTAACGCACTATTTCAACTGAAACGGCGGTTTGCGTTAAGCAAAGCGCGGGGCAACGATGGTTGCCGACAAAATCCTGTTTTGTCGCGTTTCTATGTAATGATAGCACTATTATTCGGTTATGTCAACGAATATTCCGACCATGCGACGGAAAAATGGTAAATTTTGGCAATTTTACGAAAACGTCAAGGCTTTTCGTCAGGTTTTATTGCACGTTCGCTTTTATCGAAATTGTTGTCTATAAATTCGCAATAATCCACGTATTTCATCGGTTTGGCAAAGAAATATCCCTGAATCACGTCGCAGCCGAGCGTTTGCATAAGCTCGAACGACTCTCTCGATTCCACGCCTTCTTGCGTAACTTTCATTCCGAGCCGCTTTATCATCTCGACAACGCTTTTTAACAACATTCTGTCCCGTTCCTCATCAAGACCCTTTTCGAGGAAGAATTTATCAAGCTTAATCTCGTCCATCGCGATGGTTTTTAAGATGTTATACGAAGAATAGCCCGTACCGAAATCGTCTATCGAACACAAAAAACCGTTATCGTGCAGCCTGCCGACTATTTCCGAAAGATAATCGTAATTTTCGTACGCGAAGCTTTCGGTAAATTCGAGCGTAATAAAGCCGTCCTTTATGTTGAATTTGTTTTTTATCCTTATATAATAATCGGCAAAGTCGGGCTGAATTGCCGTAACGCGCGAAACGTTCACCGAAACGGGATAACAGATTTTGCCGCGCTTTACCCGTTCGGCAATGTTTTCGCAAGCTTTATAAAGCACGAATCTATCTATCTTGCATATAAAACCGTCCTCTTCGAAAACGGGTAAAAACACACTCGGAACGCGATAACTTTCTAACTTCGGGTCGTACCACCGTATTAAAATTTCGCTGCCGTCCATTCTTTTGGTGCGCAAATTATACTTGGGCTGATAAAACAAGTGGAACTCGCTGTTTTCGAGCGCGTTTTCCATTTTTCCCTCTATTTCAGCTTTTCTTATGCGGTTTTCCCTTAACATATCCTCGTAAAAATTCGCGGTGAAAGAGCCTATCGTTACCGTAGTGGAATCTTTGACGAGTTTTAACTTGTCTATCATTTGCTTCGGGGTTTGCTTTAAGTCTTTTTCTACGACGTACACCGAAAAGGAAGCGCTGACCTTATAGTCCTCGTTCTCTAACCCCGTAAACGACGCAAGCCGCAGATACAAGCCGTTCAGCCTGTCCGTAAAACTTTTTCTGTCCTTATAATATAACAGCAATAAAAACTCGCCCTCGCCCGAATACGCGAAAGTTTCGTCATCGAATAAGGCGTGCTTTATCGCGCCCGATGCAAATTTTGCAAGATTTATCGCGGCGTCGTCGCCGAATTTTTCGTACACGTAAGCGTAGTTGTTGATTTTAAGCGAAGTTATCGCAAAACCAACAGTTTTGTGCCGTTTAAGCACCTCTTCCAGGTCCTTTTGGAATTTTTTGGGAGTAGCGCAATTCAGCACGGCGTCTAGCATTTCGAGATTGTAAATCTTTCGGTCGGAAGCAATGCGGCTTATTAAAATGGTCGCGGTAAGCACGGCAATAGCGAGTGCAAGCCCCGCGAGGGTTGCCAGTATACTTGTCATAAGACCGTATCCTTCTCCGTAAATAACGCTTATTTTATACGCGCACATTACGAAAAGATTGCCGTTTTCTTCGCCGAGCGCGTTGAGCGCAAGCACATACTCTTCCGTTCCGAACCGAAATACCGCCGTTTCGCTTTTACCGTCTAATATGGCGCGCGCGACGCTCGTTTCCGCTTCGGACGAGAGAATTTGCTTTAAAATTCCGCTTTGAACCGGCTCGTTGTCGATTTTAAAAGATTCGGTGTTTACGATTTTATCGAGCGGTTTGCCGTCGTTGCGAAGAAGCAGCGCGAATTCCGCAAGCTTAACGCTCTTTTCCATTTCGCTTATATTCGGACTATTGCCGCCCGCGTCGCTTTTATAATCGTCGAACGACACGTCTGCGCGGTTAAATAAAAGTGCCACACCCTCGGCAAAGCCGCCGTTAGTCGGGCAAAACGCGGCGTCGGGCAAAGGTTTGTCCGACAAAAACCCCTCGCGGGGATAACCGAACGGTTATACCTCTGCGAGGGGTTTTCCGTCGTATATACCTTTCATTTACGAATATTTAACCGGAAACCTGTCCGCGTATTGAATTGCGTCGCCTTGAAGCCTGAAATACCTTTCCGAACGTGACGCGTCGGGTTCTTGAATTTTTACTATACGATGAACGAGTAAAATCCCTTCAACTTCATAAACCACGACGTCGTATAGTTTAAGATCCTCTTCTTGCCGATGAACGTTACAGTTATCTGCTCTTCAAGTACACGTCAAACATTCCAAAGACAAAACACCGAACGTCTTTTTTATCCTTCTTTCTTATTTGCAATATTCATAAAACAAAATCATTTCATTGTTTTTTTTCATTCAAAATGGGCGGCAAGCTGTGCTTGCCGCCCATGTAGGTGTTGTATTGACGTTATTCCACTTTTTACAAACAGTAAAAGCAGAGCCGCACCCCGACTTTTCCACGTTTTCGGGTTGTTCGTCGACGAGGGCAATATAGTAATTAGTTTCATTAAGGACTAACCGTTCCTACGCCTTCCTCCAAACCACCGCTCGACTGGTTAATAATTCCCGTAACGTTAATAACGCCGTCCGGATAACTATATTTTGGATCATTTACCCAATATTGTGCAGGATAGTAATCATACTCGTCTTCAAAAGATTCAACATTTTCGTGTTGGACTTCGCCGTCAATTTCGTATCTATATGCTACGTCCCAAACTGTGTAAACAGTCTCGTCAGTAGGATCATCAAAGAAAGTAGCTCTTACCATGTTGGATACGCTTATAGCGGAGTAGGCATTATCAAGCGATTCGGAAACTACTTCGCCGGTGGAATAGTTCACAAAACCATTTTCTACTCTGATATCAACATACGTTTTAACAAATGGATTTTCTCCCTTTGTCCACACAGCATACAAAGAACCGTATTCATTGCCCGTTATTTTATAAGTGAATGTTTGACTATCGCTTATTAAAACGTGTTCCCATTCCCACGAACCTTTTTTAATAATTTCAAGATACCATCCAATGAACACGTTGCTTTCACCTTCGGGATCGGGTGACGTTGATAATTCAAACGTATCTCCGATCTTACCTTCAAATTCGTTAGAATAATCATAATCCCCGCCATTCACACTAACGTATGAGTCATTATTCCAGCCATAACAATATACACTATATAGCGTATCCGTATAGACAGGTGATAGTGTTATATCGGAGGTAACGTTGAAACTATTACCGGAGAATTCTTCACCGTTGCCGTCCAGCCAATGATCAAACGTCTTGCCTGCAACGTCATTCGCATATACGTATACAAGCGTATTGGCAGCTACTTTAACCGTTCCGGCATATTCCTTACCGTCAATTTCAAAATAGCCGTTTTCTACTTTGATGGTGAAAGTTTCGTCCGATTCAACAGGCGCGTTGACTTCGTGGCAAACCACTCTGATATATGCCGCTTCTTTTCTTGGATTGTCGTTTGTGTTGAACGAATAATCCGGGCTGTCGGAAAGCAGTACCCACTGTTGATTTGCAAAGTCCCAAATTTCGTAACGGTCAAATACAAGGCTTTCTTCGCCTTGCCAGGACAATGTAATGCCATTTCCGCTATTGTAAACTTGCGCCGTATTGTACAAAACGTTTTCGTAAGATCCGCCAAGCTTAACCGAATTCGTAGGGTCGCTCACAATCAATCTAAACGCCGAAGGATTTTGGAGTAATGTCAACGTGAAGTTGTAAAATGCCGTGCGTTTTGCGCACAGAGTCTTTACGTCCTGTTCGATATCGCCGTAAGAGTAGCTCACCAATTTGCCGTTTTCGTCAAGAGCGTCAAATTCTTTGGGAGATACTACGGTTTTGTACGTTTTCATGATATAAATACTTCTGTAAGACGTACCATAGTTCTCATATCCGTACGTAATACCCGTTGCTTTGTCGACGTGGAAATACTGTTGATAGGCTGTTCCTTTGTCTTTCACAAAGCTGATAATCTCTCTTCCTGCCGATGATACTCCTTCGCTGTATATTTCCCATTTAGTGTCGGAGAAATCGTTGTATGCCTTGCTTGTTGGAATGCGGAACTTGTTGTACGTTTCAGCCCAATAGTCATGCTGTGCTTCAAACAAAGACACCCTTGCGCTCATATTATTTCCCAAAATCATGCCGCTGCTACCACCAACGTTAAGGTCGGGACTGCCCAAAAGGGCGACCCAATCGTTTACGTCATGCGCGTATCCGTAAATAGCCCAAAGATATTCGGCTTTTTTGTCGCCACGGGATTTGGATAGATAAATAGGCTCGATGGTTGTCGAATCTTCATCATCTACGTACATAAAAATGTACGTATCGTTGTTGTCGGCACTTGTTGAATATTCGTAAGCGTACTGGAATGCCCAAACGTAAACCTTTTTGCCTTCGGCATTTCTGTAGTTGTAATAGTATTCGTCGTGGCATACCTTGCCGCCGTAGGTGTATTGATAATGAATCATCTTGCCGTCAATAAAGCTGACAAAATCCAAACCTCCTAAATACCAATACTCTTCGTAGTAATCACAGAATTGACAATGAACACGATATTTGCCGTATTGCCCGTTTTTGCTTTCTTCCACGATAGTCCAATCGTCGTAATCAACACTATGCTCATCCGTAGCGGGAATAGATTCCGTCCACGAATAGCCACAGCTGCATTCGTGCCTCATCACGCCTTCTTTGGTGTGCGTGGGTTGTTGTGCTACTTCGCTGGTTTGCTTGGTGTGCTCTTCGAAAACAAGTTCGCCGCAAAGCACACATTCTTGCACGTGATATTGACTGTTGTAGTTCGTGCATACTGTCAAATCGTGACGGCCGTTGTTTTCAAAAACCAACTCGTATTTGATATCGCCCTTGGAATTCGTTGACATGTAAAGGGTGCCTTTTTCGCAGTTCCCCGCAAAAACAGTTTTGCAATTCAAAAACTCGTCGGCGTCTTCAAAAACGGGATAATAGTAACCGTTTTTCATCACCAACATGGAGAAATCTTCATCGGGGATAATCGTGCCGGTTGCCGAAGCCCAGTGCTTGAATACTCGTCCGTCTTGGTCGTTCAACGTAACGTTCAGCACGTCGTTTATTTGCGCAACGTAAACGGTAGCATTTTCGCCGTACAAATTGCTGTCAGACGTAACCGTTTCCTTGCCTACAAAAGTAGCCGTCCCTCCGGATATTACAATAATAATTCCCGATTCTTCGGGTTTTTCTCTTCCGCAAACCGTGCAAGCGCCGTTTGCATAAAACGTACAGTCGGCAGTTTCTATTTTGCCGCACGCACATTCTCTGCAGTGCTTTTCTTCATCAACCTCGTCCGGTGTCCAATCGCCAAAGCTGTGTTCGCTTGTTTTGGCAATGGGTTCTTCTTTCGTTCCGCCACATACGGTACACGTGTAAGTCTTTATTCCTTCTTCCAAGTGGGTGGGCTCTTTTGTTACAACGCCATCGTCAAACGTGCAGTCGGCAGTTTCTATTTTACCGCACGCACATTCTCTGTAGTGCTTTTCTTCATCAAACTCGCTCGACTTCCAGTTTCCAAAGCTGTGTTCGCTTGTTTTGGCAATGGGTTCTTCTTTCGTTTTGCCACATACGGTACACGTGTAAGTTTTTATTCCTTTTTCCAAGTGGGTGGGCTCTTTTGTTACAACGCCCTCGTCGTACACGCAAGCGCCCGGCCCACAACTACCGTCGATAAACAGCATAAGTCCGTTAGGTGTTGCTGTAAGAACAACGTTCGCCGCTGCCGCCGTCGTGAGTATCTTTCCGTCGGTATCAACGTTGCCCTCGGCAAAATAATTATGACTGAACTCTACGTTATCGGTTTGGCAAATTGTGATCACGTTGCCCTTTGTAACCGAAAGACCTTCAAGAGACCAAATGATTTGACTTTCATTTTGCTCGTCGAGAGTAAGCGCCGTCGGCGTTCCGTTTACGCAAATGGAGAGATTGGTTGAGTATTGGGGAATCACAACGGTTTCGACTTCGTTAAATTCCGCGTCAAAGTATTTTTTGCAAACGGCGCATTGATAGTATTCAATATTGCCGTCCTCCCAGAAGTTGGCGGATTTTCCCCAGTACATTGAACCGTATTCGTGTTCTGTTTTCGGAATGCTTACCGTTTCAACTTCTCCATAATTGGGGTCAAAGTTCTTGCCGCAGCCGTCGCAGTGGTAGTGCGCGATAGCGCCTTCTTTCTCACAGGAAGGCTCGGTGCCCTCAATCCATACGTAGTCGTGTACGTGTTCGTCAGAAGCAGCTTCTGCAATTATAAAATAGGAGAAACTGCTTGTTTCAAATGAGATTTTCCCGTCAGCCACAGTAGGAACAAGGTTTTCTACCGAGTTGTCTGCCTTAACGTGGAATACAAGGTAATTATCAACCTTAATATTCGGAAGCGGAACAGAAACCTTCACTTTGCCGCTCGGTTGCACCTTTGCGCCGTCTTTCGTAACGTAGATTTCGAAAATATATACGCTACCGTCCTTGTCGTAGTTCTGATCGGAAATTGCCGCAAGAACTTCTGCTGCTTCTTCTGTGGTCGCCACGATCTCGTTGCTTATAAGAGTAGAGCCTTCTTCAAAGCTACCGCCGTCTACGACGATACCGTATTCGTTTAGCAACGATTCAAGCGCGCCAACTTCATTATTGCACGCCGTTAGGGAAAATGCAAAAACAACAATCAAAAGAAGAAGTATTTTTACTAATAGTGATTTTTTCTTCATTTTTAATGCCTCATTTTGTTTTACCCCTTGCCATGAAAGGCAAGGGGTAATTGTTTAGCATCGGTTATTGCTTCTTAAAGATTGCAATAAGGTCAGCAAAACTCTTTTTCTTAATAACGAACCAGAAGAGAGAGAAACCGCCCAAGCCGACTACTGCGACAGAACCGACGGCAATACCTGCGATAGCACCACCGGAAAGTCCGGTATTTTCAGGCCCTTTACCTCCGCCCGGATTTTCGGCATTGCCCATTACATACTCACAAATATCGCACTTTCCGTCGTTGTTAGCGTCTGCGTGTGCCGCTTTATTTGCCTTGTCGCCACACTCACACTCGTTCCAATGCTCGTTTTCATCGGATTTCCAAGTCGTGCCGTAGTCGTGAGTATGAATCACGGACATAGTGTACTCACAAGTATCGCACTTGCCGTCGTTGTTAGCGTCTGCGTGAGGTGCAACGTTCGCTTTATCTCCACATTCGCACTCGTTCCAATGCTCGTTTTCATCGGATTTCCAAGCCGTACCGTGGTTATGATCAAGCGTGTTTCCATACGCTTTCTCGCAAACCTCACAAACTGCTTTTTCCGTGCAAGTTGCCATTCCGCCACTATGACTGTCACGCGACTTCTCGTAACCGCACGCACACTCCTGCCAATGCTCTAAGTCGTCAGTCTTCCAACCATCAAACTCGTGAGAAACGAAATCTCCAACCTTTTCACAGCCTTCGTTTACGCACTTAAATCCATGAGTCGTCGCATCATTCATTACGATTTCGCCACTAAAGTCGTGCTGATAATCAACAACTCCCCAGTTCTCGAAATTAGAAATAACGTTTTCGCCGTTTTCGTCCTCGCACTTATTACCACAGCCGTTGCATACGTAATACGCATTCTTTCCAAAGGTTTCGGTCGCACAGTTGGCAGGCACGGCGTCTACGAGATCAAGCTTACAACCGTGAACCCACACGGCGGTAAGGGTATAATCGTCAAGCACGGTCAGTTTGTAACCGCTGGGCCTAGTGCCGGTGTCCGGCTCTATCGTCCAATGCAAGAAGGTCGAGTACTTGTCTTTAGGAGTAAACTCACACTCGGGCAGGGTGTAAACAGAGCCTTTCTCTACCTCCACCGACTGCATTTCTCCACTACCCTCGCCGGGAAGGAAGCTTATCGTAGACATAACGATCGCGTCTTTCCACATAGCAGTAATAGTAAGATCTTCTCTGACAATAACCACATTTCCGGGCTCTTTCGGGCCTACACCACTAACATTCCATTTATCAAACGTTTTACCCTCGGGCGGAGTAAATTCACACTCGGGAAGCACGTAGTTTCCACCAAACTCAACAGGCTCCATAGTTCCGCTACCGCCGTTCGCATCAAAAGTAATGGTATAAGCAATAGGCTCGCCTACGCTATACGTAACCATAATTTTAGCGCCGTTTTTATACACTGAAGCAGGATTTCCGTCAATGGTAGCAACGATTTCGTGAGAATCGCCAAACTCGAAGTCCTCTTTTGCTACTACGTCTACCGAGAACTGGTACGTATGTCCTGCAACGAATTTGCCGTTCGCCCACTCTTCTGCCGTAAAGTCATACCACGCCAAAGCTGTTATTTTATAGTTAGCGTTTGCAGGAACGGACAATACGCTTGCGTCCGTAACAATATCGCCACCAACAACAAACTCCGGCATTCCGGTAATTTCAACGTTTTTAATCTTTGAGAGCTGCCAAACTGCAGTAATAGTTGTATTCTCGGTAATAGTGATTTGACTTCCAACCGCTTTTTCAACCTCGTTTACGCTCCAACATTTAAACTCGTAATTAACAGGCGCGGTAAATCCGCAAGCCGGAAGCGTATATTTTTCGTTTTCTTCAACGGGAACAGAAGCCATTTCGCCTGTACCGCCGTTTGAGTTGAATGTTATGTCATAGGTTATGACAGGAATATCTTCCCAAATTGCGAAGAATTCAACGTCAGCGGTAACGTTATATGTTGCGCCAACCACTTCACCGTTAGCGGAGGTTGCCCACCCCTTGAACTGTTTGCCGGTAGGTGCGGTGAATGTGCAAGAAGGCAAGGTGTATTCGCCTGCAAATTCGACAGGATTCATACTACCAGAGCCACCATTTGAATTAAATGTAACCATACGCATCACTATCGGCGTATAGGTGGTTGTTAATACCTTGGCTTCGACATTAGTTGATTCTTGGAAACCTGTCCAATTTTGAGTGTTTACAGCAGGATAAACCGGAGTTGCGTATGAGCCTGCAGATACGAAAATTTTCAATTCTTCCGCTTTCTTTAAATCGACCTTAGTATCACTATATATTCCATAGTTTCCGTTCTCACTTGGAATACCGGAAGTGTTTACAAGAATTTTTTTGGTTGTATTAAATGTTATCCCCTGTTTAGCGTACAATCCCATTCCAACAGTGTATCCTGAATACGTGTTTGCACTTGAAGTATTAATGGTTAATTTTGCATTGTCTTTAATATCAATCGTTCCGTCAATATATGCACCGTAAACGGACGAATCATTTCGTGTTGAATTAACGTTTAATGTAACATCTGCATATCCGCTGATATCTAAAACGCCATGTCCCCAAGATCCGGTGTAAATACCGTAAATAGTACTTTGCCCCGCGGTACAATTAATAGTCAACGTAGCTTCGCTTTCGGCGGTAATAAATATACCGCCACCATTTGTAGAGGAGATTGCTTTTTGGTCATTTGTAGTAATAATATTCGTTCCAATCAAAACAATCGTAACATCTTTTTGAATTGCTCCACCGATGGCAATAGCATCGCCTTCGTAATTCTTTAATGTAAGTGTATTTGTTTCCGGGTTAAAGTGTGCATTATAGTTTTCGCTATCGTTGGTCACATCATCTGCACCGTTTTTATAATATAGACGAGTGGCAGAGAAAGACTTGTAATTTACTGAAACAGATTCTGCATCAATATTATTACTCTTTGCTTTCCATACTGCTTTAACAGTTGTATTTTCGGTAATAGTGATTTCTTCTCCAACCGCTTTTTCAACCTCGTTTACGCTCCAACATTTGAACTCATATCCCGTGGGTGCGATAAAGTCACAAGAAGGAAGCTCGTATGTATCGTTTTCTTCAACGATAACGCCGTCCATCTCTCCCGCTCCGCCGTTAGCGTCAAACGTTACGTCGTACGTAAGAGCAACGTATGCGTTTACGACAACCGATGCAGTTGCGCTAGCCTTGTGAGTATCGGTCTCTTTAATTCTGATATAATACGTTCCACTTGCAAGATTATTTATTGTTGTGGAAGTAACGTTATTCCAAGAACCGTCTCCGAGCTTATATTCCATAGCGGTAGTTACACCACTAATCGTTCCGTCGTTATTTGCCTTGTTTGTACAACCGGTAGCAGTTATTCCGGTAGGAGCAGAAGCGCCGTTTGCCTTTTCAATAACAGCAGTCGCATCACTTGCAATATTGCCAACCTCAACGCTACTGGTTACCACTACTCTTAAAATTTTACCGATATCATCAACAGTAATAGCGTACGATATCGAGGTTGCGCCCGGAATATCAACACCGCTTCTCTGCCATTGATAATATAACGTTCCCGTATTATTGCTGGACACATCCGCAGTCAGCGTTCCACCGTATTTCTTAGTTCCAAGAATATTAACCGTACCGGTAAGATTTTCAGCCTTATTAGCCTCAGCAACAATGCCGGTATTTGCGCTTTCTACCTGTGAATGTTCTACGTCGCTTTCTACAATTACACTCATTCTTTTATTTGCGCACGCTTCAGTAAGCACGAAAGTATTGCTATCGCCCGTCTGAACGACAACCCAACTTACGTACGGATCGCTACGGAGCCAGGTATAAGTCAGCGTTCCGGTGTTGTTTGAATCAGTTAACGTTGCAGTCAACGTTTCTCCCACCTTAAGAGTTCCCGTAACAGTAAGAGTTCCCGTTAATTTAGCGGGAGCAAGCGCGCTATCGTACTCCCAACCTTCGTACGTATATTCAGGAGCAAGTGGCTCGTTGTATTTATTGTATACCCTTATTCTAATGTCATAAAAACCGTCATCCAGACTAATGGAAGAACATATTTCATACATATTTATAGGCAACGCGTCGCAAGTCGATCCACCGCTTCCAATACTTATATCGTACTTACTCGCACCGGTAACAGGATCAAAAGTAAGCTTTCCGTTTTCAACATTTACGTTTGTAAGAGACGGAACTACACCCTCAAAGGTCTTATTTTCACTTCTTCCGTATTCGCTATCCAAATGATCCAAATCATTGAAAGCAGCGCACGCTTTAACGTCAAAGCAATACGTTTTGCCAACTTCAAATCTGGATCCCATATCGTAACTGGTTTTGTCATAAACGTATGTTCCTAGCGCCGTTATAAGGATATAATTATCATTTTTATATTCGTAAATATACAATATGTAATAATCCGCACCATCAACCGCATCCCATTTTGCAGTAGTGTGATCCCACGTAAGATTAGTAGGTGTCGCAAGCGGAGTTTGCTTACAAGTATAGCTATAAGTCCCCGCTATTTTTTCGGAAATCTGAGTTCCGTATTTGTCTACCGCGTGGATAAAATAATTATGATCGCCTGTTTCCAAATGGAAAGATTTTGCCGTCAACTCCAAATCGAGCGACGGCTTGTCAAGATAACCTCCGCCGGGTCCAAACGAATAATAGTATTCAGCTGCACCCGGGAACGGATCCCAAGTAACCACGCCATTATTTACGCTCACGTTTTCTAAAGAGGCTAATTCTGCATTAGTGGTTAGCGTTGCAACAGAAATGCACGCCAACAACATAGCAAAACCCATTAAGAAAACCACGATTAAATTTCTTGATTTTGTTTTCATTTTATTTTCTCCTTTTTCTATTTACACGGTTTTAGCCGTGCTTTTTAATTTTATTTTTTCAAGGATTTCGACGAAAGGTAATTTCCCGCCGACTGTTTTGCGGTAAACCTCGTCAGAGTTTACCATGATTTGCCCCGGCAAGAATAATGACTCACCGTTTTCACCTGCAAACACGATATTAAAATACCACAAGCCGTCCTTTCTGTCGCTACCCCCCGACGGGCAAAAGAACACAATTCTTCTGTCGGAAAGCTTTAATTCAAGCGTGCTTCCTTCCTCACAATCGCCAAGAATTTTGTCGCTATAAAACGGCATTGTACTGTCGAAATAGACCGTGTATATCTTCTTCGGTGCGTTGATGAACAGGTATTCGGTAGTTGCGTCTTTGTCAATGATCTGATGATATCCCCTCGGAATAGGGACTTCAAACTCGCCGAATCTGACTCGTTTTCGCAACATATTCTATCACCTCCTGAAACAATATTTGCCATCTCGTAAATACCACTTTATTTTTTGACAGCATAATTATATCATAATAATTCTTAGTATTTATATAATCTATAAGGGTGTTTTATGGGTGTATCAGGGGTGTTTTCAGGGTGTATTAGCTCAAAAACAGCCAAAATTGCGCAAAAAAAAAGACGACAGCGGTGTTGCTATCGTCTTATTGCATTATGCTTTTATCCGTGCAAAGATTTCTTCTCGGCTCGTAACCTTGAGTATCTTGAACAGCGAGGTTGTGTGCATTTTTACCGTGTTCTCAGAGAGGTGAAGATCGGCTGCCATCTCCTTACGGCTCTTGCATTCGAGGATTCCTTCGAGAATGTCAATTTGTCTTGCGGTAAGTGTTGCTCCCTCGGGAAGACCTGCGATAATCTGCTTAATCTTTTCAGCGCGTTCTCTTGAGTCCATGAAAATGACCGAAACCTTTTCCTCATGGGTAACGGGCTTGGGAATGTCGTTTTTGTAAACATAGTCCTGAATCATCCAATAGACGATCAGAAGCAAGAACTCGGAAATAATGTACGTAACCGAAAGGAATTCGTATTCCCAACTTACCATCTTTTCAAACAGCCATATAACGAGATTACTGCAAACGATGGCGGCAATAAATCCTGCAAGCTTTGGCTTGCCGATCTTCTTTTTTCTCACAGAGTGAATTATCGTGCCTATCATTGTGGCAAAGTAACCGAGCAGATACAACATATATACGGGATGCAATACGCCGTATTCCTTGACGAGCGTTGCCGAGCCGTCAATCATTTCAATGTCAACGCTCTTGTAGTAAAGCGGAATCATCGGTGAGCTTACGATAATGGCGAACATTACCACACCAAGCGTCGCGCAAGTGATCACGTGGGCTTTCTTTATCTCAAATCCGCAAATGCGGACGATAGTTAGGCACATACACATTGAAAGGAACACGCTGCCGAAGTATGCCACGTCGTTACCGAACACGGCAAACTTGACGTTGTTCGCCAAAGACATAAGCAAATATCCGAGGTTGACTACCGAAACGCATATGTGGAGCATTGTTAGCCAAACCTCCTTGTTTTTCATCATCGCCGAGCAGGCTATCAGCAAGCCTACGGCAGCTATTAAACATATTGCATATCCTATTGTCATAAGCTTACCTCCTTAAGGATTATTTGCATTGAAATGATAAATGGTTCAATGATTTTTATAAAAGTACATTCGTAAGGGGCGAGCTGAACAATACGCCCTGCGGACAATCATAAACACGAATTCTCACTTTAGACAAACTGTTGCCCTTTCCGATAATTTTTGACTTATAGTATAGCATATTTTTATTTAAAATTCAATAATTTTCAGGCGTTTTGCATGCAAATGTACTATCTTTTATGCATTAATTATCGGAAATATAGGTGTTAATAATAATTTTCGCACTATCTTGACTCTTCCGAATCGCATCTTCATACGCAATACGCGTACCGCTTTTCGGGATAAACACGCTACTATTTTCCGTCATAGAGCGCAATCCGATAAAAGCATTTTACGCAAAAAAGCACGAACGAGAAAAAGGTTAAGACTTTTCCCCGAAATTCCCCCCAAAAGTCAGTTTTTGGTCAAAATAAAACACAACATATTGTGTCAAAACTTAATAATTGACCACAATATATTGTGTTTTTGGTCGGAGTGACGGGATTTGAACCCACGACCTCTTGGTCCCGAACCAAGCGCGCTACCAACTGCGCTACACCCCGTTATTTATTTTCCGCTAATTCCTCTTTTCTTCTCGCTTACTCTTCCGCTATGGTAGCGCCCAAGGCGCTTCCTCTCTCGGCATAAAGCCTCGCGGGCTTTGGCTATAAACAGTCCACCGGACTGTTTATTTTACGCGTCGCCCCAACTGCGCTACACCCCGTTATTTATTTTTCGTCAATCCCTCTTTTCTTCTCGCCTTCTCTTTCGCTATGGTAACGTAAAAATCAATCACACCTAAAAACCATTTCGAGAAACACTAAAAAGTATAGCCGACGGTAAATAAGAAATAATCGGATTTTTTAATCAGCTTTACTATTATATAATTTTATTTACAAAAAAGCAAGGCTTTACACGCCCTTTTTTATCAAAATTTATTCCTTCTTTTAAAAGTAATTCTCTTTGAGCGTTAATTCCGCCGAAAGCAAACGCCTCGCTTAAGCTTCCGTCCTTAAAAACCACGCGATAACACGGGATTTCGTCGGGAGCGGGGTTTGCGTGCAACGCCCACCCCACTTGCCTTGAAAGTCTTTTATTGCCCAACGCTTCGGCAATATCGCCGTAACTTGCGACTTTGCCGAACGGTATCTGCTTAACGATTAAATAAACCCTATCAAAAAAGCTCATTAAATTCTGTTTACGCCCGTTTTAATCGCGGCCTCTTTCACCGCCTTTGCAACCGCAGGCGCAACACGCTTATCGAACGGTGCGGGAATGATATAATCCGCCCTTAACTCCTCGTCCGACACGAGCGAAGCAATCGCTTTTGCCGCCGCCATATTCATTTCGTCGTTAATATCGGTAGCCCTGCAATCGAGCGCGCCGCGGAAAATCCCCGGGAACGCAAGCACGTTGTTGATTTGGTTCGGATAATCGCTTCTGCCCGTTCCGACAACAGCCGCGCCCGCCTCCAAGGCAAGCTCCGGCATAATTTCGGGCGTGGGGTTTGCCATAGGCATAACGATAGCGTCTTTATTCATCGACTTAACCATTTCTTCCGTCAATAATCCCGGTGAAGAAACGCCGACGAACAAATCCGCACCCTTTAACGCATCACTCAAAGAGCCTTTTTTATTTAACTTGTTTGAAAATTCGGCAATTTCGCGCTTGGAAGCGTTCATTCCCTCTTCCCTATCCTTATAAATAATGCCCTTTCTGTCGCACATAACGACGTCTTTTGCACCCATGGCAATCATAAGCTTGGCGATTGCAACGCCCGCCGCGCCTGCGCCGCTGAAAACGACGGAAATATCTTCCCATTTTTTGCCGACGAGTTTAAGCGCGTTAATCGCCGCCGCAACGCACACGACAGCCGTGCCGTGCTGGTCGTCGTGGAATACGGGAATATCCACCTCGGGGTCTTCTTTTAATCTTCTTTCGATTTCGAAACATCTGGGCGCGGAAATATCCTCCAAATTAACGCCGCCGAAGCTCCCCGCGAGAAGCTTAACCGTCTGAACGATTTCGTCCGTATTTTTGCTTCTTATGCAAAGCGGAATAGCATTTACACCGCCGAAAACCTTAAACAAAACGCACTTGCCTTCCATAACGGGCATACCCGCCTCTGGACCGATATCCCCTAATCCTAAAACAGCCGTGCCGTCGGTAATAACCGCAACTGTATTTCCCCTTGCTGTCAGTTCGAACGATTCGTCATAATCCTTTTGAATTTCAAGACAGGGCTGCGCGACACCCGGTGTGTACGCGAGCGACAAATCATCCTTGTTTTCCACCTTAACTTTTGAAACGACTTCGATTTTACCTTTCCACTCACCGTGAAGTCTCAACGATTCTTTTGCATAATCCATTAAATATGCCTCCGAAAAATATGTAATTTATCCTATCCGATTATACTTTTTTATATATACTTTTTTATTGCCTTGATTATATTATTTTGCGCTTTAACCGTTAAAATAATAACGAATTATTCGGCGAACGCGTTATAAATTGCGCGGATACATTTTTCGTAATCGGAATCCGCAACGCCGATAATGATGTTAAGCTCGCTCGAGCCCTGGTCGATCATTCTGATATTGATTTTTGCCGCCGCGAGCGCGCCGAACAATTTAGCCGCAGTACCCGAACGGCGCGTCATACCGTGTCCGACGGTGGCTATCAGTGAAATATTTTCTATCACGTGGACGTAATCGGGGCTGACGTTTTCGCGAACCTCGTTTACGATATCCGACAAAACGCCGTCTTTAAGCTGTTCGGAATCGAGAATAACCGACAGAGTGTCGATACCCGACGGGACGTGTTCTACACAAAGCCCGTGATGCTCTATGACAGACAAAACCTTGCGGATAAAGCCCACCTCGGAGTTCATCAAGGATTTTTCGATGGACAAAACGGTAAAATGTTTTCTACCTGCGATGCCCGTGATAACACTGTTAGACTCGGCGGAATACTGTTCGTTGGGAACAATCATAGTTCCCTCGTCCTGCGGTCTGAACGTGTTGCGGATATTGATGGGGATTTTCCCTTTCATAACCGGGAAAATAGCTTCCGCGTGCAGAACGCTTGCGCCCATATAAGAAAGTTCTCGCAGTTCTTTATAAGTAAGCTGCTTGATGGGTTTACATTCGGGAACGATTCTCGGATCGCAAATGAGGAAGCCGCTTACGTCCGTCCAGTTTTCGTAAATATCCGCTTTAACGCCGCGCGCGATAATCGAACCGGTTATATCGCTGCCTCCGCGCGAAAAGGTTTTAACCTTGCCTTCGGAATTTTTGCCGTAAAATCCCGGAATAACCGCTCGCTTAACCCCTTTCATTCTCGCTTTGACTTTATCGTCCGTATAATAAACGTTAAGCTTACCCTCGCTGTCGAACCTTACGACCTCGGTTGCGTCCACAAACTCGAACCCGAGATATTCGGCGGTTACGATAGCGGCAAGATATTCGCCCCTTGACGCGGTAAATTCCACGTCCTTTTTCTCGACAATTTCCTTTTCGGTGCGCGCGAGAACGGAGGCTAAATCGAAATTAAGCCCCAACCCGTCGGCGATATCGGTAAATCTTTTGCGAACAACCGCAAAACTCTGCTTGCAATCGCCCTTTTCGACAAGCTCGTCGTAACAACGATAGAGCGCGTCGGTAACTTTAACGTCGTCTTTATTTCTCTTGCCGGGAGCGGAAACGACCACGAATTTACGCGAATCGTCCGCAAAAACTATTTCCTTAACTTTTTTCAGAGTTTCGGCGTTAGCCATACTCGTGCCGCCGAATTTACAAACCTTTAACATTAGCGTATCTTTCTGCCTTCTAAATAATATCTTTTTTCTTCGCCCTCGCCCATAGAAAAAGTTTTCCTCGGGAACGCACCTTTTTCGGAAACGTATCTGAACAAATCCGATTTATCTATGCTGTCGAACAGCACCCCGACCGCGCGCGAATCGCCGTCCACGAGCGCTTTAAGTTCAGCTTTGCCGTGAATATAATCGACCGCGCCGCCCTTTTCCGATATATAACTTTTAATAAACGCGTCCGTTTCCTTGATAACCGTCGGAATATCCGCAGCACCGTCGAGCGTAACGGTTTTCCCGCCGGCGTAAACGTAAGCTTTGCCCGTTACGGCGGTTTTAAAGCGCACGAGGAAATCGCTCGGCTCGACGCCCGTTATAAACCTGTAAATAGGCTCGAAATAAATGCCCGAATCGTAAATATTTACGAATTCCGCAAGCGCGTAACGCGCCGGGTGGTTTTGCCTTTCTTTTTCCGAAAGACCTTGTTTAACCCTTTCCCAGTGCGCCTTTGCCGTGGCAAGCGAGTGGTTTCCGTCACCCACGGCGAAAGCGAATTTATCGTCTTTTTTGTATTTTTTAATCAGCCTGTCTTTATCTAAAAGCCTTGAAAAAGCTTCTAAAACAGGCTTATAATCTTTGATGAAATAGCCTTCTATGCTGCCGCCGCCCATATTCAGCTCGAAATCGTAAACCTTTTGCAGCTCACCTCTCCTTTCGTAAAGGCTTTCGGTAATTTCGCAACGCTCGTCGTCGAATAAAATCATAGTGTGCGAGAATTCCGCTTCGGCGTTTTCGCGAATTTTAAGACGTGGCGGAATACGCTCTTCAATCGTGCCTTCGGTCGAACGGATAAGCGCGGAGGATTTCGGCGAATACTCGTAACGTTCGAGGTCAACCGCGCCGACCAAACCTATACGCCTTTTTACGTAAGGCGTTTTTCTGACGGTGAGAATAAACCCTTCGGGCAGCTCGGTAAAAGTGCCGTCGGATAAATATTTAGAAATGTTGGCGTTGATTTTCTTAATTCTGCCGTCCGCGTCGTCGTCCAGATACGCCTCGGGCAAAATCAGATTAAGTACGGATTTTTTACCCTTAACCGTTTCGGCAAGCTGTTCCCAGTATTTCTTCTTCCCCGTGAACTGGTCGCACGCAATGCACGACCAAGCCGTAAAATCGTCCGTATCGGGCAAAAGTATTCTGCAAGGCTTTATCCCCGTTTCAATCATAAAAAGCTCCTTTTTTATAAGCAAACGACGGTAACCGTGATAACGGCAAGCACGAGCGCAAGCGCGCCGATTCCAACGTTTTTCCAAAATTTTTTGGCTTTCGATTCTTCTTCCTCGACAGTAACTATTTTATTCTCGTCAAACATATTTCGCTCCTTTAATATCTCGTTTTTTGCCGTTTTTAGCTTTTAAGCTTAAAAAACCTTACTTCCTTGCGTTTTCAAGCTCTTTCCAGTAATATCTTGTAAGAGTTTTGCGAAGCATTCCCGAATCCGCGTAACGCGTAATCTTTCCGCCCCTTACGATAGAAATAATACCCGTTTCCTCAGAAACGATTAAGGAAACCACGTCGATATTCTCGGTAATCCCTATGCCCGCTCTGTGGCGCGTGCCGAGGTCTTTCGGGATATTGTCCATATTCTGCGATAACGGAAGGAAGCACCCCGCCGCTACTATGCGCGTATCGTTGATTATCATAGCGCCGTCGTGCAACGGCGTTTTCGGGAAAAACACGCTTTCTATAAGCTCGCTCGAAATGTCGCTGTCAAGCTTTACGCCGCTGTCTATTATCTGACTCGGAACGTTATCGGTGGATAAAACGATTATCGCGCCCGTATCGCTTTTAGACATATTCTGTAACGCCTTGATTATTTCCGAAATGCAATTTTCTACCTTCTCTTCGTCGTACGACCTGCTTTCGCCCTTTTTAACGTCCGCAAGTTTAAGATTGCGCCTCGCCCATATTATGCGTTTAAGCTCTACCGAATATAACACCGTTATGCAAACGACGAACACCGCCGGAATAAACAGGAACAGCGTGCCGTTGACGCTTAACACTGCAAACACGAACGCGCCCGCAAGCATAAGAACGGTAAACAGCGCAACCATCCAACCGGAATTATTGTCGATTAAAAATTTAATCAGCGCAAAATAAAGCACCGTAAACATAATGCAACCGGCGATAAACGCCACCGTTCCATCTAAATTTGACGAAAGAAATCTCGTCAGCCCGCTGAATTTTTCGGAAAAATTCATTTTGCCACCTTTTTCGCTTTTTTCTCTTTTTTTATTATTATATTATATTATTATATAATGTTTAAACTACAACCTTACTGTTTGTTATTTATAAACGCATTAGCGGTTAAACGTCAATCAAAAAGTTTTTATCCTGCCGCCACGCCACGCGGCACATCACGCGTTATCGGTCATTATCGCAAAAACCGAAAGCCACATCTGTTCGTCGGCGTCAATCAATCCGCTTTTGATTTTAAAATCGGAATCAATGAGAACGTCAACGGCTTTTTTAAGCGAACGCTTCTTAAACATCTTTGACTGCTGAATAGTTTTTGACGCTGCAAACTCCTTAACGCCGAGCAATTCGGCAAGTTCCGCCGCGTTCTTTCCGCTTATCGCCGCATGCAAAAGCCGTCTGAAATAGTTATATACGGAAAGAATTATTCTTTGCGGCGTATCACCCTTTCCGAGCATTTCCGTAATAACCGAAAACGCTTTGTCGAAATTCCTTTTCGCTATATAATCGGTCATTTCGTAAATTTTATATTCGGCGTCCTGCGGAACAAGCAACTCCACCGTGCTTTCGTCAATAACGCCGCCTTTACCCGCGTAAGCGATAAGTTTTTCCGTTTCAAGCGAAATCCGCGACATGTCGGACAAACAAAACGTTGCCACTTTTACCGCAAGCTCCGCACTTATCGTAACTTCCGCAGCCAAACACGTGCTTTTTATCCACCGCGCAAGAGTGTTCGCGTCCGACTTTGCGCAATCGACAAAAGTTACCGTTTTGCATTTTTTAAGAAAATCGCAGGGTTTTTCGTTCAGAATAACGAGTATCCCCGATGACGGCGGGTTATTTAAAAATTCGCTGAACTCCGCATCCGTGTCCTTTTTCGGATAAAACTCACGGAGCGCGGTAACGCGTTTTTCGCTCATAAACGGGTACGCGGTAACGGACGACATAAGTTCGCCGCTGACCCCGTTTGCGCCGTCAAAAACGGCGTAATTCAAGGACGGTTCTGACAAATACTTATTTTTAAGCAAATTCAGTCCGCGTTCTCTGAAATATGAATCCTCGCCCTCGAACAGATAAATCGGCGACGGCGACGAGCCCGTTTCGAGCGTGTTTTTAAACTCTCCGAATTTCAAATCCAAACTTCCTCTTATACATTGTATCACCAAATAAAAAGTTTAGCAACAAAAAAAAGGCGGCTTAATCCGTTTTTTAAAAAACTTTTAAAGCGCGCCCGTCCTGCGACGTTTATCCCCCTTTTTAATAATTTTTCGGAAGCAAAAAACATTAGAACTTTGGTGAAATTTATTGAGAAAAAACGAAAATTCAACTGCGAAAACGCCACAAAAAATCCGCAGCCTGTCAATTATCTAATTTGATTTTTAATATTCCCTCGCTTTCGCCGTCGGGAAAATTCACGTCCGTCCGACACGCGACGAACCGATTTGCCGAAATGCGATAATTAAGCACTTCCGTATAATTGCATGCTATCGCAACGTCTGTCCGAACGTCTTTCGGAACGTTCCCCAAATCAAGCCTGCCGAAAAAAGTTAATACCTTGTCGCCGACGATAAGCTTTAACCCGCGCCCGTCGCAAATATACCCGAACTCACCGAGCGAATTCTCGGTAATCCCGGAAGTCAGCGCGAAACATTCGGTATCCGGAAACGACCTGCGCGTGATTTTCTCTTCATCGTAACGCTTTTCACCGTAATAATACAGCTCGTCCACGGCAAACGCCGATTTTAAGCGCGTAGTGAAAACCTGAAGCGAAAGCTCGTCTTTCCCGTCGATAACCGCGACGCAGTCAAGCGAGCTTACGCCCGTTACGTCCGCAAGCGCTTTGAGCCTGTTCGCCGAAAATCTGTACCGAGCCTCGTTTACAACCAGCATGTTTTTGTTTTTATAAGAAACGAGCGCGCCGCATAAAGAATCAGAGCCGATTACGTAAAGCTTGACCGAATTATATTCGACGACGTTGACGGCAACCGTTCCGACGGCGCAAACGACGAGGCAAATCGCCGAAAGAATTACGCTTAACGTCCTTTTTAAGTTCAAAAATCCGCTCGGAATAATCAACGCCGCATAGTACGCCGCCGAAAAAACGCCGAGCGTAAATCCGCCGATTATAAAAGGCTTATAATCGAGCGCGGTGATTGCCGCATTTAAGGCTTTCAGTGCGTATTTCGGGATAAAAAGCGTAATATGGGAAATCCCGAACGCGCCGCCCGTTATCGTCGCAAGCAACAACGTAACGAACAGTACGCCCGCAACGGGAATAAAAACGAGGTTTGCCGCAACCGCGAACACCGAAAAGCTGCCGAAACACGCAAGGCTTATGGGTATCGAGGAAATTTGCGCCGCTATAATCGTTCCGAAAGTCAGAGCAAGCTTTTTCGGCAAAAATTTTAACAGTCTCGCCACGGGTACGGCAAATAAGATTATTCCATAAACTACGCCGAACGAGAGCCTGAACCCCGCGCAAAACAGCTGCACGGGCGAGATTAAGAGAAGAACGCTCGCGGCAAACGAAACGGACGATAACGCGTCGTATCTGTTTCCGCGTATTGCTGCGCCGCAACATAACGCGCACATTACCACAGCCCTTAAAGACGACGCGGAAAACCCGCATACGCCCGAATAAAACAGCGCAAGTACGGTTACGATTAAAAATGCAAGCACGCCTTTGACGTTTAATTTTTTCAGGATAAAGCCGATTACCGCCGCAACGAAGCCGATATGAAGCCCCGACACGGCAAATATATGCGCCACGCCCGCGCTTCTGTAAGAAGAAAGCGTTTCCGTCTGCATTTCGGACGAATTGCCCGTAAGCATCGCGTAAGCCACAGCAAACTCGTCGCCGTCAAGCCAGTTTCTTAATGAATCGCGCAAAAATACGTTTACCGACTGAAAAATCGTTTTCCTGTTCGTTATAACGTTTACGTCGGAAGCGTTTAACGTCGCGGTGTATTTTATACCGTTAGCAACGTTTTCCGCGGAAAAACGACCTTCGTAAACCACGCTTCTGTCGAGCAAGCGGGCTTTAAACATAACTTCGTCGCCAAGCTCTATCCGCGCGTCGCCCGTAACGTGCGCCGAAACTTTATAACGCGTTTTGCCTTTATAAATCCCGGCAAGTTCGACGTTATCAAGTACTATAAATTCGCCGCGATTTGTCGCGAGCGTCTGAACGACTCTCCCTCTCACGTTATAGTCGTGACCGTTAAGGTCGGCGGAAATATAACGATTAGTTTTAACCGAAAACGCCGTGAAAGCTATAAAGAACAGACAAAGTCCGACGATTACCGCAGAAAACACCGCTATTTTTGATTTTTCGGAAAAATGAAATTTTACCGCGCGGTAAACGATTATTGCTAACGGAATAAGCGAAAACACGACCACCCCGAGCACGTTTTTCATTACGACGTAATACGCCGCCGTTATGCCGCACGCAAGCATTACCGCCGCAAATACCGCGGGTCGGAAGTTGATTAACCTTTTCATATAACTGTTTTTCCTTTTTTTGCCAAAATTTTCAGCGTACCGATAAATTTTAAAACAAAATTTCATAAAAGTCAATGATACTATTGCAAAGAACGAAAGTTTTTGGTATAATATAGTTGCGGATGGGTGCGGGCTTGCTCGTTCCCACACGCGTAGCCTTCGTGGTACGATAGAAAAGGTCAAAAAAATCCACAATAAAAATATAGAAGGTTCTCGTTCTCGTTGCCGAGCGGAGCTTCCGACCGCGGATTATCGCTGTCATTAAACAGGAAGATGCAGAATCAATCAGACAGAACACTTCGCCTGTTGACTTAAACGGGTTAATTATTTCCTTTTCGTCGGCCGACGCAGGTATTTTTTTTTGTTTCGACTTTTAATTTATCTTTTTTATTTATAACGGTTTTTAAAAATTATCCGAAAACCCCTTAATTTTTGTTGCAATCAAAATGCAATTATGATAAAATAATCAAGCAAACGGAAATTAACGGGATTTTTCCGCGCGTAATTAAAAAACGGCCTCATGGTCAAGCGGTTAAGACGCAGCCCTCTCAAGGCTGAATCCGGAGTTCGATTCTCCGTGGGGCTACCAAAAAGTCAGCGACGCACGCTTTGCGTGCGTCGCTGACTTTTTTAGTCTCATAACACAATCGAACTCACGTTCGGACGCCCTTGACGGGCATTCCCCGACGGACTTAGTCCTGCGGAGCAATTTTGTTGCGGAGCAGCTTCTCCGTGGGGCATTATTCTTATGCCGTTTGTTGTTTTTTTGTCGCGTGCGTCGCTGACTTTTTTAGTCTCATAACACAATCGAACTCACGTTCGGACG
>CATZMZ010000012.1 GCA_958421945.1 uncultured Eubacteriales bacterium | reverse complement strand
TCAAAAGTTTACCCACAATTCGTTTCTTTTTACTCATTTTCGATACCTTTCCGCTCTCCCCTTATGCGAAAATGTCCTTACTTTTACAAACCATACGAAACTCCTTACCCCCCCCCCGTTATATTTGTAAAAAGGAGCGGCTCTCTTTTCGAAAACCACTCCCCCGCGGAGATTAGTCCGCTTTCTTGTTGTAAACCATGTTTGCTTTTGTCAGATCATAAATGATAGCCTTTTCTTCGGGAACGAAGATACCATTCATCTTGCGCGATGCACCATCGCCCCACTGCATAAGCTGCACAATCGTTGCGTGCGCGGCTTTGAATGCCACATTGATGACCGACTTTTTGCCCGATTCGGACGGCTCCGATACTTTGAATTCAATCGAGTTTGCGTCCTGTTCGTCCGTTGCCTGTATAGCAAACTTTTTGTTGTCTGCATCAATGAGCATTTGGATGTACTTGGGATAGCCAAGTTCGGCTGCGGTGTCCGCATTGAATTTGAAGTATTTGTTGGTGACCGTAACGGTCGATTCACTGGTGTTGCCATAGACGCTGATTACTTTGAAACCTTTTAACATTTTTGTTTTCTCCTTGATTTTTGTTTTTTAGAAATTTCTTTAAGTTGTTCGATGTCTATCTTTTCAACAGCGGACGGGATAGGAACGAAGCCTGTCAAAAGTCCTGACTTAATAGGTTTGAACTTAACCTTTATTTTGGGCTCTTTGGTGTGGCGAGCCCTATTGCCACCATCGAGGAAACGCTCTTGCACGTCCTCGTAAACCTTGCGTGAGACGATTGCCGGATGATAGTTCTTCATTCGGTATTGGGAAACTATGCCCTCGTTCTTTACCGATTTATGCGAGAACAAGTCAACCGTGACCGTCTTTTGCATTCGCATTTCACCGCAATACTTTTCATTGTGTAGCATTCCTGCGACCGTTCCCGGTTGCCATCTGACATTGCCTTTTGGTGTTGGTATTTCAGCCATTGTCAATGCTTCGGCTATCTCAACCGTGCTTTTGCCTTCCAAGTATGCAGTGAACATAAACCTTACGATTTCAGCCTCTTTCTCGATTATGAATATCTTGCCGTTTTCGTCTGTGTCATAGCCCATTATCGCCCACATATTGTTTACGGGTATCCCCTTCTTAAACCGCTGACGATATGACCATTTCAAGGCTTCCGACTTTGCCTCGGACTCACCTTGCGCTACCGTGCTTAACAGTGTAAGGAAAGTTTCGCTGATGGTGTCCAAGGTGTTGTATCCGTTCATTTCGAAGAATACTCCGACAGGCGGTTTGAGTGCTTTGAGTCTTCGCACGTAGGAAATACAGTCAAGGGTATTCCTTGCAAAACGGCTGATTGATTTTGTAACAATCATATCTATCTTGCCGTCTTCCGCATCTTGGATCATCTGCAAAAACTGCACGCGATGATTTACCGATGTTCCCGAAATACCCTCATCGGCATACACACCGACAAGCGTCCAATTGTCGTGCTTATTGATGTACTCCGTGTAATGTTGGACTTGTAGTTCGTAGCTCGATTGCTGCGACTCTTCGTCTGTACTTACTCGGCAATAGGCACAGACACGCAATTGCTTGTTTACTGTATCCCTGACATACTCTTCCTTTGGCGGTATCTCTTCGATATCTATATGGTTCTCTCCCAAGAATGCCGCTTGTATCCGCTTGGCAGAGGCTGTCCTCTTTTTGTCTCTTCGTTGTATCATTTTCTCACCTCCCCCTCGCCCATTATTTGCCTTATCAGCACGAGCGAATAGGCCTCCTATCCGAGCCTACATATATAATAAACTTTCGCCCAGTATTTTGCTATGGGATACGCGCCCCAAGATGCTATAAATAAGATTTTTTAATTCAGTTTTGATATTCAAGTCCTGTTGGACGGTGCTTATCGTCCGACAGACTTCAAGTGTGAAATTACGCTTTTTTTGGGCATAAAAAAAGACCGGGCAACGGGTTCTCCGTTCCTCGGTCTGGTGATTTGCTATGAAATTGCTCAAAAAGGGGCGAAAATGCCCCTAAAAATGCAAAAATGATGGTCTATAAGAAAAGACTTATAGACCATCACACTTGGCTCCACTTATAGGACTCGAATATCTGCCAATGTATCATTATTCTTCCTTTATCCGTTTCGTTCCCTTGGCCCAAGTATCCAAGAACATATAGTACTCGCTACCATTCGACAATCGACATATTGCCAACTTATTTGTTACAAGTTCTATTTCGTCCACGATATAACGCACTAAGTCTTCGTTGAAGTGTTCATACAGCGTTTGCAACTTCAACCTTTGAGATATTTCTTCTATTCGTTGCTCAATTGGTGCAAGACATTTATTTTCTTGTATCATTTCCTCTCTTTCCAATTCAAGGAATGGCTCAGTATGTATAAATTGACGAGATAAGTGGCAATATTCCTCATACGTAATCGCATCTTCTATATAATCGTCTTTTATTTGTTGTATTTGTCTTTGAACCCTTTTGATTTTTGCATTTACACTTTTTATGCTACTCTTGTGTGCTTTCCTTGCAGAATTGATAATCGTATCCGTCATCTCTGTGTACAACGGCTCTTTTTGAAACAATATCTGTCGTATAACCATTTGAAGCCCATCGATTATCACTTTTTCTTTTATTTGCATCATAGAACAACTGCCTTGGTCATGTCTTTGGCAAACCCAATATCCGATGCCACCACCTTTACGGTATTGAACATGTCGACGCATTACACCACCACACTGTCCGCATATAAGCAATCCGCTTAAGCAACTCTTCCCGCTATATTTACTTGGATACGCTTTCGAACCAGTTCGCAAGTCTTTTCTACGTTGCATCTCATTTTGAACCTCATCAAACATTGCTGATGATATAATTGGCGCATGGTGACTTTTTACGTAATAACTGCGAAGTTGTCCTGTGTTTTTATATCGTTTGGAAGCCAAGAAATCCGGGGAATAAGTTTTTTGCAACAAGCAATCGCCCTTATACTTCTCGTTCTTTAATATAGATAAAATTGTGCTATCTCCCCAGTTTTTATTTCCCTCCGGCGATTCTATCTCCCTTAGTTCCATTTCCAAGGCAATTTGGTGAATGCTTTTTCCGTCCAAGTATAACTGGTATATACTCCGTACAGCCAAAGCCTGTTTGGGAATTATAATAATTCGGTTATCTTCTTCTCTTGAATAGCCGAGAAAGTGTTTTGTATGTATTAAATAATGGCCTTGAGCAAACTGTTTTTGAATAGCCCATTTGATGTTGTTGGAAATGCTTCTGCTCTCTTCCTCGGCTACTATTGCCATAATTGATAAGACGAGAGCACTCTGCGGAGAAAGCGAATCAATCCCTTCTCTCTCAAAATATACGCCGATACCTTTTTCCCTTAAATCTCTAACAGTTTGAATACAATCAATTGTGTTACGCGCGAACCTACTTATAGATTTTGTAATGATTCTGTCTATTTTCCCAGCATGGCAATCATCTATCATTTTGATAAACTGTGGACGCTTTTTGTTTTTCCCACTCAACCCGAAGTCAGAATATATACCGACAAACTCCCAATCGGATCGTTTCGAGATATAATCCATGTAGTAGTCTCTTTGATTTTCGAAACTGTATTCTTGCTCCTCTTTTTCCGTTGAAACCCGCGCATAGGCGCAAACTCGAAGTTTTTTCGGCTTATGCTCCTCCGATTCTATTTTCGCCGATTCTTGGATTATGGTTACCTCAGGCAATACCGAATAGTCTTTTTCACTACTCATTGTCTTCCCTCGTAATTCTTGGCCGTGGGTACTTTCGTTCAATAATTTTCAATACAAATTCGGACTCTGCCTTCGTCAGCAATTTTTGTTGTCGCAGAGAGAACACGATTCCTTTTATAAGTAGTTGCAAATCTTCTTGCCCCATAGTACTTTCCGCCTCCTTTTGCAATTCAGCATAATACCATTGTTTTGAGAAGATATCCAGTGAAAAATGCTACGATTCGTGAGATTTTTAAGAAAAATTTATCACGGTTCAAATCCCCGTGGACGCCTGCCCTACTTTCGTCTTAAAAAGACGCTCCTTTTCGTTCGGCATTGACAAATGCAAAAAATAATACGAACCCTGAAAACAAGTCGGGGTTCGTATTATTTTTTGCAATACGCGCTTTTTTATAATCCTATCTCCTTTTACGGCTCGATGCGAAACGAAGCGGCGTTTTTTGCACACTTGCGTTATTTTTGTTGCCGCAGGCGGGACGGAAAGTCCCGCCTGCGGCGTAAACGATTCTTTAATAGGCGTTGTAAATAATTAAATATTTATTACGGCGCACACGTACTTAACGAATATTCTTAAACATCGGACCGTAAGCGGCGCAAGCACGGTAGTCCTGCCCCTCTTTATCCATGCCGAACGCGTTCCACGCCGCGGGACGGTACACGTTTTCTTCTTCTACGTTGTGCATGCACACGGGTATACGCAGCATCGAGCATAACGTGATTAAATCCGCACCTATATGTCCGTAAGATATCGCGCCGTGATTCGCTCCCCAGTTGTTCATTACGTCGTAAGCGCTCGTAAACGCGCCCTTTCCGGTACATCTCGGCGTAAACCAGGTGCAAGGCCACGTAGGATTCGTTCTTTCCATAAGCTTATCCGTAACTTCGTCGGGAAGCTTGACCGTCCAGCCCTCCGCTATCTGCATTACGGGACCTAACCCCTTAACAAGATTAAGTCTTATCATGGTTACGGGCATTTCCGCTCTCGTTACGAAATGCGACGAGAATCCACCGCCGCGGAAGTTGTCGAAGCCCGCCTCGCACCATACCGTTGCGTCAGTCATCTTCTTGATGTCCTCTTCCGTAACTTTCCACCATTCCTTCATTACCGCGTTGCCGTTCTCGTCCACGCACTCGCCGCACGCGTCAAGACACGCCGCACCCGAATTCAATAAGTGGATTATTCCGCCGTTCGCTTTCGCTTTGCCTTCTAAATCGTAACCCGTTACGCGCTTGGTCGCTTCCGCCGACCAGAACGTTCTTACGTCCGCGAATATCTGCGCTCTGCCCGTAAGAAGTCTCATGAACAGCATGCTTATTCCGTTTAACACGTCGTTTTCCGTCGCGAACGTCATAGGCTCTTTCTTGCCCGTGTAATCGAACGACGAATTTAGTATCGCTTCGGGGTAATCGCAGTTGGGCCAGTGATCCGTCCACTGTCTTTGCCCCTGGAAACCCGCCGCGATGGCGTTATGTCCCAAACCTTCTTCACCGAACCCTGCGGGAAGTTTATCCGAGCCTTGCATAAGGTCTTTTATTATGCAATACATCTTGATAGTGAATTCCCACTGCTTTTCTTTTTCTTCTTTCGTGAATTTAATTCTTCTCTCTTTACCCAAAAATTTTATGCTTTCGGGGTTATCGTCTCTGCCCTCTTTGCAATGCTCTTTCGTCCAGGCGAGGGCTTTTTCGTATTCCTCTTTATTGTAAATGCCCTCTTCCATTCGGCGCAGAATCTCTACTTCGTCCACCGATTCCACTCTCATTCCGAGATATTCTTCGATAAACTCGTGACTTATGATCGAACCGCCTATTCCCATACACATTGAACCGATTTGCAAATACGATTTTCCGCGCATCTGAACCGCGGCGAGCGCGCTTCTGCCGAATCGCAACAGCTTTTCTTTAACGTCCTCGGGGATTTTTTCCACCTCGTCCCTGTCCTGAACCTCTCTGCCGTATATTCCGAATGCGGGAAGCCCCTTTTGCGCGTGCGTTGCGAGAACGCTTGCAAGATATACCGCGCCCGGTCTTTCCGTGCCGTTAAAACCCCATACCGCTTTTATAGTCATAGGGTCCATATCCATCGTTTCCGCGCCGTAACACCAGCAAGGCGTCACCGACAGCGTTATTGCGACGTTCTCTTTTCTGAACTGTTCCGCGCATGCGGCAGACTCAGGCACTCTGCCTATCGAATGGTTTGCGATAACCACTCTTACGGGCGTGCCGTCGGAATACCTTAAATTTTCTTCGAACAGTTTTTTCGCGGCGTTTGCCATTGCAGTTACCTGCGGCTCTAAACTCGCCCTCAACTGCATAGGTCCTTCTCTGCCGTCCACTATCGGTCTTATACCGATTGCGGGTTTTTCCGATACGTATTTTCCCATCTTATTTATTCTCCTTATAATTTTATTACGCCTTTTTTAATAATAATGTTTGCATAAACCGCTTCTTCGCCCGTGGCGATAACGGCAAATGCGTTTTTTGCCCTTTCGTAAAACTCAAACCGGTCGATATTGCCGATTTTAACGTTTTCGTCCGCGGCTTTCGCGATTTTTTCGTATTCTTTCCAGATTACGGGGTCGATTTTCCCTACGTCGCAGTCCATAAGCTTCATAAGTATCATATTCGGGTCAGAGTAGCCGTCGAGCGGCACGAGCGAAAGCACCGCTTTTAACATTTCCGCACCGCTTATTCCGTCCGCGCGGATTACTCGCTTGCCGAAATTTTCCGACGGAAAGTTTCCGTCCGCGATAACTATTTCGTCGCCATGCCCCATTTCGCAAAGCGTTTTCAGTAGTTCGGGACTAATAAGTTTGGATATTCCTTTCAGCATTTTCTTCTCCTGTTATATTTTTATCTCGTTTTTGCCGTCAAGCAAAACCGTTTTTATTCTTTCGCCGTCTTCGGTTATGATATGAACGGCGGTTTCCCCGTAACCCGTAAGCGTCGCAAAGCCGTTTTCGATTTTCTCCACGTCGGCGTAAAGGTTGTCGGTATATATCGCGACGCCGTCTTTTACGGTCACGACGAGCGGGTCGTTGCCGAAAAGCAGTTTTTTATACGCATTTTTGCCGAGCGTAAGCGTATACTCGGCGGGGTTTTCGTCCCACCAGTCGATATTAAGCAGATAATAAACCCTTGCGCCGTCTTGCGTTTCGTACTCGGTAAAGCTGACGTTTTTCGTGTCGCGGATATACGGCGAGGCGTATTTTTGAGCGAATTTTCTTATAACCGCGGAATACTCGTCCGCATAATCGGCAGGATACGCGTCCCTGTCGAAATAGATTACCCTGCCCGTCTCGCGATAGCTTAACAATTTCTCGCGAAGCGGACTGTCGATAACGCTTGCTGCGCCGCGAAGCGCGTCCTCCCGTATCACGGTGTCGTATAAGTGCGGCTTCGAAAGAAGCAACGTTCCGCCGTTTTCGACGAATTCGCACAGTTTTTTGAGCTGACTTTCCGTAGCGGTGTTCCACCCCGTGAAGAACAGGAATTTATAATCGGAAAATTTACCGTCGTCGACGGGGATAATATCGATAACCCCGTAAGGCGTGTTCGTGTAAAATCCGACCTGACGGTATTCGATAACGTCGAGATACAGTCCCTTTCTGATTTCCATTATTTTGCGGTATTTTTCGGGAATACCGTTTTTAACGTCTTTGGTTATATAATAATAAATGGCGTTTATATCGCTTTCGGGGTAAAAGGTTTTAAGCAAGTCCCAGCTCTTTTCGGGCTTAGAAACCTCCCACCTTTTCTGTCCGTAAACGCACGGCGTGGAAAACGCGTCCATTCCGTCGTATTTCCCGATAATCATCGCGATATCGATTTTAAGCTTGCCGCGGCGTTTGTGCGATTTGATAAAATCGTTAAATTTCGTCTGCCGCTCCGTATGGGCAACGCACGCGTGGGAATACCTGTCGTAATCCTCGTAAGGGTTTTCGATTCTCCACAGTCCTTCCTCCGTGTTAATCTCCGTCGCGCCGTGCATATAGCTTAAATACAGCGACAACGCGTAACGAATAAAATGCTTTTCGTCGTCGGCAGGAACGGTTGACCATTGCAACGCGAGATGCGTGCCGAAGCCCTTGCCGTTAAAGCTTTCGGTTGCGCCGCGAAGCGCACCAAGCAGCAGCTCGTGCGGGCCGTACATGGACTCGTATCCGAGCCACTTATACCCCGCCTCGTAAAACGTTCTGAAAAACGGCGTAACGCCCGTGTGTCTCGTCGCCCCGTCTATCCCCGTAAGGCGTAAATTCTCTTTTAAGTTTTCGTACGCGTCTTTTACGTTTTCCGCTTTATCGGGCGCGTAATACAGATACGGCGTGCCGTCCTTTGCGTACACGGGGCTGCGCTTGCCGTAAATTCCGTTGTATTTTATCTTTCTCGAAAGCGCGTGATAATACAGTTCGTTGCTTTGCTTTATTTCCTGCGCCCAGTAGGTAAACGCGCCGTCCCTTTCGTGCGTTTGCGAGCCGAGATAATATTCCGTCTTAAAAAACTCGTCCGGCGGGGTAACGTTTACGCCGTTAAGCTCTCTGCCGTCGCGCATCATCGAAAAATATATGCCGAGCATAGACAACAGCTCTTCCGCCGCGCGCCAGAAACCGAGATTTACCTGTTCGTCGCCGCACCAGTGATAAACGCACCTGAACGTTAAAAGGTCGCCGACGTTCTTCGTCAGATACCAGTAAAGGTACTCCGCGAATTCGTCGATATTCTGCGAAACGTAAATAAAGTCGCCCGTACCCGTAATAATTCCCTTTTGCAGACTTTCGGTGATCGCCGAAACGGTAACCGTTTTGCCGTTCGCGGTAACGGGTACGTTCGCGCCGCATTTTTTCGCAACGAATCGCATCACCCCGTAATTTCCGCTTACGCGCGTAAACCCTTTATACTCGTAATACTCGCTTTCTTCCACCGTTATTTCGTCGCTTTCCGAATAACAGAACACGCCGAACGGCTCGTTTAGCGCGAGCTGATTTTTTACGCCCAACGGCTCGAACCCGCGCGGCGCGGAAATAAGACGCACCTCTTTTATTCTATACGGCTTGACGTTGTCCGTATAATAATATATTTCAAACTCGTTTTCACCGTCGGAAACAAGCTCGTCGGGAACGTTCAGCGAAAACCCCGCGAACCTTTCCAGCCTGTCCATAATTATTCCGTCGTAGAAAACCTTGCCGTTTAAGCTGATTTTATATTTAGGCTTTTCCAAAACCGAAAAACCCTCGCACACCCACTTAAAATCGTTTATGTTATCGGGCGAATAATCGAAATCGGGACAAAGATTTTTTCCGTCGCCGCCGTAAAGCCCGGGCGCGTAAAGCTCCGCTTCGCCCGTAAATCCCGTCGCTTCGATTTTTATCATTATAAACGCGGCGTGTTCCTTAACCGAAAAACCGACCGCGTCGTCGGTAAAGTCCTCGCTTTCTTTAAGCGCAAGCGTTACCGTTTCGTCCGCTTTTTCGTAATAATACCGCGTGTTGTTCGCCCCGTAATATACTTCCGCGGTCAGCGTGAATTCCGAATTCAGCCCCTTAACCTTCGAGCGTATGCTTAAAGTATATTCCCCAGCGCTTACGTCTTTTATCATCGCGTAAGCGGTGCGTTCTTTCGTTAAATTGCGGGCGGTATAGGTTAAAACCTTTTTCCCGTCGATAAACTTTATCGAATCGTCCGTTTTCCTGTAATAAAAAGGCAAAACTTCCTCAAACCGCAAAAAGTAGTCTATATCAACTTCGCCAACCACGTTCAGCTTATAGCTTTTTGACTTATCCAAGGGCAAGTCAAACGCAAATTTTACGCTTTCGCCCTGCGATAAAAGCGATTGTTTAAAGTCTTTTACGTCTAAAATATCGAACATTCGATTTACCACCTAACATTTTTATTTTAATAAATTTTTCAACCGTTGTCAATCGATTATCCAAAAAAAGCGATTTGACGCGGTAATTGTCACGTTTAACCGACCAAACCAAGCGAAGCCCCCCGTTTTGCAGACGGAGGGTTTTATCTTTTAACGGCTTCCGCAAAGGTTAAATTTGCGCCTTTGCCTCGGTTGTTTTTTACTTTATCACACTCTTTGCCGCGCTTTACCGCGCGAATTTTTAAGGGTTATTTCGCAAAAGGCATAAGCATAATTCTTCTTATTCCGTCGTGAAAAGAGTCGAACGAAATAGCCGTGCCGTCGCGGTTAAAGCGATTATGCAAATCGCACCGTATGTCCGTGTCGTTTACCGGTTCGGAATGAATCTTCACTATCGCGCGGCTCTTTTTGCTCGCAAAATCGTACATCAATATATATCTGTCGTTGCCCGTGTTGGGATATCCGTCGCCTATAAAACAGCTTCTGTCGGGCGAATATATGCAATGTATGTCGTCGTAATTTATCAGGTCGTCGTCGAGCCGTTCGCGTGCGCCCGTTTTGTCGTTAATAAAATATATTCCCCAGTCGGGAAGCCCCGAATATATTATGATTTCTTCGTCGTTTTTCCAGTAATAATGCGAGTTCACTTCGTAATTCGTTAAATTCTTTATATTTCCGCCGTCGGCGTCCGCGGTTAAAAGCAACGTTCCCCAGCGTTCGCCCTCTTTTGCAAAGTTCCTTACCAGCATTAAAAATCTGCTGCCCGACGGATTAAAGGTTATGTGATTTACGAGTATTTTCATATCGCAAAAGGGCTTTTCGGGATATAATTCGTTTATTTTTTCATAACTTATTATAAGGCGGCTTTCGTTTTTCTCCAAGTCCACCAAAAAAACTCCGTCGTCTGCGGGCGCGTTTTCGTTAAAGTGCGCGTCCTTTTCGTTGCAATACCCGTACCCGGGGCGAAAATCCCATATCCGCGCGAAGTTTATAGATAACCCCAGCTTTTTGTCCTGCGATACGCACGCAAGCGGCGCGCATAATTCTCGCTCCGCACCGCTCGTTACGTCTTTTATAACCGCGCAAAAACTGCCGTTCCGATAATCGTTATATATTATCGAATTCTCGCCGTACCACTGCAAAAGCGCGCCCTGCTGAAAATTCCACGCGTTCGTTTCCGCGACTTTATGAAACTTTCCGTCGCTTATCGTGACGTAACCGAGCTCCGCGATATCGCCTTTTACGGGGATTCTGTCGTTAAACTTTACTCTGTGCGCGAGGTGTCTTTCCCCGCTTTTATCAAACGGCTGCAAATCGTAATAGCCGAAAAAATAGTTATATCCGTCGTCGGGAGTTATCACCGAAAGCGGCGCGCGTGACCTGTATTTCATAGCTTTTTCTCCTATAATTATTCGTCGAGTTCTAATCTGAACGTACCGTCGTAATCGAATAAACCCGTTCTTATAAACGAGTAAGCCTCGGTGTATTCGCCGTTTTTAAACCCTTCCTGCGAGAGTGCGAACGACGAAGGCGTTACGTAAAAGGACTCCTGCTTTATGGCGTTATGGAACGGTCCGAATAAATTTCTGCTGCCCGTAGTAATCTCTATTTCGATAACGTTTTCGCCTTTAACCGCAAATTCCGAAACGTCGAGCGAGTCGTTAAACAAATATTCGCCCGCGTATTTGCCGTTCACCCACAATTTGGCGTAATGCACGCGACCGCAAACGGTAACGGCAACCTTTTCGTTTTCAAGCGTGAGCGTCTTTTTAAGCCGAATCTTGCCGGCAAAAAACAAATAACCGTCGAAAATCAAGTCGCTTACCTTCTTTTTAGGTTTGTCGATCACGAAGTTTTCGCCCGTAAACACGTTTTCGAGCTTTCCTTGTTTAAGACCGTTTTTCTCGAACACGCCGAAGTCGCCGACAAGGCGCAAACACTCTATATACGTGTCGTAAACGAGACTGTTTCTGAAAAATTCCGTAACGTTTTCGCCGAATAACGCGTAATATACGCTGTCTTTTTGGTAAAAACGAATTATCTCTATAATTTCGTTCCGCCCGATTTTTACGAATTTTTTAATATCCGCGAGAGCCATTGCGTCGTCCATCGGAGAAACCCCGTCGAACGTAACCTTATTGCCGTTTACGAACAACTCGGCGTAATCGGAATTTTCGCACATAAGACGGATTTTTTCGGGAACGAAATTGCATTCGAATTCAAATTTAAGCGACACGTCCCCTGCGAATCGTTCTCGCAAAAGGCTGTCGAAAATCAGCGGAATACAGCGTTTTTCGGAAAAATTCACACCGTCGGTGCTGACGCTTGCCTTGTCCAGTACGAGATAATTATCGTCCGCACGGACGACGTCGAATTCGCCGCAAAGCTTAACCGAGCGGCATTCGCGTTTTACGGGTGTTTCGGCAAGCGGCTCGATAACAAAATATTTGGACTCGTACGGCTTTAACGTAAACGCGTTTTCGCACGGCGTTTTAGCCCCCGTAAGCGGATTATATTCTTTAACGAACCCGTTTTTAACGTTCAGTTCGCACGAGGCGGTGTTTTTGCCGTCGATATTGAGCGCGGCTATAACCGAAAGAGAATCGGAAATTCTCGCAGCGTGGCGCACCTTGCCGCCTGCGGCGCGGAGAGAGTAAAGGTTGTCTTTAACGATTTCGTCCATCGTCGCGTTCGATTTAAGATAGCTTAAATCCGTTTTAACCCCTTCAAGATAAACGGGGCGTCTGCCGGAAACGATGATTTTTCCGCCGTTTGCGATATATTCGCGCAAAAGCCTGTCCGTGTTTTTGCCGATAGTTAAAATGTCGGGCGGAAGGATAACGTAAGAATATTCGCACAAACCGCAGCGGAGCTTATTACCCGCCACGCAGCCGTGTTTTTCGAGCAGCGTTTCGTCAACGTAATGGAACGCAGTCCGCTCCGAAAGTTCGTCGGAAAATTTTATAAACGACTTGTCGTATTCGTCAACGATAAGGTGCTTAAACGTGATATACGCGCTTCTTATCGGATGAAGCACGGCAACGTCTACCCGTTCACGCGTTTGGAGAATCAAATCGCCGAGCTTATCGAAATAATCGTTAAAGGTGGGCAAAACGTCCGCCGCCCACACGTTAGTTCCGCCGAAATGCATCGGGTAATCGTTTTTGCGTTCGCGCGCCTCGGAATACGGATACAAATGCATACAGGTAACGTTCACGCCGAAAATGTACTGAAATTCCGCAATCGCTTTAAGTTCAAGAGGCGTAACGTCCCAGCCGCTCATCGCGAAACATTCGGTTAAAATCTCTTTTTTGCCGAGCTGAGCGGCCGCGCTTACCACCTGCTTAACGGGAACGACCGACATAAATCTTCTGCAAAGCCAGTCAATGCCGGGGATATGCTCGTACTCGTAAAATGGCATAACGCCCGCGCAATGGTACATTTGCTTGGATAAATCGGCCTCCTCCACGTAATGCCCCGTAAGCTTTAAGCCGTGGCAATCGCACCATTCGTAAACCTTTTTAGAATAATTTTCGATAAAGAGTGTCTGACACGCGAGATAATACTTATATCTGAACGCCTCGTACCCCTCTTTTTCGGCAAAAAGCAGTCCCAACCCGTCGAGAACGTCTGCGTCGTAGGTAGTCTTGAAATAATCGGAAATAAGGTGCGGAAACGGTGTTGCGCCGCCGTAATATTGCGGTTCGTCGGTAAAAAGCCCGTCGATAAAATCACAAAGCCGCCCGCCGAATTTCTTTTCGTACACCTCGTGCGTGTTCTCGATAAACTTATCGATAACCTTATCGTCCGCAACGTCCACCGTAGAAATAGAGGTATGCTTGTAAACGTTAAGCGCGTTTTCGGAATGAGCGTCGGGAGAAAGCCTGATTAACCTGTCACCCGAAACGTCGTAAGAAACGAACGCGTGCTTATCCGAGTTTCCGAACGAAAAAGTAAGATAATTTTCGAGGTTTTGCGGGTCGGAAAGCAACTTACCGCCCGCCGCGCCGCTTGGCCAGCCGTTTTCGTCGTAAAGCCACGGCGCAAGCCCGAGTTTACGCGCTTTAACGGCGCACGCCCTGACGCAGTTAAACCAGTCCTCGGAAAGGTATTCGGTTTTAAGCCCGCTGCGCGCGTGCATAAAGAATCCGCCGAAGCCTTTTTCGGACAGTTCGTCAATCTGCTCGTTTAGTTTTTTTACGTTAAGCTCGTCGTTCCACGACCAGAACGGAATTGATTTTTTCATAAATTTTTCGTCAACGGAAATAAATAACTACGCTTTCGAAAGCGTTAAGCGTGAATTTTTCTGAAACTTCGCCGTCCTCGAGACTTTTATCCTCGGTGATATATAAAGCTCTTTCCGCCTTACCGAGACCGGAAAGGGCGATTTCGGCTTTTTCCTCCGAATTGTTAGTGATATAGATTGCACCCTTTTCCCCGTCGAACGCCGCAACGGCAAAAACGGGGTCGTCCGCGCCGGTAACCTTAACCTGCGTTTTAAGCTTATAAAGCTCGTTGAACGCCTTAAAAGTGTAATATGCTTTCAGAAGGCATGCGGGAAGGTCGTTCGTCCAGGGCAGAAGCGGCGACTGAATAGGGTCGTAAAGACCGCAGTACGACGTGTTTATTCTCAAATCGTAATAATGCATCATATCGACGGGCGAATCCTGCAAACCGAGTATATTAGAAGCGATATTCGCGGAATCGCGCAGCGTACCCTTATAAAGACGGCTCGGATTCCACTCGGTCAAAAAGCTTTCGGTGTTTTTAAATCCGAACTCGTCGAGTTTTTTGCGCGCGTAGTCGGCAAAAATTTTATTACACCAAATGCCGTTATAAGAATGCCACGAGAAAAAGTCTAACGGCGCGGTGTGTTTTTCGTCCGAAATATACGTTAAAAAGTCGATAAAATAGGTAATAAAATAGTCGTAGCGAGCGGAAACGTTGGCGGATGGATCGGCGATTCTGTCGGCAATCGCGTAAAAACCGCAGCTCGAATAACCCCCGATTTTAAGCTTGGGGAATTTTTCTTTCAAATAATTTGCGGAAATGCGATACAGCTCGAAAAACTCCTCTTTCGTGCCGAGCCACATCTGACGGTCGACGACGTCGGGAACGTCCTCGGGTTCGTTCCAGATTTCCCAGTATTCGATTCCGAAATGAAAGCCGTTTGCCCAGCCGTAATTGTAATGCAAAATAATATGCTCGCAAATTCTTGCCCACTTGGCAAAGTCTTTGGGCGGGAAAATATTATACGCCTTGATATAAGCGTAATTTTCGATAGACACGCCGAGTCGGTAAAAGGGTTCTACGCCGGCGTCGACGAGATTTTTAAGATACACGTCGGTAAAAGTAAAATCGTAACTGTTCGGGTCGTTCTCGTCCGCGTCGAAATTTGGGAAAATCGCGGGGATATCCACGCAACGCCCGTACGGGTAAATCGAAGCGGAATCGTGAAGTCTGCAATACGGAATACCCGCGTCCGTCAAGGTTTTAAAAAGCTCCCCTTTCAGGTAGGGCGCGTTATTAACGCCGTGCAAAGGTTTAATCTTGCCGACGGCGACGTTTTTGTCCACTTTTAATTCATACATAATCAAAAATCTCCCACAATAAAAAAAAGATATATAAAAATTATACAAAAAAAGGAACGGATATGTAATACACCAAATCAATCAAATATGGACAAAATCGTAAAAAAGGTTGACAAAACTTTAATTTATAAGGTATAATAATCGAAAATGAAAACACACGGATTTACGTTTTTCTCTGACAAAAACCAACTTGAACAGAACACGCAGGACCTTGACGTGGTTATACAGAACTGCGGATATTACATCGCGCAGAACGCTTCTTTCGATTTTAACAGATACGAGGACGCGTATCTTATGATATACCAAAATTCCGGAACGGCCACCATCCAGCAAGATCAAAACGCGATACAATTAAAGGCGGGATCGGTATATATTTTTGAAAGGAACGAGCGGGTAAAGATATATTATCATAACGAAAAGATTAACGAGCGGTATTATATTTATTTTTACGGCAAGAAAATCCCCCGTTATTTAGAAGAATTGCAGTTAAGCACGCACAAAGCGTATAACGTAGGATATTTCCCGATATTCATAGAAACGTGCAATCTGATGCTCGAAGATTTCCGGACGAACGGGTTTGAAAACAAAACTTATAAATCGATATTGCTGTTAAACGTTTTTGCAAAAATACACAAAGCGCAGAACGACCATTTAATGAGCAACTCTTATAAGCTTATAAAGAACGCCATCGAGCATATGAAGATAAATTATAAAGCCGAGCCGCTGTCAAACGACGAGTATGCGCGCATGTGTCACGTATCCGTATCCACGCTGATAAATATGTTTACCGAATACACGGGCTTTACGCCGAGGAAATATCTGATAGCGTTAAAGATAGAAGCGGCGCAAAGCGAAATCATTTACACGAACAAAACGATAAACGAAATCGCGGACGAATTAAGCTTTATAGACCCGTTATATTTCACGCGGGTATTCAAGAAATTCACGGGGTTATCGCCGACGGAATTCCGCAAGCGTTATCTCGTGCAGTAGTCACCTTATCTTACGTCGTTGCAGACTTATTATAAATCTCTTGCTCCACCATACGTCATTGCGAGGAGCGTAGCGACGCGGCAATCTCCGCGGCAGCGTGTTTCTAATCCCCAACACCTTTCGTCATTCTGACACCGACCGCCTTTGACGGGCAACGTTTTTACGTCATTGCGAGGAGCGTAGCGACGTGGCAATCTCCGCGTCAGCGACTATATTTCTAACCTTACGTCATTAAAAGACGTTGTAATCAACTTGTTTGGTTTTTAAAACATACAGCCGCCCGTGGCGATGCCACGGGCGGCTGTGTGTCGCTATTTTCTTAAAGCAATTAGCTTTTTAAAAACAACCTGTTTTGCCCCATTCTTAAAATCGTTACTTTTTTATGATTAAGCCGTTCTACCCTTTTGTCGAACGTTTTGTTTCAAGAAAGGAACGGGTATGACGGATTTTACGGTTTACTGAATTCAAGGTGAGTAATAATCATTTTTAGCGGGTCATTACTACCTGCCGCCAAATAGCCGAGGACAAGCCTTGCTCCGTTTGCAAAATCGATTTTCTCGTACAGTTCTTTCGTTAAAGTAAACGTAGCGGTTTTGCTGTTTTCTATCCCTATGTTAGCCTTTCGTATAGGTGTAGTGCCTAAATATTCGCTGCCGTCCATAAAATACTTCATTGTATTGCTGCTATCGAGGTAACCGAAATAAACGCTTGACCAGGTTTCATTGACAAAATTGCTGCCCATATAGAAAGTGAACGTGATTTTTGTTAATCCGGAGTTATAGCAATCCTGAACGAAATTACTGTCAAAAACCATATGGTTTATGGTGTTTATATGCGACCAGAAATGCAATTCTCCGCTAGCATTAAAGATATTGCTCTTACCGGTGGTAGAATATGAAGAAACGATTTTATCGGTTGCCGCAGTAGGCGCAATATTGCCCGTCGTCGTTTTACCTTCGTTGACGGTTACGTCTTTAATATAGACTTCGCCGCCTTTCGATATTACCCAGTTGAATTTGGAAACTTTGACATCATTGACTCTTAAAGGCACGGTTGCCGTATACCACGTATCGAAACTATCAAAATACTCATAATCGCTGCCGTAGTTATGTTCGCTACCCTGCTGTAAGAAATAATGAATGTTGCTTACGCCCCTATCTATACCGAACGAACGCCAGTTACCACCATAAAATCCTTTGTTCGTCGGGGGAACGTAATAAGAGAAAGTAACCGATTCTCCGCTTTCAATCAAAGAGGGGTCAAGCACAAAATTGCACTGTCTGTCAGCCGAAAGTTTATACGCGCCGAATCCGCCGATAATCTCTTTGGTAACCGTGCCTTTCTGTAAGTTTTCGGGAGAGATTGCGTTATCCGATTTATTCATTACCGTAAGCCCTGCGGGAGGCATTTTATCGGTATTCATATAATTGCCGTTTCTTATTTCGTCTTTATAGGCTTGATACGTTAAAGAATTATAAACGTGTGCGACCGAAACGCCGCCGTCCTTGCCGATAGTAATAGCCGTTCCGCCGAGATTATCTTTTTCGGGAATATCGTACACGCCCGTTTTTAATCCGAACGTCCACCTGATACCCTCGTAAACGATACTCGTGCTGATTTGATGTTCGTGTCCGCAGAATACGCTGTCAACGCCGTTGTTCTTAAATATCGTCAACAAGGTTTCATTGCCGTATTTTTTCTCGCCGCTGTCTTTATTATAGTCAAACGTGGCAAAAGTTTCGCCGTTTATGACGTTATAACTGCCGAAATCGCCCTCGTTTGCGGCAATATCGAGACCTAACGTATAATAATAAGTATCCACGCCTGCTTCTGCTTCGGTATACTGTTCTTTGGCTTTGACGAAAGCGTAATTAGGCACGTGATAAGCCATGCTGACTTTTACCGTGGCGTCCACTTCTTTAATCGCGGAAAGCGTGCGTTTTAACCACGCTATCTGGTCGTCGGTAAAGCCGGTGGTTTTGGTAACGTGGTTTGCCTCCGCTTCGTGTGCCTGTTCGCAAGCGTTCGTGTCCATCATACAGAACACGCGCTTAACCGTTCCGTTTTGCTTAATGCCGATTGTATAGTTGCCGTTTCCGTCCGTAACGCCGCGTAAAAACATACCGTATTCCGAATCGGCAAGCTGTTTGTTCTGCCAGTTTGCGCCCATTTGGGACTCGTTATCGTGGTTGCCGTAAACCGCCGCCCACGGGGTTTTAAGACTGTCAAGCTTTTTGACAAGCGCCGTAAAAGCCTTTCCGTCGTTGTCGAACCTTCCGAACACGTTATCGCCCGTTAATACTATAAAGTCGGGCTTTACGCGGTTAAACGCTTCTTCAATATAGTCTAAACAGTTTACGCCGAAATTCGCTTCCGTGTATACGTCGATTAAATTATCCGCGTTACCGGTAGAAGTTTCGTTGGTGTAATTTACAAGTTGCGTATCGGTCAACTGCAAAACCTTAATATCCCCGTCATGCGGCACTTCCACGACGAAGTCGCACGCGTCCGCCACAAAGTTTGCCTGCACGCCGTTAATCGTTACGTCGAAGGAAAGCTCTCCGTTATACGCGCCGACGGTAAGAACAGCGTCGCCTTGCTTTAACGCCTGCATCTCGTTGCCCGAAATCTTTACGACGTCGCTTCCGGTTTTAACGCTCCACACGGTCTCGCCCGAAATGCTTTCGTCCGTGAACGTTTTGCCGAGGTCAATCGTCTTGCCCTTTGCCACGGTTTTGGCTATTTCGTTGCCGCTTTCGTTGTCGCCGAGACTTACCTTAACGGATTTTTTGATAATTTCCGTCAGCTTTTCTTTTTGCGCGGCGTTTAACTTTTGCTCGTCGCCCTCCTGCGCTTGGGAGCTTGCCTCGAACGCCTTGTTTGCGACTGCCGTTATCGTTCTGTTTACGTCGCTTCTGTAATACGTATAATTTGCGCCGTCATAACTATACGCAATCGCCGTGTATTCGTTTCTGAAATTAACGCCCTTTATATTGACGATTGCACCCGTCATTTTGCCGTTATTAGCCTCTAAACGTTCGCGGGTGGTTGGTTGGGAAATATCTTCTTTCGCTTTCCCGTATTTTTTGGAGCAAAACTCAAACAAATCGCTTATGCCGCCTTCGCTTTGCCCGTCGAATTTCGCCAAAATCGACGAGGGGATTATTATCATACCCACTTCGTTTGCATCGTAAAGCGTCGGAGCTACGGTTGCCACGAATCTTATGCCCGTGGTGCTTTCAGCTTCCGCGTTTTCGGTGTCAATCCTTATATACGCGCCATTCTCGAACGTTACCGCGGAATCCGCTTTTACCGTTCTCGTGCCGAACGCTGCGCCTAATGCGAGCGAAGCAAGCGCAATGAACGCCGCTATTAAAATTAACGTTTTTCTTTTAATCGCCGTCATTCTATGCCTACCTCCTTCCATTCGCCGTCTTTGATCAACAAATCGTTTGTCGACGTTGACAGCACGTCCTTGCAATAACTGAAATTAAACTCAATTATCGGTGTGTTGTAAGACTTCAAAATTCTGTCCTCCTATATATTTTTTATTTGTCTAGTGCGAACGGTCAGAGGTTTTCGCTCCGGGAATGTTCGCATTTTAACCTTTTTTAAGTCTTTCGGCGGTTTGAATCGCCCCGAAAGGTTTTCTTATTCGCCCGGCTTTTGGGTTTACGTCGGTTTTACAGTTTTTTAAAACGGTAAATAATTTTGTTAACGTATTTTTCGCCTTTTTTAAGGACGATACTCGGGAAGTTCGGGCGGTTTATCGCATTCGGAAAGCCCTCCGCCTCCAAACATACCGCGTCGTAGCCTTTATAAGTCTTGCCGTCTTTGCCGTTTTTTTCGTCGGAATAACGCGCGCAATAAAACTGTAACGCCTTTTGGTCGGTTATCACGTCAAGCCCCGTCTTTGACTCTTTGCACGTCAGCGTGGCGACCTTTCTTAACCCCTCGCCGTTAAGCACGAACGCGTGATCGTAGCCGTTGCCGTAAGCAAGCTGAATATGCGGCGCGCTTAACCTTTTTCCGACTGCCTCTGCCGTTCTGAAATCGAACGGCGTTCCGTTTACCGCGGACAGTTCGCCCGTCGGAATTTTGTTCTCGTTTACGGGCAGAAAATAATCGGCGTTTATAAGTAATTCGTGCGACAGAACCTCGCCGCTTCCCTGACCGTTAAGATTAAAATAGCAATGGTTGGTAAGGTTGCAAAGCGTATCCCCGTCCGAAATCGCCTCGTACTCGATATGCAGATCAAAGTCGTCTAAAAAGAATGCCGCTTTAACCGCAAGTTCCGCGGGGTAACCCTCTTCGCCGTCGGCGGATACGTACGTAAGTTCTAACCGCTCGCCCGCAACGTTATGCGCGAAAAAACGCTTGTCGAAGCCGCGAAAACCGCCGTGCAGGCTGTTGCCTTTTTGATTAGCGGACAGGCGATATTCTTTGCCGTTAAGCGTAAACCGCCCGTTTTCTATCCTGTTGCACACTCTGCCGACCGTCGCGCCGTAATAATAACCCGAATTAAGGTATCCGCACGCGTCGTTACACCCGAGAACGACGTCACGCCCGTTAAAAATCACGCTCGTTATCGTTGCGCCGTAATTTAAAACGCCGACGCTCAGTTTTTCGTTTTTAAGCGTAAACAATATAAGCGGCGAGTCGCTCCCGCCGACCTTGCGTGTTTCTATCATATGCCCCGTTTCCCTCTTTTGGTTTTGTCTATCTTCGTCCGTGCGTCGGGTTTAAGCGGTTTTTAAAGGCTGTATTCCTCATCGGACAAAACCTTATTTTCCGAATCGGTAAACCTTACCCTTAAACGTTCTTTTGAAATATTCAACGCCGCGCCGACACAATATTCGGTTTCGTAATCGATTGCAGAACCCGTCACAATCAGATACTCGTTATCGTCGAAGCAGCGCGCGTCGTGCTTTGGCATTACGAATTGCTTATGCAAATGCCCCGACAGCATAAACCGCACGTTAAGACGCTTTAAGTTTGCGTTCCAGCATTTATACGTTTCGCGCTCTATATCGAAGCAATCGCCCGCGTTTTCCGTGGGAAATATCGGACAAATATGGCAAATCGCGAAGTTGATTTTGCTCTCCGTCGGCTGCACGTGCGTTAAAAATTCCGTTTCGCTTTTGCGGAACGCTTCGAACGCGTTTACGCCGTTATACTCTTTATGCGCGTCACGCTTATCTTCGCCGCAGTCTAAAACCAAGCCGTGCAGCACGCCCGCGTCAAACTCGTAATAAGTCTTTTTGCCGTTGCCCGGAAAATAGTCCGTAAATCTATCCGCCTGCTTGCCGCGCGCGTCGTGGTTGCCCCGCGCTAAAACCACGGGGATTTTACCTTTTGAAATTCTGCCCGTAAATCCCGCGGCGTCAAGATAATCGCTTTCGCTGCGGAATTCGCTTATATCGCCGTTTACGACGAACAAGTCCGTATCATTGCCGAAAAATCCGGCTGCCCTTTCCGCCGACCCGAACGCCCTATGAACGTCCGCTATATGATAAACCTTTATATCCTCGGTTTTCTCTAACGGGCAAAAATCGAAGCTTTCGCATAATTCCGATTCGAAAATCGGGTAATAAATTTTTCTGTCTACCGTTTTTCTGTATAAAACCGTATAGTTTTTGCATGCATCGAGAACGGTTTGCGGCACGCTTATCTTCGCAAAGCGTTTTTCCGAACTTAACGCGCCGTTGTTTTCTTCGTAAAAAATCTCGTTGCCCGCCTTGATTGCGATAATCCCGTTCTCTTTTGCGAAAACGAGAATTTCGTATCTGTTTTCCACGACGAAAACCGTCGGGTAACAAGCTAAAAAACCGTCCATATCACCGCTCCGCTTTCAATATCGCCGCACTGTATTTTTTGGCGAGTTTAACCTTTAACCTGCCGCCCGAAAGCTCGTATTCTATTCGGTCGCCGTACAGTTTTTTGACGGTTTTAAAGCCGTATTCGGATAAATCTATCTCGAATTCTCTTTCTTTTAACGCCCACACGGACAAAATAACGTCTGCGCCGTCCTCGCTTAAAAGTCCCAGCGCGTTTTTGTCCGTTTCGTCCATGTTTTTTAAGCCGAACGGGAAAACGGGATAACGCTTGCAAATTTCCGCGCTATACGTTTTATAAACCCTGACGCCTTCCTTGATAAGATTCAGATTAGTTTCGTCTGCCAGGTCGATTCTGCCCGATAAATACAGCAAACCGCTCATACCGTTGACCATATTGAATATCGTTTCTCTGCCGTCGGCGTTTTCCGCGATTTCCGACTGCGGCACGTTAAGATTTGCCAAATTCTTGTATAAAAGCGGACACGGGTACGCCCATACCCCCATTTTTTCGGGCTGCAACAACGCCGCGCAACCGCTTATTATCGACGGCATAAGCCTGTAATCCTCCTGGTCGGTTATCGATTGAAGCGAACAGTTTTTTAACGTTTCGTTCTCCATTCTGCCGCCGCCCGACGAACAGTTTTCTATAACGAGGTCGGGGAATCTCTCGTAAACCTCGTTTATAAAGGATATAAACGCGGCGTGTTTTCTCTTTAACCCCTCGGCAGGGCTTTCGCCCGCGTAATTCGTGCCTGCCCCCTCGTCGTTGTTGTGGTCGTTTTTTATATACCGAACGCCCGCGTTATAGACGAATTCTATTTTAGACAGCAGCCACCGCCTTGCTTTTTCGTTTCTTAAATCGAGCTTGGGACGATGCGGCGCAATCACGCAACCGTTTCTTTTTAATAAAATATCTTCACCCAGCTCTTTGACGACGTTATAAGTGGTCCTTTCAAACTCGAACCACAGCCCCGCGCGCATACCCTTATCCGTAATGTACTTGATAATGCCCTTTAACCCGCCGTCCGGGAAAAGTTCGTCTTTCGGCGTCCATTCGCCCGTAACCGCCCAACCGTCGTCGATACAGAAACAGTCGCAACCGACCTCGCTCGCTTTATCTATAAGCGGTATAAGCCTGCTTTGCGTCGGCTGACCCCAATAGCAATTCATAAAATCGTTAAACACGATTATCGGCTTCGGGACAATCTGCTGCGTTTTGCGTTTGTATGCGACAAGCTCCTTTACCGCTTGTGTGAACCCGCCTTTTACCACGCCGTAAAAGCAATCGTTAGTGGCGTAGCTTTCGGACGGTTTAAGCGAATAAACCCAGCCTATGCTTTCGTCCGCGCCGCCGATAGACACGCTTAAACACGGCGAACCGTACCCCTCGAAAGCGGTTATTTCGACGTACCAGTTAAACGCGCCCTCCCGCTCGAAAAACCAGCACTCGTTTTTCTCCGTGTCCTCGATAATCAGAAGCGGATAGTATTCTTTGGTTGCCCACGAACCAACCGACTGCAACCTGAAAGTAGATTTTTCCCACGGGTGTTTGCTTGCGGGGTATAAGCCTAATTCCTTTAACTTCTTTTTTTGCCATTGTCCCTCGCCCTGCATTCGGTTAAGCGGGTAATATACTACAAACCTGTCGGGGTTTTCAAAGTACTTGCTGCCGCCTATGCCGATACCGGTAACGCACGCGCTCGACAAGCGCGAAAGTTTTTCTTCGCAATTGCCGCGGTTTACTATTTCCGTTCTTTGTCTGATAACGTTAAGCCCGTCGATAAGGCGGATTTTTTCCGTAATGCATACGTCTTTGCCCTTAACGCCGTAAGAAATCGCCATATCGTTGCCGTTTAATTCGGTTTTTTCGTAGCAGAGTAAATCCTCCGTCGGCATAATCGCGTTGCTTTCGAATTCCGCCTCCGCACCCGCGCCGAATGTAACGTTCGTGTTAATATAACAGTACGTGAAATCCTTTTCGTCCGTTTTTTCGGTCGTCAGAAAGAAATGCCCCTTGCTGCCGACGTTTATGTTTAAGCTGTTGTGTTTTATGCTTTTCATAATATCGTAGTCTCCGCTATTTAATTATATATTTTGCCAAAGCTTTCGTCGTTAAATCCTACGGATATTGTTTATTCGAAAAAGACTGTACCGACGGAATATGCCACAAGTCTGTCGACGGTAACGGTTAAGCAATCGCCCGAAAATACGGGTTTAAGCTCGATTTTGTCCCGGTCTTTTTCCTGTCCCTGCGAAGCGAAAAAGACCTTTTTGCCCGCGGCACGCTTAACGTTGAAAACGATAGCTTTTTCTTCGCCGGGCGTGTAATTGAAAAACGAAACGCTCGTTATTTCGCCCTTTTCGTTTTCTCTCGGCATAAGAATTCCCTGATGAAAGGAGGAAACCCTGACCTTAACGGCGTTTTCCGACAAGTAGTTTGCCACGTTTATTATCTGATCGCGCTTATCCATACTGATAGTGCAATTCCATAAATCGTCGGCGAAAATCGCCCATTTGTGACCGTTTACGCCGACTATGCAGGTAGCGACGCCGATTTTTTGCGTCGGGTCGTTACTCATAGCGTATTCCGAAATAATCTCGGCGTTTTCGGTGTTATGCAATACGCACGGCTTTAACACGCCCGTCCAGCAAGAGGGTGCCCAGCGTTTGCAAAAGGCGTTTGCGTTTACGGGGTGAGGCGTAACCCTTTCGTCTACCCTTAAACTCAAATCTTCGTCCAGCCGTTCGACCGTCACGTCCGACGCGTTAAGCTTTGAATTGACTATCGCGAACGCTTCCGCGTCCATAATTACGTTTTTGTTTAATAGCGCCTTTAATTCCGCGTCGTTCAGAATGCTCGCGTTGACGTTGTCGAGCAGATACACGTCGCCGCGTTCGAAAGAAACGGGAACGGCAATGCGCGAAAAACCGTTAAGCTTCATATAAACGTTATCGTGGAAACCGCTATCGTTGGAATCAAGCTTTTTTTCCGCGTTGGACTTTGCCAGAATATAACGTAAGCCGCTTTGGAAGGTGTTTTCGTTTAAGCGGACGAGCAACTCGTAATACTTTCTCTGCCTTGACAGTTCTGACAGCAAATCGTCGTAAAAGGAGAACGGCTCGTAAGAACGCATCATCGCGGCGTAACTCATATCGTTGTTGCCGTAAGCGAGATAAAGCGCCGTTTCGAGACAAGTTCCGCTGACGCTTTTCCCGAAAACCACGTCCGGCGTGTTTTCGATTTCGGGGCATTTAACCTCCACGTAATCGGGAAGATTAGCGTTAAGATAGTTAATATGCATGCATTTGTTGACGATAAGCATAGGCGCGTAATCGTTATAATTGCCGCCGCCGGGGCGCGCCTTCGGTTTTTTGCCCGACGCCTTATACATGTTTTCGAAAATAAACTCCGTTCCGAATAAAAGCTCGGTTTTCAAATCGCCGTATTGATAGCCGAAGCTTGCGTCGGGGCATTTTTCGTGGAATGCTTTGCAAAGGGTAAAAACGAAATCCCCCAACGAGCGTTTGGTAAATTCCACGTATTCCTTTCTGATTTTAAGGTCGGAATAAAATATTTTCTCTTTTAACTGCTCGCGCGAAAAGTCGTGGTGATACTGCGCGTTGAATTTGGCGATGCAGTCGTCGCAAAAACACCCCAAAGAAACGGGCGAATGATTAAATACGCGGATATCATCGTCAAGCCATACGTTATCGGGATTGATTTTCGCGTAAGCGAGAACGCTTTTTATAATGTATTCCCTGAAATTTTTGCCGTTCCAGCAAAAGCAGTAATCGGCGACCTCGCCGTTAATGCCGACCATTTTTTCTGCAGCGGAATTTTCGCCGACCAGGGCGGAGCAGTCACGGTAAGAAATATACGCGCCGTGTCCGAGCGTGTTGCTTATCTGCAATGAAACCTTAATGCCGTTCGCCCGTAATTTTTCGCAGGAAACGGCAAGCAAATCCGCCGCCTCTTCGTGCTTTTCGAGCGGGGGAAACCCGTATAACGAAGAAAGCCATACCTCGTCGCAGCAGCCCTCGTTCTTTTTCACGAGCCGTATAAACTCGTCGATATATTCCTGATTTTTCTGATTGTCGTTGCCTAAACGCTGAATTAACATAAATCGCACCCCTTATCGATAAAATCGGAGAACGAGCTAACGCGAAGCTCCCCTATATATTCGTAATTGAATTTATCGCAAAGCTCGACGAACCGTTTTGCGAATTCTGCCTTGCCTTTTTCGCCGTAATATTCGTTATAATTATAAAGAATCATAAACCTTACGGCCAGTTCTATTTTTTCCAAGCCGAGAATAATTCTGTTTTCGTCGTCTTTTTGATATTTTTTTGCCTTAACCTTATTTTTTGCGGCAAAGACCAAAGCCAACTGTTTTTCGAGCAATTCTTTCGGTTGGGATTTTGCCCACATTATTTCTTTATGATAAAGCGAGAAATAAACGTTATGCGTCCATTCCTCTTTCGATTCTTCTAAAAGCATATTTTCCAACGCGTTCATATCGTGAATTTCAAACGCCTCTTTTAACGGAATTCCGTTCACCTTTAAGAAGGTTTGCCGTCTTAACTTTTCCGATTTTTTCGCGATTTTTTTATAGTTGCCGTCGAATATGCGGATAATTTTATTCACGAACGGCGCAGCGACGCCGTAAAACAGCCTTATAAACTCTTTCCTGACGGCGTAAGGATCGGTTTCGATATTCCATAACGTTTTACCCGCAACGTACAGTTCTATTTCGGAAATCCAGTCGGTTTTTTCGAGATGGTTAGACTGCATAAAGTTATAGAAAACCGCGTTGTCTTTAAGGAACTTACAATCCTGTTTCCAGTGCTGTATCGTGGGGAAATACCACAAAAAGCACTTAAAGTTTTTATGGTACGTCCAGGTCATAATGTTGTTGCAAACAGCCTTCCAGCCGGCTATCTGTTTTGAGATGGGAACGAAATGCATATCCGATTGCAACGGATAATAGCAGTTTTCTTTAATCGTGGCGATTCTGACGACCACGTTGTCCTCCGCCTTAACCGTCTCGTCAATCGGAACGTACTGCCCGTTTTCCCACTTTACGGGCGGCATAGAGGAATAGTTGTAAGCGAAGATAACGAGATAAAACTCCCGCTCTATTCCCTGCTGCTTTAACCATTGTTTAAGTTCTCTCGATAACGCGTTGGCAAATCTGATATTCATACCGCCGCGCCCGTACTTTTTTTCCGCTTTTCTGCACCTTTCGCAGTTGCAATATATAAGCGTGTCCATTTGTTCTATGGGAAAGAAAACGGAATCTTTGTCGGATAAAAGCAAGTTTTTCATTTTTTCCAGCGTAATGCCGAACGCGCTTGTTTTTACCGATTTGTCGTAAGTTCCGTCATCGGTTAAACCGTCGGTATAACAAATATCAACGGGAACGCCCTTTTCGTCGAAACAGAAAAGGTGCTTGTTTTCTTCTTTGTTTTCGTCCGTGTAATAAACGGACGGCGAAACGTAAAAAAGCATATTATGGTTTTGCGCATAACTGCAATTCCACTTGATACTGCCGCCGCAATAGGACGGTGTGGAGAAAACCTCGTTATACATTCTTACCTTCGCGGAGAACTCCCCCTCCATTCCTGCGAAAAGGTACGTTCTCCATTTAAAATCGGGCTGAGAGGAATAACTCGTTTTGCGTATGACTGTGCCCGCTTTTTTGGGAATATACGTGTAATAACTTGTTAAAAATCTGACGCCCAAAAATTTTTCCAAAAAATCGTAAACGCCGTAAAGAGTACCTCTTGCGCAGTCGCCTTTAATGGTAACGGTATCGTCTACGGTGACGGAAAAGCCGTCCGTTCCGCGAACGTCCGAATAATCTCCGCCGATAATTATTTTGTTTTTATATTCCGCGTTTTCGGCGTTTACGGGCAAATCCGCCCCCGTCGCCAAAAAGACGTATTTCGTCAATTCTTTTGCGGCAAAATAATCCGTTTCGTTTTGTTCGTTGACGATTACGCGATAATTTTTTAAATCAACCTTGTTTTTGCTATACATCGAAGTCTCCGAATTCAGGCGTTAATACTTTCTCTGTTGTGTCAGTTTTTTTTCGATAATTAGTTTTTTTATGTTTTTCCCACCCCGCGCCCGTTCGGGCGCGGGGTGGGAAAAGAACGTTTAATTGCGGTTATGCGGGTTGTTCCGCGTGGAAAGATATTTCACTGATATAGAATCTGTGTTCCAAGTTTAAGCTTCCAAAACCGTAATAACAGTTTTCGTCCGTTATCTCTTTATCGAGAACGAACCAGCTCGTCGAATATTCCTTGGTTGCCGTACCCGTGGACGCGGCAAATCCGGTAACGGTGCAGCCTTGCGTTTTATTCCCTCCGTCCGCCGTGAAATAAGGCTTAAACTCCGACACAGTGCCGTTAGCGTGGGCAAGGTGCGCGTAAGTTACCTTAACGTATATTTTGCCTGCTTCCTGCGCGGCTTTTATAAAGTCGTTGTTGAATTTTACCCTGTAAGAATAATCCCACGACTGTCTTATCAGAAATAACACGTTTTGCTCGCCATCCGTGGTACGGGTAAACAGTCCTGCACCCTGTTCGATTTCGCCGTAAAGCAACGTCAGGTCGGTATCGATATCTACGAGGTTGAAATCGATTTTAAACAGTTCAGAGAACTCTAACAGCTCGAACAGCGCGTAAAATTTGGTTTCCTCTTTGATTTTGTAGGTGGTTAAATCAACCGCGGTTTCGTTGTCCAACGACCAGCCGACAAACTTTTTCGTGTTGTCAGAATATTGCGGTTCTGTCGCGGGGGCGGCTACCGTTTCGTCGTAATCAACCATAACCTCGCTGAAAACCGAGCCGAGCGAATAGAACGTAACGGCGCACTGCTTAAACACCTCGTCGAACTGCGCGATATAAATGGTGTTTTGGGTAATCGCGCCGACCTCCGGCGACCAGCCGGAGAACACGTACGTGCGCGTTTCCGTTTCCGCCTTTTCGGGCGTTCTGATAGAGCTTATATCGGGAACTTCGCCGCTTTTGACTTTTATCGTAGCGACAAGCTCGTTGCCGTTATAAAAGGTAGCGGTCACCATGCCGTCATCGGGAGTCGTCTTTTCCTCCTCCTTAAAAACGGCTGCGTAAACGGTGTCTTCGGTAATCTCGCCTAATTCCGGCATCCAACCGACAAACTTATAAGTATGAGTTTCCGTTTCCGCTTTCTCGGGCGTTTTGATAGAGCTTACGTCAGGCACGCTGCCCGATTTAACCTCTATCTCCGCGATAAGCTCGTTGTTGCTGTAAAAAAACGCCTTTACCGTGTCGCTTTTTTTGTTGCACGCAAAGCACGCGGCGGTGATGCACAGCAACAGCACAAACAACAAGAGTTTTGTTAGTTTCTTCATTGTTTTCCTCCTATTTTTTAAGTCTTTTCAGACTGTTTTTCTTCTCTTTACGCGATACCGTATTTGCTTCTTAAATCGGCGACTCTGTCGCCCTCGTTCAGCATGGTAAAGTTCACTTCCTCGCACGTTTCAACGAATTCTTTTACCAAATCCAGCCTTTTTTGAGAATCGGTAGAGTAGTACGCGCTCGCGTTCTGCACAGCCACGAAAAGCGGCGTAAGTTTTACGGCTTTAACACGCCTTTCGTAATCGGCTTTATCTTTTTCGGACAGATTCGATTCGCGTATTTTTGCAATTCCGCCGTCTAACGTGTCGAGCATATTGTTTACGAATTCCAGCGGGTAATAATCGGTTTTGGTAAGGTTTCTGTTGTAAACGTTAAAATATATTCCCGGCTCTTCAGAAATCTCCAACGTTTTTTCTTCGAGCAGTCCTATAACCTCTCTCACCTCGTCCGCCGCAGGTCCGTAATACAAGCTTACGAATTCCTCCTGCAATTCCGTAACGTCCCGGTCGGGATTCCATAACATTTTGCTCGTTACGTAACAATCTATTCTGTCCTGCCAGTCGTTAAAGTTTTTATGGTCGCTTTGCATAAGCACGTATTCCGCGCCCAAATCCCTGTATAACCGCAGGTTTTCTTTACAGTTCTGCATCGTCGGGTAATAAGTTAAAAATCCCGCATAATTCGTTTCGTACGACCATATCATAAGGTTTTTAGTTATCTTGCCCCACGACTTAATAGTTCCGCCTAACGCCTGATTTTTGCCGCTTTCAAACGAATAATAGAAGTTTGCACCGATCGGAGCTATTCTTATAAAAACGTTTTCGTTCGGCACGCAGGACGGGTGCAACGCATTGCCCTCTTTATCGACGGGCGCGTCGGTCGTGTAATTGTAAGCAAACGCGACGAGGTTAACTTTCCGTCCGCCCTGCTCTTTCGCCGCCCACTTATTAACTTCACGCGCTAAAACGTTGGTAAATCTTACCATCGTGCCGGAACGCTTATATTTTTCCGCGTTCTTGTTGCATTTGCTGCACGTGCAATATCTCGTCGTGTCCATTTGCGAGAATATAAAGTTGGTACATTCCGCGTCGGCGTCCAGAACCCTTTGTTTAAGGTTTTCTATCGCAACCTTTATCGCGCTTACCGGCATGCTTTCGTCTATAACGGGATTGCCGTTTTCGTCCTCCGCGATTCCGTCGCTCATACAGATATCCAGCGGCGTGCCGTTATCGTCGGTATAATACATGTGCGCGTTTTCGTCCCTGTTTGCCGCCGTGTAATACTGCGAGGTAGGCACGTAATAAAGGGTAGTGTGCGGCGCGGTAGTGTTCCATTTAACCTTGCCGCCGTATTTTTCGGAAGCCGTGGTCATTTCGCTGCCCATTCTCATTCTCGCCAAAAACAGCGGGTCTTCGTATAACATCCCCGTAAGCAGAATCCTGATGTTAAACGCGGGTATCTCTTTAATGTCAGTTTTATAAACGGTAAGCTTTTCCTGCTTCGGGACGTAGGTGCAATCTTCAGACAAAAACTTTACGCCGAACGCTTTTTCGAGATAATCGTATACCCCGTATAACGTCCCTCTGGCGTTCGCGCCCACGATAAACAAGCTTTTCCCCGCGGTTTTAACTATAAATCCGTCCTCTTTTAACTCTGCTTTATCAATCTCGCCGAGTGCTTTTTTCAACATATCCGTTTCGCCGACGGATATAATTTTCACTTCGTCGTCGTAATCGAGCATGATTTCCGACACGACGGGAATGGTTACGCCCGTTATTTCCTTAACGAAACCGCTGAACTCGGTCGCGGCGAAATATTCCGCTTCGGCACAAACGTTGTTCGTGGCAATCACGTAATCGGTTTTGCCGTCGGCAACCAAATCGGAGATTTTATTCGTTTTGTCTATCGTGATTATTCCGTCCGACGGCGGCTTGATATTAGCGTCTTTTTTGCACGCGCCGAGCGCTCCAAGAGTTAAACAAATAACTAATAAAAACAATACTAATTTCTTCATTTTCTCTCCTTATTTAACGGTAAATTTGAATGTTTTTCTTGCAGAATTGCTGTAAGAATCGGTCGCCACGACGGTAACTATATAAGTTCCCATTTCGGTAAGCTTAACTCTTTCGGACATTTTCACGCGTTGCAATACGCCGTACGGATTTTTAATATAACACGAAATATTTACGTTTAAGTCCTGATTATCCGTCGCGCTTGCGGTGGGAATTTTTATCTCGTCGCCAAGCTTATACTCGCCCGCAAGCTCGCCGCTCACCGTAAGGACGGGCTTTTCTGTATCCGTAACTATCACCGCGAAATTAACGCTGGATTTGTTGTAATTTTTATCCTCCGCAGTGTATAAAATTTCGTATTTGCCGTACTCGTTTAAGGTTATTTCCTTTCTCGAGCCCGCGTCGCCGCTTGCAACCGTCCTACCCGACGGGGAAACGACCTTAACCGTTACCTTGCTTTGCCCCGTTATAACGTCGTAAGCTTTCGCGATTGACGTGTTGAATTTGGAATTTACGTCCATGTTGCGGTCAATCATCGTTTCTTCGAACCAGAAATTAGGTCCTGCCGTGTCGGGGTCGCCATCCATTATTCCCTCGATTAAGTTGCTGAACGACTGATTGCCGAGCTTTCTTATCATAACCTTGGAGGTTTGGTTTTGCCCCTCGACGATAACCGAAACGTAAACGAGACCGCTCGGAAAGCCCGTAAAGGTTATTCCGTTCTTTAAGCGGATTAGGTTAGCAATCATTTCGCCCGACGGCGTGCATAATCTGTTAAGCGACGAATCGTAATAACATTCGAGATTAAAGTAATTCGTTTTTGCGTATTTATTCGTTAAAACTTTATCGTTGCCGCCGCAGTCCGAGCTGAACTTTTCCGTCGTAACGGGCGTGACGTACTTTCTACCGTCCCCGTTTACCTCGATTATAGGCGACGTTTCTACCCCCGTCAAAACGAAGTCCGCGCTGATTGTGGCGTCCAACGCGTCGGTAAGGCGGAGCGTTAAACTCTTTGGCATTGTCGCCGTTTCCGGCACGCCGATTGAAAACTCTAACCCCGATACGGGTAACACGGACGGGTACGCTATCGTTTTGCCGTTAGAGAAAGAGAATATCTGCCCCTCGTACAACAATTCGGTGGTTACCGTATTCGCGTCGTAATCGAACAAGTCCGCGGTTTTGGAAATTTCCTGCGGTAAAACCTTTCTTTCGACCGCATAAACAACTTCTTTTGCCGTGCCTTTGCCGCCGATAAAGTTAAACGTCAGTCTTGCGGCGTTCGTGGGGACTGTGTATTGATTGCTTTCGCCCTCTTTTATAGTCTTTATAACAGTGCCGTTCGAAACAACCTCTATGGTTTTGGACAAGGTATTTCCCGTTTCGTAATCGATCGCTTCGAATTCGGGAAGAATCAACGCCTTGCCCGCTCTTACCACGTCAAGCGGAGACGAAAGCTTAATCGCCGAAAGCCCCTCTTTGTTTATGGAAAGCGCCTTTTTCTCCGTTACGGTGTTGCCCAAATAATCGGTCGCAACCACCTCTAACTCGTATACGCCCACCTTGTCTATGCGATAACTGTCCGACGCAGGCAACGCCTTGCCGTCGTATAACAACGCCGTGCGATATTCTACCTTTCCGTTTCCTCCGTAAATTTTTACGTCGGGAACGTTAAAGTAATCGAAAAGGTTTGCCGAGCAATCGCCTATTTCCACGGTTATCGGAATTTTTTCGCTTTCTACCCTGAACTCGTAAGTTTTCTTAATCTCCTTGCCCAGATTATCCGTTGCGGAATACACGATGGAATAATCGCCCGGTTTATCGGGGACGAAAGCGTTATTCTTTATCGAAGCGGTAATATCCTGATTTTCGCAGTAAAGCTTAACGTCCACGTCGATTTTGCCGATTTTGTCGTTTACCAAATATTCGGGTATGGGATATTTGCAGTTAACCGCGCCGTTCGGCATGGCGTTCGGGGCGTAATCGCTTAACACGAGGAAGCACGTTTCGTTTTTAAGCTCCTCCGCCGAATAATCTATCGCGTTTTTCCCCGCGATTTTTTCGACATAAATCGCTTCGGTTTTCGCACTGCTCGTAAATTCGAATTTCAGATACACCTCGCCCGTGGTAAAGCCCGACCAGACGTTTGCATATCCAAGCAAATCAGCGTCGTCGAAATCGATAAGCTTTTCAAGCGTTCCGCGCCTTCTCGAATACAGCGCGTTTTCTTCGTAATCGAAAGAAATATTCAAATCTCTGCACTTTAAGCCGTCCCTGCACGCGTTAAAATAACCTTCCCAGTTGACCGAACCGTAATTCTTTCTGATTTTTTTATAAGACGACGAATAAGACTCGTTGCAAATCGCGCCCAACTCTCTGCCTTTAAGGTACACGGACGCGTAAGAATGGGTGGAAACGCTTTTGGCGTACCAGTAATAAACGGAAAAATAATTCGTCGAATCGTGAACGTCTTCGAGCGTTATTCTGAAATTCCCCATACAATCGCTTTCGTCCGAATACGGAATAAAGCTTACGATGGGCGTTTCCTTATCGAGCTTGCGTAAATCGATTATTTTGCCGAAATAAATACTGCTGTTAGAACTGTAAGGTTGCGATTCAATATAAATCGACTTGCCCTTATCATAGGCGTAATCGGGTAACGTTACGTCCGGCACGATTTGGTTTATCAGATTACTCTTTCCGAACAAGCCCGCGTAAGAAGCGGAAACGTTGACCGTTTTTTCCTCCGACAGCGTTTCGCCGTCTACCGTGGCGGTGTAACGGAACGTATACTTGCCCGTTTTTTGCGGGTAATAATTTATGTCGGTGACGATTTCCGTGCCGTCGGGTGTTTCCACGCTGACCGTTGCGGGATAAACCGTGCCGTTGCTTATTCCGAAAACCGTTCCCACTTTAATCATGTTGCCGAATTCCACCTCGGACGGCAAATCGCTGGCGACAATTCTTTTCCCATCGAGAACGAGGATAACGAAATCCTTTTTATAATCGCATTTGGTCGAATAAATATCCTCGTATACGTATGAAAGAACGTACACGCCGCTGTCCTTAAACATAAAGCTTACGTCTTTGCCGTCGTTGACGGATAAAACGAGCTTGTTGTTTCTTTTCAGCTCTACCCGGTAACGGGTATAGCCGCCCACGCCTTCGTTCACGCTCGCTTTAACGAGTTCGAGCAATTCGCCCGCCTTATATTCCGTTTTAATCTCGCCGTCGAACGTAAAGCTTATCTGCGGTTTGTTTTTTATAACCGTAAGCGTGGTCTTTCCGTTTTTATACTTTATCGTGTGGTCGCCTAAAATTTTAGGCATGAACTTTCCCTTGGTAACGGGTTCTTCGTTGCCGTTGGGGTTAATCACGACCACGTCTTTTTCATAATCCGCTATTTCGTAATCTTCAAGCACGAGCGCGTAATCCTGTTTGTCGCCGACGTTAGCGTCCGCCGAAGCGAAATACACCGCGCTTATCGCCGAGAAAATCATAACCAGCAATAACGAAACAATTATGGTTTTTCTGTTTTTCATATTCGCTTATCCCCTTGAAAAAGTTATAGATTTAACATAAAACACCGCGGTGAAATTTATGGTTGAGATGCGGAAGCTTTCGTTTTCGAGAAGTTTCTGCCCGTTCTTAAAAGTAAAGCTTGCCGTTCTGTAATCCGTCGATGCCGTAACCGCACCGAAATTATTGCCGAGCAGAACCGACGTTTCCGTTTGACTGTTATATATTTGCGGATTGAACGCGCTTTGATTTGCCGAACTGACGTTCGGATGCACGTAATCTAACCTGTATTCGAGCGTAACTTTCGTTAAACCCTTTTCAATGCAGCCCGAAACGAATTCGTTATTGAAAACGAACGACGCCGCGTCCCATGACGTCCTTTCTAATTTTATGCAGGGCACGTTATCGTTTTTGGAGTCAACGTCCTTGGCAATCGAAAGAGCCTTTTCGCCGAAATACACGCCCGCCCCGCCCGAAAGCGCCACGACGTTATCGGTGGTTTTAAATCTGTAAACCTTGTTTTCTATTTCCTTGCCGTTGCGCGTGATTTTTATCGAGTATTCGCAATCGCCCGCAGCGAGGCTGTTTATATGATTAAGCTGCCCGTCGTCAGTCAAAGCACATTCCGCGCCGTTGATTTTTAACGAATAGACAACCTCCCTGCTCTGCACGTCGTTGAAAAACGAAACCTTCGGCAGACTCGAACCGACGAACACCACGTCCGCGATTTCGGGCAGAACGTAGCTTAAATCCGCGTCGTCGGTAACGGTAAGTTTGAAAGTTGTCGTTTTGCCGTCCGCCGTTAAAGCGATGGCGTGTTCGCCCTTGCCGAGCGAGGCGTAAATGCCCTCGTCGAGCAGAATGTAACCGTTTTTAACGACGTATTCGTCCGCCGTTAAAAGCTTGCCGTCGATGCTGACGGCAGACGCTTGGTCGGCGTCGATGAAAAACGCTTCCGTTTTATCGGTTACGTCGTATTTCAGGTTTTGTTTTATCTCGGGCTTTGACTCGCCGCACCCCGTAAACGCGGTTAATGCAAGCGATGCCGAAAGCATAGTTAAAGCGATAAGTCTTTTAATTGCCTTTTTCATTTTTTCCTCCTTTTTTTAACCTTTCAAACCGCCCACGTTAAGCTTCGACATAATAAGCTTTTGAGAAAGCAGATATAAAATCGTGGTCGGGATAGCCAGCACGGCGAATCCCGCAAGAACGATGGGCGTTCCTACCATATATAAACTTGCGTTATACTGAAACAGGTACATTCCTACCGCCAGATTAGGATAGGACGGAAACCATACCAAAAAGTCAATGTAATTCGTCCAGCAGTTTAAAAACGAAAGAACGAATAACACAGCGGCGGTGGGCACAATCAGCGGAAACATAACCTTTAAATAAACTTTAAGGTTAGACGCGCCGTCGATATACGCCGCCTCCGCATAAGCCCACGGAATGCTTTTCCACGCGCCGTACATAAGAATAAAGTTAAACCCGTAAAACGTTCCGCTGCCCTGCAATAGCATTCTGCCCAGAAAATTATCGTACAGCCCCAACGCCTTGTGTATTTTCATCGACGCGGGAAACGTTCCGATAATGGGCGTTATCATAAGAAAAATACCCAAAGCGTAAATAAAATTCTTCCCAGGGAAATCGAATCTCGAAATAACGTAAGCGCACAGAGTGTAGAAAAACACCTGAATCATCGGCCAGCAAATCGAATACGCCAGAGAGTAAAACAACATATCGGGCAGCCCGTATTCGACCGTTCCCACGCCCCATTTGGTAACGCGCATACGGAATTTTTCAAACAGCTCGGCGTAGTTGGAGAATTTCCATTCCACGGGCAGCTGATACGCGTGCAGAATAAAATCGTCTTGCGATTTGAAGCTCGATATTATCATCCAGAACAACGGAATCAGCAGGCTTATGCAATAAATTACCATTATTATCATAACGATAACGCCGAAAATTTTAGAAATCTTTTTAAGCGTGCTTTCCGACGCTTTATTCGTAATAAATTTCATTTTCAATCCTCTCCCGGGCCGTATTTTTCAAGTAAATATTTCAGCAAATTCGTCAGCGGCGCGATAATAAGCGTCATCAGAAGACCGCCTGCCGACAGCAAAGGATAACCCATCTGATTGTCCGTGTTCTTCATAACCTGAACGTAATAATAATAGCCCATATTATAGGTTGCGGCGGGCGCGTCGTTCATCCAGAACGTTACGAGAGAACCGCTCTCGGTAAAAATCCCCGCAAAGCCGGTAATTAAAAAGGTAGAAATCGTCGGGAAAATAAGCGGAAGAATTATGCACCACATTTCCGTAAAGATGTTATCTACGCCGTCTAACTGCGCGCTTTCGAAAACCTCGTCGCCTATCGCGTTCATAGCGTTAGGATAAACGATAAGACTCGTCGCGAAGGAAAGCCAGATATCGTAAAACAACGAAATCGCGAACGGGTTTCCGCTTTCGGAGAACAGGTTTCCTATTTCCTTGCCGAAAACGTCGAGCATAACGGCAGGCAACGCGTTCGAAATAAAGTTTTTAAACAGCAATGACATGACCATGCCCGGTATCAATCTCGTTACCATGGAAATGTTTCTTACCCATTTCGCGCCCGGCGTCTTTTTGAAAATGTAATACGCGAATATCAGATACAGCGGCAAGCTTATAACGAGGCATATTATCCAGCGCAGAATAGAGTTTATCACGCTTATATAAACAATCCCGCCGTTACTGAACGACTGCCTGATAAACTCCTTAAAGTTTGATAATCCCGCCCAGCTCGTATTGCCGTAAAAGTCTATATTTTGAAAAGACATTATTATCGAAGTGGAGTTGACCGTTACAAAAAAGAACAGCCAAACGCCCATAGGATATAATAAACAAAGGAATATAAACAAATAGTTGTTTCTTTTGTTTTTATTCGTCGCCGCAATTTTTTTCATCTTGTTAAAAGCTTCCTTTATTTGTTAGTATAAAACCCGTTTGCGCGCGCTTGTTTAACGAGTGTCGACCAACTGTCCGCCGTAACGTATGCGGCAGAAGAGTCAAACAGTCCGTCAACGTCGTTCTTAACGCCTCTCAACCCTTTAACGATACAACTGTACGATATTTCCGCCCATACGGGGTAAATCGTAAAGCCCGTCGTCGCGTAATTTATCGGAGTAGTAGAATAAACGTTCGACCTGACTCTCGAAATATTTTCTGTGTCCATATACACGTCGAAGTTATTTCTCGCGAACGGCGTCATTTTTTCTCTGTCCTCTTTCGTAAGAGTGTATTTATACGGTCTGACAACGCCCGTCAATACCGTGGTTTTTCTGAGGTTTTCCTCTTTTAAGGTGAAAAGCAGGAAATCCTTTAACGCTTCTATCTTATCCTTTGCCGCCTGCGTGTCGTAATCGGTCGGCTTAACGATACAGAAAGCGCTTGCTTCCGAAATAGCCACCGCCGTACCCTTTCCGTTGCCGAACGCCTGAACGCCGCCTTCGAAATCGGGCAGGAGCATATATCTGTAATCGCACTTTCCGAACGAACGCTCGGGATAGAGTTTATCGTTCGCGGCAAACGACGGTCTCGCCTCGTTTTCCCACCAAGAACCCTCTATTATCATTGCGCTGTACGGATTAGACTTTTCTTTTCTGTTGCCGTAAATGTATTTACTCTGCGCCGTGCCGTGGTCCACGGAGTTATCGTCCGCGGCGGCGTGTCTGTACCCCGACTGCATTAAATAATCGGAATAAAATTTCATTGCCTGATAGGACGCTTCCGCGCCGTACGCCTTATAACCGTCGTCAATCGACCAGGACGCTTCCGCGCCGTTATGCATCGGATAAGTCCTGCCCTCGCTGTCGTGCGTGCAGAAATCTTTTACGAACTGCGTGCCGGAATATTGCGCCATCATCGCCCATTGTAAATAGGACGTGTACTGCGATTCGTGATAACCCGTCCAGATAAACGGCTTGGCAGAACCGAATTCGCTTGTGGGAATCGTCGCGATTTTCTTTAACATCGACGACCACTCTGCCGTCGTTATCGGCTGTCCGTCGTCGTAAGTCCCGTACTTGCCGTCTTTGCCCGCTCTTAAAATATATCCGCCTTCTTTATAGTTGGTTTCCTTTTCCGAGCTGACGAAAACGAGCCTTTCGCCGCTTTCCTCGAATTTAATGCCCTGCTCCGTCAACGCGTTGCGCACCTCCTCGGTGTTCTGCGCGTAATGTAACCACCCCGCGGTCAGAAAGTCGTCGTGATTATAAATAAAGCCGTTCATAGACTCGTTCCAGGGCAGCAAATACGTTCCGTCTTTCAAGTCGCTTGACGCAACGACCATCCAGTCGTCGTAATATTCTGCCATTTTTTCTTTAACCGTCATACCGCCGTCCCCGTCGGGCTTTTTATCGAGCATGTCGGAAATATCCAAAAAACCGTCCATATTGATAACGCTTTTAAGGTTAGACGAAATGGAAAAATAGCATAACGGACTTGTCGATTTCGATGACACGCCCGCCTCGATTTCCGCTTTGATATCCGAAGTTTCCTTCTTTTGCATATCGGGAATAATCTCGTATTTTTCGTTGGCAGCGTTCCACTCGTTTTTCAGGTTGTTAAACCATTCCGTACCCATGCCGCCGTTATAAACGTTGACGTAGATTTGCTCTCTGTCGGAGCGAATACTGTCGATAACTTTTCCGCCGCACGCAACGGAGCTTAATATCGTTACTCCGCACATCGCCACGCCGAGAATCTTTGCTAATCTTTTCATATTTTACCTCCCTGTTTTATGGTTTTCCCATATTTTTTGGATTTGCGAATAAATTGTATCATTATAATTTACCCGTTTCTATCCCTTTTTGCAAAAAATAATATTATTTTTGTTGTTTTTTCTTGACTAATTTTGTTTTAGATATATAATTTAAATTGTCGGACACTTATAAGCTTGTGAGTTTTTCGGCATAATATTTGCCGTGACAAAAAAATAAACAGCTATAAAAAGCCGTTTAAGGAGTTGAAAATGGTAAAAACTTTTAACGCATTCGTACCGTTTAACCCGTTTTCGCTGGATATTACGATTCAGCATATCGGCGTGGAAAAGCGGAAAAATTACGACATGGTGCATAGCGGATTAAGCTATTTCGTTCTCGAATACGTTTACAGCGGCGAGGGCGACTTTTTCGTCAACGATAAAAGGTATCGCGTACGAAAAAACAGCCTGTTTTTAATTCCGACCAAATCCGTAACGCATACGGTGTCGTCAAAAACAAGCCCGCTAAAATTCTATTATATCGCGTTTTACGGCATAAACTGTCCCGTTATTCTTTCCAAAATAGGTTTTTCGGAGAGTAATCCCGTCATCGAGTGCGACGATTCGAAAATATCCGGATATTTTAAAAAAATTTATAACCTGTCGTTTAACAACTCGATAAACAACTATATTAAAAGACAAATTCAGTTTTTATCGCTGTTAAATCTCTTGCTTGACAGAACGATTACGGAAACGCGCGTCGAAAATAAATCCGCTGAACACGTAAGGACCGTGCAAGAGTTTATTCATAAAAATTACGCCGAACCCATTAACGTTTCGATTATCGCCGACGCGCTGCATATGGACAGAACGTATTTGTCAAAAATATTCAAGCAACAGTATTCCATTTCTATAATCGAATATTTAATACGATATCGTCTTGAGAAGGCAATGTTTTTATTAACGTCGACTAACGAAAAAATCACGGATATCGCGATAAAGTGCGGGTTTACGGACAATAAAAGTTTTTACGTTCGGTTTAAGCAAAAGCAGAGATGTTCACCGAAGCAATACCGCGCGTGGAACAAAACCACCCCGCCCCCGAAGCACCCCTGACGGTTTTTTTGAAAGAATCTCTTTTTTCCCTTTACGTCATTACGAGGAGCGTAGCGACGTAGCAATCTCCGCGACGGCGTGCTTCAATTCCTCGCTTTTCGCCATTCTGACACCAACCGCCTTTGACAGGCAACGTTTTTACGTCATTGCGAGGAGCGTAGCGACGTGGCAATCTCCGCGGCAGCGACTATATTTTAATCCTTAGAAAATCCCCTTAAAGAGTAAGGGGATTAAAGGGGTTTTGAGGAGTTTTCAGGGTAAAGGGTTTTTAGGGGTCAGGGGCGGTTTTTAAAGACCGTCACTGACCCCTTACTTAATCGTTCTATTTCTTTTTGGTAAATAAGCCTTTGATTTTTGCTCCGAGATTTTTAAAGAATTGCCCGATCGCCTTATTATTCTCAAATTGTCTTAAAGTGTTATCCGGAGCGCGGGGACGACGCAGCCTTCCGCATAGACCGCAAAAGTCGGGCTTGCAAATACTATGCCGAGCATAAGCGCAAGGCACATCGTAAGACCGAATATAAGCGCTAATATTTTTGATTTATTCGCCTTAGTGTGTGTCATAATCGTATGATATTGAAGTCTTCTCTCTCGATATCCATTTGCGATAAGGTATACTTGAACATAGGTACTACCAGAACGAGCATCAGCACGGCGACCACGATGATTAAAATCCTCATAAATATAGGGTAAGCAAGCGCGCCGACTATCTTTTTTTCAGTTCGATACGGAACGGTTCTTATAAAGATAATAATTGCGTAAAGCAGTTTCCTGCCACGGGTTAAGGCATACGTATTGCAGTTTATTATTGTCGCAAAACGTTCCGTTGCAAACGGTTAGCAAGTATATGGGACATAGCGACTCAACCATTACTTTACAAGTTTACAGTCACTTTATCCCCGACACTCAAGAAAAGGCGTTAAATGCACTAAATAAGTTGTTTTAGGAATAAAAAATTGGGATACCTACTTGATTGTGGGTTTCTATTGTTTTTTACGCCGCTAATTCGCTAAATACTTTTCTTTGGAATTGTAAACACGTTTTTATTTTACTTAATGAACCAACATCTTGTTTGTTGAATTGTATTTCATTATCAAAAGTAATATTGTTTACTTCTGCCAATTTATTCGAGTAATCGTAAACAACTTTAAGTAAAGATTTATAATTTCACGCAAAGGTGTGGATATCAGCGTTGCATAAGTTTTACCCAAAACACGACGAGCCCGGCTTCTGAGTTACGGTGGAGCATATCCGAAATGAGTTTTAATTCTTCCGGCTTGTGTTGGTTAGGGTGCCTAATTGATTGCTGCGACTATCAGATACCCGACCACATTTTAGACTTTATAGAACTTGAACGCTAAGCCGAGAACATGATTCGCCTTCTGCCCGATTGGAACGATGACA
>CATZMZ010000011.1 GCA_958421945.1 uncultured Eubacteriales bacterium | reverse complement strand
GGGAAAAGCCAAAGTCCGAAGCCAAAGCCTGCCCCGTGCCCAAACGCCTTTGCGATACGGAAATTGATACGGATAGAAAGATAGAGCATACATATAGCAACCAGCAATTCGCATATATAACTTGCAATCATCGCAATATCGCCGGTGGATTTAAAAACTCCGAATTCAAAGAGCACGGAAACAAAAATCCCCGTGATGTAGTTCCATGCCGCCCTTGTGCTCCAGCACTTAGAAAACAAGATATAAATGTCATAAAACGGAATAAATGCTTTCCAACCCTTTTCTCCCATCTTGGTAAACATACTCCACCTTGCAACCGCAATCAGAAGCCAAAGCGCAACTTAGATACAAGATATAATAATTGCAAGCGTGTACTGTCCTTCTTTGATACCGGGAAATAAAATTTCTAACATGATGTTTCACCTTAAAACTATATTATTTTATATAAGACAAGATTTGTAATACGAACATTTCGGTGAAAAGCAGATGTTTTATCGTTTTGTCACTGTTTGCTCGACGATGAGGATGAATCCTGAACATACGCAATGATCTGAAGCACACGATAGATCAGCTCCAGCAGAGCGATCACCATGTCGTTTATGTATTCGATGTTGTAGAGTCGGAACAGCTTTTTGCATGATTCGAGTTCTTCTTCGGTCGCAAGTCCTTCTTCTTTCATAATTTCATACGCGCGCTTCTGCGCTTTCTTCTCGGTTTTCAGTACGAGAATGGACATAACAAAGGATAAGAGATAGAAACCGAGACCGAGTACTGTGAAAAGGATACCGCAAAAACCGGTTGACAACAACACATCAAGCAACACGCCTATTACAACCATCGGAACAAAAGCAATCGGTCCGAAGTAGATGAGCGGCGTCAGACGGACGCGCGTTCTCATTTCCGCATCGTTTTCTTTATCAAGAACAGCAAGTGCGGATTTCTGCGCCGCCATGGCAAGAGATGTCACGCTCCGTTTTTGCCAGGTAAGCCTTCTAAGTCTTACTTTTTTGAAATAGTGACTGTAACTGTTTCCAAAGAGAATAGAACCGGTTTTAGATACCTTAATCTTCTGCAATCCGTTTTTGTCAAGTATCGTTCTTGCGATTTCCTCGCCCGTCCTGCCGCAACTGTTCTGTTTTTTGTTGTAGCGCACGTAGCTGATAGCGAGATAAATAGATACGCCCAATGCAATTATCGAGGCAACGATCAAAAGACCGCAAACCACACTCATAGCGATAATAACCCCCTCCGAGACTCCGTCCAGAGTCCCGTCCGCCATTTCGCGAACAATGTTACTAAATTCTGACATAATGCCCTCCTGTTAATTTATTTTTTATTTGCGAGCCAATGCCTGCAAATCCGATTTACAAAGCTTATAGATTATTGATATGATTCATAACAATATCCGGGACTGTGTTTGCCTCGTCAACAAAATAAACTTTGTATTTTTTCCCGACAGCTTTAATCTCGACAATTCCATAACCACCGCCAAACAAGTGGATCAAAAAAGATTCGGGGCCCGCAAAAATCGAATCTATCTCATTGAGTGCGATTTTTATCTGTTTATTTGTGAATATGTATAAATACTCGCCGTCTGCTGATATCAAATCGTCGGGCAGTTTCTTCCACTTGATAAATCGCGAAATAAGCCAGCCACCGCCCACAGCGCATAAAAGATAGAAAACTGCAAGAATAATTATCACTGTGACAATATCGTCAATACGCTCCTCACTGTTAATAGCTAACCATATAAGCAGTCCCGTAACTGCCGCAACAAGAACATAACAAAGTATGCCTGCTATCAATTCGGAATAAATCAATAGTGAGAAATGTGTCTTTTTTCCAAAGTTTTTCATATTTATGACCACCTTTGCCGTTATTTGCTTTTTCCTTTATTAACAGGTCTGTATTCGGACGAGCCGAATCCGAGAACAAGCTGGAATATGAACGGAAGCAGGACAAGACCCACGGTAAAGCCTGTTCCGTGACCGAACGACTTTGATATGCCGTGCATCATCTTAATATCAAGAACGAGTAAGCAAATTGAGGCTACAAGCTGAATCAAGTTGCAAACGATAGAAAGACCGGCGGCTTCGGCATTGATGACATTTAAAGAAAACAAAATGTTGACAATTGAGTAAACTACGCCTGAAATAATCATCTGCCCAAAATAAGAGACCTTGCTGCATCTTTTAAGCAATATGTAGACATTGTATAGGGGTATGAAGGCTTTCCAGCCCTTCTCACCCATTTTCGTGAACATTTTCCATTCGGAGATTGCGAATAACAAGTAAACCGCAATCACAATGGACAGCGCAATTGCTACTACGAGCAGAGTTTGCCCTGCAAGGTTGGGAAATAAAGTGTTGATAAATCTCATGAATTTATCCTCATCAAATAATATTATTTAATTAAAATAGAAGGTCTTTTTCTCGGAATAATTAAACAGCGGATACTCGAACTCCGTTTTGACTACGATTTTTCCGTCCTTGACTTCGGGGGCTTGGATTACGTCGCTTTTTACTAAATTGTAAATCGTACTGATTTTAGCGTTATATTCGCTGTCCGCATATAAGTCCGCAATATACAGCTTATTGTTGACGCCGTTATTAAATACAAACATCATACCGTTAATCATTGTAGTGGAATTATATTTGCTTCCGTCCGATGCCTCGTCCAGATAATCCATTACCAGACCGTAATCGTTGGCGTAAAATAACGCATTTGCCGTATAAACTGCGCCTGACTCGTACGTGGTGGTTTCCGTAACGTGCAGATTGCCGTATTCTTCGATTACCTTCTGTCTGTCATTTGCCTCTATGAGCTGTTCGACGGTTACAGTCGTAGTTTAGGGCTTGTTGGCGAACGCAGATATGCCAAAGACACATAGCAATATCACAGTGCAGAATAAAAGCACTTTTGTCAGATTTTTAACAGTGTTACGTTTTTTCATTTTGATTCACTCAGTATTATTGATTTTTGTAAACACAAAATCGTCTACACGTTATTATTAATATAATTCCGCCGTACTGAACGTCGATAACGTTATTGTTATTTGCTTGTTAAAACTTGTTACCGACGCCGAAATGCTTATCGTAGGATAATCAAACCTGTCGGCAAGCCCCGATACCGTAACGTAGAGCTCTCCGTCTGAAAGATAAACCTCTTCCACCTTAGCCCCGGCAGGCTCGACAGCGGTGATATTTTCAAGTGTGACGTTCTCGGTTATAAACTCGCCGTACGGCAAAGACAATCTGCTTTTAAGAGTGTTGGTTGTATACATACCGCCCATACAGGTAAGCTTGGGTTTGCGTAAGATTACGTAGCCGTAAGAATTTTTGCCGTCTTTCGTAGCGCTGCCTTTGACCGTAACCTTACAGTACACGCTGTCACCCTCAAAGTCGTTTGCCTTACCGTCGAGGTATACGACCAAAGAGGACTCGTCCTTATACTCCACACTCGTTACCGTCTTTCCCGCAAGCTCTCCGTCCAAAACAATGTCCGAAGCGGCTATCGTATCTTTGAAACGTGCAGCCTCGTCACCATTCAAGGAGGGTTGCCCTTCAATAAACAAAGGCTGTTGCCCGTCGATATAGATATAACCTGAAGCCTCTATATTGTTGGCTTCTTGTTTTTTTCCTTGGTCGCAGGCAGTAAGAATACAGACGCCCAATGCGCAGACAGTTGCTGTTAAAACCGTAACAATCCTTTTTATTAGTTTCATACGTTAATCTCCTTATTATTTTTTTGTTTAACACTCTTTAATTTGCGAAATATCAACGATTTCTGCTTGTCGTTTGTCTCTATAATCTAATTGAGAGTGGGTACGGCGGTCTTTTCGGCAAGGTAGAATACGGGGGCTTCTCCGTCCGTGAGGTAGTCTTTATAGTTTTCTACTTCAATCGTGCAGTCAGCGTCGGCATACAGGGCGTATTCCTTTTCTTCCCCGTCGTATACAACCAAAGCAGACTGGCCGGATATGGTATATTCGGTACGCTTTTCGTCTGCCGTTCCGGCATTGCGTACGACTATGAAGTCCGACTTGTTCTCGGCAATTTTATGCGCGTTGTATGCCGTCAGCGCAGGGCTATAGTTTGAACAACCGTATTCGTAGGTAACCTCGTTGGTTGTCGTTCCGATTGCATCGGACGTAGTGATTGTATATTGCGTAGTTGCCCTTTCTATAAGCAACGTCTCCGCATTAAAATAGAAGGTCTTTTTCTCGGAATAATTAAACAGCGGATACTCGAACTCCGTTTTGACTACGATTTTTCCGTCCTTGACTTCGGGGGCTTGGATTACGTCGCTTTTTACTAAATTGTAAATCGTACTGATTTTAGCGTTATATTCGCTGTCCGCATATAAGTCCGCAATATACAGCTTATTGTTGACGCCGTTATTAAATACAAACATCATACCGTTAATCATTGTAGTGGAATTATATTTGCTTCCGTCCGATGCCTCGTCCAGATAATCCATTACCAGACCGTAATCGTTGGCGTAAAATAACGCATTTGCCGTATAAACTGCGCCTGAATCGTACGTGGTGGTTTCCGTAACGTGCAGGTTGGTGTATTCTTCGATTACCTTCTGTCTGTCATTCGCCTCTGTAAGCTGTTTAAGCGTGGGGGCGGTACTTTCGGCAAGATAGAACACGGGAGTTTCCCCGCCCGTTACGTAAGGTGCAATTTGTTTCACTTCTTCGGAGTGAACCGCATCTGAGTACAGGGCGTATTGGGTTTCGCCTAAATTTTCAACTCGTACATCAGAGGTACCGGCTATGGTATACTCAGTGCGTTTTTCGCTTGACGTACCTGCATTGCTGACCACGACAAAGTTCGCCTTGTCCGTGGCGTTTTTATGTAAAGAATACGCCTTTAATGGAGGTGTATGTTCCGAGCCGTAGATGTAAGTATACTCATCGGTTGCAATTTCTCCACCGTCGGAGGTCGAATGTAAAATTACTTTTTCAATAAGCAACGTTTCCCTATTGCAATAATAGGTATTTTCATACGTTAATGAAAAGTCTGTATAATTATAAGTTTCCGTCGTAACGAGTACGACTTTCCCGTCCTTTATTTCAGGCGTGCCAACATTCGCTTGAGTGTTTATATTACTTATTTCGCTTATAAAAGCGGTATAGTCGCCCGTAAAAATAGACGCATAATATTGTTCTTTATCCCCGTCTTTACAAGCTACGTATCTCACGCCGTTTATACACGTGCAGTAATTATACTTATCTTCTGACTCCGCATCTTCATAATCCATTATCAACCCGTATTCGTTGGAGGTGAAACAAATGGTTTTAAGATTGCTGCCGTACATTACCTCGTCAGCCGTTGAGGTTACGTGCAGATTGCCGTATTCTTCGATTACCTTCTGCCTGTCGTTTGCCTCAATTATCTGTTCGACGGTTACGCTTTTTGGCTTGCTGGCACACGCAGCTATGCCGCAGACACTCATCGCTATCACAACGCACAGCAAAAAGTAATTTAACAGTTTTTTCTTTTTCATAGATATATTCTCCTTTAACAAAATTTTTTCAATTTGATGATAAATGACGCGAGAGCGTCTCTTTCAGTCGACTGAGAGCCTTGTCGTGTAGATAACGCAGCTGTCCTGCTTATTTATCCTTTTGTCCGTCCTTTTTCCCTTTCAGGTCGGTTTCCTCACCTGACGCGATGACCAATTCCAGATCGTCGTCGGATAAAGCATGAAGACAGCGGTTTTCGGTATCCGCAATCAGAGTCTGCAATCTTGCGTTACGCTCAAAACACTGATAATCGAACAGCGCCGTTAGTTTTTTTTGTGTACTCATTTCTCTTTCCTCTTGTGTTTATGTTTGGTCAATATGCGTTCTGTTCACATAGGCTACGAGCATCTTTTCACATTTTTCCACGTAGCCGTTGCCACTATAATAGCAACGTATGATGCAAAACTTTTATCCATTTATTTCTCCTGTCGACCATTAACGATTGCGTTATTTTTCAGTATTTTCGTTAATTCTTCAAGCGAAAAAGGATATCCGATTACGCCGTCGAGCTCGTCGCAAATCAGCGCATCCAAGGCTACTGCGTTTTTGTCTATCAAGTACGTCTTCGCCCTCGGGCGTTCTTTCTTTATGAACTGCGTCAGGTCGGAAAAACTCATACGTTTCATCTCCCAGTCCGCGAACGTAAAATCCACTTCATTCTTAAAGGAGTATTTGCACGCCATAAGCGGGTCCGTTTCCTTTATAACGTCGGCTTTCGGAAAGATTTTTTTCAAAACTTCGTTTAATTCCGACAAAACCGACAAATCGTTGCTCACCGCAAGAATTCTCATTTCAATACCTTTAAATCTCTTACTATATATCGTTACTTATCGATTACTCTATCGTAAGTATATCCGAAAAACCGGTGATTTCAAAAACTTCCATAATGCTTTCGCCTACGTTTTTCAACTTCATAGAGCCTTTTTCGTTCATAATTTTTTGCGCTTTCAAAATTACTCTTAGCCCTGCAGAAGATATGTATTCGAGTTTCTCCATATCGAATATGAGTTCTTCTACCCCGTCTAAATCGCCTATCTCGTTTTCGAGTTCGGGAGCGGTCGTGGTATCGAGTCTGCCTTCCAAGGCTAAAACGAGCACGTTGTTTTCAAGTTCTTTTTTGATTTTCATAGCAATTCTCCTATATAATTTAGATTTTCCAATTTTCTATCGGTTCGTATATAAACGGCAAGTCTTTGAGCGGAACGTCAAGCGTTTGCGCTAATTCTTTCACCGCCGACGGTATTTCGGGCAAAAAATCGAGATACCAATCTATCGTTTCGTAAATATATCTTCTTTTGAATTCGGTATCGGCGCACACTGCCGAACGCAGATTGTGCAATCTGTCCGCCCCTTTTACCAAGAACGCCGTAGCGTCTTTTCTTATCCCCTCAACGTAATTTTTCATTACGTAATTCCTTTGCTTGGTAAGAAGTTTTACCGATCGAAGTATTTTTTCGTTTCCAAATGACAGAATCTCTTCTTCTGTAGCGTCGGTATCTTCAAGCAAGTCGTGGAATAACGCGGTTATCACGGCGTCGGTATCGCCGCCCTTTTCTTTTACGATTCCGGCAACGGCTACGGGGTGCGTAATATACGGAAGTCCGCCTATACGGAATTGCCCTTCGTGCTTTTTCGCGGCGAAGGCAAGTGCGTTTTCATAACGTTTTTTATCTATCATTTGTTTTCTTTGCCTACGTGCTTATCGTAAAACGTTTTTGCCCGCCGCGCCGCCGTTTCTTTATCGTTTAACGATACGGCAAAGAATTCCGTAATTTCCTTGATTGTAGATTTTCTTGCAATAAGTTCTGCCCGACACAAATACCACAATCCCACGTTTGACGAAAGTATATCTATATCCGTTGCGCGCAAAGTGCTTTCGGCAAGGGAAAAAGCAATTTTTTCGTTTCGCCCCGTCATATCCTGCAATTCGCCTATTTTCGTTATACCGAACCACCCCAACTGTTCGATATAACTTCCCGAATCAACCGTTTTCATCTCCGCGCCGTTTATCGCCGCAATCTTTCGGTTCAGTTCGCACATCAGTCGGTTATTGAGCACAAATTCGTTTATCGATACCGAGTTTATCGCCACTTCATCGGCGCGGTTTTCCTTAATCCGCGCCCTGATATCGTCGGTATATGCTTTCATTCCGTCGCGAAGCCTGATAAATTCATCGTCGGCAACTTCCAAAAGCCCCGCCACACGCGAAAAACCTCTCGCATACTCCCTCGGCAAACCGAATTCGCTTTTATACCCTATATCGTGTTCTATCGCAGCCCAGGTGTGTTGCAGTATCGTTCTTATCTGTATCTCAAACTTTTTATTGCATATCTCGGCAGGATAACCCGACTCTTCTGAAAAATAACACGTATAATGAAGAGAAAGATACCCGAACGAATCTGCTTTTATCAAAGCCCGCTTATCCGAAGAATTTTCCCAATCGACGCTAAAAGTTTCCTCAACCTTTTTACCCAATTTATCTACTTCGTCGTTAAAAAAACATATTACCCGCGCCCCTAAAATGTCCGTAAGGTCGGTAAATTTCTGATACCAATCACCGTTTCGCACAAGTTTCCCCGCAAGGCTTGCTTCGCTTTTAACGCGATGCTCTATACTCAGCGTTTGTATGCCGGATTCTTTAACAAGCGCGCACAGTTTGTCGTAAACCACGCCGTCGAGTTTTATAAAACTATCGCGCGCCTTACGGTAATCTTCGATAATCATTCTGTCTTTAACGTTCATATTTTAAGGTTCTCCTCGGTTTTTCTTTATTGTACCTTACCGTGTGCAACGAAAGTGCAACAATAAAACCGCATTTTAACTTTTCCAAGCAAAAAAAATCGGGCAATTTCAAACTCACCGAAATTGTCCGATTATATTTTTTATTTTTATAAAATATTGTTATTTACGCTGCGGCAAAGACGCGGTAGTAATTTCCGCCCATGAATATTGCGACATATACTCGCCGCGATAAGAATTTACCGCATACGGAATATGACGAAGAAAATCGTAATAATCGCAATCGACCGCTTCGCGATTGACGGCTATACGGTTGCGGCTTTTTACGATTACGTTTTCCGCCCCCACGCTTAAAAAGACGTGCCTTAACTCCGCGATAAGATTTCTTAAATTACTTTGACGGGAATTAGTATCCGCGCCGTCCTCCCACATAACCGTCATCAATTCTCCCATGGTAACGGACATCCCCATTCTGTCCACCAGATACGCAAGAAGTTCTTTTGCTTTCGTCCGCCCGAAAATCAGCGGTTTATCGTCCGCATACGCTTCGAAATTTCCGAAACATTGAAACCGAATTTTTTTCTCTCGTTTCGGTTTTACGGGATATCGTAAATGTTCCGTCGCCGTTTTTACCGCTTCGGGCGTTGCCGGCTTCAAAATATAATCGCTCGCATACAAACGAAATGCGTCAAGCGTATATTCGGAATACCCCGTTACGAAAACGATATTGATATCGCCCTTTATATCTTTCAGTCTTTTTGCAAGTTCCAATCCGGTCATTCCTCGCATTTTTATATCGAGAAACGCTATTTCCGCGCCGTTTTCCAAAACGAATTCCAATGCTTTTTCAGGCTTTGAAAAGCCGTACGCTTTTGCCTCCGGAAGAGATTTTTCTATGGAGTCTACAAGCGTATCGAGCGCAAGGCGCTCATCGTCTACCGCTATAACGTTCATTCTCCGTTTCTCCTTTTGGTATTTTAATAATCGCCGTCGTACCTTTTCCTATATCGCTCGTAATATCAAGCGTGCCGCCGCACATGATTTCAAGCCTGCTTCTAACGTTTGAAATGCCAACGTGTGTTCTTCCGTCCGATTGAACGGAATCGGGGTTAAATCCTATGCCGTTGTCGCTAACGCGAATTTCGTAACAATCGGGGGTTTCTGCCGTACAAATCGTAACCACTCCGCCGTCGGGCAAATCGCTGACGCCGTGGTTGACGGCATTTTCCGCAAGCGGCTGAACGGTTAGCGGCGGAATAAAAAACCCGGCGACTTCGATATTGTATTCGACTTTCAAATAATCGCCGTACCTTATCTTTTCAAGCGCAAGATACGCCTGCAAGTGCTTCAACTCTTCCGCAAACGAAATCATTACCGTTTGTTTAATGGAGTCGAGATTTCCGCGCAAATACTTTGAAAAATTGCTTACTGCTTCTTTCGCCGCTTCGGGTTTCACGTCGCATAAGCGATAGATGGACGTTAAGGCGTTATACAAAAAATGCGGCTGTATCTGTGAAAGAACGAGAGCGTTGTTTCTCTCCGTCAAAGCAAGTTCTTTCTTTATAAGTTCCTTTTCGATATTAGTCGACCGCCCCGCCTGTTCTACGCGAATCAGCATGTAAACAAGAACGAGCGATACGGTAACGGCAAGATAGACGGGCGTTACCGCCCAATAAAACTGAAGAGGCATACTAAGCACGGGTATCGCCCCGAAAAGCACCATAGTCCACGTTTTGCGCCAGCCTAAAACACCGTGATGTTTAAGTGCGAGAATCATGGTCATTGCGAGGAGAATAACGCTGATTGCCTGACTGAGAAGAAACATCGGACCGGTCTTATCTAAACCTGTTTCGTCGTAATAGATATACATTCCGTTAAATATGTTTATAAAATACAGCAATAACGCCACGCCGCAAAAGGCTGTTATGACGTGCGCATAGTTATACGATATTTTTTTTATCTCCGAAATATGTTCCGTCAGACAGTAAGCATACAGCGAGATAATAGCGCAGAAAAACGCGGCGGAAAAAAACGAAAGGATTTTAATCGGTATAACTCTTTCGGGCGACGGATTTGCGAGAAGCACCCATATCGGCGCGTCGGAAAGAAGCATTGCAGTATTCACCGCCAAACACCACGCAAACAACCTGCTGTTTTTCGCGCTCTTCTTTCTCTCCAATAAATAACCGAAAAGCATCATCGCCGTCACAATAGCCGCAAACAATTCCAAAGCGGCACTCGTATAGTTATATTCGTTCATATTCATTTCTTAACACTCTTTCAAAACGGATTTCCGCAAAAACAATTATTTTTTTATATTTTAGCACATTCCTCAAATTTTTTCAACAAACACGGATACCTTTCGTCCGACTAAAATCCAATGTTATAATTCCGCTTTTATTTCCCATGTTCCGTTGGCATTTCTCTCACTCGTCAGCGACTTTGTAAACACTCCAATGATTTTTATGCCATTTTCTTCTTAGACGAAGGCTTTATGTAATTCGCAAACCATACGACCAACCATTCTTTGTATTTCATCGAAAACTCCTTTCGATTTACTGTTATTATTATAATTTTTCTCACCTTAAATAGGAAATCACCCCTCGAAACGGCATAAAAAAAGAGAGAACATTTATCCTTGTTCTCTATTAAAAGATTTGTATTAAATTGTTGGTGTCAGGCGGGGATTAAAACGAAGACGTCAGTTCAAGACCTGTTTCTTGAAAAATAGGTCAAATATTAGGTGTTCGTGGGGAATTTGCGGGTAGGTAGGTTTTAACTGCCTACCCGTTTTTCGTTCCCGCGCGGTTTTAGTGCATTTTAATATGCGCTATATTGCGGTAAGTTGATTGCGCCTACGAACTTATAGATGATTTCGACTTCCTGCATTTTTCTGCCATCATATTTCTCGGTTTCACCGATATAAATCTTTTCAATAAAACTATTAAGAATTTCGGGCGTCAACTCTTCGATTTTCGTGTAACTCTTTACAACTTTCAGAAACTTCGAGAGTCTTTCTTCGTCCTGAACGGATGCGGAGAGAGCGATTTGCAATTCTTGAATTCTTGTTTTCAGGTCAACGCCTTCGCTCTCATAAGATTTTGCAAGAAAGTCAAATCGTTCGTCGGTGATTCTGCCGTTCACGTTATCTTCGTACAGTTTTCAGATAATCCTGCCGATTTCTTCTTGTCTGTCGGAAAGCCGTTTTAACTCGGTTTTCGTTTTAGAGTGAAACTTTTCCGTTTCTTTTTTAGAGCCCGACAAATACTCGTCCGTAAATTCCTTTTCGTGAAGAAAAACGTACTCGCATACTTTTTGCAAATCGTTTTTTACGATCGTTTCAAGATCCGATACCAGAATTCTATGACAACTGCACAATCCTTTCTTTTTCTTACGATAGGTCGCACAGGAGAAATTGTCCATTTTTCTATTTCTCGCTACACGCTGAATCGTAAGATGATTTCCGCAGTCCGCACAGTATAAAAGTCCCGAAAACATATTCGGCTCATTGTATTTTGTGCGGGCACGTTTTGCTTTCCGCATTTGCCGTACCGTTTCAAAAGTTTTTTCGTCGATGATCGCCTCTTGTGTGTTACGGAAGATTACCCATTGATTTCGCGGCAAGTTGACTTGCTTTTTGGTTTTATAGGATTTTATTGCCGTCCGAAAATTTACCGTATGTCCCGCGTATGCCGTCTGGTCCAAAATGTATTTAATGCTCATCGAACCCCATATCTCGGGATATTCGCTTCTTGCATTGGTTTTGATTCCGCGATTCATACAATACAACGTAGGCGTTTCTACATGTTCTTTCGTCAATGAGTGTGCAATTTCCGAAATGCGATAACCGTCTACATACATCTGAAATATCCGTCTTACCGTAGCCGCGGCTTCTCCGTCGACAATCCATTTTTCCCTGTCGTTCGGATCTTTCTTATATCCGAACGGGGGATTCGTCGTAAGATGCTTGCCTGAATTGCCTTTCGCCTTAAACGCGGAGCGAATTTTCTTCGAAGTGTCTTTCGCATACCATTCGTTGAAAACGTTCTTGAATGGCGTCAGGTCGTTTTCCGTCTGAATATCGCTGTCCACGTTGTCGTTGATTGCAATAAAGCGAATATCTAAATTCGAGAAATAAATTTCTGTGTAGTACCCGACCATAATATAATCTCTGCCGAATCGGGACATATCCTTGACGATAACCGTCCTGATTTTTCCTTCTTCCACGTCAGCCATCATTCTCTGAAAGTCGGGACGGTTGAAGTTCGTTCCCGAATAGCCGTCGTCCACATAAAACTCTGTGTTCGTAAAGCCGTGTTCTTTGGCGTATTTTGCAAGAATTTCCTTTTGATGAACGATACTGTTGCTGTCTCCGACGAAGTCGTCGTCTTTGGATAATCTTGCGTATAATGCTGTTAAACCACCTCCGTAATTTTGTTTTTTGTTATTTTTAATTGCTGTTTGTCCTATCATAATTGTTTACCTCCGTTATGCGGCAAACAGCGAGTTCGTACTAATTCGCCCGATTGTATCCGCTCGCTTTGGCGGGTTATCAGGCGTTTCATAATATCGAGCGGAGTATCCGTTGCGCCGGGTTGTTCCCGCGCTACCACAACAAAGGTTTTCTCTCCGATGGGGTGATACTCTAATCTGTAGTTATAATCGCTTTCTTGTCTTTTAGCCGTGTTTTCCGTAATTTTAATCTCCTTATCATTAATTTCAATTACGCAAAACGGCAGGAAATAGATTACGGCTACTGATTTAACGTGCCGTTTTCTTTCTTTTTCTTCAGAGCCTCGTATCCCTCTTTGATGAGGCGGACTTTGGTTATGTCGTTTTCTTCGAGAAATTCGTTTATTTCATTAAAAAGCGCTCTCGGTATCATCGTGCCGAAATTTCCGCTTGCTTGTTTTCTCTTTTCCTTATTCTTCTCTTCATACTTCCTGCGCATCTTGCGTACAGGCGTATCTTCTTTCCGTTCCATTTAACTTGTCCTCCGAAAAAAAACGTATTGATACATATTTTATCCTGTTCCGGATAAAAAGTCAAGCTCTGATGGGCAACAGAGGGAAGATAGCCCTTAGTTTTTACTTATAATTGTTGTTTTTGTTGTGCTTTTCGTATTTTTTCCGTTCTTCTTCGAGTTCCGCTTCTATCTGTTGTAGCCGAGGGTTCCGCATCGTTACGTCCGACGTGAACATAGATAGAACGGAGTCAAAGAAAGCACCTATAGTTTTCGGCTTGCCTTGGCTTATGCGCTTGTATTCCGTGGGATTGGTTCTTGCAAGCGTTTTTCCAACGCGGGCATAATGAGAATCGTTATCCTTTTCCCGTTGCAAAGTTTCCGCTTTCTTCGCATATTCTAGCGTTTCGCCCATAGAGCGGTCAAGCCGTTTGGTCAGGTCTTTATTCTCCGCCGTTAAAGCTATTACCTGTTCTTGTAAACGTCCGCGTTTACGGGAAATATCTCCGCTTTTCGCCTCGGCGAGTGCGTCCGCATAAACCTGATTTTCTTGTCGTATCGCTTCGGCTTGTTCTATTATCTTCTTCGCCTTGAACTCTGCCGTGGACAGGTGCTTTGCCTGACTTCCTTCTTTGCCACGTTGTAAACCGTACTTCTTTCCGACCGCGTTGTAAAAGTCCGTTTGCAACTGTTGTAGTTTTTGTTTATCGAATAATTCTTTACTGCACAATCTTCCGTCCTTTGTAATCGGCACAAGATTCAGGTGCATATGCGGCGTGGATTCGTCCATGTGGATTACTGCCGATATTACGTTTTCCGTTCCGTATCTTTCTTCAAAGAACTTGGTACAGTCCGAAAAGAAGTTGTATTGCGATAGTTTAGAAAATCCGTCAAAGAAGGCTTTATCTGCGCCTACGACGAAAGAGTTCATCACGACTGCGTCTTTGCGTGGAGAGAGGTTTAACTCGGTTATTCTCCGATTGATGAACTCGGTGTACGTCCCGTCTGGGTTGTGCATATGATAATTGTCTTTCGTCTTTGAACTGTCTATCTGCGGATTGTCCGACTTATAATTCTCGTCCCGTTCGTTCTCGCGTTCGATGGGGGCGACGTCTTGCTTATGATATTTTTCCATGTGACATACTAAATATGATATTGTGGTTTCCTCCTTTCATTTTGATTTAGTGGTGCTGGGCAAAGTGTGTAGAAGAGAGTGTCGGCCGCTATTATATTTAGTGGAAATACAGCCTCGAACAGCCCACTCTTTGCAGCGCAAAGTATAGTGGGCTACACTTTGCCCAAACTGTATTCCTTTTTCTTCCCGTTTGCTTCCAAAGTTGCGCCCGCTTATGGCGGACGTAGTTGTTTATAACTCGTCATTATCTCACCTCCAAAAAGACGACAAAATAGTCGCTGAAATTCTTCACCGACTTGGAAATGCGTTTTAACGCGGTATTAAATTTTCTGTTTTTCTTACATAATCGAATCTCCCTGTTTTTGTCTAAGAATAAAAAAGTCCGCACGAATGCCAATCAACCGTTAAACGGTAATCTTCTTCGTGCGGATTAGTTCCGCTTATTAAATTGTAGGTTGCACTTAAAAAATTGTACAAAAATAAAACCCACACTCCAAACCGCATTTTTACGGTTGAAATGCCTGTCGCTGTAATTACATTTCTTATAACGGCAACCCTATGGAAAGCGACAGTAATTCTCCGCTACGACCTATTCGTAGCAAGACTCATACCCATAAGAGGGAAATGAGCCGACGAGTAAAAACTTTCTATCTTATATATACCCGCTTAAAATATAAATCAAACATATGTTTGTATTTGACTTTATTTTAGCATCTCTTTTTCAATTTGTCAAGCTCCCAATGTCCATAATCGTGGACATTTAATGAATTTAAGATTTTTTCGTAATCGCTCGTTGATTTTATTATTCACCTTTTTTCTTTCTTGCCATTTGGGGCAAGCGGAGTTCATTGCCGATTGTCCGCAATTTCCACGTCCGCTGATTTTACAAATATGTGTACTGTTTTCGCATTCGACGATACTGCTTTAAAGTATGGCCTTACCGCCGAAATGCTGACAAGTGCAACAATACTTGCTTGTCTTTGATATGGTGCTCATATGCATACCTCCTTATAATACAGTCAAATCATAAAACTTAAATTGAGAATTTTTAAGTTTATTCTGTGCCAAATACGGCAAAATTACGGTCGCCATTTACCGTTTCAGTAAATGCAGGGTACCCCGTTTTGTATGCACCCTTACTGAGGTAATATCGAATACGCCATTGTTTTGTCATTAAATTTGTCTCCTTTGTTTTGGTATATAAATTATAACACATTACTTGTCCCCATTATGGGATAGTCGGCATATTGCATGAATTTTTCAATAAATTCAACATTTCCGTCTCGTGTTCTTCACACGCCTTATTTCTCCACTCGGCATCATCTTTTGTCAGAGCACTCATCAACCGCAACTTCAAACTTCCTTTTTCTATCATTTGTCCATAAGTATTCTTTTTGGACGCTGGGCTTAAATTTGAGAACTTAGAATTGATATTGCGTTGTATGATGCAGAGATTCCCAAACCGATCAAAGTCATCCTATTCCATAAACGACTGTTTCGAAGGGTGTTGCGGATACCAATGCTCTACGGAATTCCGATGCTTGAAAGAGAATTGCGTAAAATTGAGCTTTTTCATATTTTCCTGCATAATTGTTAATCGTATCCATTCCGAGATTATCCATATCCACACGAATCATCATTGCCCATGCAAATAGTTTATTTACAGCCATTTCATCAAGCATATGAAACCTGTCGTATATCGTTAATTATCGAAAACAACAACTCTCATCAGTAAACCTACAAATGAGAGTTGTGTTACATAAATGTATAACTACGAAGAGCGGACAGCACTACATATTAAGGAATCATTCCTTTTTGAACAGCCCTAATATCTTGGTGGGCGTTTAGGAAAGGATATGTAGTCGGCGCTATCGTAGTTATCGGCTATCCGCCTTTGCTTTTTTAAAAAAAAGCGATGAATTTTTGGCTAATACAACCGAAATAAATTATATCCCGAAAAACACAACTATAAAGGAATTCGAAAAAACATTTCGAAAAAGTCACGTTCGGCTTCGTATGCATAGTATAGCGTTATGATAAACGCCTTTCTTCTTGGCTAATTCTCGTTCTGTAAGATTATTTTTGAAAATTGCCGTAATAACATTCTGTTCCTCCTCGGAAAGCAGAAGAAAAGCATTATGTAGTTGCTCCAAAATTATTTTATTTGTAACTTGCTCCTCTACGTTCGTTTCAATGTCAACAAGAACGCTTTCTCCAAGCATATCGGACGAATCCAAAGCGTCGTAGGAAACGTCACCGTTCTCACGGGATCTTTCGTCTATGTACTTTTGTCGACGTTTATCTTTGTAATACGCCTTATACTCTTCTTCCGTTACCTCCATAAGCATTCCGTGTAACGGAAGAAAATATTTATTCGCATAATCCTTGTCAGTTTGTTCGAGCGTTTTAAGTTCGATATATTTTATCTCCTTGTAATTTCCGTTTTCTAAAACGAATACTTTTTTCGGTGCGTATTTCACCTTTTTCTACTCCTGTTTTTGAAATTTGTTTTTTAGTCAAATCTCAAAAACGGAGGCGCGCGTATTCGCTTTGCTTTATTTACTTTTAAAAATATAAAAATGCGCCTATATCGCTTTTTGTTTTGCAATATATGTGCATTATGATTTCTATTTTCATTTTTCTTTTATTTCCCGCTTACTCTACATAAAACCTTATCCCTATCTAACCGCTATCTACAAATCCGTCGCATTTAATTTGCGACGGCGCGAAGAAATAATTCCAACGCATAAAAAAACCTCCTTCCAAAAAACTCGGAAAGAGGGTTTTTATTACATATTCAATCCGTCCCGTACTAACCTCGTTTTTTTATTACGGGACTTTTATTAAATAAGCTTATTATTTTTATCTGTCGAAGTTTCCTTTAACACCCAACACGTCCGAATAATACGCGAATATCCAGTCCGTAGACTTTATAAGCTGTCGAAAGAAAAACCGTCTTTATACGACACGGGAAGACTTCCTATTTCTTCACCCTCAAAGTAGGTTCGCGGCTCGATTTCCGTACCGCCGTTGGTTACAAAAGTTAAAATCGCACCGTAACGGGCGTAAAGCGTTTCGTACTTTTCTGCGATTATTTTTTTCAGACAAACGCTCGTAAAACTCTCCTCATAATACCAGTCCGCAAAGACTCTTCCGTCTTTTTCTGCCGTCGGGAGAGTGAGTTCTTCCCCTTTTTCAAGTGTTATCTGGGCAATTTCTTTCCCGCCGATCGTCCCTGTCCGTTTGTGATCATGTACGCTTCGTTTTCCGGTACGCCTTGTTGCCATTCGCCGTTGTAAACAAGTCCCGATACGGGTGTCGGAATGGGAACGGGTGTGCTTGAAATAATTTCATACTTGGCATTGCAGTTGAACTCTGCCGTCATACCGTAATTAGTTGCGGTAAACGCGGTCGTGGGTAGTTCAAGCTATATTATTTTCTCGTTTATTTCCTCAGGCGTTCCGCTTATGGTAATCGTCATTTCGGCAGCACCTGCCGCAACGTCAGCCTTCGCCTTTGCGACAAGTCCTTTCGGCATATTCCTGAACCATATTGTGACGTCGGCGTCCTTTGCAATCGCCTTGAACGTATCGCCCGTAAGCGTTATTTTCACGTCAGTATCAGGCATTGCTTCGCCACGAAGTCCCTTTATTATAACGTCGTTTATCGTAGCGGAAGCCTTTGACGTATCGCCGTAAACAAAGCGCGTCATATAGTTATATACTTGCGACGCCTCGTATTCAAACCAAGTCGGATTTGTTTCGGACTGCCCGAGTTTTTTTCCGACTTCCAGATTTGTTCCCTCTCCGAGTTCTGCCCAAAACTTTGTATGTTTATCGCTGAACGCTCTTAAAGTAATACTTCCGCCTTCAGACAATGCGAAATACTTTCTGACTCCTTTCCCGAGGTTGTCACACATAGCAGGATTTGCGCTTTGAACGTATACCGTTGACTTGCCGAGTATCTGCAATTCAAGCGAAGTGTTATAACTGCCACAAAGGCCGAATATACGTCAACGGTAACCGCGCTGTCCTTTATCAATAATTTGTTCCCGCCTGTACCAAACGCATATGCATTTTTAAGAGTAGAAAAAATCTTTACGTTGCTGCTTTTTATATCGATACCGTTTGACGACCACATTCCATTCTCGAAACCGTTGATTTCGACGTTTGCGTTGTCATGCAACTTGATTGATTTGCTTTGTGCATAGATAGCCCTTATTTTTACCCCGTTAACCGCATCGAGAAGGACCTTTCCCGTTCCGGATATATCAACGTCTTCTAATTGCGCGTGAAAGGCGTTAACGATTATATTCCCCCAGTTCTCTACTTTCGTTTACTTATTTCTTTTAATTGATATTCACAGGGAATGTTTTCCCCTTCTATCGTAACCGAAAAATCAAAAAGTAGATCACCAATTCACCACTCATTAACAAAATCAAATTTCATACTATCACCTTAAAAGTTATATTTACTCTAAACAATTTCCTACGCTACAACCCCAACGCGACCATTTACTCGACGTTCACTTTTTCGTCAAAGGCTTGAAGCCGTTATTTACTTTATATTTTTAAACATAGGTCAGTAAACGGCGCAGGCACGGTTTGAGGAATGCTTCGCCTTTTAGGCTTTATATTTACTGTTTTTTAAAACACTCCAGCCATCTCTTTGCGATTATCTTTGAGCCGACAACATTTGGATGCACGCCGTCAAATAAAATAGCACCTTTATCATATTCTAACGACAGTTTATCAAATTCATCTTGAAGTAAAACAAAATCCAAACCAAACTCACAAGCTATTTTTTTTACTGCCCCGGCATATTCTTTTACCATTGCCACCATTTCATCAAAAACATCGTCTGTTGCGCTACCGTGCAAAACAAACGGTTCCATTAGAATTATTCTTGTATTTGGCAATTTTTGTTTTGTTTCTTTTAATAAAAGCCTGTATATATTTTCAAACCTTTCTAAGCTGACTCCATTCAAATTGCGAAGCTCATGCGAAACATCGTTTACCCCTACTAAAATTGTCAAAACATCGGGATTTAAGTTCCAAACGTCCCTTTTTATCCTTGCATACAAATCAACAATCCTGTCTCCATTGATTCCGTTATTAACGATCTCATATTTTTTGGGTTCTAAAAGCAATTCGCCCGCTATTTGAATAACATAACCACATCCCAAAGCAGAAGGGACTGTACGTACTGTTTTGTCTCGAGAAGCATCGGTGATACTATCGCCAAAAAAAAGTAATTTTTCCATATTTTCTCCTATTTTATTTTATCAAAACTATAAGTTGACTTTTTGTAAATTTAGATTTTTCATTATTAGACATTACGACAAAGATGTATATAATCTAATACTCCGCCATGTATAATTAAATCACTTTAAATCCTTTATATAAACAATTTTTTCTTCGACTCTTGACTCATCCGCCGCGTAGACGCATAAATGCCCGTTAATAGAATCGTCTAAACTTGTACAACTTATGGAAGGCTCGCAACCTAACATATAGTTTACAAAGTCTCTTGAAAGGAGTTCGTCTCCGCCAAAGTGACCTCCCGATTCGCTTTGATCGCTATTATTAAAATCTATAACTCTTTCTTTGCCTTTATCTATATTATTATGATTAATCGCGTCAAATGTTCTTACAAAAATCTTGCCGTCTCCGCCCCAGCCTTCTATTTCTCCTTTTGTTCCCAAAATAAAAAGAGAACGCCCTGCCCTTTGCGCAGAACACAACATACCGTGAGTTGCGGTAGAACCGTTTTCAAACTCTATCATTACAGCTTGATGATCAACAACGTCAGCATTAGTTTTGTATGCACAAACACCGTGCGGATTGTATGTTTTTAATGATTCAATCCTTTCCTCGTTTGAAACTTCATACCACTCCTTTCCTGTACATTGCCACGGATATTGCCCTAAATAATCATTACTTTCAAGGCACATCATTTTGGCAGAATATTGACACTCATTAACAAGCGGACAATCAACCAAACATCTGTTTCCGGCACCTTTCGGCGCTTTTTCGGGTATTATAAAATTTCTCCCTCCAAAGCTACAGACCTTTTTCGGCTTTGTCGCGTTATTAAACCAGCAAATAAGATCTATATCATGGCAACATTTTGCAAGGAGCATAGTTGAACCGCATTCTTGTTCATTATTCCACTTTCCTCTAACGTAGGAAATCGTATTGTGTGCGACACCTACTCTCTCGGTTGTTTCAATGTGAACAATTTCACCTATTTCACCGCTTAAAACCACTTCCTTTGCTGCCTTATAGAACTCCGAATATCTTAAAACATGGCAAATCATAATTTTATTATGATGATCGTCTACTACTTTTTTAAGCTTTAATAAATCTCTGACATTGTTTGTAATGGGTTTTTCTAAAAGCATATCATATCCCTGTTCCAAAAAAGGAATGGATGTCTCAATATGTAAACTATCCATCGTACCGTTTATAACACAGTCAGCTATTTTTCCTATTTTCAAAACGTCTTGAATAGAAGAAAAACACATGTTTTCAGGTACGTTATAAAGCTTTCGAGTAATATCCAACACGTGCTTATCGGGATCAACCAAGGCAACGATTTTAAACTTATCTGAATATTTTATTGCTGCAGAAGCATAACCTCTTGCTCTATGGCCGCACCCTACAATAATTGCCGTAACTTGTTCTTTCATATCTTAATCTCCTTAAAATCCTCTTTTATCACAAGCAAATTTATGATTTTTTCTTTAAGTAATCGTATATTATAAAAATATTGATTAGATGCTTCATACCCGATAGTTGCATCGCGACGAACCAGATTTATTAACTCATACACATCGTCTATACTTTCATCTATAATCTTTATCACTTGATTCCTGTAAGTTTTTCTGTCTCTTTTATAAAATGAAAATAACGTTTGATTATAATCCGCCTTAAAATGCAACAGTGCGGCTTGAGTGTATAACTTCACCTTATCTACAAACGGATTCTGCGATATTAACTCCATTTCTCTTAAACCGTCTTCCCATAGAGATATAAGTTGCTTATAAGCAGCCAGATACTGTTCTAATGAAAACGGATCAATCCAACCTTCGAATTTATCAAAAGCCAAACCAATCATAGACCCGCCGCGTCCAACGATCTCGAAATCCCATAAATTTCCGTAACCTATATTTTTGGGCGAATAATAAAGCGTACTTATGGAGTAAGGATAATTCTTAAAAGCTTTACACAGCATTAAAACGGCTTTATGAACCTGATTTGCATCCTTTCCGAAAGTATTCTGATACCATTTTTCAAGAGACACTTTATTTTGAAACGCTTGAACAAGTTGAATATTAACTGAAGGATATCCTCCTAAAGTCCATGATAACATATAATTTTCAATCCCAAGCCGAGACAAATTACTTAAATGCTCATAAATCAAATCATACACAGGTAAACAAGGAACGGCAGACATTTCCCAACTGTTATTTACCTGTATTTTCGCATAGGCTTTATGACCCGCTTTTTTTATTACTTCGAAATATTCGGCGGATTCACGACTCGGTCCGACGTTGGAAATCGAGTATTCGGGAATAATTATTTTTACGCCTTGTTTTTCGATTTCTTTATTGACCTCGCTTACGCAAATAACTGAAATGTTTTTATCGAGCAATTCCAGTGCGTCAATAACCATTTTCTTATCAAATCCCCAATGAGAAGTCCAGCCCCATATATTTGCTAATAATTCACACTCGCTTCCACTATCCCTTATCGCTTTAAAAACTATATTGTTTATCAAAACCGGATAATAATATGGCAAAACGTCTTTGCATTTGTCGCAATTTGTTTTTCCTCGTGACAAACAATGAGTAAGGTTTTCACTCATCGTAATGGTGATGATTCCGCCTAAATTATTAGTCTCTTTCAGCAAATCCTTAAATGCATCGTAAAGATATTTTCTGACGGAATCATTACTTAAACAAAGTGCTGTTTCTTTATTTGAAAGTTTATGACCCTTCAGGTTCTCATCCTTAATTTTATTTTCCGGCAAAGCTTTAGGTTCGTTGAAATACAAATAAACTTTTATATTATAATTTGCACATCTATCTATAAGTCTGTTTAATTGTTTTCTTCTTTTTTTGTAATCAATAATTAAGCTTTTGTCAAATGGATACGGCGATAATTCAGTTAAATTCGCATGAAACCACAACCCGTTAATTCCTGCTTTTCTATATTCTTCTAAAAGAGAATCGCTTAGATATTCTTCGCTGTCTACCGAAAAAACGTCTCCGCAGGGAGATAAATATCCGTGAATAATTCTCATTCCGGATGCGGAACGGTACTCAATGGGACAAAGTTGATTATCGGAAAAGAAATCAAAAGGTTTACCCTCATTATCTCCGATTGATTTAATTATCTTACGTATTTTTTCGGTTTCTTGTATTTGTTCTGCAGTAAGCGGTTGATACGTTATTTTTTCACACTGCGGTTTAAAATCATCGAGTTTTTTTATCAAGAAATCCTCTTTTAACGCATTTTCAAAACGCGTATTATCCCAACCGAGCAAATCGCGAATCTGTTCAATGCTAAGCAACCACCAATTATTTCTTATAATAGTGATATATCCGAATTTTTCCCATTTAAAGTCAAACCGAACGCCGTCTAATCCAAGTCTTTCCGCCTCGATTTCTATCGTTTTAATATCAGTGTCTAATACCTCGGAAATTCTCTTTGTAGGAAGCAAACCGTAATTTCTAAAAATTACGGTTTGCCACCCGGTAGGAAAGTTTAACATGGGTAGATTCACTTTTTTTTCTGATATGTCCATTTTTCCACTCTATGTTATTTAGATTATTTTTTTTACCTTATACGTTTAACGCTTTCCACACGACCATTCCGTCGCCATCTTTTACCCAGCAATAATTAAATCCCGTCAAGGTTACTCCGCCTTGTATCGCAGCTTTCATTGCTTCAAGGCTTTCATATCTGGTTATCTTTCCGCTTGCAGTCGGTAAAACCTCGTTTTCGGAATCGTCTTGCTTTATATAAGTTTTACTGATTAAATAACAGTTACTGCAACTATCAAGAGATGAATTTTCACTTAAAAATGCCCCGAATCCGTTATTATGTTCCTCATTCGGATATTCTACTATTACGTTTTTGATAATTCCGCTACTGTTATCTGCAAACCCTAAAAAATTAGTTGTATCTTGCGATACCGAAACGTAAACGTTACTGATTTCAGGTCGATTTGCATTGTATCCTACATATGTTGAGATTATCGCCGCATAAGACGCTTTTATGTTTACAAACGCGACGTTCCTTACAGTAGGTATCGAATCTTTAACGGGACTGCTCATTTGTCCGAACAACGATCCTTTATTGTTTCGACTCGTTCCCGATATGTCCAAATTTGATATAGTATATCCTTTTCCGTCAAATATACCGACAAATTGTGACCTTGCACCATAAGTCTTATCGTTAGCCATCGTATTAAATCTTAACGCTCCTTTTACGTTCGCAGTCGAAGCGTCTATGTTATTACCTAATACGTAATAACCGTCTAAATGATTCGCCTTATTTGCCGCACCGAATAATTCCGTTATATCTTCGGGGGTCTTTAAAACCTTTGTATAAAATTGAACGTTAGTTAACTCGTATATCGTATTATCCGATAATTTAATTGCAATTTCTACTGCGTCAAAATCCTGTTTATCGGGCTGTTTTGCGATATTTATCTTTTGATCGTTTTCAATGGTCAGCAAGAGTTTGTCTGTACCTGCGCCCTTAAGCGCCATTGACGGCAACTTGCCATTCGTTATAGGATATTTTGTACCTGCAATTTCTATTTCCGATATTTGGTCTATCGTAAAATTAAGCCCTTCTAAATCTATCGTTCCGTCAGTTACGGATACCGCTCTTTCCGAATCGTCTTTTGCATTTAACGAATGCCATACAGGGATTCCCTGAATAATGTTCCACCAAGACGCACTAAATGAAGAATAATCATTCTCTGCGGCTTTCATTGCCCCAAGGCTTTCATATCTGGTTACCTTTCCGCTTGCGGTCGGTAAAACTTCGTTTCCGGAATCGTCTTGCTTTATATAAGTCTTACTAATTAAATAACAGTTACTGCAATTATTAATAGTAAATCCTCCGCTTACAAACGCCCCTAATCCGTTATTATATTCCTCATTCGGATATTCCACTATTACGTTTTTGATTATAGCGTCGGAATTTAATGCCATTCCTCTGAAATTTTGCGTATCCTTGCTGACCGAAATATAAATATTCTCTAATATCGGACGGACTGCGTTATAAGTTGCATAGGAAGAAATAACTCCCGCATAAGACGCTTTTACGTTTTTAAATGCCACGTTCTTTACAGTAGGAGTCAAAGTATTAACTTTTGGAGTCATTTGTCCGAAAAGCGACCCGTTTTCTTTATAATTTCCCGATATATCCAAATTGCTGATTACGTATCCTTTTCCGTCAAAAGTTCCGACAAACTGTGATTTTTCACCATAAGTCTTATCGTTTGCCGTCGTATTAAACCTTAACGCTCCTTTTACGTTTGCAGTCGAAGCGTCTATATCGTTACCTAACACGTAATATCCGTCTAAATGATTTGCTTTATTCGCCTCACCGAATAATTCCGTTATATCGTCGGCGGTTTTTAATACCTTTGATACGTTTTGAACGGTGATCCGTTTAACGTTATTTTGATTATCAAAAGCAGAAATAACAAATTTTTCACCCAACCCGACTGACGGAGTAAATCCTTCAAGCGATAATATGCCATCAATTACAGTTCCGTTAAGCACGCTGTCGTTAAACAGATAGGTTTCGTCAGAAGTGGCGCTATAACCGATAATTTTTTTCTTGCTTGCATCAAAATAAATTTCCTCATCGCTTATCTTCGTGACGGAAGTCAAATATTTATCAAGTATTTCTTTGTCCACCTCTATCCCGTTTACGTCTGCGGAGTTAATAATGTTTCTTATTGACTTTGCTTCTTTTGTCTGCGTACCGTACACGATACTGTCGTTAATTTTATAATACGGTCTTGCCGACAACTCTTTGCTATATGCCTGTCTCAAGAAAGCATCTATTTCTTCCTGAGTGAACACTTTATTATCGGGATTTAGCTTTGTGCTTGCCTGTATGTTCGCGCTAAGCTCTTCCGTGTCGTAATAAATTGCACAGAGATATTCTGCTTTTCCCGACTTAAAAACTAAATCCGAACCAAATACCACGTCCATTACGGATTCCGTTCCAACGGTCAATGCTGAACATTCGGGAGCTATCAACATTCCAAAAGAAATCGCGTCTTTAGGATTTTCACCTATTATCTCGTTATACCGGCTTTCATCAACAATAGCCTTAAACCTAATTCCCGACTTTTCTACGCTACCGACATAAGCTTCTGCGTTATCAATATAAAACCCGTTTTCTGCGTTTATAGTATCGGCAGAAACCTTTATGTCCGAAACACCGAATTTGAACATAACGGCGCATAAAACTGCAGTAATCGATAATGTCAACAACAATATTTTATTAAGTCTGTTTGTCATCGTTATACCTCCTCGGGACCATTAAGCCAATCTGTACTGAATATCTTTTCTGCACTCATACCGCTTGTCTCAAAGACCTCCATTCTGACGGCATACGCTATGAATTGTAAATCAGGTGATTTATATTCATTGTTTTTCGCAATGCCCTTTCCCATTGTTTTTTGTTTTACAACCATTTTCAAATCCTCCTTTTTTTATAAAAAAAACAAAAGTCTTTTTATTTGAATTTATAAATTTTTCCACACGACCATTCCGTCGCCATCTTTTACCCAGCAATAATTAAATCCCGTCAAGGTTAATCCGCTTTGTATCGCAGCTTTCATTGCTTCAAGGCTTTCATATCTGGTTACTTTCCCGTCTCCGGTCGCTAAAACCTCGTTTCCGGAATCGTCTTGATTTATATAAGTTTTACTGATTAAATAACAATTACTGCAATTATCAATAGAAAATGCTGCGCTTACAAACGCCCCGAATCCGTTATTATACTCCTCATTCGGATATTCCACTATTACGTTTTTGGTTATAGCTTCAAAATTTAATGCCAATCCCCTGAAATTTTGAGTATCCTTGCTGACCGAAATATAAATGTTCTCTAATATCGGACGGACTACATTATAACGCGCATAAGAAGAAATAATTCCCGCATAAGACGCTTTTACGTTTTTAAATGCCACGTTCTTTACAGTAGGAGTCAAAGTATTAACGTTTGGAGTCATTTGTCCGAAAAGCGATCCGTTAGCCCTCGAATTCCCCGATATATCCAAATTTGATATAGTATATCCTTTTCCGTCAAATATACCGACAAACTGTGACTTTGCGCCGTAAGCCGTATCGTTTGCCGTCGTATTAAATCTTAACGCTCCTTTTACGTTCGCAGTCGAAGCGTCTATGTTATTACCTAATACGTAATAACCGTCTAAATGATTCGCCTTATTCGCCTCACCGAATAATTCCGTTATATCTTCGGCGGTCTTTAATACCTTTGTATAAAATTGAACATTTGACAGCTCGTATATCGTATTATCCGATAACTTTATTATTATTGCAATTACATCAAAATCCTGTTTATCGGACTGTTTTGCGATATTTATCTTCTGATCGTTTTCAATAGTCAACAAGAGCTTGTCTTTGCCGCTTACTTTAAGTTCCATTGACGGAAGCTTGCCATTCGATATAGGATATTTTGTACCTGCAATTTCTATTTCCGATATTTGGTCTATCGTAAAATTTAGCCCTTCTAAATCTATCGTTCCGTCAGTTACGGATACAGCTCTTTCCGAATCGTCTCTTATAATCTCTTTTATAGCTTTTATTTCAATTGTTTTAGCAAATCCCGAATATACACCTGATTTAATTTGTACGCATATAACATAGGTTTTACCATCTTCTGTTTCGTCTAAAGCGTTTTTCAACTTTACTTTGTTACCGTCAATAATTAAGTTCTGACAGTCTGTCACTATGCTGACGCCTGAAACGTTTCCCATTTTGTTTACAACAAAAAATTCTAATTCTTCATTTAAGTTGTTTAATGAGATTTGCCCCGAAACGATATCACCGTTTTTCGTGACATTTATTTTTAATAAATTTTTCCATAACACGACGTTTTCCGTCTGACACCAAAACTCAGAATCAAAACCGGAAAAATCAATAGCAGCTTCCTGCATTTGTTTATAACTTTCAAAACGAGTAACAATCTCGTCGAACGTACCCGATTCTTCTCCGTTTTCGCATTTAATAAACGACTTGCTTATCAAATAATTATTACTACCGAACGCAGTGCTGTTTACACTTAAAAAAGCACCGAAACTATCAATAAATTCTTCATTCGGGTATTCAATAATTACATTCCTTATTTCCGCCCCCGAATTGACGGCTATCCCCCTGAAATTGTTTGTATCACCGCTGACAGAAACATAAATATTTTCAAATAGCGGACGATATGCGTTATGCGCGGGATAAGAGGATATAATAGCTGCATAAGACGCTTTTACGTTTTCAAATGCTACATTCTTTACTACGGGTCTGAATCCTGCTTTCGGAGAATTCATTTGACCGAAAAGCGATCCTGTAGCTTTTGTAGTCCCCGAAATATCTAAATTGCTGATTACATGACCGTTTCCGTCAAATGTTCCTATAAACTGCGAAGCTTTTACAGCGGCATTGTATGGATTTGTTGCCATCGTATTAAATCTCAGTCCGCCGCTTAAGTTACAGCCGGAAGCATCGATATCGTTTCCTAAAAAGAAATATCCTTCTATATTATTATCAGAATTTTCCGAACCGAAAATTTCAGTAAGTTCCGTTGCGGAAGTGATATATTTTGCATAAACTTCAACATTGATTTTGTATAAATATTGTTCAGTTCCAAGCGTTAAAGTTTTTTGAACAGCAGAATCATTGTTGCCAACAACTCCGAATATCTTTCCGTCTTCGATAACCAACTCGTTTTCACCGTCAAATGCCTCGGTGATCTCCGCAGAACCAAAAATTTCTGATATAACCGATTTTGTTTTATATCCGTCTTCGGCATCTTTATATGTTCCGTCAAAAGAAGAAAATTTTTCAAAAATCTTCGGATAAACACCTTCCGGTCTGATAACCTTTATCGTGAACGAATTAGAGTACTCGGTATTGCTTTCAATATCGAAATAACTAATTTTTATTTCTGTTTCGCCGGCTTTTTTTGCAATTATTTTCCCTTCTTCAAAAACAACTATATCAGGGACATCAGATGTTAAAGAAATTTTATCTTTCGGAATATCGGTTCCGTTTATTGTTCCTTTTAAATCGAACAGTCTTTCGTTAGCATACTCTTTATCAGCGAACTCACTGCAGGTATAAAGAACCATATCTTCCAAACCTTTATCGTTCAAACTAAACATAACTTTATTGATTACTTCTACATTCAAAGATTTTTTCAACGTAATAAAATCTTCGGATGTTAAGCCGTTCCATGTTGCCGTAACGATAACGGATTGACTGCCTATCGACTTCGCTTTGATATTAACGCGATTACCTTCTATCGAATAGTCAAGTATATTTCCGTCGCTGATAATCGACAAATCGAAATCTTTGTAGCTTTTATTATTAAAACAAACAACCGGCTCTACTACAAATTCCTGATTCCTAACTAATCTTAAATCAGCCTCGTTGGATAAAAACTTTAACTCCGGAATAAAATCCCCCAAAGACGATTTAACGACACAAGAATCGGACAAGTCTCCACACTTTACGTAAACAGTTGCCGAGCCAACCTGATTTGCCGTAATAACCCCGTCGGAAACGGAAATAACAGATTCATTATCCGAAAACCAAATCAATTGCTCCGGCAAATCTCCCGTTGTTTTAACTTTAATTTCATAAGACTCGCCTAATGTTAAGCTCAATTCTTTCTTCTCTAAAAGAATCGAATAATTTTTATCGATATTTTCGTTGCAGCTTGCACATCCGCATAAAGACACAATTGTAGAAAAAATAAATAACGTAATCAATATTTTAAAAACTTTTATATTAGATTTGTTCATATTCATCTCCAACTTTCGATTATTTTAACAAAATCCGATTCCGGTCCTTTAAAATTCGGATATACATTTGCAAACACCAACAACCTATCGATATACCCTTGTCTTTCTTCATAAGTAATAGGCGGCGTACCCCTGTCCCCTCCATAAAGATCAAGTAAGCAATAAATAGGTCCGACAGCTTCGATTTCAATCCGATCTTTTAACAAGTAATACAATTTCGGGTCGGATTCTTTATATTTTTCTATTTTTAAAGTCGCTTGATCGGTATAGGAAATCCACGTTTTAAATTCATCGGGAGTATAATAATCTTTATTGCGAATTATTGAGCCGACTTTAATTTTTTGTTCTTTTTCACTCAATTTCGCAAAATGCAATCGACAATCAATAAACATTTCATACATTGTATCTGCCGCGTCTTTATACATGGCTTCGAAATATTTTTTTATTAAAATCCCGCTATCCAAAGAAGCATCCCACATCAGCTTGCTTTGCAGATATATCAATAACGTTCTAAACCAGGTCGTTGCACCTATTGCCGTGTTTTCAGTTTCCGTCCAACTACACAATACGCCGTTTTTGGCAAAAAACGAATATGCGTCTGTATTAAAGAAACTAAAAACATCGCAAAAATAAGCATTCGACTTATAAAAAAGCCCGTAAGTCCAAAGCCAAACACAATCGCTTAACGTTTTCCATTTTTGCAATACATCTCTTCCCTGCTTGTTGATATCGTTATAAATATCTCGCGTATAAGAAAAAGATTCGATGGCTGCATAATACACTCCCACATCGTCGCGCGGAATAACCTCGTCATTAGCCGGTTCATAAACCTGTAACTTGTCGTTATATACAACCGGCGCGTCTTCGCTTAAAGAATAAGCGAAAAACAACAACTTGAAATTATCTCTCTTATAATCTTGATTTTCCGGTTTATCCATCCATTCCTTAACTTTTTTCATCACGGCATTATTCAGTCTTATCATTCCGCCGCTTATCGCCCCGTTATCTTTTTCCTTCCATGCCGTACAGGTAGGACAAGTACAAAAACCGGCGGCATCCATTTGAGTCAATGTAGCAGTATTATATCCGGGATATATTTCTCTCGGGTATTTCACCAACGAGTCTTCGATTTTCTTTGCACAATGCTCTGCTAACAGATTAAAATTTTCCTCATCGAAATGGTCGGTATGGCTTGAAGCAGAATAACACAATTGTTCACCGGACAAAGACAACCAGCCGGGTTTTGCCTGTTCTTTAGTAACATAATTGAACGCATTATGAAATGCCTTATAACCGCCCTCAGCATTAAACTTATCATAGATAGGTAAAAGCATACCATAGGAAGATTGGTTGTATTTATATCTTCTCGCCCTGTTTTTCGCATCTACCTCAGCTCCTTCACCAAAGGCGTAATAGTCTGTAATATGCGGTGAATTATCATGAAGCAAATATAATTCGTGCGGAGATTTTCTTATAGCAATATCCGGAACGTCAGTCACATCAAAATCATAAAGTTTTAAATCCGAAATATTTTTATCGATTTCAACGCAGTCTCTGTAATAAAATTCATAATTAAAACAAATTTTCATAAAATCGTATACTGCATTTATAACCCCATCGTCAGATGCCCCTAACAAAAAAACGGATTTATCTTTTGTAATAATCCTACACCCGTCGTATTTAAGTATGCTTTTATCATAGGATACGCCGGCTTGTTTTAACAACGAAGTATCACCCAAAGAAATGAATTTCTCGTTTTTATCATACTTACAATTATTATCGCTTATATACGGCAGAGTTAAATTCGTTGCCTTCTTAAACAAACTATTAAATTCTTCGACAGCTATCAATATGCTGTTAGAAGGATTTACCGGAACGACTAATTTATATTCCGTGACACCGTTTTTTACCATATAATCTTGCGAAGGCACTTCTTTTGCGGTATAATCATGGATACCTGTCAAAGATTCGGATCTGTTCTTTATAATCGTTACATCCTTATCGCTTTTACAACCATTTAAAACCGAGGCAGAAAAAAATGCGACAAGTATAAAACATACAATTACATTTAATTTTTTTATCATTTTCTCAACCTATTACCTATTTAACAAGAACATTAAAAAATCTGCAAGCAGAGTTACCATCCTCGTCCGTGCAATAAATATACACGGTATATGTTCCGGATTTCTCAAATTTAATTTCTGTATTAGTATTTATCAATATTAAACCCGATTGATTATCCAAAACATTTATCAGAACGTCTAATTTATCCGATTCGGTTAAATTATCGCTTACGGAATACTTTACGTTTATTCTTTCTCCTTTCTTAATATTGCATGGATTGATCTCGTTAAATTCGTTTTGTAATTCAATTGTCGGCGCAATCTTGTCTACAACCACAAAACTATATAACAAACTGCACGGATTTCCCTTCAAGTCAGAACCGCTGTAATACACATTATATGTTCCGTATTCGGTTAAAGCAATTTTTAAATCACTTGAATAATCTTGCTTCCCGTTAAGAATCCTACCATCTACAGTTTGAGCAAAATTGCGGCTTGGCATTTCAACCCTAATGCTTCTAGACTTGACGTTTATCGGAGATAAAACATCTTTGATACACATAGGCGATAAAGTAATTATCTCTCCGATTTCATATCTTCCGTATAATTTTTTTGTCCAAATCTCAGGTGCAAATATATCTGACTTTGTTGAATTGTAAAAACTGACGTTATTCAAAGTCTTGACGTTTATAGCCGAATTACCGGTTATTTTTTCAAGCTCTAATTCCAAATAAGCAAAGTCTCCGGCGAAATCCATATTAAACGCCGTTTTACCGTTACCGACCAAAAAGAATCCCCTATCGTAGTTATATTTAATGTTAATCGAATAACCGCCGGAAAACTTTTCACCGATTCCTATTTCCGTAGAACCGTTAACAGAACATAATGCTTGCTTGCCGAAATTCCTGATAGAAATTTTTACTTTATTTTCAGAATTTTTACCATCTATCAATATAACGTTTAATTTTTCAAAATTATCCTGTCTTGTCGGAATAAAATATTCGAACTTAAAGTCTTGATAATTAATAGGATTTACGAATCTCAGTTTATTGTTTCCTTTGGTTGCAATCGATTCATAAACAATATCGTTTTTTACGGAAATTCCGTCTCCGTTAATGGTATCTACGTTAAAATCACCTAAAAAATAATCTTTTAATGAAAGCGAATCCGTATTAAAACCCACATCAACTATTAAAGCGGTAGATGTTTCACTGTATACACCGTCGTAAAAATACTTTACCGTCAGACTTTTGCTACCGCTTATCTTCACTTGCGATAAGTCGGTTACTTTTTGATACTCTCCGCCGTCAAAAGAGATATAACATTCTGCTTGTAAGCTATCATAGGTTCCGTCGCTTTGTTTCTGTAATGCATACAATGGTTCAAAAGAATATTCGGCATTTTTCAAATAATGCGTATATAAAAACGGTTTATCCATAAATACCGTTCTTTCGTTTGTAATACAATTTACATAATAAGAATACTTTATCGAATTTAAATTATCCGACACCAAATAATTGATACAATATTCTCCTAATTCCTGAGGAATAAATTCTTGCGTATTAGCATTTATGGCTATCTTCCTGCCGTCTTTTTCCGCATAAATTTCCACATTGATTTTTTCTTTATCGTTTATTGTGGAAACAAGATAATTCGGTAAAATATTTTTTTGGGCAAATTTTATATTTTCAAGTTTTTCTACAACTATACCTAAAGAATTTTTCTCGTTAACGCCTACAACATTTAAGTAATTTATTCCCTTATTACCATAAATATCTGTTGCCGTATAGACAATCGTAAAAGTAGCGACTTCATCAACGATAAATTTGTTATCCTGAACATTTATAATCGATTGATTTTTTTCTCCGAAATTTTTATAGACCCTTATAGTTAAATCGTTATTAAAATTAACGTCTTTTACTACTGTTTCCGGAATTGTAAACGTTTCACCTTTTGCAGCATAAACGCCTAAGTCATTTGTTTTATCGATAATAATCTCTACTTTCGGATCTGTCGTATCATTATATATTCCATCTTTCAACGACGTAACATCATCAACATTTCCTCCTATAGAAAGAACGTCTATTCTGGCAAAGTCGGATTCTAAATAATTTTCACAAAATAGCGATAAGAATACTTCGCCGGTTGTAAACCCGCTAAACTTTTTATTTCCGAAAAGGGTTTCATTTGAAAAATCCACTATTAACCTGATATCCGTCCCCCTTTTATAATACAATCTTTGCGTAATAGTATCATAGCACAGAGTTATAGGTCTGTCAGTCGCAATATAATTTCTCCCTGAATGTGCAATGCCAAATCTGTCTGTATATATTAACCCTCGTACGCCATCTTGAAAACACTCTGCTCTTTGATAAGTACTTGCAGCATCGGATTCAGCCCAACCGCCATAGGATTTGCTATCCCCGCCGATTCTTCCTCGCATATACGTAATACCGGCATAATCCTCATCCTTGCAATCAAGAACTATATCAAGATACTTTAAGGAATCGTAACAATCCGTTAATCTTATAACAACGTTTTCAGCTACGACTCCGTCGATCGCATATATATTATTGCCTTGATTTTTATAAGCATTTCCGAAAACATCTTTTTTCAAATTGCCGTTTTCGTCAACGACAAACCCGCTCTCATCGGTTTTTTCATTTCCTACGTAATGAACCTTATTAAGACGGGGATCAATCGATAAAATTTCACTTAATCCATTGTCGTTAACGTTTTTGGATAAATCCAACGGAACGTTATAATTAAAAGTGCACCCTGAATATATCCTTAAAATCATTCCGTTATTACCGGAGTATAAGGAATTATCATTATTGTTCTCGCAAATTAAATTATCATCTTTAATAATCTCGCAACTGCTATCATTGTCTACCGAAAACCCGAATTTATCGTAAGATACTATAAATTCATCAATAACAGTTACAAATTTACCGCTTTCTGACGTAAAAAAGTACTTTACAAAACATTTGCCTGCAACGTTTAATCTTATAGGAGCGCCGCCTATAGATTTTACAAGATTCCCGGGGAAAACAACAACTCCGTTTGTCGCATTATAAGTCTTATTTTCATACTCAACGGTAATATTGTTCGGTAAAGTCCTTGATTCATTTAAACCATATTCTCTCTCTATGGCCGGAACGTCATAAAATATTTCCGCATTAACATTATTTGTCTTTATAAAAAAATTAAAAGCGAAAAAACAACAACCGATCAACATGCATAACAAAGAAACGGATATGGAAATTTTTATTTTTTTCATAATTATTCTTTTATTCCTCCCAAAGAAATATTACCCATCAGTTTATCTTTAAAAATAACGAATAAAATCAAAATAGGGATTGCCAACATCATCAATGCGGCAATCTTTTTGGGAACCTGACCGCCAAAACCGTGTTGTGTTGCGTAGTATACCGCATAAGCCAAAGTGGGTTTAGTTCTTAAAAAAACGACCGAAACCGTATAATCATTCCAGTACGTAACAAAATGCAATAAAATAGATGTTAAAATTAATTTTGACACCAAAGGAATTGCAATCGAAACAAGAATCTTTAACTGAGAGGCTCCGTCAATTTCTGCGGCTTCTGTGTACGTATCCGATAAACCTTCAAACGCACCGTAGAAAATCAGGTAATACATATTAGTAAAAGATATTGCAGTCAGCCACGGACCGAAAAACGAATCGAATATCCCTAATTGTCTGAACAAGTTAATCATTGCCGGCGTTGTACCAAACAAAGGCAAAACCATAATCAAAATAACCCCGACGTTTACAAAACGACTAAATTTATTTTTATACTTCGAACACATATATCCGACTATACACGGTGTAAGCGTAGCCAAAATACTACAACCGCCGGCATAAAGAATTGTATTTAATAATGCGTCAAAAAAACCCACCTGTCTGATATGCGTTACTTTCCTCTGATTAATAATTCCCTCATAATAAGTTGCGGAAAGTTTCATGTTAAATCTTTCCCAAGCAAAAATATAATTAGAATAAAATCTATCTTCACCGGGGATTTTGGAATTACGCCAAAAGCTGAAATCCGGGAACCCCGCGGGATTTGTTCTGAAATCGGCAAAATGCTTAAACGACGTCATAAAACCCCAGCCCAATACGAACAAAATCGAAACAGTGTATAAGAGTAATACGACGAAAAGTATTGCCATTAACGGATTTATTTTTATTTTCTTTTTATTCATAACATAACCTGCCTCTTATTCGGTTTTCGGTCCGTATTTTTGTAATAAGTGCTTTACCAAAACGGTTAACGGGAATACAATAACGGTAATAATCAACCCCAATGCTGAAATTTCAGAAAAACTTAAATAAACCGTTCCGCTTGCCGCGTTTGTCCATGAAACCGGTTCTGCAAGGTATGATTGAACAAATAAATAATAGCCCACCGTTTTTAAGGAAGTATTTTCACCGAAAAACGTATAAATGTTCAACTGATTTGTAAAAATTGCCGCAAAACTCGTAATTAAAAAAGTCACAAACGTAGAGTAAATCAAAGGGAAAGTTATATAGCAGAACTCTTGTGCAGCATTAACACCGTCTAAATGAGCGGATTCCACAACGGAATCATTTATAGAACTCATCGCTCCGCTATAAAGTAAAATATTTACACCGAATCCAACCCACAACGAATAAAAAAACAATGTGGGATATGCTGTCGATTCGGAACTAAAAAGACCTGCTTCAGCCCCCGTTATTGCAACGTATACATCAGTTACAATATATTTAAATAATAAAGAGAGAACGACGGTCGAAACAACTTGCGGTAAGAAAAGAATAACCTTAAAAAACCCCGCAAGAACTCCCTTTTTATAAATATAAAACGAGAAGAATAACGACAACGGCATTGAAATAACAATATTTATACCTGTAGCCGCAAGCGATGTCCAAATCATATCCACATTGTCTCCCGTCTTAAAAACATCAAAAACTGCCTTAAAATTTTTAAAACCGGCAAAAGACGCAACATACCCGTTAGGAGTGATTTCGTATTCTTTAAATGCTAACGTAACAACGCTTAAATTGACGTAAACATAAAATATACAAAACAACAAAATGGGTAAAGCCATTATCGCGATATAGAAAATCGTTCGCTTCGTTGAACGCTTTATCGGGACTTTTTGTTTAATTCCGTTTTTTTCAACAATTTCTCCCATATAAGCACCCCGAAATTACTTTGAATAAACCAAACCATTGTAATCTGCAACTGCAGATGACCCTTTGTAATAACCGTTCCACGTGTTTTTATCAACCATTTGCGACTCGAAACAATCTCTTGCCGTTTTGGTGTTGTTATATATTTCGCTAAAACACGATCTATATCCCACAGCACCAAACGCTCCGTCAATAAATCCGCGTTGGAACAATCCTTTTTCATTTTTAAATGTTTCCGTACTTCCGATAATTCTCACCACATTCCCGCTTTTTCGGACATTCCAAAGCGATTGACAGTATTTTGGAAAACTAACTTTATCCGAATCCAGAATTTCGTAATTTAATCTTTTTGTCAAGCCCAAATCAACGGTTGTTCTTGAAAGTTCTTTTTCCGAGTAATAAAACCTAATAAAATCTTTTACAGCCGAGACTACTTCTTCGTTATCCTTGATGTTTGCATTTACTATAAGATAAGAGTTGCTTACAGACAGAATGGTTGCGGGTTCTCCGTTGTTTTCAGTAACCGTTTTTTCCAAATTCACGGGCATCGGCATAAACGCTATGTCGCGCTCCTCAACCTCATTGAATTCAGAATAAAAATAATCAAAAGAATTACTGAATTTCGCTTCGTTATACCAGTACGAGTACTCCACCAGCATACCGATTTTTTCATTATTACCATAACCGCTATAAATAAAATCGGTTTGAGCCTCGGTATGAGAGTTTGTTTCTAACTTTGTTCCCGTATACCACCAGCCTTGTTTGGTAATCATCTCCACAAACGCCTCGGCATAGTACTTGTCTGCGGACCATGTAGTATAATAGCCAGTTTCCTCCGTTATAGGTATAGTTTGAACTATAGGCTTTTTAATGTAATTTATACCGGGAAACAAATTTTCGTTCGTCCAACCGGTAATAACGTCAAAGCCGTCGCTGTTTAACGTAAACATTGTATCAGCCGTGTAGCCTTGTAATGAACACATAATGGCGTTAAGCAGTGAGTTACAATAATTTTTATATTCTCCTGACACCGCGAACGGAGAAATAGATTTTGATTTCATAAATTCACATAAAGCAGCAAGTTCATACAATGATGAGGGCAACCCGTCGTCTTCCGTGTGATATTTTCCGTCAGGTCCGCAAGACTTGCTTTCATTATCACCTATAGAAATAAACGTATACGTCTTATTACAAATCGAACTATAGAAGCTCACGCCCGAAGCCCCTACCTTTGCAAAATACAATCCATAATTATTGAACAAATTACGGTCGTATGTCGTTGCCGTATAATACTCTAATTCAGGTGCGGCATAATACTCCCCGTTAACCCTATATAATGACTTTTCGTCTTCGGGTATTTTATCTGCAATGGACAAGATCTTCCCGCCGACTTCTTCTAAATCCTCATTCATAACGTCGTTAATACTAAGCAAATCACCGTTTTGAACATGGTATGTCAAATTGTTTGTAAGACCGCCTAAAATTATAGCGTTACCGTCTGTTTTGATATTAGATAAATTTCCGTCAAGAGAATCATTGATATTAACTTTCACACCCTTTTTACCGGGAGCATATTCTTTTTCTTTGTTTGCGTTTTCAAATCTTTGAACACAATTTTCAAACCAAGATCCTCCCAGACCAAGGCTGAATGCAGATATATCTAATACTGTTTTGGTTTTGTCTGTATTATTGTTTTCACATGCGTTAAAAACGCCTGCCGACGTTCCCAAAATCGTTAAACATAAAGCAATACTTAATATTTTTTTCAAACTTCTCATTTTTATCGTTCCTCCGTTTATTATTAAATTATTTATTATAATTAATCAAATTGATAAAAAGCTTATCGTAATATGGGTTTGTTCCGAAACAACCCTTTAGTGCAGATAATGTGCTAAGTATAATTTGACCTTTACCGTGTTTTTTCGAAGCCATAACCATTTTATGTTTCTTTGCTAACGAATTCGCGTTATTGCTTTCATCGAGCAAATCATATAATATCTCATCGCTTCCTTCCCAATCAAAATGAAACCATGCGATTAAGTCTTTACAGTCTATATCTTTATTATAAATATCCCTCAACGCATTATCGGGAAACTCTTTAACAATCGAATTATCTTTATTGTGGTAAACCCTTATTTTTGTAGTAGCTATTTCTTCTTCGAGGTTATGTATCTTAAAAATAATGTTTTCATCCAGAACGTTGATCGGTCTGTTAGTAAAAATAACGACTCTTGCGCCGTTAAATGCTTTTTCTTCTAACTGTGATTGATTCTTTCTAAACTCAACGTTATCGCAGAATATCACATTATCATTTATTTTGTCCTCGCATAACAGTTCTATTTCCCTTAATTTATCACCCAGGATAATAGGCTTGCTTAAAGCTTTTTTATTCAAATCTTTTGTTTCAAACTCTGCAATGTCAAACGTTTCTTTCCCGTTAAAAACCATTTTTGACACGACCGATATTTTACCCGTAAAACCGTTAGGTCGAATAACAACGTCTCCCAGATAAGTTGTAGCGACCGCCGAAACGTTTTGTTCGGCATAATTTGTAAATTGCAACTCTTTATCAAAATATACGCTTACGAAAACTTTTACGTTTTCATCTTTTATTGTATCGTTTAACCCGTAACACTCTACAATTAAGGTATCGTTGTTATATGCTATTTCTTTGTCTTTTCTAAGACTGATACGAATTGGAATATTTGCTTCTTTCAAAGCATAATAAGCAGGCTTTGGAATCCTGTCTACATCGACCAAGGCCTTAGTCCAGCCGGATGGCCACGCGTCAATCAATAAATGTACTGCCGTACTTTGCACAACGTCAATTCTCCGTCTCAGGCAATGAACGTACTTCTTTATTGCTTGTCGTTGCCACTCTCTGCTACAACGAATCCAATCTAAAATATTATGTTGCTCAGGGAAAAATTGTCTATGCAACGAAAAACACTGAGATTTCGCAATTATTTTTGGAGACCAAGCTTCTTCCACGGTTTTAGGCAGCCATTCTTTCGGAAAATATTTTTTCATCAGCTCATATCTATCCAAACCGTCAACGCCATATTCGCCGCAGCCGGACATCCATTCCGGCCTGAACGGAGGCAAATAGCCTTTTTCAAATTTACCGGGAGCAATTCCGTGCGCGATATACCAATAAGTGTAACAATGGAAATCGGACACACCATACGACTCGGCTAATTGAGAATATTCACCGTCACAATACTTAACCACCCTGTCCGGATTACTCATTAACACAACTTGTCTTGCGCCGTCAAAAAAATTCTGCATCCTAACACGGCTTAATCCATATTGTTGCCACCCATAATCCCAACTATCGACCGTTTCGTTGCAAAAGCTTTCTATTACAACGGAAGGATGATTTCTCGTTAAATGTTCCATTTCGTCAACTTGCTTAAAGCATTCCCCTGCAACGCTTTCTCTGATAAATAAAAACGCGGGGAAATCTGTCTGACACATCATACCGAGCATATCAAAATATGTATATATATCATCTAAAACAGGTCTTTGAGTTAAGCGATAAAAATTCAAACCGGCAACCTTTGCAATTAAAATATCATCGATCAGTTGCTCGTAATTACCTTCCATTACACAACGCGGTAAATGCCCCATTTCATTTGCGCCGCGCAAGATTATTCTTTCATTATTTAAATAGAACTTTCCTTTAGGCGAACTATTTTCTTCCTGATGAAATTTACGCATACCGAAATGTGTTTGACGCTCATCTATAATATTTCCTTTATTATCTTTAAGTGAAACGGTAACCTGATACAAATAGGGTTCATTTGGCGTCCAGGTCTTAAAATTCGGTATTACAAATTCTTCCTCTAAATAATTCTCTTCTGTAAATACTTTAGAGATTTTTCCCGCAAAATTATCTGTTACTTTCTCTTTAAAATTTCTTCCCTCTATAGAATAAAAAACTTTACAATCTAACGGTATCTTTGAGAAATTATAAAATGTGGTCGAAACCGTTATTTTTGAATTATCAATGTCAGGACGTACAAAAATATCAGTAACCCTTTGTTGTTTGCATTCTACAAACTTTATCTTGCCGAAAATCCCCGCTCCTGCCGGACAATGATGCCACCCCAAATACGGTTCGTCGTACCCTAAACCGGTAGCAGCATACACCTTATTTCCGTATTGAACATAACCGTTAAAGTTTGTCCCTTTATCAGGAATGTCGTTTTTTACCACTATGAGTAAATTATTATTTCCTTCCTTTATATAATCTGTTATAATAGCGGAAAACGGCGCGAAAAACCCGATATGCCTCGCCACCATTCTACCGTTAAGATACACTTCCGCTATATAATCCACAGCTTCAAAATCAATAACGTACTCACTATCCGGATTCTTTTTTTCTAAAACCAAATCTGTTTTATAAAATGCGTTCCATATTCCTTCGGGTCCTACATAATGAGGTATCTTTATTGTTTCCCAAATTCCTTTTCCCTGTAAAACCGACGTAAAATCCTTCTTATCTTCTTCTGTTTCTTTTCTATAAACAAAATCTATAAGATTTCTCTCTGTTATCGGCGATGAAACGCTTTTAGCGTAATTGTTCAAAAAGGGTTTATAATGTTTTTTTAATTTATCTTTCTCTAATAAATAATTATTATATTCTCTCTCTTCATTGAATTCAGGGTAAACAATGTTTACTTTATCTATAGCATTCAACGATTTGTGCTCTACTTTTAAAGGCTTTACAGGATTTAAACGAGGCGTCCTCGTAATCAATCTTTTATTTCCGCCGGCGATGTTAGCAAAAAAATCTACTAATTCATATTTGTTATCACTCATTTATTACACTCCTGTTTAGCTCCAAACAACATCTAAAAAGAAAACAATAAAACAGTTGACATTAGATATCTTTTCTTCTATAATCTATTATATTAGAATTATCCGCTTAACAGTTAGGATTATTTACTATTTTTTCAGCTTTTTCTGGTATTATTTTATGATAAACTTGTTTTTATTTAAACACATAGTTAATTCGCCGGCAGTCAAACTACATGATAACATTCAATACTATGATATAACCATTGTTTTAGAAGGCAAATTAGATTACGTTATTGACAACATCAATTATTCTGTTTGTAAAAATGATATTATTGTAATAAAACAAGGCAGTAACAGAAAGAGAAATTATACGTCGAATGCAAGCTATTATAGTTTAAATTTTTTATCTGACGAAGCAATTGATTTGCCGATTTATAACAAAAACGCATTTACTCCAACCATAAAATCGTTATTACACACTATTGAATCAATATACTTTTATACTATTAATTTTCAAGATATCAGATATGAGCTTTTAACAAAACTCCTTCTCATTCAATTATCCGTTCAATTACAAAATCAAAAAGAACACCCCATTGTTGCTTCAATAAAAAGTTATATCAGAACGCACCTAAACGAAAACATATCGCTTACCGGAATTGCCGCAACAATAAATTACTCACCATCGCATTGTTCATCGATTTTCAAAAAGGAAGTCGGAAAATCAATAATCGATTATGCTATTCAAGAAAAAATAAGATATGCAAAAACTTTAATATTAGACGGGACTTATTCTCTCGCCGAAGTGGCAAGTTTAGTTGGATTCTCCGACTATAACTTCTTTTCAAAAACTTTCAAAAGAAGAACAGGCATTTCTCCGATTAAATTTAAAAAGCAATAAAAACTGCAAACAAACTGTTTTTTTTGCGTCGAACAAATGATAAGCTTTATTATTTTAATAAAAAGGTCAGAATATCTACAGTGTTCAAGTAAATATAAAAAAACGCATATAAAATACTTTAATTCACTTTTTCAGTATATCCAAAATTCATACACGCGTCATAAAAGCCTTATCTTCTCTGCTTTTAAATAAATATAATGGGTAAGTTCTCCTGCACACGTCACGGTGACACCTGCCACCTGTCAGAATAAAGGCGGACTATTCCCTTGTAAGGAACGATATATTTTTTGTTTTATCAGACAGGGGCGATTTTTAATCGCTCCTGCCATACTTTTACCTTTTTCTCCTTACTTCTCTTTTCGGTTTTTCCGTATAAGAAGTATCGCTATCGTTCCGCTAATTATGCCTATCCCGACTAACAATAAAATCATAAATTCATCTCTCCGTTAAAATATATAATAAACTGCTCTTGCCGCCGTTAGGGCGGTATCTCTGTTCGGTTTTTAAAAGCCTTTCTCTTTTTAGTTCCTTTACCGCGCGGCGGATAGTCGATTCCGAAACCTTAAGTTCTTTCGCAATCGTCGGTATCGACGGCCAGCATTCCCCGTTTTTGTCAGCGCGGTCTTTGAGGTATAAAAAAGTGGAAACCGCCCTGTTAGAGACTTCGCTCCGATACAAAAAATCAAGCCTGCCCATCGTTTTTCTCTCCTTCCGCTATCCGTATTTGATTAAACGGCAGCTGTCTTTTAACAGACGTCCTTAAAAACGGTCTGTCGGTTCTCCTTCCGTCGTGCGAGATATTTCTTCTCGCTCCCGCTTGTATTTGCCTGCCGGCTCTTCCGCTCGGCTTCGGCTTTCCCGTTTCTTCGGATTTCAAGTCGGGACAGTATTTCTCTACTATTCTTTCCGTCAGTTCCTTTCTGTCCGCATACTCCACCTTCCTTTCTGCGTTCTCCTTTACTTCGTAAGGTTTCCCGAACGAAATTCCCCACTCGAAAAACAGTTTTAATCTCACTTTCATAGGATATGCGCCCGTTTTCATTACCACGAACTGCCCTTTCGGCATCGCCTTTAACTCGTCCGCGCTCATAAGCGGGCGTTCGGTCATTTGCAGCGACTCAGACGGCTCGTTGCGCCCTCTGCTTATAGACCCCGTAAGCACCGTTCTCGTTCCGAGCGCTTTCGATAATATTTCCGCCGAAGTACTGTTCGGCGCGAATCCGCCAAATATAGTCAGCTGGGTATTGTCTACGATTATCTCCCCGCCCTCTTTGCCGTAATTCTTTTCTAACTGCGAAAAACTCTGTATTATCGGCACTATCTGCAATCTCCTCGACCTCGACGCCGAAAACATCATTTCTGCGTCCTGTATCTTCGGAATAGTTCCGAACTCGTCGCAAAAGAACATGCACCTGTTTTTAAGCTTCCCGCCCTCTTCGTCCGCCACGGCAAGTATCTCTCTATACAGTTGCTGAATGATCAGCGAAATCATAAAGAACGTGGTCGGGGCTTCTTCCGGCATTATTATGAATATCGCGGACTTTTCCGAACAGAATTTCTCCGCGTCTATCTCCGTATCGAAACAGAGTATCTGCTCTAATTCCGAATCGAGAAAGGCGTTTAGTCTCGACAGCGCGGTAGACATTACGCTTGACATCGTCTGGTCGGAAACGTTAAGCGCGGAACCCGCAAACCATTTAGCTTTATGCGTATCGGGCAGCATTTCCGTCAGTTCCTGAAATTGATTCTTTCCGTACTTTTCCGACGGCGCGAGCAATTCCTGTATGAGCTTAAACACCGACACTATATGCCGTTTTCGCGGCTCGCAAAACTCCGCCACGAGCAGTATCGTTGCCGTGAGTATTCCTTCCGCCGCGTCGTAAAAGTATGCGTTCTGCCCGAACGACGAGGACTCCGCACCCGACAGTATAATGGTTTTGGATATAATCTTCGCGTACTTCTCCGCTTTCGCCTTATACGCTAACTTTTCAGGGTGTTCTTTATATAAATCCATATACTTATTGACGAGATGCAAAAGATTGTTCCCGTTGGATTTGGTGGGATTTCTTAAATCTATCACCGAAACTTTATACCCGTACTCTTTCGCTATCTCCCCGTAATTCCGCATAACGTCGCCCTTGGTATCGGTCGATAAAAAGGACGTTCCGCTCGCACAAGCGTACTCTATGCACGGGTACAGCCAGTACGCGGTTTTACCTACGCCCGCCGCGCCTATCATAAGCGCGTGTACGTCGTCCGTGTCTATTATAGCCACCGTATTTTTGCCCTTTCCTTTGCAGCCGACAACTATCCCCTGAGGAAGAACTTCTTCTATTCCTTTTTCGTTTATACAGGTCGGGGTTAAGCCTTTCTTCGCCTGTTTCCGCCACTTGTTCGGCGTGAACGGTATCTGCCTGTACGTTCTCTTTATCTCGCGTTTAGTCGCCCACCGCGCCGAACCGTGCTGTCCGTCGCCTACCGTTTTGCTCTTTATCCCGTTTAAGTTATATAAATAATATCCTAAACTAAAGCAATAATAGGCTTTATATGGGGACCGCGCTCCTCCAAACCCATTTTACGAACTCGCTGTTTGCTTATCTCGATTTTATTTTTTATTTAAATTCCCCACGAATATTTAACTAAATGCAGCTGTCAAATTCAAAGATTTTGTCCGACAGCAAAAACACAAGATAAGCATACAAAAAAGCACAAGATACGTGGGTAACTTGTGCTTTTTGTCTGTTGTAGCTATTTCGTATAACAAAGATGTCTTTCTAATACGAAATAGCTACACTGCTATTCCCATTTATAGTCCTTCATTTTTGAATGCCGCCAACCATTCATTGACTATTTTATCAAATTCATCGTGCTGGTACGCTTTGGGGATATAAAGGTATCCGATTTCACCGTACTTATACTTCATTACGGCGTAAGCGTACGCAAAAGCATCCATCTCCATATCTTGTGCGAAGTAACCCGCATTTTCTTTCCCTTCTTCATTCAAAGCGGTTACATAATTATTCTCTTCCTCAGACCACTTCTTTGCTAACTCTGCATTGTTACACTTCGCCGGATCTTTTCGATAATCTTCAATTTCTAAATGCTGATAGATATGACGTATTTCGTGTAGAAGAAAATATTCAATATGTAATGGTTCGTTTTGCTGAAAAGAAAAGTCAACAGCCGCCATATTTACAGTAACAATATTAGTTTTTCTGTCACACCACGCAAAAATCGCAACCCTTTCATCATATCCAAATCTCCACTTGATTGTTTGGTTTGTTCTATAGAACCTGACATTGGACTTTATTATATTGCTTATAATCGACGAATATTGCTGTTGCAAACGTTCAAACAGTTTTTTTTCTATTGTCATTCGATATCAATTACCCCCACCTAAGTTTCTTCCAAACGAAAATATTACAATAAAAATTTTAACCGATCTTCAAAATAGGCTGGATACTGCACTAAATTCGAAAATATTTCCTCTTTGTTCTGTTCTATAGCTTCTAATAATTTTTCAGATGATATATTATCGTCTCCTATAATATTTGTCAATTTAGTCGCAAGAACACGATCATTGAAGATTGTTTCGCATATAGATACAGCTGTTTTAGTCGCTACACCATACTTCACTCTTTTTTGCAAAATGTTACCATAAAGGCAGGATTGACCGTATATCTGTCGCCGTTCTTTCGATAGACTTTTTTGTGCTTCTCGTCATAGTCGAAATACAAGAAAGAGATTTGCTTGTTTTCTTCTATTCCGCGCTCTATGGCGTCCACGTTGTAAATCAAAGACGAACTTCCTTTTCTGCTTTTATCCAACGAAATAATATGCTTTGAAAGATTCTCCGCCTGATGGGAACACAGCGTACCTGACAATTTTTCAATCATTATATTTTTCTGCGTAGAAGTCAGTTTAGACGCCTTGATGACGTCCGCAAGCATAACTACTTCCGCCGTTTCTATCGGACGGCTTACAACGTAATAATAGTAATACTTTTTCTTGTAGGACAACACTTCATATCCGTATTCATTTAATACGGCTATGTCGTCGGCAATCACCTTACGCATTACGCTTATCCCACGCTTTGCAAGTTCTTCCCTTATCTCGTCTGCGTTCATTGCGTGGTTTTCATCGGTGTTTTTGCTTAAAATATCCCACAAAAGAAGCAGTTTGATTTTGTTGTTTTCGTTAGCCATATCCGCTCCTGTAAATTAAAATATCGCCTTTTAGAATTAGAGCCGTCCGCATTGACTACGAACGGCTCGTTGTTATTTGTTTCTCTTATTTCTTTTTGGTGAACAATGCTTTGATTTTTGCTCCAAGAGTTTTGAAGAAGTTTCCGATTGCCGTAAAGCCTTTCTTCAAAGCTACGCCCAAGTCTGCAAAAGTCTTTTTCTTGACTGCAAACCAGAAGATTGCAAATCCGCCGATTCCTGCGACCGCTACCGAACCGATTACGATACCTGCAATTTGTCCGCCCGAAAGTCCGTCCTTTTTAGCAG
>CATZMZ010000010.1 GCA_958421945.1 uncultured Eubacteriales bacterium | reverse complement strand
GGGCGGTGCGTTTTAACGATAAAGGACGACGAAGTCGTTTATAAATACGAAAAATAATTACGAGGAGAATAATATGCCCAAAAGAACTGACGTAAAAAAGATTATGATTATAGGCTCGGGTCCTATCGTAATAGGGCAAGCCGCCGAATTCGATTACGCGGGTACGCAGGCGTGCATCGCGTTGAAAGAGGAAGGGTACGAGGTGGTTTTATGCAATTCTAACCCGGCGACGATAATGACGGACACGCAGATGGCGGACAAGGTTTATATGGAACCGCTTACTCTCGAATACGTCGCAAAAATTATAAGATACGAGCGTCCCGACGCGATAATTCCGGGGCTTGGCGGACAAACGGGGCTTAATCTTGCAATGCAGCTCGAAAAGAAAGGCGTTTTGCAGGAATGTCAAACGGTGCTTTTGGGAACGAGCAGCGAAAGCATTAAAGACGCGGAGGACAGAGAGCGGTTTAAGGAGCTTTGCAAAGCAATAGGCGAGCCGACCATTCCGTCCGAAATCGCATACACGATAAGCGATATTAAAGCCGCCGCGAAAAGGATAGGCTATCCCGTGGTGCTGCGCCCCGCGTTTACGTTAGGCGGAACGGGCGGCGGGTTTGCCGACGACGAAGCCGAAGCGACGGAAATCGGAGAGCACGCGTTAAGTCTTTCGCCCGTGGGGCAGGTCCTGGTTGAAAAAAGCGTTAAAGGATATAAAGAAATAGAATTCGAAATGATGCGCGACGGGCAGGACAACGTTATCACCGTTTGCGGCATGGAAAACGTTGATCCGGTGGGCGTGCATACCGGCGATTCGATAGTTGTCGCGCCCATTTTATCGCTTAACGAAAAACAGTTCAAAACTCTTAACGACAGTGCGATTAAGCTGATACGCGCGCTAAAAATCGAGGGCGGCTGTAACGTTCAGTTCGCGCTTTCGCCCGATAGCGACGATTATTATCTTATCGAAGTCAATCCGCGCGTTTCGAGGTCGTCCGCGCTTGCGAGCAAGGCGAGCGGCTATCCGATTGCGAGGGTTACGGCAAAGGTCGCGGTTGGTATGACGTTAAACGAAATAAAAATATCCGAAGGCACGGCAATAAAAGCCCCCGCGCTCGATTATATAGTAGCCAAATTCCCGAGGTTTCCTTTCGATAAGTTTACAAAAGCCTCCAACGTTCTGGGTACGCAAATGAAAGCCACGGGCGAGGTTATGGGGATAGGCGCGACGTTAGAGGAATGTTTCTTAAAATCCGTCCGTTCTCTCGAAACGGGTGTCGACCATTTCTATTTAAGTAAATTCGACGGGTTTTCGACCGATAAGCTTTACGAGTACGTCGGCGAATTCCGTGACGACGGCGTTTTTGCGATTTTTGAATTATTAAGAAGGGGTGAAAGCATAGAAAAACTTTATGGTGCAACAAAAATAACCCCGCTATTCTTAAAGAGTTTTCAAAAAATCGTTGAGACGGAACGCGAAATAGCCGCTAATCCCGAAAACGCAGACGTTTTGATTAAAGCGAAAAAGACGGGTTTTTCTGATAAGCGCATAGCCAAGCTTTGGGGAGTTACGGAAACGGACGTTTATAAGCTTCGGAAAGAAAACGAAATCACGCCCGCTTACCCGATGGCGGACACGCTTAAAACGGGCGGGTATATACCGTGTTTTTATTCATCGTATAACGGCAAAAATCAGTCGATAATAACCGCAAAAAAGAAAATTCTGGTGCTGGGCGCAGGTCCGATAAGGATAGGTCAGGGCGTTGAATTCGATTATTCGACCGTTCACGCCGTGCAAACGCTTAAAAAGGCGGGATATGAAGCGATAATCGTAAATAACAACCCCGAAACGGTTTCCACTGACTACACGACGGCAGATAAGCTTTATTTCGAGCCGCTCACCGTAGAGGACGTTATGAACGTAGTGGACTTTGAAAAACCCGACGGCGTAATTGCTTCGCTCGGCGGGCAAACAGCGATAAATTTAGCCGAACCGCTGTTTAAGCGCGGAGTTAAGATTATCGGAACGGACTGCTCCGCAATCGAGAAAGCCGAAAACAGGGACGCTTTCGAAAAACTGTTAAAGCAGCTCGACATACCGCAGCCGAAGGGTCAGGCGGTTACGACGGTTGCGGACGGCGTCAGGGTGGCGGAGGAAATAGGTTACCCCGTACTTGTTCGTCCGTCGTTCGTGCTTGGCGGGAGAGCTATGCAGATAGTGGGAAACGAGGCTTCGTTAAAGGAATATCTTAAATCCGCCGTGGACATAAGCGACGAAAAACCCGTTCTCGTCGATAAATACGTTATCGGAAAAGAAGTCGAGGTGGACGCTGTTTGCGACGGCTCGGACGTGTTTGTCGCGGGAATTATGGAACTTGTCGAAAAAACGGGCGTTCACAGCGGCGACAGCATAAGCGTTTACCCGTCATTCAGCCTTTCGGACAGGGTTAAAGGCACGATTTTGGAGTACACAAAAAGGCTTGGACTTGCCATCGGAATAAAAGGGCTTTACAATATTCAGTATATAGTCGACAAGAATGAAAAGGTGTTCGTTATCGAGGTAAATCCGCGCTCGTCGAGAACCGTTCCGTTTTTATCCAAAGCGACGGGTTTCAGTCTTGCCGACATTGCTACCGAGGTTATTATCGGAAAAAGTCTTAAAGAACAGGGAATATTTAAGCTGTATCCCGAAGAAAAAAAGCGTTGGTACGTGAAAGTTCCGGTTTTCTCGTTCAGTAAAATCAGGGGGCTTGACGCTTATCTGTCTCCCGAAATGAAATCCACGGGCGAGGCGATAGGCTACGATGACAAGCTAAACCGTGCGCTTTATAAGGCGTTGCAGGCTTCGGGAATGAAAATTCTCAATTACGGCACGGTGTTCGTAACGGTTTGCGACAAGGACAAGGAAAACGCACTTCCGCTCGTCAAACGGTTTTATAACTTAGGTTTTAACATAGAGGCAACGGGCGGCACGGCGAAGTATTTAAAGGAAAACGGTATCAGAACGAGAATTCTTGGCAAGATAAGCGACGGCTCTCCCGATATTCCCGACGCGCTTCGCCAAGGTCATATCGCTTACGTAATCAACACGAGCGACCTTTCGCAAAACGGAATGAACGCCGACGGCTATAAAATCAGAAAGCTCGCGACCGAAAACAACATAACGACGTTCACTTCGCTCGATACCGTAAACGTTTTGCTTGACGTGCTTGAAGAAACCACGCTCGGCATATCCACCATTGACGGAGATAAGCGATGAAAAAAGAGATTTTCGTGATAATAAATAACGTTAAAATCGCCGAAAACGTGTTTGAAATGAACCTTTCGGGCGACGTGTCGGAAATAAAGCGCGCGGGACAATTCGTGAACGTTTCCGTGCCGGATTGCTACCTTCGCCGTCCTATTTCGGTTGCGGATTCATGCGCGGATAAGCTTACGCTCGTATATAAGGTCGTAGGGAAAGGTACTGATATTATGAGCGGATTAAAATCGGGCGACAAGCTCGATATTCTCGTCGGGCTGGGTAACGGTTACAACCTTTCCGCAAGCGGAGAAAGACCGCTTTTAATAGGCGGCGGCGTTGGTATTCCGCCCCTTTATAAGCTGTGCAAGGAACTTATTAAAGAAGGGAAAAAACCGCTCGTAGCGCTTGGGTTTAATACGAAAAGCGAGATTTTTTATAGCGACAGATTCGCCGCGCTCGGCGCGGACGTGTATCTTACGACCGTTGACGGAAGTCAGGGCGCAAAAGGCTTCGTTACGGACGTAATCAAAACGCTTGACTATACGTATTTTTATGCTTGCGGACCGATGCCTATGTTCCGCGCGATAGAAAGCGTCGTTAAAACGGATGGCGAATATAGTATGGAAGAAAAAATGGCGTGCGGATTCGGCGCGTGTATGGGCTGTTCGTGCAAAACCAAAAGCGGCAGCAAGAGAGTTTGTAAGGACGGTCCGGTGTTTAAAAGGAGTGAAATATTATGGTAGATACTTCGGTAACTCTTTCGGGCTGGCAGCTCGATAACCCCGTTATCCCCGCAAGCGGAACGTTCGGATACGGCAAGGAATTTTCGGAGTTTTACGATATAAATATTCTCGGCACGTTTTCGTTTAAGGGAACAACCGTGTTGCCGCGATACGGCAATCCGCTTCCCCGGATAGCCGAAAGCGATACGGGCGTTATAAATTCCATCGGGCTTCAAAATAACGGCATGGAACACGTGATAGCTCAAGAGTTGCCCGAAATGAAAAATTATTTTCATAAAAAAGTAATCGCTAACGTCAGCGGTTTTTCCGTCGAAGATTACGTTACGCTGTGCGAACGTTTCGGAAAGGAAGAACAGGTCGGACTTATCGAGGTCAACGTCAGCTGTCCGAACGTGGAAAAAGGCGGGCTGGCGTTCGGCACTTCGCCCGAAAACGTTTACGAGGTAACGAAAGCCGTAAAGGCGGTTACCGATAAACCCGTTTATATAAAGCTTTCGCCAAACGTAACGGATATCGTATCTCTTGCGAAGGCGTGCGAAGAGGGCGGGGCGGACGGCGTCAGTCTTATAAACACGCTGACGGGAATGCGAATCGACTTAAAAACGAGAAAACCCGTGAACGCAAACAAGATAGCGGGTTATGCCGGCAAGGGACTTTATCCCGTCGCTCTCGCTATGGTTTATAAGGTTTACGAGGCTGTAAAAATTCCGATTATCGGAATGGGCGGCGTATCTTCGGCAGAAAACGTTATCGAAATGATGCTTGCGGGCGCAACCGCCGTGCAGGTCGGAACGGCTAACCTTATAAATCCGTTCGCGTGTAAGGAGATAATCGAAAAGCTCCCCGACGTAATGAAAAAATACAAAATAGAAAAATTAAAAGATATTATAGGAGGCGCACACGATGGCAACTGACGTAATAATCGCGCTTGATTTTTCAAGCAAAGACGAGGTGTACGGGTTTTTGGATAAATTCAAAGACAAAAAACCGTTTGTCAAAATAGGTATGGAGCTTTTTTATTCGGAAGGACCGGAAATAGTCCGCGAAATTAAAAGGCGCGGGCATAAAATTTTCCTCGACTTAAAGCTTCACGATATCCCGAATACGGTTAAAAGCGCAATGCGCGTTTTATCCGGACTTAACGTCGATATATGCAACCTGCACGCAGCCGGCGGAAGCGAAATGATGAAAGCCGCGGTCGAAGGAGTTACGCGGTCGGACGGCACTCGCCCGTTGCTTATCGCGGTTACGCAGCTTACGAGTACGGACTCGCGCATGCTTAAAGACGAACTTTTAATTTCCGAGGATATGGAAAAAACGATTATGTCTTACGCGTTAAACGCTAAAACGTCAGGGCTTGACGGCGTCGTATGTTCTCCGCTAGAAGCGGATAAAGTTCATTCCGTCTGCGGAAAAGAATTTATAACCGTAACTCCGGGCGTAAGGTTTGCGGACGGCGAAAAGGGTGACCAAAAGCGTGTTACCACACCCGCAGAAGCGAGAAAAATCGGCTCCGATTATATCGTAGTCGGGCGACCGATTACGCGCGCGGAAAATCCCGTGCAGGCTTACGAAAGATGCGTTAAAGAATTTTTAGGTTAAAGGAGAGCGAATAATGGAAAACGTTAAAAAAAAGATAGCAAAAGATTTATTAGCGATAAAGGCGGTGTTTTTCCGCCCCGCAGAGCCTTTCGTTTGGGCAAGCGGCATTAAAAGTCCCGTTTATTGCGACAACAGATTGACTTTGTCGGACGTTTCCGTCAGAAACGACGTCGAAAACGCTATTGCCGAAACGGTAAAAAAGGAGTTTCCCGATGCGGAAATTCTTATGGGAACTTCCACCGCGGGGATTGCGCACGCCGCCATCGCCGCGCATATAATTGGAATTCCTATGGGTTACGTCAGGTCGGGCAATAAGGACCACGGCAGGTGTAACCGCATAGAGGGCAAGCTCGAACAAGGTCAAAAAACCGTCGTTATCGAGGACTTGATTTCGACGGGCGGCAGCGTTATCGAAACGGTTGAAGCTTTGCGGGAAGTCGGCGCGGACGTTCTGGGCGTCGTCAGCATTTTCACTTACGGTATGAAAAAGGGGATTGACAGATTAAAGGAAGCCGACGTGAAAAACGTTAGCCTTACAGATTTCGATTGCATAGCCGAGGTTGCTGTCGAAGAGAATTATATCGACGAAAAGGACGTTAAAAGACTTCTTAAATTCAGAGATAACCCCTCGGACGAAAGCTGGATAAACGGAGATAAATAGTATGAGGCATTTAATTAACGTGACCGACCTGTCGGTAGAAGAAATCGACGAGCTGATTTCCGTTGCGAAAGACATAAAAAACGAACCCGAAAAGTATAAGGAAAGGTGCAAGGGAAAAATCCTTGCGACGCTATTTTTCGAACCGTCGACCCGCACGCGTTTAAGCTTCGAAACGGCAATGCTTTCGCTCGGCGGCTCTGTTGTCGGGTTTTCCGACGGAAAAAACTCCTCGGCAAGCAAGGGTGAAAGCGTTGCGGATACGTCAACGGTCGTTTCGGGCTACGTGGATATAATCGCTATGCGCCACCCCAAAGAGGGCGCGCCGCTTGTTGCAGCGAAGCACTCTCTCGTTCCGCTCGTCAACGCGGGCGACGGCGGGCATTTTCATCCCACGCAAACGATTGCCGACCTCTGCACGATTTATTTCGATAAAGGAAGATTAAATAACCTTACGATAGGACTTTGCGGTGATTTGAAATACGGCAGAACCATTCATTCGCTTATCGAAGCAATGGTGAGATATAAAGGGATACGCTTCGTCTTGATTTCGCCGAAAGAACTTTCGCTTCCCGATTTGATAAAAAAGGACGTTTTGGAAGAAAACGGCGTGCCGTACGTCGAAACGACTTCGCTTGACGACTGTATCGGCGAACTCGATGTTTTGTATATGACGAGAATTCAGCAAGAACGATTTGCCTCTCAAGCCGAATATGAAAGACTTAAAGACAGTTACGTTTTAACGGAAGAAAAGATGCGCAAAGCGAAGCCCGATACGTTCGTTTTGCACCCGCTTCCGAGAGTAAACGAAATTTCCGTAAAGGTGGATAAAGACCCGCGTGCAAGCTATTTCCGCCAGACTTATAACGGCAAGCTGATGAGAATGGCTTTAATTATGAAGCTGCTCGAAGAAAAAGAAAAATGTGCAAACGCGTGGCAAAAACGCGGCAAACAGACCGAAACCGACGGGGAAAGAGAAACGTTCGTTTCCGAAACAAAATGTAAATCCCGTCATTGCATAACCACGACGGAGCAGGAACTTGAAAATCTGGCGTATAAGGACAAGCAGGGCAAAACGAGGTGCGCGTATTGCGACGCGGAGATTTAACCCCGCCTGTCTTCTTACGGATTAACGGACAATAGAGCTAAAGTTTAACTGTCTGATGGTTACGCTTGAACCGTTGTTTTTAATAACTAAATAATAAAAAGCCTGCCGCGGGGGTATTGAAGAAATATCCCCGCGGCTTTTATAAAAATTTTTCCTGCGTTTTTCACGCATGTTGGCGTTTTGTTTCCGCTAAATCTTGTCTTTCGACCGATTTTCTTCCGATTTGTGCCGAAACGAAAATTTTATGACCGTTTCCGTTGAACGTTCCCGACAAACCGTTTTGGCTGCTCGCGCCTAACGCCGTCCAGCTTACCGCGTCATCAAAAACGTCGCCGCCCGTTGTTATGTTATTCATTAAAACGTAGTTCTGTTCGGGTGCGAGATTAAAAAAGGCAATATCGGATGAAACGGAATTATGTCGATTATAAGCTCGTTTATAAATCGTGTTATTTTGTATGATGATAAGGTTATTATTCTTTATAACTCAAACGATAGAGAAACTAAACGCCTTAACAAAAAGCAGTTAAAAGAAATTGAAAGTGGTAAAAACCTAGAATAAATAAAAGAAAACTCGTCTGAACGTAAAAAGTTCAAACGAGTTTCACTTGGCGGAGAAAGAGGGATTTGAACCCTCGCTACGGTTTAAGCCATACTACTCCCTTAGCAGGGGAGCCCCTTGAGCCACTTGGGTATTTCTCCGTACCGTTTAATAATTTTTTAAGCTGTTATCGTGTGTTTGTCTCGACGATGTTAAGGCTGTCTGTGCGGGATAATCAAACGTCAAACAAATAGCGCTATCAATTGTTTGCAACCAAAGTCCGCGAGCGAAATGCGAGCGGACGCGCCTTAAATGCACGTTGCTTCATCCTTTACCTACGATATGTTACCATAATTGATTGAATTTGTCAAAGTATTTTTATAACTTTATCCAAAATACTTTAACTTTTATTGATTTTCGTCAGAAATTATCGCAACGTCGGGTGATTTTTTCCGCGTACCCTCGACGATAACCCCTTTAACGCAGTTATATTTATCCGTTCTGATAAGTTTTGAGGAAACAAGTTTCCCGTTGACGAGTTTTAAAAGTAAACCTTCGCTTTTATAGCCGTTTCTTCCGTAAGACAGAATTTTCGTTTCGCCTTCGAAAAGGTCGGGGAAATCGCCGTTTACGTCTTTTATGGGGTCACCGAAGCAGGCGGGGATTTCTTCTATAATTCTGCTTTGTCGAACGTATTTTTCTTTTAACGGCTCGCCGAAAATAGATATTTTTATTTGAGAATCGTCAGTAACCGATTTAATAATAATCGGATTATGAGTATTGTTGACAAATTTTAAATCCGCGCTGCCTGAATTAACCATAGCATCGAAAGACGGCGCAACGTAAGAAACGGGGAGACTATGCGCGTGAAACTCGGTTACCTGCAACCCTGCAAGCAACACGGCGTTATAAAGTGTTGACGAAACCTGACAAACGCCGCCGCCCACTCCGTCCACGAATTTGCCGTCCACGATGATTTTAGCTTTTTTATATCCGCGGCTTTCGGTGCGCGCACCGACCGTATAATTAAACGAAAACTCGCCGCCCACGTCCACGAGTACGTTATTAAGCGCGTTTGCCGCCGTTTTAACGTTATGTTTCCTCTCGTCGGAGGAGGTAACGTATGATGTATAGAACTCCGCCCGCAAGCAGATTTTTTGGGGATTAAGGGCGTAAAAAGGCATTTCGGCTGAAACGGAACGGGAAGAAAACGCGGGGGAAAAGAGATTTACGCCAAAACCGCCAAAACAGAAATTAAAGCATAAAAAAATCCCGCAAAAAGCTGCAACAACCGAACTTAAAAACCATTTTGCGTAAAAACGTTTTTTCATCGGTTACAGTATGCGCTTTTGCGGAATAAAAATGCGTAAATTAAAGCAAGTACATAAAATAACGAAATAACTTGCGAAATTGCATCGGAGCAGGGGTGTGAGCGGTAAAGACCGAAGCCCGTACGGTAAAACAAAAAACCGCGTATAGAACGATTAAGCTAAAACCCGAAAGAAGTTAAACGTTAAACTTGAACAAAACGACGTCGCCGTCGCAAATGACGTAATCCTTGCCTTCCGAGCGAACCTTGCCTTTTTCCTTGGCGGCGTTAAACGAGCCGAGCGCAACGAGAACGTCGTAATCGACAATTTCGGCGCGGATAAAGCCTTTTTCAAAATCGGAATGAATTTTTCCGGCGGCCTGGGGGGCTTTCGTGCCTTTTTCAATCGTCCATGCGCGAACTTCTTTTTCGCCCGCGGTGAGATAGCTGATAAGTCCCAAAACCCTGTAAGAGGTTTTAACGAGCTTATCGAGTCCGCTTTCTTTAACGCCGAGTTCGGTCAAAAACATTTGTCTGTCATCTTCTGAAAGAGTTGTTAATTCTTCTTCGGTTTTCGCGCAGATAACCATATATTCAGAATTTTCGGCTTTGGCGAAATCGATAACTCTTTTAGCGAGCGGAATATCTTCTTCGTTTTTGCCCATATCGTCCTCAGAAACGTTCGCAGTGTAAATGACCGGCTTATCGGTTAAAAGGAACAAACTTTTCATGTAATCGCGCTCGTCGTCGGAAAGAATGAAAGTTCTGGCGGGTTTAAGAGAGTTAAGGTGTTCAAGCAGGCGGTTTAAAAATTCCGTTTCGATTTTATATTTTTTGTCGCCCGTTTTGATAAGACCTTGAGCTTTATCGAGTTTTTTCTTAACTGTTTCCACGTCGGCGAAAATAAGCTCCATATCGATGGTTTCTATATCGCGAACGGGGTCGACAGAACCGTCAACGTGAGTAACGTTTTCGTCCTCGAAGCATCTGACGACGTGAACGATAGCGTCCGTTTCCCTTATGTTTGCAAGGAATTTATTGCCTAAACCTTCGCCACGCGACGCACCCTTAACAAGCCCAGCGATATCGACGAATTCAACGACGGCGGGGGTAATTTTTTTTGTATTATACATTTTGCCGAGAACGTTTAACCGTTCGTCGGGAACGGCAACGATGCCGACGTTTGGTTCTATCGTGCAGAAGGGATAATTAGCGCATTCAGCGCCGGCTTGGGTTATAGCATTGAACAAAGTTGATTTCCCTACGTTAGGAAGACCGACCACGCCTAATTTCATTACTTATTCTCCAAAATGTTATTTTTCAGTTATAAATCGTTAGCGATAGCGGGTGAAAAGCCCGTCTGAATACATTATAGAATAAAACTTAAAAAATTTCAAGTTTTTAAGGCAAAAAAACGAGTTTTTGATTTGCTTTTTTAAGCGGCTATGTGATAGAATATTATAAAAGCGGAGAATTGCGGTTTTCGGGAAGGATTCTCGAACGCCTGTTTAAGCGCGTTTGCGTACGCTAAAGCATAATAATCGTAACGTTGAAAACGAAGGGATAAACGCGAAACATGAACTCTCGAAATAAAAACGATAAACGCGCTGAATACGATATGCGGGGTTTAACGCTTTTGGCGCGAAACGTAAAACGCTTAATACGGAACTCGAATAAAGGACGGATATATATGGATTATAAAGAATACGTTGCGGAAAAGCTTAAAATCGAAGGCATAGCAAAGGAGCAGCTTCGCTCTTTTATTGAAATTCCGCCCGATAACGCAATGGGAGATTACGCGCTCCCGTGCTTTAAGTTGTCCAAAGCTTTAAGACAATCTCCCGTTAAAATTGCCGAAACGCTTAAAGAAAGTTTTGTGACCGACGACGTAATCAGCGAGGTGACCGCGATAAACGGCTATCTTAATTTCAAGGTCAACCGCGTTAATTTTGCGAAAGACGTTTTGAACGCCGTTATAAACGCGGGCGAAAAATACGGTTCATCCGACGTTGGCAAGGGAAAAACGATTTGTATTGACTATTCTTCGATAAATATCGCGAAGCCTTTTCATATAGGGCATTTAAGCACGACGGTTATCGGTAGCGCGTTGTGTAAAATTTATAAATTTTCGGGTTATAACGTAGTCGGAATAAACCATCTCGGAGATTACGGAACGCAGTTCGGAAAGCTTATCGTAGCTTATAAAAAATGGAGCAGTGCGGAGCTTGTCCGGGATGGCAGACTTAAAGAGCTTACGAGGATTTACGTTAAATTTCATGAGGAGGCGAAGATTCATCCCGAGCTTGACGACGAGGCGAGGCATTATTTTAAGCTTATAGAAGATAAAGACCCGAATGCGCTCGCTTTGTTTGAAACTTTTAAACAAATTACGCTCGAAGAGGTCGATAAGATTTATAAGGAATTGAACGTTTCGTTTGATTCTTACGCGGGCGAAAGCTTTTATAACGACAAAATGGGTGCGGTCGTCGACGAGCTTAAACAAAAAGGTTTGTTAAAGGAGTCTGACGGCGCGTCGGTCGTTGATTTGGAAGAATTCGGAATGCCCCCGTGTCTTATTCTTAAATCGGACGGCTCGTCTTTATATGCCACGCGCGATATCGCAGCCGCTATTTATCGCAAAAAAACCTATGATTTCTATAAATGCCTTTACGTAGTGGCGTATCAGCAAAACTTGCATTTTAAGCAGTTTTTTAAGGTTTTGGAGCTTATGGGAAAGCCTTGGGCGAAGGATCTCGTCCACGTCGCTTACGGAATGGTAAGCTTAGAAAGCGGTTCTATGAGTACGCGTGAAGGAAATGTTGTCCTTTTAGAGGACGTTATTAAAAAGACGGTCGAAAAGGCGTACAAGGTTATCGAAGAAAAAAATCCCGATTTACGCGATAAGGAAAAGACCGCGAGGGCTGTCGGAACGGGCGCGGTTATTTTCAGCGCGCTTTGCAATAATAAGATAAAGGATATAGTTTTCAGTTATGACAGAGTACTTTCTTTCGAGGGGGAAACCTGTCCGTATTTGCAGTATTCGGTCGCAAGATGCAACAGCGTTTTAAATAAAAACCCCGCGCGAGAAAACTACGTTATCGAAGGGTTAAACGAGGACGAGTATCAGGTAATTGCAGAGCTGGGCAGGTTCGGCGAGGCGGTTGCCGCCGCAGGCGAAAGATACGAGCCGTCAATAGTTACTCGTTACGCGCTCGACCTTGCGTCTGCCTTTAATAAATTTTATATCAGCTGCAAAATCGGTTGCGAGGATAAAAATCTCCGCAATTTCAGGCTTGCCGTCACCGAGGCTGTCAAGATAACTCTCACGAACGCTTTAACGCTTTTAGGTATCGAAACGGTTGAAGAGATGTAAATCCCTTTGCTGGCAAAGTTATACAAGACTATAACGAAGGTTAAAAAAAATGGATGAAATAAAACGTAATAAAGCCGTAATATTCGATTTGGACGGAACGCTTATAGATTCTGTTCCCGATATTGCCGAAAACATAAATATAATGTTAAAAAAATTCGGATATAAAACGCTTTCCGAGGAAGAGGTAAAATCTCACGTAGGACACGGAGCGAGAAATCTCGTTAAGGATTGTATAGGTCTGCCTTTGACCGATAACGAGTTGGACGAAAGACTTGCCTTCTATAACGAAAAATACACTGCTTCCGGAAGCCCCCATACGAGGCTTTTCGACGGGGTTAAGGATATGCTTGCACGGCTTAAAGCCGCCGGCTTTAAAACAGCGATTTTAACTAACAAACCGCAGGAAACGACCGATAACGTCGTTCAGAATTACATGAGCGATATGGGGTTCGACAAAATCGTCGGGCAGAGCGGTTCGGTTAAATGCAAGCCTGATAAAACCGCAACGCTCGTAATTTTAAACGAATTCGACGTATTGCCGGAGAACGCGTATTTCGTCGGCGACGGAGACGCAGACGTTCAGACCGCGCTTAATTCGGGCGTAAACGGAATTTTCGTGCTTTGGGGCTATTCTTCAAGGGAGAAGCTTGAAAGCTTCGGCGCAAAGGTTTTTGCCGACACGCCGAGCCGCGTTGCAGATTTGATTCTTAATCGCGAAAGTTAATCTTTTCGTCGGATTTTCATTATCAAGACCGTGCGGGTGTGGTACGATGACCGAAAACGGCGAAATATTCGCCCGGTACTGCGGTATTAAGCCCACCGACGTAAACGGTGAAATTCTTGTTAAACATAGCGGTAAAACCGCGCTTGTTTTTCTTGTCTTTTAATTTAAATATTTATGGGGGCGCGGTTGTTACGCGTGTTTTCGTTTTTTCGTCAATAAACGCGTAATAAGCGCTTTACGTCCCGTTATTTTCCTTTCTTTTTAATATATAATAAACTAACGTGAGGTGTACTTTGCGTAATGCGTATAAGGTCGCAATAATCGGTGGCGGTGCTTCCGGTTTATTGTGCGCTGCGGAATTATTAAGCGGAAAAACCCCTTTTAACGGCGACGAAATCATCGTTTTGGAACGCAACGACAGAGTAGGTAAAAAGCTCGTCGCTACGGGAAACGGTCAGGGGAATTTTACAAACGAAAAGCTTTGCGAAGCTCGTTTTCACGGCGAGCGGAATTTTGTCAGCGCATTTTTAAATAACGCATCATCCGTTAATCTTACCGAATATTTTTACGATATGGGCATACCGCTTGTTAAAGACGAAGAAGGAAGATATTACCCGTTTTCAAAGCAGGCGTCCTCCGCGCTCGACATAATAAGGGCTTTTTTAAGTGACAAGCGTTGCGAAATTCAAACGAATTGCTATATAAAAACGGTAAAAAGGGCAGGGAAAGTCTATTCATTGACCGACGCCGAAAACATAACGCGCTACGCGGAAAAAATTGTTCTTGCGTGCGGCGGTTGCGCGGCAAAGCAGTTCGGGACGGACGGAAACGGTTATCGGATTGCCGAGGCGTTCGGACATAGAATAACGCGTCTTGCGCCGTCTTTGGTTCAGGTTAAAACGGAAACGGGGGCAATCAGGGGGCTTAAAGGAATTAAAGAAAGGGTAAGACTTAAGCTTTTTGACGACGCGGAAGGGAAAAATGCAGAAGCAAAAGGCGAGGCTGTCGGCGATTTGCTTTTTACGGATTACGGCGTATCGGGCAATACGGTTTTCGCGCTTTCATCAAGACTTTCAGAATGCGTAAAACCGTTCTTTTCGGTCGAGTTTTTGCCGGAAATATCCGTCGACGCTTTAACTAAAATACTTTCCGACAGAGCTAATAAAGACTATATAAAAGAAGAAAACGTTTTAACGGGAATAATCAATAAAAAAACAGGTCAAGCTATTCTTAAAAACGTTAAAAATTCCGCACCTGAAGCGGTTGCAAGCGCGATAAAAGCATTCAGGCTTAACGTCACGGGGACGCTCGGCTTCGATTATGCGCAGGTTACGAAAGGCGGCGTGGATACGGATGATATAAATCCGTTTTCTATGCAAAGCAAGTTGTCGAACGGGTTGTTTTTTACAGGTGAAATCGTCAACGTCGACGGCGATTGCGGCGGATTTAATTTGTCGTTTGCGTTTTTATCGGCGATAATGGCTGCAAGATGCATTAAAAGCTACGACAACTAAGCGTTTTACGCTTTTTAATATTAAATACGAATAAAACATTCTGAGGTATAATATGAAAAAATTAAAGATTTTAACGAGAGAAATGTTGTTATCGCAGCATTTGGCTGTCGTTCGCGAAATAGGTAGGTATATAGGAGTAAGAGCGCCTGCCGGCAAAAAGAAAGAGGAGCTTATAAACGAAATTATTGCGATTCAGGAGGGGCGGCTTGCTCCCGAACACGGCACGTCGAAAGGCAGAGGTGCGCCGCCTAAGGTCGACGTCGATATTTCAAGTTTTTTAGAGGAGGAACAGCCGCATTTTTTCACTCCCGACCCGTCTTATAAAAAATATATCCGCAACAGCTCCACACACTTGATTTTTAACGATTCGTGCGCGCCGAACGCAAGGCAGGAAAGAACGGTGCAAGCGCCGCCGCAGAATAACGAGCAGTCCGTGCGCGATTATCCGGAATCCCATGTTGAAAACGCGGGCGGATCAAACGGCAATTCAAGTACAAACGGCGCGGTCGTGAAAGACTCGTCGTCTAACACCTTTATCGTAGAAGGCGTTTTAGAACAGCACGTTTCGGGCTATGGGTTTTTAAGGGTTAATAATTACGAAAACTCCCGCGACGACGCATACGTTTCCAACGTAAACATAAAAAAATACAATTTGAGGCGCGGAGATAAGGTTAAAGCGGTGGTTAAATCGGTAAGGGACGGCGATTCCGCAGCGTTGCAAGAGGTTATTTCAATAAACGACCTTGACCCGAAATTATTTTTAAAACGCAATAATTTTGACGATTTAACTCCTTATTATCCGACCGAACGCATAAAACTCGAACGCGCGGACGCGGAAGACGATATAGCGATACGGGGTATAGATTTATTTGCGCCGATAGGAATGGGACAACGCGGTTTAATCGTTGCGCCGCCTAAAACGGGTAAAACGACCTTGCTTAAAAAAATAGCTCAATCAATCGAGAAAAATTACCCTTTCGTTAAGCTTATCGTGCTGTTAATCGACGAGCGTCCCGAAGAGGTTACCGATATAAAACGAAGCGTTAATGGCGAGGTTGTTTTTTCCACGTTCGACGAATGTTCCGAGCATCACGTCAGAGCTGCGGAACTCGTCGTAAACCGCGCAAAAAGGCTTGTTGAGGTTGGGCAAAACGTGGTTATTCTTATGGATTCGCTGACGCGTCTTGCGCGCGCCTACAATAATACAATAGAATCATCGGGCAAAACGTTATCTGGCGGACTTGACCCCGCCGCAATGCAAGGTCCGAAACGGTTTTTCGGTGCGGCGCGAAATATCGAAAACGGAGGAAGTCTTACGATTTTATCCACTGCGTTGATAGATACCGGCAGTCGCATGGACGACGTTATTTACGAAGAATTCAAAGGCACGGGCAACATGGAGATTCATCTTTCGAGAGAGCTTTCCGAAAAACGCGTGTTTCCCGCAATCGACCTTTATAAATCGGGTACGAGAAAGGAAGAACTGCTTTTAAGCGAAAAAGAACTTTCCACGGCTTACAAGTTAAGGAAAATTCTTGCCGAACGCGAGGACGCAACCGACACGCTTATCGAAATGATGAGAAAGTCCAAAAGCAACGATGACCTTGCCAACAAAATCGACGCGTGGATGAAAATTTACGGTAAATAATCGCTATGAAATCAGTAAGAAACAAAACGATAGATTTTCCCTTATCTGAGGCGGGAAAATATCTCGAACGCTGCGTAAAAGCCGAAGTTTACGACGGAGTAAGAACGAACGTAACGGTAACGGGCGACGTCTTCGAGGCATTGAAAAGAATGAAAGACGGCTCGGTGGATTTGCTCGTGGTTGACCCGCCTTACGATTTGGAAAAAAATTTTAACGGGAACGTTTTTAAGAAGATGGGCGGCGAAAAATACGCTGAATATACCGAAAGATGGATTGAGGCGGTTAAGCCGAAACTTAAACCCACCGCAAGCGTATACGTTTGCTCCGACTGGAAAAGCTCCGTTTACCTTGCGCCCGTTCTCGATAAGCATTTTATTTTAAGAAATCGTATTACCTGGGAGCGCGAAAAGGGCAGAGGCGCGAAAACGAACTGGAAAAATTCCATGGAGGACGTGTTTTTCGCAACTGTAGGCAGCGATTACGTTTTTAATCTCGACTCGGTAAAGCAGGTCAAAAAGGTTATCGCGCCGTATAAGGAAAACGGCAAGCCCAAGGACTGGCAGGAAACGGATAAAGGCAAATTCAGATTGACTTGCCCGTCCAACTTTTGGGACGATATTTCCGTTCCGTACTGGTCGATGCCCGAAAATACCGCACACCCGACGCAAAAACCCGAAAAACTTATCGCAAAGCTGATTCTGGCAAGCTCGCGTGAAAAAGACCTTGTTCTCGACATTTTTTCGGGCAGCGGCACTACGGGGGTTGTGGCAAAAAAGCTTAACAGACAATTCGTGGATATAGAAAGAGAGCCGCTTTACTGCGCTTGGGCGGAGTATCGGCTTGAAAAAGCGGAGACGGACAAGCGTATTCAAGGCTTCGATAACGGCGTTTTCCTTGCGCGGAACACCGAATCCGTAAAAATCGTCAAATAATTTACGGCTTTTTGCGCTCGGTTATAGACAAAACGCGTTAAATATTGTATAATTAAAATAAGATTTTATTAGGAGACTATTTATGAGTCAATCGGTTTACAAAAGAGTGATAATAAAGCTTTCGGGCGAAGCGCTTGCGGGAGATAAGGGAAACGGCATCGACGAAAAAACGCTGTCAGAAGTTATCGACCAGATTATCGAGGTTAAAAATCTCGGCGTACAGATAGGCATAATCGTCGGCGGCGGCAATTTTTGGCGTGGCAGACAAGGCACGGAGATGGATAGGTCAACTGCCGACCATATGGGCATGCTTGCGACCGTTATCAACGCACTCGCTATTCAGGACGCGCTTGAAAGAAAGGGCGTTCCCACGCGCGTTCAGACGGCTTTAACCATTACTCGCGTTGCCGAGCCGTATATTTTAAGAAAGGCTTTGTCACATCTTAACAAAAACAGAATAGTTATTTTCGCTTGCGGAACGGGCAATCCGTATTTTACTACCGATACGGCTGCTGCGCTTCGCGCTGCGGAAATCAACGCGGACGTTTTGCTTCTCGCTAAAAACGTGGACGGAATATACGATTCCGACCCGAAGGTTAACCCGAACGCCAAGAAGCTTGAAAGCGTTACTTATAAAGATTATATCGCGCAGGGATTAAAGGCTATGGATACGACCGCGATTACCATTTGTATGGAAAATCATATTCCCGTGCTTGCGTTCGGTTTATTTGAAAAGGACGCATTAAAGCGCGCCGTTACGGGCGAAAAAATCGGCACACTTATCAAAAACTGATTTGCCGATGCACGTTTTTTATTACGAAAAGAAAAAGCTTTGGCGATTTTCGCGCCGAAAAATATATGCAATTTACAATGAACTTATAAGGAGAAAAATATGGCAATCGAAAATGAAAAATTTGAAGAGCTTATGATGGAGGTTATGGAGAAAACGGATAAAACCGTTTCTGTGCTTAACTCGGAATACGTTTCAATCCGCGCAGGACGGGCAAATCCGCATATTCTGGATAAAGTCCTGGTTGATTATTACGGAACGCCCACACCGATAAATCAGGTCGGCAACCTTTCGGTTACGGAGGGGAGGTGCCTCGTTATCGCGCCATGGGACTCTTCTATGCTTAAAGTTATCGAAAAACAGCTGCTTGCCGAGAATATCGGAATTACCCCATCTAACGACGGCAAGGTAATAAGACTCGTTTTCCCGATGCTTACCGAAGAAAGAAGAAAAGAACTTGTTAAGCAGGTTAAAAAACTTGCCGAAGACGCTAAGGTTGCTGCAAGAAACGTTCGTCGCGACGCTATGGATACTCTTAAAAAGATGAAAAACGATAAGGAGCTTTCCGAGGACGAGCATGCCGTCTGCGAAAAGGACGTTGACAAGGTTATTTCCGAGGTTGTCGAAAAAATCGATAAGCTTTCCGCCGAAAAAGAAAAGGATATAATGACTGTTTGATATGTCCGAAAAAGAATTTAGCTCAAAACCGTCCGAAAAAGCCGGAACGGATTTGAAATCGGGCGTACACAAAGGTGAAGAGACAGGCAATACGCCGAGCGGAGAACGTAAAATTCCGACGCACGTCGGAATTATTATGGACGGCAACGGACGGTGGGCTAATATGCGCAATAAACCGCGTAAATTCGGGCATCGCGCAGGTTCGGCAAACGTTGACGCGATTGTTACGCACGCCTTTAACCGCGGCGTAAAAGTTTTGTCGTTATACGCTTTTTCTGCCGAAAACTGGTCAAGACCCAAAAGCGAAGTTGACGAGCTTATGCGACTTCTCGAAAGATATTTTAAAAAATTTATCGATAAGGTCTTGACGAAAAACGTCAGGTTATCCGTTATGGGCGATTTGAGCGCGCTTTCCGATAGACTTAAAAAGATTATCGAAAAGGGGATTGCCGCATCCGAAAAGAACACCGAATACGTGTTGAATATCGGCGTTAATTACGGCGGCAGGCAAGAAATCGTCCACGCGGTCAAAGAGGCGTTAAAGGCGGGCGAAGAAATAACCGTAGACAGCATTTCAAAACATTTATATACATACGATTTCGGCGAGCCTGATTTTATTATCAGAACGGGCGGAGAACTGCGTTTGTCTAATTTTATGCTTTATCAGGGTGCTTATTCGGAGCTATATTTTACCGAAGTACTCTGGCCTGATTTTAATGAAAACGAATTTGATAAAGCGTTATCGGAATACGGGTGCAGAAATCGTCGTTTCGGCGGAATTCAGGAGATAAAAACATGAAAACGCGTTCTTTTTCAAGCGTGGCTTTCGTCGTAATTGTTACGGGATTCTTTTTGTTAAGGCAATTTGTTTACGCACCGTTGTTTAACCTGCTTATATGGTTTGCCGTCGGCATGGCAACGTTCGAGTTGGCGAGGGCGTTAAAGGAGTTTTCGGCAAAGGGCGGGTTTATCGTTGCCGTCGTTTACGGGGTACTGTTCGTTCCGCTATACGCGGTTTTGCAATACGTCGTTAAAAGCGAATTAACCTGGCTTTTTATGCTTTGCTTTGCGGTTTCCGGCGTCCTGATAGCCGTTATGTTATGCATAAAGAGTAGGTGTTTCGATAGATTTTGTGCGACTTTTTTGCCTTTCGTGTATCCCGCGCTCCTTATGCTTACTTTGTTGCTTGCAGGCGACCTTGACGAGCCTAAGGGCTTTCTCGCCGTACTGCTCGTTTTTGTGATTTCGCCTTGTGCCGACAGTATGGCATACCTTGTCGGAATGATTTATAATAAAATCCGAAAAGGTCAGGCGAAGAAACTTTGCCCTAAATTAAGCCCTAAAAAAACGTGGGCGGGGGCAATCGGCGGTGTGGTCGGCGGCGTTGCCGGCGCGCTTCTCGTTTGCCTTATATTTAACGGAAAGGTTACAGAAATTCAGAATTCCCTTCCCAATTCCGCCAAGTGGTCATTGCCTTATCTGCATTTTGCGGGCATCGGATTTTTAGGCGCGATTTTAACCGAAATCGGCGATTTATTCGAAAGCTATATTAAGCGTCGCGCAGGCATTAAGGATATGGGTAAAATCATGCCCGGACACGGCGGCATCATGGATAGAATTGACGGTATGAGTTTTGCGAGCGTAGCTGTGTTTATATGGTTTTTATTAATTTGACATATTGAATATTATTGTCCTTTTTTTGTGATTTTGAAGGTTGAATTTTATTTATAAAGTTAAAAAACGTGCGGTAATTAGCGATAGACATAGGGATTTTTAGATATTATATAAAGACTAACGAAAAACTGCAATAGACATAAGGATTTAAGTGAAGTGATATTGTTTGCTTTGCAAACAGTTATATTTTTAGACAAGTGTAAAAGTTATATTTTGACTTATAGTCAAAGTTATATTATATTTGCCATAACTTGCCGATAGGCAAATATAACTAGTGCGTCAGTAATAATCCCTATTAGTGACGCACTAATCAGCGAGGTTTTTCTTATTAAGTCTTGGAGGAAAGAGTATGAAAAAAATAGCTCTGATAGGCAGTACCGGTTCGATAGGCGTTCAAACACTTAACGTTATTAGGAGAATGCCTGAGGATTTTAAGATTGTTTCGCTTGCCGGCGGTTATAACGCCGGCTTGTTTTTAAGACAGGTGGAAGAGTTTAAACCAAAGGTTGCAACTCTTGCAACCGAGGTTAACGATGAATATAAAGCCCCGAGAGGAACGTGTTTTTTCACTGGCGCGGAAGCATTTAAAAACGCGATAATTAAAGAAGCGGACATCGTAGTTGTCGCATTGGTCGGGTTTCAGGGTATAATCGCCGTCCTCGACGCGCTTGAAAAAGGTAAGGATATCGCGCTTGCAAACAAAGAAAGTCTCGTTGTCGGAGGCGACCTCGTGACCAAAAAGGCAAAAGAAAAGGGCGTTAAAATTTTACCCGTAGACAGCGAACATTCGGCGATATGGCAGGCTATGGATTTTGATTTCGACAAGCCTTTCAAGCGGATTATTTTAACTGCTTCCGGCGGCGCGTTTCGGGATATACCCGTTAAGGCGTTGCAAAAAGTTACTTCGCGCGAGGCTCTTATGCATCCGAACTGGAAAATGGGCGAAAAAATCACCGTTGACTGTGCAACGATGGTTAATAAAGCGTTCGAGGTTGCGGAGGCGAAATGGCTTTACGGCACGGATTACGATAAAATCGACGTCATAATTCACAGGGAAAGTATCATACACTCTATGGTAGAGTTTAAGGACGGTTCAGTTATTGCACAAATGGGCAGTCCCGATATGGAATTGCCCATTCAGACGGCGTTGACGTATCCCGAGCGGAAGGAAAGCGCGGTTAAGCGATTAAATTTTGCGGAAATAGGCAAACTAACCTTTAACGGGCTTGACGAGGAGAGGTATCCGTGTTTCGGGCTTGCGTTGAACGCGTTAAAAAAAGGCGGGGCGTACCCCGCAGTGCTTAACGGTTCAAACGAAGCCGCGGTTAAACTGTTTTTGTGCGATAAAATCAAGTATACGGACATATATTCGTGCATTTACGGCGCGCTTAACGACTTTAAGGGTAAGTATTGCGGCGATTTTGAAAGCTTAAAACAAGCGAACGAATTTGGTTACGAACACGTCAGACAGAGATTCGGTGAATAATGAATTATTTATTTCTTGCTTCGGCTGCCGAGATAGCAAAATACGGATTATACGTTTTAGTTGCCGTTTTGGTGTTACTCGTAATGATTACGGTACACGAATTCGGGCATTTTATAACGGGTAAAGCGTTCGGCTTCGGTATCGAAGAATTTTCAATAGGGTTCGGCCCTAAAATTTTCGGTAAAACCAAGAAAAACGGCGAAAAATTTTCCGTCAGAGCCATTCCGCTCGGCGGTTTTTGCGCTTTCAAAGGTGAAGACGCGGACGATTCCGACCCCACGGCGTTTAACAATAAGAAACCGTGGCAACGTATTATCGTTCTTATTTCGGGCGCATTGATGAATTATATTCTTGCGGTTATCGTTATAATACTTATGTTCGGCGTTTTCGGCAGCTCCGCGCTGATGATTTATGAAACGAGCGCCACAACAGGCGATTCGCAGGAATACTCGTTTAAGAGTAAAGACGTCATCATAGAGGCGAACGGAAAAGACGTATATCTGATAACCGACTTAATGAATGCGCTTTCAGGGAAGAAAGCGGGCGAAAGCGTTAAATTTTTGATATATCGTAACGGCGAATACGCCAAAACGGAAATTACGATGAAAGCCGACGCCGATTTTAAAAATCTTGAAGATTCCGAAACTCTTTGCAAGGCTTTGGGTGTTAAATACGAAAAGAGCGAAAACGGCGGAATTTCCACGGGTTTTCGTTCAACGGGTATTAAATGCGGGGTATTCAAAACGCTCGGCAGAAGTTTTCGCTATTCTTTTAAGCTTGCGGGTACTGTTTTTACCGTATTCAGACAGTTGTTTACGGGCAGTCTCGGGATAGGCTCGCTCGGCGGAACGGTTACGACCATAACGGTTACGGCAAACGCAATAAAAGCGGGCGGAATCTGGAGCTTGCTGAATATTTCTGCGTTTATAGGCGTAAACCTTGCCGTATTCAATCTTTTGCCTATTCCCGCACTCGACGGAGCGAGAGTGGTTTTCGTAATAGTGGAATGGATAAGGCGAAAACCATTAAACAGAAGGGTGGAGGCGATTATTCATACGATAGGGTTTGCGGCGATTTTGTTGTTCGCTATTTTTGTTGACCTGCAAAGATGTTTTTAAAAATAAGGTTAAAGGGATTTCCGGGTTTTTCCGTGATGCCTTAAACGACTTTAAGTTTTCATTATAAAAACCGTAAATATTCGGATTTTTAATTCGCTTATTATTTTTTTAATTCTGACCGCCCCGTCAATCAAAATTGACGGGGCGGCAACGTGTAACGAAAAAACGCGGCATAACGTATTTTAATGTTTATTATAAAAAAATAAAATATAAAAAATCAAAAAAACCGCGTAAATCGATTTTAAATTTTTAACGAAATGTGATAAAATTAAAGAAAAAAGTATGCGGAGGTTTTTTATGGCAATTAAAAACGCTTATCTCGTCGACCTTCTCGAAAGAGTTAAAAAGAGAAATCAGGGCGAGCCGGAGTTTATACAGGCGGTTACGGAGGTTTTCACGTCTTTAGAGCCTGTTGCGGAAAAAAGACAGGATCTTATCGACGCGGGCGTGTTCGAGCGCATCGTCGAGCCTGAAAGACAGATTATTTTCAGAGTTCCTTGGGTGGATGATAACGGTAAAGTTCAGGTGAACAGAGGTTTCAGAGTTCAATTCAATTCCGCTATCGGACCGTATAAGGGAGGAATTAGACTTCATCCGTCCGTCTATTTGGGAATTATTAAGTTTTTGGGCTTTGAACAAGTGTTTAAGAACAGTCTTACCACTCTTCCCATGGGCGGAGCGAAAGGCGGCTCGGACTTTGATCCCAAAGGCAAGTCTGACGGCGAAATAATGAGATTTTGCCAAAGCTTTATGACTGAATTGTGCAAATATATAGGTGCGGATTGCGACGTTCCCGCAGGCGATATCGGCACGGGGGCGAGAGAAATCGGCTATATGTTCGGTCAGTATAAGAGAATAAGAAACGAGTGGGTAGGCGTGCTTACCGGAAAAGGTCTTTCTTACGGCGGTTCTCTTGCAAGAAAAGAAGCGACGGGTTTCGGTCTTTGTTATTTTACCAACGAAATGCTTAAAGCAAACGGCAAGAGTTTCGATGGGAAAACCGTTCTCGTTTCCGGTTCGGGTAACGTTGCGATTTACGCTTGCCAAAAAGCGCAGGAATACGGCGCGAAGGTTGTCGCTATGAGCGACAGCAACGGTTACATTTATGATAAAAACGGCATCGACCTCGACGTTGTTAAGGAAATCAAAGAGGTAAGACGCGGCAGGATTAAAGAGTACGTCGACGTTCATAAGGACGCCGAATATCACGAAGGGTGCAAAGGAATTTGGACTATTCCTTGCGACATTGCTCTTCCGTGCGCTACGCAGAACGAAATTGACGGCGAAAGTGCGAAAATCCTCGTTAAAAACGGGTGCAAAGTCGTGTCTGAAGGCGCGAATATGCCGTCCACGCCCGAAGCAATCGACGTGTATCTTGCTAACGGACTTCTTTACGGTCCTGCAAAGGCGGCGAACGCAGGCGGCGTTGCTACCAGCGGTCTTGAAATGTCGCAGAACTCTATCAGATTGTCCTGGACGTTTGAGGAGGTTGACGAAAAGCTTCACGGGATTATGAAATCCATATTCAAAGCTTGCGACGACGCTGCGAAAGAATACGGAATGGCAGGCAACTATATGGCGGGCGCAAATATTGCGGGCTTCCTTAAAGTTGCGGAAGCTATGAAAGCGCAGGGCAACGTTTAATTATTGCCGAATTTGCGATTTATAAAAATCCGATATAAATTAACGCCCGAAACGGAAACCGTTTCGGGCGTTAATAATAAAATAAATTTTTAAGCGAAAATAACTATTTAATAAAATAAATAATCATATAAGGTCAACGACCGTTTCGTAGAATTTACCTTCTTTTTCGTAAAGCTCGTTCATTTTGGCGAACGCATCGGGGATAGCGTCGTAGGAAGCGGAATCCAGTTTTAAGCAAGATAAGTTAATCGCTTTGTTGGCAAGCAGGTTAATGCTCGTGGTGGCGTTGCCGTAGCCGCTGTTAATGCAGGTTATATCCAAATGCTTTTTAATGGCTTGCATAAACGAAACGGAGGTGCTTTTTGTTATAACGCCCGTAACGGCAATAGACGCGCCGAAAGAAGCGAGGGCAAAAGCTTTCGCAATCTGAATATCGCAATCCGCGATATAAACGACTTTATCGGTAAGTCTGCCGCTTGTGATGGAAGAAACTTCTTTTTGCCAGTTGTCGTTTGAGCCTAAGACGTAATAAATTCCCGAATTTTTAGCTATATTATAGTTTTCCTCGTCGTTTGTGATAAGGATAGGCACGGCTTGATAATAAATAAGCAGTTGCGCGAAAATAATGCCGAAATCGTTTGCGCCGATAACCGAAACGTAATCGCCCTTTTTAATGTTCAGTTTGTCGAAAACCGAAACGGCGAGCGAAATTTTATCGATAAAAAGCGCTTCGAAATCGGAAACGCTGTCGGGCAGAATAAACAGCTTATCGGGCGTTGCGGAAACGAAATCGCACAGAAAACCGTCAAAATCCTGACCGGCAACCTGCAAATCCGAACATTTATGATACTCGCGGTTTTTGCAGTTATAGCATTTGTTGCATTCGCGGTTGGGGTCAACGTAAATATGTTTACCCTTTTCAAGCCCTAAAAGATTAGCGTCGGTTTCACTGATGATACCGATGCCCGAGCTGCCGAGAACGATGTTTTCGGAGTCGATGTCGCCACGGTAACGCAAAAAATCCGAAAGCGTAACCAACGCTTTGGTTATTTTAACCTTGGAAGACGCGATGGCGATTTCCGGTTCTTCCACTTCGTTCATTTCAAGCGTGTGCGGTGCGGTAAGTTTCCAGCCTTTCATTGTATTAAGAAAACGCTCCCGAAACAAATTTTTATTTATTTTACTATAATGTGAAAAAAAAATCAAGCGATTTTCGACGGGTACGCGATATAAAGGCGAATAATGCGTAAAGATTTTGCAAAACGGCGTTAAAACAGTTGACTTAAAGGCGCAAAATAATATATAATTACACGGTAAATAAAAAACGAGGTGTTGTTATGAAAGATGGAATTCATCCCGATTATCACGAGGTTACCGTAAGCTGTGCCTGCGGCGCAACCTTCACGACGGGTTCGACCAAAAAGGGCGACGTGATAAAGGTTGATATTTGCAGCAAGTGTCATCCTTTCTTTACGGGTAAGCAAAAGCTGGTGGACACCGGCGGCCGTGTTGATAAGTTCAACAAGAGATACGGAAAAGCAAAATAAGTATTTTTTTAGCACGGCTTTAAAAGTTTAGGCTTTTAAAGCCGTGTTTTCTTTTAAATTTATTTGCTTTCGCCTTCGCTTTTTTTAACGCGTGCGTTAGCATATTTATACTTTCAAATTGATTTTTGATTGTTTTCGGGTGGTTATGGCAAAAAAGGAAAATAAAACTTCAATAGGCGGGCAGGCGGTTTTGGAAGGCGTTATGATGCGCGGCGCAAAATCGATGGCTATCGCCGTCCGCGACGCGGACGGTGTCGTTCGGCTTGAAACGAATAGGGTTAAACCCATGAAAGCGAGAAACGTTCCCATAATCCGCGGGATTGTTTCTTTTTTTCAATCTCTTTTTTCGGGAACGGCAGTGCTGATGCGTTCCGCCGACGTTTACGGAGAGGGCGAACCGTCTAAATTTGAAAAATGGCTTGCGGAAAAGCTTAAAATTAACGTTATGAGCCTCGTCGGTTTTATATCCGTGGTTTTAGGGCTTGCGCTTGCCGTGCTTTTGTTTATTTTTTTACCGCAACAGGTGAGAATATGGATTGTCGGCAACAGCGCTAACCCGTGGGCGAAAAATTTTATCGAGGGCGGGATTAAGCTTTTAATTTTCGTCGGGTATATAGCGTTTTGTTCGCTTATTAAAGACGTAAGGCGCACCTTTATGTATCACGGCGCGGAGCATAAAACCATTTCGTGTTACGAAAAAGGCTTACCTCTCACTCCCGAAAACGCAAAAAACTGTACGCGCGTTCACAATAGGTGCGGCACGACCTTTATCGTTTTCGTTATGGTAATCAGCATATTGATTTTCGCTTGTTTCGAGTCTATTCTCGCTTCTTACGAAATAATATTGCCGCCCGCGTTAAGGGTTCTCGTTAAAATCGCGCTTTTACCGCTCGTTGCGGGCTTATCTTACGAATTGCTTAAATTTCTTGCAAAAACAGAATGCGTGATTTTTTATCCGCTTAAAGCACCGGGGTTGTTGTTGCAACGATTAACTACCCGCGAACCGACCGAGGACATGTTAGAGGTTGCAATTACCGCTTTTAACGCCGTTCTTGAAATGGATAACGACGAAACGGTAGCCGAAAAGAAATTCGTCGTTTCCGAAAAGTGTGCGGTTTTAACTGAAAAAGTGACCGCAACGCTTGCCGAGCACGGCATAACGGAAAAGGCGGAGGCGGAATGGATTGTTTCGCTGACTGCGGGCATAAAACGAGACGACGTTTATTCTGATCAGCTCGTTAAGCCGTCGTTGGTTGAAAAAATTACGAAAATCGTGAACGAAAGAATTACAGGCAGACCGCTTTGGTATTGTATAGGGAACACCGATTTTTACGGCTACACCTTAAACGTTGACGAAAGGGTGCTAATCCCGAGACCCGAAACGGAAATTCTCGTCGAAACCGCGCTTAAATACGTTTCGCCCGATAAAACCGTACTCGATTTATGTACCGGCAGCGGTGCGATTGCAATCGCCGTTAAAAAGGAAAGCGGAGCGCAGCTCGTCGCGACGGACGTTTCCGAAGGCGCGCTTATGCTTGCGAAAAAGAACGCCGAAATTAACGATGCGGATATTGAATTTATACAAAGCGATATGTTTGAAGGGTTGTCGGACAGAAGATTTGACGTTATTCTTTCAAACCCGCCGTACGTGGAAACAGACGTTATTGCAACGTTGCAAAAAGAGGTTAAGGATTTTGAGCCGCACGCTGCGCTTGACGGCGGCAAGGACGGTTTGGATTTTTACCGTATAATAGCAAAGAAAGCCGCCGGGCATTTGAACGAAAACGGCGTTTTAATACTCGAATGTGGAGAAAATCAGGCGAAAGTAGTTGCGGAATTGTTAAAAAAATATAAAAACGTAGAAATTATAAAAGACCTTGAAAACGTAGAAAGAATAGTTAAGGCAGAAATTTAAGGAGTCGTTAATGTTTAAGAAGCTCGACAAAATGCTTGAAAGATACGAAAAGCTTAACGAACTCGTTTCCGACGCGGCGGTTATTTCCCGTATGGACGAGTGGAAAGCTTACACCAAAGAGCTTGCCGATATGCAGGAAACTGTTGAAAAATACACCGAATATAAAAAAGTCGTTACGGAAACGGAGCAACTTAAAGAGTCGTTGCCGACCGAAACGGACAAGGAAATGAAAGAGCTTATCGAACAGGAAATTTTCGCTTGTTCGGAAAAAGCCGAAAGCATTTCCGAACAATTAAGAATACTTTTACTGCCCAAGGACCCCGACGACGATAAAAACGTTATTATGGAAATCCGTGCAGGTGCGGGCGGTGAAGAGGCAAGTCTTTTCGCTTACGAGCTTTATAAAATGTATGTGAAATTTGCCGAAAAAAACCGTTGGAAAACGGAAGAAATCGACAGCAACGAAACGGAGCTTGGCGGAATAAAAGAGGTCGTGTTTTCCGTGAACGGCAAGTCGGCTTACAGTAAGCTGAAATTTGAAAGCGGCGTGCATCGGGTGCAAAGAGTTCCCGAAACCGAATCGCAAGGGCGCGTGCATACCTCTACGGCGACGGTTGCGGTGCTTCCGGAGGTAACGGACGTAGAGGTGAATATCGATGAAAAGGATTTACGAGTCGATACACTGCGTTCGTCGGGTGCGGGCGGTCAGCACATTAACAAAACCGAATCGTGCATAAGGCTTACGCATATTCCTACGGGAATAGTTGTTCTTTGTCAGGATGAGCGTTCGCAAACCAAAAACCGTGAAAAGGCGATGAAAGTGTTAAAAAGCAGGCTTTACGATTATTACAGGTCGAAAGCGGATAAAGAATATTCGGAAAACCGCCGCAGTCAGGTCGGAACGGGCGACCGTTCGGAAAGAATAAGGACGTATAACTTTCCGCAGGGGCGAATTACCGACCATAGAATAGGGCTTACGCTACACTCTATAGATTCGTTTATGGAAGGGGAAATTGACGAGATGATAGACGCGCTTGCGATTTTTGACCGAGAAAGCAGGTTGGCGCAGGGCGCGGACGAAGATTAAAAGGAGATTTACAAATGATTTCTGAAAGAGTAAGCGGAATTAAGCCGTCCTTGACGCTCGAAATTACCGCAAAAGCAAAAAAAATGAAAGCGGAAGGCATTTCCGTTATAGGCTTCGGCGCGGGTGAACCGGATTTTAACACGCCCGATTACATAAACGCCGCAGCAAAAAAGGCTATTGACATAGGCTTTACGAAATATACTCCCGCATCCGGCACTCCCGAGCTGAAAAAAGCCGTTTGCGCTAAATTTCTTAAAGATAACGGCTTAAAATACGAGCCGGAGCAAATCGTCGTTTCATCGGGTGCGAAAAGTTCGTTATATCACGCTATCGCGTCAATCGTTAATCCCAACGACGAAGTTATTCTCCCGTCGCCGTTCTGGCTTACTTATCCGGAGCTTATCGCATTATGTCAGGGGGTAACGGTTTACGTTAAATGCGATAAGGAAACAGGTTACAAGATGACTGCCGAACAGCTTGAAAAGGCCGTTACGGACAAAACGAAATGCGTTATCATAAATTCTCCGAACAATCCTACGGGTGCTGTTTATTCCGAGGAGGAGCTTAAAGCCATTGCCGCCGTCGCTGAAAAACACGGTTTATACGTTATTTCGGACGAAATCTATGAAAAACTCGTTTACGGCGGAGAAAAACACTATTCCATCGCCGCCGCGAGCGATTATATGAAAGAGCATACCGTGGTTGTAAACGGCGTCAGCAAAGCGTACGCTATGACCGGTTGGAGAATAGGTTATTTCGGTGCGCCGAAAGACATTGCAAAAGCCGCTTCGAGCATGCAAAGCCACACGTCAAGCAACCCGTGTTCCATATCTCAATACGCCTCCACGGAAGCGTTGTCATCGTCGGAAAGCGACGCGTTTATCGATTCAATGCAAAAAACGTTTGACGAACGCAGGAAGTTTATGGTAAAATTCTTGCAAAACGTTAACGGAGTAGTTTGTATCGAGCCGAAAGGTGCGTTTTACGTTTTCGTGGACGTATCCGCGTTTTACGGAAAAACTTATAACGGCGTAAAAATCGACGGTTCGCTTTCTTTTGCGGAGCAAGCGCTCGGTAAAGGCGTTGCCGTCGTCCCCGGAATTGCTTTCGGCGACGATAATTGTATAAGGCTTTCTTACGCGATTTCGCTTACGGATATCGAAGAAGGACTTAATAGACTTAAATCTTTTATAAAGGAGTTAAAATAATGATTGAAAAGAGTAAAAGAACGAATCTTCTTGAAGAAAAAATTTACAGCTATTCTTTGCAGGACGTTACCGAACCCCAGCTGTTCAGGGACGTTTTCGACTATCAGAGCGTGCCGAAAATAATTTTTAACCAGCGCGTCGTTCCGATGGGTATGCCTGACGAAATCTGGATAACCGACACCACTTTTCGCGACGGGCAGCAATCAATTTCTCCTTTCACGGTGAATCAGATTGTTGAAATTTTTAAACTGCTTTCCCGTCTTGGCGGCGAAAAAGGTATAATTCGTCAATCGGAATTTTTCCTGTATTCGGAAAAGGACCGCGAAGCCGTGCGCGCTTGTATGGATTTGGGGCTTAAATTCCCTGAGGTTACAAGTTGGATAAGAGCGAACTCCAAGGATTTTCAACTCGTAAAGGATATGGGTATAAAGGAAACGGGTATTTTGACGAGCTGTTCCGATTATCACATATTCAAGAAAATGAACTTAACCCGTCGCCAGGCGCTCGATAAATATCTCGGTATCGTAAAAGACGCGTTGTCCGCAGGTATTCGTCCGCGTTGCCACTTCGAAGACATAACGAGGGCGGATTTCTACGGCTTCGTCGTTCCGTTTGCCGCGGAGCTGATGAAACTTGCAAAAGAGAGTGGAATTCCCATTAAAATCCGTGCGTGCGATACGATGGGCTTCGGTGTGAACTACTCCGGCGCTGCGATGCCGAGAAGCGTTGAAGGGATTATTTACGGACTTCGCCATTATGCGGAAGTTCCGAGCGAACTTTTGGAATGGCACGGTCATAACGATTTTTATAAGGTCGTTACGAACGCTACCACCGCTTGGCTTTACGGTTGCAGCGCGGTAAACTGTTCGCTTTTAGGAATAGGCGAAAGAACGGGAAACTGCCCTGTAGAGGCTATGGCAATCGAATACGCGTCCCTTCGCGGCACGACCGACGGCATGGATTATACCGCTATAACCGATATTGCTGATTATTTTGAAAACGAAGTCGGTTACATAATACCTCCGAGAACGCCTTTCGTCGGCAGAAGCTTTAATTCCACGAGAGCGGGTATTCATGCGGACGGAATGCTTAAAGATGAAGAAATTTATAATATTTTCGATACGAAAAAGCTTTTAAATAGACCGCTTCACGTTTCCATAAACAATACGAGCGGGCTTGCGGGAATAGCTTACTGGATAAACGATTATTTCGAGCTTATCGGCGACAGGAAAATTGATAAAACGCACCCGATTGTCGCTAAGGTTAAGGAGGTTATCGACGCCGAATACGCGAGCGGAAGGTGCAGCGTAATGGGTGACGACGAAATAGTGAATATAATCAGGTCGGTTGACAAGCATTTTTATAAAAATTTATCGGTCAGAAACTGAAAAGTTTTAAAAATCTATTGTATTTTTTGAAAATTTATTATAGAATGTATATAAGAAGTCTTCGAGGAGGAAATATTTAATGAAGATTATATACGGGCCGAAAGGTACGGGCAAAACCAAGGCAATTATCGACGGGGCTAACGAGGCACTCGACAGCGCGAAGGGACACGTTATTTTTATAACGGATACCAACAGATACGCTTACGATTTAAAGTATCAGATTAGATTTTTGAACGTTTCCGCTTTCGAGTTGCAGAATGAAGACGCTTTGCGCGGATTCGTTAAAGGTATCGTTGCCGCTAACGGCGATAACGAGTACATCTTTATTGACGGCATTGCAAGAATCGCGGGCAAACCCGTTACGGAACTCGGCAGTATTTTTGCGGCAATGGAGAAGCTTGAAAAAGATTTCGAAGTTAAATTCGTTTTAACCGTCAGCACAAGCAAAGAAGATTTGCCGGACTTTGTGTTAAAGCACGTTAATTAGTTGATTTTTAACCACAGATAGTGTAAAATAATAGTCGGAGTATTCCGACTATTATTTTTTTGGTGAAATTATGAAGTTTTTCAGCACGCGAGGTAAAGACGTCGCAAAAAACGCAGCACAGGCAATATCAAAAGGTCTTGCGGACGACGGGGGACTTTTCGTTCCCGAGTTTTTTCCCGACGTAAAAAACGAATTGCCTAAAATGCTCGATATGGATTACGCGGAGAGAGCGGCTTTCGTTATAGGCAAATATCTTGAAGAATACGATAAGGCGGAACTTTTGGCGGCTTGCCAGAAAGCTTACGCGCAGTTTGAGGATAACGACCCCGCGCCCGTCGTTAAGCTTGACGACGATTTATTCGTTATGGAACTGTTCCACGGTCCTACGCTTGCGTTTAAGGATATTGCATTAACGCTTTTGCCGTATTTGTTGCGCAAAGGGTCGGACATTTCGGGTGTAAAGGAAGAAATACTTATTCTCGTCGCGACGAGCGGAGATACCGGCAAAGCTGCTCTTTCCGGCTTCTGTAACGCGGACGGCATAAAAATTATGGTGTTCTATCCGTCGGACGGCGTGTCCGATATGCAAAAACTGCAAATGTGTTCCCAAACGGGCGATAACGTCAACGTCGTCGGTGTTAAGGGAAATTTCGACGATTGCCAGAACGCGGTTAAAAGAATTTTTTCGGATAAAGCGTTTAACGCAAAACTTAAAGAAAAAGGCGTCGTTTTATCAAGCGCGAATTCCATCAATTTCGGCAGGCTCGTTCCGCAAATAGCATATTATTTTTCCGCTTATTGCGACCTTGTGAATGCCGGGGAAATCGAGCTTGGCGACGAGATTGACTTCGTTGTACCTACGGGAAATTTCGGAAATATTCTTGCAGGCTATTACGCAAAAAAAATGGGTTTACCGATAGGAAAGCTCGTGTGTGCTTCTAACTCAAACAACGTTCTGACCGAATTTTTTGCAAGCGGTACTTACGATAAAAATAGAGAGTTTTTCAAAACGTCGTCACCGTCAATGGACATTCTTATTTCAAGCAATCTTGAAAGACTTATTTACGAAAATTCCGACAGAAACGCGGAACTTACCGCAAAACGTATGGAAGAATTAAAGAAAAACGGCAAGTACGACGTCAGCGAGAAAGAACTTGAAAAAATGGAAAACACCTTCTTCGCAGGTTTTTGCGACGAAGAGGAATGCGAAAGAAAAATCAAGGAAATATTTGACGATTTTGGGTATGTTTCTGACACACATACTGCCGTTGCGCTCGCTGTATGCGATGAGTTTTCTGAATATTGCGATAGCGCAAATAAAAAGGTAGTGCTATCTACCGCAAGCGCGTATAAATTTCCGCAGAGCGTGTATAAGGCAATCACCGGCAAGTCGGTAAAAGACGCTTTTACTGCTTGCGACAAGCTGTTTAACGAAAGCGCTTTTCCCATTCCGGACGCACTTATATCGCTTAAAAACGCGATTGTTCGATTTAATGAAGTTGCCGATAAAGCCTCGGTTGAAGAATACGTTCTGAAATTTATTAACGGCTAATTCAAGTTTTATTCAATAGAAAAGGTGTAATATGGAAGAAAAGAAAGTTTTGTTTAGTGCGATTCAGCCGAGCGGCTTGCTTACGATAGGTAATTATCTCGGAGCGTTGAAAAATTTTGAAAAGCTCCAAAGCAGTTATAAAAGCATATTTTCCCTTGCAGATTTGCATACTCTTACGGTGAGGCAGGCGCCTGCTGATTTAAGAAAGAACACTTACGAGCTTGCGGCGTTATATCTCGCTTGCGGAATCAACCCCGAAGAGTCTATATTGTTTGCGCAATCGCACGTGGCGGCGCATACCGAGCTTACCTGGATTTTGAATACGTTGTGCTATCCCGGCGAGCTTTCGAGAATGACTCAGTTTAAGGATAAAAGCAGAAGTCACGAAGACAACGTCAATATGGGTTTAATGGATTATCCCGTGCTTATGGTGGCGGATATTTTGCTTTATCAGACGGAAATCGTGCCTATCGGCGCAGACCAGAAGCAACATTTGGAATTGACGCGCGACCTGGCTGTCAGATTCAACAATCGTTACGGGGAAACCTTTAAAGTTCCCGAGGCGTATATCGGTGAAAAAGCAGCGAGGGTTATGAGTTTAGCCGAGCCTGAGAAAAAAATGAGTAAGTCGGACGCAAATCTTAACGCGTTCATCTCTATGAACGACGATAAAGACACCATTATCAGAAAATTCAAGCGCGCTGTTACCGATAGCGATAACAGAATAGTTTTTTCCGAAGATAAAAAGGGTATAAGCAACCTTCTTACCATTTACGCGGCGTTTACGGATAAATCCATCGCGGAATGCGAAAAAGAATTCGAGGGAAAGGGTTACGGTGATTTTAAAATTAAAGTTGGCGAAACCGTTGCCGACGCCGTCGAACCGATTCGTCTCGAAAAGAACAGATTGTTGGAAAACAAAGACTATATTGACGACGTTCTTAAAAACGGAGCGGAGCAGGCGGAGAGAATTGCTTACAAAACTCTTGCCAAGGTTTACAAAAAAGTCGGTTTAGTGCCGAGAAAACGAGGATAGTTTAATGTTCGGCTACGTAAAAACCGATTTGCCGAATATGTACGTTAAGGACACGGTGCTTTATAAAGCGGCGTATTGCGGTTTATGTAAAAGTATAGGCAAAACCTGCGGGCTTAACGGTCGTTTTTTGCTGAATTACGATTTGGCTTTTCTTTCGGTTTTGCTTCATAACCTGATGGACGTCGATTTAGAGGTTAAGCGCAGTCGCTGCGTTATTCATCCCGTCGTAAAGCGTCCGATTGCCCAAAACGACGCGCTTACCGAAAGACTTGCCGCGTTAAACGTGATACTTGCGAGATATAAGCTTAACGATAACGTAATAGATACTGGCAGGGGCAGGTTAAAACGCAGTTTTTTTGCCGGGGCGTATAAACGCGCTAAAAAAGCCGAACCAACGCTCGATAAAATCGTTTCGGCAAGATACGAGGAGCTTTTGCGTCTTGAAAAAGGCAAGTGTGACAGCGTTGACATTGCCGCAGATCCGTTTGGGAAGATGATGGCGGAAATTTCCGCGCATATTTTGAACGAACGAGCTACCGAACAAACCTGCAACCTTTTTTATTCCTTGGGTAAATGGATATATCTTATCGACGCTTTGGATGATTTCGATAAGGATTTAAGGCAAAAATCGTTTAACGTTTTCGTCAACGCGTATCCTGAGATTAAGACTAAAAACGATTTGGTAAAAGCACACGGCGACGATTTGGTTTTGTTGTTCGGAACGATAATTTCCGAAATATCCCGCGCAGCCGCCGCACTCGATTACAATTTTAATCATGACCTTACGGATAACGTCCTTTTAAGAGGAATTAAGCTTCAAACAAAACAAATAATGGAGAAAACAAAATGCAAGAATACTACAAAATCTTAGGCATAACCGAAAACGCTTCCGACGACGAGCTTGAAGCAGCTTATAAAAAGCTGAAGGATAAATACTCTAAAGAGCGTTTTTACGAGGGTGAAATAGGTAACGAGGCAGCCAAAAATCTTACTAAGGTGGAAACGGCTTATGCCGAAATTAAGGCGGAAAGAAAGTATCGTTCGGGCGCGAACGGCGAGTATAAAGAGGATTTTTCCGATATAGAAGCAGCGATTAAGCGCGGCAAAATCGCGGAAGCTCAGGCAAAGCTTGACGACGTTACCGACCGAAATGCCGAGTGGCATTATTTGCAATCCGTGGTTTTTTACAAGAAGAACTGGATTAACGAGAGCAAAAAACAGCTTGAAATAGCTATGAATATGGAACCGTATAACGAGAAATATTCGGAAGCCTATATGAAGCTGAAACAAAAAATCGATTTTAACGAAAAGCAATTCCATTCGGGCAATGCGAATTACAATCAGAACGAACCGCACAGAACGACCGAGCGCCAAATGGGCGGAAACGGTATGAACGATTGTCTGTCTTTTTGCGCGACCTGGTGTTGTATCGATATGCTTTGCAACGTTTGTTGCAGATAATCTTCGATATTTTTCGGACCGGTTAGTATGAAAAGCAGGTTGTTGGCAATTTCGGCAATTAGCGCGGCTCTCGTTGCGATTTCGTTGACCGTCGGCGCGTACGTCGATATGGCGGATATATTTTCGCTTGTTATCGCGTCGGCTTTCGTTTTGCTTCCTTTGTATTACGATTCGTTTAAGGCTTGCTTTTTGTCCTTCGCGGCGGGCGGCGTTATCGCGTTGATTTTTTCTATTCCTAAATTTTATTCCGTCGTTTTTCCGTCGTATTTCCTTTTTTTCGGCGTTTATCCTATAATTGCAAATTTAGTAAAAAGGAACAATTTTAATCTTGTTTTATGGCGGATTTTAGGAATAGTCTGGTGCGTAGCGTTTTTTTACGGTGCGTATTTCTATTATACTTTAGTACTAGGCTTGTCTTTGGGCAGTTTTCCCGCGTGGTTGTCCTGGCTTGCCGATAACGTCGTTTGGTTTATCGCGGGCTTTGCAATCGCTTTTTACTTTATCTTCGACCGCTTTATTTTCGTGGTAAAATGCCTGATAGACAGATATCTTGATAAGATTGTAAAAAAATAAATTAAAACAAAATAATTCAAAAGAGAAAATACGGGAACTTTATGTTAAGGAAGAACGAAGAAAGAGAGGGTGTTGTTGAATGCCTCGGAATGAACGGAGAAGGAATAGTAAAAGAAAATGGCGCGACGGTGTTCGTGCCGTTTGCTTTAACCGGCGAAAAAATCAGCTATAAAATCTTAAAAGCATCGTCAAAATGCGCTTACGGAAAGGTTTTAGAGGTTAAAACGCCCGCCGAAGAGAGAGTCAGACCGAAATGTCCCGTTTTCGGAAAATGCGGCGGCTGTCAGCTTCAGCACATAAAGTACTCTGAACAGCTTTTGGTTAAGGAGAACAAAGTTTCCGTTTGCTTTAAAAAGATTGCGGGGTTAGACCCGGAAGTTTGCCCAACCGTCAGGGGCGATTGTGAATTTCGGTATAGAAACAAACTTCAACTTCCCGTCGGGGAAGGTCATGACGGCGTGGCAATCGGGTTTTATGCGGAAAATTCGCATCGTATAATCGAAATTTCCGACTGCATTATTAACGCGTACTGGACGAAAAGCATCGTTTCGGCATTTAAGGAATATATAAATGCAACGGGATTAAAAGGATATAACGAACAGACTTTAACGGGAGATATACGCGAGATTACCGCGCGTGAGGTGAGAAACAGCATCATCATCGTCGTCGTTACGACTATTGATAAGCTGCCTAACGTCGAATTGCTTATTAACCTGCTCGGCAAGCATCTTAAAATGGATTTTTCGCTGTTTCTCAATAAAAACACTAAACAAAACAACGTTATTTACGGCGAGAAATTCGTGCATATTTTCGGCGAAAAAGAGTATCCGTCGGAAATGCTCGGAATAAAATATAAGATAGGCGTGCAAAGCTTTATGCAAGTTAATCCGTCCGTATGTTCTAAGCTGTATTCCGCCGTTGCTCAAGCGGTGGGAACTGATGAAAACGCAACGGTTATCGACGCGTACAGCGGCGCGGGCGTATTGACGGCTATTCTTGCGAGGACGGCAAAGAAAGTGATAGGCGTTGAAATCGTAAGGGAAGCGGTGGATATTGCCGACGTCGTTGCCGAGCGCAACGGTTTAAAGGATAAAATAACCAACTATTGCGCAAAATGTGAGGACGTTTTGCCCGAAATAGTTAAAAGGGAACGGGAAAGCGGCGCAAAAATCACAGTGGTCCTCGATCCGCCGAGAAAAGGTTGCGACTTAAAAGTGATCAATGCGCTAATAGAAAACGAAATTGATAAAATAATATACGTTTCATGCAAGCCGTCTACGCTTGCGAGGGACGTAGGCTTGTTAGTAGGCACGTTAGAGGTTGACGGGAACGAAATAAAACGAAACGAGAGCGCAAAAGCGAGATATAGGGTAGAATCCGTAAAACCTTTCGACATGTTTGCGCAAACAAAGCACGTTGAGACGTTGGTGGTATTATCCCACAAAAAGCCCGATTCGCATATCGAAGTAAAAATTGACTTCGACAATACGTCGCTTGATAAGTCGGCAATAGCCGAACGAGCAGAGAAAAGAAAGCCCAAAGACAAGCCAACGTACAAGGATATACAGGATTGGGTGGAGAAAAACTACGGTTTTAAGGTTCACACCGCATACATTGCGGAAGTGAAGAGAAACGAGGGACTACCAATGTACGACGCACCCAACGCCGTGGAAGAATTAAAACGCCCCCGCCCTCATCCAACCCCTAAAATGGTCGAAGCGATAAAAGACGCTCTTAAACACTTTGGGATAATTTAATAAGAATTAAGGAACTTGGATTTATCGTCCGAGTTCTTTTTCTTTGCGTTTCAGTTTCGATTGAAAAAGTTCGTTAAATGTTGTATAATATGGAGAAGGAGATTGAAATGGAAATTAAGGGCTATCATATTCTTTCGTTGGAAGCGAAAGATGTATACGAACAAGAATTGATAAACGGCGCGAAAAAAGGGTTTATGTTGCCAACTAACGATGACCGCAAATTTTTTGGCTTGTTCAACAACGTTTTAGATTACTCCCTTGATTTAATCGAACTTGAAAAGTGCTATTATTCTAAATGTAGAAACAGTTTCTCTTTTGAAGACGAATATCAAAACCAATATACTCTTGCGATTATCAACTTAAAATTCACATACACGTATCAAAATAAAAACAATAGTAAAGACCGTAAGGACCGTAAAGGATTAAGAGAACATTTTTATAAGAATGGTTTTAATCTTAACGGCGTACATTACGTTCGCTATAAGAGAAGTAGTGGAAGTTCCCGTCAAGGTAAATGCTTATTTATCAACGAAAAACTCTTAGACCATATGTCTAAATGGGGTGAATGTGGATTAAAACCTACGGGGGATTCAGCTTCGTGGGAAGCATATAAATCTCTATCTTTGAGTTCGTTAAAGGGGACGATTGATATTCCACTTAACGGTATATTGTTTATTCAAGACTGCAAAAGCGAATTCACAGAAGAAGTTGTAAGCGTCGAAGTGAAAGACGGCGCTTTAGTAGCAACAACAAAAGAAACACTCATCGAAAATGATATTTGGGACGGAGAAAGTCTTTTAGACGAAAGCGTATTTAGCGACAATTATGCCGATAAACATATGCTTTTACTTCGTAACAAGTTCTTCAAGTCTTGCGGTTTTAAGACTAAACTTCAAAAATGGTTTAAAGACAAAAATATAACTCTTGACGACTTAAAAGCAAGGGGATTTATTACGCTTGCGACGGATATTAACCAAATTGTAATGGTCACAACGCCGAACAGTATGAAATTCCTTAAGTTTATGGGGAATAAATTTACTGAAAGCAACGTTCGTAAGTGGATAGATAAGGTTGATAGCACCTTTGGTGTGGTTAAATACGATAAGCGCACGAAGTTCTTCGACGGTAAAATGGTGCAAAGTAGTTATCAATTTATCAACACTTTGGGCTTTAACGAAAGGCAAGTAGAAGAATTATTAAAACCGAGCAAAGACTATTTAACGACGATTAGAAGCGATTACGATTTTATGCGCTATCACTTTAGTGATGCTTATAAAAGAGAGCAAGACGACGAAACGGAAGAACTTTCCGACGGGCTTGCCGAGCGTAGTGACGTAATCTTTAAGTTGATGGGCATAAACTATGGCTTTAAGGATACAAAGTTATATTATAATTTCAGGAACGACGTAGTTGAATCGCAAAAAGACAGATTAAAGAAAGGACATATTCTCTTGCGTGGGACGAACGCAACTTTGTTTGGCAACGGTCCTGAAATGCTAATGGCGTTATCGGGTGAGTTTGATTTACATAGCAAGACTAACAAGTCAACGATTTTAGCAAAAGGCGAAATTGCCTGCAAAAAGTTTGAAAACGGCGGAAAGTTAGTTTGCGCACGTTCTCCGCATATTACGATGGGAAACTTATATTGCGCAACAAATAATATATCAAATAGCATTTGGGATTATTTCGATTTGGGCGAGAATATCGTTTGCGTAAATGCGATAGGCGAGAATATTCAACAACGCTTAAACGGCTGTGATTATGACTCTGACGCTATGCTTATAACGAACGATAAACTTATCGTAGAGACGGCGTTTAATCAAAAAGATTTGTTCAAAGTTCCCGTATGTAGTATTGAGTCCGACGGAAAGAAAAAGCCAAGCCTTTCAGAATTAGACTATAATACGAGCGAAAACAAGATAGGGCATATCGTAAACTTATCTCAAAAACTCAACAGTATCTTGTGGGATAAGTTAAATGGTGGCTCGGATTATGAAAGTATACAAGGAATATACGAAGACGTGTGTAAACTTGCCGTGCTTTCGGGTATTGAAATAGATAAGGCAAAGCGTGCATACGATAAGGTTAACGTATCAAGAGAAATCAATAAGATAGCGAATAAGCATAACGTTGTTTCTCCTGAATTCTTCAGAGAGATAGATTTTGATTATGGCGTAAAAGAACGGAACTACATCTTTTACAACGCTCCAATGGAGTACGTATATAGGAGCGTTAAAGATATCGATTATCGTAAAGGCAAAGATAAGGAAATACCATGCCGAGCTATTTCCAATATGTTAAAAGAGCCTACACCAAAATCTACGTCTACCGTTTACGAGCATAGAGATAAAATCGTTGCTATTTGTAAAGAGTTTGAGAAGAAATTAGACTTTTTGTATAGTGAACTTAGGCGTGCTGATGATGACGAAAAGGAAGTTATCTACACAAGGATAAAACAAACTAAAGAAGAACGTAATGAAAAAGTAAAAGAACTGCTTTCGGAAGAATACGTTTTATACTTAATCTTAAAAGAATACGAAAAGGAAACGAGCGAGAATTGGCATCTTTACGCTCCTCTCCTTGAAAGTGAACTTTTTAAGAGTATGTTAGTGCAAAGCAAAGTAAAAATGCAAAAGGTAACTGAAAAAGATGACGGTGAATACGATTTATACGGCTTAAAATTTGCAAAAATACAGTAAAAATCCATAATATAACAGTAAATTTAAAATTTACCCCTTATACTACGTATAAGGGGTATTTTCTTTTGAGTAGTTTTAGTTATGCTATCCCGATTGGACAAGGAGGTCGGGAAAGATAATCTAAAATATCTATTTTTTACGGAGGAATTGCCGATGGCAAAAATGGAACAGATTACTACAAAAACTAAAATTGCAGGCTACGAGAAAGAAGTAGCACAGTTAGAACAAATAAAAGACTTTCTTCACAATGCGGAGAAATACGCAAATTGTGGGGTACATATTCCCAAAGGGGTACTGCTTTACGGTTATCCCGGTGTGGGTAAAACGGTAATGGCAAAGTCCATTGCTGACGAACATATTAACATCGTTGAACTTCGTGCGGCGGATTGCACGAGAGATAATTCGGAAGAATTTATCCAAGAAGCATTTGCTAAAGCAAAGGAAATGAAACCTTGCCTTTTACTTATTGACGAGTTTGATAAAATTGCAGGTTGTCGTGATGAATTCTATATGGAAATGAACGACAAAGCAATGAAAATTCTTCTTCAAGAACTTGATTTGCTTAAGGAAGAAAACGGAGTGTTGGTCGTTGCAACTTGTAACGATATTCGCCGTCTTGGTCCTGCGCTTGTTCGCTCGGGCAGATTTGATAGAATCTTTGAGATTGGCTTGCCGTCACTTGAAGACAGAAAGAAAATCTTAAGCCTTTATTACGATAAGATTACGATGGAAAAGAGCCTTGACGTGGATTACGTGGCGAGAGTAACTTCGGGATATTCAGGCGCACAGCTTGAATGCCTTGTGAACGAATCGGGTATTCTTGCGATTGAAAGGGGACAAACGAGTATTGATTTTGATTGTTTCCAAACGGCTATGAACAGGCTTGCTTTCCACGGCATTGAAGGGGAAATTAAGGACAATGAAAAGCATTTGGTTGCCGTTCACGAAGCAGGACACGCAATCGTTGCATTGTACTTAAAACCCGATAAATTATCGACGGCAACGATTATTCCGCAAGGTCAATCTAAAGGTCATACTCGTATGATTTATGAAGAAGATTACTACTGTTCTAAAAGCAACCAAGAATTGGATGACGTAGCTATCGCTCTTGGCGGTAGAGTGGCTGAAATTATTGAGTTCGGCGAGGCATCTTGCGGATGTTCAAACGATATGATGCAAGTATTAAGAATTCTTGATTGTATAATAACTGAAAGCGGTAAATTCGGATATGAGTATTTGCAATGCAATACGGTTCGTGGTGGTGTAACGAGCGAGGAACAATGTCAAAAAATCGTCGCAAAACGTGTAGAAATTCTAAACGAAACACACGAAAAAGTAAAGAATATCATTTTAGAACATAAAGGGGTATTCGATAAAATCGTGAGCGCGTTAGAAACAAAACATCTTTTAAGTCGTGACGAACTCTTAAAAATGGTAGCTTAATTAGCGTAAGAGGCGAGCTTGAACAAGGCTCGCCCTAATTATTTTATTAAAGTGGCACAATTATTTTTCGGGAGTATACAAATGAAAAATTATATTTATTGTACAACCACTGCAAAAGGTGAGCAAACCTTTTACTTAATGGCACAAGGAACAAAATATTTTCTCTTTGTGCAAGCATATAGAAGAAGCAATAAAGAAGTTTTTGAACAAGGGATTTCTTTATTTGATTTAAGAAAACTTAAAAAGCATTGCAGTTATAGTGTAAGACATACGGCGGAGAAAATCCCTGCGCATATACGCTATATTGAACAAGAATGTGGAATTATAGTTATGGAAATGACCAAGCGTAAGCAATCTAATTGGAAAAACAAGAAGAGATTTATAGTAAACAATTCTTTTGATTGGGAGGTTGCGTAAATGATAGGTGCAATTATCGGAGATATCGTTGGTAGTAGATTTGAGTTTGTTGAAGACGGCTGTCGTGGGAAAGATTTTGCATTGTTTACGTCAAGTTGTAGACCAACAGATGATAGCTTTATGACATTGGCGGTTGCAAAAGCACTTTTTCTTGCAAAAGGTGATAAAGAAAAGCTGAAAAGTATAGTTGTATATTGCATGAAAGATGTTGCACATGAGCATCCAAATACTGGGTGGGGAGAACGATTCTATAAATGGCTTTTCGTTGAACGGAATCCACAACCGTATAATAGTTATGGGAATGGAGCAGGGATGAGAATAAGTCCTGTCGGTTGGGTGGCTGAGTCGGAAGAGGAAGTGAAAGAACTTTCAAAAATTGTGACGGAAGTTTCTCATAATCATCCAGAAGGAATAAAAGGTGCGGAAGCGATTGCAATGGCGGTATATCTTGCGAGAATAGGTAAAAGCAAAGAAGAAATAAGAGAAAAACTCCAAGAATATTATCCCAAACTCAAAGATAAAAACTTTACAATCGAGAATATTCATGGGTGTTATGGTTATGACGATTACGGTGATTGGGTTACTTGCCAGGGAAGTATTCCTCAAGCAATAATAGCTTTCTTAGATAGTATAAGTTTTGAAGATGCGATAAGAAATGCTGTTTGTATCGGTGGTGATTCAGACACTATTGGGGCAATGGCAGGAAGTATTGCTGAAGCGTATTACGGCGTTCCTTTTGAACTCGCAGAAAAAGCTTTAAGTTATTTGCCTAATGATTTACAAGGCTTGTATCATGCTTTCAGGACCATAAAGAAGCCTTGTATACAAAAGTAGACAATTGAAAGTTTGCAAGACGATTAAAAAGCTGTAATGCGTATCGTAATAAATACAAATATTTGCATACAACCTTATTGATTAAAAACTTTTATAGTGCTATAATAGCATTGCAACATTTGGAGGTGTTATTATGGCAATGACAATAAAAGATAAAAACGAAGTTGGTGCATACATTGATTTTCTATTAAATGAGCGTCAATGGAAACAAGCGGTTTTATCTAAAAAATTAACAGAGATAGAAGGTAGACCTGTTTCTCGTGATAATGTATGCAAATGGATTGCGGGTGAGCGTTATCCGGGGATTGACCATATTTATTATTTGGCGCAAGTTTTTAACGTTAGTATAGAGAATATCTTAATGGCAGGTTCGCAAAGGAAAAACTTTGACGATAGACCATTCTCCTTGTATGCAGTTGCGAAAAGTGGGGATAAGGAACGATTGGAACAGTTGATGCATACGGAAAATGACTATGGTAGTATCATCGGCGAAAATTATGATGAGTTTGACAAGACTATTTTAGATTATCTTATAGAATTTAAACAAGTTGAACTAATCAAATATATGTTTCAAAAAGGATACTTGTCTATATGGGGAACTCAAATGAGTACGGCTATTCGCGTTGGAAATTTGACGGGGATGGAAGATAAATTCAATGAGTTTATTGATTTAGCGTTAGAGTATGATGATGTTGAACTGTTTCAATATTTAATTAAACCGACACGACCTATATTGCAGAAGAAAGAGGACTGTGAATTGGAGGCGTTTCAAGAAACACAATTTCGCCGCGATGGTTATGTGTTCAGCAAACAAATGATTGAAAAGTTGCTAAAAACGGAAAATATATTAAACGCTTATTTGCGTTCATTTACCTTAACAAAAGAGGAATGGGAAGAATGGAACGGTGGAATTGTATACTATAAAAGCAATAAAGGGAGAGAAAGATGTGAAGAACTTGAACACGTACCATCTGTTTCAGCTTCTTTTAATTTGGTTTTGAACTATTTGTTGTTGAAAGGTCATTGTTTAAGCGAAGAGATGCTGAATTTTGCAATAGGACACAAAAAACAAGCACAATTATATCTTCAAGGTGTTAAATATATGGAATCACCTTATCCTTATAAAATTGATGTAGAAGGAAGGGTAGTCGCTGATTCTTATGGATACGGTTGTATTGCTTACGTGGGGGTAGTGTTACAATCTGTCTGCGAGAAATTAAAAGGAATATTGAAAGAAAAGAGTAAGATTTTGTCTTGCGATAAATGACGTGAAATAGGACAAAAAATGTCGTAGACTGATAAAAATATTTGAGTTACAATGTAGTTACAAAAACTCAAAGGAGGGCTACATGAGCAATGAACTTTCATTAAGCTTGATTGCCGGGATAAACTTAAAGCGATTGATACGAAGTTCTAGATATAGGACGCAGGAAAATTTTGCTTATGAGTTTGGAGCGGAAATCAGAACAGTTAGTAGGTGGTTGAACGCAGGTGTCAAAAACATTGATACATTAGAGGAAATTGCAGATTTTCTAGAAGTTGATGTTTTTGAATTGTTGAAGAAAAAAGATGATAGAGAAAAAGGAGAATAAGTATGTATTATTTTGTTAATTTCACTTATAAAGACGAAATTATGGAGGCGGATCCAGATGTGACGCTTTTGCCTTGTGAATGGGTGGTGAAGGCTGATAGTAAAGAAGAAGCAATCGAGCAAATCAAAAAAGATATTGAATTGGATGAAATCCTTGAAATAAGAGAAATTTCCGTGGAGGAAAGAATAATAAGAGAGCAAGGCGACCTTCTTGAAATGGTTAAACGAGAATACTTGTATAGAAGATGTGGAAATATGCCTATTCGCGAATACAACAAGGTAAGTAGAGAAATGGAAAATAATCCTGAGTTGCAATATCTTGCATTAAAAGAGTTTAATGCTAAGCAAAGGTTGACAAAAAGGCTGTCCCGTCAAAAAGGATTTAAGGATATGACGATGGCGGAATTTAACGAGAAAATCAATCAATTGATTGATGCTAAGGATGAAGAAGAATTTAATAGGATTTTGAAGTCTATACAAAAGGGATAATAAAAAGACCGTAAAAATTAAATTATTTAAGAGATTACCTTTAAGAGTAGTAGACGCCGGTAGACATAGCCGTTCGTCTGCGCTCTACAATTCGGGCGGTCGGTATTTGTTGGATAATCTCAAAAGGAGTAAAAACTATGTCAAAGTTAAAAAGAATTATTTCAATGTTACTTGGTGTTGTTTTATGTTTCACAATGGCGATTTCTATCGTGGGTTGTGGAAATACAAACAGCGACGATGAAACTGTTACTGTAACGGATATGCTTGGGGAACAAGTAACGGTCAAAAAGAACCCTAAAAAGGTAGCTTGTGCGTCAAGAACGACTTACGATCTTTTGATTGCTTTTGGGGTGGCAGATAGTATAGACGGTGTTTATTATTCTTTGCTTGACAACGAGTGGTCGTCGGTATTTGATACAAAAGCAAATGTAAGATATAGTTTGGCGTATCAAGAAAGTTATGAAACTTATATTGCACGTGAGGTAGATATCGTGTTTTCTCCCGAAAAATACATAACGGACGGATTAAAAGAACACGGAATCAAGGCGTTGAACGTTAGTTTATACGGCAATCCCGATTTTAGTGGATATGTATATTTCTTTGCGGATTTAGTAAAGCAAATTTGGGAAAGTGAAGAAGTGGCACAAAAGGTGGATGCTTGGAAAGCGCATATGCAAAACACGATTTCAGGCATTCAATCAGAACTTGCAAAGCATAGTGATAGGCAAAGGACGGTTTATTACGTGCGTGGCGACAAGAATAAAGGCGTAGGTTACACGGAAACGGTTGGCTCGTTTACGGAGTATGCTTATAAAGTTCTTGGTATGAAACCTTTAAACGACCAATTTGAATCAAATAAACCATCGGCGGAAGAAATTTGCGAGCAAAATCCCGACGTGTTCGTAGTGGGTGGTATTTATCAAAAAACCTTAATGAACGCATTACAAGAAGAACCTTATAAAAATCTTGATGCTGTTAAAAACGGACAAGTTTTTAATATTCCTATTGGTCTTACGATGTTTGAACAATTAGGAGTATTCTCTCCCGTGTTCCTTTGTGACCAAGCGAATAAACTCTATCCGAACTATTTTAACTACGACGTTAAAAAGCAAATTCAAGATTTGAGTAAGGAATTCTTTGGAGTGGAACTTACGGATGTGGAAGCTCAAAATATGCTTAACGGTTTAAGTAGGGAGGGGAACTTACTTGCTTAATCAAAAGAAAAGTTGGCTAACGGGCGTATTTTTTACGCTCGTTAGCCTGACCTTTGTGGTTGTTTTCATTTTGGCTTTAATAGTAGGAAGATACGATATCTCTATCGGCAATTTTTTCAAAATGTTATTTAGCCAAAGCGGATATGAAATGGAACGCAGTATCGTGATGAATTTGCGTTTACCGAGAACGATTATTGCAGCACTTACAGGACTTGCTTTAAGTGTTTCGGGACTTTTATATCAAGAAACCTTTCAAAACAAGTTGGTTTCGCCTGATTTGCTTGGCGTTTCTTCAGGTGCAGGTGTTGGCGCTGCGCTTGCAATCGTGCTTGGTTTATCTTCGGTTTTTGTAAGTTTCTTTGCTTTCGGATTTGGCGTTTTGACTGTGCTTGCTACGATGTTTGTTGCAAAAGCCTTTCAAAACAAATCGTCAATGGTATTAACGCTTTCGGGTATCATTGTCGGTGGATGTATGGGTGCGATATTATCGTTTATTAAATACCTTGCCGATGCAGAAACAACGCTTGCAAGTATCACGTTTTGGCTTATGGGTTCGTTTGAACATTCTGTAATGGAAGACGTTTACGTATTGTTGCCTATTGTAGCAATTTGTTCAATAGTTATTCTTTCAATAAGTTATCGTGTTAATATCGTTGCGCTTGGAAGAGAAGAAGCGCAAACGAGGGGAATAAATTATAGAGCGTATAGAACGTTAATTATTATCGTGGCAACGTTGCTTACGGCAAGTTCGGTTGCTTTTGCGGGAACGATTAGTTGGATAGGATTAGTTGTTCCGCATATCGTTAGATTGATGCTCGGCAGAGATACGAAGAAAACGATTCCTATGTGTATGCTTTTCGGAGCAACGTTTATGGTAATTGCCGATATTCTTTCTCGTGTATTTACGGCGGCGGAAATTCCTTTATCTGCGGTAACAGGGTTCTTTGGAACAATTATTTTCGTTTTATTGCTTTTTGTAAGGAGGGATACGATTCGTGAAAATGATTGACGTTAAAGAACTTTCTTTTATGTATCAAAGGAAGGGGAAACTTGTTTTAGATAAATTAAATTTTTCTTGCGAAAAAGGTACAGTCAACGTTTTAATAGGCTTAAATGGTTCGGGGAAAACGACTCTTATAAAAACGATTGCAGGGTTATTGGAAAACTATCAAGGCGAAGTTTTTATAGATGGAGAAAATTTGAAAGGACTTTCTATAAAAGAACGGGCAAAGAAAATGGCGTACGTTGCACAACGCTCTAATGCAGTTGACGATTTTCCTGTATTAGATTACTTATTGTTTGGAACTGTTAATAAAATGAATTTTTATCAATCTCCCAAGGAAGAAGATAAAAAGAGGGGTTTGGATTGTGCTAAACAGTTTGGGATTACGCATTTGCTTGATAAAAAATTGGGCGAAATTAGCGGCGGTGAAAGACAAATCGTTTCTATTTGTGCGGCTATTGTGCAAGATACGAATTTAGTGATTTTAGATGAGCCGACTTCTGCTTTGGATATAAAGAATCAGCACGCTGTTTTATCTATAATTAAAAGAATTGCTAAAGAACAGGGGAAAACTTTTATTTTATCATCCCATAACCCTAATCACGCGCTATATTTAAGTAGCAATGTATTTTTACTAAGACACGGAAAAATTTTGGCGCAAGGACAAGCTGAAGATATTATAAATATTGAAGCGTTAAAGACTGTGTATGGTGAAGATATTTGTTATAGCGCAGAACTTCCGTACAAGGAAATATCTTTTATGGATTGATAGTGGGAGAAACAAATGAAGTACTTATCATTTGATATTGAGTGTTGTGATGGGCAACATATCTGCGAATTTGGATATGTGCTTATAGACGAACAGTTTAATGTTTTAGAAAGGGATTGTATAACGATAAATCCCGAATATAAATTTAAGTTAACGGGTAGAGAAAAGGAAAGCGATATTTCGCTTGCGTTCCCCGAAGAAGTTTATTATAGCAGTCCTACTTTTGACTTTTATTATGAAAGAATTAAGCGGATTTTAACTACTCCCGATTGTCAAATCATTGGTTTCTCTCTTTCTAACGATGCAAGCTTTTTGGCAACGGCTTATGAACTGTACGAGAAAGAGCCGATAGGTTTTACGTATTACGATTTTCAAAAACTATATCAAGGTTACACGAAAGCGAAAAATCGCACGTCAGTAGAAGGCTTTGTGGAAGAACTGCAAATAACTGATATAACGTTACATAAGAGCGACGATGATTCTTGGGCTGTAATTAGAGCTTTGCAAATTATAGGTGAGAAAGAAAATTTAACCCTTTCCGAAACGCTTAAAATGTTGAAAAAGCGCAATAACGATTATCGTGCGGAGAAAGCAAAAGAGCATAATCTTTCTCTCATTGAAAAGATAAACGGCGGTAATCTTAAAGCACAAAATGAGTTTATGAAGAATTTTATTCATAGACTTAAATTGTCGGAAGAAAAGCAGGATGACTTATTCTTTGGGAAAACCGTTTGTATTAGTTCGCATTTTCAAAAGAAGAGATTTAATGAGTTTCTTGCTATCATTGAACGCCTATATTCGTATGGTGCAACCTATACAGGGAAGGCGAGCGTGTGTGATATTTTTATCGAATATCAAGACGGTGAAGAGGAAGAAATTCGCTTTGCAAGCATAAAGCAAGCGGAAGAAAAAGAAAATAAGTTAATACAAATTTTATCGTTAGAAGAAGCATTAAAGTTGTTGAATCTTACGCTAGAAGACTTGAGCAAAGTTGACCATATCAACGGAAAACTTTACGCTGAAAGAAAAGAGCGAAAGAAGAAAAAGGGAAAGATTCAAACGTATATCGACAAGACAAACAACCCTACGACAATAGGAGATATCTTAAAGGCAAAGGGTATAACAATTTAATAAAATTCATTATTTAAGACTCTGTGCAAGGTTATCTTGTGCAGAGTTTTTTAATACTTTCAATCCGCGGTGGATGAGAGAAAAACTTTAATAAATTTTAGCAAAGTGTAGCCCACTATACTTCGATAATCGAAGTGTGGGCTCTGCGAGGCTAAATTTCGACTAAAAACAATAAGGAGGAAAACGAAAATATCATATTTAGTATGTCATATGGAGAAATACCATAAACAAGAAGTTTCGCCCGTTGAAGAAGAAAACGAACGTGACGAAACCTTTGAAGCGGACAATCCGCAAATAGATAACGAAAGAACAAAAGATAATTATCATATGAGTTTTAGCGGTCTTACTTATACTGAGTTTATCAATAACCGAATAAAAGAGTTGGGATTACATCCACGAAAAGATGCAGTGGTAATGAACTCTTTCGTGGTAGGCTCGGACAAGTCGTTTTTCGACGGTTTGCCTAAAATGAAGCAGTACAGTTTCTTTTCAGATTGCGCCAAGTTCTTTGAGGAGAGATACGGGCAAGAAAACGTAATATCGGCGGTTGTGCATTTAGACGAAACGACTCCGCATATGCACTTAAATCTTATTCCAATTACTCCCGATGGAAGACTTTGTAGTAAAGACTTATTTGATAAGTCCAAACTACAACAACTACAAACAGACTTTTACGAAGCCGTTGGCAAGAAATATGGATTGCAACGTGGCAAAGAAGGAAGTCAAGCAAAACATCTATCAACTGCCGAGTACAAGGCGAAAAAGATTATTGAAGAAGCGGAAGAGATTAAGCGTGAAAATCAGGTTTATGCTGATGCTTTAGAAGAAGCTAAAAACGGAGAAATTCCTAAACGACGTGGTAAACTGCAAGAGCAAGTTATAGCGTTAACGGTTGCAAATAAAGACTTAACCAAACGGCTTGACCGTTCTATGCAAGATACGCTTGATATGGCAAAGGGAAACGGCAAACTCAAAGCGGAGAAAGATAAAGACGGCAAGTTTGCTCAAATAGGTAAGTACATAGCAAGCAATGCGCCTAACTTGTGTAGGAACATATTAAGCGGGGCAAATCCCACGAAGGTATTTTTCTCAGCTGTAGAAGATTTGTGTAAACCGAGCGTAACAGCGCAAGTTCCGCGTTTACAACAAATAGAAGCGGAAATTGAAGAAGAACGTGTAAAGCACGAACGAAGGAATAAAAATTATAAGTATTAGGAGGATATTAAAATGTTTCAAATAGAATTTAAGAAAACGAAATAAAAATAGCTTGATTATCTCGTGATAGCACGGTATAATATAGGCAAGATAAGCTTTTAGGAGTGATTAAAATGGAAAAACAATTAACGCCCAAACAAAAGGCAAGACAAAAGTATGAAATAGTACACAAAGAAGAACGTGATAGGGCAACGAAGCAGTTTAACACGCGACTTCCAGTCAAAGAATATGACGAAATAACGGCTTTCTTAAAGAAGAAAAGAATCCCAAAGGTGGATTTGATTAGAATGGGGTATCAAAAGCTTTTGGAAGAGTTTAAGGAAAGAAAATAACAGCGGAACGCATTATGCGCTTAATACACCCGTAAGGTCGGGAATATGGGCTATGCCGTTTATAAACGCTGTAGTCCGCAAGGAGAAAAAATGTATAGGGTAAATCGTGCTTATCTTTCCGTTAAAAGCAGGGTTTACAAAACCTATATAAAACTAAAATGATAAGGAGAATTGAACCAACAGGAATTAAATAATGAAAACAGAAATTTAGCAGAGGAAAAGAGAATGAAGGATTCCTTTATTGACATTATGGCACAGGTACTCAATAAATACGGTAGGACGGTGCTGGGCAAAACATATGAGAAAGGAGGCTTAAAACATGAATAGGGAAGGAAAGAAGTGCGTGCTTTATTCAAGAGTAAGCACGGAAATGCAAGTCGACGGGTATAGCCTTGAAGGGCAAATAACGCGAATGAAAACTTTTGCAGATCGTGAAGAAATGATTATCGTAAACAAATATGAAGATGCAGGGAAGTCCGGTAAGTCCATATCCGGACGACCTGCGTTTCAGGCAATGCTTTCGGATATTAAAAGCGGAATGCAAATTGACTACATATTGGTTTACAAGCTCTCCCGTTTCGGCAGAAATGCGGCGGATATATTAAGCTCGCTTCAGACGGTGCAGGATTACGGCGTTAATCTTATCAGCGTCGAAGAAGGTATCGATTCAGCGCAGGCAAGCGGAAAGTTGCTCATTTCCGTACTTTCCGCAGTTGCGGAAATCGAGCGTGAAAACATTCTCGAACAGACGATGAACGGCAGAAGAGAAAAGGCAAGGCAGGGCTTATGGAACGGCGGACCTGCTCCATACGGCTATTCGCTTAAAGACGACACTCTTGCAATAAATGAAGAAGAAGCGGAGGTCGTGCGGATTATTTTCGATAAATTCGCTAATTCGGGTTTGGGTTACAACGGCGTAGCAAAATATCTCAATTTGCAAGGGATAGGGAAAAATCAGCACAAAGAGAGCGACATAACCGTTTGGAGTGCAAGAAGCGTTCAATGTGTTCTGGACAACCCCGTGTATGCAGGTAAGATAGCGTACGGCAGGCGAACCAAAGAAAAGGTAAAGGGCAGTCGGGACGATTACCGTACAATACGAGCCAAAGACTATCTTCTGTTCGATGGAAAGCACCAGGCGTTGATAGATAACGAAACTTGGGAAAAGACAAGGGCGAAAAGAAATAGCACGGGAGTAAAATCGCCTTCAAGAGTCGGGCGAGAGCGTATTCATCTTTTAACGGGGTTATTGCGCTGTCCGAAGTGCGGCAGTCCGATGTATTGTAACCGCCATTATTGGCAGAAGAAGGACGGAACGGATAAGGACGTTTATTACTATTATTGCAGCCATAACGGCAATCCGAGAGGTTACGTCTGCGACTATAAGGCTAAACTCAAAAAGACGGATATAGAGCCATACGTGATAGAGGCGATAATGGAACTTGTCCGTGGTGAATCGTTTGCCAAAGAGATAGAAAGTCGGATAGGTCAGCCTGTAAACACACAAGCGATTGATAAAGAACTTGCGAATTTCAAAAAGAAGCTGCTTGAAGTGGAAAGCAATAAAGCAAATCTGGAAGAGGCAATCGATAACCTTCCGCTTGACGCAAAGTACAGGGAGCGCAAATTGCAGGATATGTCGACACGGCTTGACGGTTTGTACGATGCTATGGCTGAATTGGAGGAAAATATTGCGGACGCCGAATTGAGAAAGACGGCAATGGAAGAAGATGCGATAACGTTGGAAAATATATATAAATTACTCTTGTCGTTCGACGAAATTTATGATATAATGTCGGAGAAAGAAAAGAAGGACTTAATATCATATCTTATCAAAGAGGTACAGATATATCCCAACGACGAGCCGGCGGTAATGCCCTTAAAGTCGATAACGCTTAATTTCCCTATCTATATCGACAATAAAGAGGTCAATAAACTACTGTGGGATAAACAGGGTAGTATCGAAACGTTAGTATGCTTGTCCAAAAAAACGGAAAGACATATCAACATTGACGTTGAGTTTGGTGAAGGCGAAGGACAAGTGTCGCTTAAAAAACTTCAAGAAGAATTAAACGAACAAAAACCTAAAAAGAAAACGACTTACAAAGATATTCAAGCCTATATCGAAGAAAAGTATGGATTTAAAGTGCATACGGCTTATATTGCCGAAGTTAAACGTGATTTAGGTGTGCCTATGTACGATGCGCCGAACGCGGTAGAAGAATTGAAACGCCCGCGTTCTCACCCGACGGCAGAAATGTCGGACGCGATCAAAGCCGCATTAAAACATTTTGAAATAATTTAATCGTTATAAAATAAGGCGGATGCAAAAAGCAACCGTCTTTTCCAGTGGAAAAAAATAATTAAATATAGTAATGATATAGTAACGCCGCGAGTAAAATTTGCGATTTTGCGTGGTATTGAGATTTTTAAGGGAGAACAATTTTTGTTCTCTCCGTTTTTTTATGCCCGAAAATAATTTAGGGTAGATATGTTATAAAAAATAAGGAGGTATTATCAATGAAATATTCGGAATGGTTAAATATATGGCTTGAAAATTACGTTAAGCCGACGCACAAAATAAGGACGTTCGATTTGTATAAGCAAACGGTAGAAAAGAAAATCGCACCATATCTCGGCGATTACGATATGGATGAACTTGCGCCCATAACGATTCAGCGTTACATTACGGAAATGGTTGAAAATGGAAATACGAGGACAGGGAAAGGTCTTTCGTCTAATTCGGTAAACGGAATTATATCGGTCATCCAAAGCAGTTTGCAAACGGCGTATCGGTTAGGACTAACGGCAGCTTATGTAGGCGATAAAATTCAACGTCCGAAATCGTGCGAGAAAAAAGTCGAGTGCTTTACATCTGCGAAACAGAAAAAGTTATAAAGTATATTATTGTAGCGGCGCGCAATAAAAAGTACTTGATTTTTCTATGCAAATATGTTATAATTGCGACAATAAAGTGTAGATATTACCCTAATAGATGTACGAAATGTAAGGAGAAAAGTACATCTATCGGGAGGGCATAGACGAGATTTTTAAAAAACATATCACCGATAAAAACGGCAAATATATCGTATTCTGTTCCGACTATGAACACCTTTGCAAGATGACGAAATAGGAATGGTTTGGGACGTTCCCGATTATCTGTTTGAGAAAAATTACGCCGCGTTGCTTGATTATTACAAGGAAAACGGGAACGCGGACGTGCCGAGTTATTATGTGACGGCGGACGGGTTGCGGCTCGGAGCGTGGATTTTTAATACGCGCAGTCGTAAGAACGGAAGCGGGAAAGACGCAGAACTTACGGAAGAACAAATAAAACGGCTTGACGAATTAGGTTTTTCTTGGGAAGGCAAGTTCGGAAATAATTGGAATAAAAGTTACGAAGCAGCTTGCGAATACAAGAAAAAGTATGGCGATTTAAAAATCCCCGTGGCGTATGTGACGGCAGACGGATTAGCACTCGGCAGATGGATTCGGTAGCAGATATGACGGAAAGGTTAAGACTTACAGGCATACTTGAAGAGTGCGGATATACAGTTGTTACTTTGATTAGCCAGAAGTCGTATATCAGCAAGACTGCAAAAGTAGAAAAAGACGTTATGATCGAGCCTTTCGCGGCGGTGAATAGCGGCGCGGTTATCAATGATTGCTGTTATATCGGTGCAAATGCAACAATCGATTGCGGAAGCGAAGTTGGCAGAGGCTCTATGATATGTTGCGGAGCAACTGTTGTGGATAATACCTATGTAGAGCCGCAAACGGAAGTAAAGCACGGGCAAATTTGTTACGGGAACAAACTCGCAAAGAAAACGCCCGAAGGGAATAATTATTGTTTTGAAGATGGAATGTAAAAGGAGTTTTTACAAATGAGAGTACCTTTTTCCCCTCCGGATATATCCGAGCTTGAAATAAATGAAGTAGCGGAAACTTTGCGTTCCGGTTGGATTACAACCGGTCCGAGAACGAAGCAACTCGAAAAAGAAATTGTCGAATGGATAGGCGTAAAAAAATGTGTATGTTTGAATTCGCAGACGGCTTGCGCGGAAATGGCGTTACATATTTTCGGCATCGGGGCGGGCGATGAAGTTATCGTTCCCGCATATACCTACACGGCATCGGCTTCCGTTGTTTGCCACGTCGGCGCTACGTTGAAACTTATCGATTCGCAAGAAAATAGTCTTGAAATGGACTACGACGCGTTTGAAAAGGCGATTACGGATAAAACAAAAGTGATTATTCCCGTCGACCTCGGCGGGGTGCCTTGCGATTACGACCGTATTTTTGAAATCGTAGAGAAAAAGAAGCATTTATTTAAACCGTCAAATGAGATTCAGAAAGCAATCGGAAGAATTGCGGTATGTGCAGACACGGCACACGCATTCGGTGCAAACCGGCACGGGAAAATGGTCGGTTCCATCGCCGATTTTTCAAGTTTTAGTTTTCACGCCGTAAAGAATTTTACCACGGCGGAAGGCGGCGCGCTTACTTGGAAAACGATTGATGGAATCAGCGATGAAGACATTTATCATAAATTGCAACTTTTGAGTTTGCATGGTCAATCAAAAGACGCGCTTGCAAAAACAAAGCTTGGTGCGTGGGAATATGATATTGTCGGCACATGGTACAAATGCAATATGACGGACGTTGTTGCGGCAATTGGGTTAAAACAATTTGAGAGATACCCGGGAATGTTAAAACGACGCAGAGAAATTATCGCGCGTTATGATAAAGCGTTAAAGCCGCTCGGGGTAAAGGTGTTGCCGCATTATACAAGCGAACACGAATCTTCGGGGCATTTGTATATTACGGAAATACCGAAGATTACTTACGATCAGCGCGGCGAAATCATTACGAAAATGGCGGAACAGGGCATAGCCTGCAACGTGCATTATAAGCCGCTTCCTATGCACACGGCGTATAAAAACCTCGGTTTCGATATCAAGGATTATCCGAACGCGTACAACCACTTCGCGCACGAAATCACGTTGCCTTTGCATACTTGTCTGACTGACGAACAGGTACAATATGTAATCGATAATTTCGTGGATATTCTGCAGGAGTACATCTAATGCTGATTTGCAAATGGAAGAATCTGCCACTTGAAATGCAGACGGACGAAGTGCGGAAATATTACGATATTTTGCGTAAAAAGAATTTTTCGTTGTTCTGGAAGCGCGTTTTCGATATTTTCGTTTCAGCTTTAATGTTGATTGTATTATCGCCGCTGTTTCTTGTTTTGGCGATTGCGATAAAAATCGACAGCAAAGGCCCGGTGTTTTATCGGCAAGAGCGGGTGACGCAATACGGAAAACGTTTCAGAATATTCAAATTCCGCTCGATGGTGGTCGATGCCGATAAGGGTTCGCAGGTCACCGTTGACCACGATTCTCGTGTAACCAAAGTCGGTAGATTCATTCGTAAATGTCGGCTTGACGAGGTTTGTCAACTGATTGATATTTTTCGTGGAACGATGACTTTTGTTGGTACACGTCCCGAAGTGCCGAAATATGTTTCAGAGTATACGCCCAAAATGATGGCAACGCTTTTATTGCCTGCCGGCGTTACAAGTCTTGCAAGTATTTATTATAAAGATGAAGCAGAGCTTCTGAACGGGGCAGAAGATACCGATAAGGTTTATATCGAAAAGATACTGCCTGCCAAAATGTATTACAATTTGAAAGCGATTGAAAAGTTTGGTTTTTGGCGGGATATAAAGACGATGTTTATGACGGTATTTTCCGTACTCGGAAAAGAGTATAAAGGCGACTATATCGAGCCGACAAGCGAAACGACAGCGGTTGAAAGCGAAGCGGCGGTTGCTGAACGTATAAAAAAAGACTGACAGAACCCGAAAGAGGAGTAAAGTTTATTATGACAGATGAATTAGTTTCAATCATAATGCCGTCGTGGAATACGGCTCGATTTATTGGCGAATCGATACAATCTGTATTGGCGCAGACATATACAAATTGGGAATTGTTGATCGTTGATGATAGTTCAACTGATAACACAGATGAGATTGTACAACCTTTTTTGTCGGATGAAAGAATCAAGTACTTCAAGAACGAAAAGAATTGTGGGGCTGCTCTTACGAGAAATAGGGCAATGAGCGAGGCTCGTGGAGAATGGATTGCGTTTTTGGATTCAGATGATTTGTGGCTTCCCGAAAAACTTGAAAGAATGATTAAGTTTATGCAAAGAAATAACTACTCCTTTGCTTATCATCAATATGAAAAGATAGACGAAGAATCTAAACCATTGAATATTCTTGTTTCGGGACCGAAAGTCGTAACAAAGCGAAAAATGTATCATTATGGTTATCCCGGGTGTCTTACGTTTATGTATAACGCAAAAACATTTGGATTGATACAGATTAAAGATATAAAAAAGAATAACGATTATGCGATTCTATTGAAACTATGTAAAAAAGCAAATTGTTATCTTTTGCCGGAAAATCTTGCAAAGTACAGAATACGCAAAAAGTCGATTTCGCACGATAAATTAAGTAAAAAACTAAAAAGCCACTACGATTTGTTTCATTATTGCGACGAAAAAACTGCGATTGCGGCGTTTTGGTTCGCTTGTTGGAATATGTGGTTCGGTGTTTGGAAAAAGAAAAAATATGAAAAAGCGGTAAGAATAAAACAATGAAGCAATTAAAAGCAGTTTCTGTTATTGGTCATTTTGGCAATAGTAAACTTTTATTAAACGGTCAAACCGTAAAAACCAAAATTATAACCGACGAGTTGAGCAAGCAACTTGGAAACGATGAAGTTCTAAAGTTAGATACCGCAGGCGGGAAAAGTACATTATTGAAAGCACCTTTTCAAAGTTGGAAGTCGCTAAAAAAAACACAGAATGTAATAATTTTTCCTGCACACAACGGGGTGAGAGTTTACGTTCCGTTGTTGTCGTTTTTCAGAAAATTTTTTAAAAACAGAAAATTACATTATGTAGTTATCGGAGGTTGGCTTCCTGAATTTTTAAAAACACGTAAAAGACTTGCAAAAAAATTGAAACGGTTTGACGAAATTTATGTGGAAACAAACACAATGAAACGGGCGTTGGAAGAACAAGGTTTTACCAATATTGTTGTGATGCCGAATTGCAAAGACTTAAAAATTTTGAAACCTGAAGAACTTGTATATCCCACGGGAGAACCTTATAAACTTTGTACATTTTCTCGTGTGATGAAAGAAAAGGGGATAGAAGATGCTGTGAATGCCGTAAAAGAAGTGAATGAAGAAGCAGGTAGAATTGTTTATACATTAGATATATACGGACAGATCGATTTTGGACAAGCACAATGGTTTGAAAATTTACAAACAACGTTTCCGGATTACATAAACTATAGAGGCATTGTGGATTACGATAAAAGCGTTGATGTGTTGAAAAACTATTTT
>CATZMZ010000009.1 GCA_958421945.1 uncultured Eubacteriales bacterium | reverse complement strand
AAATACTTAATTGGAGACGATTCGGGAAGATAGGTTGTTGCTGCATCCAAAAACAAAGCCCCGTTATACTTTGCGTATAACGGGGCTTTGCTATACGGGTAAATTATACTATTAAGTGCAATAGTAAGCAAATAAAAAACTAGTATTTGAGCGGCAAGCGCACGCCTTGCCGCTTTTCCTTTTAAGGGATACTTTTATTGCCCGTCACTGTCTATTTCAAGATGACGTAAGGATAGAGAAATAGCCGCTGCCGCGGAGATTGCCACGTCGCTATGCTCCTCGCAATGACTTATAATGATTTTGCATTAAGGTCGACTGTCAAAAGCATTCGCAATGACGCAAGAAAGGGAAAGGGATTCTTCCAAAGTTCTTCAGGGAAGAACGTTTCAAAATGACGTAAGGATAGAGATATAGTCGCTGCCGCGGAGACGGGGAATATAATCAGCGTTAAAACGCGGAATGATAAGAGCGTTTTTGACAGGCAGAGCTTGGCTAACTAGCCCAGACTGTCGCTTTTTTGCAGATTTGCCACCTTTATTGCAAAAAGTTTTAAAAATACATACAAAAACCTTGACATTTCTTGCCGTAAATGGTAAAATAAATCAGCATCTCGAAAGGGGTGTTAATTTTTTCATGTTCGGAAGGTGCATTATGGCTGCAAAAGGTAATAGAGTGAAAATAACTTTGGCGTGTACGGAATGCAAGCAGAGAAATTACGATACTTTCAAAAACAAAAAGAACGATACCGAAAGACTCGAAATGTCTAAATATTGTAAATTCTGCAAAAAGCATACCGCTCACAAAGAAGCGAAATAATTTGGAATTTTTCCGATTCCCGTTCTCGGGGATGCAGGGCAAGGGGTGTTATAATGGATAAAAATAACGAGATGAAAGGCGGTTTCATTCCCGAAACTACCGAAAAAGTCGAAAAAACCGATAATTCCAAGCAGGTTAAAAAATCTAAGAAGAAAAGCGGTAAGCCGAATTTCTTTAAAAGGATCGGCCTTAAAATCAAAGACGTTTTTTCCGAGCTTAAAAAGGTCAGCTGGCCCTCTTTTCCCAAGGTCGTTAAAAAAACCGGCGTCGTTCTCGTCGTCGTGCTTGCTTTTTTAGTGGTTATTACCGCGTTCGATTCGGGTCTTATGGAATTGCTTAAGCTTATCGCGCCGAGAACATAGGAGTTTTATCGTGGAAGAAGCTAAATGGTACGTCATTCACACTTACTCCGGCTACGAAGCGATGGTGAAGGACTCTCTTGAAAAACTTATCGAAAACAATAATTTACAGGATAAAATCTGCGAAATTCAGATTCCTACCGAGGAAACGCTCGAGGAAAAGGCTAACGGTAAGAAAAAAGTCGTGGAACGCAAAAAATTTCCTTGTTACGTTTTCCTTAAAATGATTTACAGTAACGATATTTGGTATCTCGTTACCAACACGAGGGGCGTTACCGGTTTCGTCGGCCCGCAGGGCAGACCCCTTCCTTTAACCGATGCCGAGGTCGCGAGAATGGGGCTTATAAAGGTCGCGCTCGAAAAACCCGCGGATGTCGGCGACGAGGTTCAGATTATCTCCGGTCCGCTCGAATCGTTCATCGGTAAGGTTATCGAGGTCAACGATTCCACGCAGAAAATTAAGGTCAACGTGGAAATGTTCGGCAGAAATACCGACGTCGAGGTCGATTTCGTTCAGGTTAAAAAGGTCGCATCCGACGTGAAGGAAGGCGTTTAAGCGGGATTTTATCCGAAAAATCAGTTCGGATTTGTTATATAAAGGTTAATATTTTTAATTTTTACGCGTATATTCGCAGGCAAATTGCCCTGCGATAATATAGAAGGTAGTGGGAGTCGCGGTTAAATTTTTACACTGGCGCGACGATATCACCACGTTATGGAGGATACAATTATGGCAAAAAAAGTTACAGCAATAGTAAAGCTTCAGTTGCCCGCGGGCAAGGCAACCCCAGGTCCGCCCGTCGGCTCGACATTAGGTCCGCACGGTATCAATATTCCCGGCTTTACCAAGGAATTTAACGCCAAAACTCAGGACCAAGTCGGCTTGATTATTCCTGTCGTTATGACGATTTATCAGGACCGCTCTTTTACGTTTATTCTTAAAACGCCGCCTGCGCCCGTCCTTATCAAAAAGGCTTGCGGTATCGAAACGGCAAGCGCTGCGCCTAACAAGAATAAAGTCGCTAAAATAACCAAAGCGCAAGTAGAAGAAATAGCTAAAACCAAAATGCCCGACCTCAATGCCAACACTCTCGAAGCGGCTGCCAGCATGATTGCAGGCACTGCCAGAAGTATGGGTATCGAAGTCGTAGATTAAGGATTACGTGGGAGGGGGATTTTCCCCGAACGCACCACGGGAGGTAATTATTATTATGAAACACGGTAAAAAATATATTGATAGCGCAAAAAATATCGAATCTGCAAAGCTTTACGACGCCGACGAAGCGGTTAGCCTTGTTCTCGATTCCGCAAAAGCGAAATTCGACGAAACAATCGAGCTTCACGTTCGCTTAGGCGTTGACCCCAAGCAGGCAGACCAGCAAGTCAGAGGCGTTCTCGTTCTCCCCAACGGAACGGGCAAAAACGTCAGAGTTCTCGTTCTCGCAAAGGGCGAAAAAGCCGATCAGGCTAAGGCTGCAGGCGCGGATTTCGTAGGCGCAGAAGATATGATTCAGAAAATTCAGACGGAAAACTGGTTCGATTACGACGTTATTATCACCACCCCCGACATGATGGGTTTGGTCGGTCGTATCGGTAAGGTTTTAGGTCCTAAGGGCTTAATGCCTAACCCGAAATCCGGAACGGTTACCATGGACGTCGAAAAGGCGATTAAGGATACCAAAGCCGGTAAGGTCGAGTACAGACTTGATAAAAACGCGATTATCCACTGCGCTATCGGCAAAAAGTCTTTCGGTAAAGAAAAAATCAGAGAGAACTACGACGCGCTTATGGAAGCAATCGTTAAGGCGAAGCCCGCTGCGGCGAAAGGACAGTACGTTAAAAGCGTCGCAATCGCCAGCACGATGGGTCCCGGCGTTAAAATTGCCGCTAAAATGTAATTTTTCGCTTGACAAAAATTTTTTAATGTGTTAATATAACACGGTAAAACTTAATAGCCCAAGACAGTAGGTGCTAACTTGCGGAGAAATCCAAAGACCAACCGAGGCGGATTATTACGGCGTATCGAACGTCCGTTCCGAAGGAGTTTTTCTTTCGGTACGATTGATTTGTTCATAAATGCCCTCGTTTCCGTTCGGGTTCGAGGGCGTTTTCATTTATTAAAAGGAGGTAACAAAATGTCGGCAAGTCAGGAACAAAGAAAAGAAGTTTCCCAAGAGATTAAAGCTAAATTCGAGCAGGCAAAGTCGATAGTTTTCGTTAAATCGTGCGGACTTACCGTTGCGGAAGATACGGAACTGCGCCGCGCGTTCAGAAAGAGCAACGTCGAGTATAAGGTTTATAAAAACACCCTTATCAGATACGCCCTTCACGAACTCGGCATCACTGAGTTTGACGACGACCTTAACGGTCCTACTTCCGTTGCTTTCGGCACGGATGAAACGGGTGCGTCCAAAATTATTTTAGACGCTTCCAAAAAGTTCGATAGTAAGTTTGAAATCAAAAGCGGCTACGTTGACGGTACTAAAATCGACGCCGCAGGAGTTAAAGCTCTCGCAACGATGCCTTCGAAAGAAGAACTTATTGCAAAGATGCTCGGCTCTTTACAATCGCCCATCAGCAAATTTGCGGGCGTTCTCTCGGCAATTCCGAGAGGCTTGGTTATTGCGCTTAACCAAATCGCTGAAAAGAAAGCGTAATTATTAAAAAAATAAAAAATCTAATTAAAAATTAAAAACAGATTATTTGGAGGATAAGAAAATGGCTGATATCAATAAGATGATAGAAGAAGTAAAAGGTATGACGGTTTTAGAGCTTAACGAACTCGTTAAGGCGTTAGAAGAAGAATTCGGCGTAAGCGCAGCTGCTCCCGTAGCTGTTGCTGCTGCACCCGCTGCTGCGGCTGCTGCACCCGCTGCCGAAGAAAAGACCGAATTCAACGTAGTGTTGAAAGAAGTTGGCGCAAACAAAATCGGCGTAATCAAGGTTGTTAAAGAAGTAACCGGACTTGGTCTTGTAGAGTCCAAAGCTATGGCGGAAGCCGGCAAGGTTATCAAAGAGAACGTTCCCAAGGAAGAAGCTGACAAAATCGTTGCTCAGTTCAAGGAAGCGGGCGCAACCGCTGTTGCCGAATAATTTTTCGGAACAACTGAAAACAAAAACAAAAAACTGCCCGACTCGGCAGTTTTTTTGTTAAAAAACAGAAAAAACACGACTTAATTATTTAAAACCCCCTTATTCTTTAAGGGGATTTTATTTTTTTATCCTGTCATACTGATATGTGCTTTTTGGACCGGCTTACGAAGTATCTTTTTACGTTATTACGAGGAAAGGCGTAAGCCTTGACGTGGTAATCTACGCGGCAGCATTATAATATATTCCTTTTTTTATAATTTTATTGCAAGAGGTAGGGACAGTTTTTAAATTCCGTCCTTGCCACTTAAAACCTTTTACCCTGAAAACTCCTCGAAACCCCTATAATCCCTTATTCATTAAGGGGATTTTACTAAGGTTAAATATATAGTCGCTGCCGCGGAGATTGCCACGTCGCTACGCTCCTCGCAATGACATGGTGGGGGTTTGAGATTCTTACGTAATCCGTCGGGGTGGTCGGAAAGCCGTAAGGATTGAGATATAGTCGCTGCCGCGGAGATTGCCACGTCGCTACGCTCCTCGCAATGACATAAAAACGTTGCGCGTTAAGAAAGGCACGTTAAAGGCGTCCGCAATGACGTAAAAAATTGCCCGTTAATAAAAACGGGCAAAACAAAAAACAAGTTAAACTTATTCGTTACATTGTTAAATTTTGACGTAAAGGCGAAACGAAATTGCTAAATAGTCCGACAAGAAACGTGGCGAAACGTGAACGATTTACATAACGATTATTCAATTTTTCGGGGAGGGGATAGCTATAATTACGCTTCTTTTGCGGTACGCCGACGGCGTTATCCCTACGCTTTTTTTGAAAACGCGACAATAATAACTCGTATCGTCAAAGCCGAGACTTTCGGCAATGTCGGCAACCGAGGTTTTGGATTTGGTCAGCATCAATTTGGATTCTTCGATTTTTTTGTTCAGAATGTATTTACCTATACTAACGCCGTGAACGCGTGTAAACGTATGCGAAAGGTGATATTTACTCATATAACACTGTTCTGCGATTTCGTCGAGAGTAAGTTTACGCGTATAATTAGCGTCGATATAAGCGAGAACGGGTTCGAGCGTAAGGCTGCTGTCGAGCAGGGAAGGCGCATCCATCGTTCGGCTAATCAGGCGGAAAATATACATAACGAGCGTTTTCAAAACGTTCTGACAAATTTCCTTATAAAACCGTTCTTTCTGCTTAAATTCCGTGATAAGCGTCATAAAATACTTATAAAAATAGGTGTACATTTCCTCCGTATGAAAAACGGGGTCGCAGTAATCGGGTAACAGGTTGTTAGGCGGGAAATTCGTTATCTGGAGCTTATCGCAAGCAAAGAAAAGACTTTCCATGGGGTCTTTCTCGTTGCTTTTCTCGTAATGCGTTACGCCCATATTGTAAATAATCAAATCGCCCTTTTTAACCGAAAAGGTTTTGCCGTCCACGGTAACGTTACCTTTGCCGTCGGTAATAAAAATAATTTCGAGGCAATCGTGGGAATGCGGTTCTTCGGTCCAGCCGCCGTTTTTATCGAGCGAGCCGACGTATAAGAGCCGAGGTTTCAATTTAAAGGTATAGTGATTTTCAAGCAGGTAATGCTGCCTTTCGTCGCTGTTGCGTCTGTGATTAACTATCATATTTTCCCGTTGTCCGAGGCGAAAGCGAATCGATAAAAAGCCGAAAGCTTCCGCCATTATCATATCTCTATGTTATTATAATAACATAGGCGGTGAGAAAAAACAATATTTTACGGTAAATTCTTCAAAAAAAGCGAAAAAAAACAGGTATAAAGGGGGCAAAAAAGGGAAAAAATAGGATTTTATTGCTCACGAAAAACAGCAAGTATATGACTTGAAATTGTAATTGAAAGTTGAGATAATAAAGAGGCAGGTGGGGGAAACGGGCTTTTCCCACGAACGTAATTCTATGATAAGGCACACTGAAATATGAGCGAATTGATTTTAAAAATGACGGGTATTGACAAACGTTTTTCAGGCGTTCACGCTTTGAAAGGCGTTAATTTTGACCTTTATTCCGGAGAAGTTCACGCTCTTATGGGCGAAAACGGCGCGGGCAAATCTACGTTAATGAAGGTGCTTTGCGGTATTCACGCTTACGATGCGGGCGAAATCGAATACTTCGGCAAAAAGGTTAAGTTCGGGTCTATTGCGGAATCACAGGCGGTGGGTATCAATATTATCCATCAGGAGCTTAACATGATGAACCACCTGACGGTGGCGCAGAACATTTATATCGGCAGAGAGCCGATGAAAGGTATTTTTATCGACGATAAGAAAATGGAAGCCGACGCGCGGGAGCTGTTTAAGCACATAGGCATCAACATCGACCCGTCGGTTAAGCTCGGTTCGCTTACCGTCGGTAAGCAGCAGATGGTCGAAATCGCCAAAGCCGTTTCGCACGAATCCAAGCTGCTTATTTTAGACGAGCCGACTGCGGCGCTCACTCAGCCGGAGGTTGAGGATTTGTTCCGCATAATGCAGGACTTAAAAAAGAAAAACATCGGTATGATATACATTTCGCACCGTATGGACGAGATAAATCGCATATCGGACAGGGTTACCGTAATGAGGGACGGCGAATATATCGGCACTGAATTTACGAAAGACGTAACCAAAGACGATATAGTCAGAATGATGGTCGGAAGGGTCGTTTACGGCGGACAGAAAGAGAAAAGTCTCGTTCCCGACGACGCGCCCGTGGTTCTGGAAGCTAAAAACATCGTTAGCGGAAAAACTCTTAAAGACGTCAGCTTTACGTTAAGGAAAGGCGAGATACTCGGATTTGCGGGGCTTATGGGTGCAGGCAGAACGGAACTTGCGAGAGCGATTTACGGCGCAGACCCGTTCGACAGCGGCGAAATTTTCATAAACGGCGAAAAAACGGACGTAAAAACCCCCGAAGTGGCTGTTAAGCACGGAATATGTTACCTTTCGGAGGACCGCAAGCAGTTCGGGCTGATGCTCGGCAAATCGGTTACCGAAAACACGGTGATTGCATCGTTGGAAAATTTCATTCACTTCGGCTGGATAAACGATGTCGCCGCCAAAGCCGCCGCGGAAGAAAAAAATAAACAGCTTAAAACGAAAACTCCTTCGATGGACCAGCTTCTGAAAAATCTTTCGGGCGGGAATCAACAAAAAGTTATCGTTGCGAGATGGTTGCTTAAAGAATGTGACGTGTTCATTTTCGACGAGCCGACAAGGGGAATAGACATCGGCGCGAAAAGCGAGATGTACGACCTGATGGCGGAGATTGCGGCGCAGGGGAAATCGATAATAATGATTTCGTCAGAACTTTCCGAAATTCAAAGACTCAGCGACAGGGTTATCGTAATGTGCGAGGGGAGAATTACGGCAAATCTTCCGATAGAAGGACTTACTCAGGAAGAAATAATGAAATACGCCACGATGCGTCAGCCGGCGTAAAACAAAAAATCTAAACGACAAAAGTCGGAGGGAAATGATATGGAAACTAAAAAACTCGGTCTACCTTTTTCACGTAAGTTACGCAAAGTGGCGATTAAAGCTAAAGACGTTGCGGTAAACAAGGGCAAACAGAATATCATAATTTTTGCCGCGCTTATTGCGCTGGCGTTGCTCTTTTACATTTTGAACCCCAACTTTTTCAGCAAATATAACGTAGTAAGTATGACGCAGAGTCTTGCACCGTACGCGATTCTCGCACTCGGTGTAACGTTCGTTATCGCAACCGGCGGAATCGATCTTTCAATCGGCACGGTGTGTATAGCGTCCGCAGTTGTCGCGGGGCATTGTTACACCAAAGGCATGGCGTTGTGGCTTACCATTCCGATGATGATAGCTATCGGCGGACTGTTCGGTCTTTTGAACGGAGTTCTCGTTGCAAAGCTTAAACTTCCCGCATTTATCGCCACGCTCGGCACGATGATGCTTTCAAGAGGATTAAGCGCGCTTATCGTTGCCGTTCCCAACATTTTCTTCCCGAACGGAACGTGGTTTAACTCGGCGTTCTCCAACCTCAACGGATTCCCCATCGGACTCGTATGGGTTCTCGGGTTAATGCTGGTATGCATGTACCTGTTATACAAAAACAAAATCGGAAGATACATTCTTTCAATCGGAAGTAACGAGGAAGCGACGAGACTTTCGGGTATAAACACCGATAAATATAAAATGCTCGCATACGTGTTCAGCGGAATAGGCGCGGGTATCGCGGGGATTTTCTGGGCGGCGTCATTCACGACGGTAGCTTCCGCGACGGGTAACGGAATGGAACTCGACGCAATCGCAGGTGTTTATATCGGTGGAACGAGCGCAACGGGCGGCGTCGCTTCGGTGGCAGGCTCGGTTATCGGTAATATGATGCTCGTCGTCGTCAGAAGCGGTCTTAACTTCGTGCTTGCGAAATTCGAGCTGAATATGAACTCTACTTACGTAACCTACGCCCTTACGGGTATCATAGTCGTCGTGGCGGTTTTAATCGATACGCTTAAAAACAAGAAAGCGTCGAGAGTTAAAGAAGATACGCCCAAGCAGAAGATAAAAAAGCATTACGAAGAGAGAAAGAACGCCTTAAACGACGAGATAGACGGCATTTACGTTGACGGGACGCTCGGCGAGGACGAAAGGAATTCAAAAATAGCTGCTATCGGCGAGGAGCTAAAAACGCTTAAAATCGATTATTTAAGCGAACTTGAAAAACTTAAAACGGGCTCTGCCGGCGATTAAGAAAGACTTAAAAAAAACGTAAGCGAAAGGCTTAACGAAAATTATACGGAATAAACCCGAAAGGGTAAAAATAGAGGAGGGGAAATTCCTATGAAAAAACTTAGAAGGCTTTTACCGATTATATGCGCAATCGCGTGTATGTTCACAATGTTTGCTTCCTGCTCGTGCAATACCGGCACGGAGCAAAAAACTATTGCGGTAGTTTCGAAAGGCGAATCTCACGCTTTCTGGCAGTCCGTTAAGAAAGGCGCTGAGGACGCAGGCAAAAAGTACGGTTACAAAATAACCTATCGCGGTCCTGCAAGCGAATCTCCGAAAGACTTACCCAGCCAGAAAGAAATGGTTACCACCGCGCTCAGCAATAAGCCGGCGGCTCTCGTTCTCGCGACTATCGGCGAAGGCTTTGTAGACAGTCTTATCAGCGCGTACGACCAAAAACTCCCCGTAGTTCAGTTCGACAGCGGTATTTGGGCAAACGACGTTAAAGCCCTCGACGATGCCAAAAAGAACCCCATAAAATCATCCGTTGCAACGAGCAACACTTTGGCGGCGGGTCTCGCGGCTGAAAAGTTCTTCGAGGCGATTAAAGGGGATATCGCAAGTAAAGAAGGTAAGTACGTTGTCGGTATAATTCAGCACGACGAAACCCAGTCGGGTATCGACCGCGCTTCCGGTTTTGAAACCAAGTTCAAAGAGTTGGCGGATAAAGACGCAACGACGAAGGGTAAATACGAAATCGCAAAAGAGGTTAAGCCCGGCGATTCGGATAACGCTTACAAAACCGCTTTGGAAGCTCTTTTCGAAAAGCATATCGACGCTTTGTTTATGAGCAACGAAGGCGTTGTTAAGCAGGTCAGCGACGCTATCGCGGCTGCCGGCAATAAATACGACGCAATCAAGTTCTGCGGATTCGACGCAGGCACGAAGCAAATCGACTGGATGAAAAAGACCACCGGTGCTAAACTTGTCGGTTCGGTTGCGCAGGATTCCTATCAAATCGGCTATTCTGCGGTAGAACAGGCTGTCTTTGCCGCCGAAGGCAAAACGGTTACTGCGAAGGTTGACATCGCGGGTTCGTGGTGGGACGCTTCGAACGTTGACGAAATGATTAAAAACAATATCGTTTATCAGGGTTAATTTAATAATCGCGCAAAACGATAGAAAAAGCGGCGGATAAAACGCATAATCAAACGCCGCTTATCATCTGAAACGAAAAAGAGGTTGGCTTAAAGTCATATCGACTTTGATGCTGACCTTTTTGCGTAAAAGGCTATTTTTATCGCCCGTCCCGTCGTGGTGGTCGGAAAGACGTAAGGATTGAAATATAGTCGCTGCCGCGGAGATTGCCACGTCGCTGCGCTCCTCGCAATAACATGGTGGGGGTTGGGATACTTCCGTAATCCGTCGTGTTGGTCGGAAAGACGTAAGGATTGAGATATAGTCGCTGCCGCGGAGATTGCCACGTCGCTTTGCTCCTCGCAATGACATGGTGGGGGGTTGGGATACTTCAGTACTCCGTCGGGGTGGTCGGAAAGACGTAAGGATTGAGATATAGTCGCTGCCGCGGAGATTGCCACGTCGCTTTGCTCCTCGCAATGACACGGTGGGGGGTTGAGATTCTTCCGTACTCCGTCGCAGAGAGACGAAAAGGCTTTCCCGAACGAAACGACGGAGGATAAAGCTCTCGCCGGGTGTGCCTTTTCGCGGTTTTCGGACAGTTTTTGTTTTATTTTATGGAAAAAGTGAAAACTTTTATTGACATTCACGCAAATTATTAGTAAAATATATATATCACGATTAAATGAAATTACCGTTAAGGAGAATATAATGAACAAGTTCCTTAAAAAAATCTTATGCGCCGTAACGTCGTTAGCGTGCGTTACCGCCTGCTTCGGTCTTTCCGCTTGCGAGGACATCAAGACGATGGAGGTTAAACTTTCTGCCAACGGCACGGAATACACTATGTCGGTCGAGCTTTACCGCCACCTTGCGCCCGAAACGTGCAAGATTATCGAAAAATACGTTGCGGAAGGCTATTACGACGGTTCGCTTATTTACAAAAACGATTCGTTCGGTAAGCAACTTATGGTCGGCGACCTGGTGCTTGACGGAAAAAACGTTAAACAGTCTGCCGCAAAACCCGAAATTTACGGCGAGTTCGAAAAGAACGGCACGACGGGCAGCAATCTCGTTTCCGAGAAAGGCTCTATCGGGATTTGGAGAAGCTGGACCGCTTTTGACGCTTCCGACAGCAAATACAAGGCGTCAAACGGAATGGACAGCGGCATGGCAACCTGGTTTATTCCCACCGACGCGATAAGCGAGTATAACGGTTATTTCTGCGTGTTCGCCACCTACGATAAGACCGCGACCGCTAATTCAGAGGCTATCGACGCGCTCGGTAAGGTTTTCGACAGCAGCGACAATTATACCGAATACGTTATTTATTATACGGGCGAGTACGACGCGGCAAAGAGTGGCGAGAATTACGGGCTTGAATTCCACTGCGTAACCAAATCGGATTACGATTCGGTCGATAAAGACACCGTTTTCGAAGCTAAAAACGAGCAGCTCGTTCGCTTTAACAAACAAAACGTTAAAATTTCCGAAAACACGAAAATCGTTTCGGTTAAGCTTAAATAGTTATAAATTGAAATTTTTTCGGGCGCGGAAGGCTTTGCCTTACGCGCTGTTTTGTGTTTAAACCCGTTAAATATCCGTTCCCTTGAAAATCTTAACTATATCTTCTTAAATTCTTGTTTTTTAAGTCACGAAAGCATTATTGACCGCGTAAAAGCTAAAGATTTATTGATAGTTATTGTTTAAGCGGATAACTATTTGTTACGTTTTTTTGATATTAGTAATTTTTCCGTCAAAAACTTCAAACGTAAAATAATCCACCGAATACCTGCGTTCGCCCGCACGTTTTATTAAGCCTACTTCGCGATAATCGCGGAATGACGGCGGCACGCACACGCCTATAAAGTTTCCGAAATATCCGCCGAGTTTGTCGGCGTTTTTCTTCACCCCGTCGGAAAGGAAAAACCCGTAATCTCCGCCGACCAAAAATTCCTCCGCAAATGCGTACGGTATCGTCGCGTCGCAAATCAGTTCTGGTTTAAATTTCGGAGAGTGCAAAACATGCCTTTCGCGTTCCTTAAATTCCGATCCCGCACAATTCCAAAATATCTTAATTTCGTGCTTCGCAACGTCTTTCATTTTCTCGAGCGTATAAAATCCGTTTTCAAATCCGCAAGAGCTGACCTCGCGCGAAAAGGCTTTTTTTATCTTGCCCGCCGACAGAGTATACGCCGAAACGCCAACGCCCGAAGCCGTCGGAAGCAAAACGAATATCGCGTCGTTCCCGTCGATAAATTCCCGCTTTATTTCCGCGGAATCGCAAAAATGCGGAAGATTCTCGGCGTAAAAATCGGACAGCGTTTCTACCGAAAGTTTAAGCCCGTTTTCGCAAAATACCGTTACTGCCATATCGGAAAACTTTTTCTGCGCAAGCACTTTAAACCCGTTATCCGCGCGCCGTTTTATAAAATTAAGCAGATAGCCGCCGCGCAAATCGGTTATGATAACGTTTTCGGGCGGGAAGCTTAAAAATTCCTCGTCGGGGAAAAACGCGGTCGGAGATTCCGTGCTGCCCGTGGGGCATATCTCTAAAAACTCGCTTTCGGACAAATCGAGCCGCAGCGACTCGCCGACGTTCAGCTTTGCGGCAACTCTTCCGTCCGTTTTAATCGCGCACGTAAAATCGCTTTGAAAATAAAAATACATATTAAAGTATATTTTTCGTTTTTAAAGTCAATAACCTTACCGAAAAATAAAAGGAGATTATTATGGAAAAAATTTACGGTTATAAAGAAAGCGACATGACGGAGCTTGCCGAATTTTTAAAGGGCAGAAAAAACGAAACGCTGACTAAAACCTTCGAGGCGTTCGCGCAAAGCTCGGGCAAGGCGAAGGGTACGGTAAGAAATCTTTATTACGCGCTTGCGAAGCTTTCTGCTTCCGACAAACGGTTTTGCGACGAGCATCTCGGCGGCAAGGCGTTAAAAGTAAACGTTATCGAAGAGTTTGACGCGCGCGAGGAGGCTGAAATGCTTAAAAAGGTTTTAACGGGCGTTAAGGACGGAAAATCGGTGAGAAAATGCATTGCCGAAATCACGGGCGGCGACGCGAAACGGGCGTTAAGGTATCAGAATAAATACAGAAGCATTCTCGCAAAAAAGCCGGAGCTTGTCGCAAAAATCGTCGGGGAAATAAAAGAGGAAACGGGCGAAACGGTAAACGTCGGACAAAAAGCAGACAAGTTCCCCGAAATCCCCGAATTTCAGTTCGAACGCTTAAAACGCGAAATCAACGGACTTGTGGAACGTATTTCGTTTAAAACTCGCCGTGAAAACGAATATCTTAAAGGCAAAATCGAAAAGCTCGAGGCGGAAAACTTGCGCTTATCGGCAATTCTTTACGGCGGAAAGGGCAATGCCGTTCCGTTCTTTTCCAAAAACAAAAGCCGCGACATGTTAAGTTAAGTGTTATTAAGCAGGTTTCGGTAATTTTGGTTAGGCAATCCGCTTTATAACCGAGTTAAAGCGCGTTTGTTTAAGCGGCGAAAAACGGTAATCACAAAAGAAATTTTCTTTCGCACACAGCCGCCCCGAAGCGATTTTCCGCTTCGGGGCGGCGCGCTTTTCCCCTGAAAAAATTTTTCTTTTTTTCGATAAAAAAACGATTGACATAATTCGACTTTTGGAATATAATAAAATTGCAACCAAAAAGGTTGCAATTGAAAAACGCAGGCAGGAAGTAATGCTTTCGCGGGAGGAGGGGGTATGAAGCTGTCGTCAAAAACGCATTACGGGCTTATGGCGTGCCATATTCTCGCAAATAATTATAACGTTCAACCCGTTTCCGCAAGCGAGTTAGAGGCAAAAATTTCCGTTTCGGGCAAATATCTTGAAAAAATCATGAGAATGTTGTCCGCACGGGGCATCGTGTCCGCAAATCGCGGCGCAAGCGGCGGTTATTTTCTTGCAAAACCGCCCGAGGATATTAAAATCGGCGAAATCGTGCGCGCGCTCGAGGACGATATGGAGATTATCGAATGCGTTACCAAAAAGGGAACGTGCAAGTGCTGCCCGTCAAGCAAGGTCTGGAAAAGGCTGTATAACGGCATTAACGAGTTGCTCGATTCGATGACCCTCAGGCAAATGCTCAACGGCGAGGTTTAAGTCGGAATTTGCGTTTCGCGCGTCGCGTTTGCCGCTTGCTTTCGCGGTATTATATAATGTTTACAATGCGCTAAAAAGGAAGTGACTTTATGATAAAAACACCTATTTATTTCGACCACGCGGCGACCACGCCCGTGTGCGAGGAAGCTTTTGAAAAAATGAAGCCGTATTTCTCGACTATCTTCGGCAACCCCAACAGTCAGCACGTGTTTGGCAGGGAAGCGGTTAAAGCTGTTGACGAGGCAAGGGATACCATCGCGGGGATTATTAACTGCAAACCCAACGAGCTGTATTTTACCTCCGGCGGAACGGAAAGCGATAACTGGGCGCTTCGCGGCACGGCAAGCGCGTTCAAAAACAAGGGCAAACACATTATAATAAGCCCCATCGAACACGCCGCTATGATTACCACGGCTCACGTTCTCGAAAAAGAAGGCTACGAAATATCGTTTATGAAAGTGGACGAAGAGGGATTCGTCGACCTCGATTATCTCGCTTCGATAATCAGACCGGATACGATTTTTATCGGTTGTATGCTCGCTAATAACGAGGTCGGCACGATTGAACCGATTAAGGAAATAGCAAAAATCGCGCACGAACACGGCGTCGTGTGCTTTGCGGACGCAGTTCAGGCGGCGGGCGTACTTAAAATCGACGTTAAGGACCTCGGCGTGGACATGCTTTCTATGAGTTCGCATAAGATTTACGGACCTAAGGGCGTGGGCGCGCTGTATATCAGGAACGGCTTGCTTATCGACAGCATTCAAACGGGCGGACATCAGGAAAGAATGAAGCGCGGAGGAACGACGAACGTCCCGGGAGTAGTGGGTTTTGCCGAAGCGTTCAGGGTCGCGGCGAGAGATTTGGAAAAGAATTTCGAGTACGTATCCGGACTGCGGGACAGGTTTATCGAGCGCGTGCTGAGCGAAGTGCCGTTCGTTAAACTTAACGGACCGAGAAAAGCAAACAGACTTCCCGCAAACGCGGATTTTTCGTTCAGGTATATAGAGGGCGAATCGATACTGTTCAGCCTTGACTTAGCGGGAATCGCCGTATCGTCCGGTTCGGCATGCTCGTCCGGTTCGTTAGAGCCGTCGCACGTGCTGCTCGCGTTAGGACTGCCCGAGGGGCTTGCGCACGGAAGTATAAGATTTTCGTTCGGCAAACACAACACTATGGAAGAAATAGACTACACCGTGGACGTGTTAAAGCGCGCGGTGGAAAGACTGCGCGATATGTCGCCGTTATTTAAAAAAGAGGAGATTATTAAAAATGTATAGCGAAAAGGTAATGGATGTGTTCAAAAACCCCAAAAACGTGGGTGAAATAGAGAACCCCGACGGGACGGGTACGGTCGGCAACGAGGTTTGCGGCGATATTATGCAAATCACGCTCCGCATTAAGGATAACGTCATCGAGGACGCAAAATTTAAAACCTTCGGGTGCGCGGCGGCTATTGCGACAAGCTCCACCGCAACGGAAATGATTAAGGGTATGACGCTCGACGAGGCTTTGAAGGTAACCAACAAAGCGGTTATCGAAAAGCTCGGCGGTCTGCCGCCACAAAAAATTCACTGTTCCGTCCTTGCGGAAGAAGCCATCAAAAAAGCGATTGACGATTACCGCGCAAAACAAAACGCTTAATATCGCGGCGGTAACGTTTTATAAACGTTTCATAAAGCGAGCAGCACAACGCTTTACGGCAGGGCGCAACTCTTATATTTTAAGGGATAACCTCCGCAACGGACGCCCGACGTTGTCAAACGTTGCATAATTCGCCTTTTTTCGCGCATAATAATTGCGAAAAGGAGGTTCGTTATGGACGATAAATTCTTAATGGGAATTATTCTCGGTATGGTGGGCGGCGCGGTTATAGCCACTAATTCCGCCAAGGCAAGGCAAGCCGTTAAAACCGGTCAGCAACAGGTTAAAGAAAAAATCGAGGATATGGGCAAACAGAACAAAAAAAGCTCCGCGCAATAACAGATCCGATAAGCAGAGCTTAATACGGTATACGCCGCCGCGGCGAATTGCTCGCCGCGGCGGCGGTTTCGGTTTTTTCTGCGTTTGCCCGCGCATTTGCCGCGACGTGGTAAAAAAGGGAGTTTTACGCTTTTTATGCCGTTCAGGCAAGTTGATTTTAAATAGAAACGCATAATAAACTTGTGTTTTGGGATTATTTATGCTAAAATAAACAAGTGAAAAGATTTTTGTGTCTCGATATAGGCGATAAAAGAATAGGCGTTGCGGTTTCCGATCCGTTTAACGTTTACGCGCTCCCCGTGGAAACGTACCGCAGAAAAAACCTTAAAACCGACCTTGCGCGGATTAAAGAGTACGTTGCCGAAAAGGGTGCAACGGCTGTCGTGTGCGGTTTGCCCGTTAATTTTGACGGTTCGCCGTCCGTGCAGACGGAAAAAGCTCGGTTTTTTATCGACAGACTTAAAGAGTCCGTCTGTGCCGAGGTTTACGCTGTGGACGAAAGGTGTTCTACATGCGCGGCGGAGGAAACGCTGATTGAACAAGGCAAATCCCGAAGCGAACGAAAGGCTTTTGTGGACGCGCTTGCCGCCTGTGAGATTTTACAAGGATTTTTGAACGAACAAAACGCTTCCAAACGGAAAGGAGATATCATTATGAGCGATAAAGAAAAGAAAAATTGCGGCTGCGGTTGCGGTCATAACCACGACGAAGAAAAAGAACATTCCTGCCTGCACGAACACGAGGACTGCGACTGCTGCGATGACGAATGCGAACACGAGGATTGCGATTGTTGCGACTGCGGTTGTGAGGACGATATAGTTGTTCTTACGGGCGACGACGGCAGCAAAATGAAGTTTTATTTCGTCGGAACTATCGAATACAAGGGTAAAACCTATTCTGCTTTCGAGCCTGCGGAGGAAATCGAGGGCATAGACGAGGACGACCTTATAATATTCGAGCTTAGCGGCGACGACGAAGAAACGGCAGAGCTTTTGCCCATCGAGGACGAAGCGTTGTTAGACGAGGTGTTTAACGAATTTTGCCGCGTAATGGAGGAAGACGAACTTGCCGACGAAGCTGCGAGTTTAGAACCCGACGAAGAATAAAAACCGACAATAAAAAACGATAAAAACAACCCTCGCCGAAGCGTCGCTTCGGCGAGGGTTTTGAATATCGGAAAAGTTGATTAAATTAAATCTCGGTTATCACAAGCAATATTATTTTTATAATACCCCCCGAGGTGTCTTTTTGAGATTCTTCCGTTGCCCGTCAAGGCGTCCGCAAGGACAATGTTATAATAAAGAATCGTACAGGCGCGACTGCGGCAAATCTATCCGAGAGCAAGGGAACGGGCGGCGGATAGAAAAAAAGAATAAAAATGCTTGCAGTATGTTCTTTGATGTGTTATGCTAAATAAAAACCCCACGAGGAGGGTGAAAAATGAAAGACGTTTTATACGAAAGAGCAGTTGATACCAAAGGCTATTTGTATTTCGCTAAAAACGTTTGCGCGGACGGCAAGAGCGTTATTCTGCACGTGCATAACGCCGCGGAGTTTAAGTTTATCACTTACGGCAATTATTATATGAATATCGGCGGCGAGGAGCGGATATGTCATTGCGGCGAAGCTGCTTTCGTAAATCCGAGAAAGGTTCATTCTTACAAGTCGATAGGCGATTCCGAAAATTACGTGCTGGTAGTGGATAACGAGTTTTTAAAAGCCGTATGTCCCAAGAATAAGACATTTTCGGTATATATGGGCAAGAACACGCATTTCGGCGAGATAAAAGAGCTTCTTGATGCCACCATAGAAAAATGGGGAGATATGAGCAAGTACGAAAAGCGCGGATTTGCATTCAGACTTTTGGGAATGATTCTTGAATATTACGACGTGACGGAAGCCGTCCACGACAAAAAAGACGATATGGTCGCACAAATTCTCGAATATATAGAAGATAATTTCGATAAGGAAATAACGCTGGAAACATTGTCCGACAAATTCGGGTATTCCAAGAATTATTTTTCCAACATTTTCAATAAAACGATAAAAATGAATTTAAGGGAATGCCTTAACCGTTGCCGTATAAACAATGCCGTGCGCATTATAAAAGAAAACCCGAAGCTTCCGCTGTGGAGCGTTGCCGAAAAGGTCGGCTATGAGTCTTTCGTAACTTTTTACCGTGCTTATAAGCGTTATTCCGAAGACAACGTTGAAGAAAATTATTAACTTTTGTAAAACGCAAAAACGAATAAACCTCAAAAACCCCGTAAAATCAGGTAAAATCTATTAAAATTCGCCATTGTGCGAATTTTTTTAATTTAAACGGAAAAATAAAAGCGTAAATTTTGAAATATCTTGCTTAAGTTATGATATTGACGGGGCTTTCTTCTTCAGTTATAATGAAAGGACAAAAAGCGCAAAAATAGAAAACATGTTTTTTGCGTATTATAGAAAAGGAGGAACGCTATGAAGGTTTATCATCGACCTGCGTTGGAGTTTTTTGTAAACTCTTTTGCCAACGTAATGTACGTGAGCAATTTGGCTCAGGAAACGATCACTAAAGATCCGTTTGATTTTTCGGAGGGGGAATATGAAAACAATAATTAAAAAGCTATTTTTGGGCTTATTTGCAGTTTTAACCGTTTTATGCTTTGCGTTTGCGGGTATAAATTTTGTCGGCGCGGAAGATATTTCCGTCGCTAAAATCGTTATGAATTCCGGCGCGGCGATAAGACCCGCCGACGGCGAATACGGAACGGGACTTCGTTTTTTTGCAAAGCTGTCCAAAGCGGATTACGACGAGCTCGTTGCCGCGGATAACGGAAAAGACAAGCTTGAATTCGGAATTATCCTTACCATAGAAGATTTTTACGACAGGGATAACTCGTTTGAGATATGCTCCGGCGAATGGAAGGAGTTTGTTGCGGGCAACGAAAACAATCCCACGGATATGTATTATCTCCGCGGCAAATGTTCTCCCAAACCCGATACGGACGACGCGGATAACGACGGCAACACTTCGGAAATGATTTTTATGTTCTCTATAACGGACATAAAAGACGGCAATCTTGCACGCAGGTTTGTTGCAAAGGCATATTACACGACTAACGGCGGAGAAACGTTCGTTTATTCCACCGCCGTTGCACAAAGAAGCATATTCGACGTGGCAACCCGCGCGTATGAAAAATATAAAGACGACGCAAACGTTACCGGAATTATCGATAAGGTTTGCGAAGCGTATCCCAACGTTTCTTTCTCGGTAGCCGACGCGGAAATTGAAAAGAAAATAGGCGATAAGCTTACGGTAAAGGCGACCCTGTCCGACGGAAAAGGAAGCGAAATCGATGCTTACGCCACGGCAAGCGCCGAAAAAGACGGTATGCTTACCGAAAACACAGACGGCACGTATACGATAAACCGTCTGGGTAACTTTACGTTGACTGCCGCGCTCGGTTTCGATTCCGCTAAGCTTGGAGAGACCAAAACGCAGGAAATAGAGATAAAGAACGCCAACACGCGTGAGCTTGTTATGATGGACGAAATCTATGCGGATAAAGACGCTTCGCAATTGAGCGAAATGGCGGAAAACGACTATTATAACGCACCTATCTATAAATGGGACGTTTCCGCGGTTACGGAAAATGTAAGATCCAACACCTTAAGAATGAAACCCGACGCAATGAAAATAATACACGCGGGCGATTATCTCTTGTTCGACGTGTATAAGGCGGCGGCTATAAAATGTATTTTCGACGCGAGCGGTTTCGATGCGGACGGAAATAAGGTTACCGGTCAGTACGGTATGTATTTGGGCGGTGAAAGCGGAACGATGCTCACCGGCAGTGCGGTATATTATATGGGCGTAAACGGCGGCGGTGCAGGGAAAGCTGCATACTACCTGAACCAAGGAAATGAAGCAAATCAATGGTATACTGTTGCGATAAAGTTCACTAATACGCCCGAATCTTTGAGCTTCGCTTTTACCGGAGATAAGGCTACGCAATGGATAGCTTATCTAAAAGATTTCAGAATAGCCGCTTCCGTGGATACTTCCGATGATTTGCTGAAAGCCTTTATATTTAACAGCGACTTTAACAAAAACGGCACAAGCACGTCAGAAACGGTTGACTTCGGCGGTCGCAAAAACGTTCTTAAATATACTACCACCACAAAAGGAGAAAACGGAGTTCTGGCAATAAACGGTGCTGATTCTGTAGTAACAAGACCTAAGCTCAACTCCTGGGTAAGCGGAAAAGGCTCGGCGTATCTGTCTTTCGATATTTATGCAGAGAGCGCGGTCGATTTGTATTTCCATTCGCATGGTAAAATAGCGGGAGCAGCCGGAAACGACGTTTATGAAGCGATGCTCGGCGATGCCGCAAATTATCAGACAAACAATCTTTATACGATAGAGATGTCTGCGGGCGGCAAAGCAATAGACCTTACGCAAGAAGATATAAACGATTATCTCAATCAATGGGTTACTGTAAAAATAACCTTAAAGTCGGATATTCAGTCGGTCAACGTAAATGACGGCAAGTGGGGTGCGGGCTTCGCATTCAACACCGTATCGCCCGAAGGTTCTACGATATATATCAGCAATGCGTTTTTGGGGAGCCCGGTGATATAACAAAAAAAGAAACGGGGCGCGAGAATAACGTCGCGCCCCGTTTCGATAAGCTAAAAAGTACACAACGGAGGGAGAAATGAAAATAAAGATTTTAACACTGTTCCTCGTTTTATGCACGTTATGCTTCGGTTTATGCTGTTCGTGTGCGGAAAACAAAAAAGACGACAACATTATCGTTGACGGCAACACCGATCACCGCGAGGAAGCCGTTATAGAGATAATCGGCGCGGAAGATTTGCACGTTGCGTTGACGGTTAAAAATTACGACGAACTCGGTGCGGAGGTTTACGGAGTTAAAGAAGGTGATATATTAGAAGCGACTGCGGACGTTTCCGCTGTTTCGTTCGGGGTGGAGGGCAGCTATAAAATTATTTATAAATGTCAGAACGTTTCCGTCGAAAAAACCCTTTTCGTTTACGGAGAGCCGACCATAAACGCAGGTAATAGCGTAACCTGCAAGTATTCGCGCGTGTGGGCGGAATATAATAAAGGCGTTTCCGCAAGAGATTCTTTCGGCAACGAATTACCCGTTTTTATCAGCGATGATGGCGGATTGTTCAACAAAGACGGCTCGATAAACACCGGTGCGCACACGGTTAAATTTTACGCTTTGGACAAAGCCGGACAAAAAGTTTATGCGGAAAAACTCGTTACCGCCGAACTTGAAAAAAATCCCGTTATGGCGGAGAGCTTCGATTTTGACGTGGCGGACGAAAGCCTGTTCGTCGCGCTCGGAAAAGAAGACAGAGAAGCTCTTCTCGGCGTTTCCGTCAACGACGCGGCTATAGATAAAGACAAAACCACGTTTACCGAAGACGGCATCGTGATAAACGGGCGCGACGTGTGCGTTCGCACGGGCGCAAAGGATTCGGTTATCCGCGTATTCACGCACAAGGGGCAGGCTACGGGCAGAATAAACGTTAAAGACGAAAAGCCCTTGCAGTATTCCGACGAGAAGATAACGGCGTTTGCGCAGGGACTTAAAAACTGTTTCGATACGCACGTTCTCCCCGAAATAACAAGGCTCAACGAATTCCAGTCGGTAGACCCCGTGTATACGATTACCTCTCCCGACGGCGCTACGGAAACCGTCGGCGGAGAATACAAGTTCAAAAAGAGCGGCGAATACACCTTCTCTTTCTCCGCGCGCGGCGAAAGTCATTCTTATACGATAGAAACGTTTTTCGATCTCGGCTTTAAAGACGGCAGAATTTACGGCGAGGCTTCGCCCTTTGACGAAACGGTCAAAGACGGGTTTACCCTTAAAGAATTAGTCGTAAAAGAAGAAGTTTCCGGTAAAAACGTTGCCGTCTACGAAAACGGGAGCGAGACTCACGGCGATATAGAAGAGTTTAACAGAACGATTCTCGCGCTCAACGCGGATATGCGTTATAATCTCGGAATTTCCGCGAGAAGAGCAGAGGACGGAGAAACTTATTCTCAGACGGTTACTTTCGGCGTGGTTAAAAACGGTTGCGCGATTCTCGCAACGGACGAGATTCATCTCGTGCCAAGAAATTCCGCAAACACTTCTCTCGATTATATAGACGGCAATTCCGTGGAAAGACCCGGAGCGTTTTGGTGGAACAGTCTTGTAGACGAATACGATTCAAATCAGTTACAGCAGGAAAATTATATGCTCAACTGGGACGAAGCCGCGCTGAACGAGCTTAAAAAAGGCAGATATCTTATTTTCGATTTGCGTTACGACGGCGGGCCGCTTTCGCTTATAATAAACTTTAAAGATCCGCAGACAAACAAGAGCTACGAAAAGTATTTCTGGGGAAGATATCTTACGGGTGCGAATTTCGGTCAATACGGCGACGATATAAACTACGCTTACGGCAACGTAAGAATTTTCAGTGAGGACGGCTCGCAGATATCCACGAATTCAGACGTGTTCTCGGGCTCGTATAAGGGGCGCTGGCTCACGGTGGAAATAAAGCTCCCCGACGACGTTTCGGGCGGCATCACGATGCATAACAGAACTGATCTCGCAAAATCGGAAACTTATTTTTCTAACGTCCGCGTCAGCGACGACGCTTATCTTTCCGACGATACGGAAAACAAGGTCGTAGAGAAGATTTACGGAAACGAATTCGTCGTAAAAGATATTTTCGACGATAAAAAACACTGATAATAACGGAGAAAACTATGAAAAAAACATTAAAAGCAATACTGTTCGTTCTTGTTTTGGCAATCACGCTCGGTGCGACAGGCTGCGGGAAAAGCAATAAACCCGACCTTAAAAACGACTGCGTTCAGATTTACGTTGCTGTCAATTCCGACGGCTATAACTCAAAAGAGTGGCTCGATACAGCCGCCAAAAATTTCAACAAGCATTTAGAGGAACGCGGCGTTAAGTACGAAATCGTTGTGGAAGACGGCGAATTCAATATTCTCGGCACGCTCGGCGACCAGATTAAATCCGGTTATTCGCAATATACCGTTTATTATTCGGCAGATTCCAAATTCTTTAAACTTATAGAAGACGGAACGCTTTTAGACGTTTCCGACGTTTACGAGATGACGGCTTATACCGACACCGAAAAGATTAAAGACAGAATGTCCGATTACGATTTGTTTACTTCCTATTTCAGAAGTTTCAGCAAGGACGGTATCTATGCCGTTCCTTACGTGTCGGGACTTTCGGGACTTGTTTTCGATTATCAATACTTTCTCGATCGCGGTTATCTCGATTACGCGCCCGCTTCCGCGTTAGAAGCGATAAATGATCAGAACGGAGAAATCGTGGCAAAAGCAGAAGGCGAAAACGTGGTCGTTACCAAAGCGTTCGGCAATTACAAGGTCGGAGATTACGTTCTGACCGCCGGGAAAGACGGCAAATACGGCACTTATGACGACGGACAGAGAACAACCTTAAAAGGGTTCGAATCGCTTTTGGAAGAAATGATTACCAAATCTCCCAAAAAAGACGTTCCGTTCATTTATACTAATCAATATCCCGGTTATCTCACGCCGTTCGTTAATTCGGTTATGGCGCAGTATATGGGATTAGAAAACTATACCAACTTCGGTCTTTTAGAAGGGGATATAAAGGGCAAAGACGGTTCCGTTCAGGCAACTCTTACTATGCAGAACGGCGCGTCCGCCTGGGACACCGCTATAATAAACGATTCTTACCGCGCGGCGGGCGACTATTTCTATAACTACATTTTAGGCAACAAAGCGACCGTTGGCTCTACCGCCGCGGGCAGAAGCAAGCTCATCTGGGAATACAGCCGTACGGGTAACTCTTTCTCGCACCTTTCCGCGCAGAACAACTTCTTGCAGTCCTACGCCGCGGAGCTCGGTGACGTCGCGCAGCCCGCTTTCCTAGTAGAAGGCACTTATTGGGAGAACGAAGCCAAAAACACGATGAACCGTCTGGGCGAGGGCAGACGTTACGGAGAACGCGAATACCGCCTTTATCTCACCCCGTCCTTCGAAGGGCAGGTAACTCCCGAAGATCAGACCGTGTTCGCTTCTTCCGGCATCAGCAACGGCGTGCTTATCAACAACTTCCCAAATAAATCCGCCGCGGGCGTGAATATGAGAGAAGCTTCCGAAGAGAAGAAAGCGGAATTTCTCGGTTATGCCAAAGAATTCCTCGCTTATACGATGAGCGAAGAAATGTGTAAATATTACACCGCGTATACGGGTATCAAGAAACCGTTTGAATATACTCTTTCCGACGAACAGCTCGCTAATTTAACCCCGTTCCAGCGAAATATTTTCGAAATGGAAAGCGATACGGAACATATAAAACAGATAAACCTTATGGGTTTATACAACAAATCGCTCGTTCGCTGTTACGGTATAAACAACCTTACATGCGTAACATACGAATCGCCTTATAACGCGTTTATGGTAGGCAACAAAAATATCGATTCATGGATACAGGGAATTAAAGACACCGTCAACGGACTTTATAAAAGCGCGTTGAAAAACGCCGAGGATTATTTGAACAAATGATAAAAACGGTTAAGAAAAAACCCGTCAAAGACGGGGCGTTTATTCTATCCATTCTTATCCTCCCGCTTATAAGCTTTGCGATATTCTACGTTTTCGTAAACTTTAACTCTTTTTTGTTGGCGTTCAGAAAAATAGATATCGCGGGCGAATACAGCTGGGTCGGTCTGGAGAATTTTAAAGAGTTTTTTACGGGTACGCTTGCAAACGGCGCGGCGTGGCCCAGCTTTTTGCGCTCGATTAAAATGTGGTGGACTGTTACCATAATCAACACGCCGCTTCAGCTTATCATGGCGTATTACGTCGCAAAAAAATTGCCATGCACTAAATTCGTGTCTATAGTGGTTATGCTCCCGCAGGTCATTTCGAGTATGGTGTTCGCGCTCGTTTATAAGGAATTCGTTACTTATTCGTTAAAAGAAATCCTCGTTTCCTGGGGAGTTCTCGACAAGGCGCAGCCCTTCGATATCTTCAACGACGCGCGCCTTGCCTACGGAAACAACCTGTTCTATACGATTTGGGTGTCGTTCGGAACGAGTACGCTTTTATACTCAAACGCAATCCGCGCGATAAGCGGAGAAATCTTTGAAAGCGCACAGTTAGACGGCGCAAGCGATTCGAGAGAATTTTTCAGCATCGTTCTGCCGCTTATCTGGCCCACGCTCTCTACGACCTTCGTAACGAACGCGACTTCTATGTTTACTTTTTCGGGTTCGCTTCTCGTCTTTTATATGGGCAGCGCGCCGGAAGACTTGTGGGGACTTGGGTATTTCTTTACGAAAGCCGTCGGTATTTCAGGCGTACACGATTTTATGCAGTACCCTGCGGTGGCAACTTCGGGACTTGTGGTTTCTTTGTTTACTGTTCCCGTGGTGTTCCTTATCAAATTTTTGATGGGGACGCTGGACAGAACGGACAATTAAAGGAGGTTACCGATGACAGGTCTTATTTTATGCGTGTTTGCTTTGTTTTTGATTCTCTTTGCGGTTATGCTCGTAAAGCAAGCTCTCGTTAAAAGCGAAAACGGAAAAAAGAAATCGCTTAACTTTAAAGGTACGGGCGCGGCGACTATCGTTTCCAAACTGCTGTGGGCGGCAGTCGGCACGGCTATAGTTATTTATTGCCTTACGCTGTTCGTTCCGCTTATATGGATGCTTTATAACTCGGTCAAAGACCCGCTCGTGTGGGATATGCCCGGTGTAAGCAAGTTCTCGCTCCCCGCGCTTAACGATTTGCACTTCGAGCATTACGCGCAGGTTATCGCCAACTTCGAGGTGTCGCAGGGCTCTACCACCTACGGAATAACCGATATGTTTATAAACAGTATTTATTATTCCGCGGTCGCGCCGATCGTTTCCGTCGGCTGGATGACGCTCGTCGCTTACGTCCTTGCGAGATTCAAGTTCTTCGGCGGCAAATTCCTTTATAACTTCGGTATACTCATTATGATGATACCGATAGCCGGCAGCAACGCCTCGCAGATGATGGTGCTGCAGAAAATGAACCTTTACGACAGAATGTATATAAAGGTGCTTATCCCGCCCGCAACGGCATTTTCCGGCTTGTATTTTATGATTATTTACGTCGCGCTGAAAGCGATTCCGCAAACTTATACGGAAGCCGCCCAGATAGACGGCGCAAACCCTTATACGATAATGTTCAGAATAATTCTGCCTATGGCGTTACCGACGGTTGCTACCGTTTATATCCTGAGCTTTATCGCGGACTGGAACAATTACGAAAACTTTCTTATATGGTACCCCAGCACGCCTAACCTTTCTTACGGTATGTACAGAATGGGCAGGGAGCTGACGAGCAAAGACCTTTCGCAGGTGCACGTGTTCGCGGGGTATACCATTATCATCATCCCGTCTATGGTTTTATATCTGTCGGGGCAAAAGCTTATGAGAAGTAACTTTATGGTAGGAGGACTTAAAGGATGAATAAAACTAAAAAAAGGAACGCGCTTATTGTGATTCTTGCGGCTTGCGCGGCGACGTTCGTATTAACGGGCGCGCTGATATTCCCCGCAAGAGCCGCCCGGACGGAAAGCAAAGCGGACGTTTTTACCGTAAACACGGGTAAGATTTCCGTCGGCAAAGAGGTAGAAAGCAAGTTCTTCAAAGGTACGGCAATAGGCGCGAGCGATTCCGGCATATACGTTTCGCAGGAAAACGCGATGATAGATTTTTCTTATAACAACGCGATTTATTTCGAAACGTTCGACAAAACCAAGCCGTTTATAGAATTTTACGCGCTTACCGGCAAAGAGAACGTGTCTATGATAGACAATCTGACCGTTACTCTTACCGACGCGGACGATCCCTCAAACTCGGTGTCGCTTTACGCTTATACCGATTACAGCAATCTGGTTATCTACACGAGAGTCAGGTATAACGGTCTTGACAGAGCCGTTTCCGGCGATACGGTGAGAGACGGAAGCTACGGCGTTTATTACAGAAATACGGGCTTCAATTACGGAATAAAACGTTCTTCCACTTCTCCCATAGAGGACTGGAGTCCGCAAAACCCCGCGCACCCGTTCTCCGTTTCTCTGGATTACGAAGAAAAAACGATTTATATCGTTACGCAGAACAGAGGCTTGCCCGTTTATTATTCTATTTTGGAACTCGACAACCCCGACCATGTGGGCGCGGATTCCGTATGGAAAGGCTTTAAAAACGGAAGGGGCAAGGTCAGCGTTTCCGCATCCTTTTTAAGCGACGCTTACGAGGGCGGCGTGATTATTAAATCCGTTGCGGGCTCAAACGTGGACGGGGAATTTAAGAACAACGCTTCGTTTCCTTCTCCCGAAATACAATTCGATAAATTTACCAAGGAATATTCCGAGGAGTTAGATGGAAAGACCTATCTCCCTGACGGTGCGAAAGGCTTGTCTTATAAACTTCCGCAGGTATCCGCTTTCGACTGGTATTACGGCATAGGCGAAAACGTTTCGGTAAAGATTTTCTGCGGCGACGAAGAACAGAACAAAGAAATTATCGACGGCGAGTTCGTTCCCGACAAGGCGGGGGATTATCGCGTGGATTACACCGCGACTAACCCTAAAACTTCCGCGACGAAAAGCGTTTTCTTTAAGATTGACGAGGAACAAACACCCATCAGCATTTACATGAAAGAAGATTTCGGGGAAGCCGCGCTTAATTCCGAAATATATATTCCCGAAACCGATTATTACGGCGGTTCGGGCAAAATAGTGAAAACCGAAAGATTGTTTTTTAACGGGACGGAAATAGTCCTGAAAGAAAACAGAAGGACGACAATCGGCAAAGTCGGCGGCACGCTCACGCTGCTCGTCGAATGTAAGCCGTATTCGGGCGAAACGGCGGTAAAGAGCTTTTCGCTCGAAATAAAAGACGATACCGTTCTCATCGTTTCGGGTATGCCCAAAGCCGTTACGGCGGGTTTGGAAGTGATTTTCCCCGAGGCGGAAGCGTTCAACGGCAAGACGGGCGAAGCCGCAGACGTAAAAATTTACGCGGACGGCAAGCTTTTATCAAACGACAGAAAGTTTGCCGCAGACGGAACGAAGAACGATATTTCCGTTAAATACGTTGCAACTACCGCGCTCGGCAGCAAGGAAAAGGAATTTTCCGTCGCGGTCGTGAAAAGCTCGGGCGCAACCCCCGCGAGCTATTTCTTATCGGATGGCTCTGCCGTAGCGGAGGATGGAGCAAAAGGCGTAAAAATCTCCGCTCTTTCGGGCGACGGGCGCGCTGATTTCGCGTTCCCCGTGGTAACGGGTCCTTCCGATAAAAAGACTTATATAATTCTCAACGCGGCGGGCGGCGCGAACGCATTCGGATACTTCGACGTTATTTTAAGCGACGTGTCGGGTAAATGCGCGGACTTGTTTATAAGAATCGCAAAAGACTCCAAAAACAGCGGCAAAAGCGTTGTTCGGATAAACGGAACGGGCGAGAGTTATACGATAGACGGCACGCTTACCGAAAATAATTCCTCGATCACTCTCTATATAGAAAACAACGTTTTATACAGCACGTATTCTTCGGTTTACGTGTGCGAGCTTCCGGGTTACGACGCCGATCTTAGCTATATTAGTTTTCGTTTCGGAGAAGCAAAAGAGAATTCCGCCGTCATTCTTTCTTTGCTCGCGAATCAGGCTATGGATAAAGCAGCGGGAAAACCCTGGTCGGACAAGACCGCTCCCGTTCTCTTGTTTAACAAGCATTTTGCAAAAAACACCAAAGCGGAACTCGGCTCGACGGTAAATCTTCCCACGGCTAAGGCATACGACGTATTATCGGACGCGGGTACGGTAACGGTTACGGTAAAAGCCCCCGACGAAAGCGTGGTTACAAAAAAGAGAGACGCGTCCGAAAAAATCTCGTTTGTTTGCGGAATGATAGGCGAATATTCCGTAATTTACGAGGTGTCCGACGGCAAAAATACCGAAACGGTCGTTTATACCGTCAAAGCTTACGACAACGTTTCCCCGTCGTTGAAAATCTTTGGAAGAATAGCGGAGGAAGTCGTTAAAGGGACGAAAATAGTTTTGCCCGCCGCAGAAGCGGAAGATAACGCGGACGGCAAGCTTGCGGTTTACGTGAGCGTAAGAAATCTTTACGATTATGCTATAATCGACACAAAACCCGATAAAGAAGTGATTTTTGAAAATTGCGGCGTTTATGAAATTACGTATTACGCGCACGATTCTAATTATAACTATACGAAATACACGTTTAATGTAAAGGTTGGGAAATGACGATGAATTATAAAAGAAAAATTCAGGCGGTTGTTGCCGCCTCTATGGCGATTGCGATTACTTGTTCTTCCTGCGCTTGCAATAAAGAACCGAAACCAAAAACGATAGAGTACGAAAAGCCTTACGATTACACCACGGGGATAGATTATGCAGCCAAAGCCAAAGAATTTATAACGGACGGCAAAACCGATTACGTCATAATAATTCCGCAGGGCGCGGGAACGGACGTTATAGAAAGTTCCAAAGAGCTATCCTCTTACGCCCGCGACGTGTCCGGCGCGTATATGCCCGTTTATACCGAAAGCGACGGAACAAAGTCTATAAGCGATAAGTTTATTTCCGTGGGAAAAACCGCTCTTGCGGAAGAGAACGGCATAAAAACGGACGATATCAAATACGACGGCTTCGTGATAAAAACGGTAGGGGACAACGTGTTCATTTCCGCGGAATTAGAACGCGGCGCGCGATACGGCGTTTACAGTTTTATAGAGAGATTTTTCGGTGTGAGATGGCTAACCGCGACGAGTACTCACGTGCCAAAGACTTCCACGATAAGTCTTTATCCCTGCGACATAAAGGAAGAGCCGGAATTTATGATGCGCAAATGGCATTCTTACGCGGTGGATTCGAGATACAGTCCCGCATATTATAATCACAGCCGCACGTATTACGGCGAATGGTATAACCCCGGCAGAGAATATCACAACGCCACGGATTACGCGGCTTATCCCGGGGTCGGATATCTAAATAAAAGCGATATAGCCGATTGCGACTGCGGCACGCACGAAAAAGGCATTCCCCTTTCGCAGGCACACCCCGAATACTGGACGGACGTAACTAATCCCAGCACGTACGGATATTACGATATATGCTTTACCAACGGTATTGCGGAGGACGGAACGCTTAAAGACGGACCGAGCGGAACGAGAAGAATCATCGACAAAATAAAAGGGGTTTTAAGCGGCAAGGACGGCGAAAACTATAACTGGTTTCATATCGGAATTATGGACTATCGCGGACTCGTTTGCAAATGCCAGACCTGCCTGTCGCGCTACGCCAAATTCGGCGGTTATCCCGGCGGACCGGGGTATTCCGGCGTAATGGTTATGTTTATAAACTGCGTAGAACGCGAGGTCAACACTTGGCTTAAAGAAACGCAGAACGGCAGAACGGTGAATTTCTCGGCGTTTGCGTATCACGATTCCGAAGAGCCGCCCGTTACAGTAAAGGCGGACGGAACTTACGAACCGATAAGCGATTTGTGCGTAGCCAACGAAAACGTGTATATGCGGGTTGCGCCGATAGACGCGGATTACGCTTATGCGATAAGCGACGAGCGACAACCGCAATACGATTATTATAAAAAGATGTTCGAGGGGTGGTCGGTCTGCGCGAAGCATTTGCTCGTATGGGATTACGTGATGAACTATTTTGATTCGCTTATGTATTACCCGAGCTTGTCTTATTACAGGGAAAATCTCAGATTATACAGGGATTCGGGCGCGGAATATATATTCAGTGAATGTAGCAGCAGCCGCAAAGAAATATGGCACGCGGATTTAAGAATGTATATAGCGAACAGACTTTACTGGAATCTCGACTGGGATATAAATCTGTTGCTTAACGAATATCTCACTTTATACTACGGCGCGGCGGCGAACGCGGTTAAAGAAATAATCGATATTTACGAGAGCTTCTATTCCGAGATGAAAGCGGAAGGCAAGTTGTCGATTAAGGTATCCGCAGCGCAGACTTCCTATAACAAGGCGGAAACATACCCGCTGGAATTTTTGGAAAAGCAGTTTTCGATATTAGAGGACGCTACGGAAAAAATTAAAGCCGATGGTAGTCTTACCGACGGCGAGAAAGAAACCGCGATAAAGCGTTTAAGTCACGTAAAGCTTTCTCCTATGGCAATCGTTATGAAGAATTTCGGTTCGTTCTATCCTTTGGAAACTCAGGCGGAGTTCGTCAAAGAATACAATCAATTAAGAAAAGAGTGTTATATAGACTAAAATAAAGGTGAAAAATTATGATTAAATTAGCGGCATTTTCAGACGAGGCGGACAGCTCTCTCAAAGGTCAAATCAAGGCGTTGAAAGAAAACGGACTTTCTTTAATGGAAGTCCGAGGGATAAACGGCAAAAGCGTTATAAACTTTACCGTGGAAGAAGCAAAGGATTATCAGAAGGAGATGCGGGACGAAGGCGTTTCCGCGTGGTCGATAGGCTCTCCGCTCGGTAAGGTGAATATCGATACGGATTTTTCCGAATATTCCGAGAAGGTGAAACACGTTTGCGAGCTTGCAAACGTTTTTGGGACGGATAAAATAAGAATGTTCAGTTTTTATAAGGCTTACGGCGATAGGGATAGGGTTATAGACAATCTCAACAAAATGGTAGAGATAGGAAAAACCTTCGGCGTAAAAATGTGTCACGAAAACGAGAAGGACATTTACGGTGACGTCGCAGACAGAGAGGTCGATTTGCTCGATAACGTAAAAGGGTTATATTGCGTTTACGACCCCGCAAACTTTATTCAGTGCGGAGAAAAAGCCGACAAAACGCTCGCGCTTCTCCATCACCGCGCAATTTATTTTCATATAAAGGACGTGATAGAAACAACGCAAGAGATAGTTCCCGCGGGGTTCGGTGACGGCAAAATATCCAAGCTCGTTGCCGACATAAAAGACGATAAGGTTTTAACGCTCGAACCGCACCTTACCGTGTTCGACGGCTACGCAGACATAGACAAGGCGAAAATGAAAAATAAATTTTTATTCACTTCGCCGAGAGAAGCGTTCGACGCTGCCGTAAAAGCGATAAAAGACATACTCGTTAAAGACGGTTATACTGAAAGAAACGGAGAATTCGTCAAATGAAAACGGTAAGATTCGGGATAGTGGGCGTAGGCAATCAGGGTTCGTCTTATATAAAAAACATTTTCAATAAAGGCGAAATAGAGAACGCCGCGGTTACCGCGGTATGCGATACTAATTCAAAAAAAATTGAAGCGATAAAAGGCGATTTGCAAGGAAAGGACGTTAAATTTTACGACGATTACGTAAAAATGCTCGACGACGGCGTATGCGACGCGGTAATGGTGGAAACCCCGCATTATCTGCACCCGGAAATCGTCAAGGCGTGTCTTGCGCGCGGTATACACGTTATATGCGAAAAACCCGCGGGCGTTTATGCGGATCAGGTTCGCGATATGGACGAAGCGGCAAAAAAGAGCAACGCGCTTTTTACAATGATGTTCAATCAGCGCACGAATTGTGTGTACAGAAAAATGAAAGAAATAGTAGAGCAGGGCGGCGTGGGCGAATTGCAGCGAGTTACGTGGATAATAACCGACTGGTACAGAACGCAGACGTATTACGATTCCGGTAGCTGGCGCGCGACGTGGGCGGGCGAAGGCGGCGGCGTGCTTATCAATCAATGCCCGCATCAGCTCGACCTCGTTCAGTGGATTGTGGGTAAACTTCCCAAAACGGTACGCGGCTTTTGTAAATACGGGCGCTGGCACGATATCGAAGTTGAAGACGACGTTACCGCGTATTTCGAATACGACAACGGCGCGACGGGTATTTTTATTACGACCACCGGGGAAGCTCCCGGAACTAATCGTTTTGAAATTTCGGGAACGAAGGGCAAGCTTCTTTGCGAAAACGGCTCGCTCAAATGGTTTAAAACCGCGGCGGACAGCAGAGAATTTTCGCTCGATCCCAAAAACACCTTCGGCGGGGCGCAGTTAGAGTGTGAAATCGTAGAAGTGGAAACGGACGGCAAAAATCCCCAGCACGCAGGAATCATTCAGAATATGGTAAATGCGATTTTAGGCAAAGAGCCGCTTTTTGTCAACGGTACGGAGGGGATAAACGGCGTAGAGTTGATGAACGCCATAGAATATTCGGGCTGGAACGGCGGCGAGGAAGTTACTCTTCCCGTCGATAGCAAGAAATATCTCGACGCACTGAACGAACGACGCAAAACGTCTAAAATCAAAACGACGGAAGACGGCGCAGCATTAAATACCGCGGGGACTTACTGATAAAAAATGAAAACGGCTATAATAGGTTTGGGCGTTATAGGCAGCGTTCATAAAAACGTGCTGCACAAACTGGGAGAAAACCTCGTCGCCGTGTGCGACGTAAACGAGAAAAAATTATCAGGTTTAACCGAAAGAGCGTATACCGATTATATCGAAATGCTCGAAAAAGAAAAACCTGACGTGGTACACGTATGCACTCCGCACTATCTCCACGCGGAAATGATAACGGAAGCTCTTTCCCGCGATATAAACGTATTGTGCGAAAAACCGTTATGCATAAAGGAGGAAGATATACCTCGGATAATCCGTGCGGAACAAAAATCCAAAGGCATTCTCGGAGTGTGTCATCAAAACAGATATAATGCCGCAAACGTTTACGTTAAAGAATATCTTAAAGACAAGGAAATCTTATCCGCGCACGGCAGCGTGGTGTGGAACAGGGACGCGGCTTATTATGCGCAGGACGCTTGGCGCGGCAAAAAAAACACCGAAGGCGGCGGGGTGCTGATTAATCAGGCTCTTCATACGCTTGACCTTATGCAGTGGTTTTGCGGAATGCCCGAAAGCGTTACCGCAAGTATAGAAAACTTATCGCTTAAAGGCGTTATCGAGGTAGAAGATACCGCAAGTCTGCTTTGTAAAGGGGAAACCGATTTTACCTTTTTTGCAACGAATGCGGGCGGAGCGGATTTGCCCGTAGAAGTAACGATAAAATTGAAAAGCGGAGACGTCGTGGCGGTGTATCCGGACAGACTTACGATAAACGGCAAAGCGGTATGTGCGGAAGTTATCGACAATGCGGACAGAAAATGCTGTTACGGCAACGGACATGAAAAGCTCGTTGCGGATTTTTACGAGTGTGTGAGAACCGGTGTAAAATTCCCGATCGACGGCGAAGAAGCGGCAAATGTTATAAAAATCATTCTTGCCGCCTATGAAAGCGGGGTAAAGCCCGTCAAAATCCGATAAAAGGAGAGCAGAATGGTAATCGACAAAAACAACGTCGCGGAGTACGGGCTTTTATACGAAGAAACGGAAGGTCTCGAATACTGTGCCGCGCATATAAACGAATATTTTTATAAATGCGTCGGTCTTAAATTCGACAAATACGTCGGGCAGAAGCATTTTATTTCGATAGGAGCAAACGCAAAATCCGAAAAAATCATTTCGGCAAATCCGATTGCGCAAGACAAATATGACGGATACCGGATAATTTTTAAAGACGGAAATATTTACATTTTCGGAAACGAAATTCGGAATACCGTATACGGAACTTACGCGTTTATTGAAAAATATCTGGGAGTGAGATGGTTTCATAACGACGCGGAGCTTGCTCCCCGTGCAAATGAACTCGTTATAGACGAAAAAGAAGTGTTTGAATGGGCGTATTTCCCGCAAAGAGAACTTACCTACGCTCCTTTTACAACGGACTGGCAGCTTGCGATGCATTTCAGATACGTCAGCCACAACGTTAAAGAAAGAAAGTCTTTGGGACTTGCGGGTAACTGGTACAACAAGATTCCGACCACTCATAACACGCATTGTTACGTAGATTTCGGACTGTATCGCGAGCATCCCGAGATTTTCAGGGTGAGAGAAGACGCAAATTATAACTTCGACCCGTTTGCCAACGGCGTGGGGGCGCGTTCTATCGACCTTTGTTACAGCAACGGTATAACCGCCGACGGAAAATTCGACGAGAGCAAGTCGTTTTCCGCCGCAAGACTGGTCGCCGATAAGCTTTACGAATTTATCAATGACGAGCCGGATAAAAAATTCTTTATGTTCGGCTTGCAGGATAACAGGGGCGTGCGTTGTTTTTGTCCCGAATGCAGCAAAAAACGCGACAAATACGGCACGGATGCCGGTGTGGTTATAATTTTCCTTAACGCCGTGATAAAGAAAGTGGAAAAAATGCTTATAGCAGCGGGTAAAACGCCCGACTTTAACGTCGTAATGTTCGCTTATCACAACACGGTAGAACCGCCGACAAAAAATGGCAAACCCGTAGATTCGCTCGTTATCCCCGATAAAAGACTGCATATAAGATACGCGCCGATAGACGCGGATTATACGTATTCTCTGGATGACGACAGACAGGGGGAAAGTATCAAGCGGCAAGTTTTCGGCTGGACGGGTCTTACCAAGAATATGATGTTCTGGGACTATGACGTAAACTTTATGGAGCAATACTGGTATTTCCCGATATTGCCGAATATTCAGAAGAATATAAGGTTTTATGCAAAAACGGGGATTACGTATTTATTCAGCGAAGGCTCTGACGACGGAACGTCAAACTGGCAACAGGAAATTTTCTCTTACGTCTGTTCAAAGCTGTACTGGGATTGCAATATCGATATATGGGCGACCGTTAAAGAATACGTTTACGGATATTATGGAATCGCGGCGGAAAAAGTTATGCGTTTTATCCTCGAAATGCAAGCTTTTTTCGAAAAAGAGATTGAAGACGGAATGAAGGTTTCTATCGTGACCGATTATTGCGACTTTTTCGATCCGAAACACTATCCGCTTGAATTTCTGGTCGAAAAGAGAAATCTCATAAAATCCGCAATAGAAGACGTTAAAAATTCTTCGCTCGAAAAAATGCAGAAGAAAGAACTCGTAATTCGTCTTAAACGCGTTCTCGCAACGCCGCTTCGTATGATTTCGAAAAACGCGGAATATTATTTCGGAGATAAAGACGACGAATATACTGAAGAGTTTTACGCGCTCGCGCGGGAAATAAACCTTTCTTCGCCGGGGAGCGGACCGTTCTGCCTTACGCTCGCAAAGGACTACGTTACGGACTATAAAATATCCGTTGCAGAAAACGCAAGCGAAGAGGTCTTAAATGCCGCGGAAGCGTTTAGAGAAAGATTTGAAAGAATGTCTGGAATTTCACTCGAAATAGTAGACGACTCCAAAGTTGCGCCGGCATACAGAACGCGCGCCGTCTGCATAGGGCAGAACGTAATGTTCAGAGAGTTCTTTAAAAAGAGCGTAGATATAAAGGATTACGAATATTTTATCGCCACGCTCGGCAACTGTTTGTTTATAAACAGTGCCTACGACTTGTTAGGCGCGGTAAAAAAAGCGTTTACGGGTATTTACGTGACGGAGGGCAAAAAAATCGGCTACGAAACGGTAATTTGTCCGAGAAGAAGAGATTTTGCGTTAAGAAAAAAACGATAAAAACAACCCTCGCCGAAGCGACGCTTCGGCGAGGGTTTTGAATATCGGTTCATATAAAAGATAAACGGCACACAAGTAAAATTTTAAAACATTATATAATTATATATTACAGTATATATTATAATATCAATAATAAAAAAACGACGACAAACGGAACGCATAATCAATCAAAAAAAACGGAACAGAATAAACAGACAGCTTAATCAGGTTTAAATAACACAGGCGGCGAAAAACGACACCCTTGATTTAACGAAAATTTATTTTTTTATCACGGTGGCGGAGGCATGCACGCATATTCCTTCCTCTCTGCCGACAAAGCCTAATCCCTCTAACGTCGTTGCGCCGAGTCCCACGTTCGCGGTCGGCAGCCCTAACGCTTCCGCAAGCGTTTCCGTCATTTTCTCTATATACGGCGAAAGCTTCGGCTTATCTGCCATTATCACCGCCGACACGTTATGCGGCGCGTAGCCTTGCTCGGTTATTAAACCGAGAACACGTTTTAACAACGATATGCTGTTCGCGTTTTTAAAAGCAGGGTCGCTATCGGGGAAATGATAGCCGATATCGCGCAGGGAAAGCGCAGACAAAAGCGCGTCCATAACCGCGTGAGCGAGAACGTCCGCGTCGGAATGTCCCAGAAGCCCTTTATCGTGCGGAATTTCCACTCCGCCGAGAATAAGCTTTCTGTTTTCGACGAGTTTATGGCAATCGAAACCCGTTCCCACGCGGCATAAGGGGGCGGCGGACAGCAACCCCAAATCTTCCTTATACGTTATTTTAACGTTCTCGTAAGCACCGGTCGCAAGTTTTGCCGCGGCGATATATTTTTCAAAAACCTCGCCGTCGTCGTTAAACGCGGCGTTCGGGTTTTCTTGTTCGGCTAACCGATACGCCTTTTTAATAAGTTCCGTCCTGAACGCCTGCGGCGTCTGTACGATAAACAAATCGCTTTTGCCCGCGTATTCGGTAACGAACGCGTTGTCGGCGCGGCAAATCGTATCCCGTGAAGGAACGGCGGCTATTCCGCTGCCGAATTTTTCCGCGTTTTGGATACAGCTTTTAATAGTTGCTTTATCGACGAACGGTCTTGCGCCGTCGTGAATAAGCGTAATTTCGCCCGTAACCGCCGCAAGCGCGTTGACGACCGAGCGCGTACGCGTTTCGCCGCCGATTACTATTTTAACGAACTGGGGAAGAAGCTGTTTAATTTCCGCTTCGTCCGATTTTGCGCAGGCGATTACGTATTCGTCAATCAATCCCGATGACTGAAAAGCCGAAAAAGTTTTTTGCAGGCAAGTTTCGCCGCCCGCGGGAACGAGCAGCTTGTTTTTGTTATGCCCGACGCGTTCGCCTTTGCCTGCGCACGCGAGAATAAGCGATATTTTCATTATATTATTTAATCCTTATATATTCATGTGAAATTCCGCAATAAAACCACGACGGCAAAAGCCGCATAAACGTAAATCCGAAACGCCGCCCGCCGCGCGACAAAAAAGCAACGCCGGTCGCCATTCGATAAAAACCGTCCGCGAATTGCGAACGGTAACCGACGGTCAGGGCAAAATTTCGTAAAGCGTTTCCGCTTCGTCCTTTCTCACCGTTTCTTTAACGTTCAGCACGCGGAATTTAACCGTTCCGCTGTTAAAGCCTATTTCCACGACGTCCCCGATTTTAATGTCGTGCGAAGGCTTAACCGTTCTGTCGTTGATTTTAACCCTGCCGCCGTTTGCCGCGTCCGCCGCGAGCGAGCGGCGTTTAAGTATCCGCGACACCTTCAAAAACTTATCTATTCTCATTTTTACCTCGAATTAAGCTTAAAAACAATCAAAAGCGACGTCTTTTTCGTCGAAAAATAAAAAAAATTTATAATGTCCGCGCAATCGCTTGACAAATTTGACTAAATGCGATAATATTATAAAATGCATTATGATAGGTTATTATCGAGTTTTATCGCATTTTGCCATAAAATGCGCTGAAAACCGCGCTTCTTTCGTGCCAAAATCTGCGGGAATTGCTTGATAAAACCGTTTATCGGCATCGTTAAAACCATTATACACTATATTTTCGGTTTTGTAAACGATGTTGCCAAAATTTTTAAACTTTTTAAGGAGTGTGTTTAGATGACGCGTAAACTACCCGAAATCGAGTGCGGAAAGATAAGCCGTAAAACCTTTTCCAAAATTAAGGAAGCCATAGAACTGCCGTATCTCGTTAAAATTCAGAAAGACTCCTACGACGCTTTTATCCGCGAGGGTATAGGCGAAGTGCTGGAAGATTTTTCGCCTATTACGGACTATTCCGACCACTTTGAATTGTATTTTTTGGAGCATGACCTCAGCGGCGAGCCTAAATACGATGAAAAAGAGTGCAGAGACAGGGACGCCACTTTCGCGCGTCCTCTTCGCGTTAAGGTCAGACTCGTCAATAAGGTTACGGACGAAATTATCGACCAGGACGTCTTTATGGGTGATTTCCCTCAGATGACCGCGAACGGCTCGTTTATCATTAACGGCGCGGAACGCGTTATCGTTTCTCAACTCGTCCGTTCGCCCGGCGTTTACAACGATATGCAGGTGGATAAGTCGGGCAGAAAAATCTTTAACACTACCGTTATGCCCTCCCGCGGCGCGTGGCTCGAATTCGAACAGGATTCGCAGGGGGTTTTGTGGGTTCACGTTGACAGAACGCGTAAGCTCACCGCCACCGTCTTATTGAGAGCTTTGGGTTTCGGCAGCGACGATGCGCTTAACGAGCTTTTCGATAACGATAAAATGATCGCCGATACCGCTGCGAAGGACGTAAGCAAGTCCGAAAGCGAGGGTCTTATAGAGTTATACAGAAGATTGCGCCCCGGTGAAATTCCCACCGACGACGCAGTTAAACAGCACCTTAAAAATCTTTTCTTCGACGCGAGAAGATACGACCTCGCGCGCGTGGGGAGATACAAATTCAATAAACGTCTTCGTCTGGGCGTCAGAATCGTCGGCTTAAAGGCTTTCGAGGACGTTATTACCCCCGACGGCGAAGTTCTCGCGACCAAAGGTCAGATTATCGACAAAATCACCGCGGAAAACATTCAGAACGCCGGCGTGAACGTCTTTTACGCGGACGTGGACGGGGTTAAGCATAAAATAATCGCAAACAACACGGTAAGCTTTAAAGCGGTTACGGGTAAAGATCCGAGATTTTTCGGTTTATTAGATTACGTGTATTATCCGGCAATCGAATTCAGCAAGACGGTTGCTTCCGCAGCCGCGGAAAAGGGCGAGGAATTCGTCGCCGACGATATGAAAAAGGAGATTAACGAATTTTTCTATATCGACGAAAAGGATATTCCGGAGGACGAAATCAAGCCCGAAGAAAAGAAAAATCAGGAAAAAGCAAGGGAAACCAGACTTAAATTCGTTAAAGCCTGCGTCGCTTTCGAGCGGATTATGGGCAACGCCGTTACCGAGCCGCTTACCGCGGAGGAGAAAAAGGATATCCGCCCCGTTATCGACAAGCTTAACCACAAACACGTTACGGTAGAGGATATCGTCGCGTCCGTTTCCGTCAATCTCGACCTTAATTTCGGCATCGGTTCGACGGATAATATCGACCACCTCGGCAACCGCCGCGTTCGTTCGGTCGGCGAATTGCTGCAAAATCAATTCCGTATCGGTATTGCGAGATTAGAGCGCGTTATTAAGGAAAGAATGGCAACGCAAGACCCCAAGGACGTTACTCCGCAGGGCTTAATCAACGTTCGTCCCGTCAGCTCCGCCATTAAAGAATTCTTCGGTTCTTCGCAGCTTTCGCAGTTTATGGATCAAACCAACCCGATTGCGGAGCTTACGCATAAGAGAAAGCTTTCCGCGTTAGGTCCGGGCGGTATTAACCGCGACAGGGCTACTTTCGACGTCCGCGACGTTCACCACTCGCACTACGGCAGGATGTGTCCTATCGAAACCCCCGAAGGTCAGAACATCGGTCTTATTTCTTCACTTGCCGCTTACGCGCAGGTGAACGAGTACGGTTTTATCGAATCGCCTTACAGAAAGGTAGAGCACGTTATGGGCGAGGACGGTACTATTCAGACCATCGTTACCGAGCACGTCGATTACCTCACCGCCGACGAGGAGGATAACTTCATCGTCGCGCAGGCTAACGAACCGCTTATCGATAACAAATATTTCGTCAACGACCGCGTTTCTTGCAGGCACAGGGAAGATATTACCGAAGACGTTAAAGAAAAAATAGATTATATGGACGTTTCGCCGAAGCAGCTTATTTCGGTCGCAACCGCCCTTATTCCGTTCCTCGAGAACGACGATACCAACCGCGCGCTGATGGGTTCTAACATGCAACGTCAGGCAGTTCCGCTTCTTGCGCCCGAAAACGCTATCGTCGCGACGGGTATAGAAAGACGTATCGCGTACGACTCGGGCGTTATGGTGAACGCCGTTGAGGCGGGCGTTGTAAACAGCGTCGCAAGCGACCTTATCACCGTCAGAGAGGACGACGGAACGATAAGAGAATATAAACTTAAAAAATTCGAAAGAAGCAATCAGGGTACGTGCCTTAACCAGCGACCCATCGTCGATAAAGGCGAACGCGTGGAAAAGGGGCAGACCATTGCGGACGGTCCTTCCACCAAAAACGGCGAGCTTGCGCTCGGCAGAAATATCCTCGTCGGCTTTATGAGCTGGGAGGGTTATAACTACGAGGACGCTATTCTTCTTTCCGAAAAACTCGTCAGAGAGGACGTGTTTACCACTATCCATATAGAAGAATACGAAATCGAAGCGAGAGACACCCGTCTCGGCGAAGAAGAAATCACGCGCGATATTCCTAACGTCGGCGACGACGCGCTTAAAGACCTCGACGAGGACGGCATCGTTCGTATCGGCGCAGAGGTTAATTCGGGCGATATTCTCGTCGGTAAAGTTACCCCGAAGGGAGAAACGGAGCTTACCCCCGAAGAAAGATTGCTTCGCGCGATTTTCGGCGAAAAAGCGAGAGAGGTCAGAGATACTTCCCTTAAAGTTCCCCACGGCGAGGGCGGTATAGTCGTAGACGTTAAAATCTTTACGAGAGAAAATAAGGACGAGCTGTCGCCGGGCGTAAACAAGCTCGTCAGGGTTTACATTGCACAAAAACGTAAAATCGGCATAGGCGACAAGATGGCGGGACGTCACGGAAACAAAGGCGTCGTTTCGAGAGTTCTTCCCGAAAACGACATGCCCTTTATGGCGGACGGCACGCCGCTGCAAATCGTACTTAATCCCTTGGGCGTTCCTTCCCGTATGAATATCGGGCAGGTATTAGAAGTACACCTGGGGCTTGTATGCAAACAGCTCGGCTGGAAAATCGCCACACCCGTTTTCGACGGCGCAAGCGAAAGCGAAATCAAAGACCTGCTCTTTGAAAACAATATACTTAACCCCGAAGGAAAGGTTGACGGAAAAATTCAGCTTTACGACGGGAGAACGGGCGAGCCGTTCGAAAACAGAGTTACCGTCGGTCAGATGTATATGATTAAGCTTAATCACCTGGTTGACGATAAAATTCACGCGCGTTCGACCGGTCCGTACAGCCTGGTTACGCAGCAGCCTTTGGGCGGAAAAGCTCAATTCGGCGGTCAGCGTTTCGGAGAAATGGAAATCTGGGCGCTCGAAGCGTACGGCGCGGCGCATATTTTGCAGGAAATTCTTACCGTTAAATCGGACGACGTGGTCGGCAGGGTTAAAACGTACGAGTCCATAGTTAAAGGCACTAATATCAGCGAGCCGGGTATCCCCGAAGCGTTCAAGGTTTTGTTGAAGGAATTGCAATCGCTCGCGCTCGATATGAAAGTTCTTACCGAAAACAAGGAAGAGCTGTCGCTTAAAGACCTTATGGAAAGCGATTACGACGATATGCCCGTGTTCAGAGAGAAAGAACACCGCGAGGAAGTATCTCTCGAAGACTTCGCGAAAGAGGAAGTCGGCGAGGGAGCGACGGAATTCGTGGACGACGAGGACGTCGATATCGGCGACGAGTTCGATTTTGAAAAGGATATGTTCGAGGACGACGATGCGGATATTGACACCACCGTTCCCGACGGAGACTATTTAGACGACTTCGACGACGATGACGAAGATAACGAATAAGGAGCGGAGATATGTTTGAACTTAACAATTTCGATTCGATACAAATAGGAGTTGCCTCTCCCGAAAAAATAAGAAGCTGGTCTTACGGCGAGGTTACCAAGCCCGAGACTATAAATTACAGAACTCAGAAACCCGAAATGGGCGGTCTTTTCTGCGAAAGGATTTTCGGGCCGACCAAAGACTGGGAATGTCATTGCGGCAAATACAAGCGTATCCGCTATAAAGGCGTTATTTGCGACAAGTGCGGCGTTGAGGTTACCAAAAGCAAGGTCAGACGCGACCGTATGGGGCATATAGAGCTTGCCGCGCCCGTTTCGCATATCTGGTATTTTAAAGGCGTTCCGTCAAGAATAGGTCTTATGCTGGATATGAGTCCCAAGGCGTTAGAGCAGGTGTTGTATTTCGCAAGCCACGTCGTTTTAGACCCCGGCACTACTCCGCTCGCTTATAAACAGGTTATAAACGACCGCGAAAAAATGGAGTACGAACAGCAGTACGGTACGGGCGCGTTTAAAACGGGTATGGGCGCGGAAGCCGTTAAAGAGCTTCTGATGGCTATCGACCTCGACAAGGAAAGCGAGGAAACCAAGAAGATTATTGACGAAAACACCTCCGGTCAAAGAAGAATCCGCGCGGTGAAGCGTATAGAAATAATCGAAGCGTTCAGAAAATCCGGAAATCGTCCCGAATGGATGATTTTAGACGTTCTGCCCGTTATCCCGCCGGAACTTCGCCCGATGGTTCAGCTCGACGGCGGCAGATTCGCCACGTCCGACCTTAACGATTTATACCGCAGGGTTATCAACAGAAACAACCGTTTGAAAAAACTTATGGAGCTCGGCGCGCCCGAAATCATCATAAGAAACGAAAAGAGAATGTTGCAGGAGGCCGTTGACGCGCTTATCGATAACGGCAGACGCGGAAAGGCTATTTCAGGCGCGGGCAACAGAGAGCTTAAATCCCTTTCGGGCATGCTCCGCGGAAAGCAGGGCAGATTCCGTCAGAACCTTCTCGGTAAACGTGTTGACTATTCCGGTCGTTCGGTTATCGTCGTCGGACCGGAGCTTAAACTTTATCAATGCGGCTTGCCTAAGGAAATGGCAATCGAGCTGTTCAAACCGTTCGTTATGAAAAAGCTCGTCGAAAATAACATTTGCCATAACATCAAAAACGCAAAGCGTACCGTCGAAAAAATGAAAACGGTCGTTTGGGACGTTTTAGAGGGGGTTATCAAAGACCACCCCGTTATGCTTAACCGTGCGCCGACCCTTCACCGTCTGTCTATTCAGGCGTTCGAACCGGTGCTTATCGAAGGCAGGGCAATCAAGCTGCACCCGCTCGTTTGCGGCGCGTTCAACGCCGACTTCGACGGCGACCAGATGGCTGTTCACGTTCCGCTTTCCATCGAAGCGCAGGCGGAAGCAAGATTTTTAATGCTCGCTTCCAACAATATCCTTAAACTGTCGGACGGCAAACCGGTTATGAGTCCTACGCAGGATATGGTTATGGGATCTTATTACCTTACGCTTATCCGCCGCAAAATCGGTTATAAATACGACGAAAACAGAAAAGAATGCGAGGACGGCGTTTTATACGGCGTTCCCGAATTCACCGTTTCCTACTCTTCGCCCGAAGAAGCGGTTATGGCTTATCAGACGGGCAAAATCGGCTTGCAGGACGAGGTCATCGTAAGACGCTCCGTTACTGTGGGTGACAAAACCGTTTCGGGCAGAGTTAAAACTACCGTCGGCAAAATCATCTTCAACGAAGCGATACCGCAGGACCTCGGCTTTACGTCGAGAGAAAACGAAGAAGACGCGATTAAGTACGAGATAGATAAGCTCGTCGGCAAAAAGGACTTGCAGAAAATCGTCGGCGCGTGCTTTAAGCGCCACGGCGCAAGCTGCGCGGCGGACGTTCTCGATAAGATTAAGGCGTTGGGCTTTAAGTATTCGACCATCGGCGCGATTACCACGTCCGTGTTCGACATGCATATGCCCGCGCATAAGCCCGAAATCCTTAAAGCCGCAGAGGAACACGTCTTAAAGGTCGAAAACCTCTATAAAAAAGGCTTTATCACCGACGACGAAAGATATAAAAAAGTCGTTTCCATCTGGAAACAGGCTACCGATGACGTTACCAAAGAACTTCAAGGCACGCTCGACGAGTTTAACCCCATTCTTATGATGGCTAATTCGGGCGCGCGTGGTTCTATCGACCAGATTAAACAGCTCGCGGGGATGCGCGGTCTTATGACCGACCCGAACGGTAAAACTATAGAAATCCCCGTTAAATCGTGCTTCCGCGAAGGGCTTTCCGTTCTGGAATACTTTATCTCTTCGCACGGCGGACGTAAAGGTCTTGCCGATACCGCTCTTAAAACGGCGGACTCCGGTTACCTTACCCGCCGTCTGGTTGACGTTTCGCAAGAAGTCATCATCAAAGAGGACGACTGCTTCGCTTCGCTCGGCGAATCGCCCAAGGGCGTTAAGGTCAGAGCGATTACCGGCAGCAAGGGCGAAATTATCGAGGGGCTTCGCGACAGAATCGCGGGTAGATTCGTTATTTCCGACGTCGTTAATCCCAAAACCGGCGAGGTTATGGTTAAGGGCGGCGAAATGATTTCCGAAGATATGGCTGACGAAATCGTTAAAGCCGGTGTCGAGGAGGTCGAAATCAGAAGCATATTCACGTGCAAATCCAAGACGGGCGTTTGCGCCAAATGTTACGGCAAGAACATGGCTAACAACACCCCCGTTCAAGTGGGCGAAGCGGTCGGCATCATCGCTGCGCAGTCCATCGGCGAACCGGGTACGCAGCTTACCATGAGAACGTTCCATACCGGCGGTATAGCGAGTACGGGCGATATTACGCAAGGTTTGCCGAGGGTTGAGGAACTTTTCGAAGCAAGACGGCCTAAACGCGCGGCTATCGTATGCGAACACAGCGGCGTGGCGCGCATTGAGGAAAAGGATAAGATTATTCACGTTATCGTCGCTACCGACGAGGGCGAAACCAAAGATTATACCATTCCGTTCGGCACGGGCGTTATCGTTAAAACGGGCGACAGGGTAGAACCCGGAACGGTGCTTACCAACGGCTCGGTTTACCCGCAGGACATCTTAAAAACCAAGGGTATCAAGGGCGTTCAGGATTATATTCTGCGTGAAATTCAAAGCGTTTACCGCGGACAGGGCGTTGACATCAACGACAAGCACGTTGAAATCATCGTTCGTCAGATGATGAAAAAAGTTCAAGTGGAAAACCCCGGCGATACGGATATTCTCCCCGGCGAAAAGGTCGACTTGTCGAGATTCGAGGAAGAAACGATGAAAGCGTTGGAATCGGGGCAGAGACCGCCGCAAGGCAAGAGAATTCTGCTCGGAATCACCAAAGCCGCGCTCGCAAAAGAAAGCTTCCTCTCCGCAGCGTCCTTCCAGGAAACCGCGAGAGTGCTTACCGAAGCCGCCATCAAGAACAAAATCGACCCGCTGCTCGGTCTTAAAGAAAACGTTATTATCGGCAAGCTTATCCCCGCAGGCACGGGCATCAGAGATTACAAAAACGTTTCTCCGCAAACGGTTATCGCAAGACCCGCCGCGGATAAAGCCGAATAAACCAAAGACAATTAAAGGTTAAAACCCGCCGCGCGGAAAGCCGAGGCTTTTCCGCGCGGTCTAACCCTTAAAATTATCTTAAAATCGTTAAAAATCCTTAATCGGGCGAATTTCGTTTGACTATTGCGCCCGATAATGGTAAAATAATTATTTGTCGGGGCGTTGCTCCGACGCTTAAAACTGTGTGAAACGGCGTTCCGAATCCGTTTTCCGATATCCAAAAAATCAAGGAGGTTTAATATGCCAACAATTCAACAGTTAATCAGACAGGGTAGAAAGCAGACTACGTATAAGTCCAAATCCCCGATTCTGGACGAATGTCCTCAGAAGCGCGGCGTTTGCTTGTCCGTTACCACCACTACCCCCAAAAAGCCTAACTCCGCGTTAAGAAAAATCGCGCGTGTCAGACTGACTAACAAGGCGGAAGGTATCGTCTATATTCCCGGCGAAGGTCACAACCTGCAGGAACACAGCTCCGTACTTATCCGTGGCGGCAGAGTTAAGGATTTGCCGGGCGTAAGATATCATATCGTACGCGGCGCGTTGGATACCGCCGGCGTTGCAAAACGCAGACAGGCTCGTTCCAGATACGGCGCAAAAAGACCTAAATAAGCTTCTTTTATTAACTTTTTTCAGCTTATTTAACTATTATTTAACCTACTTGAATCGGATATTCGGAAAATCAGCCCGATAAAGTAGGCAGTATGCCGCAAGGCAGAAGGTTCGCTACCGTTATTTCGCCGCATCGCTTTTTAACCGCTTTATAAACGTGTTTTGTCAGCGCGCGTGCGTGAAATTTCCGGCAAGCGATAGCCGTACTAAGGGTTTACCCTTAAAACCGCCTTATTGTAAAGGCGAAAAATTTAAAGGAGGATTATATTTATGCCAAGAAGAGGCAATATTGCCAAAAGAGACGTTTTGCCCGATCCCGTGTATAACGATAAGGTCGTTACCAAGCTTATCAATCAGGTTATGCTCGACGGTAAAAAGGGCGTTGCGCAGAGTATAGTTTACGACGCGTTCACCGCCGCTGCCGAAAAGGTCGGTCAGGAACCCAAAGAAATGTTCAATACCGCGCTTAACAACATCATGCCTATGGTAGAAGTTAAAGCAAGGAGAGTCGGAGGCGCAAACTATCAGGTGCCTATCGAAATCAGACCCGAACGCAGACAAACTCTTGCGATTCGTTGGTTGGTTGCCGCCGCGAGAAAAAGAAGCGAAAGACAAATGAGCGCTCGCCTTTCGGCGGAGCTCGTCGACGCGTTCAACAACACCGGCAACGCGGTTAAAAAGAAAGAAGATACCCACAGAATGGCGGAAGCGAACAGAGCGTTCGCGCACTACCGCTTTTAATCAGGAGAGGTTTGTATGCCTAAAGAATTTGATTTAAGCACGACTCGTAACATAGGTATTATGGCGCACATCGACGCGGGTAAAACCACTACCACCGAGAGAATTTTGTTCTATACCGGAAAAACCCATAAGCTCGGCGAAGTCCACGAGGGCGCGGCGACTATGGACTGGATGGTTCAGGAACAGGAAAGAGGTATCACCATTACCAGCGCGGCTACCACTTGTTACTGGAAAAACCACCGCATCAACATTATCGATACCCCGGGACACGTTGACTTTACCGTTGAGGTCGAAAGGTCGCTCCGTGTTCTTGACGGCGCGGTCGCTACCTTTTGCGCGAAGGGCGGCGTCGAACCCCAAAGCGAAACCGTTTGGCGTCAGGCGGACAAGTATAAAGTTCCCAGAATCGCCTACGTAAACAAAATGGACATTAACGGTGCGGATTTCTTTCACGCTATCGATATGATGCACGAAAGATTGCACACCAACGCCGTTCCTATTCTTCTTCCTATCGGAAAAGAGGACACGTTCGCGGGCGTCGTAGATATTCTTACGAGAAAAGCCGACGTGTATAAAGACGACCTCGGCAAGGAAATCGAAGTTACGGACGTCCCCGAGGATATGAAGGCGGACGTTGAAAAATATCGCTCCATGTTGGTTGAAATCGCAGCCGAAGCGGACGACGCTTTAATGGAAAAATTCTTCGAAACGGGCGATTTGTCCTTAGAAGAAATCAAAAAGGGTTTGCGTAAAGCGACGCTTGCCATGAAAGTTACCCCCGTTCTTTGCGGCTCGTCCTATAAGAACAAGGGCGTTCAGAACCTTTTGGACGCAATCGTCGATTACCTTCCCAGCCCCACGGACGTCGGCCATATTACCGGCACGAATCTTAAAGGCGAGGAAGAGGACAGAATGCCCTCCGTCGACGAACCGTTCTGCGGCTTGGCGTTCAAAATCATGACCGACCCGTTCGTCGGTAAGCTCGCGTTTTTCCGCGCTTATTCGGGCGTTCTCAAAACCGGTTCTTACGTATATAACAGCGTTAAGGGCAAGAAAGAGAGAGTTGCGAGAATTTTGCGTATGCACGCTAACCACAGAGAAGAGGTTGACGAAGTTTCGGCGGGCGAAATCTGCGCGCTCGTAGGTCTTAAAGACACCACGACGGGCGATACGCTTTGCGACGAAAATCATCCCATTATTCTCGAAAAAATGGAATTCCCCGACCCCGTTATTCAGGTCGCTATCGAACCCAAAACCAAAGCCGGTCAGGAAAAAATGGGCTTCGCGCTTGCAAAACTTGCGGAAGAAGACCCGTCGTTTAAAACGTACACCGACGGCGAAACGGGACAAACGATTATCGCGGGTATGGGCGAACTTCACCTTGAAATCATCGTAGACAGATTGCTTCGCGAATTCAGGGTAGAGGCTAACGTAGGTCAGCCGCAGGTTTCTTATAAGGAAACTATCAGACAGGCTGTTGACGCAGAAGGCTTATTTAAGCGTCAGACGGGCGGTCACGGTCAGTACGGTCATTGTAAAATTCACCTGCTCCCGCAAGAACCCGGCAAAGGTTACGAATTCGTTGACGAGACGGTCGGCGGTTCTATCCCGAAAGAATTTATACAGCCTATCAACAAAGGTATTCAGGAAGCTGCTAAAAACGGTATTCTCGCAGGGTACGAGGTCGTTGACTTTAAGGTCGTTGTTTACGACGGAAGCTATCACGACGTCGACTCGTCCGAAATGGCGTTCAAAATCGCAGGCTCGATGGCGTTAAAAGACGGCTTGCAGAAAGCGAAATCCGTGCTGTTAGAACCGATTATGAAGGTTGAAATTCTTACCCCCGACGCGTACTTCGGCGATATTATGGGTAACGTTACCGCTCGCCGCGGAATTATTCAGGGAACGGAAGACAGAAACGGCATCAAGGTTATCGACGCAAACATTCCGCTTGCCGAAATGTTCGGCTACGCGACCGACCTTCGTTCAAGAACGCAGGGCAGAGGCAACTATACTATGCAGTTCGACCACTACTCGGAAGTTCCGAAATCGGTTGCCGAGAAGATTATAGGTAAAAAAGCGTAATAATCGTTGACAATTATTATATTTTATTGTAAAATTGTATTATAGGCAGTTTGAGGCTTGCTTTTTCGGTTTAATTCTTTTACCGCACGGCAAACCGATTACTTCTTATATAGGTTTAACACCTTATTAAAAAATAAAAAACAAAAAAATTAAAAACATTATTTAAGAATTTTTTGGAGGAAACAATAATGGCAAAGGCTAAATTTGACAGAAGCAAGCCGCACGTAAACATTGGTACTATCGGCCACGTTGACCACGGCAAAACCACTCTTACCGCAGCTATCACGATGACGCTTTCCGCTTTCGGCGAAGCTCAGAAAATGAGATACGACGAAATTGACAAAGCACCCGAAGAAAGGGCAAGAGGAATCACAATCAACACCGCTCACGTTGAGTATCAGACGGCTAACCGTCACTACGCTCACGTTGACTGCCCCGGACACGCCGACTACGTTAAAAACATGATTACCGGCGCGGCACAGATGGACGGCGCAATCCTCGTCGTTGCTGCTACCGACGGACCCATGCCTCAGACCAGAGAACACATTCTTCTCGCTCGTCAGGTTGGCGTTCCTTATATCGTAGTATTCCTTAACAAGTGCGACCAGCTCGACGATCCCGAACTTCTCGAACTCGTTGAAATGGAAGTTAGAGACCTTCTCACCGAATACGGCTTCCCCGGAGACAAGACCCCCATCATCAAGGGTTCTGCTCTTAAAGCGCTCGAATACGCTCAGGGCAACCACACTGCGGAAGAAGTTAAAGCCGCTCCCGAATGCAAATGCATTTTCGAATTGATGGACGCTATCGACACGTATATCCCGACTCCCGAAAGAGACGACGCTAAGCCCTTCTTGCTCCCCGTAGAAGACGTTATGACCATTTCCGGTCGTGGTACGGTTGCTACCGGCAGAGTAGAACGTGGCGTTGCGAAAGTAAACGACCCCGCTGAAATCGTTGGTCTTACCGAAGAAAAGAAGACTACCGTTATCACCGGTCTCGAAATGTTCAGAAAGACTCTTGACGAAGCTCAGGCAGGCGATAACGTCGGCGCGCTTCTCCGTGGTATAGACAGAAAGGATATCGAACGCGGACAGGTTATTGCTAAACCCGGTTCCGTTCACCCCCACACCGAATTCGAAGGTCAGGTTTATATCCTTACCAAAGAAGAAGGCGGCAGACATACCCCGTTCTTTAACAACTATCGTCCTCAGTTCTATTTCAGAACGACCGACGTTACCGGTTCAATCAAACTTCCCGAAGGCGTAGAAATGGTTATGCCCGGCGACAACATCAAAATGGATGTTAAGCTTATAACCCCCATCGCTATGGAAGAAGGTCTCCGTTTCGCTATTCGTGAAGGCGGCAGAACCGTTGGTTCGGGCGTTGTTTCTAAAATCGTTAAATAATTTTAACAATAATTTGATTAAAAGGCGTGAAAAAATCACGCCTTTTAGCATTTAACAGCGTAAAATGCACAATTAACCCGGAGAAAGAAGATGTATCCAAGAAAGAATCTTTTAAACTATTACGAGGGCAAGATAGAACCGTTTAAGATCATCGACAAACTTTTTTTTGTCGGTTCTTATAAAGAAAGCTGTCACATGGTAGACACGGGTGACGGATTGCTATTGATAGACGTCGGCAATATACAAAACGTTTATATGCTAATTGATTCAATAAGAAAAACGAGCTATAAGCCGGAAGACGTAAAGTACGTTTTGTTGACGCACAGGCACATGGACCATATCGGCGGAGTTAAAGAGTTTGCCGGTTACACCGGCGCAAAGACTTTTATCAGCGAGAAATGTGAAAAGTATTTAAAGGAAAACAATCTTTTTGAGCCGACGAAATTCCTTAAAGACGGCGACAGATTAAAATTCGGTAACGTCGAAGTGGAATGTATGTTGACCCCGGGGCATACCGAAGATACCATGTCGTTTTTCTTCAACCTGAAAAGCGGAGAAAACGTTTATCGGGTCGGAACGTTCGGCGGGGCAGGACCCGCTACGCTTGTAAAGGGAGACGACAGCGATTATTACGAGGGGTGCAGAGAGGATTATTTGAACAGCGTTGACAGGCTGCTTAAAGAAAACGTCGATATTTTTATCGGTAACCATTGCTGGAATAACGACACGGAAAACAAAGGCAAGGCAATAAACGGCGATAATAATCCTTTTATTGACGGCGGCAGGGAATGGCGAAAGTTTCTTAATTTTTGCAAAGAAAGAGCGCTGAAAATAATTCAGACGAATAAGCTTGAGATAGAATATAAAAATAAAGAATGAAAAATACAGGGTTTTGCGGATTTTTACGCCTCCGATAAAACGCTTTGCGCTTTATCGGAGGCAAACCGTAAGACGGATTTTACGGCATAAACAAAAAAGTGTTTGCGGAAATAATTTTTCGGAGAAAGAAAATGGAATTAAAAGAAAGAGCAGAGGGTTATTACGAGCTGCTTCTCAAAATTATCAAGGATTTATGTGGAATTCCCGCCCCGTCGGGCGAGGAGGACGAAAGAGCAAAGTATTGCTTGAATTTCGTTAAGGAAAACGGCTTCGACAACGCATATATAGACGAGGCGAAAAACGTTATCTGGTCGCTCCGCGGAAAGACGGATAAAACGGTGTTTATGATGGCGCATACCGATACGGTTTTTCCCGACAAAACGCCTATGCCTTTCGTTGACGACGGTGAATTTTTAAGGTCGCCGGGTGTTGGCGACGATACGGGCGCGCTTACGCCGTTGCTCGTCGCATCGGTAGACGCGTTAAAGCGCGGCGTTAAACCCGAAAGAACGCTGACTTTCGTCGCAAATTCCTGCGAGGAAGGGTTGGGCAACTTAAAAGGTTCGCGCGCGATTTTCGGCAAATTTGCCGACGTTGCCGACAGAATGTATTCTTTCGACGGCAGAATAGACCACGTTTATAACGCTTGCGTTGGTTCTCACAGGTACGCATTGTCGGTTAAAACGGAGGGAGGACACTCGTTCAGCGAATTCGGAAAAACCAACGCAATAGCCGTACTTGCGGAAATCGTCAACGAAATTTACGCCATCGACGTTCCCCAAAAAGGCGATTCGGTTACGACCTATAACGTCGGCACGATAAACGGCGGTACGTCCGTCAACACTATCGCCCAAAATGCGGAAGCGTTGTGCGAATATCGTTCGGACAATTTAGAGTGTTTAAAAATTATGGAAGAAAAGTTCAAGGCGATTTTCGGCAAGCAACGCAAAGACGCGGTCGTTTCGTATAAGCTTGTGGGGGACAGACCGTGCGCAGACTCGCCCGACGCGGCAACAATTCGCGAAATGACCGAGCTTGCAGTTAAAGTTCAGAATAAGTATTCGAGAATTCCCGTAACGGTGCGTTGCGCTTCAACCGACTGCAATATTCCGCTGTCGCTTAATATCCCCGCGATATGCTGCGGCGCGTACGACGGCGAGGGAGAGCATACGCGTGAAGAATTTATCAGGAAAGACGGGCTGAAAAAGGGTTTTTGCATAATATCGGAAATTATCGACGCCGAAGCCGCAAGAAAATAAAAAAGCAATTTAAAGTTTTACGCGCCCCTTTGCCGAACAATCCGGCAAAGGGGCGCAGAATTTTAAACGTTGATTTTATTATACAAGATTGATTATATAAAAGAGCTTTCTGTTTTTATTAAAAACGTTTAAGCAGATGGAAAAGGAAAAATCGAAAGAAGGGGGGGGACGACTAACGAAAGAACGACTTAGTCTTAAAAATATTCTGCGATGCCGCTTTCGCGGACGAGCGTCATAGAGTTAAACGTTCTTTCCAAATCCCCGCAATATTTAACAGCCGCGTTTATTTCCGCCTTGTTTGTCTCGTCGCGCCCGCCTAACGCGAAGTACGTTTGCAACGACTTTTCGGCGGCGGCGTTTTGCGCTTTAATCTCGTCTTTAAGAGTTTGCTTGATTTTATGAACAGCCTTTTCGTTTGCGGAAAGCAGGTCGCGCTGGCGTTTAAACGCCTTCAAAAACACTCCGTCGTCCGAGCCTGTCAGCACGGCAAGTTTGTCCGCGCGCATAAGGTAATCGGGCGTTTCGACAATTTCGTCGTATTCTCCCGACAGGCATAAATCTAAAAGCCCCATTATCCGCCTGAAAATATAGGGCGATTCGCTTTCCTTTTTCAATCCGCGCGTCAAGCACAAGCGCGACGCGTTTCTGACTGCCGAATAATCGGAAAGCTGCCCGTCCGAAGCGAGATTCGCAAGTTCCGCCGTGAGTTTGTCCGTTAAAATGCGCTCCGCCCGTTCGGTTTTGGATAGCGAAAAAATCCCGAACGCGGAGGATACGCTGTCTTTCATAAGCGAATACGCCCTCTTATCCGTTTCGGAAATGCCTGCGGCACGCGCGATTCTGTAATCGGCGAAATCGGCAAGCCTGCTTATCACCGAGCAGTACGCCCCGGCAACGTCCGTGTTTGCGGCAATATTTTCGTCAAGTATGACGTAACGCGGCGCGCGCACCTTAACGTATTCGAAGCTTTGCCCGTTTTTAAGAATCGTTCTCGACGGGACGACGTCGCAAAAGTCCGCACTCGTCAAAACGATAGCCGCGGGGATTTTCGCTATCATTGCCGCGTAGGTAACGAGACCGAAAAGCTCGTTATCGAAGGTGAGAACGAATCGCGCGTTTTCAGCCGCGCAAAGCAGTTTGCCCGCGTCGTCCGTAGAGGGGAAATAACGCGTTTCGCCGTTTCCCCCGACAAAGTCGGCGTCGACGACAAAATCGCACGGCTTACCGGTCAGCGCGACGATAAGCTTGTGCGTTTCCGCACCGAATTTTTCAAAAGAAGCTTTCGTGTAAACGCACGTGACCTTCCCCGACGGCGCGAGCGTCCTTATCACGGGGGCAAGTTTAGCCCACGTATTCCCGTAATAATAGCGCGTAAAAACCGCTGCTTTGCTTGAAGAAACAGCCTCCGTGTCTTTTGAAACGTTATTCAGTTTTTGTACGGTTTCGTTAAACATATCTTTGGGAAATTGTAAAATAAACGGGAGAAAAAGTCAAGCGAAAAGCCCGAAAACGTAAAAAATAGTGAAAACGACGGGTTTTTAAGGGAAAAGTAAAAAATATTTTGTAAATATTCTTGATAATTCCCGTAAATATGGTATAATATATATAGATTTGCCGCGGCAAAATTTCGGATGCCATTGTAAAAACGTTTAAGCAAAAACGGGTTTGCAGGTAAAATATATAAAACTGGGGAGGTTTTAACAAAATGAATAAAAACGATTTGGTAAGGGCAATTGCAAACAATGCCGGCTTAACCTTAAAGGACGCCGGAAACGCGCTGGACGGGTTTATAGCCGCAGTAACCGAAGAATTGAAGAAGGGTGAGAAAATTCAGATTTCCGGCTTCGGCTCTTTCGAAGTAAAGGAAAAAGCCGCAAGAGAGGGTATTAACCCCAAAACGGGCGAGAAAATTAAAATCGCCGCGTCCAAAGTTCCCGCTTTCAAGTTCGGCAAGGCCTATAAAGACCAGTTCTGAAAACTGAAATCGAAAACGATTTAAATTGATGATTGCGCGCCGCCCCGTAGCGAAATGCTACGGGGCGGCGTGTTTTTTATCCGCTTAAAAGTCAAAGCTTAACCTGCCGAAAACAAAAAAGATTTCTACGTCGCGAAAGCCGCGAGAAACGCGTAAAACGATCGCGAATATTTCGTGCTTTACCCCGCGAAAGTTTTGCGGGTATAATTTTTTTTAAAGCGGCAATAATCTTTTCGGGAAAAACATCATAACGAAAAACGCGCAAAATCCGCCTCGGTTATCGTGTAATCGGCGGCGTAAAATCTTGCGCGGACGGAGAGGTTATGGCGAAAAGGTTATTTAAGTTTATTTTTATAATGGCGTTAGCGGCTGCCACGGTCGCCGCGGTTAAGTTTTCAAACGACGCGTCCCCGCTGTTTTTTTACGCCGATTCTTTGGAGGTTTACACACTTAACGGTTCGTTTCGTCAGGGGGTGGACGCGGTTCGTGCGGAATACCCGTTCATTCGAAACAAAACGGGAGAAAGTTGCACGATCGCTAAACATTGCAGCGATACTCCGTCCGAAATCGCCGGTAAATTAAGCGGTGAAATTTTGTTTGCCGAGCGAACGGAGGCGGGTGTTTCCTATTACGGATTCAGCGACAAAATCCGTTATAAAGTAACGCTCGGCGGCAAAGCGGTTAATTTCCAGATATTCGAGGGGGTTTCCGAGGTTAAAATCGGGTTGCCCGTTATTTTCGGCGGGTATTAACCTGACTTAAAACAGCGGTCGGACACAAGGTGCGTTTCCCGAGCTTTCGCGGCGGAGCAAAAAACGCATTAAGACGAAAGAAAAAAGAAAAAAAATTTTAAAATCCCCCGTATAGAAACAAAATCTCGGGCAATAATCAGCGTATCAAAAATAAAAAGGAGAAAAAATGAAAAGCTCTGACAACAATTTTTTACGATTTTTAAGAAGAAACGCAGCGTATTTAGTGCTTGCGCTGTGCATTTTGGCAATAGGATTATCGGTTACGCTCGTTCTGGTGAACAAAAACAGAGATAACCAACTGAAAAACGATACGCCCGTTATCGTTACTCCGTCTAACGACGACCAAAAAGAGCCGATTACACCCGCCCCCGAACCCGTCGTTAAACCCGACCCCGTTAAGCCCGATCCGCAGCCCGTCGACCCCGTGGTTAAAGAAAAAACCTATATTCTGCCCGTCAAAGACGCGACTTCCGTAACGGAATACAGCGAGGCGCTTGTTTTCAATTCCACGTTAAAGCGTTTTGCCGCGCATCTTGCGGTTGACTTTTTCGCCGACGAAGGCACTCCCGTATTCGCTATCGCCGACGGCACGGTCGAAAGCGTGGAAACGACGCTTATTTACGGAACTACGATAGTAATCGACCACGGCGAGGGATTAAAAAGCGTTTATAACTCTCTTGCGGACGGCGATCTTGTCACCGTCGGGCAGAAAATAGCGCAAGGCGCGAAAATCGGCGAGGTTTCCGTTTCTAACCGTCAGGAATATAAAGAGGGCGCGCATTTGCACTTCGAAATCACCGAAAACGGCAAAGCGACAGACCCCGCAAAATACCTCACTTTCGCCGTAAAATAAAGCGCGACCGAAACGGCAATCGACTTACGCAAATAAAGCGGCAAATAAAAGCCTGCGTTTTGCCCCGAGGCATTAAACTTAAAAACTCCGAATAAGATATTGTATACGATATTTTACACGGAGTTTTTTTATGAGAAAAATACTGCCATTTTTAATGCTGCTGGTCGCGTTGTTTTCCGTTTTCGGATACGGTTGCGACAAAAAAACCGAGCGCACGACCTACGAAATAACCTGCGAATTGACGGGAAACCTGCTTACAGGCACGGAAACGGTCGTTTTTTACAACTTTACCGACAATGCGTTTTCGGAACTGAAATTTAATCTTTTCGGCAACGCGTTCAGAAAAGACGCGGCGTTTTCGCCTGTCAGTCGACAGTACGCGGCGAAAGCTTATCCGCACGGCGCAAGTTACGGCGAAATGAGCGTAAGCGCGGTTCGCGGAAAAACCTCCGAGCTCGGAAAGGACGCCTTTACCGAGCTGGAATTTGAAATTTGCGGACAAGACATGAACGTTTTAAGCGTTAAACTCCCCACAGAAATTTTCCCGAGGGAAACGGTCGCGATAACTATCGATTTTTCGCTTACTCTTGCGGACGTCATCGCGAGAACGGGCGTAAACGACAGCGCGATAAACCTCGCAAACTTTTATCCCGTGCTTTGCGGAATCGAAAACGACGCGTTTTACGAATGCGTTTATTACGCCAACGGCGACCCGTTTTTCAGCGATTGTGCCGATTACAGAGTCACGCTTTCGGCAAGCGCGGATTACGTGACGGCGGCAACGGGCGCGGTCGTTTCTTCAGAGTTAAAAAAAGATAAAAGAGTAAACGTTTACAAGGCGGAAAACGTGCGTTCCTTCGCGTTCGTGCTGTCAAAGGACTTCGAAGCGATTACCGACTCGTCCGCAGGCACGGAGATAACCTATTACTATTATAAAGACGAAAACCCCGCAAAGTCGCTTAAAACGGCGGTGGAAGCGGTTAAGTTTTTTAGCGAAAGCTTCGGCAAATATCCGTATCCCACCTTTTCCGTCGTGCAGACTAAATTTATTCAGGGCGGAATGGAATTTCCGAGAATAGTTTTCATCTCCGACGAGCTCGATGATAAGGCTTACGCGGAAGTTATCGTTCACGAAACCGCCCATCAGTGGTGGCAGTCGGTCGTCGGCAACAACGAGGTAAAGTACGGGTTTTTAGACGAGGGGCTTGCGGAATATTCCGTCGTTAATTTTTACGAAAAACACCCCGATTACGGCTATTCGCGCGAAACGCTGGTTAAAAGCGCGGAGCAAACGTATAAAACTTTCTGTTCCGTTTACGATAAGCTTTTCGGAAAGGTTAATACCGCCATGCTGCGCGACCTTTCGGAATTTAACAGCGAATACGAATACGTCAACGTTGCTTACGTTAAACCGACGATAATGTACGATTGTCTGCGCGCTACGCTCGGCGACGCACGCTTCTTTAATGGGCTTCGTCGGTATTACGAGGACTTCGCTTTCAAAAACGCCGCGCCCGCAGACCTCGTTGCTTCATTTAACAAGGTCGGGGCGGATACGGAAGGGTTTTTCGAGGGGTTTTTCAACGGGAAAGCGATTATTTGATTTTTTAAGGTAAATTCCGACCGAAAAGTAAGGCTATTTAACGAAAAATAATTATTTTTATTGACAAAGCGCGCGATAAATGATAAACTAATTAAGTATCTAATCGGATATTCAAGGAGTTTATATGAAAAAACTTTTTAAGCTATTGCTTGCGGTTATGCTTGCGGCTTGTGCGGTTCTCGCGGTTGCCTGCAACAGCGAAGGCGTTAATCCCAAATCCGCTCCCGGCTTGCACGTTATGCAGTTCAAAGGCGACGATTTTTATACCGTTTACGGCTACGGTGCGGAGGACGGCGTTTCCGTTCTCGATATCGGCAAAATAGCCAAGGACAGCGGCAAGGTTATAGGCAGAATTAAAACGGGTGCGTTCGACGGCAACGCTTCGCTTACCGAAATTATCGTTCCCGATACCGTTACGGAAATCGACGCGGGCGCGTTTAAGGGAATGAGAAGGCTTCAAACCATAACCCTTCCTTTCGTGGGCGCGGGCGCAACGGCTGACGCTTTCGACGGCGAAACCGCCAAGACGGAAGGTAAAATTACCGACGCAAAAAGAAATTTCGGCTACGTTTTCGGCTCGGAAAGCTACGATTACGGTGCGGAAATCAGCCAGTCTTACGGCTCGGGCGATGCGGTGAAATATTACGTTCCGCAATCGCTTAAAACGGTTAAAATCGCTCCGAAAGATAATTATTCCGTTCCTATGTTCGGGTTTAACGGCTGCACCAACCTTTACACGGTGGAGCTGTCCGATAAGGTAACGGCAATCGGCGTTAAAGCGTTTTACGGTTGCGAAAACCTCGTAAAGGTTACGCTTTCGGCTAACGTTAAAAATATTTACGACAGCGCGTTTGAAAACTGCAAAGCTCTTAAAGAATATAACGATACCGATAAAACGGGTATAAATTTCGGCGGCAGCGCGCTGGTTAAAATCGGCGAAAAAGCGTTCGTCGGTACTGCGCTTAAAGCGGTTGATTTAACCGTGGAAGAAATAGGTTTTGCCGCGTTTGCGGAAACCGACATTGCCGAGCTTACGCTTAAAGGCGTTAAGAAAATCGGCGCGGAAGCGTTCCGCAACTGTAAAAAGCTTACTGCGGTTACGGTTACGAGCAATGGCGTCGGCGAAATGTTCGAAACGTCTTTTGCGGGCTGCAAGGAAGAGGTTTTAAGCGCGCTTGAAGGGTTTACCACTCATAATTAACGGAGAAAAAGAACGAAATCAGTTGATTTTTAATAAAAACTTCGCCGCGTACGCGTTGTTCAGCGAAGAAACCGACTAATTATTAAGAACAAAAAACAGTCCCGCGCCGTCGAATCCCGACGGCGCGGGATTGTTTTAGTTGTTAGCGATATGATAAACTAATACGATGAATAAGGAAAAAACATATAAGAGAAGTGGTGTAATTCGTTTGACTTTATTTATAAAACGATATATTATATGATAAACGGAAGTAGATCTTAAGATGAAAGAACAGGAAAAGAAACACGATAATAAGTGGTTGCTCGATAAGCAATTAGAAACGCTGAAATTGTTTTACGAACGAAAACTTTTAACCAAAGAACAGTACGAATACGAAATAGCGGTATTAACGACGAAGATAGATACGAAAAAGTAGGGAAAGGGATGCACAACAAAGCATCCCTTTTAATGTATAAAAAAACCGGTCAAACTTTTTGATGTTCAACCGGGTTTTTAATGGTCCGCTTTCGGGGACTCGAACCCCGGACACCCTGATTAAGAGTCAGGTGCTCTACCAGCTGAGCTAAAAGCGGTTACCTTTTTTCTATTAAGCGCGCCGCTTATCGGCGCGCTTAATAATATGGTGCTCCATCGGAGATTCGAACTCCGGACACCGTGATTAAAAGTCACGTGCTCTGCCAACTGAGCTAATGGGGCGTTAAACTGTTATTAAAATCACTGTTAAGGTTTTGTAAACCGGAATGAAAACCAAAACTTGAAATCTGCGGAGTCGAGCTAATTTTGGCAGGGGTGGCAGGATTTGAACCTACGAATGCTGGAATCAAAATCCAGTGCCTTACCGCTTGGCGACACCCCTAAAAAATTATGGGGCGGGAGATGGGAGTCGAACCCACGACCTCAAGGACCACAATCTCGCGCTCTAACCAACTGAGCTACACCCGCCGTCTTGGTGCGCCTGAAGGGATTCGAACCCCTGACACCCGGCTTAGAAGGCCGGTGCTCTATCCAACTGAGCTACAGGTGCGCGTAATAGCCTTCTCCGTAAAAGGGCTTGGAGCGGGTGATGGGAATCGGACCCACGCGGCCAGCTTGGAAGGCTGGAATTCTACCATTGAATTACACCCGCAGCCGTGAAAAACCCCATTCACGCACAACGCTTATAAATTGTATCAAAAACGCCCTTTATTGTCAAACGTTTTTGCTTATAAAAATTATTTTTTTTACAACTTTAGGTTTTTGCGCCCCTTTTCCTTACCCGAATATGCCGCCGCGACCCTTAACGCAAAAAAAATATTTTAAATAATAAAAATTAAAAAAAATGCTTTGACATATCGCGTTTTAAAACATATAATATTAAATGTGATAAAAATGGGGAGCGGTTTTCTTTTTTTGTTCCGCAGGCTTACACGATATTATTTTGTTTTATGCGGCGTCGCTTTTTCGTTACGTGTTTTTCCGTGCGTCGGCGATTGCTTTTTGGGGTAATATATTAATGTATAAGGATATTTTTAACGAGTGGCTTAACTATAAATCGCTCACCGCGGATGACGCTGCGGAGCTTAATTCCATAAAAGACGACGAAAAACAAATTGAATACAGGTTCGGCAAGAATCTGGAATTCGGCACTGCCGGTATGCGCGGAATTATCGGACTCGGCACGAATATGATGAACGTTTACACCGTGCGCAAGGCTTCGCAGGGGGTAGCCGATTACGTGAAAACGCTCGGCAAAAAGGCGATGAAGCACGGGGTGGTTATCTCTTACGACACGAGGCGGCAGTCTTACGATTTTGCGTATAACGCGGCGGTCGTTCTCGTAAGCAACGGCGTTCGCGCGTATTTGTTCCCGAAAGAACATCCCGTTCCGATGCTGTCTTTCGCTACGCGCAAGCTTAAAGCGTCCGCCGGCATTATGATTACCGCAAGCCATAACCCGAAAGAGTATAACGGCTTTAAGGTTTACGGTTCGGACGGCGCGCAGATGGATCCCGCCGCTACTGAAAAGGTCGTGGCGTTTATCGACGCTATCGGCTCTCCGTTATCCGATAAAATAAAATTCGACGAGAGTGTAAGCAAACGTATTATTCTCGTTCCGAAAAAGCTCGACAAAAGCTATTATTCAACTATTTTGAAGCTCGCGCTTTCCAAAAAAGAAGTTCGGCAGGCGGGCAAATCGTTGAAGCTCGTTTATACGCCCTTACACGGCAGCGGCTATATCCCCGTTACCACCGTTTTGAAAAAAATGGGTATCAACGTGTTTATCGTTCCGGAACAAACCGCTCCTGACTCGGAGTTTTCTACGGTCGCCGTTCCGAATCCCGAGCATAAGGAAACGCTTATGCTTGCTATTAAAATGGCGGACTTAAAGGAAGCGGACGTCGTTTTCGGGACTGACCCCGATTGCGACAGGCTCGGCGTTGCAATCCGCACCGCACCCAAGGAATTTACTTCCCTTTCGGGCAATCAGGTCGGCGCGCTTTTAGTGGATTACGTTTTAAGGCGGCTTAAAGAAACGGGCAAGCTTAATCCCAAAGGCTTCGTCGTTAAATCTTTCGTTACCACGAGTCTTGCAAAGCTTATCGCTAACGATTACGGCGTGGAATTGTTCGACGTCCCCGTCGGGTTTAAGTATATAGGCGAAAAAATCAGGGAGCTTGACGATTCGGGCAAGCGCAAGTTCTTGTTCGGATTCGAAGAGTCCTGCGGTTATCTCCGCGGAACCCACGCAAGGGATAAGGACGCCGTCGTCGCGAGCATGCTGTTCGCCGAAATGGTGTGCTATTATTCCGCGCACGGAATCGGCGTTTACGAACGGTTGCAACAGCTTTACGATAAATACGGATTCGTGTTCGACGTTACCGAAAGCACCGTTTTTGAGGGGCTTAACGCGATGCTCGATATGGAGGACGTGGTCGATAAAATCAAAACGATACCCGTCGAGCGGCTCGGCGGCATAAACGTCGTTGCAACGCGTGATTATTCAACGCTTATTCGCAAAGCGGCGGACGGCGACGAACAACCGATTGATTGCGCAAGGTGTAACGCCGTTTACTTTGAACTTGCAGGCGGCGGTTTCGTGTGCGTCAGACCCAGCGGAACAGAGCCGAAGCTTAAAGTTTATTATTCGTTGCCCGCGGAAAACGAGGTTAAAGCGAAAATGCTGTTCAAAAAGGTCAAATCCGATTTTGAAAAATTGTTCAGATAACCGTATTTACGTCGGAAGTTTTCGAAATTATGGAGTATACGAGTGACAAGAAAGTAACAGACAATATAATTAACGAGTAAAAATATTATTCGCGCCGCTTCGGATTTTTACCGAAGCGGCGCATCTTTTTAAAACATTATATAATATATAATAAAGGAATAGCGGGCGACAAATAAGGAAAAAGATAAAGGGCGGCGTTCGATTAAAAGGTTTATTTATACAAAAGCGGAATTCGTCATTTTGCGCCAACAAAAGCTTAATCGGGGGAGTTACTCGCTTTTAATAATCGCGCCCGACAAAAAAATCATAAAAAAATTAAAAAAGTCTTAAAATCTTTTATTTTTCGCTTGACTTAAAAAGGCTAAAATGCTAATATATATAAGCTATCGTTTTTCAGCGATGGCTCGCACGCTTCTTTAAGCTGCGGTTTTTATCCTCGCCGACGCGAGAACACGGGAGATTGACAACTGCATAGAAGAAATAAT
>CATZMZ010000008.1 GCA_958421945.1 uncultured Eubacteriales bacterium | reverse complement strand
CTATAGAGGCATTGTGGATTACGATAAAAGCGTTGATGTGTTGAAAAACTATTTTATATTGCTATTTCCGACACGCTTCTATACAGAAGGTATTCCCGGAACGATTATAGATGCTTACGCTGCGGGAATACCCGTAATTGCTTCAAAATGGGGGAGCTATTCTGACATTATCGATGAAGGCACTACTGGTTTAGGCTACGAGACTAATAACGTAGCTGATTTAATTAAGCGTCTTAAAAATGTCGTGTACAATGCTAAATATATATCCGGCTTAAAATTGAACTGTTTAGAAAAAAGTCGATATTATCTTCCTTGTTCGATTGTAAAAATTTTAATAGAAAAACTGATTTAGGGTGGAGTTCTATGTGGACAACCAAGAAAAAGATTTTATACATATTATATAGGATTTTTGGTGCAAAATTACCCATAAGCCAGCGTTCAAAATTTGCAAAAAAATGCAGAAATTTTTGGGCTAAAAAGATTGTTGCTGAATGTGGTACAAATGTCAATATAGAACGAAATGCTGTCTTTGGTCCACTTTTGAAAATTGGAGATAATTCCGGTATTGGAATAAATTGCGAGATTTACGGTCCGGTTACAATCGGGAAAAATGTAATGATGGGACCGGAAGTTGTAATTTACACAAGCGGACATAAACATAATAGGACAGATATACCGATGATTGAACAAGGAGCGGAAACGGAACGAGAAGTAAATATCGGTGATGACGTTTGGATTGGCAGGAGAGTGATGATTATGCCTGGAATAAAGATAGGTAAAGGCGTTATAATTGGAGCAGGTGCGGTTGTTACTAAATGTATCCCCGATTATTGTGTTGTAGGTGGAGTTCCTGCAAAAATATTAAGGTATCGCGATGTGTGAAAAAAGATTATTGTGTATTATTGGTAACATGAATGCCGGCGGAGCAGAAACGTTTTTGATGAAAATGTATCGTTCTATAGACCGCTCAAAATATCAAATGGATTTTTGTATCAACGAGCAAAACGAGTGCTTTTATGAGAACGAGATAAAGGAACTGGGTGGAAAAATCTATAGAATACCGGCAAAGTCTCAATCGATAAAATTATTTAAAAACGGATTGTCGGATTGCGTAAAGTCGGGTAACTATAAGTATGTGTTGCGTATCACTTCGTCTGCAATGGGATTTATGGATTTAAAGATTGCTAAAAAATCCGGAGCGGGAATTTGTTCAGCCCGCTCCTCGAATTCAAACGACGGAAAATCTATAAAAGCAATAGTAGCACATGTTTTAGGAAAGCTTTTATATAGTAAATATGTCGATGTAAAAATTGCGCCTTCCGATCTAGCAGCGAAGTATACGTTCGGTAAAAAAGCTTATCGGTGTGGCGATATCAATATTCTTCATAATGCCTTAGATCTTAATGTTTATCAATTTGATGAACAAGCAAGAAATAATATAAGAAAAGAGTTTTCTATCGGCGATAATGTAAAAATTATCGGACACGTCGGCAGGTTTTCGAAACAAAAAAATCATTCTTTTTTGTTGGATGTCTTTAATGAAATACATAGGCAAAATCATGAAACGGTTTTGATGTTGGTTGGAAAAGGTGAATTAGAGGATAAAATAAAAGAAAAAATCAAGGCATTAAACCTTGATGACAGTGTTCTATTCACTGGCGTTCGCTCGGATATTCCCACTCTACTTTCTGCGATGGATGTGTTTGTTTTCCCGTCATTTTATGAGGGAATGCCAAATACGGTGATAGAGGCTCAAGCAACCGGATTGCCTTGTCTGATTGCTGATACAATTACGAAGGAAGCAGATGTTACAGGTTTAGTTCGATATATGCCGCTAAAAGCCCCGAAAGATTGGGCGGAAACAGCCTTAAACATGATTTCGGATACCCGTATGAAAACAAAGAAAATCATGATTGAAAACGGATATGATATTGAAAGTGTCAGCAAGGAATTTATACGGTTGGTATTTGGAGAAAAAGAGATGTTGGCGGTTAAAAAGATATGACACAACAAAAGTTTTTGCACAATTTAATAAATGTTATAGCGGTATTTTTGTTTTCCGTGTTTATATTATTCGAGGGATATGCATGGGGAAAGTATGCTTTTTTGGCGGCTTCTTTAGCAATTTATATTTTAGGATTACTGGAACGAAACGGTAAGGCCGTTTTTCGTTTAGATGCATATGTTCTTCTGAACGTTGTCTTCATTTTTTATGTGTTTTTGACGGCGTTATGGGCAAAATCACCGGATAGCACGATAACAATGACGCGCACGTTAATTCGTACCTTTCTCTGTGCATATATTGTTTATTTATATTTTGTTAAAGAGAAAGACGTTTCAAGGCTTTTGCGGATATTGATGTGGGCGGGATATATAGTTGCAATTTATGCTTTGATGTTTTATGGCGTAGATGAATTGATGAAAGCAGGGAGTGACAGTTCGTTGCGTGTCGATAATGAGTTTGCAAACATAAATTCAATAGCCATATGTTGTGCATTATCTGTTATGATACAGGCAAACGAATTTCTTGAAAAAAGAAACAGGTGGACTTGTTTCTTTTTAATCCCGGTATTCATAGTGATTGGTGCAACGCAGAGTAGAAAAGCTCTTCTTTTTTTAATTGTCGGAGTGTTTTCTGCATTTATTGTTAAAAATCAAAACGAATCCACAATTAAAAAAGTAGCCAAGACGATTTTGGGGTGTGTTATTGCATTTATTCTTGTTTACTGTCTTTTGCAGTTGGAAATTTTTTCCGGAATCAAAGAAAGAATGGAAGAATTACTTAATTCTTTCTTGGGTAAAGGAGAAGTTGATCATTCCGCTTTAATCAGAGAACAAATGATTGAAGCAGGGTGGAGAGAATTTATCGAGCATCCGATCGGCGGCATAGGGATATCTAATTCATATTTTATCACTTTACAGTATTTTGGACGAAAAACATATTTACATAATAATTTTGTAGAGTTACTGTCGTGCGGCGGTATTTTTGCGTTTGTTTTTTATTATGCAATGTATGCATATCTGTTTTATAACCTATGGAAGTATAGAAAAGCGGATAAAAAACAGGCAATGTTTTTTGCGATATGGCTTTTGATTATGTTGGCGTTGGATTATGGAAATGTTAGTTATTATTCGAAATGTCAGAATTTCTATTTAATGATACATTTTGTAAATATTGAAAATTTGAAAAAGAAAGCGAGGGTAGAACAAAGTGAAAGTTTTAAAGTATGCAAAAGCTTTAAAAAAGTATATAGCCGATAAGAACTATCGTTTTTTAATTGATGCCGGCAAAGGGAAGTATGATAAATTGTCGGATAGGGAATATCTTGAAAAAAAGTTTTATGCGATGTTAGGGTATTCTCTTGATTTGTCTAATCCTCAAACATTCAATGAAAAGTTGCAATGGTTGAAATTGTATGATCGGAAGCCTGAATATACCATGATGGTAGATAAATATAAGGTACGGGAATACATAAAAGAGAAATTAGGCGAAGAGTATCTTATACCTCTGCTCGGTGTATGGGATAAGGCGGAAGATATCAACTTTGACAAGTTGCCGAATCGATTTGTTTTAAAATGTAACCATAATTCCGGGCTTGGCATGTATATTTGTAAAGATAAAAGCAAATTAACGGAGAATCAGATAAAAGCAATTCGAAAAAATTTGGCAAAAGGGTTGCAACAGGATTACTATTTGACAGGCAGAGAATGGACGTATAAAGATGTTCCGCGCAAAATTATCGCAGAGAAATATATGGAAGATCATGAAACTGGAGAGTTAAGAGATTATAAGTTTTTCTGTTTTAACGGGAAAGTGGATTGCGTGATGTTGTGTCTGGAAAGGAATACCGGACACACGAAGTTTTATTTTTTTGATCGTGATTGGAATTTGTTGCGATACAACATCAGAGGGAAAAACGCGCCTGAAGGTTTTACAATTGATAAGCCGAGCAACATTGAAGCAATGTTTGACCTTGCGGCGCGGTTATCTAAAGGAATGCCGTTTGTAAGAATTGATCTTTACAATGTTAATAATCACATTTTCTTTGGCGAGTATACTTTTTTCCCCGATTCGGGGTTTGATGCGAATATACTAAAAGAAACAGATAACTACTTTGGTAATTTAATAACTTTGGGGGAGCGCAATGAAAACAGTCGGATTTCCAATAAGTAAAAAAGAGAACGAAAACAGAAGAGCTATGGTTCCGCATGATGTGATGAAAATGCATAATGCCGATAAGTTGTTTTTTGAAAAAGGATATGGAGAAGTTTTGGGCTTTTCGGACGATGAGTATATTGCCACAGGCGCAAATATAGTTACGCGTGAGGAAGTACTGAAAAAAGATATTATTTGCGATCCTAAAATCGGCGATGCCGAATATTTATCATCATTACATAATCAAATTGTTTTTGGGTGGATTCATGCCGTTCAAAACAGGGATATTACGGACAAACTCATAAGCGGGCATTTAACGGCATATGCTTGGGAAGATATGTTCGACAGAGAACGTCATGTTTTTTGGCGAAATAATGAATTAGCTGGAGAGGCTGCTGTATTGCATGCATTTCGGTGCTACGGTTGTATGCCCTATGAAACAAAGGTGGCTGTAATCGGACGGGGAAATACTGCGCGTGGGGCTATTAAAGCTCTTAATATGCTTGGAGCGGACGTAATGCAATATGATCGGCATACAGAAAAATTATTAAGAGATGAAATTGGTGAGTACGACGTTATAGTAAATTGCGTTTTATGGGACGTTACGCGAAGCGATCACATTATATATCGGACAGATTTAAAACGAATGAAGAAATGTTCGATGATAATCGACGTGAGTTGCGATAAAAACGGAGGAATAGAAACAAGTGTCCCCACAACGATAGAAAGCCCTACGTATGTAGTTGATGGTGTATTACACTATGTGGTTGATCACACCCCTGCGCTATATTTCAAAACATTTACAAAGAACAATTCTGAAATAATCGCGCCATATATTGAAGAACTTATACATGAAAATATCGGCACAGTTTTAGGCGATGCATTAATAATCGAAAACGGCGAAATTATTGATGAAAGAATTAATCTTTTTCAAAACAGAAAATAAGGGTATGTTATTTCAAAAATAATAGCTGTATTATATTAAGCAGTGAAAAAGATTAATAATAAAAAATATTTTAAAATAATTATGATCAATAGCGATCGAGAAATAGGGAAAACAAAGGCTGATTATTTTGATATGGATTTCAATTGGCTTGACTTAAAATGGGGATATGAACATGCGGTAGTGAAGCCATTAAAGCCAATAAATTTCGAAAAAATGAAAGAGCTTGCAGATATTTTATCGAAAGATATTCCGGAATTAAGAGTGGACTTTTATGAAGTGAATAATAAAATCTACTTTGGCGAATTAACATTTTTCGATGGGAGTGGATTTGATAAAATCGAGCCGAAAGAATGGGATGAAAAATTAGGAGAATGGATAACATTACCACAAAAGAGTGAACTTAAATGAGTATTTTAATAGGTGCGGACATTGTTCCAACGAAAAGTAATATAGAACAATTTAATAAGGGAGATGCGGCGTTTTTGGTCGGGAGCGAACTTTTAAAGATTTTGAACGATGCGGATTATAGGATTTTTAACTTGGAAGTCCCCTTGACCGATGTTTGTTCGCCTATTGATAAGTGTGGTCCAAATTTGATAGCTCCAACTTCAACGATTAACGGTTATAAATCTATTGGCGTTGATTTTGTTACGCTTGCAAATAACCATATCTTAGACCAAGGAGAACAAGGGTTGCTTTCTACCTGTGATTTGTTAAGAAAAAACAATATTCCCTATTGCGGGGTTGGCGATAACCTAAATTTAGCGAAAGTCCCATACGTTTTTGAGATTAGCGGAAAGAAAATCGGTATATATGCTTGTGCTGAACATGAGTTTTCCATAGCAACAGAGAACTCTGTCGGGGCTAATCCGTTTGATCCGTTGGAGTCCTTTGATCATGTTTCATCCTTGAAACAGGAGGTTGATTATGTGATAGTGCTTTATCATGGGGGAAAAGAACACTATCGTTATCCGTCGCCGAATCTGCAGCGGGTGTGTCGTAAATTTGTAAAAAGCGGAGCTGGTCTGGTGGTTTGTCAACACAGCCATTGTATTGGCTGTGAAGAAAAATATTTAGACGGAACGATTGTCTACGGGCAAGGTAATTTTTTATTTGATGATAGTGAAAGTGAATTTTGGCAGACAAGTTTACTGATTCAAATTGATAACGATTGTCAAATTTCATATATTCCGCTTATAAAAAAGGGAAAGGTTGTCCGACTTGCTTCTGAAAATGATTCAAATAAAATATTAGAAAGTTTTTTTGGCAGAAGCGAAGAAATAAAAACAGACGGACAAATCGAGAACAAGTATAACGAATTCTCTCAGAAAATGATAGACGGATATTTGTTGAAATTATCGGGAACAGGAAAAAGTTTTGTTTTTCGAGTGATGAACAAGCTAACAAAACAAAAATATGGGAAATGGATATTAAAAAATAAGATTAAAAAGCAGCAACTATTACAAATACAAAATATTTTAGAATGTGAAGCCCACAGGGAATTATTAAAGGTTGGTATAATAAATAAAGTAAAAAAATAATAACAATAAAATTCGGAACAGAAATTTAAGAGAGGTAGATTTTGTTAAAGGTATGTATAGTAGGGGTATATTTTGGGAAATTACCCAATTATTTTGATTTATGGCTCAAATCAGCAGTTATGAATGATACTATAAATTTTATAATATTTACAGATCAAACAACTTACAAGAATTTTTCCAATGTTTCTTTTGTACATTTAACTCTTGAAGAAATGAAAGCATTGGCGTGCAAAAAACTTGGCATGGAAGTGTGCTTGGAACGTCCATATAAGTGCTGCGATTTTAAACCGGCATATGGGGTTATTTTTGAAGATTTTTTGAACGATTTTGATTATTGGGGGCATTGTGATTTTGATCTTATATGGGGAGACATAAGATTCTTTTTGGAAAAATATCATCTTGAAAAATATGAAAAATTTCTTCCCCTCGGACATTTAAGTTTATATAGAAACACCTTCGAAAATAATCGGCGGTTTATGTTGGCAGGAGCGCACGCTTCATATAAAACCGTATTTACGGATGTACATAATTTTGCTTTTGATGAAACATGCGGAGTTTATCAAATTTATCAAAAAAATAAAATTGCGTGCTTTGATGAACGTATTTTTGCCGATATAAGCAAAATTTATCATCGTTATCGCCTTGCTTTAAACGATAAAAATTATGATTATCAGCTTTTTTGTTGGAACGACGGTCATATTTATAGGTATTATTTGGATGGAGATATAAAGAAAGACGAGTTTATTTACATGCATTTTAAAGAACGCGAAATATTGCCGTTTGGTAGAGATTGTATAAATGCGCATTCTTTTTATATAACGTACTTTGGTTTTTATTCATGTGACGTAGCTAACATAAGTGTTGAAGATTTTCAAATATACAATACATTCGAGGGAACGAAAAAAGAAAAGAAAGAGCTGAAAAATCATGTAAAACAAGAGAGAAAAAAGAAGATTATATCTAAATTGAATCTCTTATTGCACAGGAAGGAAAAACTTCGATAAAAAATGGAAAACAAGAAGAAGGTACTACTTAATTTTTTAATAACAACAAGCTCGACTTTTTTAACGATGGCTCTTGGTTTTATATTGCCGAGAGTCATAATGACAAGTTGGGGATCAGAATACAACGGTTTGGTAAATTCGGTAAAGACAATTATGAATTACCTTCTGTTACTGGAAGCCGGCATAAGCACGTCAACGTTGCAAGCTCTATATAAGTCGATCGGAGAGCATGACGCACATCAGACTTCTGTTGTTATACGTACATCTCAACTGTATTACAGAAAAGTTTCAATTGTGTACTTTGCGTGTGTAGTAATTGCTTCTTTTGTATATCCGTTTGTAATAACTACAACAATCTCGTACTGTGAGATTTTTTGGGTCGTATTTTTACAAGGATGTTCAGGGGTAATAAATTTTGCTTTCAGGGCTGCATATCAGCAACTTCTTAATGCTGAAGGAAAATATTATGTTATTAGTTTAGTTACATTTTTTACACAAGTACTTACATATGCGGCGAAAATTCTTTCAGTTATTATATTTAACAATGTGATAGTGATGCAACTTTTAGGAGTTGTTATCATGGGAATACAAGTGTTGATATATGCGATTTATTTCAAGCGAAAGTACAGATGGATTGAGCATGATGTGCAATCGGATATGTCTTTGCTTGAAAACAGGAAATACTATGTTGCTCAACAAATCGGAGGGTTAATCTTTAACAGTACTGATACACTCGTCCTGTCTATTTTTTGCGGATTAAAAGCGGTAAGTGTTTATACGGTTTATAGCATGGTATACTCTGCGGTATCAACAGTGGTTGGCATAGCAAGAAGTAGTACAGGTTTTGTATTAGGACAGTCGTATTATGTTGAAGAGGAGGCATTTAAAAAAACATACAGAGCTTATACATCAATACAAGTAACCATCGGATGCAGTTTATCTTCAGTTAGTATATTGCTCATAACTGGATTTATTTCACTGTATACAAAGGGAGTTGAAGATATAGATTATCAAAATTATTTAGCTGCAATTTTGTTTTCTTTTAATATTATATTGGATTGTATGAGAGGGGCAAGTTTAGCGGGAGCAAATGTTGCCGGACAAGCGCCGAAAACCACTTGGCGTTATTTTGTTGAAGCGGGGATAAATTTGAGTGTTTCGTTGATATTAGTTCGATTTTGGGGAATAGTTGGGGTTTTATTTGGAACAATCATTGCCGGTATATGGAGGAGTTTTGATAGTATAGTTTTCTTTTCAAAACGCGTTTTGCACGAAAAACCATATAAAGAACTAATTTATGATATTTGTAATTTCAGTGTATTTATTTTATTTGTTATTATAGGAAAGTTGAATTTACTGCCTATTGGAAATTATCTACAATTAATTTTATGGGGTATTTTGTCTTTTCTTGTTGTTAGCGGAGTTTATATATTTATTTTTGCAACGGCTAATAGAAAAAATATAAAAAGCTTTTTGCGTATGTTACGAAATAAAAAACAATCATAAAATCATTACTGCGGAGGGCTAAATGTTGGAAATTAAAGCACAAGATAATATGAATTTTTTTAACAACAAATCAATTTTAATCACCGGGGCGGCGGGGTTTATCGGCGCAAATCTTGTTAAAGAACTGCTGAAAACCGTTGACGGGGCAACAATCGTGGGATTAGATAATCTGAACGATTATTACGACGTTTCCATTAAAGAATACCGCTTGAAAGAAATCGAAAAACTTGCAGAAAACAGCTCTTCGAAATGGCGTTTCATTAAAGGGAATATTGCAGATAAACGGCTTATAGACGAGCTTTTTGCAGAATATAAGTTTGATATCGTTGTAAATCTTGCGGCGCAGGCGGGGGTTCGATATTCGATAACAAATCCCGACGTGTATATAGAAAGCAATATCATAGGGTTTTACAATATTCTCGAAGCCTGCCGCCATTCTTACGATAACGGGGCAAAGGGCGTTGAGCATCTTGTATATGCTTCTTCGTCCTCGGTATATGGTAGCAATAAAAAAGTTCCGTATTCCACGGACGATAAAGTGGACAACCCCGTTTCGCTTTACGCCGCAACGAAAAAGTCAAACGAATTGCTTGCACACGCATACAGCAAACTGTATAACATTCCGTCAACGGGTTTGCGGTTTTTTACGGTGTACGGTCCTGCGGGACGGCCGGATATGGCGTATTTCGGTTTTACGAACAAGCTTATCAAAGGCGAAACGATTCAGATTTTTAATTACGGGAATTGCAAGCGCGATTTTACGTATGTGGACGACATTGTGGAAGGGGTAAAGCGCGTGATGATGCACGCGCCCGAAAAGAAAAACGGGGAGGACGGGTTGCCGATTCCGCCGTACAAAATTTACAATATCGGAAACAATCATCCCGAAAATTTGCTTGATTTTGTGCAAATTTTGCAAGAAGAATTGGTGCGAGCGGGCGTTCTTCCAAAAGATTATGATTTCGAAGCGCATAAAAAACTTGTGCCGATGCAAGCGGGAGATGTGCCTGTAACGTATGCGGATACATCCGCGCTTGAAAGAGATTTCGGATTCAAACCAAACACAAGTTTGCGCGACGGGTTACGTAAATTTGCCGAATGGTATAAAGAATTTTACTGTGGAGAATTGAAAAAATAACGAGGGCGAAAAAATGAATGATTTATTGAAGCAAGATAAGAAGCGGACAAAGAAGCTGCCGCGCTTCCAAATATTATTGCGCAAAGCTCAACGCAGAGGCATAGCCTCTCTGTTTTATAGACTGCTTTATAGAATGTTTGCGAATAGGTCTCATATAGAAATTTCGCCAAAATGTAAAATCGGTGGGGGATTGTATATCGGACACGCCTATTGTATTACAATCAATTCGAATGCGCAGTTGGGGAGAAACTGTAATATTCATAAAGGTGTTACGATAGGACAAGAGAATCGCGGGGAAAGAAAGGGTTGTCCGACAATCGGAGACGAGGTGTGGATTGGTATCAATACAACAATTGTAGGAAACATAAAAATCGGAAATGACGTTTTGATTGCTCCGAATTCGTATGTGAATTGCGATATTCCCGATCATTCGGTCGTTTTCGGGAATCCGTGTATAATCAAACATAAGGAAAATGCGACGGAAGGATACATAAATAATAAAGCGTGAGGGTTAGGAGAATACGAAATGAAAATAGCGGTAGCGGGAACGGGATACGTAGGTTTATCGTTGGCGGTGCTTTTGTCGCAACACAACGAAGTAAAGGCGGTTGACGTTATCCCCGAAAAGGTAGATAAAATCAATAAAAAAATTAGTCCGATTCAGGACGAATACATAGAGAAATATCTTGCCGAAAAGGATTTGAATTTGGTTGCGACCTTAGACGGCGCAAAGGCTTATAAAGAAGCGGAGCTTGTTATAATTGCCGCGCCTACGAATTATGACCCGAAGAAGAATTTTTTCGACACGCGATACGTGGAACAGGTGATTGAGCTTGTCCTTTCGGTAAACAAAGACGCCGTGATGGTGATTAAATCGACGATTCCCGTAGGCTATACGAAAAGCGTAAGGGAAAAATATCATACAGAAAACATTATATTCAGCCCCGAATTTTTGCGAGAATCTAAGGCTTTATACGACAATCTTTATCCGAGCCGGATTATTGTCGGTTGCCCGAAAGGAAGCGAGAAAGTCGAAGCGATGGCGCATAAATTTGCCCAATTATTACAGCAAGGCGCGATAAAGGAAAATATCGACACGCTGTTTATGGATACGACCGAAGCGGAAGCGGTAAAGCTTTTTGCAAACACTTATCTTGCGCTGCGGGTCGCGTATTTTAACGAGCTTGATACCTATGCGGAATCCAAAGGACTGAACACCAAGTCTATTATCGACGGCGTTTGCCTCGACCCGCGTATCGGTTCTCATTATAACAATCCTTCGTTCGGATACGGCGGGTATTGCTTGCCGAAAGATACGAAGCAACTTCGCGCAAACTTTGAAGACGTTCCCGAAAACCTGATTTCGGCGATTGTTGAATCGAACAGAACGAGAAAAGATTTTATTGCGGAAGAAGTGCTTGAAAAGGCGGGTTTCTACGGGAAAAATAGGGAATACGGCGAAAACGGAATCCCCGGTAAAAAAGTTGTCATCGGCGTTTACCGCCTTACAATGAAGAGTAATTCGGATAATTTTCGACAGTCGTCGATACAAGGAGTAATGAAGAGAATGCGGGCAAAAGGCGCGGAAATTGTTGTTTACGAGCCGACGTTGCAGGAAGATACATTTTTTGAAAACAAGGTGATTTACGACCTCGGTCAGTTCAAAAATATGTGCGACGTAATCATTGCAAACCGTTACGATTCTTGCTTGGACGACGTGCGCGAAAAAGTGTATACGAGAGATTTGTATTTCAGAGATTAGGTTTTATAAGCAACAATGAACGGTGTAACGCAAACGATATTTAATTGCATAAAACACGAGATTTGCGGGCGGACGGAAGAAATTGTTTTGCCCGAGGTTTCCATGCGGTTTTTTATTGATTTATTCAGACTTTCCAAAAAACACGATATTGCGCCTATTGTGGGCGACGCGCTGAATAAATGCGGGGCGTTTGAACACTTGCCCGTCGATATAGAAGAAAGCGAGCGTGAAGCGATTGCGAAGATTAAAACTAAATTCGATGAGCAGATATTCACGGCGGTGTACCGCTACGAGAACATAAATAACGAGCTTAAAGAAATACGGCGAGTATTAAGCGAGTCAAAAATACCGTTTATTCCGCTCAAAGGCTCTGTGATAAGGAAATATTATCTCGAACCGTGGCAGAGAACGAGCTGCGACATAGACGTTCTCGTAAAAGAGAAAGACGCGGATAAAGCAAGCAAGGTTTTAGCAGAACGCCTGCAATATAAGATAAACGAAAAGGGGCAACACGATGTTTCGTTGTTTTCACCGTCGAATATTCATGTTGAACTGCATTTCAAGCTGATGGATATCGAATTTAAACAAGTGTCGGTGTTAAGAGATATTTGGAACGGCGGGGAAATTACACCCGTTTCCGGATATGAATACCGTATGAGTAAAGAGTTGTTTTTACTGTACCACATTTACCATATGGCGAAGCATTTCGTTCACGGCGGGTGTGGGATGAAGCCCTTTATAGATTTATGGATAATTAAAAACAAGATAGGCTTTGACGGTGGCAAAGCGCAAAAAATGTTGCAAGAAAGCGGACTGCTTGCGTTTTACGAGCGTTCGATTGATTTGATGAGCGTGTGGTTTGAGGGAAAGCCGCACAATTCCGTAACTCAGGAAATGGAAGATTATATTCTGCAAGGCGGCGTATACGGAACGCTCGAACAGCAACTTGCGATGTCGCAAAATAAGAAAGGCGGCAAGTTCAGACACCTTTTAAGCAAAATATTTCTTTCATATGAGCAGATGAAAGTTTACTATCCTTCGGTGAAAAAATGTCCTATACTGTTTCCTTTTTATCAGGTGCGTAGGTGGTTCAGAATTTTATTTTGCGGCGGAAGAAAAGCCGCGATGAACGAAATCAAAGCAAATCAAAATTTATCCGAAGAAAAGAAACAAGCGGCTAAAAATTTAATCGACGAATTAGGTTTGTAATTTTCGAAGTGCCTATACGAATTATAATCGCTTGTAAAAAACGATAAAAAAAGATATAATAACTATATGAATAATCAAACGAAAAATTTGCAATCTCGCGGTTAAGAAAAATGATAATGTCGGTATATTTAAAAAATTTTTTAAGATTTTTTATTCCGAAATTTGTTATTTTTAAGTGATTTACCCTATAACAACGGTTGTTTTTAGTAGTCAAAACTTAAAATTGCCTGGTTAGATATAGGGTGAAATATTGCTCTAAGTAGAAGGGGAAAATGGCGAAGAAAGGTTACGGATACTTTTATTTCTTTGATGAAAACGGTGCCCTTCAGATGCGGAAACTTACGGGTAAAAAGCGTAAAGAGGTTCTGAAAAATTATTTGCGCCGCCGCAGCGGTCGTGAAATGAAAGTGGAGACCATCGCAAACGCTTTTAACGTTTCGGTTCGTTCCATGCAAAAACTATTAAGTGAGCTGGAGCAGGAAAGCATAATTCGCCGCGAAGCCGTGTATGACGAGAACGGCAGGCAAAGGGCTAATCGTATCGTTTACGTAGGGGACAAGCCTCGGCTTACGGGTAAAGAGTTGCAAATAGAAAAAGTTTGCGATACGGACAACCCGTTAAAACTGCGGGATTTCCGTTGGGAAGGTTATTGGCAGTTAGCTAACGACGAGGTGTTTTTCAATTACGAGGACTATTTCGGTTGTGACGGAACAATCCCCGAACTGAACGCCAAAGCGCGCCGAAACGGCTACGTTTCCGAATTTGAAAATCCGGAAGACTATTATAATCCGAGCGAGTATGCGGACGAAAAGGCAGAAGCGATAAACAAAGAACTGCTGAGTTTCGCTAAGAAAACGAGGAAGAAACGAAAGAAATAATTTAGTCTGAATTTAATAGAATGATTGACCGTCATAGAGGGTTTTGCCTAAATAAGGTTAAAGTCGGCGATAGAAAATATCGGCGGCTTTTTTGCGCCTTTTTTATGAGAGCGGAATATTTCGGCGTTTTTGCCGCGGAGAAACAGACAATGCGGAGGTGATAAAAATGTGCAATTTATAGTCTTTCCGACAGACTTAAAAAGTCGGCAGTCGAGCGACAAAGTTAAGGCGTAAGTTTGTCATGACGTAATAGCGAGGAACGTATTTGGCTTGCCAAATACCGACTTAACAAGTCGCTTCGTTAGGGGTATACCCCTAATACCCCGAGTAGTTCACGAAAATTTACTGCGTAAATTTTCCGTGAGGGTACTGTGGTCGTAATTTTCTTAACTGGCGAAATGAATCCGCCCTTGAAAATTTCGGCGTAATAAATAAAAAAAGGAGGAAGAGTTATAGCAAAAAGGACAAGACCGTTCGCGTATACCTTTCGGGTAAGCGAACAAGAGGAAAATTTAATCGACGACAAATTGGCAAAAAGCGGACTTACGATGCGAGAATTTATTTTACGCTCTATCACGGATAAACCGATCATTGTAATCGAGCGCGGCGGCGAAATACTTGCGGAATTAAAGCGGCAGGGAAACAATTTGAATCAGGCGATAAGAAATAGTTATTTCGGTGCGGATACGGAACGGGAAATAAAAAACTGTATCGCGTACTTAAAAGAATTGTATCGGAAAATATCCTTCGCCGCGGGAGGGTAAAGAATGCCCCTTCTAAAATGCAGCGCGAGCAAGGCAAGACCGAAAAACGGGATAGGGTACATAACCGATCCGAAGAAGGCGGCGATAGTGTCCGCGAGAAATTTATTCGACGACGAAGATTACGCAAAGCAATTCGAAGAAACGGCGGCGAGGTTCGGTAAAGGTGAAAAATACGACGAGCGGAAGTATTATCATTTTAAACTTTCCTGCGCGAGAAAAGATAACGTAACGTCCGAAAAAGCCCACGCGTATGCGGAAGAAGTTGCGGAAGCGTTTTTCAAAAATTACGAATGCGTAATCGCCACGCATACGGATACGCAGACGGTTCACAGCCACATTATCGTAAACGCTGTCGATCCTATTACGGGCAAAAAACTGCAATTTTCAAAGCAGGATTATGTAAAAATGAAAGACGAAGTAAATGCAATCGGCAGAAAATACGGCTTTACGGAAACGGAATTTCGGAAGCGCGGCAAAAACAGCCGAACGGCGGCAGAAAAGAAAATTATATTAAAAGGCGGAACGAGCTGGAAAGAAGAACTGCGCGAAGTTATCGCCGAAGCGGTAAAGAAAACGAAATCGCCCGAAGCGTTCAAAAAATATCTTGACGAATGTTACGGCGTAAAAATCACGCGGGACGGAAAGGATTATTCCTATCTGCATCCGAACAAACAAAAACCTATCCGAGGGGAGCGGCTCGGAACAAATTATACGAAAAGCGAGTTAATAAAGAAAATTGGAGAACAGAATTACAGGCAAAAGTCCGGAGCCTATAACGGAGAGCGAAGTGGATTTAACGGAAAACGTACCGGCAGCGGAACTGTGCGAAGAGGTAAAACGGCTTACGGCGGAAACGCGGGAAGCGTTATTAGAGCAAGCCTTGGCGGTATCGAACGAGAAATGCAACGGCTTAATTTTGCAGCTGAATGCGCGGGTAACGGACTTGACGCGGCAAGTGAGGAGCGTAAAATGGATGAACGAAGAGCTCGCATCGAGTTTGAAAGACGACGCAGAGAAGCTGACGAAAGAGATAAAAGAAGAAAATCGGAACATGCTTGCGAGCATGCGGATAACGCTTCAAAGGATCACGGAAACGGTAACGAAGATACAGGAAATAGTAAATACAACTATGGCAAAGGCGACTGACGAAGCGGGCGAACTATTAAAGGAAAGAGTTACCGAAGCGGCGGACGACGCGGCGTTTATAATCGACGAGCATTCGAAATCTCTTACGAAAAAGGTGGAAGAATTGCAAAAAGAAGTGAATAAGGCAAGGGAAGATATACGCTTAGAGCGCGGTTTCCGCAAATTCTTTTTCTGGCTCACGCCTGTGCTGCTATTGGCGCAGGCAATAATGACGGCATTTTTATTGCTGAAATAGTCTGTTACCTATTTTACCGCACCTAAACCGATTGACAAACTCCGAAAAATATATTATAGTATATATACGATAATAAAATTTTTGGAGGAAAGTTATGGTCAAACGCAAAGACGATACACCGCAAAGAATTGCTAATAGAAAATACGAAGCAAAGAACAAAGAAAAACGCCGTGCGACAAACGGAAATTTTCAGACGATGATCCCGCGGGATTTGTATGTCGAAATCAATGCGTTCTTGAAGGAGCGCAACTTAACAAAAGTGGACTTTATAAAAAGAGCGTATGAAATTATGAAGTCACATAGCAGCGGAACACATTAAGTGCTTATTACACCCGTAATGGCGGGAAAAGATAAGGAGATATTGTGTGATAGGGGTAGCCGTGTTTATCTTTCCGTTAAAAGCACGGCGGGAGAAAGAATAAAAGTTATAGTGTTACTACGGAGAGTAGTCGGTAAATTAGAAATGATAAAAAATAGTAAGACAAGGCAGAAATCCCGAGTAACGCGACCTATACGAAACACAAATAAATTTAAGGAGATTTGAAACGGCAAGAAGATGTAAATAAAAGGGAAAATGAAAATTACAATGCGTTTATTGATATAATGACGCGTTTAGTGCAAAAATACGGCATAACCGTATTAGGTAAAATTGGAAACAAGAAGGAGGATAAAGATGAATCGCGAAGGTAAAAGATGCTTATTATATTCACGTGTAAGTACGGAAATACAGGTTGACGGATACAGTCTTGATGCGCAAAAGAATGGGCTGAAACGGTTTGCCGAAAGAGAGGAAATGACAGTTGTTGACATATATGAGGATGCGGGTAAATCAGGAAAATCAATTGAGGGGCGACCGGCATTTAAAAAATTATTGTCAGATGTGGAAAACGGACTGGATGTCGATTATGTCCTTGTATACAAACTTTCGAGATTTGGACGGAATGCCGCTGACATATTAAATTCTTTGGCTTTATTGCAAACTTATGATGTAAATTTAATCTGTATCGAAGAAGGAATTGATTCGTCTCAAACAAGTGGGAAATTATTGATTTCTGTATTATCCGCCGTGGCAGAGATAGAGCGTGAAAATATATTGGAGCAAACGATGAACGGTCGTAGGGAAAAGGCTCGCCAAGGAAAGTGGAACGGCGGACCGCCTCCGTACGGTTATATGATTAAAGACGGCGTTTTACAAATAGAAGAAGACGAGGCTAAAATCGTCAAAATGGTTTTTGAAATGTACACTACGACAAAAATCGGATATACGGGTATAGCCAAATATCTTAATTTGCAAGGCATAACAAAGAAAAAGAGAAAAGAAAGCGACGTTACGATATTTAGCGGGCAATTTATACAAATCTTATTAGACAATCCCGTTTATTGCGGTAAGATTGCATACGGACGAAGAATGCGCGAAAAAGTAAAGGGGAAGAAAAATGAATATCGGGTTGTTGCGAAAAAAGATTTTTCTATTACGGAAGGGCAGCACGAAGCAATAGTGAGTGAAGAAATTTGGGAAAAAGCTCATTCAAAAAGAGTAAATACCGGAGTTAAATTTGCATCTAAATCGGGACAGGATCGAGCGTATTTACTCACAGGCATATTGAAATGCCCTAAATGCGGAAGCAGCATGTATGCCAACAGAATACGGTGGACAAAAAAGGACGGCACGTAAAAAGAAGTAATGTACTATTCTTGCAGTCGCAATAAAATGAAACGCGGCGGTTTTTGCGATTATAATGCAAACCTGAAAAAAACAGATATAGAGCCTCTTGTTGTTGAGGTAATTAAACAACTCATACGAAATAAAGAGTTTGCAATCGGAATAAAAAAGCGGATAGGGTTGAATGTAGATGCAAGTCGCATCATTAAGGAAATTGACAATTACGAGCTAAAACTAAAGGAAGTTAAGTCTAATAAAACCCGACTTGAAGAAGAACTCGACTCTTTGCCGTTAGACATAAAGTATAGAGAAAGAAAAATCTGCGATATGACAGCGAGAATTGATTCCATGTACGATATAATTACGGAACTTGAGGAAAAAATAGAAGATGCGCAATATAAAAGACGCGCGATTGAAGAGAAATCTTTAACAATGGAAAATATCTATCGTATTTTAGAGCATTTTTCCGAATTGTATGATATAATGAACGACGAGGAAAAAAAGGAATTGATTGCCGAGTTAATTCAAGAAATTCAAATTTATCCCAAAGGAGAAAGTGAATATCCACTAAAATCGATAAAATTCAACTTTCCCGTATTGCAGGAAGGCAAAGAGGTCGAAAAAATTTTTTTGAAAAAGCAATTAAACGTCGAAACGCTATGCGTATTAAATCGAATCTGTTAAGCACCCGCGTATAAAGTAATTACTTTGTATAAAGTTATTTCTTTTTAATTTCTTTGAATTTAACCTTGGAAAATATTTTTTGAATACTTGACCAAAGCATAAGATTTAGCAATATAATAGTTATAACAATCAAATCGTGATGCCAGAACGTTTTTAACGGAACGAGTTTGACGAGGCTTAATGCATTAAACCCGTTAATTACCGAGAAAATGGTTATTCCGAGCAATATTGTCAGTACGGATAAAACCAATACCCGACGATACTTGTTAAGCGGCAACGAAATCTCGTATAACGAAATCATACCCGAATAAGTTATCGCGTAAACCGCGAGCGTAGAATATACCGAATCGTCAAACGTAGCGAGGGTTTTGCGGAAAAGTTCCACGGCAGCTGCGCTTAAAAACATTAAAACCGCGCTCGGAAGAGATTTGCTCATAACCACGCTTAAAAATTTGCCCTCGATTTTAGAATCGTTTGGTTGCAGCGATAAGAAGAACGTTGGTATACCGATAACGAGAATTTCAAGTAAATTCATCTGATTTAGCTTAAACGGATAAGTTTTTATCCATGGCAGAATAAGCGTAAAAATTGCAACGAGAATTGTGAACATCGTTTTCATTAGATAAAGCGATGCAGAATTTTGCACGTTATTGATAACGCGCCTGCCCTCGTAAACGACCTTCGGCATAGAATCGAAATTGTTGTCGAGCAGAACGATGTGTGCGATGCTTTTAACGGCGTCGCTTCCCGCGGCAACCGTAATGGCGCAATCGGCTTCTTTCAAAGCGAGAATATCGTTCACGCCGTCGCCGGTCATAGCGGTAACGTGTCCCGAATATTTCAAGGCTTTAACGAGTATAGCCTTTTGTTCGGGCGAAACCCTGCCGAAAACGGTATATTTGTTGGCAATTTCGTAAACTTCGTTGTTGGTTAAGCCTTCAAGACTGATATATTTATCGGCGTTTTCGACGCCGACTCTTTTAGAAACCTCCGAAACGGTGAGGGGATTATCGCCGGAAATAACCTTAATCGCAACGCCGTTATCTTTAAACCATTTAATAGTTTCTGCGGCATCTTCGCGGATGTTATCCACGATTAAAATAAGCGCATAAGGCAAAAAATCGTGAGGTGCGATTTCTTCTTTGATGTATTCGTCGCTGTGAGCGAGAAGTAAAACGCGGAATCCCAGCCCTGCATATTGATTTATCAGCGATTTAATATCAGCATAATCTTCTTTCGACAAAACGAATTCGGGCGCGCCGAGTGCGAATGTACCCATGTTTTCGAAACTTACCGCGGAGAGCTTTCTGATAGAATTAAACGGAATAGTCGCAACAGATTTATACGTGGAATTTTCGCCGAAATAATTAAACAGTGCGATTGCCGTTTGGTTGTTGTCTTTAAGACAGCCGAGCATAGAACCTATAATTTTGTTTGCGTCGTAATTTTGTTCCTCGGTAAGGGGGACGACCTCTTTCACGGTCATTCTCCCGTCGGTAATCGTACCCGTTTTATCGAAGCAAATCGTATCAACCCTTGCGAGCATTTCGAGCGAGTATAGGTCCTGAACGAGAGTGTTGTGCTTTGCAAGCTTAATAATGCCGACGGCGAGGGCAAGGCTGGTTAAAAGCATAAGTCCCGACGGAATCATACCGATAATAACGGCGGACGTTCTTAAAATCGCGTCGCTGACGAGTTCGCTAAAAGGCGCGTCGGGGAGAATGGTCGATTTAATAAAAAACAGCGCGCCGATAGGTATAATAACAAAGCTTAAAATTTTAATAATCATTTTAAGCGAGCCGATAAGTTCCGATTGCGGTTTTTTATACTTTTTGGCTTTTGCCGCTAGTTTGGATATATAATTATGTTTACCAACTTTAATTGCCTGAACGGTACACGTTCCGCCGGTGATATAGCTTCCGGAAAGAAGCTCGTCGCCCGCGGTTTTTTTAACGGGGACGGATTCGCCCGTTAAAAGCGCTTCGTTGACCTCCGTTTCGCCCTCTAAAATAAGACAGTCTGTGGGGACTTGATTTCCAAGTCCGAGAATAATTATATCGTCTAAAACGATATTGGCGGATTGCACTTCCTTTTTCACGCCGTCTCTTATCACCGTACTGTGCTTGCTTGAAATAAGCGAAAGCTTATCGATGCAGTATTTAGCCTTTAATTCCTGAATAATGCCTATCGTAATATTAACGAGATAAACGATAACGAAAACAAAATTCATTATGTCGGCTTTAACGAGAACCAAGCCGATAAAAACGATTAAACCGAGAAGATTGAAAAGGGTTAAAATATTGCTTGCAAAAATACCGAGAATAGATTTTGAATATTTTTTTTCGACGCGATTAGCGTAACCGTCCTCGAATCTTTCTTTAACCTGCTCGGCGGTAAGCCCCTGATTTACGTCGGGATGATATCTTTCGATTTTTTTAACTGTTTTTTTGTTTCTTTTAATTCTCATAATTCGTTTTTATCGTTTTTTTGACGGCGCAAGCTCAAAATTTATGCTTGCGCCGAAATTTTAACCGTTGACTTCGAATACCGTTAAACGATAATATTTATAAGCCGTTTAGGAACGATTATCAACTTTTTGATGTCTTTATCTTTAAGCTCCGCGGCAAGCTTTTCATCTTTAAAAATCAGTTCTCTGGCGGTCTGTTCGTCGCAAGAGGAGGGGATAACAAGCTTACAGCGCATTTTGCTGTTAATCTGGACAGCCACCTCGATTTCGTCGAGAACGAGAGCCGATTCGTCGCAAACGGGGAACTCACGCGTGAATACGGAGGCTTTATTTCCGTCGATTTCGTTGATTTCCTCCGCAAAATGCGGCGCGCAAGGCGCTAACAATAAAACGAATTTATCGAAGCAATCTTTAAATAGTTTAACGTTTTTCTGTCCGGTAAGTGCGTCGTATTTATAAAACGCGTTCAAAAGTTCCATAAGTCTTGCGACCGCGGTGTTAAACGAAAACGCGTTCAAATCTCTGTCAACGCATTTAATCGCGTAATTCGTCGCGTATAAAAGCTCTTTTTCATCCTTTCCGATAGCGTCGTAATTGCCGACGGGCGTTTCGGCAAGCTTGTTGCACAATCTTTCCACTCTGTCGAGAAATTTTGTAATAGCCTTTATACCGTCGTCATTCCACGGACCGCCCTCGGTATACGAGAATCCGAACATAAGGTAAAGCCTTAAAACGTCAGAGCCGTATTGTTTAACGTAGGGGTCGGGAGCGATGATATTGCCCTTAGACTTGCTCATACGGAAGCCGTCCGGACCTAAAATTACACCCTGATGCACAAGCGACTTAAACGGCTCGTCAAATTTGAGATATCCCATATCTCTTAAAGCTTTCGTTATAAATCTCGCATAAAGCAGGTGCATGCAAGCGTGTTCCGCACCGCCCACGTATTTATCGACGGGCAGCATTTTGTTTATAATTTCGGGGTCGAAAGGCTCTTTTGCGTTGTGCGCGTCGGGGTATCTTAAATAATACCAACTCGAACAAACGAAAGTGTCGAGCGTGTCGGGGTCTCTGTGTGCGGGTGCGCCGCAAACGGGGCAGGTCGTTTCCATAAAACCTTTGTGCTTCGCGAGCGGAGATTCGCCGTCAGGTTTAAATTCCACGTCGTAGGGGAGTTTAACGGGCAAATCCTCGTATGGGACGGGCACGATACCGCATTTATCGCAGTAAATCACGGGGATAGGCGCGCCCCAGTAACGCTGACGGGAAACGAGCCAGTCTCTCAATCTGTAATTAGTTTTATGTTCGCCAATGCCTTCCTTGGCAAGTTTGTTTAAGATAGCTTTTCTCGCTTCTTCGCCGTTTAACCCGTCAAATCCGGGACTGTTGATAACGATTCCGTCCTCAACGAAGGGCAAATCGTCGTTACAACCGACACCCTTAATAACGCGGGTTATAGGTAAGTCGTATTTTTTAGCGAACTCGAAATCTCTCTCGTCGTGAGCGGGAACGCCCATTACCGCACCCGTTCCATAGGAATAGAGTACGTAATCGGCGGCATAAATAGGGACGGATTTTCCGTTAATGGGGTTAATGGCGTTGTGTCCGATATATACGCCCGTTTTTTCACGCGTGGTGGAAAGTCTGTCTATTTCGTTGGTTTTGGAGGTTTCTAAAATATAATCCTCGACGGCTTGCCGCTGCTTGTCCGAGGTGAGTTTTTTAACGAGCGGATGCTCGGGCGCGAGAACGACGTAAGAAACACCGAAAAGCGTGTCCGCACGGGTGGTAAACACCTTGAATTTATCGCCGCTTTCGCAGGTAAATTCAATTTCGCCGCCCGTGGATTTACCTATCCAGTTTTTCTGCATAAGCTTAGTTTTTTCAGGCCAGTCGAGGTCTTTTAAACCTTGTAAAAGCTCCTCGGCATAGTCGGTTATCTTAAAGAACCATTGCGTTAAATCTTTTTTAACGACCGTAGAACCGCAGCGTTCGCACGCGCCGTTCACGACTTGCTCGTTTGCGAGAACGGTTTTGCATGAGGGACACCAGTTGACGGGTGCTTCCTTTCTGTAAGCAAGTCCTTTTTCGTAAAGTTTTAGGAAAACCCACTGCGTCCATTTATAATAATCTTCTTCGCAGGTTTTAATTTCCGCACTCCAGTCGAAAAGCGCGCCCATTTCTTTAAGCGTTTCTTCCATATTTGCGATATTCTGTTCGGTAGAATCTTTGGGGTGGACACCCGTTTTTATAGCGTAATTTTCCGCGGGGAGACCGAACGCGTCGAATCCCATCGGTTGAAACACTTCATAGCCTTTCATTTTTTTATATCTGACGAAGCTGTCCGTGGGGGCGTAGTTATACCAGTGTCCCAAGTGAAGCTTTGCCGCGGAAGGATAGGAAAACATTTCAAGGCAATAATATTTTTTGCCGATATTTTTCGGGTTAAATTTTGCAAGCTTATCTTTGTCCCATCTTTCTTGCCATTTCTTTTCGATTTTCTTTAAGTCCATAAAGCGTTTTAGCCTCCGTATTAAAAATACTCTTATAAAATACTTTAATAATTATATTATAAAGACGAAATTAAGTCAAGCGTTGAATAGCCGTTTAGGCGGTAAGTAAAATTTTATTACAAAAAAGCGGATTTTGCGTTTACAAACAGATAAAAAAATGGTATACTGTTTAAGGTTATTCGGAGGAGATTATGCTAAAAAAACCATTTGATAACGTTAAGGACGCCGAATCGCATTTTAACGAGCTGTACGGCGAGAATAATTCGGCGCAGAGCGCAAGATACGAACGGGCTTTTGATAAATATAAAGCGACTTTTAATGAAAAAACCGCGTATATCGCTTCGTCGAGCGGCAGAGTTGAGATAATAGGCAATCATACCGACCATAACGGCGGAAAGGTTATTTCTTGCGCGATAAGTCTTGATACTCTTGCGTTTTTCACACCGACTGATAACGGGATTATTCGCGTAGTCAGCGAGGGCTATAAGGATATTATCGTCGATACCAACACGACGCCGAGCTATAAGTGCGGCAATTCTCACGCGCTCGTTTGCGGAATCGTGGCGTATTTTAAGTCGCATGGTTTTAATGTCGGCGGCTTTAACGCGTTCTGCACGAGTAACGTTTGCGGCGGCGCGGGTATATCGAGTTCGGCTTCTTTCGAGGTTTTAATTGCCGAAATACTGAATTTTCTTTATAACGACGGGCAGCTTTCCGCAGAACAAAAAGCGGTCGCGTCGCAGTACGCAGAAAACGTTTATTTCGGTAAACCTTGCGGTTTGCTCGACCAGTCCGCGATAGCTTACGGAGGACTTAAAAAGCTTGACTTTTCCGACAAATCGAAAATCGGCGTTACGGAAATAAACAATGCCTTGTCCGATTATACCTTGATACTTATTAACACGGGCGGAAGTCACGCGGATTTAACGGACGAATACGCTGCCGTTCCTGCCGAAATGCGCGAGGTCGCCAACACGCTCGGCGTAGAACGACTTATCGAGTTAAGCAAAGAAGAGTTTTTTAATTGGCTTCCCGAAATTTATGAAAAGGTTTCCGACAGAGCGATTCTTCGTGCAATTCATTTTTACGACGAAAACGAACGTGTAGACATGGCTGAAAACGCGCTTAACCGATGCGATTATCCGGTATTTTTAGACGCCGTTTCTAAAAGCGGATTAAGCTCACTTTATAAACTTCAGAATTGCTACGTTGCGGGATTAAAAGAGCAGCCTATCCCGAAAGCTCTTGCAATCACCGGCGAGTTTTTAGGGGACGGAGCAAATCGCGTTCATGGCGGCGGTTTTGCGGGTTGTATATTGAATATCATGAAAAACGATAAAGCAGAGAGTTTTATAAAAAACGCAAAACGCTTTTATGACGATAATTCGATTATCAGGCTTCACGTCAGACCCGTTGGAACAAAAGTATTATAAACACTAACGATTTTGCGTACGATTATGTTACGCATAATAAAAAGCGAGGGCAAAAATATGGCAACAGACGTATATAATAATCCGTTAATTACGAGATACGCTTCAAGAGAAATGGCGGAGAGTTTTTCCGACGATAAAAGGTATCGTTTATGGCGTAAACTTTGGATAGCTTTGGCGGAAAGCGAAAAAGAACTCGGGTTAAACATAACCGACGAGCAAATCGACGATTTGAAAAAACATGCGGACGATATAAATTATTCGGTTGCGGAGGCTTTTGAAAAAGAGGTCAGGCACGACGTAATGGCGCACGTTAAAGCTTACGGTACACAGGCCAAACTTGCGGCGGGGATTATTCATCTCGGCGCAACGAGCTGTTTCGTAACGGATAACGCAGAGGTTATTATGATTGACGACGCCCTTGACATTATTATGGAAAAGCTCGTAAACGTTATAAATAATCTTAAAGATTTCGCGTTGAAATATAAAGATCTTCCCACGCTCGGTTTTACGCATTTACAGCCTGCGCAACTTACTACGGTAGGGAAAAGAGCTACGCTTTGGCTCGAAGATTTAATGATGGATTATCAATCGCTGACGGAACTTAAAGCCAAGGTTAAGCTTCGCGGCGTAAAAGGCACTACGGGAACGCAGGCAAGCTTTATGGAGCTTTTCGATAACGATGAAAACAAAGTTAAAAGACTTGAAAAACTCGTCGTAAACAAAATGGGATACGACAAGGTTTACGGCGTAACGGGTCAGACTTATCCGAGAAAGTTCGATTATAACGTTTTATCCGTTTTGTCGCAAATAGCGCAAAGCGCATATAGGTTTGCAAACGACGTAAGACTGTTGCAAAGCATGAAAGAAATCGAAGAGCCGTTCGAAAAAACGCAGATAGGTTCTTCCGCGATGGCTTATAAACGTAATCCTATGCGTAGCGAAAGGCTTTGCTCGCTTGCAAGATACGTTATGACTTTGCCGCTTAATTCCGCGTTTACGGCGTCAACGCAATGGTTTGAAAGAACGCTTGACGATTCCGCGAATAAGCGAATTGTTATCGCGCAAAGCTTCCTCGCGCTCGACGGTGTTTTAAGGTTGTATATGAATATTACCGAAAATCTTGTCGTGTACGATAAGGTTATCGCAAAGCACGTTAAAGAGGAATTGCCGTTTATGGCTACCGAAAACGTTATTATGGAATGCGTTAAGGCAGGTGGAGACAGGCAGGTTCTGCACGAAGGGATAAGAACGAATTCTATGGTGGCAGCCGAAAACGTAAAACGTTTCGGAAGAGAAAATAATCTTATCTCGCTTATCGAAGAAGATTCGCTTTTTTCAGCGGTAAAAGACAACCTGAACGACGTTCTCGACCCGTATAAATACACTGGCAGGGCGGCGTCGCAAGTTACAGAATACATAAACACAGAGGTAAACCCCGTTCTCGAAAAGCACAAAACGCTGCTTGGAAAGAAAGGAAATATCACGATTTAATTTAAATTTATTTTTATATTCTTTTTTAGCTAAAAAAGGTTTACTTTATATTTAATTTGTTATACAATTAGTATTGTGATTATATTTCTTAAAAGGAATTGTTGAAAATATGGATAGAATTATACCCGTAGTTGTTATCAAAGACGTTAAAGACACAATCCCGACGCTCGAAGCGTTAAAAAACGGCGGCATTAATTGCGCGGAAATAACGTTCCGCACGGCGTGCGCCGCAGAAGCTATTGCTCTCGGCGTTAAGGAGTTTCCCGAGATGAATATCGGTGCGGGTACGGTTATCAATTTGGCTCAGGCGCAAAAAGCTGTTGCAGCCGGCGCGAAATTTCTCGTTTCACCGGGGCTTTCCTCAGACGTTGCGAAATTTGCACAGGAAATCGGTGTTCCGTATTACCCCGGGTGTGTAACCCCGACGGAGATTATGCAGGCTTTAGAGCTCGGCATCGACGTAGTTAAGTTTTTCCCCGCAAACGTTTACGGCGGACTTAAAGCACTTAAAGCGTTGTCAGGACCGTTCCCGCAGTTAAAGTTTATACCCACCGGCGGGGTAGATTTGACTAATCTAGCGGAATTCTTGTCGTTCGATAAGATTTACGCGGTCGGCGGAAGTTTTATGATGAAAGGCGATATTACGGAAAATTGCAAAAAAATAAACGAAGTTATAGCTTCTTTACAGGCTTAACGTGTTAAGGAGAAAATTATGAAAATTGTTACTTTTGGCGAATTGATGTTAAGACTTGCTCCCGAAGGATATTTAAGATTCGTGCAGAGCGATAAGCTCGAAGCAACCTTCGGCGGCGCGGAAGCGAACGTTGCCGTTTCGCTTGCAAATTACGGAATGGACGCGGCATTCGTCAGCAAACTTCCCGAACACGAAATAGGTCAGGCGGCTGTTAATTCGTTAAGAAAATTCGGCGTCGATACGAGCAAAATCGTCAGAGGCGGAGCAAGGGTCGGTATTTATTACTGCGAAAAAGGTGCAAGCCAACGCCCCAGCAAGGTTATTTACGACAGGGCGGGCAGTTCGATTGCGTGCGCCGAAAAAACCGATTTTGAATGGTCGGGTATTTTAGACGGCGTTAACTGGTTTCACTTTACAGGTATCACGCCGGCACTTTCGGACGAGGTTGCTGCTATTACTCTCGACGCGCTTAAAGCCTGCAAAGAACGTGCGATAACCGTTTCCTGCGACCTTAATTTCAGAAAGAAGCTTTGGAGCAAAGAAAAAGCGGGTAAGGTTATGGGCGAGCTTATGTCTTACGTCGATTATTGCATCGCTAACGAAGAGGATGCGAAGGACGTTTTCGGCATCGAGGCGGATAATACCGATATTACGAGCGGCAAGCTTGACAAGAACGGATATATTTCGGTTGCTAAAAAACTTACGGAGAGATTCGGATTTAAGGGCGTTGCCATTACTCTGCGCGAAAGTCTTTCCGCCAACGATAATAACTGGTCGGGAATGCTTTACACGGGTAACACTGCGTATTTCTCCAAAAAATACGCCATGCATATCGTCGACAGGGTCGGCGGGGGAGATTCTTTTGGCGGCGGTCTTATTTATTCGCTTGCTAACGGTTACGAACCGCAAAAGGCGATTGAGTTCGCCATTGCCGCTAGTTGCTTAAAACATTCCGTAGAGGGCGATTATAATATGATGAGCGTTAAAGAGGTTGAAACTCTCGCGGGCGGCGATGCGAGCGGAAGAGTTCAAAGGTAAACCACGGAAGTTAAAAACCTTTTTACGTCGAGGCATTCGTTGTCGAAACGTTTAGCTTAAATATATTAGAAATAACTAAACGTTATACTTAAGCGAAATAAAAAAGCGAAAAAATATTGATAAATAAGTCCGGATATAAACGGTGCTATTAAAAACCAAGGCGAAGCGAAAAACGTTTCGCCTTTTCGTTTGTAATTATCTATCGAAAATAATGTTGTTTTTTGTTTTTTTATACGATAATATTTGACACTATACGCTTTTAATGGTATAATAATTCGGTAAATAAGGAAAAGTTATGAAAAAAAACACTTCTTACTATTACGCATATTATTATTTTGGAAACTATTATTTTGAATCGTTTCAATTTTAGTATGTGCGGTTTTAATTAGTTTTTTTTGTATTATATACGAGAGTTTTGACCGCCTGTGAAGGGCGGTTTTTTGTTTTTAGGAGGCTTAACTTATGTTTTGGGATTACCTGATACTTATTCTTTACGCTGTAAGCATGGTTTTAATTGCGGTTTACACGCGTAACCGCTCTAAATCCGTAAACGATTTTTTGCTTGCGGGCAAAAAGGGGCTTAACGGTTGGATGACTGCTTTTGCTTATGGCACGACATATTTTTCCGCGGTAATCTTTATAGGATACGCTGGTAAATTCGGAGCGCAGTACGGTCTTGCTTCCGTATGGATAGGCATCGGGAACGCGATTTTAGGTTCGCTTTTCGCCTGGTTGTTGATGGCAAAGCGAACTAAAAACATGACTCAACGGCTGCAAGCGAAGACGATGCCGGAATTTTTTGAAAAAAGATACGGCGATAAAACTCTTAAAATCGTTTCCGCCGTCATAATTTTCGTGTTTCTGATTCCGTATTCGGCTTCCGTTTATAACGGATTATCGAGCCTTTTTGAAATCGTTTTTGGGATTAAGAGTTGGATTATCATGATTGCGCTTGCGATAATCACCGCGTTGTATTTGTTTTTCGGCGGATATTTCGCGACTGCGTTGTCAGATTTTATTCAGGGCATAATAATGCTCGTCGGTGTGTTCCTAATGGTTTTTTGTTTTTTGAACAGCGAGCAGGTAAGCTGGAATCTTTCCGAGCTTATCAACGACCCGAATAAAACCTGGTTTACGTTTAATTCATCGGATAAAGGTTTTTATGGCAGCACGGTTTCGCTTATTTCTTTGATTTTGCTCACGTCCGTCGGCGTTTACGGACTTCCGCAAACGGTACATAAATACTACGCCGTTCGCGATAAAAAGGCTATTACGCAAGGGACGGTCGTCAGTACTTTGTTTGCGTTGATTATCGGTTTCGGCGCGTATTTCGTGGGAAGCTTATCCGGGCTTTTCCCCGAGGTCAGTGGCGTTGCTGCGGACAATATCGTGCCTCAAATGCTTAAAATAGTTATTCCTGCGGGGCTTATGGGTATTATCGCCGTTTTGATACTTTCCGCAAGTATGTCCACGCTTTCGTCGGTATCACTTACAAGCGCGTCTGTCGTTGCGGTCGACCTGTATAAGGGTTCGATAAAAAAAGACGCGCCCGATAAAAATGTAAACTCTCTTATGCGTATTTTATGCCTCGTATTTATCGCAATATCGCTTACGCTCGCGATGCTTAACGAAAAATTTCATATTTCCGCAATAGCATACCTTATGGGATTATCGTGGGGGACGCTTTCCGGTTGCTTTACCGGTCCGTTCGTTTTGGGACTTATTTCTAAAAAAATCACAAAGCCCGCCGTATGGTGTTCGATTATCGGATCGCTCGTGCTGACTGTTGCGCTTACGATGATTTTCGGCTACGATATTAATGGTTTTTCATGCTCGTTCGGCACGGCGTTAAAAAGCGGAATAGGCTGCTCGCCTACGGTCGGCATAATTTGTATAGTATTCTCCGTAATCGTAACTTTTACGGTCAGCTTGTTTACCAAAGCACCCGATGAGAAAATAATATCGGAAGCTTTCGATAAAACGATTGAAAACGAAATAAAATAGTGGTACAATATAAATAGGAGAAGTCTTATGATTTGGTCAAGAGAAGAAACCCTTTCGAGAAAGGAGATAGAGGAAATACAGCTTACCCGGCTTAAAGAGACCGTACACAGAGTTTACGATAAGGTTGCGCCTTACCGCACAAAAATGGACGAAGCCGGCGTTAAGCCTGAGGACATAAAATCTTTAAAAGATTTAAGCAGATTGCCTTTCGTTACTAAAAAGGATATGAGGGATACTTACCCGTTCGGAATGTTTGCCGTACCGAAAACCGAACTCGTCCGCATACACGCGTCGAGCGGCACGACGGGCAAACCTACCGTCGTAGGTTACACTCGCAACGATATGAAAATGTGGACTGAATGCGTTTCTCGTATAGCTTGTATGGGTGGCGCGACCGACAAGGATATCGCGCAGATTTGCTTCGGTTACGGAATGTTTACGGGTGCTTTGGGGCTTCATTATGGGCTTGAAAATATCGGCGCAACGATTATTCCTTCATCTACGGGTAATTCCGAAAAGCAAATAATGTATATGCAGGATTTCGGTACGACGCTTTTGGTTGCCACGCCTTCTTACGCTTTAAGGCTTGCCGAGGTCGCGAGAGAATCGGGTATCGACCCCGCAAAGGATTTAAAAGTTAAAATCGGTTTGTTCGGCAGCGAACTGCTTACCGATGCAATGCGTGCGGAAGCTCACAAGTACTGGGGTGACGATATGCTTATTACTTCCAACTACGGCATGAGCGAACTTTTAGGTCCGGGCGTTTCGGGCGAGTGCGAACAGCTTTGCGGCATGCACATCAACGAGGACTATTTTATCCCCGAAATTATCAATCCCGAAACGGGCGAGGTTTTACCCGAGGGCGAAAAGGGCGAACTAGTTATTACTTGCATAAAAAAAGAGGGAATTCCGCTTATCCGTTACAGAACGAAGGATATTACGCGCTTAACCTATGAGCCGTGTAAATGCGGCAGAACCTTAGCGAGAATGGAAAATCTTTCGGGCAGAAGCGACGATATGCTTAAAGTTCGCGGCGTAAACGTTTTCCCCGGGCAAATCGAGGAGGTTATTCTTGCGTTTAAAGAGCTTGGTCCGCACTACGAAATAATCATCGAAAGAGAAGGTTATTCCGATAAGCTGACGATTAGGGTAGAACTCTTAAAGTCTACCGATTCCTATGCGGAACTTGATTCACTTAACAAGGCTATCCGTGCAAAACTCCACGTGATTTTAGGGCTTGACGCGAAGGTTCTGCTTGAATCGCCCAACACCCTTCAACGCTTCGAAGGGAAAGCAAAAAGAATAAAAGATTTAAGGAAATTTTAATTATGAACGAAAAAAAATTGATGCTCGGAAACGAAGCAATAGCAAGAGGTGCATACGAAGCCGGCGTTAAGGTTTCAAGCGCGTATCCGGGAACACCGTCAACCGAAATAAGCGAATTCCTCGCTAAATATCCGGAGGTTTATACCGAATGGGCGCCTAACGAAAAAGTTGCGGCTGAGGTTGCAATCGGTGCGTGTTACGCAGGCGTCAGAAGCCTTTGTTGTATGAAACACGTAGGTCTTAACGTTGCAAGCGACCCCGTTTACACGTTCGCTTACACGGGCGTGAACGGTGGCTCGGTTATCGTCGTTGCCGACGACCCGGGCCTTGCGAGTTCGCAAAACGAACAGGATACGCGTATGATTGCAAGAAGCGCGCACATTCCCGTTTTAGAACCGTCCGACAGCGAAGAAGCGAAAAATTTTGTTAAAATCGCTTTCGAATTGAGCGAAAAATACGATACGCCCGTTATTTTAAGAACGACGACAAAGCTTTCCCATTCGCAAAGTGCTGTTGAGCTTTCCGAAAGAGTCGTTCCTGAGGATAAACCTTGCGAAAGGGACGTTAAAAAATACGTCATGATGCCGGGGTCGGCTATCGGCAGACACCTCTTCGTTGAGGACAGGGAAAATCGTATGGCGGCGGATTGTTCTGATTTTCCTATAAATATAATAGAGTATAACGATAGAAAAATAGGTTTTATTACGTCAGGTATTCCTTATCAATACGTTAAGGAGGCTGCGCCGCAAGCAAGCGTGTTAAAACTCGGTATGGTTAACCCGCTTCCCGAAAGACTTATAAAAGAGTTCGTCGATAACGTCGAAACGGTATATATCGTCGAGGAATTAGAACCCGTTATCGAGGAGCAGGTCCGTTCGTGGGGATTAAACGTTAAAGGGAAGGAGCTTTTCACGAAGCAGGGCGAATACAGCGCAAATTTAATAAGAAAGGCAATTTTCGGTAAGGACGATAAAGTTTTCGAAAAGGAAAAAGCTCCTAATCGTCCGCCCATTTTATGCCCGGGTTGTCCGCACAGAAGCGTTTTTTCGGTGCTTAATAAACTTAAAATTCACGCGGCGGGAGATATAGGCTGTTATACTTTGGGGGCGGTTGCACCGCTGTCGGTAATCGATACCACGGTTTGTATGGGTGCAAGCATTTCCGTTCTTCACGGTATGGAAAAAGCAAAAGGCAAAGACTTTATTAAAAATCGCGTAGCGGTTATCGGAGATTCAACCTTTTTACATACGGGTATAAATTCGCTCGTTAACATGGTTTATAATAAATCGTGCGGCACAGTAATTATTCTTGACAATAGAACGACCGGTATGACGGGTCATCAAGATCACGCCGCAACGGGCAAGACGCTTAAAGGCGAAGCGACTTACGCGATTGATTTTAAAACGTTATGTTCTGCAATCGGCGTTCCGAGAGTTATAGAGGCGGACGCGTTTAACGTGGTTGAGCTTGAAAAAATCATTAAAGAAAGCGTTAATTCGGACGAGCTGACCGTAATAATAGCACGTGCGCCCTGCGCTTTGCTTAAAGGTCAAAAATTCCCTTATAAATGCGTGGAAATTCCCGAAAAATGCAAAAAATGCGGAATGTGCTTAAAAATAGGATGTCCCGCAATTACTAAAACCGAATCGGGGACAATTAAAATCGACCGCTCAATGTGTAACGGTTGCGGACTTTGTCAAAGCTATTGCAAATTCGGGGCTATCGAAAAACGGGAGAAATAAGAATATGAAAAACTTAAATATTATGGTAGTCGGCGTTGGCGGTCAAGGAACGCTTTTGACAAGCAGAATTATAGGAAACGTCGCGCTTTCCCAAAACTTCGACGTAAAGCTTTCCGAGGTTCACGGAATGGCTCAACGCGGCGGAAGCGTCGTTACTTTCGTTCGTTTCGGCGAAAAGGTGGACGAACCGGTGGTTGAGGTCGGCGACGCGGATATTCTTATTTCGTTTGAAAGGTTAGAGGCGTTAAGATACGCTCATTTCCTTAAAAAAGACGGTTTAATAGTGGTAAACGATTGCAGAATCGATCCGATGACCGTCGTAACGGGCGCAGAAGCATATCCCGAGGGCATATTACCGCGCTTAAAACAAAACCACACCGTACATACTATAAACGGTGTTGAAATTGCCGAAAAACTCGGCAACCCCAAAGTTCTCAATTCGGTCGTTCTTGGGTTTGCTGCGAAATTTCTCGATTTTTCCGAGGAACAATGGTTAAGCGTTCTTGAAAAAACCGTACCGTCCAAAACTATAGATATTAACGTTAAAGCATTCAAGCTTGGTTACGAGCAGGAGGAATAATTATGATTTGGAATGAGAATAAAGAATGTATGAGTCGCGACGAAATGACGGCTATTCAAAGCGCGCGGCTCGTCAAGATTGTCGATTACGTTTATCATAACGTAGAATATTACCGCAAAAAAATGCAGGCTCTCGATCTTATGCCTTGCGATATAAAGGGTATAGAGGATATCGAGAAGTTGCCGTTTACAACTAAGGACGACTTGCGCGATAATTATCCTTTCGGTTTGTTTGCCGTTCCAAAATCCCAAATAGTGAGAGTTCACGCGTCAAGCGGGACTACGGGCAAAGCGACGGTAGTTGGTTATACCAGACATGACCTTGATATCTGGTCGGAATGTGTGGCACGTTGCTTCACTATGTCTGGCATAACGAAAGACGACGTTATTCAAATAGGCTACGGATACGGCTTGTTTACGGGCGGACTCGGCGCGCATAACGGTGCGGAAAAAATAGGAGCGATGGTTGTTCCGATGAGTACGGGCAATTCTAAAAAACTTATTACGATGATGCTCGATTTTAACGTTACCGCGATTGCCTGCACGCCTTCTTACCTTTTGCATATCGCCGAGCTTTTGGAAGCCGAAAACAAAATCAAAGACTTAAAACTGAGAACGGCTGTTTGCGGCGCAGAACCGTGGACGGAACAAATGCGTCTTGAAATCGAAAAGCGGCTTCACATTTCCGCGCACGATATTTACGGTTTGTCCGAAATTATGGGTCCGGGCGTCGCGTGCGATTGTTCTTTTCATAAAGGACTTCACGTTTGCGAGGACCATTTCTATCCCGAAATTGTTTCGTCTGAAACGTTAAAGTCTGTTCCGGACGGGGTTACGGGCGAGCTTGTGTTTACCACACTAACGAAAGAGGGGTTGCCGCTTATACGGTACAGGACGAAAGACTTAACTTCGCTTGACAAATCCGTTTGCGAATGCGGCAGAACAAGCGCAAGAATAAGCCGTTTCAAAGGCAGGGTGGACGATATGCTTATTATAAGGGGTGTAAACGTTTTCCCGAGTCAGGTCGAAGCAGCGCTTCTTGAAATTAAAGAGCTTTCGCCGCACTACCTCATGATTGTCGACAGAGTGAATAATCTCGATACGCTTGAAATTCAGGTCGAGCTTAAAGATTCTTATTTTTCCGATGAAATCAAGGGGTTGGAGTCGCTTACTCGAAAGGTTGCGCACGAAATCAATCAAAGCCTGGGCTTAAATGCAAAAATCAAGCTTGTTGAACCTCAAACGTTAATGCGCAACGACGGCAAAACCGTTCACGTTATTGATAACAGAAAAATCTATCAGGAAAATCTATAAAAGGAGTTAATATATGATATCAAAGCAGTTATCGGTGTTTATCGAAAACAGACAGGGCAGACTAGGCGAAGTACTCGGCGTATTAAAAGAGAACGGTGTAAATATTCTTTCTCTTTCGCTTGCCGATACTACGGAATTCGGACTGCTTCGGCTTATCGTCAGCGACCCGAAGCTTGCTGCGGATAATCTCGTCAAAAACGGGTTTTCGTCAATGCTTACCGATATTTTGGTTGTAAGAATTGACCATAAATCGGGCAGTCTGCAAAAACTTCTGGAAATCCTTTCAGCAAAGGATATTAACGTAGAGTATATGTACGGATTATCCGTCGAGGGAGAAAAGGCGACTATCGTGTTAAAAGCCGACGACCTTAAAAAAGCGGACGCAATATTAGCTGAGAACGGTGTTTCTACCTTATCAAACAAAGAGATTGTGGAGTTTTAATTCAATTTTATATGCTTATTGATTTTCACACACACATTTTTCCCGATAAAATAGCAAAAACCACGATAGAAAAGCTTGAAAGCAACAGCGATTCGCACGCGTTTACCGACGGAACGGCCGAAGGGCTTATTAAAGAAATGGAAAGGGGTAATGCAGATATTTGCGTTACCTTGCCCGTTTTAACCAAGCCGTCGCAATTCGACAGCGTCGCGCATTTTGCCATTGCCGTAAATGAACAATATAAGAATTCTTCCAAAAGACTTATTTCGTTCGGCGGAATGCATCCGGCTTGCGACGATATAGACGGTAAAATGCGATATTTGCGAGAGAACGGTATAAAAGGCGTTAAAATTCATCCCGATTATCAAAGTACTTTTTTTAACGACGAGGGATATTTACGTATTATTTCCGCTGCGAAAGATAACGATATGCTCGTAGTTACGCATGCGGGCGAGGATTACGGGTATAAAGGTATGCCCGTCAGATGTCCGCCTGTTCTTGCGAAAGAGGTTTTGGACAAACTTCCATATGAAAAGCTCGTGCTGGGGCATTACGGCGGTCATAATCAGTGGGACGAAGTATACGAACTGCTTTGCGATTATAACTGTTATTTTGACACCGCTTTTACTTTTCACGAAATCGACGAACGCGTTTTCAAGAAAATTCTCGAGCGTCACGGCGCGGAAAAGGTTTTATTTGCAACGGACTGCCCGTGGCGCGGCATTAAAGAGGATTTGCAAATTTTAAAATCATACAAATTAAACGAAGAGGATTTTAATAAAATCACGTATAAAAACGCATTAAAAATACTTGATTTGGAGAAAGAATATGCAATGTAACGAGAGGGCTTACGGGTTAGGAAGCAAACGTTCGATTATAAGAGAAATTTTTGAATACAGCAAAAATCGTGCAGCCGAAATCGGCAAAGAAAACGTCTATGATTTCAGTATAGGCAATCCGAGCGTTAATCCGCCGGAAATAGTTACTGAAACGCTTAAAAAGCTGCTTGACGAAAACGAGCCGACGGCTTTGCACGGATATACGTCCGCACAGGGCGACGCGGGAACGAGAGCTGCCGTTGCGGCGCACATCAGAAACAGTTTTTCGGTAAACGTGAACGAAAACGATATTTATATGACTTGCGGAGCAGCCGCTTCGCTAACTATTTCGCTCGGCGCGTTGCTTAACCGCGGAGAGGAATGTATTGTTTTTGCACCGTTTTTTACCGAATACAGGGTTTTTATCGAGAACGCCGGCGGCAAAGTTGTCGTTTCTGACCCGAATCCTAAAACCTTTCAAATAGATATGGAGGATTTCGAGAGCAAAATAACCGAAAATACCAAAGCAGTTATCATTAACTCTCCGAACAATCCGAGCGGCGTTGTCTACACAGAAGAAACGCTTGTTTCCGCGTGCAAAATTCTTAAAAGGAAATCTCTCGAATACGGAAAAATCATCTATCTTATTTCGGACGAGCCGTATAGAGAGCTTGTTTACGAAAACGTTTTTGTTCCTTACGTTATGAATTATTATAATAACAGTCTGGTTTGCTATTCCTATTCAAAGTCTTTGTCTTTGCCGGGCGAGAGAATAGGTTATATTGCGGTTAATCCTAAAATGGAGGGTAGAACCGAGGTTTACAGCGCCATTTGCGGCGCGGGCAGGTCTTTCGGTTATGTTTGCGCGCCGTCGCTTTTCCAACAAATGGTTAAATATTGCGTAAACGCAAAAGTCGATATAAGCGCCTATAAAAGAAATCGCGACTTACTGTACGGTTCGTTAACCGAATACGGTTTCGACTGTGTTAAACCCGACGGAGCGTTTTATTTATTCGTTAAAAGTCCCGATAAAGATGCGTTTTCATTTTATGAAAACGCAAAAAAACACGAAATATTATTCGTCCCGTGCGACGATTTCGGTGTAAAAGGGTACGTCAGAATCGCTTACTGTGTAAGTGAAAACACGATAAAAAACTCTTTGCCGTCATTTAAGCTTTTGGCACAGGAATACGGACTGTAAAAATAATCGCTTTTTTCCAAATTCAAATACATATTTTTTTCGTAAATGCCCATCATAAGCAAAACGGAGAAAATATGAAAAAGCTTAACCGATTTATTCTCTTAATCTTATCCCTGCTTTTTTTTGTTTCGGGAACAAATCTCGTCGCTTATGCCGACGAGGATAAAATTTACCTCGGCGGGATGCCCGCCGGGTTTTTTATGGAATCGAGAGGTGCGTTTGTTGCCGGATTATGCGACGTTATCACTGAAAACGGTTTAAAATCCCCGTCCAAAGATTCGGGAGTTTTATCGGGCGACGTGATACTTGAAATAGATGGTCGGGAAGTGAATAACGCTTACGACGTCGAGAAAAACTTAAAATCAGAAAGCAAAATCGAATTAACGATTGAACGTAACGGAAAAAGCGAAAAAATCTCTGTTAGACCCGCAAAAGATATAAACGGAAAACTTAAACTCGGCGTTTTTATAAGAGAAGGAATCAACGGAATCGGCACGATAACGTACATTAAAAACGGGACGTTTGCTTCGTTAGGTCACCCCGTATTAAATGAAGACGGAAACGTTTTGAAAATAATAAAAGGCAGCGTTTACGATTGCAGTATAACGGGTTACGTTAAAGGAGAAAGAGGAAAACCGGGGGAGTTACGCGGCATTTTTACAAGAAAAAACGAAAAAGGAAAGATTGAAAAAAATTGCGAGTTCGGAGTGTTCGGTAAAATAAAGAAAAATGCATTCAAAGGGCTTACCGAAATAGTAACGGGCGAAGCAAAACCCGGGAATGCCGAAATTTATTCGACGATTAACGGGAAAGAACCGCAAAATTATGCTATTTCAATAATAAAATGCGACGATCTTAATTCGATTAAAAATTACGTCATCAAAATAACGGACGAGCGATTGCTCGATTCAACCGGTGGGATAGTTCAGGGGATGAGCGGAAGCCCGATTGTGCAAGGCGGAAAGCTTGTAGGTGCGGTTACGCACGTTTTCATAAACGACCCCTCAAGGGGATTTGGCATTTCGATTGAAAATATGCTGAAAAATCAGTAAATATATAATGATTTTGACATAGATTATGTCAGACATAATGAATAATATTTAAATAAATACAGACAATATTTTTATAGGAGGGATTATGAAGAAAATATTTTCTGTATTTTTTTTGTTTTTGACGATTCTTGCCGGCTTCGGTTTATATGGAAATGCCGCAATAAATAAAGCCCGTGCAGACGAAATAGAGCATAAGTGCAAATCCGAAATTTTGCTTGACGCGGATTCGGGAACGATAGTTTATTCATATAACGAGAAAGAGCGTTTGCCCATTGCAAGCATGTGTAAGATTATGACGCTTTTATTATGTTTTGAGGAAAAGGATAGCGGAAACATATCATTTGACGAAAAAATTACCGTTAGCGCGGAAGCCGCAGGAATGGGAGGTTCGCAGGTTTTTTTAGAGGCGAACGCAGATTATCCGATAAGCGATTTAATTAAAAGCATAACCGTCGCGTCAGCAAACGATGCATGCGTTGCTATGGCGGAAAGGATTTGCGGCAGCGAATCGGTATTCGTTGAAAGAATGAACGAAAAAGCAAAAATGCTCGGTATGGAAAACACCGTTTTCGTTAATTGCACAGGCTTACCCAAAGCAGGGCAATTTTCTTGTGCAAAAGACGTATCTATTATGTTTGCAGAGCTTCTTAAGCATAAAGATTATTTTGAATACTCGGGTATATGGATGGATGAAATATCTCACCCGAAGGGACGTATAACCGAAATATCCAACACGAATAAACTTATAAAATTTTATTCCGGATGCGATAGCGGAAAAACGGGTTATACGAGTGAAGCGGGACATTGTCTTGCCGCTTCGGCAAAACGTGACGGAATGAGACTTATTTCGGTCGTAATTTCAGCACCGGACGGTAAAACGAGATTTGCACAGGCGTCATCTTTGTTTAATTACGGATTTGCAAACTATACGAGCAAGCTTGTCGTCGATAGCGAAAATCCGCTCGATATCCAAGTGTTTGTCGAAGGCGGAAAGCAAATCGATTTATCTGTCTCGGCGGAAAAACCCGTTTATATTTTTTCAAAGAAAAACGAAAAGAGAGTTTTTGAATTTAATTTTTCACCAAGCGAAAGAGTTAAAGCGCCCGTCTATAAGGGCGATATTGTCGGCAAGCTTTCAATTTTTGAAAACGGAATAGAAATTGCCTGCGTGAACGTTATCGCGCGCGAAAGTATTGAAAAGAAAACTTATTTTGACGAATTAGGTTTCATAATTGAAAACTGGCAATTAGTTTCATAATTAAAGCCGAAGTTTAAGTCGTTCCAAATCTATAACAAAATTTAGCCGGTTTAAGAAAAAATAATGCGCGAAAGTGTTTTTTGGAGGAAGTATCTCCGTTTGCACAACTCGCGCATTATTTGGTGTTTTCGTCTTATTAGATATTATAAATCGTTTCGCCGTCCACGCCGTAAACGTTAACGTAAAGCAACTTTTTAATACGGGAAAATTCATCACAGTCGATTTTTCCGCCCGTAGTCATAATTAAAAGCGGAATAGGGTTAGTTTCGTTTGAAATGGGCGGTTGAATGTAAAGATAATGGTAAATTAGTTAAAACGTGATAATTTTATTGGAATAATCCTTGTCAAAATATTCGGTAATATCGTAATTGCAAACCATATAATCGATATCATCCATCGAGCAAAGGCGGAAAGGTGAAAACTTATCTAATTTTGTGCTATCACAAAGTAATACTTTTTTTGTTGCGTTCTTCATCATGCATTTTCGAAGGTGGTTTTCTTGTTCAAAAATATCATATATTTCACCATCTTTATTTATTGAATGAGCTGAGAAAAAGGCAATATCCGCGTGCATTGTATTAACGGTATTTTGCGCAATTTGTCCAACGAGCGCGGAACGATTGGTAGTAGAAATGACACCGCCGGTTGAATATGCGTTAATTTTGTTTTTTGAGAGTAAAGACAAGGTATCGATACCGTTTGTCATAACCATCAAGTCCTTAAACTCCGATAGATATTCGGCAATAAAAAAAGCAGTGGTTGATCCGTCGATAAATACCAAATCGCCGTTTTTAATTAATTTAATTGCCGCAAGGGCAATTTTCTTTTTTTCGGAAGAATTTTGGTGAACGCGAAGTGTAAAACTTGGATAAAAGTTATTACTGTCGTTTATTTTTGCACCGCCGTGAACGCGAACGACAAGCCCTTTCTTTTGTAAGTCGTTAAGCCTTCTTCTAACGGTTGCGGGACTAATAAAAAGTTTTTTAGCCAAAATATCAACGCTTGCAATCTGCATTTCCTGAATAATTTTCAGAATATCTTTTTCTTGGTTTTTATCCATTTTTCTCGTTTCTTCATTTGTTCAAATGAGCAATATATATTGCTTAATTTGCAACTTATACACAATTTCTAATAAAAATTGAAAAAATAATGAAATATTTGATTAAATTTATTATAATATAAATAAATATAATTGTCAACCAAAGAAATAGTAAGGAGAACAATAATGTACGATATCGCGGTAATTGGCGGTGGTGTAATCGGTGGTGCAATTTTAAGAGAATTGACTAAATATAAATTAGAAACAGTTCTGCTTGAAAAAGAAAGTGACGTTTGCATGGGGGCAAGCAAGGCAAATAGCGGGATAGTTCATGCGGGATTTGATGCCATTCCGGGGACTAATAAGGCAAAGTTCAATGCACTTGGAAGCAAAATGATGAAAAAATATGCACGTAATCTCGGCGTAAAATATGTAAACAACGGTTCGCTTGTCGTTGCTTTCAGTGATGAGGAAAGAACGGTATTAAAAAATCTTTTGCTGAGAGGGAAGCAAAACGGAATAAAGGGATTAAGAATTATCGAAAAGAAAACTCTTAAAAAATTAGAACCGAACATTTCGGATAAGGCAATTTGCGCTCTGTACGCTAAAACAGGTGCTATAATTAGTCCGTATGAATTAACTATAGCGCAAATAGGTAATGCAATGGATAACGGTGCTGAACTTAAATTAAATTTTGAAGTAAGCAAAGTATGCAAAAATCATAATTGTTTTCAGATTTATTCATCTAACGGCGAAATAATAAACAGCAAATTTATTATAAACGCTTCCGGCTCGGAGTGTAGTAGAATTTCCCGGTTATGCGGGGATGATACGATAAAAACTGGATATCGACGTGGGGAATACCTTCTTCTCGATAGAGAAAATGCGGGGCTCGTTTCTCATACTTTGTTTTTTGCGCCGACTGAAAAGGGTAAAGGTATACTAATAACCAAAACGGTTGACGGTAATATACTGGTAGGACCTACAGCCGAAGATATAGAAGTGGAAAGCAACATAACAACTTCGGCAGGATTAGACTCAGTTATGTCTAAAGCGAAAACCATGTTAAAAGACATACCATTATTTAATATTATTACCTCATTTGCAGGGGTAAGAACCTTTTCTTTGGAACAACATGATTTTATTATTGAAAACAGTAACAAGGTGAAAGGGCTAATCAACGTTTGCGGAATTGAATCTCCGGGACTAACGTCGGCCCCGGGCATTGCAAAGTACGTCGTTTCAAATTTGCTGCCAAAAGAATACACTGCCATACATAATCCAAACTTTATTAAAAAGAGAAAATCGGATTACTATTTTAAATCGCTGTCGTTAAAGAAAAAAAATAAAATAATAAAGCGCGATGCATCTTTTGGGAAAATAGTATGCAGATGCGAAAACGTTTCCGAAGGCGAAATAAGGGATTCTATCAGAAGAAACCCGCGTGCTACTAATCTTGATGCAATTAAAAGAAGAACGAGGGCAGGTATGGGAAGATGTCAAAGCGGTTTTTGTCAGCCGAGAGTTGCCGAAATACTTGCCGATGAATTAGGAATACCACTTGATAAAGTAAAAAAATCAACTGAAGGTTCGTATATACTAAGAGGTAAGAGTAAATGAAAAAAAGACTTGTTATAATCGGCGGCGGTCCTTCGGGACTTGCTGCTGCCATTTCAGCTTACGACAACGGAATAAAAGATGTTCTCATAATAGAACGCGAGCAAAAGCTTGGCGGAATATTATTGCAATGTATTCATAACGGTTTTGGTTTACAACGTTTCAATGAAAGCCTTACCGGACCCGAATATGCACAAAAATTTATTGACGAAGTCTTAAAAAGAGGAATAGAATTTTATGTTAATACAACGGTTCTTGAAGTGACCCAAAAAAGAGAAATCACCATAATAAACTCTAAAAACGGAATTAAAAAAATTAAAGCCAAAGCAATAGTTTTTGCTATGGGGTGCAGAGAAAGGAGTCGCGGCGCACTTAATATTCCCGGAACTCGTCCGGCAGGTATTTACTCCGCAGGAACAGCACAAAAATATATAAATGTAAAAGGTTATATGCCCGGGAAAAGGGTAGTAATTCTTGGTTCAGGAGATATAGGACTTATAATGGCAAGAAGACTCACTTTAGAAGGCGCTAAGGTTCTTGCCGTATGTGAAATAATGCCGTTTTCGACGGGGCTTAAAAGAAATATAGAACAATGTCTCCACGATTTCGACATTCCGTTATATCTGAACCATACAATTACCGAGATTCGCGGGAAGGAAAGAGTAACAGGCGTGACCATATCAAAGGTAGACGAAAAAAGAAAACCGATAATAGGTACGGAGATCAATATAGATTGCGATACTGTTCTGTTTTCGGTTGGCTTACTTCCTGAAATCGAGCTATTAAAATCTGCAGGAATACCGTTATCAAGCCAAACTAAAAGCGTTGTAGTAGACGAAAACAGACAAACAGAGATTGACGGCTTTTTTGTCTGCGGAAACGTTCTTCACGTTCACGACCTGGTTGATTATGTTTCGGAGGAAGCCGAGCTTGCAGGAAAGGCTGCGGCGGATTATATATTTAATAGATTACAAAAACAATGTCTCAAAAAAATAACTTGCGGTGAAAACGTGTCTTACGTAGTACCGCAAAAGATAACGAGTACTGAAAAAGACGTTAAGCTTTTCTTCAGAGTAAAAAAGCAATTGAAAGTTGGTAATATTATTTTAGTTACCGCAGGAAAGGAGATAATGTCTATAAAAAGAGCGGCGTTAACTCCGGGAGAGATGCAATCGGTAATTGTAAAAAATACGGTATTAAAACAAAGCGAAGGTAGTATAGAATTAAAAGTGGTGGAGCAATCATGTTAAAGAACGTAACTTGTATCGAGTGTCCGAAAGGTTGTGAAATAACGGTGGAGGCGGCGGACGGAAAAATAGTCGAGGTTGTCGGCAATTCGTGTCCACGCGGCAAACAGTATGCGATTAACGAAGCAATATGTCCGCGCCGAGTTCTTACGACCACCGTAAAAACCATTGACGGACAAGTTGTAAGCGTAAAAACCGATAAACCCGTGAAAAAATCCGACATTTTTTTAGTTATGGATAAGGTTAATGCCTTTGTTTTAAAAGAGAATGTGAGAATTGGCGACGTTATATTAGCAAACGTGACAGAAAATATAAATATAGTTGCGACAAAAAATTACGAAACTAACGTATGATTTAAAAAAAACATTTTTATACGAGAAAGAATCTCAAAGCTGAATAATAAAAAAATATATACTTGCTTTTAATGGTTACTTAATAATTTGCATAATTACAATTTATGTGTTATAATATACGGCAGAGCTTTGCCGAGGGCAAAGCGGAAGCGTTGCTTCCCACCGCGCTGTCGCGCGCCTGCGTGCTTGAAGCCAATCATAAAAATGCCATTGCAAGCAAGCATTTTTATTTATGTTATAATACGACTACGTTGTGTAAAAGAATAAAAAATAACCAAAACCGATTGCTCGATTCTGGTTACCCTTGGCGGAGAAGATGGGATTCGAACCCATGTGCCGAGAACTCGACAACTGCATTTCGAGTGCAGCTCGTTATGACCACTTCGATACTTCTCCGTAAAACGTCCTACTTATTATACACAAAACGCAAAAGAATTGCAAACGTTTTCTTTGTAAAATTTAATATTTAATTTTTTTATTTAAATTTTTCAGCGAGGTTTATTATGCACCCTCAACCACTATTTGAATTTACGTTGTTCGGCAAAGAGTTTTCCGTGTTTCCATACGGAATTTGCACGGCAATAGGCATTATCGCGTGTATCGTCGTTTTTTATTTATACACTAAAAAGAAAAACATGCCAACCGCTGTACAGGACTTCGCTTTTTTCGTAATAATAATCTCTATCGCGGTAGGGTATTTGTTTGCGAAGCTGTTTCAAGCTTTTTACGATTTAATCGAAAACGGCAAGTGGGATTTTTATAATGCTGGAATAACCGTTATGGGCGGACTAATCGGTGGCGCGGGCATGTTTTTGCTTATCTATTTCCTTGTTGGTAAATATTATTTTAAAGGTAAAAAACAGAACGTTCACAAGAAGGAATTTGAAAAAATCTTTTGTATTGCACCTGTTTGCATAACGATAGCTCACGCATTCGGTAGAGTAGGTTGTCTTATGGCGGGGTGCTGTCACGGCGATTTGGTCAGCAAAACGGAATGGGTTTTCGGAACTGTTCCGCGTTACACTTATAGCAAGTTTTCAAAAACATTAACTTTTGACGGATATTATGTAGGCACGCAACTTTTCGAATCGCTGTTTTTATTCGCCTTATTTGCCGTTTTAACCATTATGTATTTTAAGAAATGTAAAAGGTTATGTATGCCCGTTTATCTTATCGGATACGGGATTTGGCGGTTGATTATCGAGTTTTTCAGAACTGATTATCGCGGCGCGGCCGTTCTGGGGCTATATCCGTCGCAATGGCAGTCGCTCTTTTTTATTGCCGCGGGAGTGGCTATTATATTGTTTTATATTATAAGAAAAATTCCGCTTGTCGAAATGGATAAGACAGCGGCAAAAACGGACGGAAAACAGGACGAGACTGATTAAAATTTTCTAAATGGTGACGAAAATGATTAAAGACGATTTACAGAATGAAAGTAAAATCAGCGAATATCGTGCGATTCCTTTTTGGAGCTGGAACGACGAATTAGAAGAAAACGAGCTTCGCGAACAAATACGCCGAATGAAAAAGCAAGGCTTCGGCGGTTATTTTATGCATGCGCGCGGCGGACTGACAACCGAATATCTCGGAGAAAAATGGTTTGATTGCGTAAACGCCTGCATCGACGAAGGGAAAAAACAGGGTATGCAAAGCTGGGCTTACGATGAAAACGGCTGGCCGAGCGGATTCGTCGGTGGAAAGCTTTTGGAAAAACTCGACAATAGGGACAGATATTTAACTTTTTCTATAGGAAAGTACGATGAAGACGCTTTTGTTTCTTATTCGCTGTCGAGCGATGAGTTAAAACGGGTAACCGACGAAAAATCGTGCGTGAATGAATCCGATAAAACAAAAAAAGTCGAATATCTTAATATTTACGAGCATATTTCCACTTCTACGGCAGACGTTTTAAACCCCGAAGTCGTGGACGAGTTTATTAAGGAAACGCACGAAAAATACAAGCAAAAAACGGGTAAGGATTTTGGAAAAAATTTGAAAGGATTTTTTACCGACGAGCCGCAATATTACCGTGCCGCCCACCCGTATACGAGAATTCTTCCCGATTATTTTAAAGATAAATACGGCGAGGATATTTTAGATCGTCTGGGATTGTTATTCGTCGAAAAAAAAGGGTATCGCGATTTTCGATATAAGTACTGGAAAGCAATGAACGATATGTTCATTAAAAATTATGCCGAAAAAGTTTACGAATGGTGCGACAAAAACGGCGTACAGCTAACGGGGCATTACGTTCAGGAAGAAGATTTGAAATGGCAAATGCTGTGTTGCGGAGGAATTATGCCCGCCTATATGTACGAACATATTCCCGGCATCGACCATCTGGGCAGAGAAATAGGGACGCCCATTCCGCCAAAACAAGTTTCAAGCGTTGCCGCTCAGGTCGGAAGAAAAAAAGTTCTTACCGAGACGTTTGCATGCTGCGGTTGGGACGTTACGCCGAAAGAACTTAAAAAAATCGCGGAATGGCAATACGTCAACGGTATAAATCTTATGTGTCAGCACTTGCTTCCTTATTCCGAACACGGACAGAGAAAGAGGGATTATCCGGCGCATTTTTCCGAGGTGAACCCTTGGGTCAGACACGATTTTAAGACTTTTAACGATTATTTCGCGCGGTTAGGCTATTTAATCGGGGAAAGCGAAGAACTGGTCAACGTCGGCTATTTTTCGCCCGTCAGAAGCATGTATTTCGATTATAAGCGTAACGATTTCGACGCCGATTATCCGATAGACGATTCTTATCTTAAAAACGCCGAGCTTCTATCGTCGATGAATATTCAGTATCATATTCTTGACGAAACGGTTATGGCTAAGCTCGGCAGGGTTGAAGGGAAATCGCTTATCGTAGGCAAGCAGAAGTATGATTATATAGTGTTTCCCAAAACGCTTACCATGGACGCTTATACTGCCGAATTATTCAACGATTACTATAAAAACGGCGGGAAAATATTGTTTTTGGACGATATCCCGCAATATATCGAGGGTTTTAAACACACTTATTCGTTAAAATCCAACGTAACGCTTGACGAAATCGCTCGCGTACAGGATTTAAAAATAAGCGATTATAATACGGAAATTCAAACCACGTTCAGAAAATACGGTGAGCGCAAATTCGTTTACGCCGTTAATTTAAGCAACGATAAATCGTATACCGTTACTTTTGACTGTGCGTCCGAAAGCTTTGAAAAAATTGACCTTGAAACACTTGACGTTTCGGTTGTTTCTAAAACCATTACGTTAAAACCATGCGAGTCGGCGGTTCTGTTCCTTTCCGATAAACATCCCGAAAGCAACGTTGAAAAAAATGTCGTGAAACTTTCCGCTCCTTACGAAGTCGTTAATTCAAGCGACAACTACTTATTGCTCGATAACGTCAGGTTTTCGACGGACGGAATAAATTATAGTGATAAAATTCGTTATATGGGTGTGTTTAACGAGCTTCTTGCAAAACGCTATAACGGGATAGTTTATCTTAAATATCAATTCGAATTGCAAGATATTCCCGAAAAAATCTATTTCGTTTCGGAGGATATGCATAACATAAGCTGCTCCGCAAACGGTAAAGAGATTATTTTTAACGGTATTTCCGACTTTGACAAAAAGACATATAAAGCGGATATTTCCGATAAACTCGTTAAAGGCGCAAACGAAATAATACTGAAAATCAACTTTTACGAAAGCGACCACGTTTATTACGTTTTGTTCGGCGAAAACGTTACCGAAAGTCTTAAAAATTGTCTCGTATATGATTCCACGATAGAAGCTTGCTACTTGCAAGGCGATTTCGGAGTGTATTCTAAAAACGGATTTAAAAACGGAAAAACGGCTGGCGTATATTTGTCTGACGACGATTTTTATATCGGAAAGCGCAAAACGCAAATCACCGATACGGTTAAAAACGGGTATCCGTTTTTTGCGGGTGAAATTACGCTTAGAAAAAACTTTTTCCACGACGGCTCGCCCGCGCAGCTTGATTTAACCGGCAGATTTGCAACCTCCTACTTAAAAATTAACGGGAAAGAAATAAATAAATCGTATTTTAACGATACGGTTGACATTTCAAATTTCGTTAAAGCAGGGGAAAACGTTGCGGAAATTACTCTTTATTCGGGAAACAGAAACTTGTTAGGTCCGCATCATTATAAGTTCGAGGAAGAACCGCTCGGCGTCGGTCCGGGGACGTATGAAAACCTCGGAAGCTGGCACAACGGCGTAAGTAATAACGAGAGAAACAGCTATTCTTTCGTTAAATTCGGACTGTTTGACGAGGACGCAGAATAACAAGAGATAAACTTGTGTAATTCTATAAAAAAACTTATAAAGATATGGCTTTTATCTTGTAAATTTCAGAAAAATGTGTTATCATATAAAAAAAATAAAGGCGGATTATTTTGATGAATAATTATGAAAACGCGAAACAATCGTTTAAAAAATACGGGGTTGATACCGAACAGGTGTTAGAAACCCTCGCTTCGATTCCCGTTTCCTTGCATTGTTGGCAGGGGGACGACGTTACGGGCTTCGACCATGACGGACCTCTTACCGGCGGAATTCAGACTACAGGCAACTATCCCGGCAAAGCAAGAACACCCGACGAGCTTATGCAGGATATCGAAAAGGTTATGACGCTCGTTCCCGGTAAAAAGAAAATCAACGTTCACGCATGCTATGCGATTTTTGAAAAGGGTGAATTCGTTGACAGAGATAAGCTTGAGCCTAAACACTTTAAAAAATGGGTGGATTTCGCAAAAAAACACGACGTTGGTCTTGATTTTAACCCAACCTTTTTTTCGCACCCTATGGCTTCTAGCGGTTTAACCCTTTCGTCGCCCGATAAGAAGATTCGTGATTTTTGGATTGCTCACGGAAAGGCTTGCGTTAAGATTTCAGAGTATTTTGCAAGAGAAACCGGTATTCCTTGCGTTATGAATATTTGGACAGGTGACGGGTTGAAAGACGTTCCCGCGGACAGAATAGGACCGAGAGAAAGATATAAAAATTCTATTGACGAAATTTTGTCCGATTACGACAAAGCTCTCGTCAAACCTTGCGTCGAAAGTAAGGTTTTCGGCATAGGCGTTGAAAGCTATACCGTCGGCAGCGCGGAATTTGCGCTTACTTACGCAGCAACCCGCGGTTGCTTGCCGCTCATGGATAACGGGCATTATCACCCGACAGAAATGGTTTCGGATAAAATCTCCGCGCTTTTATGCTTTTTCCCTGAAATCGCACTGCACGTAACTCGTCCCGTGCGTTGGGATTCCGACCACGTAATCGCTTTGGACGACGAAACGAAAGAAATTGCCAAGGAAATAGTAAGGAACGACGCAATAAACAGAGTATATATCGCTTTGGATTATTTCGACGCGTCTATAAATCGTATTGCCGCCTGGTCGGTTGGCGCAAGAAACATGCAAAGAGCGCTTCTATACGCGCTTTTGCAGCCGAATGCCAAGCTTAAAGCTTTACAAGATTCGCTTAACTATACAGAACTTCTCGTTATGCAGGAAGAAATGAAATTTATGCCTTACGGTGACGTTTGGGATGAATACCTTAAACGTCAAGGTGTCCCCGGCGAGAACTGGTTTGACGAGGTTAAATCTTACGAAAAAACCGTTCTTTCCGCAAGAAAATAACTTATTCAAGCAGAACCGCCCCGCTCGGGGCGGCTTTGTTTGTGCTTAACGCAAAAGATAAACATAATAACAATATATATGAAGATTTAAGGAGAAAATTATGCAACAAACTATTCGTGATTTGGTAGATATTTCAACGTATGCGGGTAACCGTGCCGATTACACGCAAGGCGGAGGTGGAAATACTTCCGTTAAAAATGACAAAGAGGGGGTTATGCTTATTAAGGCGTCCGGATATAGATTAAAGGATATTACGCCCGAAAACGCTTTCGTTGCCGTGTCTAAAAAGAAGATTTCGGATTATTATGCATCGGTTGATTTATCAATAAAGAAAGATTACGAAAAGGAAAGCGCGGAGGTCTCTAAAAACTCGGTTATTTCAATATCGGGTATGCCTACGCTTCGCCCCAGCGTTGAGGTCGGATTCCATGCTATATTAAAAAAATACGTTATACACACACATTCCGTTTATGCAAACGTTCTTACTTGTAGCAAAGAAGGGGAAAGTTTAGCCGAAAAGTTATTTATAAATAAAGATTACGGCTATATTTTCTTGCCGTATATTAACCCCGGATTCGAGCTTACGCTCGCAATGAAGCAAAAAATTGAAGATTTTATAAAAGAAAAAGGGAAATATCCCGAAATTATTTTTATGAAAAATCACGGGTTGGTCGTTACGAGCGATTATATCGACAGGGTTAAATCACTGCATACCGACGTAAACGAAACGATTAGAAAGCATTTCGGACTTGCGGACGATTTCCACGCGGTAATTCTTAAGGAGATGAACGGGGGATACGTTTCCGATACAAAATGCGTAAAAGATTTTGTTTCCCGGAACGGACTTAAAAAAGATTATCTTGACGAGTATCCGTTATATCCGGACCAACTTGTATATTTAAATAATATTCTTGCACACTCTCCGGATACTATGACGGTAAAAGACGGGAAAGTTTTTTACAAGACGGACTTAAAACAAGCAATCACTCTTGAAGAAACGCTTGCGGCATACCTATTTGTTATAACGACTATTAAAAATAACGGACTTACCGTAAGCACGATGAACGAAAAAGAAGTCAGCTTTATAAATAACTGGGAAGCCGAAAAATATCGTCGCTCGGTAAAATAAGTATAAACAGACTTAGATTATTTATACTAAAAGCACATAACCTGATAATAAAACAAAAATCCACCGCTAACGGTGGATTTTTTATAAGTTTTAGCAAAATAGTTGACTATTTTCTTTTAACGATAAATGCTTTCGATTTGGAAAAACAATATTGAACGATAAAGAAAATCACTATATCGGTAAAGGCGATAATGGGTGAGATTATGTATGACATAACGTTATATGGATTATTAAAATCCGTTCCCGCCAAAAAGTTTATTACCAACGTCAATAATAAAAGGTTAAATGATAAAATGCAAGACGTAACGATTCTATTAGAGTTCAATGATTTATAATCGGTTTTCAACGGGTTATTTATAAGTTTAATTGCAAATACTAAAACGATTATTGCCGCAACAATAATAGGTGCAGAGGCATTTAATAATTTAAAATTTTCCTTATAAAAGCCAACGGCTGCAAATAAAACCTCAAAAAAAACAAGCACGAACAACGTCAAAGCGGAAAAGAAATCAACCTTGTTGCAATATACGTTTCCGACAGGTTTTGCCGAATCCATAGCGGAAATTTTCAACTTATAACCTTCTTGTGCTGCATTTTGCGTCAAGTCGCTGTAATCTATGTTTCCGCTATTTTTAAAGGAACGCACTCCGTAATCGGTTAAATTTATAGTTTCGTTGAACTTAGGCTTTTCAGCTTCGGAGTTATCGATTCTATCAATGGTTTGTTTGTCATTTTCTTCAATTTCGGGAGTAGTTATTACGGAAGTTTTTATTAGTCCGCTCAAAATCGTCCTAAAATTTATCTCTCTTTCGTCGTTTTCGGTATTTTTTAACGTTTCAGTCCTGACGTTAACCGTGTTTTCAACCGTTTTTTCGGTTTTTTCTTCAATAGGACGGATAGAATTCGTTTTTATATCGCTATAATTCGTTGTAACGGGCTTTTCGGCTTGCGTTTGTGAAAAAACCTGAGGTTTATCGGTGTTTTTTGCTTCAAAAACGACTTTTTGAACTATCGGAACAGCGTTAAAATTACTTTTTTTAGATTCAGGCTCGCTATAATCCATAAGTTTATCAATAATTTGACGCGAAAAAGCCCAAGACGATAAATTATTATTAACTTCTTGTTTGCCTTTTTCTGTAATCTTAAAAAATTTTCTTCTTCCGTCGGACGCGTCAAACCAGTAAGAGCTAACAAAATTTAAGCTTTCAAGTCTTTTTAACGAACTGTACAGCGTCGCTTGATTTATGGTGTATTTTTTTTCGCTTTTTTCTTCGACGGATAAACTGATTTGTTGGGCATATTTATCTCCGTCAAGTAAAGTGTGCAATATAATCGTATCAATATGACCGCGAATTAAATCGCTTGAAATTGCAGGTTGTTCCATAAATAATACTCCGTAATTAACTTATAATAAGTATACAATAATAATAACACATTGTCAAGAAAATAAAATTCAATACTTTTTAATAGTCATTATGTCAGACAATATTATTAAAAAATATTTAACAATCCGATACGACGCTAAAATTCGAAGAATCCTAAAATCGTAAAAACCACTTAAAAAAGTTATTATACAAAATATATTTAAGATTTTTGCTTAACTATACTTGACAATGCTTTTTTTATATGTTATCTTAAATATATAAGCTTAACTATGCGTAAAAGCTGTGTTTTGCGCATAGTTAAATATATGTGATTATGTTCTCCTATTCTTTTGCTTAAATCAAAATTACAATTAATAGTGAACAATAACCTACCTTTAAAACTCACATAAAATTGAATTAGGGTGTTAAAAATGAAAGAAAAATCCTATTACGAAAAAAGAGAAATAAATTGCTCCATAAGAAGCAAGGAAATTATTTCCGAGTTACCCTATTATGTTAAAGATTTTTTCATCGGCGTTGAACCGAGAACCTCTGCACTGACAAGATTAAACTATGCCTACGATTTACGGATATTCTATGATTTTTTAGCTAAAAAAGTATTTACCGATAAAGCGGTTATTGACGTTACTTTATCCGATTTGGATAAGTTGCAGCCTTCCGATTTTGAATATTATTTGAGTCATCTCAATCATTACGAAATTAACGGAAAACCAGAACGGTGTACCGAAACCGGAAAAGCAAGAAAGCTCTCTACCCTGCGTGCTTTTTTTAAATATTTTTTTAATAGAAATTTGTTGTCTGCCAACACGCCGACGAAAGTTTCGATGCCCAAAATACACGAAAAAGAGATTATTCGTTTGGAATCTAACGATAAAAAGGACGAAATCGGTGATATGTTGTATACCGTTGAAAGCGGAAACGGTTTAACTAAAAAACAAGCGGCGTTCCATAAAATTACAGGCGTCAGGGACACAGCGATTATTACGCTTTTTTTGGGTACAGGAATACGTATCAGCGAGCTTGTCGGCTTAAACGTTACCGACTTGGATTTTAATACGAACAGCTTTATTGTGACGCGAAAAGGCGGCAATCGCACGATTTTGTATTTTAATAACGACGTGGCAAACGCCCTAAAAGACTATATGCTTTTAAGACAAAACAAAATTGAAGAAATCGAATCCCCTGCCTTGTTTTTATCCCTTCAAAATAAAAGAATTTCTGCGCGACAGGTGCAAGAGTTGGTTAAAAAATATGCGCAAATCGTTTCACCGTTAAAAAAAATTACCCCCCACAAATTAAGAAGTACGTTCGGCACGAATTTATACAGACAAACAGGCGATATTTACGTAGTTGCCGATTGTTTGGGTCATAAGGATGTAAACACGACGAAAAAACATTATGCAGCGATTTCCGAGGATACCAAAAAGAATGCAATCAAAAACTTATCCATTTCGAATAAAAATAACCCCTTGATTTAGAGTCGTTATTTCATATTTCCTCCGCATATCACCCTTTTGTTTTATTAAGTATATAAAGTTGTAGTTTAATAAATACTTATTTTTGCTTAAAACACAAAAAAAAGGACTAACAATATAAAGCGTTAGTCCCCTTTTGCTATTAAAAATATTATTAAACAAATGATTTTAATAAATAGAAATTACTTTAATTCCGCAAGAGCTTTTTTGCTTTCGTCGATAATGATTTCGGCAACACCTGACTTAAATTCCGACGAGCCTGCCTCGTAACCGCCTTCGTCATAAGCCTCTTTCATCGGGAAATACCCTTCACAACCGTTGGTTGCGCAACATGGAAGAATCATTTTCCATCCTGCCGTCTTTTTGATTTCAATACCTATCCCGGAGAAAGGTTCGCCGGGGATTCCTACGAACGCAATATCGCCTATTGAAATGCAAGAAAGTGGCATTTCAAAATAATCCGGTCCGTTTTCCAGAAGCACTTTTCTTTCTGCTGCCGCAATAACAGTCGTCAACATCATTCCCTTATAAGGAATTTCAGAATCCTTACCCGCTAAATGAAGCTCGGTATACTTTCTTGCCAAAGGCATTTCTTCGGGTGTAGGCTTATTTGACGGAACTTTAATCGTTTTTTGAATATATCTGATTTGGGAAACGTTTAAGTATTCAACTTTATCGTAAACCTGTAAAACAGCACCCGCAACGACTCTGCCCATATATCTTGCGTGTCCATATCCCCTTTCAACGTCATCGAAATCCAAAAACATATCGTTTAAATCTCCGCCCTTAGGATGAACGTTCACATGGTTGACGTCTCCTTGCGCGCCGTTAAAGAAAATACACTTTACGTTGTCGAGGGCCTTTTCCGTTTCTCTTCTGAAAAAACCGGGCCAGTCGGCTGAAATTTTATTTCCTCCGACTGTATCGGGGTGGTCACCGAAGTTTGCAAGAATAATGGTTTCCGCATTTTCTCGGTCAAAACGAACGACGTTTACGCGCTCGTCAACCTCACCTATCGGCGCAACGATATCGGGGTTATTAGGTCCGGGGTTTGTTGCCACAGAACCGTCTTTCATCCTGAATCTTCTTAAAAAGCTGATATTCGGCGCAATACCGACGCCTATACCCATTTGGGCAGGTTTTAAATCGTCCAAAGCAAAACAAGAAACGTCAATCGCCTTTTTTGTTAAAAATTCTCTGTATTCTTTTTCGAGTTTTCCGTCGCCGTAAATTTTATTTTTTATCGGCCACATCATAGGACCGGTGTGAGTATGTGTGCTCGAGATATATATCGCATCCTCGGGAATACCTGTTTTTGCCGAAATTCTTTCTCTGAATTCTTTTAATACGTTCGCCGTGATTCCGCATATATCTATGCTTAACATTAAAACAGTATCATTTAAAGAGTTTACTGCAATCGCGTTGATTTCGGTATCGTCCAAAACTCCATCAGCCAAACGAACTTGAAAATAACCCGATATATTTATGCCCATCATAGGCGTTATATTTACCCTTGCAAAACCCACTTTTAAGTTGTTTATGTCAGACATATTTTACCTCTTAAAAGCGAGTAAATATCAGGATTTACTCGCTTTTTATGATTTATAATTTTAAGTTATTAGTAACCAACTTTTTCCCAGCACTCGAACGGAGCGGCGATTTCGTCGCTTACCAAAACCTGAGTTTTCATAAGCTGTAACATCGAGCTCGGAACTAACGGAGTAACAGGTCCGTGAAGAACGAGTCTTGACGTCATTCTCTGCCATGAAGAGAAAGTGTTGTTTGTAAGCAATGCGTGCACTTCGATTCTCTCTCTCGCATTCTTAACGTCAACAGGTCCTATAGTTGCCGCTTTCGGCGGAACGTCTTGAATGTAACCCGATTGACCGAAAACGCCGTGCAATGAATTTTGAGCAACCGTAAGCGGATGAAGCGTTACGATTTTCGCTTTCATAGAAAGGTATTCGTCCATATCTTTCGCGCAAGTAAATTCGCTAACCGGGTCGATAAACGCCATGTGGCCGGTCCATCCGGGAGAAGAACTGCAAATATCAGCTCCGCCCTCACCCGTTTCGGTTATCATATCAGAATAGGACGCAATATTTTTATCGGTGGGATAGTGAACCTGCGATAAAGGCATGCGGAGTTTTTCATCGATTTGATAAACGAGGTATTTAAGCATAGAATGAGCAAAGCCCGCTTTGTAGGTTTCGGGAGCAATATGCCCTTGGTCGTCAGCCCATTCGTCCATAGCAAAAATATGAACGTTTCTGCAATCGACTTTAAAGTAGTTAATCAGTTGAGCCAAAGGAATATAAGTTTCAGGCTCGGGATTGCCAAGAATCATGGTGAATTTTTTGCCTTTTTCGGAAGCTTCTTTAATTCTCGAGAATAAAGTCGCAATCAAAACGGGATGCGGATTCATCATTACTTTAACGTTGAATTCGGGATGTTGCCAAGCTTCGTGTTTTTCAAGCTCTGTACCACTCATTTTCCTCAATCTTTCGCAAACTTCTCTGTCTTTAAACGGGACGAAATCGGCAGGTTTAAAAGCAAAATCGGTTGCGGGTTCAAAAATCTTGTTCATAATTTATCTCCTCTAAAAATAACATTTTTTACATTAAAATTATCATCTACGAATACGAGATCGGCAAAATTGCCTACACGTATACAGCCCTGTTTTGGAAGCCCTATCACCTTTGAAGGATTATAGGACGCGAACTTAAATGCGTCGCAAACGGAACAGCCCGTATGAATCATAAAGTTTCTGCATGCTATATCGAGCGTTAATCCCGAACCGGCAATTTCTCCGGCAAAATCAAAATGAATATCGTCCGATTCTTCATATCCTTTCGGAACGGGTCCGTCTGAAACAAACTGGTCGGATATCAGAATAATACGGTCGTCACCTTTAATTTTTCTTACAAGTCTTTGCATATAAGGATCAACGTGTAATCCCATTTTATCGGAAATCAATTCGGCGTAAATTTCGTCGTTATAGTTTACTGCTTCGTCAACGCATACGCCGCGGCACTCCGAATATTTAAAAATCGTGCCTGTCGCATTAGTATGGTGTGTTCCGATTTTAAGACCGTATGGAATGTATTTTTCAACCTGTTGCGGCGTAGCTTCGCTGTGTGCGACGGCAAACACGATATCAGGAACAGCTGCTTTAACGTCCTTAACGAAATTATCGACGCCTTCGCGTTCGGGAGCTAAACACCAAACCTTAACGTAGTCCTTCACTTTATCGATTAACAAATCGTAATCGTCTTTAACGATAGCGCCTTTCCAAGTATTCTTTTCCCTGTCGCAACCGAAATTCGGATTAAGATACGGCCCTTCCATATAAAAACCGACAAAATTCTTAAAAGATCCCTTTTTGTTTGCGTCAACGATATCGTCAATCGCCTTTAAGTATTGCGCTTTATTCAGATTATAATAAAGTGCGGGAAGAACGCCCGTAACGCCGTGTCCAAGCATAAATTCGGAGGTTTCGGCGGGGTGTTCGAAAATCCATTTATTATCCGCCGCGTGAGTATGAATGTCTATAAGCCCGGGACCTACGTAATAACCTTTGGCGTCAATTATTTCAGTACCTTCCGGAATCGCGATTTCTTTGGACTTGCCGAAAGCGGCGATTTCGTCGCCGTCAATCAAAATCGTGCCGTCGGGAATATAATGATTTACCGTAACAATTTTTGCGTTTATGACCGCTTTCATTCTTTAACTCCGTACTCAAAAATTAAAATTGTATATTATATTACCTAAATTTATGGAATATAATATCTTTTATGGTAATATTATAACTAATACTTTCAGTAATGTCAACAAATATTGCAAGATTATCGTAAATCAAAAATCTTTTTCGTCGGTAATTATTTTGGTAATTTTAATTATTTTATAATTTTTATCGGTTTCGATGCATTTGCAGCAATTATCACAGATTTTTGTACGGTCGAGGTCGCAATAATCGTCTTCATCTAAATCGTCGGTATTTAAATTTTTGTTATCTGATGCGTTGATTTTATTATTTTCTTCCATATAAATGCTCCTTTTTTTCTTATATAAGTTTATGTTACAATAAATTTTAAAAATTATCAAGTGTTTTCAATAAAATTATACAAACATTTGTTTGACAAAATTTAATAATACGCGTATAATAAAACTATGAAAAAACGAGAATTGAACCAGAAGCTCAATAACGTATACGAATTTACTTTCGAATATATTAAGGATAACGGGTATCCGCCGTCGGTAAGGGAAATTTGCGCAAAGCTTAACATTAAGTCAACCGCAACGGCATATTCCTACCTTGAAAAGCTTAAAGCAAAAGGAGTGCTTGATAAAAGCCCGATGAAAAAACGCGCTATCAGAATTCCGCAAGCGGAAAAAGTCGACGGTATCCCCTTGCTTGGCGTTATTCGCGCAGGGACGCCTATTTTTGCCGCGGAAAATCTCGAGGGATATTATCCGCTTCCCCCAGATATGGGTGACGACAGGGATTGTTTTGCGCTTCGCGTAACGGGAAACAGTATGATTAACGCAGGGATTTACGATAAAGACGTGATAATCGTTAAAAAACAAGAGTGTGCCGAAAACGGCGAAATTGTCGTTGCGCTCGTTGACGATTCCGCGACTGTCAAAAGATTTTTTATTAACGACGGGAAAGTTATATTACATCCCGAAAACGACGATATGGAAGATTTAATTTACGATAACGTTAGTATTTTAGGGGTAGTTAAAGGTTTATACAGAAAGTTTTAATCCGGGTTTATTTTAATTATTTTTATTTTGGTTTTATTATAGCCGCGCCGACGTTTTTGTCAGCGCGGCATGTTTTTTAATAATTTTTAATAAACACGCTGCTTCGAGTGTTAAAGCTTCATGTTTTTCAATACGATTTTGCAATGTTCGTAAGTTAAACCGCCTTGCAAATAGGCAATATAAGGCGGTTTAACAGGACCGTCGGCAGATAATTCTATTGACGCCCCCTGAACAAAACAGCCAGCCGCCATAATAACTTCGTCCTCATACCCCGGCATATCCCACGGTAAAACCGTAACGAAGCTGTCAATCGGCGAATTCTCTTGTACGGTCTGAATAAATTCAATCATTTTTTTTCTATCGTTAAACTTCAATGAGGTTATAATATCGCATGGTATTTCGTTTTTATGCGGCAATACGTCATAACCGAGGTTGGAAAAAATACAAGCAAAAAGCATGGCTCCTTTAACCGCCTCTTTTACGACGTGCGGTGCAAGAAAAAGACCCTGATAAAAATATTGATAGCCGTTAAAATATGAACCGACCTCGCCGCCTATTGCGGGAGCAGTCAAACGATTTCTTATTAAATCGACGTATTTTTTATCGCCAGCAACGTAACCGCCCGTCGGCGCGATTCCTCCGCCCGGATTTTTAATCATAGAACCCGCGATAATGTTTACGCCGACGTCCGTAGGTTCTCTTTTATCGATAAATTCGCCGTAACAATTATCCACCATTATGCAACCGTCAAAATTACAGTCTTTTCTTAAGAATTTGACTATCGTTTCTATCTGACATAATGATAAAGCGTTGCGCCATTCATACCCTCTGGAGCGTTGCAAATATACCATTTTTACGCTTGAATTTTTTAGTCTTTCTTTGATTGCAGGCATGTTAAATTCACCGTCGATTAAGGAAATCGTTTCAAAATTAACGCCGTAATCGGACAGAGAACCAACGTTCTTTCCTCTGATAGTATCCGAAAGCGTATCGTAAGGTTCGCCCGTAATACTGATAAAAGTGTCGCCGTGTCTTAAAATTCCGTATAGACAAATGGAAAGCGCGTGAGTCCCCGAAACGATATTCGGCGAACAAATTGCGTCTTCCGCGTTAAAAACGTCGGCAAAAACGGCATTCAGCGCGTCGCGCCCCTCGTCTCCGTAGCCATAACCGGTTGAGCCTGCAAAATGCCGTAATGCGATTTTGTTCTTCTTAAAAGCGTTAAGCACCTTTTCTTGATTGTAAAGACAAATTTCGTCTAATTCTACAAAATTGTCTTTTAATTCTTTTTCACATTTTTTGATTAAGTCTGTATTTATCATATTCGGTAACGATTCTCTCCGCTGTCTGTTTTGTTTTTTCTTTTTTTAAATAAATCAAATCGGGAATTTTTTTGAAAAAAGTGATTTGCCTTTTTGCATAATGTCTTGTGTTAAGCTTTATTTTTTCAACTGCCTCGTCCAAAGGCAGCCTGCCCGACAAATATTCGAAAATTTCTTTATAACCTATACCCTGCAGACTTTGATGCGTTTCGTTTAAGCCTTTCAGAATAAGACCTTTCACCTCATCGATAAGTCCGTTTTTAATCATTAAATCTACACGGTTATTCATTTTTTCATACAGTTCGTCACGTGGAATGTCGTATGAAAAAGCAAGGAACTTTCTTTTTGGAACTTGGCTGTCGATAATATCGGATTTTTTAGTCCCGTTTTCATAAATTTCCAAAGCACGGATTACTCTTTTAATATCGTTCGGGTGGATTCTGTCCGCTGATTTTTCGTCAACTTTTCTTAAAACGTTATATACGTATTCATTTCCTTCTTTAAGTGCTAACGCTTTATATTTTTCTCTGGCAACGGTATTTTCCGCAACGTTACCGTAAGAAAAGTCATAAAGTAATGAATTGATATAAAAACCCGTCCCGCCGCAAATCACGGGTGTTTTGCCCAAAGACGTTAATTTTTCTGCAATCGGTTCGGCAAGCTCCTTATAATCGCCAACGGAAAAAGAATCGAAAGGCGAAACGACGTCTATCAGATGATGTCGGACACCCATTCTTTCTTCCAAAGACGGCTTTGCTGTCCCTATATTCAATTCTTTATAAACGTTCATTGAATCGGCGGAAATCACTTCGGAATGTAAAAGCTTGGCACATTCGACCGCAAGCTCGGTTTTTCCGCTTGCGGTAGGACCGCAGATTATCAATAACGGAACATCGTTTTTTACAAAATTCTCTTGAACCATTTATCCATTTCCGTTCGTGTAATTTTTGCGACCACAGGTCTTCCATGCGGGCATTTTAAGCCTATATTTTGTTTTATGGCTAACATAATTTCCTTTACGTCAGCATCTGTCAGCGAATCTCCCGATTTAATCGCGGCTTTACAAGCCTTTTGGGCTATTTTTTCCTTTAAAATGTCAGTCATAGAAACGTTTTTCAATCCGTTAAGATCAGATAAAATTTCCGAAAGAAAAGCTTTAACGTTCATATCGCTTAGACACGTGGGTAACGTTGAGATTTTAACAGAATTTGCGCCAAAATCGGTTATATCTATGCCAAGCGAATAAAAAACATCAGCTTTTTCAAGCAAAAAAGTGTATTCGCTGCTGTTTAAATTTTCCACGTAAGGAACTAAAAGCGGTTGAACGTCGTTGCCGTTATTATTAATTTTTTCAATAAATTTATCGTACAACATTCTTTCGTGTGCGGCGTGTTGGTCAACGAAAAAAACGTCCTGTCCGTCGTCAAAAATCAAGTAAGTATTTAAAACTTGTCCCACGTATTTTAAATCTCTTAACAAGGAAACAGCTTCCTGAACGTAAGCCTGTTCTTCGGTCCTCTTTTTTTCAAGACTTTCAAGATAAGCCTTATTTTCGGCAAATATATCAACCGATACATCGCTATCTGCATTAGTTTTATAATCATGATTCCCGTCCAAAAAGTTTTTTACGGGCTTGCCACTGTCACAAAACAATAAACCGTATTTATCGTAAAGCTTCTTTTCTCGCTCTGCTTCGCTTTCAAAGTTTTTTGAAGCGTATTTGGCTTTTTCCGTTTCATCAAGTTTGTCAAAATTGATGCTTCGAGCCTTAAACTCTTCGTTATGTGTGGCATAATCATAATTAAAAACGCTATTATTTTCCTTGTTTTCTTTAATTATATTGATCGCTTCGCCCGTACCGTCAAGCGCTTTTGAAACAACTGAATAAATTGCACTATACACTACTCTGTTATCGGAAAATCTCACGTCGATTTTGTTCGGATGAACGTTTACGTCCACCGTTTCAGGCGGAATTTTAATAGAAATAACATAAAACGGGTATTGACGCTTCATTAAATATGCCGCGTATGCGTTGGATATTGCCGCCGAAACGGTCTGGTTTACCACGTATCTACCGTTCATAAAAAACGATTGATAGGTTCTGTTAGGTTTACTGAAATATTGTTTGCCTATATACCCCGAAACAATTACTCCGTTTTTTTCGCCCTCTATAAAATAACAATCTTTTAGGACTGAATTGCCGTAGACGGTTGTCATAGCGGCTTCTAATCCGTCGCCGAAGGATTGAAAAATTGTTTTTCCATTAGAAATATACTTTATAGCGATTTCGGGATTTCCGAGAATAAACCGCGAAACGATACCCGTTATATCGCTTTCCTCGCCGCGTTCAGTTTTTAGAAACTTTTCTCTTGCGGGCGTATTGAAAAATAAGTTACGAACGAAAATTTCCGTGCCGTCAGGCGAAGCGCACTCCACAACTTCCCCCGTTTCGCCCCCGTCGGAAAATATTGTCGCGCCGGACTCTTGTTCGTGCGGTTTAGAGGTTATCGTTATTTTAGAAACGGAAGCAATGCTTGCAAGAGCTTCGCCGCGAAAACCCAGAGTTAAAATTTCATCCAAATCTTCTACACTTGAAATTTTGCTTGTAGCATGCGGCAATAACGCTTTTTTTAATTCGCTTTTTTGTATACCCGAACCGTCATCGTAAACGCGTATACTCGAAATGCCACCGCCCGTAATTTCGACGGTGATATTTTTCGCGCCGGCGTCGATCGAGTTTTCTACGAGTTCTTTAACAACCGAATACGGTCTTTCGACGACTTCGCCCGCAGCGATTCGATTATAAATTTTACTGCTTAATAAATTGATAACACTCATAATATCTATTTTTGTTTAATAAGTTTTTCGTGCAAATCGGCAATAACCGTAAATGCTTGCATCGGCGACAAATTGTTTATATCGAGGTCAAGAATAATTCGTTCTGTTTCCGAATAAGTCTTGCGTTCTTTTTTATCGCTACTCGTATTATTTGCGTCAGAAAGGGCAAAATCTGCCTTTTCTACCCGTTTCAGTATAGATTTTGCGCGTTCCGTAACTTTTTTGTCAACCCCGGCAAGCTCGGCAACCTCTATACCGAAACTCTTATTTGCTCCGCCGCGCATAATCTTGCGAAGAAAAATTATGCCGCCTTGCATTTCTTTAACGCTGATTTTATAGTTTTTAACACCATCCATCACACCTTCGAGTTCCGTTAGTTCGTGATAATGTGTTGCAAAAAGGGTTTTTGCGCGTATTTTTTCGGTAACGTATTCAACGACAGCCCATGCAATGGATAATCCGTCGAAAGTACTCGTCCCCCTGCCTATTTCGTCAAGAATCAAAAGGCTTTTCTCGGTTGCGTTTTTAATTATGCTTGCCACCTCGGACATTTCTACCATAAACGTGCTTTGGTCGGAAATAAGGCTGTCGCTTGCGCCTATTCTCGTAAAAATTCTGTCGGTAAGCGGGATTTCCGCGCTTCTCGCGGGAACGAAGCTTCCCATATGCGCCATCAGCGTGATTAAGGCAACTTGCCGCATATAAGTGCTTTTCCCCGCCATATTAGGCCCTGTAATAATCATCGTTCTGTTTTCACCGCAATCGAGAACGGTGTCGTTAGGAACGAATCTTTGTGATGAAACTGTTTCAACCACCGGGTGTCTGCCGTCTACGATATCGAGCGGTTTTTTGCTGTCAACGACGATGGGTCTGACGTAACCGTTTTGCTTTGCAACGTTTGCAAACGCAATAAACAGGTCAAGCTCCGCAATTGCCTCCGCGGCACACTGAAAATCGGCAACTTCTGAAAGGAGTTTTCGTTTGATTTCGTTATAAATATCAAGCTCTAACGACTGCGCCTTATCCTCCGCCGAAAGCACTTTTTCTTCAAGAGTTTTCAGCTCTTCGGTAACGTATCTCTCGGCGTTCGTCAACGTTTGACGGCGAACGTAATCGTAAGGGATTCTATCCTTAAAAGAATTCGTAACCTCTATATAGTAACCGAACACGCGATTATAGCTTATTCGTAATGTTTTAATGCCCGTTCTTTCGCGTTCGCGTGATTCGATTGCCGCGATTGCCGTGCGCGAATTTTTGCACAGTCCGCGCAGTTCGTCGAGTTCTTTGTTAAAGCCCGTTCTGATATACTTATAATCGTCGTTTTTAGATTCTTTCGTATCGGAAGGCGCAATTATTGCGGCATTTAAAAGGCTAACGACGTCGGTAAAATCTTTTAATTTTGACAGAATATCCGTAATGCATGCGCAATTAAAACCCGAAAGCTGAAATTTAATAATAGGTATCGGTTCAAGCGAATTCGCCAAAGCGATACAATCCCTCGGATAAAGATTTCCGTTAGAAATATTGCCCGCTATCCTGCCGATATCCTTAACGTTTGATAAAATATCGGTCAAGCTTTGCCTTACGGAATTATTATTGAAAAATCCCTCGACCGCGTCGAGACGGTAATTGATTTTATCTATATCGTTAAGCGGTGAAAGAATAACGTTTTGCAACATTCTCGCACCCATGCTCGTTTTCGTTTTATCCAAAACCCAAAGCAGAGAACCGTATTTTTTACCGTCGCGAAGGGTTTTGACGAGTTCGAGATTTCTTACGGCGTTAAAATCGAGCATCATAAATTCGCCGTCTTTTTTTAACTCTATCCCATTAATGTTAGTTAAAACGGTTTTTTGCGTTTCTTGTAAATACGATAAAAGTGCGCCCGCAGGTTTAATGGATACGTCGCCGTTTTTTAAGCCGAACGGTTCGAGAGTAGAAACGCCGAATTGCTCTTTTAACACGATTGCCGCGTTGTCTTCGTCGAACGAGCTTTGAATATATTGCGAAGGTTTTGGCAAAACCAACTGCTTTACGAGCGGAGACTCTATAAGTGTGTCGTATGCGTTTCTGTCCGCAATAAGCTCCGCCGGCGAAATTTTAACGAGTTCGTTAAAAATATCCGAAAGCATTTCTTCTCCGCCGAAAGCCTTGGCGAAAAATTCCCCCGTGGTAATATCTGCCCAAGCAATAGCGGAATCGGGTTTGGAACAGTACACCGCACAAATAAAATTGTTGGTTTTTTCGTCAATGAGTTCGTTGTTGGTAATAGTACCCGCGGTAACAACTTTAATAACGTCCCTCTCGACGAGGTTTTTGCCGTTCGGCTCGGTAAGCTGTTCGCAAATTGCAACCTTTTCCCCTGCGGAAACGAGTTTAGAAATGTAAACGTCGGCAGCGTGAAAAGGGACGCCACACATAGGCGCGCGTTTTTCCAAACCGCAATCGCGCCCGGTCAAAGTCAGATTAAGAATTTCGGACGCTTTAACAGCGTCATCGTCAAACATTTCGTAAAAATCGCCTAATCTGTAAAAAACTATGCAATCGCTGTATTTGCTTTTTATTTGTCTGTAATGCGCCATCATCGGCGAAAGAGCCATATTACACCTGCCGTTTTCGTTTGTAATAAGTTTAAAAGTTGCGTATTTTTCGTTATATGTTTCGTTATAATTTTTCTGTTGCGTCTTTGCTGTTTACGCGTTATTTCCCGGTTAACGTGCCGTTAAAGTCGGTTATTTAAAAAGTTTTCAATCGTTCGTTAATCCGCACGTCAAAGCGTTCGCTTCGGAATTCGAGTCGGCGTTCGATTTATAACCGTCATCGATTTCACCCATAAGCGAAATACCGCCCGTTTCGGTTATTTTTACGCTTACGAAATTACCGATTAAATCGGGCGAACCCGCAAAATACGCCATTCGTCCGTAAGTGTCGCGTCCGAGAAACTTGTTTTTTTTCTCGTCGAACCCTTCGCAAAGAACAGTAACGGTTTTCCCGAGGTAAGCTTTTGACTGTTCGCGGTTTATAGAGTTTTGCAAGTCAATTAAACGCATAATTCGATTTTTTGAAACTTCCGCGGGGATTTGCCCGTCCATTTTTGCCGCAGGAGTCCCTTCTCTCGGCGAATAAATAAACGTAAACGCACCCGCAAACCCGACTTCTTTGACAAGCGCCATCGTGTCGTTAAAATCTTCTTCCGTTTCAGTTGGGAAACCGACCATAATATCTGTGGTAATCGATATATCGGGCATATATTTACGGAGCAACTTAACCTTTTGCAAATAATCCTCCCGCGTATATTTTCTGTTCATAAGCTTTAAAATTCTATTCGCGCCGGCTTGCACGGGCAAATGGATAGAGCGGCAAGTTTTATCGCTTTTGGCAAGAGCCATTACAAGATTTTCGGTTAAATCTTTGGGATGATTCGTCATAAAACGCAACCAGAACTCGCCGTTGATTGCGGAAACTGCCGAAATAAGCGAGGCAAAACCGACGTTACCTAAATCGTTGCCGTAAGAATTAACGTTCTGACCGAGCAAGGTGATTTCCTTATAACCATCTTTAACGAGAGCTTCACACTCGGCGACAACGTCCCGCGGTGCGCGACTTCTTTCCCGCCCCCGGACGTAAGGCACGATACAGTAAGAGCAAAAATTATTGCAACCGTAAGTAATGTTTACCCACGCGTTAGGATAGCTCGTTCTCGTTTTGGGCGTCCCTTCACGAATTGCACCCTCAGATTCTTGAATGGCTATTATACTTTTATCCTTTTCGATTTTGCGGATAAGTAAGCTTTTAAAGTCTTCAAGGTTATGCGTTCCGAAAATAATGTCCACGAAAGGAAAGGTTTTCGAAAGCTTTTCCGCGTAATGCTTTTGTTGCGTCATGCACCCGCCGACTGCAATAATTAAATCTTTTTTGCGTTTTTTAAGCTGTTTCAATGCGCCGATATTGCCCTCTGCGCGTTCTTCCGCATTTTCGCGAATACAACAAGTATTGAAAACTATTATGTCTGCCTCGGTTTCGTTTTTACATTCCGTCATGCCTAACGAGGAAAGTATCCCCGCAAGCTTTTCCGATTCGTGCAAATTCATCTGGCAACCGTAGGTCGTTATTAAATATTTTTTTCCGTTGAAATTTTCCATAAATAATATATTATATTATTTAAACAATTTTGTCAATTTTTTTCGTATTTACTATCGATATTTTAGGTTAAAATGAAAATTTAACTCGGCATTGAGGCGTGTTTTCGGTATATAATCGCCCGTTTTAACCATACTAAAACGGTATGAGAAAGCTATTAAAAGTTACGTTATTCGTTTTTGCCGTTTTGTTTGCATCTGTTTTATGCGGGTATGTCTTCTATTTTCTAACGACCGCACCCTATTCGCTCGACGAAAATAAACTCGTCAATCTCGAACGCGGAGTAATTTTTTACGATTCGGACGGCGAAATAATAGACGAGCAGTCGGGCGGTGTTTCCGTTACGAATATCGAAGAGTTGCCCGATCATCTTTTAAATGCGTTTATCGCAATCGAAGATAAAAGATTTTATTCACATAAAGGAACGGATGCAAAATCACTTGTGCGCGCCACGCTTAACAACTTAAAAAGCTTTTCGTTTAAGGAGGGCGCTTCTACCATAAGCCAGCAGCTAATCAAAAACACTCACCTTTCGTCCGAAAAAACCCTCAAAAGAAAGCTTGTGGAAATTAAGCTAGCAAAAGATCTTGAAAAAAAATACGATAAAAATGAGATTTTAGAAAAGTATCTTAACACGATTTATTTCGGAAACAACAATTACGGTATTACGAAAGCTGCCGAAGCTTATTTCGGAAAAACACCCTCTATGCTTTCGATAAACGAAAGCGCGGCGCTTGCGGCAACCGTAAAAGCCCCGTCCGTGTATTCCCCCTGCGCAAATTCGGAAAAATGCAATCGACGAAAGAATCTCGTTTTAGCCGAAATGTTTAAGCAGGGTTATTTAAGCGAGCAAGAATATAACGAAAATAAAGAAAAAACCGTTTCGGTAAAGACAAAGCATGCGGCTGAAAACGATTATTTGTCACTGGTTAATAAGGAAATCGCTGAATTTATCGATAAATCGGCGTATAAGGCCAAAAAATTCAAAGTTTTCACCGCGCTCGACAAAAACAAACAATCCGTTTTGCAAAATGCGTTGAAAGAAACTGACGTTAAAAACAAAGCAATGACTGTTATGAATAGAAACGGCGAAATAATCGCATACAAATCTACCGTCGTGCAGACGAGGAGAAATCTCGGCTCGACGATTAAGCCGCTCCTCGTTTACGCCCCGGCTTACGAAAATAAAATCGTATACCCCTGCACTCTTTTATATGATGAAAAAACAGACTTTTCGGGCTATTCGCCGTCAAACTTCAACGATAAATATTACGGCAAAATAAGCGTAAAAGAATCGCTTGCAAAAAGTCTTAACGTTTGCGCAGTTAAATTATTAAACCAAACGGGAATAAAAGATTCGCTTTATTATCTTAAAAAAACCGATATACCCGTTACAGAAAATGACGATTCGCTTGCCGTCGCGCTCGGCGCAACCGAAAAAGGCGCAACGCTTTCCGAAATCGTTTCTGCGTACGGAACGTTTATGACAGGCGGAAACTATACAAGAGCAACTTGCGTTAAAAAAATTACCGACGAGAACGATAAAACTATTTATTCGACAGAAAAACGGAAGGTTAAAATTTTCGGTACGGATACGGCAAACCTGATTAACGACGCGCTTAAATCGTGCGTTGAAAAGGGTACGGCAAAAAAATTATCTTTTACAGGCATTCCTTTGTGCGCAAAAACAGGAACAGCGGGAAACAGCAACGGCAATACAGACGCGTATTGTATTTCGTATAATAACGATTACGTTTTGGGTGTTTGGTGCGGAAATCCCGATGGCGAATTGCTGGATAATTCAATTACGGGCGGGACGATACCTGCCGAACTATCCATATCCGTATGGCAAAATTTTTACAAAACAGCACCGCCCCCCAAGCTTGATTTTAACGAGGGATTAGAATTGCTTAAAATAGATAAAATAAGCTATGAGAAAGACGGAACGGTTATTCTTGCCGACCCATTATCACCGAAGCGTTATGAAATTGAAGAATTATTCTCGGAAAATCACACCCCGAAAACTACTTCCACAATTTTTTCCAACCCCAAACTTGAAAATGTCAAATTGCAAGTAAATAACAATGAAATCACAATATCTTTATGTCAGACACAATATATCGAGGCAAGAATAATTAAGGAAGAAAACGGCAATGAAACAATAATTTACGATACAAAAAAAGAAAAGAGAAAAAACGAGATTAAGGATATAATAAAAGTAAACAAGGAAATTAAATACTTCCTCGTTCCCTACTTTATAAACAACGACAAAGAAATATGCGGAGAAAAAAATTTGATAGGAACGGTTAAAATAAGTAAAATCCCGTCTGACGCCCCTACGCAATGGTGGAACGATGAGTTTTCTTAAATTATAATTCTATCATTTCAATCCCGTTTAATGCTTCCGATATCAACGCCTCCACGTCCAGTCTGCTTTCGGCTTTTATAACCTTATTTAAGTCGGGTTTTATAGCGGGAAATTTCGGTAAAAATACCGTACAGCAATCTTCGTAAGGCAAAACAGACGTATCGTAAGTGTCAATTTTCTTGGAAATTTCTATAATATCAAGTTTGTCAAACATAATAAGCGGTCTTAAAACGGGCAGCGTTTCTACAACCGAATTAGACGACGTGATACTTTCAATCGTTTGACTTGCAACCTGCCCGAGGCTTTCACCCGTTATAATGGCTTGGTCGCCAAGTCTTTTTGCAAGCCTTTCGGCAATCCTCATCATAAATCTGCGCATAAGCGTAATCATAAACTCTTCAGGACAGTTTTTGTGTATTGCTTCCTGGATATGCGTAAACGACACGACGTATAGCCTTATTCCGCCGTTAAAATCGCCTATTCGTTTCGTCAAATCGATAACTTTTTGTTTTGCGGCTTCCCCCGTGTAAGGAAAACTGTGAAAATGCAAACAATCAATTTTCATTCCGCGTTTGCACGTAAGATAACCTGCAACGGGACTATCGATTCCGCCGGAAATAAGCAATAACCCTTTGCCCGCAGAGCCTACCGGCATACCGCTTAAACAATGAATAATCTCCGTGTAAACGAAAGTTTTTCCGTCCTCTCTGATGTCCACGCAGACTGAAAACGACGGATTTTTGACGTCAACGCTTAAACCCGAAAAACTTTCCAAAATATCACCGCCAAGCTTGCGCGAAAATGCCATCGAATCCATGGGGAAGGTTTTATCCGCACGGTTCGTTACCACCTTAAACGTCCCCGTTTTATTAAAGCACAAATTAAAAGCGGCTTCTTTTATCGTTTCGTAATCGCTTCGAACGACAAGCGACGGACTGACTGAATGAATCCCTGCGATTTTCCCGAGTTTTTCGATAATCAACGGATAATCGTTTTCGTCATAATTTTCAATGAGATATCTGCTGTGCATAACTTTAAAAGTATGCTTTATATCCGAAAGCGATTTCTGTATATTCGTTTGTAACATTTTTTCAAAATATCCGCGGTTTTTCCCTTTTAAGTGAATTTCGCAATATCTTACTATAACAGCTTTTTCCATTATCTCATAATCCTTTTTAAGTTAGTGGCGATTTCGTTGGCGCATTGTACGAAGTATTTTGCTTCTTCGAGAGTGTTTTCGGCTGAAAAACTTAATCTGATAACCCCGTCGAGAACGTTCTTCCTATATCCGCAAGCCTCGATAACTCTGCTGAATTTATTTTTCGCGGAACACGCCGAACCGTTGCCGACGATAATTTGTTTTTCTTCAAGCGAGTGCATAAAAACCTCACCCTTTAACCCTACGGCTGAAACCGAAAGAATATAAGGACTCGTATTATCATCGGAAATAATACGGAACGAATCCGAATCGAGATTGTTCAAAATATAATTTTTCACCTCTGAAACACGAGTAAAATTTTCGTTGATTTTTTCGTAGTGTTCTTCACCTGCGTACTGAAAAACTTTTATCCCGAAAACGTTTTCCGTACCGCTTCTTAATCCGTTTTCCTGTCCGCCTCCAAAAATCAACGGCGAAACGTTCAATCTTTTCTTCTTTACGAGTGCGCCTGTTCCCTTTAATCCGTTTATTTTATGCGCGCTTATAGAGTATAAATCGATATTATCCGATAAAACGTTTTTAATCTTGCCGTACGCCTGAACTCCGTCGGAGTGAAAAACGACGTCAGGCGAAAGCTTTTTAATTTTTTCCGAAATCGAGTTTACGTCGTTTATCGCGCCCGTTTCATTATTGACGTGCATAATGGACACAAAATCGGTTTTGTTTTTAGAAACAAAATCAAGTAATTCGTCCTCGTTGACGCTGCCGTTTTTGTTAAGACCGCAAAAAAACACGTTATGCCCACGATTTTTCAGTTCGTTAAAGCATTTTATAACAGCTGAATGTTCGCCCTTATCCGTAACGAACGTTCCGCGTTTAACCGCACCGAAAATAGCTGTATTGTCGCTTTCCGAACCGCAAGACGTAAAAATCGTCTCGTATTTATTCTCCGAAAGCCCTAGGTTTTTCAAAATCGACGCTTTTGCGTCGGCAAGGGCGTTATGACAAAACAGTCCGCCGCGATATAATGCGGATGGATTAAAAAAGTATTCGTCGTTAAAAGCCGCCGCTTGCTTTAAAGCGCGTTCCGACGGTTTTGTCGTAGCGGCATTATCAAAATATATCATAGTTTATTTACCGAAAACTTAACTATACGCAAGTTATTTTTGTTGTTTTTTCTTCACTAATTCGGGGTCAAGTATAGACCTGTTAGTAAATTTAAGGATATTCACGATAAACGTTTCCGAACATTCCAGCACAAGCATGTGTTTATCGCCGCCGAAATTCGCAACGATATAATAAAAATCTTTTCCGTCGCACGGCGTTTCGTTAGAGGTCAAAATCATAGCTTTCAAGTCGGGCATCAATGAATACCTTTCGTAACTTTCCGAACCGTAAAGTCCTATTTTTTCGATATCGGACGCGTCGAAATTGATAATATGCTTGCGTTTATAATTTTTTATAACCTTGGAAAACCTCAGCGAACCCGTAATAAGCGTATAGTCGTAATCAACGTAAAATTTGTCCTTAAATTTACCCAAAATAATGCCCGACGCGATAAACATTGCGAGTGGAATAAGCGCGAAAATCAACGACGAAAGTAAATGTTTCACGTCGATGATGAACGTAAAGCTTAAAATTCCCCATAAAACCGCAAAAACGTAAGACACGACCATGAAAATTTTTGCGACGTAATATTTTCTTTTTGCCGGCGCTTCGTTTTGCGTCAACGCGGTTTCTTCATAAAAAACTTCCTGCATAAAAATCTCCCTTACTTTAACGTAATAATGGTTACGCCGTTTTCGCCCTCGCCGTACCTGCCGCGACGATATTCTTTAACGTTTTTATCAGTTTTTAGATAATTTCTCACGGCTTTCAAAAGAATCCCCTCGCCAACACCGTGAATAACCTTAATCTCTTCAAGGTTGAATTTAACGGCTTGATCGATAAAATTTTGTAATTCCGTAATTGCTTCGAGCGAGGTTTTACCGACAACGTTTAATTCTGCTTTCGGTTGTTCGGCATATTTCGGTCTGTTAACCTTAATTTCCTTGCATTCCGAATCTTTTTCGTTATTATAAACATCTTTAAGTTTTACGAGCGTTTTAATATCGCCTATCAAAACCTCCGCTTCGCCTTTTTCCTTTTTAATTTTAATAATTTTAGCATAAGAACCGAGCGATTTGACGTATACCTTGTCGCCGACGCTTAAACTTGAATCGACTTTTTTCAATTCAAGCGGCTCGTCGTTGTCGTCTACGTAAAGATAACGACTGTCTTTAAGCCGGTTTTTTAATGCGCTCGCGCGGACGATTTCACTGCTTTCTAATCCTACGGCACGTAAGATTCCTTTAAGTTCGTCTATAATTTCTTCTGCCTCCGATAGCTTTTCGGCGACTATCCTTTTCGTTTCCTGCTTGGCTGTCTGATAAATTTTTTCGCGTTCTTTAAGTATTTTCTCTTTTTCGTCTTTAATCGTTTTAAGCTCCGAAAGCTTTTCTTCTCGCAGCTTTTCAAGTTCCGTTTTTTCGTTCTCGGCGGACAGCCTTTCTTCTTCCGCCTTTCTTAAAATGTTTTCAAAAGAAACTTTTTCGGTAGACAAATAAGAAGAAGCTTCATTAATTATGTCGGGTGAGAGTCCCAAAGTTTTAGAAATTTCAATCGCGTTAGAACTGCCGGGTATGCCTATATTTATTTTATATAAAGGTTTTAGCGTTTTGGAATCGAATTCCATCGACGCATTTCTGATTTTTTCGTTAGTAAATGCAAATTCTTTAAGCTTTGAATAGTGAGTGGTTACGATACCGAAACAATTAAGTTTTAAAAGCTTGCCGATAATCGCAAGGGCAAGCGCGCTCCCTTCCTCGGGGTCTGTCCCTGCGCCTATTTCGTCAATAAGAACAAGGCTTTTGTCGTCAATACTATTTAAAATATCAATTAGATTTTTTATGTGTGAGGAAAAGGTTGATAGATCTTGCTCGATGCTTTGCTCGTCACCTATATCGGAATACACTCCGTTAAAAACGGAAATGACGCTTTCATCCTCCGCGGGAATATATAATCCCGACGCCGCCATAAGCGCAAAAAGCCCCACAAGCTTTAAGGTTACGGTTTTTCCGCCCGTATTAGGTCCGGTTATCAAAAGAAAATTATAATCCTTTCCTAACCTCACGGTAACGGGTACGACCTTGTTTTCGGAAATAAGCGGATGCCTTCCCTTTTTAATGTCGATTACGCCTCTATCGTTTAATTCCGGTATCGTGCATTTATTCTTAAACGAATAAGCAGCCCTTGCAAAAGCGTTGTCGATTTCAACGATATTTTCGGCGTTATATCTCATTGCGTCAGACATAAACGTAACCTTTTCCGACAGTAATTGCAAGATTTTTCTGATTTCTTCCTGTTCGTCGAAAGTTGCGCGTTTCAAGTCGTTATTCAGTTCAATAACTATTTCGGGTTCGATAAAAACGGTAGCACCCGAAGCGGACTGGTCGTGAATAAAGCCTTTAATCTGGCTTCTGTATTCGCTTTTAATCGGAATCACGTATCTGTTTTGCCGCATCGTAACGACGGAATCCTGCATAATTTTGCCAAGGCTTCCGTGCATATATGCGTTTAACTGATTGCGTATTTTTGCGTTGATATCCCTTATGCTTTTTCGAATGGAATAAAGCTTTGGAGAAGCGTTATCGCTGATTTCGTCCTCAGATAAAATCTTGGAAGTGATTTCCTTTTCAAATTCGTGGTTAACGTATAAACGAGAGCATATTTCTTTAATCTGAACGATTGAACTATCGTTTACGGACGCGACGGCGGTTTTCATAACGCGCGCGCTTTTTAAGTTTTCCGCTATACGCAACAGCTCGGCGTTGTTAAGAACGCCGCCCATATCAACACGCTTTAACTCTTCGGAAACGTCCGCGAAAAAATAAACGCCCCCGACACCGTATTTATACAAAAGCTTAAATGCTTCCTCCGTGCGGGACAAACTGCTTTTTGCCTCCGCAAGGCTCGTCAAAGGCGAAAAGCCGAGAATTTCGCTTTTCGTCCTTTCAAGTACCGCGTATTCGCTTACGCGTTCGAGTATTTTGTCGAATTCAATCGCTTTTATCGTCTTTTCCGAAATCATAACTAATCACGTTTAACGCTGCAAATCATCTCAATTCCGCGTTTAATTTTTCTTTAAGACTCTGTAAAATATTTTTTATCGAATCATCGATTTCCGAAGCGTTTATCGTTCTTTCGGTTGAAGAATACAGTAAATTAAAGGCAAGACTCTTTTTACCTTTTTCAATCTGGTCGCCCTGATAAACGTCAAATACGGAAACGCTTTCCAAAAACTCGCCAGCAGACGATTTAATAACGTCAATCACGTCGCCGCAAGCAACGTCTTCACTCACGGAAACGGCAAGGTCTCTTTCAACGCTCGGGAATTTCGAAACGGTCTTAAACACGATTTTACCGTTAAAAAACTCTGACATTTTATCGTAGCTTATTTCGATAACGTATACGGGTTTTTCTATCCCTACTTTGTCTGCGGTAACGGGATTAAGCTGACCGACCGAGCCGACAAGCTTACCGTTTAACAAAATATCGGTGGAACGCGTCGGGTGCAGATATTTTTTGGAAGATTTTACGTATTTAATTTCCGCTCCGAAACAGAATGCGTCAAATATCGACTCCGTAACCCCTTTTGCCGTAAAGAAATCTTCTTCGTCACCGAATAAAGAACAGCATAAAATGGTTTCTTCGTCGGCTAATTCCGTAAGAGGCAACGATTTGGGGTGATAAATTTTAGCAAGCTCGAAAAGTCTTGCGTCAAAATTCTTTCTGTTAAGGTTATACGCCACGGTTCTCACCATAGACGGAACGAGCGAAGTTCTCATAACCGCCAAATCTTCGCTTATCGGATTGAGAATTTTAACGTAAGCGTTTTCGGGCAGAGTTGTGTCTATTTCAAAGGTTTTATAGTCCTTTTCAGGCACGAAGGAATAGGTAATAATTTCGTTAAAACCAAAACCTACTAAAAGCTCTTTGAGTGATTCGCTCGTTTTTTGAGCCGTGTTTCTTCCGCCGCTCGTAATTTCGGACGAGGCGAGAAGAGTGGGCGTTATATGATCATAACCGTATTCCCTGATTATTTCTTCGGCAATATCCTGATAGCTTTCCATATCTTCTCTGTAAAGCGGAACGGTAACGAAAAGATTATCGTTTTCGATTTTAACGCCGAAATTGAGACTTTCGAGAATATTTCTTATTCTATCGGCGGAAATATCTAATCCTAGAACGCCGTTTACCCTGCTTACGCTCGTTTTAATAACCTTTTCCGACAAAGGTTTATCCAGAACGTCGTATTCGTCGCAAGCCGCTTCGCCGCACCCGAGAGTCGTTATAAGATTAAGCGCACGTTTCATACCGTTTTCAACGGACAAATAATCGACGCCCTTTTCATATCGTGCGGAAGAATCGCTGCGTTGACCTAACGCCCTCGACGTTTTTCTTATATTGTCGCGTGCAAACTTTGCGGATTCAAACAAAACGGTAACCGTATCGTCTTTAATTTCGCTGTTTAGTCCGCCCATAACGCCCGCAAGCGCGACAGGCTTATCTTTATCGCAAATAACGAGATTTTCTTCGTTAAGATTAAACTCTTTTTTGTCGAGAGTAACGATTTTTTCGTTCTTATCGGCACGACGAACTATAATTTCGTTTCCGCTTATATCATTTAAGTCAAACGCGTGCATCGGCTGACCTATTTCAAGCAATACGTAGTTAGTTATATCGACGATATTGTTAATAGACCTTAATCCCATAAGGAAAAGCCTGCGTTTAAGCCACTGCGGGGACTGACCGAGCTTAACGTTGGTTACGAGATGAGCTTTATATCTCGGACATAGCTCATGATCGAGAACCTTAACTTTAACCGTGTTTTTTGTCGAAACCGCGGCGTTGCATTTATAGCTTAAATCAGGCATCTTAAACGGTTTACCAAGTACCGCCGCAACCTCTCTTGCAATTCCTAAAATCGATTGACAATCAGGGCGGTTTGCGGTTACGTTTATGTCAAACATAACGTCCCCTAGCTCAAGTATATTTTTAACTTCCTCTCCAAGCGGATAATCTTCTTTAAAGATTAAAACCCCGTTAGCGGAAGCACCGTCGTACCAGTCGTCGTTAATGCCTATTTCTTCGCCGCCGCAAAACATTCCGTAAGACGGCAAACCGCGAAGCTCGCCGTTAAAAATACGTTCGCCGTTAGCAAGGGTAGCCCCGTCGACCGCAACGGGAACGATATCGCCAACGCTAACGTTTTTTGCCGACGTAATAATCTGAAGCTTTCCGTATTTGCCCGCGTCGACTTGCGTTACCGAAAGCTTGTCGGCATTCGGATGTTTTTCGATTTCGAGAATTTTGCAGGTAACGATTTTATTTATTTTATCGGCAACTTCTATATATTCTTCCACCTCGAACCCGCATGAAAAAAGCTTTGCTTCAAGCTCTTTCGGCGTGCAAGTTATATCGACGTACTCTTTAAGCCAAGAAAATGGAACTTTCATTTTTTATCTCCTGTCAAACTGTTTTAAGAATTTAACGTTGTTTTCAAACAGCGTTCTTATATCCGAAATGCCGTATTTAATCATAGTAATGCGTTCTATACCGCAACCGAACGCTAGTCCCGAATAAATTTCGGAATCTATGCCGCTCATTTCGAGAACGTTTTTATTGACTATTCCCGCACCGAGAATTTCTATCCACCCCGTCCCCTTGCAAAGACTGCAACCTTTGCCATGGCATTTACAGCAGGTAACGTCCACCTCGACGCTCGGTTCTGTAAACGGGAAATAAGACGGGCGGAATCTCGTTTTAGTATCGCTGTCAAAAACCGTTTTAACGAAATCGTCCAAAAGACCTTTAAGATCGCAAAGCGTAACGCCCTTATCTACGACAAGCCCCTCTATCTGGTGGAACATCGGCGAGTGCGACGCGTCGTCGTCAGCACGGTATACCCTGCCCGGACTTAAAATCTTTATCGGCGGCTTTTTATTTTCCATCGTTCTGACCTGTCCCGGAGAGGTATGCGGTCTTAACAAAATACCGTCGTTAAAATAGAAAGTGTCCTGCATATCGCGTGCGGGATGGTCTTTGGGGATGTTAAGCGCCTGGAAACAATAATAATCGCTGTCAATTTCAGGTCCTTCGAAAACTTCGAACCCAAGCCCCGTGAACGCGTCGATAACCTGATTTCTAACGATATTTAACGGATGCAGACTTCCGACGAGCGGCTTTTTGCCGGGTAAAGTAACGTCGATGGCTTCTTTTGCGTAACGGGCGTTAAGCTCTTCCTCTTTCAACTCGTCCTCTTTTTGGTTAATAGAAAACTCGACTTCGGTTTTTAAGTCGTTTATTTTTTTTCCGAATTCGGCTTTCTTATCGTTGGGAACGTCTTTCATACCGCGGAGAAGCGCGGTAATTTCGCCGTTTTTACCTATAAATTTTGCTTTCAGGTCACCGAGAAATCTGATTGATTTGATTTTATCCAGCTCCTCTTTAACCTTTCGTTTCAGTTCTTCAAACTTGTCCATTTTAACCTCCAAAAAAATAACGCCCCAACAATAGGGCGTTATAAACGCGTTACCACCTAATTCGCCTTTATTTAAAACAAAAGCCTCAAAAACCGATAACGGGGTTTAACCGCTGTCGCTTACGACAATTTACATACACAAAAATCGCGTTGATTTATGTGAAAATAAAAGGCTTTCGGCGCAGAGCTAAAGAGTGAATACCGCAAATACCGTTTAAGACCTTACAGCCGACGAGTCTTATCTCTGACGAACGGCGAAATTTTGCGTCTGTCTCCGTCAATGCTTTTAACATATTATTGTATTTAAAGTATAAGACAAAACGCAAAGATTGTCAAGCAAGATTTTTAACTTTTATTAAAAAGTCCGCCGTTTAAGTAAATTTCCGGCACTTCGCCGACCAGAACCGCTTCGCATAACAGTATTTTCGTAGAAAAAATTTCGTATTTGGCGTTAAGCGGGAAATCAATCCTGATTTCGCTCGTAATTTCTGCGTAAACGGAATGCAGCGTCTGATTGATTCCGACCGAGGAAAAACTACTCTTAAAATCACAGTTTACCGCGCTTACCGATAACGCCGAAAATCTCGTATCAGGACCGAAACCCGAAAGCAGCGTTAATCCCGAAAAAGCAAACAAAGGCACTTCTATGCCGTTTTTAAGGTTTTCCTCTAAAATAATACGCGAAGAGTCTACGATTTCTCTCGAAACAGCGTTCATTTTAAAGGCATTTGCGGAAAGCATATTTATCTTTCCCTCGCCGTTTTTATCGACGGTAACAAGTTCTTCGTATCTGATTCTATCGTTTAACGAAACTACAATCGCGTTGTTTACGCATTTTGCGTTTATGGCGGCGCATTTGTCGGCGCAAAGCTCGATTACGTTTTTAGCTATCACTTCGCGATAATAATAAAACGCGCCGAAAATAACGAGCAGCAAAACAACCGTCTTTAAAAACCGACCCCTTTTTCTCTTGCTTAACTTTTTACCGCCCTTTTTGCCGTAATATATTTTTTCTTCGACGCATTCTATCATAATAATAAAATATTAAAGAAAAAAATAATTATTCCAAAATATTAGCTTATACCTTAGGCAAACCGTCTTTTGCTACGATATTTTGTTTTACTTTATAACTCTTTTATAATTTGTCCGCAAGTTATTTCATTCGCTGTTTATTAAATAATTTCCGTTAGGATTTTTCCTTTCGTCCGAATCGTTTTAATTTTTCTTTGAGCGAGAACGAAAAATCAACGACACGAGATATCCGAAAACAATCGCCGCGGTAATCCCCATGCCTGCCGCCGTTATTCCGCCCGTAACAGCCTTAAAAAGGCTTTCTTTCGCGCCTTCCATTGCGCCTTTTGATAAAAGATAGCCGAAGCCGCTTATCGGAACGGTAGCCCCTGCGCCGGCAAAATCCACGAGATATTGATACAAGCCGAACGCTTGAAGAATTACGCCCGCAATCAGAAACGCTACGAGAATTCTCGCCGCGGTTATTTTAGTATAGTTTATCAACAGCTGCGCAACGGTGCAAATCGCGCCGCCAACAAAAAAAACTTTCAGATAAGTTAAAAAAATTTCCATAATTCCACCATATTATAAAACGTTATTTAACGCTGAAAGCCTGGATATAGCTTCCGCGTTTTTAGTCTTCCGTAAGGAGAGTTCAGGCTTCTATGCAGACTGCGTGCGCAATTCCGGGAATACTCTCGCCCTGTTGCGAGGATAGCGAGGACAAAAGCGCACCCGTAGCCATTAAAATGATTTTCTTTATTTTCTTTTTAGTTAATTTTTCGTACAGATAAGAACCGAAAACTACCGAAGAACAACCCGCGCCGCTTCCGCCCTGATATTCGTTTTCCGATATGTTATAAATCAGCTCGCCGCAGTCAACGTGCTGTTTCTCGATATCGAAGCCCTTTTCCCATACCAAATCTTTTAATAATCGCGAACCGAACGTGCCGAGGTCGCCGCTTACAATCAAGTCGTAATCATCGGGATTTGTTTTTGTATCATTAAAGAACGTAATAAGCGTTTCTGCCGCGCAAGGAGCCATTGCAGCCCCCATATTGTTTGCGTCGGTAACTCCGTAATCCACGATCTTTCCGACCGTTGCACAGGTAATTGACGGGCCTGAACCCGATAACGATAAAACGCACGACCCCGCGCCCGTGACCGTCCACTGCGACTGCGGCGGCCTAGTACAACCGAGTTCGAGCGGAAATCTGTATTGTCTTTCGGCGGAAGAAAAATGACTGCTCGTGGCACATACGACGTTATTCAAATATTTACCGTCGATAAACGTTGCGCCGAGCGTTAAAGCTTCGGTGAAAGTCGCGCACGCGTTATACACTCCGAGATAGCCCGTGTCGAAATTCCGCGCGGAAAAGGTCGAAGAAATTATTTGGTCGAGAAGGTCGCCCGAAATAATAGCGTCAATATCCGTTTCGTTTTTGTCGGCACGAATCATACTGTTTTTAATCGCCGTAAACAACATTCTGCTTTCGGCTTTTTCAAAAGTTTTTTCACCGTACATATCGTCGTCAAGCTTTGTGTGAATATATTTGCCTAAACCGCCCGCGCATTCTTTAGGTCCTGCAATCGTAGACGTAGCGATGATTTTAGGTTTATTATTAAAAAAAATCGTTCTCATTAAAAAATCCTGTAACCTATAAAAAAAATAAGACCGACAAGTACGCTTGCTGCCACGCCGAATACGATTATCGGACCTGCTATAACGAACATTTTTGACGCGACGCCGTATACGAAGCCCTCGGTTTTAAATTCCATTGCAGGCGAAACGACGGAGTTTGCAAAACCCGTAATCGGAACAATCGAACCGCCGCCGGCGTACTTGCCTATTCTGTCGTAAATGCCGAAACCGGTAAGAAGCGCGCCTAAAAAAATCATAACCATAGAAACGTATGCGGCAAGCTCGTCGCCGGATAGACCGAAAGCATATTCAAACAGATATCTGACGATTTGACCTATGCAGCAAATAAAGCCGCCAACCCAGAACGAACGAAAAAGCGATTTCTTTTCGTTGGTACGTGGCGAAACGGACGAAACGTATTTTAAATAATTATTATTTATGCAGTCTTCGGAAGTTTTCATTTTTTACCTCGTTTTTTACGAATTCGGGCGCAAAAGTCTCTTTTTGGTCGGAATTCCTTAAATATTCGTATTGAAGAATTTTTCTCATTGTTCATAATATGGGTAAAAAGCATTTTAATATACCGCCGAAAACAAAAAACACGGCTAAAATTTTAGCCGTATTTTTTCGATGATTTTATTTTCGAGCCGTGAAACCTGAACCTGCGACACACCGAGCGTTTCGGCGATTTCACTTTGCGTTTTGTCTCTGTAATATCTTAAAATGATTATTTTTCTTTCCCGTTCGTTAAGTTTTCCGAGTGCTTCGGTAAGCTGAATTTTGTTCAGAACCTTGTCCTCGTTATCCGCATACGGGATTTTATCGAGTAGTTCCTGTCCGTCGTCCTCGTCGTCGAACTTATCGAAAATCGAGAGCGGCATACGGGCACTGTCAAGCGCAACGACAACCTCTTCCTCGGTTATTCCGAAATGCCTTGCAATCGTATCCACTTCGGGCGAATCATTATGCTCCGTCTGATACGCGTCGATAAACCGGTTTATTTTGTTTGCAAGGATTTTGAGCGTTCTCGACACCTTAATCGCACCGTTATCGCGCATATATCTTTTAATTTCTCCCACAACCATCGGAACGGTATATGTCGAAAATTTAACGCCGAAACTCTCGTCGTAATTTTTAATTGCTTTCAAAAAACCTATACAGGCAATCTGATATAGATCGTCGTACTCCACGCCTTTACCCCGAAATCGCTTGATAATGCTTTTAATAAGCGGAGCGTTATTCACAAAAACCGCCTCTTTCGCGCTTTCGTCGCCATTCTTGGCTTTTCTTATGTAATCGAGCGTTTTTTCGTTATCGAGCATAATTCAACCGTCGTCTTTAATTTTTTTAACCATATAAACCTTCGTGCCCTTTCCTTTTTCGGAAACAACCTTAACGTCGTCCATAAACGTGCGCATTATGGTAAAACCCATGCCTGAACGCTCTTCCGCCTCTTTGGTGGTAAAGAACGGCTCTAACGCGTCGTTTACGTTTTCAATCCCGACGCCGTCGTCAAAAACGTTTATATGTACCGCTCCGTCTTTTATTTCGGCTTCCATAACGATATCCCCGACTTTATCGGGATAACCGTGAACTATGCAATTAGTAACCGCTTCGCTGACGGCTGTTTTAATATCCGACACCTGCGCGATGCTCGGGTTAAGCGACAGTGCGAACATTCCCGCAACGGAACGCGCAAACGATTCGTTTTGCGATAATGATAAAAAGGAAATTTTCATTTTATTGTTAATCATTTATATACCTCAAAATTTAGGCATTATTTTATAAAGTCCTGCAAGCTCGATAACCTTTTCCGTAGAAACGGACGCGCCCGATATGTAAGACGGGACGTTGAATTGCCTAAGCTTTTTATATCTGCCGATTAAAAGTCCTATGCCCGTGCTGTCCATAAACGACAACCCCGACAAATCGAATATAACCTTACTTGTATTTATGTTGTCGAGAAGAAGCCTGTCGAGAATATCCTTAGCGTGAGAGGCGGAATATTCGTCTAACTCGCCGTCAACGAAAACCGTTAAGGCGTCCCTCGATTTTCTGTATTTTATATCCATAAAAGCCTCCGAAGATGATAACGAAAAAATATTAACATACCCACCGCCGAAAATAACGTATAACTTTGTAAACGTTAGTAAAATAATGTCGAAAAGCAAAAATATCCGCTAATAAAAAAAATTAAAATAAATTTTTAAAAATCCCTTTATTTTTGTTGACTTTTTTTTCTATTTATTATAATATGTTAAAGCGTCGTGAGGAACGGGGTGTAGCGCAGTTGGTAGCGCACGTGGTTTGGGACCATGGGGTCGGGAGTTCGAGTCTCTTCACCCCGACCAGATTAACGACAGAACGTTTCGAACCGTTCAACAAAGTGTTTTTAGGGCCTTTAGCTCAGTTGGTTAGAGCGGTCGGCTCATAACCGATTGGTCCGCGGTTCGAGTCCGTGAAGGCCCACCACCCTAAAAATATTACGGCCCGGTAGTACAGTTGGTTAGTACGCCAGCCTGTCACGCTGGAGGTCAGGGGTTCGAGCCCCCTTCGGGTCGCCATAAGATAAATGCTTGTAGAAATACAAGCATTTATCAAAAAAACTTGTATGCCTTGGTAGCTCAGTCGGTAGAGCAAGGGACTGAAAATCCCTGTGTCGGTGGTTCGATTCCGCCCCAAGGCACCAAGTTTTCTTTGCTGGTGTAGCTCAACTGGCAGAGCAGCTGATTTGTAATCAGCAGGTTGCGGGTTCGATTCCAGTCACCAGCTCCATCGAATCCAAAATTAAAACATCTTAATATTCGGGAAGGTTCCAGAGCGGCCAAATGGAACAGACTGTAAATCTGTCGTCAGTGACTTCGGTGGTTCGAATCCACCCCTTCCCACCAAAAAATGACTGTGTTTTTGATACAAAATTGCAGTCATTTTTTTATCCATTACGGAGTAATGGCATATCATCACGCAACTTGCAATTTATGCCCCCTTTCGTTTAATTAATGGATAATCGTTCAATTTATAGTGATTCTTTAAAATACAGTTTCCAAACAATAAAAAGTGTTGCAAAATATGCTCTTTTATGTTATATTAAACTTACCGATAAATAAGAATTTGATGGAGGTAATATTGTATGTGGTTTGTACTCGCATTACTGTCTGCAATATTTGCAGCACTTACCTCTATACTGGCGAAGGTCGGCATAGAAGGAGTCAACTCAAATCTTGCAACTGCAATAAGAACCGTTGTTGTAGTTGTTATGGCTTGGGTAATGGTGTTCCTAACGAATGCACAAAATGGAATTGCTGAAATAAGCAAACGGAGTTGGTTGTTTCTAATTCTATCGGGTTTGGCAACGGGTGCCTCATGGTTATGCTATTACAAGGCGTTACAGTTAGGTGATGCATCAAAGGTTGTTCCCATTGACAAATTGAGTGTTGTAATCACATTGGTTTTGGCTTTTGTATTCTTACATGAGCAATTTACAACGAAATCGTTGATAGGTTGCATACTTATTGGAATTGGAACTATGGTAATGGTTCTTTAATCCTTTATTGAACAGTTATACAAACCCCAATTTATTTGTGCGTTTAACTGTACGCAAATTTTTACAAGGTGTACGCCCTTTTTAAGAGGTGTATGCAAATTGTATCAAAATATGTATTTGCACACAAAAAGACCGCTGCGATAAGCAACGGTCTTTCGGCTTTTTATGTGATAAATAAATCGTTTAATGAAAAAAAATTTAACGTCTAACGTTGGCGTGAAATATAAAAGTATAAGCTCCGCACCAAACCAAACGTTTGACCATAAACTCAAATTCCCCTGTTTAACGATTTCTCCGTAGCAGAGTTATTGTAAAAACAGCTTTTTAAATAAAATAACCCAAATCAAGTCTAACCAACCGATGATGATGCCGGAAGGAATGGTTACGAGAATACAAATAACTAATCTCAATAAACCGCCTTTTTTAAGATAGGTTGACCATCTCACGATAATCTCCGTTACCCAGTTTACGACAGGAATCAATAATAAAATTATTTGAACCAGTCTGCTTTGCTTGTTAAACCATGTCATAATCGACACCTCCATAAAAAATTTACGATAATTAAATTATATGCGAAACGCGCTTTTACGTATTCGTATCGCAACCGCATGCTTTAACGCGTTTCTAAATTGCACGCGTCTACCCTTTTAACGATTTTTTTAAACTCTTTATTGATAATTAAATAGAAAAGGATTCGTCGTTACAGTAAACCATACAAGTTGACGGCACGCCCGTTTTCCAGCTTGAATCCGATAACTCGGTTTTTCTAATACGCTTCCATTCGTCACTCGTCCCGTCAAAAACGATTTTCTCTAAAGCGGTGCATTTCCCGAAAGCGTTGTTTTCTATCGCAAAGACTTGGTTGGATATGTTTATCTGTTTAAGTCCGCCGCAACCGTAAAACACACCGGCGCGTATGGTATTTATGCTTCGCGGCAGTTTAATACTTTGAAGCTTACTGCAGTTCTTGAAAGCCGCGCCGCCTATTTCAGTTAAGCTGTTCGGCAATTCAATTTGCTCAAGCGACTTGCAATATTCGAAAGCATTGTCGCGTATGTCGACAAGCGTTTCGGGCAAAGAGATTTTTGTCAATGCTTCGCATCCGAAAAACATATTAGCGGGAATATACCTGATTTTTTCGGGCAACTTTACGTTAGCAAGCGACAAACAACCGCTAAACACACCCTCTCGGATTTCGAAAATGTTTTTGGGTAAGGATATTTCTTTTAATGACTTGCAGTCGCTGAACGCCTTTTTCCCAAGGACTGAAACGCTATCGGGTATAGCTATCTTTTGCAACCACTCACACCCGATAAACGCATAATCCTCTATATGCTCTAATTCTTTGGGTAGTTTAATTTCGGTTAAAAACCTGCAGTCTCTGAACGTTTGCCTGCTTATCGTTTTAACTCCGTCGGGAAGAGTTATCGTCTTTAACCATGCGCACCGACGAAATGCGGATTCACCGATAGTCGTAACGCTGTCGGGGATTTCAACCTCTTTTATAGTAAAAAACCTCGCTTCTTCGCCAACGTAAAAAGCACCTTCTAATATTTTCGTAACGGGTTTACCGTTAAACGTCGCGGGAATAACTATTTTTTCGATAGGTTCGTCTTTCGCGCTTAACAACGCACGACCGCCCTTTACGCCGTAGTTTCCGTCAAGTAACGGATAAAACTCTAACCCCTGCGAGTCCTCCCCTTCTTTTAGAATAAGTCCCAGATTTTCAAAACTATCGTCGTTATAATAAACGATTAACTCGCCGTTATCGTTAAATTCTTTTTTAACAATAGTCTTTTCGGTCTTGTTACATGCCGTTAAAGCAACGGCAATACACAGAACAAATAATACAAGTAAGTGTAAAATGACTTTTTTCATAGTTCTTCTTCCCCTCAAAAAATTTATAATAAAACCACTTACTACAATTATAACGCTCTTTGTATTATACCGCTCTCCCTCGCCGCTCTCGCGGCTTTCGCTTTCGCTTTCGCTTATTGCTTGCTTTCGCAAGCGGTGGCGCGGTGAAATACTGCGCGTTAAAACCCTTGGACTGTCCTCTCATTGTATTATACCGCTCCCCCTCGCCGCTCTCGCGGCTTTCGCTTTCGCTTATTGCTTGCTTTCGTAAGCGGTGGCGCGGTGAAATACTGCGCGTTAAAACCCTTGCAAGCAAGTTTTAACGCTTGTATTATAGCATATAGGACGGAAAAAGTACAGTGAAAAGATAAAAAAAATATTTTATAAAAAGTTTTTGGAAAACAGTCAAATAAAGTTGCTTTTTTCTTAAAAATATACTATGATAGATAGCGGACTTACGGAGAGGTGTCAGAGAGGTCTAATGTGCCCGCTTGGAAAGCGAGTATAGTGAAAGCTATCGGAGGTTCGAATCCTCTCCTCTCCGCCAGATGTGAATTGTACGCACCCTAATGAAAAGTTAGAGTGCGTATATTTCTTTTCAGTCGAACACTTCGGAATGATAATAAGACGATGAATACTAAAACCTATGCCGGGCGTTTAACCGCTCGGCTTTTTTTATGCTCAAAAAGCGCTTATACAAATAACCGTATATCAGGTGGACTTTTTCAGAAAACGTGACAATAAAAACTCTCCGGTTTTTTCGCCTTTCGTCATTCCTTTGCAGCACAGTTAAAGCCGAAGTAAACGGGGAAAATTGTCGCTGAAAACTTTAATAATACCAAAAGTCAGACTCATCTATTGAGTTTGGCTCTTTTTCATTTACGCAATAATTTTGTCCTTTTTCGTTGATTATTTCGGAGGTTGCGACTTCAAGTCATAAATAGGGAATCACCCCTCGAAACGGTATAAAATAGAGAAAACGTTTATCCTTGTTATCTCTTAAAAGATTTGTATTAAATTGTAGTACCCCTATCGAGCAAAGACGATATGTCGTAAGTTCAAGACCTGTTTTCCCCCAAAAGCGCCGAATGTCAGATATTCTCGGGGAATTTCGGGAATATTAAATCAAAACAGCGTAAACAACGAGTTCGTAAAGGGGCTGTAAAAAAAAGACCTAACAAAAAAAGCATCCGAGAGTTTAAAGACTTTCGGATGTATTTTTGAAAAAAGAAACGGCTGTCATCTTCCAATAACAGCCGGGTTGTGGTATAATATTCTTGCCAAAAAACACTAACCAACAACGGAGATATTATACCATGATTCAGATGAGAATTCCGGTAGATTTAGAAAAAATTATTGATGTGACCGATGAAATTTATACGTTTTCCGAAGTGATGGATCGGATTGAGCTACGCAAGTACTATTCGGATAAAAAAGTGTCATGGGCAGACCGAGATATGACGCGGAAAAATTGATGAAGGTCACACTGTTTGCATTTATGGAAAACGGGTATTCGTCTCTTCGGAACATCGAAAAGCTGTGCAAGACGGATATCCGTTACATATGGTTGCTCGACGGAGAAAAAGCACCGAGTTTCGTAACCGTCAGCAACTTTCTGAGAGAGTATGTCGGGAAAAATATAGAGGCACTGTTCGCAGACATCAACAAATATTTGTTTGCCGAGGAAGGAGTGGATCTGAGCCGTTTGTATATAGACGGTACAAAGATCGAAGCCAACGCAAACAAATATACATGGGTCTGTAACAAGTCCTGCCTGAAAAGCAGAGATAAGGTGTACAGACAGCTTACCGATCTCATAGGTGAGATAAACACTGGGATCCTATCATTTTTCAACGTCCGGATAGAACCCCGTGAGGAATATGCGATCGAGTATCTGGAGGAAGTCATCCGACGTTTATCTTCGGTTACGGGAGTGAATGGAGAATATATCTGCGTCAAAGGAACCGGAGACCGAACGATCCGTATGAATCGGGAACTGACGATGATTCACGAAGAAGTCATAACCAATCTGAAATCCGAGTCAGGGATCAAATTCAGGATCAATCGCTCGATCCAAGCAGAAGGGACCTTATAAATTTTTTGCGTGGGTCACCAAAAACGCTCGTCACGCAGACTCCGTTTTTTACACCACGTATGCGATTACCTGCCGATAACATTTTTCACCTTGCCCTTTGCCGCCAAACCCCTGATACGCGTTCTGATCGACGGTCGAATTCACGAATTTCACCGTGATCTCCAGCGAAGCCGTTGTTCTTGCCGCCAAATCGAATTCGGCAAGCACGATAGGGGCGGGAACCGCCTGTTCCGAATCAAAATAAACCTTGTCGTCCGGCGGCGTCATCAGAAATATCCCTTCTCCCTGGGATTTCTCGTCGCCGTTCAGAGAGATAGAAGTGATTTTCAGCTGCGTGCCGAAATAATAATTCGAGCTTTCCTCAATATAGGGCGTTTCCCCGTCGCTTCCCGGGCTGAAAACCACCCTGAGCGTGCGGGCAGAACCGGAAGTGTTTTCGTATTCCGCTTTGATCGAAACGCTATCTCCGGGCATGAGTTCTCTAAAAATACGATCCCACGCCTCAATCTTCGTATATGCCGCCTCGTCCACGCCTTTTGAAGAATAGGTGTCTGTAATACCGAGAGAGGCGAGTTGCACCGACGCGCCGTTCGCGTTCACTTCCCTGTTCTGTGCAAACCACGCCATCGAGTGATTGAAATAATAGACGGCAAACACCATGAGAAAAGCAAGGAAGATCATGATGATAAGGCTTTGAACCATCAGCCTTATATTTTTCGTTTTTTCATTCTTTTTCATCCTGATGATTACGTCGCGTTTACGTTGTCGGCATACCTTGAATACTGCACGATACAAGTATAATGAATGCCGCTTGGGTCTAAATAAATGATCGATTTGCTCGGCGTCGTATTGTGGTTCGCATCCGAACTCGGAGTCCCTGTCCCTGAGTATACGTATCGTCGGATGATCACCTCTTCTGTATTGACGGAATATTCCCGCGAAATATCAAAATACAGCAGGCAATAAGAAGGATAATAATTGTGGTAATCCTCGCTACCGTCAGAGCCGATATCGGAAGACTTGGTCACGGTGACGATGGCATTATCGTAATCGTAGACGAAATCGATGGTACCGATCTGCGAACCGGACGCGCCGTCGCGCCCCGCGCTCGCCACTCCTTCCGCCGAGAAATAGACAATTTCCATCGGGACGTCCGAAATTGTGTTTCCCGACGAATCGATTCCGGACATCCCGAGGCAATATACCCCGACGCCCGTTCCCGTTGTCGAAGTCGAATCCACGGTAAATTCATAGGCGACGAGCACTCGGTCTCCGTTCAGATAGCAGCGATAATAATTACTTCCATATTTCACCGTGATATACTCCGAAGAAGAGGAAGCCGCATTCGTTCCCGGTTCGTAAGGATGAGATCTCGGCACCTCGAAACGGTCCAGAAGATCGTCCCCCGTCGCGTTAAAAACCTGAACGATACTTTCCCCCGCCGCCTCCATTTTCCATAAGTTGAAATAGCGGGTATAGGCGTCGAGAGGATATAATTCGCCATTTTCACCCATTTCTCCCGGATAATATTCCGAAACGGCGACGGACACGATCACGCAAATTTTGATATCCTTGGCCTCTTTGTTGATGCGGAAAGCAATGCAACTCTGCGGAATGTTGGCTTCCGTCCCGTCGGACCCGACGGGTGCGGTGATAATACCGTCAGACCCAAGCGTACCATTAAATAGATTGAAGGACGCGCCGAAGGTAATTCCTTTGGTCATTCTGAATTTTTTCTGCAGATCTGCGGAAGAAACGGTCTCTCCCGAACCGTTATTCCATCCGAGCGTCGCCAAAGATTTTACTTCATAAGTTGTGGCTGTTGTAGCGATATTCCCGTTTGTATCGTTGGAATGCTCGGAAGTGGCGAACAATACCATTTTGTCGGCACTAAAGGTATAACAATCGGTGTCGTCCGAAGGATTGTCGATCGGGTCGAAAGTGATTCGCCCGAAATCCATATCACACGTTCCTACAATAGAATATAAATATAATTTTGAATTTGAGTTGTTATTAGCACTGGTGAATCGGCTGTTTGTCGAATCATAACTAACATATCTGGAATAATCACTTTACTCATATGTTATACTATATTGCAAATAAAAATACGGATCTGCATTGTTGTCTGAATATGTTAAGGTTGCCTTTTCACTATGAGCAGAAAACTTCGAATAATCGTGGCCACAATAAATATTGTAAAAAGTCCCCAAAAAAGTATCTCTAAGTATCATCCCGAGATTATTGGTTGAACTACCCGTATTGGTGCTGAATTGAAACATATTCCCGACTGTATCGCCGCCATTGCCTACCCGAATTTTATATTGATCTCTCAACGTTGTTAAATCTTCCGTAGAACCCAAATTGATCACTTTCAATGTCCCGTTTCCCAACTCTTCTATCATCCCCGGATATAACTCGGGTGTTTCCGGGTTGTTTCCCTGAATAGACGTAATCAAGGAAGAAACCATTTCCTGCGAAGCAAAAGACTTCAACATGCCTGACGTCGTATAGTTATTATCTCCCCAGGTGCTAGGTTTCAACAAATTAAAATTAGATTTTGATACTGTATTTAGTGTCATTAAGAAAACAGAACCGTCTGAATTTTTAGCAAGAATAAAAATATCTTTTCCTACGTTTTCCGCTAATTCTTCTAATGTTTTAATTTCTTTAACATATGCAACCGACGCCTTATTTCCTTTTTCTGTATTCGCTTTCCAACCGGAAGGGTCAGTCGACCCGATTGAAAACTCATCGGCAGTACCGTTATTCCACGTAGGCTCGATAACGTCTTGCTGGCTGGAAAGAGCGAACGTGAAAACGCCGTCGTAAAAATAATATCTGCCCGTCGCTTCCGTGCCCCATAAAAGACGGTCTCGGATCCATTCCACGCAAAGGGCGTTACCGTTTTCATCTATCGCGTCTTTCAGGTAAATCGTCCCGTCTTCGTCTTCCGTGGTGCTTCCGTTTGCCCCCTTTTCCCAACGGTAATTATTATACATTTCCGCCGCCAGAATGTAGCCGGATTTCATGCCGGAAAGCGAACCGCCGCCTCCGACCGTTCCGTAGGAAAGGTCCCCCACGCTGTCGCCCGACCCAGGGGTGATCGTATGGCTGCCGTCCGCGTTGTTCGTGAAAGTGGGGTTGATATTGTAAATATAACCGAGAATGCCCGTTGCGGAAAGATAATTCGCCTCAGTTCCTTCCACCACCGTTTCATCTTTCAGATCGATCGCGACTTTATTGTCCGCAGAATAATACACGCTGATATATTCGATTTTCGCATAGGCGGCGTGCCCCGCAAGAATACCCACGTGGTGGTTTTCATGCGGAACTTTGTCGTAATCGGTCGTATTATACAATTCGGTAAAGGAATAGCGGTGCCCTCCCGTCGTATTGATCGCGATATCTTCCAGGAAAGCGGTCACCGCGTCCCAAATGCTCGATTGTACGGTGACCTGCACGTCCGTGAGCACCAGGTTGGAAAGGGTGGAAATCTGCCCGGTGAACGCTTCCGTTGTCTTTTCGGTTCCTAAATAACCCACGTAACCGAAAAGCCCCACGTCGGCATTAGCGGGGTTTCCGGAAACTATGATATTACTGATGGCGGAAGTGTCGCACAATTTCTCTCCGACCGTAATTTTTTGCGTCTCCGATTTCACCCCGCAGACGGAGCCGATAAAGGGAAATTCGTCCGTCCCGATCGAGGTGATGCCCTTGAAATCCGTCCCGTCGATCAGCGCGGGGGTATATTCGGGCGTACAGACGAGGAAATACGGAATGTTGGAAAAAGAAGTTTCCGTATTCTGGCTGATAAACTTTTTATCAAAGAAACCCAACCTCTGCAATTCGGAAAGGTTATACAGATGACGTACGTCCGAAATAACGTAAGGATAGGACTCCGTGCCCCAGTCGGCTGTAGCATCCGCAGTGACCTCTTTGCTGCTATCCGTGTAAACCTCGTCCAGATGAGCCTGATACGCTGCGATCCCTTGGGCGTTCAGCCGGTCGAACAGCAGTTCGACTTCGCCGCTGAAATACCCGTCGTAAATCTCCTTTTTGGAAAAATAGGCAAACGAAACGACCGCCGTCAACAGACTGAAGACGAGCGTAAGAAAGCATATGAGAAGAAGAATTATTTTTTTTGCTTTCGTCATTTTTTACCTGCAGATTTCCGTTAAGGCGCAACGCTTTCCGACAAACTTTCGCTCTCAGATTCGCTTTGATAGGTGACCGACGTATCGAAGGACGCGCCGATCGAGAAATACATGAAACAGGGCATATAAGTCGTTAAATGCTCGATTGAATAACCAAAAACGGAGAGGTTCGGTATCACTTTGATATACACGTAATAGTTTCCGGCGTTTCCGTCGTAACTCAGGGTTTTTGAGGAAACTTCTCCCGTTTCCGTTTTCGGAAGGAAGCGGTTGTAATCCTTTTCCGCCACGGCAAATGTTATGTTTTCGGCAATTTCTTCCGCTTTCCATGCCGCATCGGAAATGACGGCGTCGTACAGCAGATAACTGCTGCCTGCAGCCTCCTCTACTTTGATAATATCCTGAATCGGCGTACTCCCCCCCGAATCCGTGACTTCCGAGGTCGTCACGTTTTCCGATTCGTCCTCAATCTTTTTATAAAGCCTGATGAATTTTTCCGAAGAATAATACAGGCTGACGCTGATTTTCTTCCCGCATTCCTTGGGCACGGTCAGGCGGAAATAGACGATATTTTCCGGCTTCAGCTGGGCGACATTGTCTATCGTCCCGAAGGACATATTTTCAATCGCAACGGCAAGATGGGATTTGTCTTCATTCATTTCGATACGGTATTTCGGACATTCTTCGTACCCTCTGTACTCCTCCACGCGTTGACCCTCTTCTGCATGATACGGAATCCTCGCGATTTCAAGCGTATACGGCGGAAGCTCGCCTGCCTGATATCCAAAATTACCGCTGGACACATAATTGACGAGCCATGCATAGGTTGAAACGGAAAACGTGACGAAACACAGAAGCACAGCCACCCCTGCCGTCAGTGCGGAATATTTCGTATGCGGTCTTTTCAATGCTTTCATCACCCCGTCTTATAAAATTTCCGTCCGCCCCGACGCGCCACCAATAGTTTGCCATTCTTGCAGAGATTCTATCCTTCAGCGTACGCCGCCCGCCGTCTTTCGCCAAAAAAAACAGCCCGCCGACGCTCCAAAGAGCGGCAACTGGCTGACTTAAACTGAAGTCCCTTTAGCTTTGCGTCACATTCTTTCAAATGCTTTGCCTATCGAAATGATATCCAATTTCGTTTTTATTATATAAAGAAAATAATTTTTTGTCAAGCGTTTTTAAATATAAAAAATGGAATTGTCAAGAAATGCGCACTCGAAAAACACCCTATTTACTGTAAGCTGACATCCTTTGTTTCCTTTAGTACTTGCGTAGCTCAATCCGATCCATCATTTCGGAAAACGTATAAATTTCATCGGTCACATCAATAATTTTTTCTAAATCTACTGGAATTCTCATCTGAATCATGGTATAAGATATCCTTTGTTGGTTAGTGTTTTTTTGGCAAGAATATTATACCACAACCCGGCTGTTATTGGAAGATGACATCCGTTTCTTTTTTCAAAAATACATCCGAAAGTCTTTCAACTCTTGGATGCTTTTTTGTTAGGTCTTTTTTTACAGCCCCTTTTTGTATTTTGTAGCTTTTTCGTACTACAAAGATGTCTTTAACATACGAAAAAGCTACACCTACGATACTGTCATTATACTACGTTTTTATAAAAAGCGCAAGAAAAACCCGGAGTATTATCCGGGCATATTCTCATATTATATCTGCACAGAATATTCCATAAGACAAGCAACTTGATTTTATTACCATTTTCGTTTGCCAATTTGTTTTCCTCCTTCCTCGTTTTTATAGAAAAGAGCCGTCTATTTTGAGAAGGACGGCTCTTTTTTGTTAAAACACCAGTGCGTTTATTTGTTTCCCTTCGTTTTCAAACGAAACGAATGCGAAACTGCCCGAGCCGCCCGTTGCTTTCAGCGCATAGACAAAACCGGGATTTTGCTCCGTACCGATGAGGGCGTTTGCGGCGGTTGTTCCGATTTCCGCGTTCAGCTCTTCCGCGCTGCCAATTTTTAAGACGACGTCCAGCGTATGGAAGAAATCCGTGGTATCGTCACCCGAAAGATTGTTGAGCGTAAGATACTTAGGAGTAACGGTATAGGCAAGCCCCTCTCCTTTTTCAATGCGGACGACGGAAGTCACATACAACGCGTCCGGCACGAATCCTTTGAGCAGATTGAAAGGAAAACCTTTCATATCGTTCTTGAACGGAGTAAGATCCAGTTTCACCGTCACGTTCAGGTCGGCGTTGCCCGTTT
>CATZMZ010000007.1 GCA_958421945.1 uncultured Eubacteriales bacterium | reverse complement strand
TGTAATCTTATTGTGTTTCATAGGCGGTTACCTCCCGTCGAGAGTTTTTGGTTTTTTCTGCCTCTTTACCTTGTTCTTGATGTTTCAGTATCTCTATACTGATGCTATTGAATGCATTATAGCACAAAAATTTTGTTTTTTCAAGGTTTAACGCGCTATGTTATGTGAAATATATTAAAATCCTCTCTTTATTCTGTTTTGATACATTTTGCTGCCACTTTTTCGGGTAATTCTATCACTCGTTTTTTATTTGATTTTGTATTGTCCGTTTCAGCGCGTCCGCTTTTTGTTTTTGTTCTCCCTATGGAACATAACTCTTTGTAAAAATCCTTATAATATAAAAACGTTTCCATAAAAATTTTATGGAAACGTTAAACATATTAAGTTAAAACTTTATTCTTCTAAAAATCTCGCATATTTAAAAGTGAGCTGTTTTTCCTAAATTCGCTGCGCCTTTAAGCGGGAAAATCATACTGAAAACCTGAATTTAAGCAAAAATCACTTTCCTAAATAAACCATCAGAACGGCGATATCCGCAGGAGAAACGCCCGAAATGCGCCCGGCCTGTCCTAAGTTTTTCGGACGAATTTTGTCAAGTTTCTGCCGAGCCTCTATTCTCAACCCGCTCATAGACAAATAATCTATGTTTTCAGGCAAAGTTTTTTCTTCAAGCTTGTTTGCTTTTTCTATTTGTTCCTGCTCCTTTTCGAGGTAACCGCTATATTTTTCGTCGATTTCCACCGTTTCCATTATCGCTTCCGAAATGCCGTCAAATCCGCCGAGCTTTTCCGAAATTTCAGCTAAAGGAATGCCGCGCCTTACCAAATCGCCGACCGATAACGCGCAATTCGCCGCGGGAAAGTCATGCGCCTTTAACAATTCCTCCGTTTCCGACGGTTTAAGCGGTTTCTCCGCCTGCGCCTTTGCCTTTTCGTATTCGGCTTTTCTCTCTAAAAAAACCTTATATCTCTCGTCCGTAACAAGCCCTGCGGCACGCCCTTTTTCGGTAAGTCGGAAATCGGTGTTGTCCTGTCTTAAAACGATTCGATACTCCGCACGAGAAGTCATCATGCGATACGGTTCGTTAGTTCCTTTCGTAACCAAATCGTCGATAAGCACGCCGATATAGCCGTCGTTGCGCGCGATAACGAGAGAAGGCAGCCCGCGAATCTTTAACGACGCGTTAAGCCCTGCGATAAGCCCTTGCGCGGCGGCTTCCTCGTAACCGCTCGTTCCGTTTATTTGTCCGGCGGTAAAAATGCCCGAAATTTTCTTATATTCCAAGGTCGGGTAAAGGTCGAGCGAGTCAATACAGTCGTATTCGATAGCGTAAGCGTAACGCATAATTTCGCAATGCTCTAACCCTTTAACCGTGCGATACATAGCCTTTTGCACGTCATGCGGGAGGGACGAGGACATTCCCTGAACGTAAATCTCGTTAGTGTCCGCGCCTTCCGGTTCTAAAAACAGCTGGTGGCGCTCCTTGTCGGCAAACCTGACGACCTTGTCCTCGATAGACGGGCAATACCTTGGACCCGTTCCGTGAATTTTTCCCGAATATAACGGCGAACGATGGAGATTTGCGCGGATAATTTCGTGCGTTTTTTCGTTAGTGTAGGTAAGGTAACACGGCGTTTGTTTTTCGGGCAACTCTTGTGTAAGGTAAGAGAAGGGGTAAACCTTTTCGCCGTCCTGAATTTCAAGCTCGGAAAAATCTATCGTGCGCTTATCTATCCTTGCGGGCGTTCCCGTTTTAAAACGTCGGACGTTGAAGCCGAGCTTAATCAGGCTGTCCGTAAGCGCGTTTGCGGGTTGAAATCCGTTAGGTCCGGAGGCTTGCTGCCATTCGCCCGCGATGACGCTACCGTTTAAGTAAACGCCCGTGCAGATAACGACCGCTTCGCACGAAAGGACTCCGCCGAACGCCGTTCTAACGCCCGTTACCTTTTCGCCGTCGGTAATAATATCCACCGCTTCGCTTTGTAAAATTTTAAGATTAGGCGTGTTTTCGAGCGTTTGTTTCATCAAACGGTGATAAAGGTTTTTATCCTCTTGTCCGCGAAGGCTTCTGACCGCCGCGCCTTTGCCGCGGTTAAGCATGCGAATTTGCAGCAACGCTTTATCGGCGTTTATGCCCATTTCGCCGCCGAGCGCGTCGATTTCGCGCACGATTTGACCTTTTGCCGTTCCGCCGATAGACGGATTGCACGCCATAAACGCTATGCTGTCGAGATTTAACGTCAGCATGGCGGTATTAACGCCCGTTCTCGCAAGAGCAAGCGCGGCTTCGCAGCCTGCGTGACCCGCGCCTATTACGACGGCGTCGTATTTTCCTTCTGAATATTCGTTCATTATAATGCTTCTTTATCTATGAGAGTATCAGTTTTGTATATCAGGTTAAATTATTGTTTTAACAACATTTTCTGAATATCTTTAATATCCGTGGCGAGTTTTTTATCCGTTTTCATTTGTTCGGCGACCTTATCGCGCGCGTAAATAACGGTAGCGTGATCTCTTCCACCCATTTTCCCGCCGACGGTAACGAGCGGCAGATTCATCATGTCGGTAATTAAATAGATGCAAATCTGGCGCGGCTCGGAAAACTCCTTATTTTTCTTTTTGCCGAGCAGGTCGGCTTTGTTGATTTTATAGAAGTTACAGACGCAGTTGATAATATCGTCAACCTGTAATTCTTCCTGTTTTTCGCCCGCGGACTCTTTAAGCGCGTCTTTAACGAGCTCGACGGTAATGGGGCGTTCGTGAAGTTTAGACGCGAAAATAACTTTGGTCAGCTTGCCGATAAGCGAGCGGATATCCCCTTCGAAATTTTCCGCGATATACGTTAAAACCTTAATATCCACAAGGCATTTTTGTTCTTCCGATTTTTTTCTTAAAATCGCGATGCGCGTTTCCAAATCGGGCGGGAGAATGTCCGCAAGCAAGCCGCCCTCGAAGCGCGTGCGAAGCCTGTCCTCTAACACCTCTATTTCTTTCGGGGGACGGTCGCAGGTTAAAACGATTTGCTTGTTCTGCATAACCAGCTCGTTAAAAGTGTTAAAGAACTCCGTCTGCGTGCCTTGACGTTTTGCGAGGAACTGCACGTCGTCGATAAGCAAAACGTCCACGTTACGGTACTTTCTGCGGAAATCCTGCGGCGTGGTTTTGCCCTTGCTTAAACTTTCCACCATCTGGTTTGTAAACTGTTCGCAAGTGGAATACAACACTTTTAAGGAAGGACTGTGCAGCTTAACGTAGTTGGCGATAGCCATTAAAATATGCGTTTTGCCGAGCCCCGACCCGCCGTAAATAAAAAGCGGGTTATACTCGTCCGTTTTGCCGGGGTGATCGGCAACGGCTTTCGCGGCAGCGTAAATAAACTCGTTAGACGGACCGACGACGAACGAGTCGAACGTGAATTTAGGATTAACGGGCGTGCCCTGGCTTTCGATTTCATCGCGAAGCTCGTCCCCGGCTTTTTTAATATATTCATCGCGCGAGGCGGCGTCGTATACTATAAAATCGGAAACCTCCGAATTGCTTTTTTTCAGCGCGTCCCTTATTTTTTCGGCGATTTTCTCGCCCGAAACGGCGTCGCAAAGAATTTTGCCCTGCGCGCACAGCACGATTTTGCTGCCTATCACGTCCACGGGTATAAGCGGGGCGATAAACGTGGAATAAGAGATAGAGCTTACCGTTTTTTCCAGCTCCGGCAACGTGGTTTTCCATAAAATTTCGTAAGATTCCATCGCAAGCTCCTTTTTTTTGGTTTTTTTTATTGCAAAACGCCCGTCGTTGTTGTATAATTTAAACGGTGTTCGTTTCCGCGTTCGTACCCGTGCGATATATGCACGTTTACCCCAACGGTTAAGGGCGATTAACCGCGGTTAAGAGCGGTTAAAGGCAAAAACAAACGCACGATTTTTGCGGACACGGTTACGGCGGAATCATTGCCGCCGACGGGTAAACGAACTCTTAAACGAAAAGCGTATACATTATATATAATATAATTTAAATCGAATAAAGTCAAATAAAGATAAACCAAAAAAACAAAAACGCGCGCGACGATGAAATTTTCCGCAACGGAAAGGACGTGTGCCGCGCAACGGAAAGATAGAGCAAAAAATGAAAATAACCGAGCTTTCGCTTAAAAATTTCCGCAATTACGCCGATGAAACGTTCGAATTCGGCGACGGAATAAATATATTAACCGGCGCGAACGCACAGGGTAAAACCAACGCCGCGGAAGCGTTGTTTTTTTTATGCACGGGTTATTCTCCGCGCGCCAACCGCGATAAACTCGTTATAAAAAACGGCGAAGCGAGTGCGGAAGTAACGGGTTCGGCACAAAGCGAATACGGGCGCGTGTCCGTTAAAATGCAGTTTTTTGCTTCGGATAAAAAGCGGATATTCATAAACGGGGTGGAAACGCTTAAAATAGGCGAACTGCTCGGCAATATCAACAGCGTTTATTTTAACCCGTCGGAATTAAAGCTCGTTCAGGAAAGCCCGGAGGACAGGCGGAGGTTTATGAATATTTCTCTTTCGCAAACCTCAAAAACGTACTTTTATTCTTTGCAGCGGTACAATAAAATACTTCTACAGCGCAACAATCTGCTTAAATCGCCCGACGTGTACGCCGTAAGGGAAACTTTGCCCGTGTGGGACATGCAGCTCGTTAAGTACGCCGCCGTAATCATTAAGGCGCGAAACACTTTTTTAACAGAGCTTGCGCCCATCGCGGAGGAAAAACACGCGTTTTTATCGGGCGGCAGGGAATCTCTTAAAATGAAAACGGAAAGCGGTTATTACGGCGAGGAGGACGAAATCGCCTACGCGTTAAAGGAAGACTTAAAGCTTGCGACGGATAAGGATATGCGGCTCGGCTACACCACGATAGGCCCGCACCGCGACGATATACGGTTTTTGCTTAACGGCGTGGACGCGCGCGTTTTCGGCTCGCAAGGACAGCAACGAACGGTCGCGCTCGCGTTAAAGCTTGCCGAAACGGAATCGTTCAAGAAGCGTTCGGGCGAATATCCCGTGCTTATTTTGGACGACGTGCTTTCGGAATTAGATAAAAGCCGCCAGAAAAAGCTTCTCGCCGCGACGGAGGGCGTGCAAACATTGTTCACTTCTGCGGATTTCCCGTCCGCCGTGTTCAAAAATTACGAGTATAAACGATTTTTTATCGAAAACGGCAATATAAAATCGGTTAAAAATTGTGTTCCGAAAGAAAATAGTCTTAAAGAAAAACAATCTTAATCCTTTTAAAATTCTCGCGCCCGCAGCCGAAAGGCTGCGGGTGCAAACTTTCTATATTAAAATCCAAAAGGTTTTCGCGACGAGTCGCTTTGTGCGGTATTTGCTTTACTATCTGACGCCGATACGCGTGGCGGGGGTTTTGCCCGAAAGGATTTCGGAAATTCTGTATTTAGAGCTTGCGATGATAACCTTCGTGCCGATTTTCACCGCATCCTTAACGTATTCCAGCTTTGCTTTCGCGCCGTTCGCGCCCTTTCTTGACGCGCCGTTGCAGAAGTTTTCGCATTCGGTAATGTTATCAAGCACCTCGTAAACGTCCTTGCCGCTGATTTCTTTAATCAAAGTTTCGGGCTTGCCTGCCTCTCTGTAAATGCCGTCCGTAGACGTTAAAATAAGCAGAGTTTCCGCCTTGACCAGCCGCGCGATTTGTGAAGCGGTTTCGTCGTTATCCACACATTCGACGACCTTTTTTGCGGTCTTTTTTAGCGACTGAATTTCAAGTTTTCTCGTTTCTTCGGTAGAAACGGGGTCGTTGTAATTGATAATCGGCACGGCGTTTTGCGCTTTGCACCTTAAAAGCAGCTGTTTTAAATGTTCGCGTTTAAGCTCGTCGTTAAAATGCTGATGCTCGACGAGAACCTGTCGCAAAGAATATCTCCCGTCGAGAAAATTGCGATAAGTTTCCATTAAAATAGGCTGTCCCTGCGCGGAATAATCGGTTTTGTTGTCCTCGTCGCTCCCCGTTAATTCCTTGCCCGTTCGCCTGATATAGTCAAGCCTGCCCGCCTCGGCAGCACCCGACGTAACCCAGACGTATCCGGGGCGAAGTTCGGACGAGATGCGCGCGATAAGCGTGTAGTCGAGCATTTCGCTTTCCTTGTCAATCAACGCCATAGACCCTATTTTTCCGACAAGTTCGTAATCGAAATTCATAGTTTTTCTTTCCTTTTTTATTAAATATACGGTTTTTTCGTCTGTTTTAATCGTTTTTAGGTTTTTAATCGGTTTTAACCGTTTTTCATTCGGCGAGGTCGAAAATCGCCGCCTTAATGATATCGTAAGCCTTTAACAGCAGTTTTATATTGATTCTTTCGTCCGGCTCGTGAATATGATATTCCTCTCCCGGAAATTCCACGCCGAACGCACAACCCTGCTCGAACGCCCGCGCAAAAGTGCTTCCGCCAAGACTGACGGGTTCGGCATTCTCTCCGGTAACGCGGTTATACGCGCCGATAAGCTTTCGGACAAGCTCGCAGTTTTTCGGCGTCATAAATACGGGGTGTCCTTCTATAAAGCTCATTTTAAGCCCCGTTTTATCGAATAACGGCTTAACGTCTTTAACGAAATCGAACGGCGCGGGAATACGGCAGTCGCATATAAGACAAAGAGCCCCGTCCCTTGCTTCGATAATATCGGGCGAAAAGGTAACGTTTCCTTGTTCGTTTTTAAGCTCCATCACGCCCGCTTTGTCGCAGAAAAGATACTCGTAATAATCCGTTACGTCCTCGCCGCACGCCGCGAGATACTTAAATAACGCCTTAAAAGCGTTCACGCCCTTGTGTGGTGTAGAGCCGTGCGCGGCTTTCCCCACGCTCGTTATAAGGTTTCCGTCCGAAACGCTCAGCCCGAAGCTTTCGGCAACAGCCAAATCGGCGGCGTTTTTCGCCCTCACGCTCGCTTTGTCGCAAACGGCGTTGATAACGCTCCCGCCCGAAAGCTCGTAAAAATTTTTAAGCGACGGCAGGGGAAAAATTAAGTGAAAAACGCCCTTTTCGGCGTAACTGACGGGGAAATCCCCGTCGGGCGAAAACCCGTATTTCGGCAGGTTCGTAACGGTGTTTAGATACTCCAAATCTTTCCAGCCCGATTCCTCGTTAGTCCCCGCGAACAACCTGAATTTTTTATTGCATTTCACGCCTGAATTTTTCAGTTCGTTAAGCGCGTAAAGCGCGGCGAGGATAGGACCTTTATCGTCGGCAACGCCTCTGCCGAACAAATACCCGTCCTTTTCGGTAAGCTCGAACGGGGGATACGTCCAGTTTCCGCTTGCCGGCACGACGTCGAGATGCCCGATTATTCCTATTTCATCGCCTTCGCCGTAAACGACCTCCGCCACGTATCCGTCGTAATCGATAACGGTAAATCCTAATCTTTTTGCGACCGCGATAAACGTTTTCAGCGCGTCCGCAGCCCCTCTCCCGAACGGCGCGCCGTCCTCGGGTTTGGTTTTAGAGCTGTCAATCGCGATAAGTGCTTTTAAGTCGTTCAAATACTCGTCGAAGCGTTCCATTTTCACCTCTGTCGCTATTTTTTTAATCGTCGTTTGTTTTTTCTGTTTTTCGGAAAAAACCCGATTTCTCGGCGCAGACCGCGCGGTTAAACGCCGAATACTTTCCCATATATTAAAGTATATTACAATCGCGGTTTTTTTGCAACTAAATTTTTTGCAACAATCGCTTAAAATCATTTATTTATTTGTTAAAATGTGTTAAAATATAATGTATGTACTCAAATCTTCACGAGGGACACCGTTCGAGAATGATAAAAAGACTCTTGAACGACGCCGATAACCTTTCCGACCACGAATTGTTGGAGGTTCTGCTATACCCCGTTATTCCGAGAAAGGACGTAAACCCGCTCGCGCATAAGCTGATACTCGTTTTCGGCTCGCTTAAAAACGTTTTTTACGCGGACGAAAAGCAGTTGTTATCCGTTACGGGCGTCGGAGACAAAACCGCCGCCGCAATCCTGACAGCCGGCGCGATTTTCAAAAGAGCTTTCTCCCTTAATCGCGATTCGGGCTTGAAAAGATGGGAAAGTTTCGACGCCACGAAGAACGACGTTATTAAAATGTTCGAGGGGCTTTTAGAAGAACGGTTCGTTATTTTACTGCTCGATAAAAATTTTATGCTGCTTAACAAAATGGTTTTCGAGGGAAGCAACGATTACAGCGTTTCGGTGGATTTTAAGGACGTTACCGCCGCCATCGCTTTGGCTAAACCGCGTTACGCCGTTATCGCCCACAACCACACCAGCGGCAGCGTTTTACCCAGCTTAAACGACGACGTCAGCACCGCCCGCCTTAATAACCTGTGCGAAATTCACGGCGTGGAACTCGTCGAACACGTTATCGTCGCTAATAATCAGGCGTTCAGCTATCACAACTCGCCCGAGCACCGTCTCGAAATTATTAAAAACAATATCGGCAGCAAACATATTGAGAAAGATTTAAAGGAGTTTTTCAGTTATGACGAAGGATTTTACTACTGATTCCGCTATCAACAACGTAAATAAAGACGCTATACCCGCCGCGGGCGCGGCAAAAAAAGTCAGAACGCGTTTCGCGCCAAGCCCCACGGGCTATCTTCATATCGGCGGCTTGCGCACCGCGCTTTACGGCTACCTTTTCGCCAAAAAAAATCACGGCGACTTCATTCTTCGCATAGAGGATACCGATACCGCGCGTTACGTAGAAGGTTCTGTTCAGATTATTTACGACACTCTCCGCGATTCGGGCATTATGTACGACGAAGGACCTGACGTGGGCGGCGATTTCGGCCCGTATATTCAGACGGAACGAAAACCTATCTACGAGAAATACGCTAAAAAACTCGTGGAGCTCGGCGGCGCGTATTATTGCTTTTGTTCGCCCGAGCGCGTGGCTTCCTTAAAAGACGGGGAAGGCAACGTAAGATACGATAAGCATTGCCTTAATTTACCCAAGGAAGAGGTGGAAAAACGTATTGCCGCGGGCGAGCCTTACGTAATCCGCCAGAACGTTCCGCTGACAGGTTCGGGCAGCTATCACGATTTGGTTTACGGCGACATTACGGTCGATTATAAAGACATCGAGGACGGCATTTTGTTAAAATCCGACGGCATGCCCACCTATAACTTCGCTAACGTCATCGACGACCATCTGATGGGCATTACCCACGTTATCCGCGGCACGGAATACCTTTCTTCCACCCCGAAATATAACCTTATGTACGACGCGTTCGGCTGGGAAAGACCCGTTTATATCCACCTTCCGCCCATTATGAAAGACGAACGGCATAAACTTTCCAAGCGCAACGGCGACGCCTCTTACGAAGATTTCGTTAAAAAGGGCTTCGTTAAGGACTCTATCGTGAATTATATCGCGTTGCTCGGGTGGAATCCTAAAAATAATACCGAAAAAATGAACCTTTCGCAGCTTGTCGAAAATTTCTCGCTGGAGGGGATAAACAAGTCACCCGCAATCTTCGACGAAACCAAAATGAAATGGCTTTCCGGCGAATATATTAAGGAAATGTCCGACGAACAGTTTAAGGAAAACGCGTTGCCTTTCTTAAAACAGAGCAAGGCATACGGCAAGTACGACGAGAACAAGCTTCTGTCCCTCGTTAAAACGAGAATTCAGACGTTCGGCGAAATTTCCGAAAAACTCGACTTTTTAGAAGAATTCGGCGAATACGACGTGGAATTATTCTCAAACGAAAAGCAAAAATCCTCTGCGGAGCTTGCTAAAACCGTTATTCCCGAAATAGAAAAAACGCTTAAAGACGTGGCGGAATGGAACAATTCCGCGTTGTTTAACTCTCTCGTAGAGCTTTCCGCAAAGCTCGGCATAAAAAAACAGGCGCTTTTGTGGATTGCGAGAATAGCCGTATCGGGCAAGGCAGCGACGGCAGGCGGGGCAACCGAGCTTGCAGAGCTTCTCGGCAAAGAAGAAACTCTTTCCCGCTTGGCTTTTTCCTTGAATTTATTAAATAAATAATTTTCATTGATTCGATATTTCAGATAAAGCGCGGCTTATTTCGAAGCCGCGCTTTATTATAAAAAAGTGTTTGTTCCGGTCGCGTCCCGTTTCACTTAGTCTTTATTGTTTCACCATAATATAATCCCGATTTTTCACATAATCGTCCCTGACCCAACCACCTTGACAGACTTTGGACTTTATAAGGATAGAAATATAGTCGCTGCCGCGGGGATTACCACGTCAAGGCTTACGCCTTTCCTCGTAATGACGTAATAAGATATTTCGTTAGTAATTCAAAGGGGGCAAGGTTCAGTATGACAGGTTTAATATTGTTTTTTCCTGTTCCTTTTACTTTTTCCATTATTTGGCTTAACCTTTAATACATATAATTCCGTATGCGAAACATAATATAATTGTCGGCAAGATAAACCGGCAAAGGAGTTAATAATGAGAGATAAAAGAAAGACCAAGTCTAGCGGAAGTAAAGAATGCAAAGGCGCAAAAAACTGCAAGTAAATAACCGAAAAACGGTTAATATGCAAAGCAAGTTTGACGTTTTTGGTTCTTATACGGGTATAGAATTCGACGATAAGTACGAAAAACCCGTTCAGGACGCAGACGATTTGTGATAATTTCCGAAATTAATAATAAAAAGAAGATTTTTATTCAAAAATAGTAGGAAAAATCAAATTGTGCCGGACAAAAATTATCACTTACAATTAAATCCTGATAAAAAGCGACGGGAATACCCGTCGCTTTTTCGTTACGTATCGATTATAAAAAATATTTATCGCTTTTTATTATTATTTTACTTTTTCCGTTACAGTTAATTTCTATCCGCCTGTCCGCTAAATCGTCGACGTTTTAAAAACCAAAAAAGAAACCCCTGCCGACGAGAAAAATTTTTTCTTCGGCAGGGGGTCATACTATTTAAGATTAAAGGTTTTTTCAATCTCGTCTTGGGTAAGGTAACCTGAAACGCGCTTTATCTCGTTACCATTTTCTAAATAAACGAGGGTGGGGATAACCTCTATGCCGAATTTTTCGGATAAATAAGGCTCTTCGTCCACGTTAACCTTTCCGACGATTAGCTTGCCGTCGAATTTTTCGGCAATTTTCACGACTTCGCCCGCAATCATTCTGCACGGTCCGCACCAAGTAGCCCAAAAATCGAGCAGAACAGGCAATTCGGCACTCTTAACTTCCTTGTCAAAATTGTTTTTCGTAATTTCCATAACTATTTTCTCCCGTGAAATTTCTTTATCTATATTGTTTATCTTTTTTAACTTTTTTTTGCAACTTAAATAAAGTTTCTCTTCTTTTTTATAAAAACCCGTAATTTTCGCTACGGGTTTTTATATGCCTTTTATTTCTTATCTTTCAAACTGTTGCCGAGATACGTCCCGAAGCCCGACGGAGCTTTTCTCTTTTCTTCGGTAAAACCGCTGCCGCTTCTCCTTTCTCTGCCGCGCGAACGGTCTTTTCCGCCGTAGCCGCCGCGTTTGTCGTTTCTTCCGCCTCTGCCGTTTCTTCCGCCGCGGCCGTGCTCGCTTCCGCGTTTTCCGGCGTTATAAGGTCTTGAAGACTCGTCTAAATCGTTAGGAACGATTATAACGAATCTGTTGGGTTCTTTACCTTCGCTTTTCGTGGTTACGGTTTCGCTGTCCGCAAGCGCGGTGTGAATAATTCTTCTTTCAAACGGATTCATCGGCTCTAAATGTACCTCTCGGCGCATTTCGGTAGCCTTTTCTTCAAGGCGCTTTGCAAGCTTGATAAGCGTTTCTTCTCTCCTGTCGCGGTAATTTTCGCAATCGACGACAACTTTTCTGTAAGTTTTGTTGCCGATATTCGCAACCGCGCCCGTCAAAGTCTGCATTGCGTCCAGAACTTCGCCTCTATATCCTATAACCGAGGACGAACTGTCGGTAACGAGGCTTAACGTTTCGTTTTCGCCGTCTTTACTTACCTTAACGTCCGCCTTGATGTCGAGAAGTTTAAGAAGCTGTTTTAAGAACGCTTCTTCGCGAAGCTCGGTTTTTTCGTCCGAATTTTCGCACTCTCCGACGAAGTTTTCGTTTTCCGCGCCGTCCGCGACTTTCGTTTTTCCCTCCGTTTTGGTATTTTCTTCGATTTTTTCGATTTCAACCACCGCCTTGCCTTTAAGTCTGCCGAAAAGTCCTTTAACGGGCTGTTCGATAACGGTAATTTTAGCTTGCTCCTCGGTTATTCCGAGCGTTTCAAGCCCGTTTTTCGTAGCTTCTTCTACGGTTTTTGCTTCAAACTGCATATATCCTCCACGCGCGGAGCTGTTCTCCGCGACTAAAATTTATTTCTTTTTTAACTCTGCTTATCACGTTCGGCGGATTTTTAATCGTCGTTTTCGTCGGGGCGAGGAATATCCCTTTCCGCCGCATTTTGCGTTGTTTTTTTGTAATAACGCGCAACGAACCGGACGCGACGCGTCGGAACGTGCGGGTTTAATTTACTTCCTTTTGCCTTTTTTATCGGCAAGACCGGAAAGAAAATCCACCTGTTCTTCTTTTTTGTTTTTAATCTCTTCTTTGGGTTGTTCTTTTACCACGCGGATTTTACTTCTTACAATCTCTTTTTCCGCAGCGGCTTCCTTTCTTTTAAAGCTTTTATCCACGATAAAGTTTATACCGAGCGTGGTTAAAATGCTTAAAAACGAGCTTAAAACGATATATATAGAGAACGCCGCGGTATACATAAACGAAAAAACCGCCATCATAATCGGCATCATCCACATCATAATTTTTTGTTGCTGCGCGCCTTGTCCGTCAACCGTTTGAAGTTCCATCTGCGCTTTTTGGCTCTTGCTCATAATAAGTTGACTTAACAGTGAAGAAAGGGCTGTTAAAGCAACCAGAATAAAGTACCCGTTTGCCTCCGTCTGTTCGGCGGATAATTCGGCGATAAGCTCCGCGTAATATTCCTCGTTCATATCCTGCGCGGTGCTTTTGCTGTCGTACGTATAAGTTTTGGTAAAGGTTTTCCAGTCTTTTTCGACGGGATGCTTCATCGGGCTGTCCGTAACCCAGATATTTTTGACCCACAAAAATTTAGAACCGTTGTTTTTAAACGTATTGGCGGATTTTTCTCTGCTTATCTGTCTTAAAAACTCCGCTTCGGTAATTTCGGGTTTTTTAGCTTTTGCCGCGGCGTAATCGTCGCCGGTTGCAAGCATATCGTAACCTTTATGCGGCTCGACGAAGTTAATTTTTAAATAGTTGTTTTCGGGGCATTTAATCGCGTTATCGTTAGAAAGCATTCCCTCAACGACGTTATATTTAATCGTTCCGAAAGTATAACTGCCGTCCTTAACCTCGAAATATCTCTGATAAGAAACGTAAGAATTTTCGGTAGTGAGCGTATAACTTTTTTCGTCAGCGGCAAGGGTAACGGTATATTTTTTCCCGTTCGATAACGTATCCTCGTACTTTAAACCGTCAAATTTATCCTTGTTTTCGACTATAAAAAAGTTATCGTCAACTGTTAAAACGCCTTTTTCATTGCGGGAAATACGTTCGTTATCGATATCGAAACCGCAATAAACGACGTTGTTATACGATAAACTCATATCGTAAAAATATTTCAGGTTCTGATAGTTCGAGTATTTTGTAAAAGCGTTGATGGCTACGATAAAAATAACGAGCGTGATTATGGTCGGCAAGCACATACCGAACATAGAATAACCGTTCTTTTTATAAAGAGCCATCATTTTTCTGTTATATAAATCTTTATTGCCCGCGTACTGTTTTTGTAATTTTTCAAGCTCGGGGCGCATTTTTTCCATTTTAAGGGAATTTTTACGCATAGACGCTCTCGAAAAATAATCGAAGGGCAGGGTAATGATTTTAAGAATTAAAGTAAACAAAATCACTCCCACCGCGACGGAGGAAGTTATCTGAACCAGCCAAGCTATAATTTTAACTAAAAAATTACCCATTTCCGGTTGTAAAAAGTTGATTATATTCATTTTAATAAACCCATTTTATAACGCTTTTTTTATCGGGAACTTTATCGAAGCCGCCTTTATTGAAAGGATTACATTTAAGAATACGCTTAATACCCAAAAAAACGCCGACGAAAAAGCCGTGCTTTAATATCGCTTCAAGCGTATATTCAGAGCAAGACGGAATGAAAGGGCAATTTCCTTTCGACAGATATTTCTGATAAAATCTTATAAGCTTAACGCTTAAAAATTTCAGCATAGCTAACTAAAAAACCCGCCCTTTTTAAACAAATATTCCATATCCTTGGAAAATTCCGAAAGGGAATACTCGTCCTTTATTTTAGGAATAAAAACAAAACAGAAGTTTTTACTTAAATATGGTATAAAACTTCTGAAAGATTCTCTTAACAATCTTTTTATTCTGTTTCGTTTAACGCTTCCGCCGTGTTTTTTACCAACGGCAAAGCCTGCTTTTAACTCGTTATACGGAATATAAACGACTGTTATCGAGTGAGAAAACAGCCGTTTACCCTTTTTAAAAACGAGATTAAAATCCTTTTCTTTTTTTAATCTGTAATCTGGCGACATTTTACCTTAACGTTAAGGTTATAAATAAAGACGAAAATAAGCTTTTTGCTTACGCGGAAAGCTTATGACGACCTTTATTGCGACGGCGCTTCAATACGTTTTTACCCGAACGATTTTTCATTCTTTTGCGGAAACCGTGTACCTTGCTTCTCTGTCTCTTTTTGGGTTGATAAGTCTGTTTCATAATATTCTCCTATATTGTATTATCAATTTTTTATGCGTTTATTCTTACCGGAAGAACGAGATAAATAAAAGAATCGTTGCCGACCGGTGTTAAAATACATGGGTCGATAGAGCTGTTTAAATTAAGATCGATAAAATCCTCGCCGGCGATTTTAAGATATTCCGATAAATATTTGCCGTTAAATGCGATTGATAAATCCTTACCTTTAAGCTTAACGCCTATATTTTCGTTTACCGTGCCTATCTCGGATTTTGCCGAAATAGTCATCAAGTCTTCCTTAATATCCATTTTAACGACGTTATACCTGTCGTTTCTCGCAACGATTGCCGCCCTTTCGATACTGTTTAAAAACGCGTCGCGCGAAACGGTAACGACGTTTTCGAACGACGTGGGAAGAATATGGTTATATTTAACGAATTCCCCCTCGATAAGCCGCGAATAAATCGCCACGTTATCAACTTTAACGTATAACTCGTTTCTCTGTAAGAAAATTTTAACTTCCTCGTCATCTTTATCGAGAATTTTCGTAATTTCAAGCAGCGTCCTTGCGGGGATAACCGATTTAAACTCTCCGCTCGAAGTAACCTCTTTTTTAACGACCGCCATACGGAAACCGTCCAAAGCCACGCAGGTAAGTGTGCCGTCGGCTATTTCAAACAAGCAGCCTTTAAGAATGGGTCGCGAATCGTCCGTAGAACAGGCGATAGACGTTTTTTCAACAACGCTTTTAAAATCTTTTTGTTTCATCGAAAAGAAAGCGCCGTCGTTTTCCTGTTTAATAACGGGGAAGCTATCTGCGGAATAAACCTGCAATTCGCTTTCGGAATCGGAATATTTGATTTGCAACTGCCCGTCGTATAATCTGGACAGTTCAATCTGTTCTTTTTCGAGTTTTTTAACGAAATCGACGAAATACTTACCAACAACGACTGTTTCGCCCTCCATGAGGACCTCCGCGTTGATAGTTTTTTCTATCGTAAGTTCGGTATCGGTTGCGGTCAGCGTAAGCGTATCGTTTTTGGCTGAAATTTTAATTCCTTCCAGAACGGGATTAACCGCTTTTACCGCGAGAGCTTTACTAACTTTTAAAACCGCGTCAGATAAATCGAGACCGTCACAAATAACTTTCATTAAAAACCCCTTTTAACGATATTTTTCGTTTTACGGTATAATATACATTATTATATACTATTGCGACGGAAAAATCAAGGATTTTAAGACACTTAAACGCAAAGAAAAAAAACGAATTTAATTGACAATAAATAAAATCGAAAAGCACTTAAATATAACTCTTTATTATTTTTAAAAATTTTTAATTATCTTTCACTGACTTTTGCCGTCCTTGTCGTTATGTTTATTTTTATTTATTATATTTATATAAAGGTATATATAGTATAAACGTTAAATTGTTGAAAACCTCTTTTTAATCAGTATTTATAAAGCGAAAACGATGTTAAAGAAAGGTTAAGAAAAAGGTTATATTTTCCACCGCCGATGTTGATAACTTATCGGAAAATAATAAAATAATTTTAAAAAGTCAAGCAAAAAAGAAAAAATAATTTTTTGAACGAAAAAAAAGGTTCTAAAAAACGTTTTGTTAATAAACTGTTGATATGTTACAATATTCGTATGGAAAAATTTTTTACGGAATACGGCATCGTTTTAAACGAAAAACAAAAGGAACAATTTAAACGCTATTGCGAACTGCTTATTGAGTATAACGAAAGGTTTAATCTCACCGCCATTACGGAAAAAAAAGAAATTTATATTAAACATTTTATTGACAGCGCGCTCGCTGTGGAATTGTTGAAAGGTGAAAATCTCGCCGACGTGGGCTCTGGCGGAGGATTCCCCGCGTTACCGCTTAAAATCATTAAACCGGAGCTTGAAGTTACCTTAATAGAGGCTACCGAAAAAAAATGCGAGTTTTTAAAAGAGGTTGCCGGACAGCTCGGATTAACCGGCGTAAAAGTTGTTTGCGGCAGGGCGGAGGATTTGGCTAAAAACCCCGATTACCGCGAAAAATTCGATATTTGCACCGCGCGCGCCGTCGCAAGACTTAACGTTTTGGCTGAATATTGCCTGCCGTTCGTTAAAAAAGGCGGTATTTTCGTCGCGTATAAAGGTGACGCCGACGACGAACTTAAAGAAGCTGAAAAAGCGCTCAAAATACTTGGCGGTATGGTTATAAATTACGAAAAATACGTTTTAGAAGGCGCAAAACGCTCTGTAATCATCGTCGAAAAACAAAAAAACACGGACGTTAAATACCCGAGGAGCAACGCGAGAATTAAAAATAAACCGCTATAAAATTATAAAGAATAAAAATTATACGAATATTTAATTTTGTTTTAATAAAAAATTAAAAAATAGAAAAGGGTATAATTATTAAGGAAAAATATTTTTAAGATGGAAATAGAAAAAAGTAAAACTTGCGCCGTAACGGGTCATAGAATAATGCTTAACGATATAGACGAAAATAGGGTGGAAGACGTTTTTTCCGCTCTTATTTCTAACGGCGTAAGGACGTTTTTGAACGGTATGGCGTTGGGGTTCGATACCATGTGTTTTCACGTTTTAGAAAGACTAAGAGAGGAACACGACGTCAAAATTATAGCTTGCATACCGTGCGAAAGTCAGGCGGAAAGATTTTCGGAAAAAAACAAGCGCGAATACGAAAGAATGGTTGAATCCGCGGACGAAAGAATCTACTTATCGCGAGAATATACCCCGTCTTGTATGATGAAAAGAAACGTGTTTATGGTGGATAACTGTTGCGTTCTGGTGGCGTATAAAAGACGAAGCGGCGGCGGAACGGCAAAAACGGTCGAATACGCCGAAAAACTAGGCAAAGAAACTATTTTATTATAAAAACAAAAATTCCTTTAATCGTCGATTAAAGGAATTTTTTATATCCGTTGCCGTATTTAACGCATTTATTAACGCGCGAAAGAGTTGCGGAGGATATTTCCGTTTGCTTTATTATATCGTCGTAGGTTTCGCCTTTAATCAGAAGCTTTGCCGCTTTAATCCTGCCGGACATAGAGTCAAGCTCTTTAAAAGTGCATAAGTCGTTAAAAAAATCCTCGCAATCTTCAACCGTTTCAAGCTTTAAAATAGTTTCAAAAAGTTCTCTGTATTTTTCTTTTAATTGTTCTGACATATTAACCCCTCAAAAAAATCATTCGCCGTCTTTTTCGCTTATGTTAGATAAAAAAGATTTAAGTTTATCCGTTTTCGGCGCGTCGAAAAGCTGCGCGGGCGTACCTTCTTCGCAGATAACCCCGTCGGAAATAAAAATAACTTTGTCCGAAACGTTTTTTGCAAAACCCATTTCGTGAGTAACTATTATCATAGTGCGGCTTTCGTCTTTAAGCGACCTTATAACTTTCAAAACTTCGCCCGTAAGCTCGGGGTCGAGCGCGGAAGTCGGTTCGTCGAAGCATAAAACGCGCGGTTTTAACGCAAGTGCGCGCGCGATTGCAACCCTTTGGCATTGCCCGCCCGAAAGCTCGCACGGGTAGGAGTTCCGTTTTTCGGAAAGTCCCGTTTTAACGAGCAATTCTTCCGCGTAAGCGATGATTTTTTCCTTTTCGGTTTTCAAAAACTCCGTCCGCGCGGCTTTATCTTTGTTGTTTTTCTTAAATTCCGCGAATTTTTCTTTTAACAAAAGGTTAGGGGCAAGCGTGACGTTTTCAAATACGTTGTATTGCGGAAAAAGGTTAAAAGACTGAAAAACCATACCGAAATTAAGGCGTTTATCTCTTAAAGATTTTTCGGAAAATTTTTCGTTAAGACTTTTATCCAAAAGCGTTTCGCCGTCTAAAATCATAACGCCGTCGTCAACGTCGGTTAAAAAGTTAATAGCGCGAAGAAGGGTGGTTTTTCCGCTGCCGGACGAGCCGATAATGGATAAAACTTCGCCTTTTTCCAGCGTAAAATTTATATTTTGCAAAACCTTAAACCCGTCCGAAAAGGTTTTATTAAAATTTTTAATTTCCAAAAAAGCCATAGTTACACCTTAAAATAAGAAAGCCTTTTTTCGAGCTTGTTAAACAAGATTGTCAAAATACCCACGAAAACGAGGTAAAAAGCGCCCGCGTAGAACAGCGGCCATATTATACCCTGAAGCATAAACGTTTTCGCGTAATACAAAATATCGAGGACGGAAATAAAGTTTGCAAGCGCGGTGTCTTTAATAAGAGTTATTATTTCGTTGCTCATAGGAGGAATAATACGCTTAATCACCTGCAAGAAAATAACCTTAAAGAAAATTTGGCGTTTAGTCATACCGAGAACTTGTCCCGCTTCCGACTGACCTTTTGAAATGCTTTCTATACCGCCGCGGTAAATTTCCGAAAAATACGCCGCGTAATTTATCGAAAACGCAACGAGTGCGGCTATAAATCTCGTCGTAATCGTCTTGTCAAACCATACCCAGCCCGTATTCATCGTCGGCCACACGAATAAATTGAGTAAGCCGGGCAAATAAAATATTACGAAAATCTGTAACATCAACGGCGTTCCGCGAAGAATCCAAACGATAACCTTAAAAAAGACGCGTAAAGGGGCAAACTTCGATATCGTGCAGAACGATATGAGCAGCCCCAAGGGTAACGCTATGATTAAGGTTAAAAGGAATAACAGAACGGACGATGAAAAACCGAGTAACAGCTTCGACGAAACCTCTAAAAATTGTTCCATCTCGTCATCCTTTTAATTTTCTTAATTTTTTTAACCTTTTAAAGCTTCGGTGTTAAGTCCGACCGAATACTTTTCGGCAAGAGCAGCCAAAGAACCGTCGGCATACTTAGCTTTTAAGAAAGCGTCGAGTTCGGCTTTAATATCGCTTCCCTTTCTCAAACCCACCGCGAAAATTTCGTCACCGTAAGAAATACCGTCGATGATTGTAAGAGTTGAAAAATCGCCTTTGCCGACTACGCTTTGCGCCATCGTTATATCGATAATTGCAACGTCGGAAGTTCCCGCTTTAACCTCGTTAAGCGCGTCAACCTGCGCGGCAACGGGAATAACGTTAGTCATTTTTTCTTCTTCCGTAATTGTTTCGCCTGCAGAACCGGCTTCAACAGAGACTTTTGCAGTTTTAATCTGCTCTTTGGTGGTAATTGTGCTTCCCGATTTAACAACCGCTACCTGTGCGTTTTTAGCGTAAGAAACGGAAAAATCTATTTCTTTTCCTAATTCATCGCTTGCGGTCATACCGTTCCAGATAAGGTCGATTTGTCTTGAATTAATTTCCGCAACCTTCTGTCCCCAGGTGATAATAACTAACTGACAGTTTACGCCGATTTTTTTTGCGAATTCCTGCGCAAGCTCCGCGTCGAAACCCGTCCATTCATCGTCGTCGTTAAGATAATCCATCGGTTCGTAAAGAGTAACGCCCACAACCAGCTTTCCCGTTTCCTTAACTTTTTTAAGATCGGAAGAATCGGACGGTTTACCGCAAGCGGTAAAGGATAAGCACATTGCAAGAGCGGATATTGCCGCAACGATAAGTGTAACTAATTTTTTCATTTTTTTTTCTCCTTTTTAATAAAGAATTTTCTGTTTTTTATTTTACTTTAACACTTTATCTCGTTAAAGTATCTACATTATACTTTATTACGATAAAGTTGTAAAGCGTTTTAACGTAGTTTTTTAAAAAAATTTAAATTTTTTTTAAAAAGTGGAAATTTCTCGCGCGCGCGTAAACAATATATAATATTAAATAGGGGAAGGGACAGTTTTTAAAGTCCGTACCTAACCCCTTACCCTGAAAAATCCTCAAAACCCCTTACGAACCCCTTACTCTTTAGGGGGATTTTTTATTTATAACCTGTCATACGGAAAGGGGCTTTAGGAACTAGCCCGCGAAGTATCTCATTAAGTCATTGCGAGGAAAGGCGCAAGCCTTGACGTGGCAATCTCCGCGGCAGCGAAAAATATAATTTTTATTCCTATCTTACTGAGCGTTGCCCGCTTGGACGCTGTTCGCAAAATATCTCTATACGTCATTGCCACGTCGCTATGCTCCTCGCAATGACGAAAAAACGTTGCCCGTCAAAGGCGGTCGGGACAGAAATACAAGGTTAAAAATATAATCGTCGTAATTTACTGTATTAAAAAATAATAAGCCCCCTTGTTTCCAAGGGGGCTAAAAGAGGTGTTGGTATAATGTGCTTATTCTTTTCCCGCAAGCTTTTTGTAGGTTTCAAGCCGTTCTTTTGCGGATTCTTCCGTTTGTTCGAAAAGCTTTTTAGCAACCTCTGCGCCTTGCGTTTTAACGAGCGACGCATATCTCGTTTCGCCTGCCAAAAACGCCTGATAATCGCCCGTGGGGTCTTTGCTGTCAAGCGTAAACACGTCGCCGACGGGGTTATATCTGTAAAGTTGCCAGTAACCGCATTCGACAGCCGCTTTTTCTTCTAACTGCGACTTCGTCATGTTGATGCCGTGGTTAATACAGGGCGCGTAGCAGATAACAAGTGAAGGTCCGTGGTAAGCTTCCGCTTCGGTCAACGCTTTAAGAAGCTGTGCGGGGTTTGCGCCCATAGCGCACTGCGCGACGTAAACGTAGCCGTAAGATTTAGCAATCATGCCCAAATCTTTCTTTTTAACTCTCTTACCCGCGGAAGCGAATTTAGCGACCGCGCCGATGTTGGTTGACTTACTTGCCTGTCCGCCGGTGTTGGAATAAACTTCGGTGTCGAGAACGAGAACGTTGACGTCTTCGCCGGAAGCGAGAACGTGGTCAAGTCCGCCGTAGCCGATATCGTAAGCCCAGCCGTCGCCGCCGAAAATCCAGATAGACGGTTTAACGAGGCAGTCGAGGTTTTCCTTAATAAAGTCAAGCCCCTCGGCTTTTTCGTCCTTAATCGCCGCTTTAACGAGTTCGGCGGCAGCCTTACTCTTTTCCGCGTCGTCCTTGCCTTCCAACCATGCCGCAAACGCCGCGTTGGTTTTTTCGTTCACGCTGTCGAAATTCTTTCTGATTTCGTCCTCTAATTTAGCGCGGCGCGCTTTATAAGCAAGATTCATGCCGTAACCGAATTCCGCGTTATCCTCAAAAAGCGAGTTTGCCCAAGCCGGACCTTTACCTTCCTTGTTTTTGGTGTAAGGACAGGTGGGGGAAGAACCGCCGTAAATAGACGAGCAGCCGGTAGCGTTCGCAACGACCATTCTATCGCCGAAAAGCTGTGTTATAACCTTAACGTAAGGCGTTTCTCCGCAGCCCGCGCACGCGCCCGAGAATTCAAACAACGGCGTGCAGAACTGACAGCCTTTAACCGTTTCTTTCTTGAATTTAGAGGTGTCCGCAGCGGGTAAATTCACGGCGAAATCCCAGTTAGCTTCTTCGCCCTTAGCGAGAGAATCCGCAAGCGGAATCATCTTGATAGCACCGCCGTCCTTAACGGGGCAGACGGTAGCGCAGACGCCGCAGCCCATACAATCGAGCGGGGAAACCTGCATTTTATATTCGTACCCGGGTAAGCCGATAGCGGGCTTGCCGACGAGCGTGTCGGGTTTATCCGCGCCGACCTTAACGAGAGCGGGGCGCAAGCAGGCGTGCGGGCAAACGAACGAGCAGTTACCGCATTGAATACATTTATTGATATCGATTTCGGGAACGGTAACGGCAACGCCGCGTTTTTCGAACTTAGTCGTCCCCGTGGGAACAGAGCCGTCCGCGTTAAACTGCGAGGATTTAAGTTCGTCGCCTTTAAGGTAAAGAATGGGTTTAATGATTTCCTGATAATACTTATCCGCGTGACCTTCGATCATAGCCGCGCCGGTAGTCGCGTTTTCCCACGAAGCGGGAACGTCGATTTTAATAAGGTTATCGCCCGCGGCGGAATCGATAGCGTCGTAGTTCATCTGAACGACCGCGTCGCCCTTTCTTCCGAACGATTTTTTAGCCATATATTTCATATATTCAACGGCTTTATCGTAAGGCATAATCTGCGGATTAACGCGGAAGAACGCCGATTGCAAAATGGTGTTTGTTCTGCCTTTAAGACCGAGTCCGGCAGCGATTTTAATTGCGTCGATGACGTAAAGATTGATATGTTTTTTAGCGATATCGCGTTTAACCTGCGCGGGGAGGAATTCCTCTAACGCCTCGACGGTGGTCGCGGAGGTGTTGATAAGGAACGTTCCGCCGTCCTTAATGTCGCTCGTCATATCGTAACGGGTGATGTAGGAGGGGTTACTGCACTGAACGAAGTCCGCAGAATCGATTAAATATTCGCTTTGAATAGGCGTGTCGCCGAATCTCAAATGCGAAACGGTGATGCCGCCCGACTTTTTACTGTCGTAGAAGAAATACGCCTGCGCGTGCTTGTCGGTATGGTCGCCGATAATCTTGATAGAGTTTTTATTCGCGCCGACAGTACCGTCCGAGCCTAAGCCGTAGAACTTACAAGAAGTAGAACCTGCGGGCGCGGCGTCGAATTTCTCGGAGAAATCGAGCGAAGAGTTGGTAACGTCCTCGTAAATGCCGATGGTGAAATGGTTTTTAGGCTCGTCCTTTTCGAGGTTTTTGTAAACCGCGAGAACCATAGACGGGGTAAATTCCTTACTGCCGAGACCGTATCTGCCGCCAACGACCTTAATGCCGCCAACGCCTTTTTCGAACAGTGCGGAGCAAACGTCAAGATATAAAGGCTCGCCAAGCGACCCCGGCTCTTTCGTCCTGTCAAGCACGGCGATTTTCTTAACGGTTTTGGGTAATGCCGCCACGAACGCGTCCGCAACGAACGGTCTGTACAAACGAACTTTAACCAAACCGTACTTTTTACCCATAGCGTTAAGCTTATTGATAGATTCTTCGACGGTGGAAGCACCCGAACCCATGCAAACGACGACCTCTTCCGCGTCGGGAGCGCCGACGTAATCGAACAAATGATAGCTTCTGCCGCAGTGCGCGGAAACGACGTCCATCATTTTCTGAACGATAGCGGGGGTTGCCTGATAATAACCGTTAGCCGTTTCTCTGTTCTGGAAATACGTATCGCCGTTCTGCGCAGTACCCTTCTGAATAGGATGTTCCGGGTTAAGCGCGCGCGATTTAAAGTCTTTAACGTCTTCGGCGATGCCTACCTCGTCGCAGATAGCGCGGATTTCCGCGTAATCGTCCGCTTCGTCCCACACGTCGATTTTAGCGACCTCGTGAGAAGTTCTGAAACCGTCGAAGAAGTTGATGAACGGAACTTTCGCGCGGAGCGTGGAAAGGTGCGCCACGAGCGACAAATCCATAACTTCCTGAACGGAAGAATCGCAAAGCATAGCGAAGCCCGTCTGGCGGCAAGCCATAACGTCCGCATGGTCGCCGAAAATGTTAAGCGAGTGCGCCGCGAGCGCGCGAGCGGAAACGTGGAAAACGCTGGGCATAAGCTCGCCCGCGATTTTATACATATTCGGAATCATCAAAAGCAATCCTTGAGAAGCGGTGTAAGTCGTAGTGAGCGCACCCGCGCAAAGCGAGCCGTGAACAGCACCCGCCGCGCCGCCTTCCGACTGCATTTCGGCGATTTTAACCTTTTGCCCCCACATATTCGTTCTGCCGGCGGTCGCCCACTCGTCAGCAACCTCCGCCATAGGAGAAGAAGGGGTTATCGGATAGATAGCCGCAACCTCCGAAAAGGCGTAAGCAACGTGGCTGGCGGCAGTATTGCCGTCGATTGTAAGTTTTTTCATTTATCTAAAGTCCTCCGTAATAAATGATAATATAGTTTAAACATATAAACATTAATATTATATATTTTTTATTGCGGCAAGTCAACGGAAAAGGAAAATATTTTACATTTTCTTTTTAATCGTACAAAACCGCGCAACAAAATCAAAAAAGAAATATACGCCCACTCTGACGGGCAAACGTTTTTACGACGTTGTACTCCGCATAATAATAAAAAGTGATACTTCGTAAGCCTGTTCAAGAAGAGCGTACCCGTATGACGGAGATACGGTTTTTCGCTGCCGCGGAGATTACCGCGTCAAGGCTTACGCCTTTCCTCGTAATGACGTAAGGAGAGCCTTCGCGGGCGTGTTCAAAGCGAGCAAAGCTCGGCAGGATAGGAATAAAGTTAAAGTTTTTACATCACGTCATTTCGAGGCTTTGAAAAAGCCGTGGCAATCTCCGCGGCAGCGACTATATTGCTATCCTTAGTAAAAACCCCTTAAAGAATAAGGGGACAAGGTGTTCTGACCCGTCTTTACGGGAACGGGCGAAAACCAAATAAGATTTCCGCTAATAAAAACAACGCGAAGCTATTTTTTAAGCAAACATATTTTTGCTTGTAATAATTGCCGAAATGTGGTAAAATAAATTTTTAGAAAATCATTACTATGGTAAAAAAAAGGAGCAGAAATGCCGCAGCTTTCCATCGAAAACGTAAGCTTTTCTTACGATAAAAAGTCCGTCGCGCTGAAAAACGTCAGTTTTTCCGTGGAAAAGGGCGATTATATCGCTATCGTCGGTCATAACGGCAGCGGCAAGTCTACGCTTGCAAAGCTGTTAAACGGTTTGCTTATTCCCAAAAGCGGAACTGTTACCGTGGACGGGATTTCTTCCGCCGACAAAGAAAAAAGCTTTGAACTACGAAAGCGTGTGGGGGTGGTGTTTCAAAACCCCGATAACGGAATAGTCGCGTCTATCGTCGAGGACGACGTGGCGTTCGGACCGGAAAATTTAGGAGTTCCGCGAAAGGAAATAGGCGAAAGAATCGCATTTGCGCTTAAAGCCGTGGAAATGGAACAGTTCAGAAAATCATCGCCGGCAAGACTGTCGGGCGGGCAGAAGCAGCGCGTCGCGATAGCGGGCGTGTTGGCGTTACGGCCGGAAATTCTGGTTCTTGACGAATCGACTGCTATGCTCGACCCGCAAGGCAGAAAGGAAATTTTGGCGGTGGTAAAAAGGCTTAACGAAGAAGAAGGCGTTACGGTGATAACCATTACGCATTACATGGAAGAAGCGGCGGAGGCGAACAGAATTATAGTTTTGTCCGACGGCGAAATCGTCATGCAGGGCGAGCCGAGAGAGATTTTCCGCGACGGCGCGCGGCTTAAAGGCTACGGGCTGGAATTGCCCTACGCCTCTTATATTGCCGAAAAGCTTAAAGAGAAAGGCGTTCCGCTCGACGGTGCGGTGCTTTCGGAAGAGGAACTTGCCGAAAAGCTGGAGGGGTTATGCGAATAAAAATCGAAAATCTTTCCTACGATTACGGCGGACAGGATAAAAAATTAAAAGTTCGGGCGTTGGACGGCGTTAATCTGACGATAGACGAGGGCGAATTCTTCGGAATAATCGGGCAGACGGGTAGCGGCAAATCCACGCTCGTGTGCCACCTTAACGGCTTAATCAAGGTTCAGAAAAACTGCGGGCGGGTAACCATCGGCGAATACGACCTGTGCGATAAAAAATGCGATTTCAAGTCGCTCCGTTCTAAGGTCGGCATGGTCTTTCAGTATCCCGAATATCAGCTTTTTGCCGAAACGGTTAAAGAGGACGTGGCGTTCGGGCTTAAAAACTTTTTCCCCGAGCTTTCCGATGCCGAAAAGGAAAACAGAGTAAAAAAAGCGATTACGCTCGTCGGGCTTAACTACGAAAAAATCGCCGAAAAATCGCCGTTTGAGCTTTCCGGCGGGCAAAAACGCCGCGTTGCGATTGCGGGCGTTATCGTTACCGAGCCTGAAATTCTGGTGCTTGACGAGCCTGCCGCGGGGCTTGACCCCGTCGGTAAGCGTGAATTTCTCGCGCTGCTTCACGAGCTTCACCGTTCGTTCGTCAAAACGGTGGTTATCGTTTCGCACGATATGAATCTCGTGTCCGAAAACTGTTCGCGCGCAGCCGTGTTTTCCCACGGAAAACTCATCGCGGAAGGTTCGCCGCGTGAAATTTTTGCAAAAAAACAAACGCTTGAGGGGGCAGGTCTGGACATTCCGGTTACAGCCTATCTTTCCGAACGGCTTTCTAAAAAAGGGTTTAATATAAACAGCGACCTCACCGTTAAGGATTTCGTGGAAAAGGTCGCGAGTGCTTTTGCAAAAAAACGCAACAACGACCGCTTAACCACAGAAAAAGCCAAATATTTTGCGGAAATCCATGACGAAAACGCGACGGAAAAAGGCGATAAACATAAACAATCGGGTAAAGAACGCGACGGAGGCGAATTATGAAAGACGTTTCCTTCGGTCAATATTATCCCACGCAGTCGTTCGTTCATAAAATGGACGCAAGGGTTAAAATTTTGCTTTCAATCGCGTATATAGTGGCGGTGTTTCTGGTTAAAAGCGAGCCGCAATTTCATTTTCTCGGGTTTGCGGCGTGCTTGCTTTTCGTGCTGATTGCCACGACGTTTTCGCGCGTGCCGTTCTTAAAAATGCTAAAAAGCGTTAAAGCGATTATATTTTTCGTTATTTTTTCGGCAGTTTTGCAGTTGTTTTTCAACAAAAAAGGCACGCCGTTGTGGGAAGGCGGATTTATCACGGACGCGGGGCTTTATAACGCGGCGTTTATTGCGACAAGAATTATTCTCGTCGTGCTGGGCGCGTCGCTTTTAACGTTTACCACCTCTCCCGTAGAACTTGCCGACGGCATAGAAAGTCTTTTAACGCCGTTAAAGCTCGTTAAGTTCCCCGTTCACGAATTCGCGCTGGTTATGAGCATCGCGTTAAGGTTTATCCCGACGCTTCTCGACGAAACGGACAGGATAATAAAAGCGCAAAAAGCGCGCGGCGCGGATTTTGAAAGCGGAAACGTATTTAAGCGGGTAAAGGCGTTGATACCCGTGCTGATTCCGTTGCTTATAAGCTCGTTCCGTCGCGCGGACGAACTTGCCGACGCTATGGACGCAAGGTGTTATTCGGGCAGTAAAAACAGAACGCGTTACAAAAAGATGAAAGCAGGGTTCAGGGATTTAATCGGAACGATAGTGCTTGCGGGGTTAATCGTCGGCGTGGTAATGCTAAACGGCGTTCTCGGCATCGCGGTGTAACGGCGGAAAGATTTATCGGCGGGAAATGGAGAAAAAATGACGATTAAGTTGACGGTTTGCTACGACGGGACGAATTTGTCCGGTTGGCAACGACAAAAAAACGCGGTTTCCGTTCAGGGCTTGCTCGAAGAAGCCGTGGAAAAAATAACGGGCGAAAAAACGCTCGTTACCGGTAGCGGCAGAACGGACGCCGGCGTACACGCGGAAGGACAGACCGCGTCTTTTAAGACGAAGTCGGCAATACCTCCCGAAAGGCTCGCGCTCGCGCTGAATACCGTGTTGCCGCCCGACGTTAAAGCGATTAAAAGCGAGCTTGTTCCCGACGATTTTAACGCGCGCCGTTCGGCGAAGCGGAAAACCTATCGCTATTCTTTTTATAATTCCGAAACGGACAACCCGTTAAAGGAGCGGTATAAGGCGAGGGTATACGGGCGTTTGGATTTTGAAAAAATGCAAGCGGCGGCAAAACTTTTCGAAGGGGAACACGATTTTAAGGCGTTTGCGGCGAGCGGTTATTCGGCGAAAACCACCGTAAGAACGCTTTACCGCGCGGAACTCGTTAAAAACGGCGAGGATATCGACTTAATCGTCACGGGCAGCGGGTTTTTATATAATATGGTAAGAATAATCGCAGGCACGGTGGCGGCGGTCGGCGGCGGAAAAATCGACGAAAGAGAGATAACCCTTTCTTACGAAAGCGGCAAGCGGCACAAAGACATAAAAACCATGCCGGCAAAGGGACTGTGCCTCGTCTGCGTGGAATACTGATTAAGCCTTCGGCGGGCGAACAAAGCCGAATAAATAAAGGAGTTATCGAAACAATAAAGAAGAAACGCGTTTCGCTTTTGATAACGAGCGTCGCGCTGACGGCGGCAGTACCCGTGGGGGTTATAATGCTGATAACGGGCGCGTCGTAAGGCAGACCTTTAATAATGAGGATAGGTATAATCCCGACGGAAAAGATTTCCGAAAAAAGGGGGATACGTTTCCGAAGAAAAAGCGGGGAAAGGTTAATAACGAAAAAAAGAACACCGCCGTCGGCATTGCCGACGGCGGTAAATTATATTTGCAATAAAACGCTTACCCCTATAAGGGGCTTTATTGTTTTTATTTCCGTCAGACCGAGTCGCGCCCGCTTTGACGCCGCCCGCGATGCGGTCCGTATACAAACCGAGTTATATGCGGTAAAACAATCGGATTATTTAATAAGCCCGAATTCCTTAAAGATTTCGGCGATTTTCGCCGCCGCGTAATCCATTTGTTCTTTGGTGTGGGTCGCGGTATAGCTCGTCCGAAGCATACTCATTCCTTCGGGAACGGCGGGCGAAACGACGGGGTTGACGTAAACGCCGCGCTTTTGCAGGGTTACGCAAATCTTAAAGGTAGTCAAATCGTCGTAAGTATAAATGGGGATAATGGGCGTTTCCGCGTCGATAATTTTAATTCCGTAGCCCTTTAACAGCTTGCGCATATACGCGCTGATGTCTTTAAGCGCTTTAACGCGTTCGGGATGTTCGCGCAAAATTTTTAACGCGGCGCGTGCGCATTCCGTCGAAGCGGGGGTTATACTCGCGCTGAAAATAAACGGGCGGGATGCGTGGCGCACGTATTCGACGACGTCTTTATCCGCCGCCATATAACCGCCGAGGCTCGCGAGAGATTTAGAGAAAGTTCCCATATAAATATCCACCTCGTTTTCAAGCCCGAAGTGTTCTGCCGTGCCTCTGCCGTGTTCGCCCAAAACGCCTAAACCGTGAGCGTCGTCCACCATAACGCGTGCGCCGTACTTTTTCGCCAAAGCAACGATTTCGGGCAGCTTACAGATATCGCCGCTCATCGAAAACACGCCGTCGGTAACGATAAGCGCGCCCGACGCGGAAGAAGATAAGTCGAGCGATTTAAGCAGTTGTTCTAATTCCTGCATGTCGCTGTGCTTATAACGAAGCATTTTGGCGAAGCTTAACCTGCAACCGTCGTAAATGCTCGCGTGGTTTTCCCTGTCGCAAAGGATAAAATCGTTTCTGCCGCAGATTGCGCTGATAATCGCCAAATTAGACTGAAAACCCGTACCGAACGTGATAACGGCTTGTTTTTGCAAGAAATCCGCAAGTTCGTTTTCAAGCTTAACGTGTATATCGAGCGTGCCGTTAAGAAAGCGAGAACCGGAGCAGCCGCTGCCGTATTTTTTAAGCGCCGCTACGCCCGCCGCGATAACTTCCTCGTTACCGGTAAGCCCTAAATAGTTGTTAGAGCCTATCATAACGGTTTTGACGTTATCGATGGTAACCTCGGTATCCTGACCGGAAGTCAACACCGAAAAATAGGGATAAAACCCGCTTTGCTTGGCTTGTTTAACCTTTTCGTTATTATAACACTTTTCAAATAAGTCCATTTTTTCTCACTTTTAACCCTTTAAATATAAAAATCGGAACAAAAACCAACACAAAGAGTTTACACCAAACGAAAAGATTTGTCAAATCAATTACGGGCGGGTAAAAAAATGACTTGTCAAACAAAGCGCAACAATTAGTTTGACAAGTCATTCGGTATAATAAGCGGGCTGTTTGTTTACTGATTAACCGAGGGTTAAAAAGAGGGTGAAATGCTTGGGAAAAACATAAAAGAGCTACGAACGGAAAGGGGATATACGCAGGCGCGGCTCGCAAAAGAGATAGGCTTACGCAAGGCGCGGTGTATTTTGGGAAAAGGAAATCAACGAGCCGACCGCGGAGAATCTCGTTAAACTCGCTAAAATTTTCGGCGTTATTCTGGGCGAGCTTTTGTCGTCGGAGTGCGACGGCGCGGTCGAAGAAACACGTCTTAACGCCGAGGTCGCGATTTTGTTTAACAAGCTTTCGACGAATCAGAAAAACATTATTATAAATATTATTAAAGAAACGTTAAGACCGTAGGATAAGCGTCTAACGGGCAATGCGCGAAAGGATAAATCTTTGAGAAGCAGTCTTGTGGTCGAAAGTTTTTTGGACACTATATATTGTGTTTTGTTGCGCCACCGCGCGCGATGACGTTAAATTATTCGGGATTTTAATTAAAAAATGCGCTTTTTCGTTAAAAATGCTTGACAAAACGGCGCGTTTTGTTTTAATATGGTTAGGCGTTTATAAGGAAAAGTTCGGTCACGGGGATTAGCCCTCCTCGCGTTACTATCGTGAAAGTATCGCCCGAACGCTTTATTTAACCGTTATTTTTAAGGAGATTTTACAATGAAAACTTTTATGGCTCACGATAAAGACGTTGTCAGAAAGTGGTACGTTGTCGATGCGGAAGGTATGGTTCTCGGTCGTTTGGCTTCCCAGGTCGCGGCGATTCTTCGCGGCAAAAACAAGCCCACCTTCACGCCTAACGTCGATACCGGAGATTTCGTTATTATCGTTAATTCCGACAAGGTCGTTTTAACGGGCAAAAAATTAGAAAAGAAATTTTACAGATATCACACCGGCTATATCGGCGGTCTTAAATCCATTCAGTACAAAACTTTAATGGAAAACAAGTCCGACGTTGCCGTTTACGAAGCCGTTAAAGGGATGCTTCCCAAAAACAGCCTCGGCAGAAAGATGCTCACCAAGCTTCGCGTTTACAAGGGTGCGGAGCATAACCAACAGGCGCAAAAGCCCGAAACGCTTAAACTCATTTAAGAGGTGTAATTATGGCTAAAACCACTACCAAAAAGAAATTGCAGTACTGGGGAACGGGCAGACGTAAAAAAGCTATCGCCCGTGTTCGCCTCATTCCCGCAGGCGACGGAACTATTACCATCAACAAAAAATCGCTTGACGAATATTTCGGTCTCGACACCTTAAAGTTTATCGTTCGTCAGCCCATCGAGTTGTTAGGCGTTTCCGCTAAATACGACGTCGTCGTAAACGTTACGGGCGGCGGTTATACCGGTCAGGCGGGCGCAATCCGCCACGGCATCGCGCGCGCGCTTCTTACCGCGGAAGACGGGTCGAGGGCGGCTTTAAAGAAAGAAGGCTTCCTTACCAGAGATTCCCGCATGAAGGAAAGAAAGAAATACGGCTTGAAAAAAGCTCGTCGCGCACCGCAGTTCTCCAAGAGATAATTCTCTTTCGGAATTCTGCTCTGCCCGGGTTTTGTCGGGCTGTCGCAACTTATCGAAATTAAGGCAATGCTGCCGGAGAGGTGTAGCGATAAATAAATATCGCTACACCTCAACTTTATTTGCTAACCGTTCGCGAAGAGGAGGGGAATCGGAAAACCAAAAAAAACTGTCCCCCGGCAGTTTTCGCGGCAGCGTGTTTCGATTTAAACCTTGTCATTTAGAAACGTTCTTCCCTTTATGGGCTGATGAAGAATCTTAAAGAGATGCTTCGCGAAAATCAGGGTTTGTTTTTTTCTCTGACGCGGCGAATAAATGCGTCGTGAGAGTTCATAACGCCAAGCATAGAAGCCTGCAACGGCGTCGCGGAAGCCTTGCTTTGCGCGGTCGGCACGGCGGGTTTTGCTTGTTTTGGCGCAACGTTTTCTTTAACGTTGGCTGCACTGTCGGCGTTATCGGGTTTGGTGCTGGGGTGTTTAGCGTTTTCGTAAACGCTTAAAAGTGAGTTTAAAAGCTCAAAAACTCCGAATTTGTCCATTTTTATCACTCTCCCGATAAACAAAAATTAAATATTTAAAAAAAATCATTGCAAATAAAACGGAATTAGGTTATAATATATGCAGTGGTTTCGCCGAGGGGCGAAACGAAGCTGTCGCTTCCTGCGCGTTATTACGCGCCTGCATATAATGCGAAGCTTCATAAAAATGCCATTGCAAGCAAGCATTTTTACTTGCTTCTTAATATATCGAACAAGTGGTTTCGCCGAAGGGCGAAACGAAGCTGTCGCTTCCCGCGCGTTGTTACGCGCCTGCATATATTGCGAAGCTTCATAAAAATGCCATTGCAAGCAAGCATTTTTACTTGCTTCTTAATATATCGAACAAGTGGTTTCGCCGAAGGGCGAAACGAAGCTGTCGCTTCCTGCGCGTTGTTACGCGCCTGCATATATTGCGAAGCTTTATAAAAATGCCATTGCAAGCAAGCATTGCGGTTTAGCTTAAAACGGTTTTGGACGAAAGGCTAAAACACAATCAATTTCAGAGTATATTCGCTGGTTATTTTTAACAGGCGTTTATATATATTATTATAACCATATATATTATATTCGGCAGCAGCACAAAGCTTGCCGAAAGGTTCGGGGTTTTATGAAAAAATTTTTAGTTTCAATACTCTCGGCATTGCTCGTCGCGCTTTGCGTTGTCGCGGCGGCGTGCGGAACAAACAACAACTTTACCGCTTCGGGCTTTAAAGATTTCGGCGCGATTAAAAGTCAAGGCGGATTCGTTGCGCAAACGGAAAACTACGTTGTTTTCATTAACGGCGTTGCGTCGAATTCAGGGGATAACTCTTACGGCGCGCCCGTTAAAGGCAGCCTTATGGCGATAAAAAATTCCGATTTTGCCGCGGGCAAGTTCTCGGAAGCGAAAATCGTCGTTCCCAAACTTTTTGCCGCAACCGATTATTCCGCGGGTTTCTTTATTCAGGGTGATTACGTTTATTATGGCACGCCTTCTACCGATAAGGATTCCTCGGGTAATATCGCGACGAGTGAAATCGAATTTATGAAAGCCAAGCTTGACGGCTCGGCAAAGCCCGAAAGGCTTTTCAAGTATTCCGCGCTTTCCGTTTCTTACAGAATAGTGAACAACGGGGATTCGATTTTCGTGGTTTATTATGATTCTGCCGACTCCGCGATTAAGGAATTTTCGGCGGCTTCCGGCACGGTTAAAACGATTGCCAAAACGGACGCTAAAAACAACGACAAAAACGAAGCGGGCGAATACCTTTCGCTCGGCGAATATAAGTTCCTCAAAACGAAAGACGCTTCCGACTACGCGGTTGTTTACGCTTTAACCGTTTACGACCAGCAGTATTTTGAAAAGGAAGCGGAGGAGAGCGGTTACAGCCGTTCCACCGCGAAATACAACTACGTTTATGCGTATAAAGCGGGAGGGGACAGCGTTAAAATTCTCGACGGCAAGGAAAAATCCTTAACATACGCTATCAAGCACGTGTCGGAAGGTTTCGCGTTCTTTACCGAAAAGGACATCAACTCCAAGGAAACGGTTAAAGGCTGCGCGGTTAAAGAACTTGCTTCTGCCGAAAAGTACCAGGAAATTAAAAATTCCGACCTTTTGGCGGACACTTCGCTTATCGTTGCGCTTGACGAAGTTTACGCGCTCGATTCGGAAGGAAAGTTCGTTTACACGACCTCTCTTCTCGGAAACGACAGAGAAAACAGAAAAACGGTAATTCTCAAAAACGAGGCGTTAAGCTCGATTTTGTTAAAGCATGGCAACGACCTCTATTTCTATAACACCGAAAACAATATCGTCAGAGTGGAAATGGAAAACGAGGACGCGAAAACGGTCAGGGTTTCGCTCGGTTCGGTCAACGCCTCCTGGTATAAACCGCAGGTCATCACCGTGGACGGCAAGGACTATCTCGCCTATTGTGACACGACCACGGTCGGCAGTTCTTACGTTTACGCTGCAAATCTGGCTTCTAAAGTCGTAGAAGAGGACACCGACGACGACGGCGAAAACGATTTGTTCTATCTTGAAGCGGTTGAATTCTGCGGAAAGAAAACCCCTGCGGACGCCGCAAACGTCGTTACCGACGCGGTCAATAAAATCCCGTCCAAGTTAGAACTTGTCGAGAAGGACGGCGCGCTCGTCAGCGAAGAATACGAAAACGCGCAGAAGATTTACGACGGGCTTTCCGAGGAAGTGAAAAAGTTCGTTTCCGAAAGCAACGTTAAAACGCTTTCGAACTGCAAAAAAGCAATCGAGCTTGCCGAAAAGTTTAACGTTCTCTCCAAAGCAAGATATTACGATAAACTGTCCGAAGACGAAAAAACCGAGCTTAAAGCCGCATATGAGACGGCAAAAGCCGCAAGACAGGAACTTATCGACAAGGAAGGCGAAACGAATTACAAGGCCATCAAGGCGATGATTTCCGACAACATCAATTCCTATTTCCAGGACGCAAAAAAGAAAATCGAGGGCTGATTTTCGGTTGTTAATAAGGGGTAAAGGCTTTTCCGTCGGACAAATAACGTTTTAACGGGAAGGCGACGAACTAAAACAATATAATAAAAAGATAACGGCGAAGCCGAACTCCGAACAGGGGTTCGGCTTCGCCGATTTTCCTTGCTGTTTTTTCTTACAAATATCCCGTGTTGATTTTCCTTGCAAATTTCCCCGGCAAATTTCCACGCTAAAAGCTCTTGCCGAACCCCCGCGTTAAGTCCATAAACGCGCCTCCGGCAGCCAGCAAAAAAACATAGCGAAAGACGAAGATTTTTTCATTGAAAATACATATTCAATAATATGAACAAAAATTGAATTTTATCCAAAAAGAAAAAAAACAGCCAAAAAATTGTCGAAAAAAGGCATAAAAAATTAAAAATATAAAATATATGTATTTTGAGGGGTAATTTTGCTTGATTTATTACGAAGAATATTGTAGAATATAAAAGCTTTGTAAATTTTTATGAAGAAACAAGGAAGAAATAGTTTAAGGAGAGGTTTTATGGCAACTAAAAAGGTATTTGTATTGTAGGACACCAAGGATTCGTGCGAGGAAGTCAGGAAGATTTTTAACGGCGACGACGAGTTTGAAGTTACTGAAGAGTTTGTGGACGGCATCAGCGCAATCAGCGCGGTTATCGATAAGCGTCCGGATTTTCTCATAACGGGTTTGGTGCTTGCCGGATACGACGGGTTAAGCGTTATCGGTAAACTGCGCGAAGCGGGCTGCAAAACGGCAATCATCGTTTTATCGGCGTTATGCAGAGAGGAAATTATCGTTAAAGCGATAGACGCGGGCGCTGATTATTTTATGGCGAAGCCGTTTAACGGCTCGGTGCTTAAAGCAAGAATGGCTGAGCTGAGCGGCAATTCCGCGGAGGTCAAACCGCATCGCGGCGAAACGAGCTTTAAAAACACCTCGCTCGAAGAAAAGATTAGCAAAATTTTTATTAACGTCGGTATTCCGCCGCACATTAAAGGTTATTCGTTTTTAAGGGAAGGCGTTAAAATGGCGGTTGAAAACCCGTCGATCATCAACAGCATAACCAAAAAACTTTATCCGATGATAGGTGAAAAGTATTCCACCTCCGCAAGCAAGGTTGAGCGCGCGATTCGTCACGCAATCGAGGTTGCCTGGAACAGGGGAAGAATTGAAAGCATAAACGGCATTTTAGGCGTCAGGGCATACGTCGGCGCAGAAAAACCGACGAATGGCGAGTTTATCGCGCTCGTCGCGGACAAAATGCTTCTCGAAAGAGGTTAATAAAGGTAGTTTGACAACGGAAAGAGATTATTGATTTTTTGTATTAAAGTTTGCATCGAATTGTAGAAAGGTTTAGGGATGATGCAAACGTAATAAAGGAATTTAGATAGCGGGCGGCGATTTTTAATCGCCGCCCGCAGAATTTTAAACAACCCTAAGAAGATAATCAAAACCCCTATAATCCCCTTATTCTTTAAGGGGGTCTTACTAAAATTAGAAATATAGTCGCTGCCGCGGAGATTGCCACTTCGCTACGCTCCTCGCAATGACGTGTTGATAAAAACTATAATTATTATCCTGTCCAACTGACCCTTGCCCGCTTTGAACACGTCCGCAAAGTATCTTTTTGAGTTTTTAAGTTGACCGTCAGAGTGGGCGGAAAATCTTCTTTTCGCTTTTTTTGTCGTATTTTCTCGAAGCGCTCTTTTAAAAAATTATTTTTTTTAAAGAAAATCATTAAAAAACAGTTTACAAATTGCATTTATATATGTATAATTACTGCAATGTTATTCCGTTAAAAAGTTTTTCGTTGATTTTTTAACGGTTCGGTAGCATTATTGCTTAATCGCAAATATATATGTTATATGGAGAAGGAATATGGCAGGTGATTACGTTAAATGCCCAAGATGCGAATTGAATTATATGAAACGCGGCGAAGAATATTGCGACGTTTGCAAAGCGGAGCTTAAAAAAGGACCGCAGCTTGTTTTTGCTATTGACGACGACGACGCCGACGACGAGGCGGTGGACCTTTGCCCGCGTTGCCATCACAATTACATTAAACAGGGCGAGACGATGTGCGAGGATTGCCTTAAAGAATTAGAACGTGAGGAATCCCATGCCGGTGACGACGACGATTCCTGGAAAGAATTTCTTGATGACGACGCCGAAGAGGAGGAAGAGGACGAAGAAATGCTTTCTCTCGATAAGCTCGCCAAGGAAGAAGGCGACGAAATGTTCGACGACGAGGAAGAGGAAGAAGAGGAAGAAGAAATCTGCGACGACGATGACGATTTCGAAATTCCCGATATCGACGAGTCCGATTTCGAAGAGGATGACGAGGAAGAGGACGACGATTACGACGATGACGATGAGGACGACGAAAGGTAAGGCGGCGCAGGGCTTAACGAAAAGCTTCGGATTTATCGTTAAAACGCAGGTATAAAAATTATTGTTTCGGGAATAATCCCCCTATGATTAAAAGCAAGGGTTCATTATCGGAAGCAAAAAGCATTATCGCCGCGATGCGTGAAAAAGACGTAGACGTTACTCTTAATCTCGGCAGAAATAAGTTCGTGAAATTTTCGGGCAGATTATCGGGCGTTTATCCCGCGCTGTTCACGGTCGTGCCGGAAGATAAAGAGTTTAAGGGTAAAACCTCTTATTCTTATTCTGAATATATGTGCGGCAAGGTCAGCCTTGTCGAAAGAAACTGAACGAGCTGCCGTTAAAGCAATAGAATAAGCTTAACCCGAGAAAACGCAGAAGGAAACAATAGAAAATTTGAAAGCGCAAAAAGCGAAGAAACGCAACTTTTACGCGCGGCGGGAAATCCCCGCCGCGCGTAAAGCATTTTAAATTAAACAACCCGAAATCCCCGTTAAAAAAGAAAAATTCTATAATTTCATAAATTGCAAAAAAGCAACGAATTTAAGTCAAAGACAATCCGGACGCAACCAAAAAAACAATTTAACGAAAAGGTAAAATAAGATAGCCGAACAAGTCATATTTTGAATCTGCCCGCTATATACTTTATTGTAAGATTAAATCGGGGAGGAGCTTTATGCCGTTTGAGCCTGTTTACGAAAATATCGCCGTTAGTCGGCAAGTCGTCAACGCGGAAGAAAAAATCAAAACGGAATGTCGGACGGAAATTCCGACCGAGTCCGTCGCAAAAATAGTCAATTTGTACGCGCAGTCGGTTATTACCGAAAAGGATTCCGCGGAGGGGAAAATCAGGTATTCGGGGAAGATAACGTTTTTTATTTGCTACGAGAACGCGGAGGGTGCGCTCGAAAAGTGCGAGTGCGGCGCGGATTTTTCGGGTACGCTCGATTTGCCCGAGGGGTGCGATTGTAGGTTTTTCATGCGGGCGGAGGTGGAAAAAGTAGAGGCAGACGCGTCCGGCGTGAAGCTTGCGGTGAGTGGTTACGTGGCGGTTAAAGCGGATATTTACGCCTGCGAGAACGTCCCCGCATTAAGTCGCGGCGAGGGGCTTATCGTTAAGCAAGAGGAAATAACCGCAATTAAAAGCCTTGGTATAAGGGAAGGCAGCTATCCGTTAGAGGACGAAACGGAGCTTAATTTTAAGGTTGCGCAGGTTATCGGGCAGTCGGCTCAGGTTGCGGTTACGGCAGTTCAATGCGGCGTCGGCTCGATTATCGTCGACGGAGAAGTTTTTTTATCCGTCGTAATGTTGCAATCGGGCGAAAAAAACGATATAATAAAAGAAAACAAATCTTTGCCGTTCAGAACGGAAATAGAGTGCGAGGAGGCTATGCCTTCCGCCAAAGCCGTGGCGCGAGCGACGGTCAGGTCGTTCAAGACGGATATTTTCGTGGACGAGGAATCCGGGTTAAGCAGGTTTACTGCAAACGTTTTAATTAAATGCGAGGGCGAAGCGTTCGTCGAAGAAGGATTGTCGATCGCAGAGGACGCGTTCGCGCCCGAAAGCGTTCTGGAAACCGAACGCGAAACAGCGGTGAGCGTTAAAAAGTGCGAGGTAAAAAGCGAAAGGGCGCACGTGGTGCAGCGGGTTGCGATAGACGAATTGCCTAACGGCGCGTATATTGCCGCGACCTGCGGCGAAAGGGCGGAAATTACGTCCGCAGTTAAAGAGGGCGATGGAATAAGCGTTTCGGGCGTGCTGTCGCTTAACGCGCTCGCGCTCGATTCGGACGGAAAACCGTTTTCGCGCAAAATGGAAGCACCGTTCGTGTGCAACGCGACGGACGGCGGCGCGGACGAACGCTCGGTTTACGCGGCGGTTTGCGGCTGTTCGGCGAAAATCGTGTCGGCGAACGAGGCGGAGCTTGCTTTCGATTTGATTTTCACCGTTTACCCCGAAAGCAAAAGCGAATTCAGGTTTATAAAGGACGTAAAGGCGGCGGGCGACAAACCGGTAAACGACCACGCGGTAAGCGTTTACCTCGCGCTTGAAAACGAGGATTTGTGGGGGCTTGCCAAACGCTTGGGGCAGTACCCCGAGGCCTTGCTCGAAACGAACCCCGACCTGCAGTTTCCGCTTACGGGAAAGGAACGCATAGTAGTTTACAGACAAAAATAAACAGTTTTGCCGCGGCGCGACCGCGCCGCGGCAAAAAGACTTAAAAGGAAAGCTAATGAAAAAGGTTAAAATAAAAATACCGGCAAAACTGAATCTGACGCTTGACGTAACGGGCAGAAAAGACGGCTATCACGTTCTCGATTCTCTGTTCGTTTCGGTAAACGTATGCGACGAAATAGTCGTTAAAGAAAGGAAAGACAAGGGAATAAGGCTTTCCTTTTTGCGCAAAAAAACTATCCCGCGGAATAAAAAAACGTGCGCATACGCGGAAATTTCACCCGAAAAAACCAACGCGTACCGTGCGGCGGAGGCGTATATAACGACATTCGGCACGAGCGGCGCGGATATAACGATTAAGCGCAAAATTCCGACGGGCGGCGGACTTGGCGGCTCGTCTGCGGACGCTGCGGGCGTTCTCGTCGCGCTGTCGAGGCTTTACGGTTACGGAAAAAACGACGAAAACGGCGAGCTTACGGACATCGTCAACACGCTCGGCAGCGACGGCGCGTTTTTGTTGCGCGGCGGGCTTTGCCGTGTTCGCGGCAGGGGAACGGACGTTCAGCCGATACCGATGGACGTCAAGCTTTATTTTCTAATCGTCGCGGGGGAAAGGAACGGCGATACCGCGAAATGCTTTAAACTGTACGACGAAAGAGGTATGGTTTATGCGCCCTGCACGGAGGACGCGCTCGGAAAGCTTTTGGGTGGGGACGAAAAGGGGTTTTGTTCGGTTATAAAGAACGACCTGTTCGAGGCGGCGAACGCGCTTAACGGCGAAATTTCACGCAATCTCGAAGCGTTGCGCCGTTACGGCGGCGCGGTTATGACCGGCTCCGGCTCGGCGGTTTTCGCGCTGTTTTTCGATAAAAAGAGCAGGGACAAGGCTTTCAGGGGATTAAAAAAGCGTTTCGGAAAAAGGCTTTTACGGGCGGAAAGTCTTTCGAGGGATATTTTCAGAAGATAAACGCGACGAAACGCGATTTAAAACGCGGTAAAACGCTCTTTTAACGTAGACGTTCCGGCAAGGAATATAACGTTTGTCCTAAAAAGAATACGGGTACAAGCCGACTTTCGACAGAAAGGCGGCTTTTTCGTTATTTAAAGCACGTTGGCAGACTTAAAAGGGGCAATAAATTTAATTACAGAATAAAGAAAAAATTTATAAAGGAAGAAATTAAAATGAAAAAAGTTTGCATAAGTTTTTTAGCGTTAGCCATAATACTTTTAAGCGTAATAGGCGCGACGCTGCCGCAAACGGGTGCGGAAAAGAACAAAGAATATTTAAGGATACATATCCGTGCCGAATCGAATTCGGACGCCGACCAAAAGGTGAAATATGCGGTTAAAGACGCGGTCGTGGAATTTTTAACGCCGTATATCGCCGCATGCGACACCCGCAAAAAGGCGGACGAAACGCTGAACCTTCTGCTTCCAGATATCGAACGCGTCGCCGACGCGACGCTTAAAAATAGCGGCTTCGGATATAAAAGCTCCGCGCGGCTAAAAAACGAAAAGTTCCCTACGCGCGTTTACGGCAGTCTGACGTTGGAGTGCGGATATTACGACGCGCTTATCGTAAATTTAGGCAGCGGAAAGGGCGATAACTGGTGGTGCGTGGTTTATCCTCCGCTCTGCTTTACGGGCGAGGGTAAAAATTACGTTTACAAAAGCAAAATTTACGAGATAATAAAAGGCTTTTATTCAAAACAAGGAGGAAACAATGAAAAAAGCGATTAAAACTTTAATCTTGGTTTTAATGGTGTTCGCCGCGGCGTTCTGCGTTTTTTCGGCTTTGCCGTCTCGCTCGGAAACGGCTTCGGCTTTAACCCTTAAACAGGGCAGCACGGGCGGCACGGTTAAAACCGTTCAGCAAAAGCTTAAAAACTGGGGCTACCTTAAAGGCGCGGTGGACGGAATTTACGGTGCAAAAACCACCGCTGCGGTTAAATATTTTCAAAGAAGAAACGGCTTGACCGTCGACGGTATAGTGGGCAGCAAAACGCTTGCCGCACTCGGAATCAACACCGGTTCGGGTCAAAATAACGTTACCGGCAACTATTCCGATTCCGACGTAGAACTGCTTGCGCGGCTTATTTACGGCGAGGCGCGCGGCGAAAGTTACGTGGGGCAGGTCGCGGTGGGCGCGGTCGTTATGAACAGAATAAAAAGCGCGTCTTTTCCGAACACCATGTCGGGCGTTATTTATCAAAGTTACGCGTTTACCGCGGTGAACGACGGGCAGATAAACCTTACTCCCGACGCCAACGCGCGTAAAGCGGCAAAGGACGCTATGAACGGCTGGGACCCCACTTACGGCGCAATTTACTATTATAATCCCGCTACGGCGACTTCGGCGTGGATTTTTTCGCGACAAACGACGGTTACCATCGGCAACCACGTGTTCGCAAAATAAATCGGGGAATATATTGATTTAAGGAGGTAGAATAATGGAAAACGAAAAGAACAACGCCGTCGAAAAAGTCGAGAACGTCGTAAAAAGCGGCGCGAGCGCAAGCAAAAACGATAACGCCGCCAACAAAAGCGGCACAAATAATAACGACAAAGCAAATGCCGCAAAGCACGCAAAAAGCAGTAAAAACGGCGGAAGCAAAACCGTAAAAACCGACGAAAAGACTAAAACAGTTAAACGCGGAGAAAAGGATAAAAAGCGTTCGGCGGCGGCGAGAAAAGCCGAAAAAGAAAGAAAAAAGAAGCGTATAGCGGAAGAAAAACTCGAAAAAAACCGCAAAAAACAAGCGTTAAAAGCGGAAAAAGAGCGTATCCGCGCGGAAAAACGAGTGGAAATAGCGAGAATCAAGGCTCATAAAAAAGCCGAAAAGGAAAAGGCAAAGGCGGCGATTCTTCGCGAAAAGAATCGCAAAAAAGCCGAAGCGAAAGAGCAAAAGCAGCTGCGGCTCGCCGAACGCATCAAACGTCGCGACGCGATAAAGCGCGAAACGAAAAAGGACCGCGCGAAGCGTATTGCCGCCGAAAAAGCGAGAGCAGCCGAGGAACGCAGAGAAGCAAAGCAAAGGAAAGCGGAGCTTAAACGTCAAAAATTTCTCGCGAAGAAAGTGAGCAAAGAAAGGCGCGCCCGCGACCGTCAGAAAAACCGCGAAAGAAACAAAGGTTTCGGCGGCTGGCTTGCGGCGGTCATATCGTTAGGCGTATCCACGCTCGTGCTGGCGTCCGTGCTGACGTTTACGTTTTTAATGCCGACGGCGACGGATAACATGTTGGAATCGGCGTACAGGCGCGCGTTTTACGACGCGGTGGAGCAGGTGGACAATATGGATTTGAATATGTCAAAAATTCTTGCGACGACGGACGGCGGCGCGATGCAGGGGTATTTGTTAAACCTTGCGGTAAACAGCGAGCTTGCCGAAAACGATATTCAGTCGCTGCCGTTGGAGGACGAAAACAAGTTTAACACCGTTAAGCTCGTCAATCAGATAGGCGATTACGCGAAATATCTCAACAAAAAGCTTATTAACGGCGAGCAGCCGACGAAAGCGGAGATGGAAAACCTGAAAAAACTGTACAAGGCGAATTTAACTCTTAAAAAGACGCTTGCCGAAACGTTCGGGAATATGGAAAACGATTTTTCTTTTTCCTCGATGGCGACGGGCAATAAAAACAACGTCGTGTCCGACGGGTTCGACGAGCTTGAAGAATTATCCGTCGAATATCCGGAATTGATTTACGACGGACCTTTCTCCGACGGCGCGGACGATCGCGAAATAAGAGGGTTATCGGGTGAAAAAATCGACGAGGCTCAGGCTGAAAAGATTTTTATCGACACGTTCGGCAGCTACGGCTTAAAAGACGTTAAACCCGCGGGAACGCTCGAAGGCGCGCTTCGCTGTTACAACGTAACCGCCACGGTAGAGGACAGCACGCTGTTTGCGCAGATTTCCGAACAGGGCGGCAAGGTGATAAGTTTTTCTTATTCGGGCAGCTGTAAGGAAACCGTTTACGACGGCGATTACGCAACGGAAAAGGCTCTCAAATTTTTGGCGGCGCAAGGCTTTAACGGTATGAAACCCGTTTGGGTAAATCTATCGGACAACGTTTACACGATAAATTTTGCGGGCAGCGTCGATGACGTCATCGTTTATCCCGATTTGGTTAAAGTGAGGGTGTGCGCCGAAACGGCAACCGTGATAGGTATGGAAGCGACGTCCTATTATACCAACCATAAGGACAGAACGATTGAAAAAGCAAGGCTGACCGCCGAACAGGCAGTAAAAAAAGTTTCGCCCGAAATTGACGTCGTCGCTTGCAGAACGGCTATCGTTCCGCTCGGCGAAAAAAGCGAAAAGCTGTGCTACGAAATTATGGGCAGTTACGACGGCTCGACCTATTTCGTCTATATAGACGCCGCAAACGGCAGACAGGTAGAAATGTTTAAGGTTGTCAGCTCCGCCGGCGGCGAAATGCTTATGTAAACCCCGTTCACGATAGGCAAAAAGACAAATATTATAGAAAGGACAAAGAAGGCGGGGCGGCTGCATAAGCAGCCGCCCCGCCGAAATTTTATTTTTTAAGTAAAAAGGGAGAATATTTACGATAAAGCCCGAAAAAAGGCGTCAAAAGCTTAAAACCGCAAGGTTTATTTGTAAAAACCTGAAAATAGTTATCTCGGTTTAATGCACTCGCCCGTTGTCGCGTCCTGAAACATCATCCAGAACCCGTCCCCTTTCATATCGAAAATAGAAACCGGAATAAACGAGCAGTAACCGTCAAGCTCTTTGGGCGGTGTTTCGGAATAGGCGGCGGGAACGCCGTAGCAAACGTATTTTTCCGTGTTTTTCTCTTTGATAACGCCCACCACGTAATATTTTTCGCTTGAATAGTTTATCCGCACGAAAACGCTGTCGGGGAAAAGCTTTATAAGTGAGTTTTCCTCAGGGAATTTTTCAAACAACGCCGCTAACTCGTCTTTAACGGTCGCGAAAAAAGGGTTGTTTTTTGAATATCCTTCGCGTTGGTAAGAATTCGTTTCATCTCCGAATGTTTCAAAAGCACTCTCGCTTTCTTTAACCTTTTCCTGTTTTCCGCAATCGCGGCGGAAATCCTCATCTCGCAACCGTTCATCCTGCGCCTCCTTTAATAATTCGGTTTTTAAAATAATGCTCTCGTCCAGCTCGTAAAAATTCTCCGTCGCTACCGCTTCGTCGTCATACTCGCTTCGGGTAATCCCCGCGTCAGCCCCCGCTGAGGCTTCGTTCGTTGCGATAGTCGCGGTGTTCGTTGCTGAGGCTTCGTCCGTTGCGAGTGTTTCCGGATTCGTAGCTGCCGTTTCGGCGGTTTTTTCGGGAATTCGTGCGGCTAACCCGGCGGAAGGGGCTGGGGGTAAGCATTCCGCATCGCTTTTAGTCGTAACGTGGTCGCCAAGGAGCGTCGTGACCTCGTCCTGCATATTATAAACGGGGCGTTCGTCGTTTAACAAACGTTGTTTTCGCATCTCCGCACATTGAGCGGCAACCGCCTTTTTAAAGTCCGCGATAGTAAGTCTGCACTCGTCCGAGCGTTGAAAGGCAACGATAACGGGCAGGTCGGAATTGAGATAACAAACGCCTGCGGCAAACCCGCGCGAAAGTCGGGGTTCTTCGTCGAAAACCGCGGTGAATGAGCAAGGGCGTTTGCCGAGCGGAAATTTCCAAAACCGTTTTTCGCTATCCGAAAGAAAAAGATAGTATTCGCCCGCGGATTTCGCGGCGAAGTTTACGAGCGACAAAAAAAGAGTTGAAACGCCGTTTTCCGTTTCGATTCTGACGATACCCGAAACGGCTCTGCCGCCGACGGAAAAATCGCTTTCCAACTGTTTTAATACGATAACTTTTTTATAAAAAGACATGGTTTCACCTGAATAAAAGCGTGATTTGCGCAAAATTCGCCGTAAAAACGCTTTTATTGCCCGAAAAAAATCGGATAAAAACAACGAAAACACGCAAAAACGCCGCTATAACGATAAATAGACGTTTAAAAATTACTCTTATAATAAATATATACGCCGAAAGATTAAAAAATATATGTTTTAACGACGAAAAAGCGCGAATCCGGTCAAAAGAAAAAATTATACCACTATTATGTAAAAAAAATTTACTTTTGACAAAAATGGTGGTATAATATACAATAGCGAAAAAGAAAGTTATTTTTGGTTTTCGGCTTGCCGCCTTAAATATGCTCGACAAAAAAAGTCGCGAAAAGGCAGTTAAAACCAACGGAATTTCGCACGACGCAAGCGGAATTCCGATTAAGACTATGCTTTTGCAAATTGCCGCGAAAAAGCGCGGTATAAAAAATTTTTATAGAAAAAACCAAAAAGGAGTATATAAAATGACTAACAACAAAAAAGTTCTGGATTTCGTTCGCGAAACGGAAAAGCTTTGTCGTCCCGCGTCCGTCGTGTGGATTGACGGCAGCGAAAAGCAGCTTGACGAATTAAGAGCGCAGGCTGTTAAGGAGAAAATCCTTATTAAGCTCAATCAGGAAAAATTGCCGGGCTGTTATCTTCACCGCACTACCATTAACGACGTTGCGAGGGTAGAAGGCAGAACCTTTATTTGCTCCAAGAATAAAGACGATTCCGCACCCATCAACAACTGGATGGAAACGGGCGAAGCGTTAAAGTTGATGAACGGTCTTTTCGACGGCGTTATGGAAGGCAGAACGATGTACGTTATTCCTTATTCCATGGGCGCGGTCGGCAGCAAATTTTCCAAAATCGGCATCGAGCTTACCGATTCTATTTACGTAGTTTTGAATATGGCTATCATGACGAGGATCGGGCAAAAAGTTCTGGACGCGTTAGGCGACGGCGATTTCGTTAAAGGTTTACATTCTTATGCGGAGCTTTCCGAGGAAAAGAGATATATCTGTCATTTCCCCGAGGAAAACCTTATTATGTCTATCAACTCCAACTACGGCGGAAACGTTCTTCTCGGCAAGAAATGTTTTGCGCTTCGTATCGCGTCTTACCTCGGCAAGACCGAAGGCTGGATGGCGGAACACATGCTTATTTTGGGCATCGAAAATCCGAAGGGCGAAATTAAGTACGTTGCGGCGGCGTTCCCGTCCGCTTGCGGAAAAACCAACCTCGCTATGCTTATCCCGCCCGAGATTTACAAAAAGAAAGGCTATAAATGCTGGTGCGTCGGCGACGATATCGCATGGATAAGAGTGGGCGAGGACGGCAGACTTTGGGCGGTCAACCCCGAAAACGGCTTCTTCGGCGTTGCTCCCGGCACGAATATGAAATCTAACCCCAACGCGCTTCTTTCCACAAGAAAGAACACTATCTTTACCAACGTGGTCGAAAATCTCGACGACGAAACGGTTTGGTGGGAAGGCTTGGACGATAATCCCCCGAAAAACGCGCTCAACTGGCGTGGCGAAAAGTGGGATTACACTAAATACGATAAGCACGACAAATCCACCTGCGGTGCGCATCCTAATTCAAGATTTACCGCGCCCACGGTCAACTGCCCTTGCTTGTCCGACCAGTTCGAAGCGCCTAACGGCGTTCCGCTCTCCGCGATTATTTTCGGCGGACGCCGCGCAAAAACCGCACCGCTCGTTTATCAGTCCAAAGACTGGAACAACGGCGTGTTCGTCGGTTCTATCATGGCAAGCGAAACGACGGCTGCCGCTACCGGCGCTGTCGGCGTAGTAAGACGCGACCCGATGGCTATGCGTCCGTTCGTGGGCTACAACATGGGCGATTACTTTAAGCACTGGATAGAAATGGGTGCAAAAACGCCTAACCAACCCAAAATCTTCAACGTCAACTGGTTCAGAACGGATGACGAAGGCAACTTTATGTGGCCGGGCTTTGGCGATAACCTCCGCGTTCTCGAATGGATTCTCGACCGTTGCGAAGATAAGGTTGACGCGGTCGAAACGCCTATCGGTTTCGTCCCGAAAGCCGAGGATATCAACATCGAAGGTCTTAACGGCGTAACGAAAGCCGACATCGAGGAGCTTCTCGCTATCGATAAGGAAAGCTGGAAGAAAGAAACCGAGGGTATCGAGCAATTCTATACCGAACTCGGCGAGAGAGTTCCGAAGGAATTATGGAACGAGCTTAGCGAGCTTAAAGCTAAACTTGACAAGTAATTTCGGGATTTAAGCTTAATGCGGGAAAGAAAAATCAAACCGTAAAAACAAAAATACCGCGCGGCGGAGGGTAACAGCCCTCCGCCGCGTCTTTTTTAAAATGAAAAAGAGAACAAACCGCAACAAACCGCAAAACCTAAACGCGCTGAAAAGATAAAATCAAAACGAAGCAAGAAGAAAAAGCAAAAAAAAGAAGAAAGGGAAAGGTCGGGGCGAAACGTATAAAAACTTAAAATTTACCTAAAATATGAACGGAGGTAAGTATGAAGATAACTACTATTATAGCGTTCGTGCTGGCGATAGTCGGCGCGGTCGTGTGGGGGCTTGTGGGAATTTTCGATTTCAACGTCGTCGCGGCGATTTTCGGCGCGGGCGCGGAAGCCGTCGTTTCGAGAATTATTTATACTCTCGTGGGCGTTTCGGGGTTATGGTTAATTCTTTACTGGGCGATTTATAAACCTTTCAGGGCGATAGACTAATCTAAACGGTCGCCGACTTATCGCGGCGCGAAACGGGCGCGGACCATTCGCAAACTTTTCGCTTCGCAAACAATTCAGGCGCAAGCCGACCTTACGTTAAGGTCGGCTTGCCGCTTGTTTAAAGGATAAAAAATAAAACGTCGCAAAAAGGATTTAACTTAAAGAAAAAAATTTTAAAAACGTATTTTTCGAGATTGCATTTTTTTACGAATTGCGGTACAATAAAAAAGTAATTTCCAAAAGGAACGGAAAAAGAAAATCGGGAGCGGAAATATGGACGATATCATAAAGGTCGATAATTTGTATAAAAGCTTCGGCGAGGTGAAAGCGGTAAACGATTTAAGCTTTCGCGTCAAACGGGGAGAGCTGTTCGCGTTTTTAGGCGTAAACGGCGCGGGGAAATCTACCACTATAAACATCATGTGCGGGCAGCTTAAAAAGGACGGCGGCAGCGTGAACGTTTGCGGAACGAGCCTCGATAGCGACCCTGACCGCATTAAACGCAGCCTCGGCGTGGTTTTTCAGACGTCCGTCCTTGACAAGGAACTTTCGGTAAAAGATAATCTCGAAAGCCGCGCCGCGCTTTACGGCATTTTCGGCAAGGATTTCAAAGCAAGGCTGTCGGAACTGTCGGAGCTTCTCGATTTCGGCGATTTGTTAAACCGTGCGGTCGGCAAGCTGTCGGGCGGGCAAAGACGGCGCATAGATATTGCGCGCGCGCTTCTTCACCGTCCCGAGATTTTGATTCTGGACGAGCCGACCACGGGACTTGACCCCCAAACGCGCAGCTTATTGTGGAAAGTCGTGGCAGATTTAAGAAAAAACGACGATATGACCGTTTTTCTTACCACGCATTATATGGAAGAGGCAGCCGAAGCCGATTTCGTCGTGATATTAGACCGCGGCGTTATCGCAGCGGAAGGCACGCCGCTGGACTTGAAAAACAAGTATACGGGCGATTATATCACCCTTTACGGCGTAACGGAAGAAGCGGTTAAAATGCTCGGCTCGCGGTACGAACCGTTGCGCGACGCGTTTCGGATTTCCGTTCCCGACACCTCCGCCGCAACCGATTTGATTATTAAGTATCCGCAGGTTTTTAAGGATTACGAAATTACCAAAGGCAAAATGGACGACGTTTTTCTCGCGGTAACGGGAAAGGTTTTAACGGGAGGTGAAAAATGAAAACGATTTTCTCGCTTTGCAAGCGCAACGTAAAGCTTTATTTTAAGGATAAGGGAATGTTTTTCTGTTCGCTTATCACTCCGGTTATACTGCTCGTGCTGTACGCGACGTTTCTGAAAAGAGTTTACGATGAAGCTTTCCGCGCGTCGCTGGCAAATGCCGGCGCGAATATTCCGGACGCGGTAATAAACGGCTGCGTGGGCGGGCAACTCGTTTCCTCGTTGCTGGCGGTTAGCTGCGTTACCGTGGCGTTCTGCTCGAACCTTTTAATGATAAGGGACAAAACGAGCGGCGCGATTAAGGATTTAACCATTACCCCCGTAAAAACGGGCGTTCTGGGGTTAAGTTATTTTCTTTCCTCGTTAACGTCAACGCTTATTATCGGCTTAGCCGCGATGACCATAAGCCTCGTTTATCTCGCGGTCGTCGGCTGGTATTTAACGTTTGCGGACGTTCTGAATTTGCTGCTTATCGTAATTTTACTCACTACCTTCGGCACGGCGTTGTCGTCCTGTATAAACTACTTTTTAAGCACGGACGGGCAGGCTTCCGCCGTGGGGACGCTCGTCAGCTCGTTATACGGTTTCATTTGCGGCGCGTATATGCCCATCTCAAGCTTCGGAGAAGGATTGAGAAACGTTCTCGCCTTCCTTCCCGGAACTTACGGCACGAGCTTGCTTCGCGATTGCGTGATGAGGGGTTCGTTTAAGGAAATGGCGCGGCAAGGTTTTCCTGCCGACGTGGTACAGTCAATCCGCGACAGCGTGGACTGCAATATTTATTTGTTCGGCAATAAAGTGCCTTTAAGCGCGTCTTATCTTATTTTGTGCGGCAGTATTTTACTTTTTATCGGCGTGTATATTCTTATGAACGTGCTTTCTGCCCGCAAGAAAAACAAGCAATAAAGGTTAAAACCCGAAAATCGGGAGAACGAAGCCGCCTTCGCGAAAATCGCGAAGGCGGCTTTAATATCGGAAAGGTTATTCAAAAACGAGATAGTTCAGCCGAGCCGTTTGTCCGTTTTGTGCTCTTTAACGGATTTTTTAACCGCTTCGTTGACTTTCCGTTTAATCGTTTTATGCGAATCGTTAACCTTCACGTCCGAATAGTCGGAAACGGGCAAACGTTCGAGCGTTTCGCAAATACGCGCAAGCGCGTCGGGGCGGCGCAGGGACAGGGCGTTGCGTTCCATTCCTGCAAGAGTCGCGCCGAGGAAAGTCCCGTTTTTAAGCGCGTTTACGGTTTTTGCTATCTCGTTATCCTTAACGTCTACGGCGCAACCGTTTTTAACCAGATAATCTTTGTTATAAATTTCCTGTTGCGGCAATCTCGGCGCAATTAAAGCCGGCTTACCGGCGTTTACGATTTCGGTAACGGTCAATCCGCCCCCTTTGCCAAAAATCAAATCCGCCGCGGAAAAATAAAGCGGCACTTCGTCGGTATATCCGAGGTTGCGTATATCGCACGGGCAGGATTTGCGGCGAATAAGCTTTTCGATGCGCTTGCGCTGTTTTTCGTTTCCGTTTATTATCACGACCTGAATGTCCGCGTTAAGTTTGCGAAGCTGGCTTACGATTTTCTCGTCGGGGACGGGGAAAAAGCTCGCTTTCATGATAACCAGCGTAAATTTATCGGGGGACAGTCCGAGCTTTGCGCGCGCCTCCGCTTTCGGTGTTTTCCCGAATTGTTCCGAAACGGGTATACCCGTCGCGATAAGACCCTTTTCCGAAAAACCCTTTTCGATAAACGCGGCTTTCATTTCCTCGGTGGTAAGAAACATCACGTCCACGCCGTAAGAACATCTTTCCCAGTACGGAGAAATGCCGTAATCGAGCGTCATCGAACAGATTTTTGCGGGAATGGGGTAAACGCGTTTAAGGTTGGACAGTGCGACCGTACAAAAAACGTAAGTGGAAATAATCACGTCCGGCTTAAAGGAATAAATTTCGTTCAAAATGCCCGACAGGACGGAATAGCCCTGCATAACGGCTTTATCGCTCGTTTTCGCGCGGTAATCGGTTTTTTCTTTTTTCTTAAAAATCGCGTTATAAATCAAAACGGCGTAATCGCACGCCAAAAAATACGCTTCGTTAATAAGCCAAGCGTTCCACCTACCCGAGAACTGCTTAAACGCGTCCACCGTTTTAATCTCGCAGGACGGGTCGCGCGCAAGCAAGCCCTCTCTTATTCTTTTCGCCGTGGAATTGTGTCCGTTGCCGGCGGTTGCGGTAAGTATAAGATATTTCATAACGGGTTAATATAATTAAAATTTATTGTTAAGGTAACGCCGCGTAATAAACCGAGCGAGAAACCGCGCAAACACCCGAACGATAAGCCGTGCGGTATTGCCTTAAAGCTCGGTATTGCCCTTTTCGTTTCCGTTGTTGCAAACCGTAACGCCGCAAACTCGCCCGTCGGCGAAAACGCGGCAGGAATTGCCTATAACCACCGCTTGCTCGGCGCAAGCCGCCTTCTCCGCGAGATAGTTTTCCTTTGCCGCAAGCAGAATAAACGGAATAAGGAACACGAACGGGTCCATCATCGCCGCCTGTTCGGTAATACCGCTCATCGCGATTACGATTAAAAGCAGCGGCATAGAAATAAGCCCTTTAAAGTCGGTAAAAGCGAGAGTATATTTTTCAAAATAGAACCAGCCCGCAAGAATCATTCCGAAGATTCCGACGGAAGTCATCAGCTGCAACACGGTGTTGTGTGCGAGAATAAAATACTGCGTTTCGGCACGGATAGAAGGAACGGGTTCGGCGCTGATAAAGCCGTAACCGAAAATCGGGTACTCGAAAAACTTGTTAATGCACCAGTCCCACAGCTGATTGTCGCCGAGTCTGCCGGAGGATTTGTTGTTTATAAACTTTTCAATCACGCCTTTAATCGCGTCCGAAATGCAATGCGTGGTAAGTTCCGCAATCGCGGAAGCGACGAGGATTCCCAACAGCGTAAAGGTCAGCGCGCGCTTGGTTTTACAGTTTTTAACGACAAGAACCGCTTCCACGGGGATAACGATAAGCAGAGTTAAAAGCATGCCGCGGCAACGGATAAGCGTTACCATAAAAATATAAATCGCCGCGGGGATAAGAAATAAATATCCGCGTTTTTTAACGTTGATAAGAAATAAAGCGGAAACCGCGCCCAAGCCTATGAATAACGCGGAGGTGTTAGGGCCTTCCGCGGTAGCCCAGCCGTGACACTCGAAAATTTCATGAAAACCGTTATCGATAACGTTTTTCGTTAAAATTTGCAAGGACACGAACGCCGCGCCGTAGACGAACAAAACCGCGAGATAATCGGCGAGGTTTTCGGTAAAGTTTATCGCGAGAAAATACAGCAAGAGCATCGCGACCGAAAGCCCGAGAGTTGCGAAAAACGCGGAAACGTTAAAGTTCCCGACGATGCCGCCAAGCAAAAACGCGACGTCTAAAACGATAATAGGGTAGAACATTTTGCCGAGCGTTAAAGACCCTTTGCGCTTTGCGATTTTGGTAACGGCAAACGCGACGAAAGCGATAAGCGCGGCGACGACGCACCCGATATAAACGAACCAGTTTGCTTCGGCGGCGATATCTTTAATGCAGAATCCCGCGAAAAGCGCAGGGCAGAAAATGTTTTTAACGTCGTCGCAAAAAACGAGAATCGCGGCAACGACTAAAACGAGCGCGCAAATGCAAACGAGGTTAAGCCTCGCAAGCCAAAAAATAAAGCAAAACGCAAGAACGAACGGCGGAACGTAATAAGATTGCAAAGCGGCTTTAATCGCTTCGAACGCCTTGGACGCTTTTTTAGTCTGAATATCCATCACAATTTTTCCTTATCATTTTTCAATCCGTCGATAAACTTCTTGATTTTATCCATAGCGATAACGAGATTTTTCATAGAATAAGCGTAAGAAATACGCACGTAATCCTTTCCGAACTCGCCGAAAGCGTCTCCGGGGACGACCGCGATTTTTTCTTTTTCCAACAGCGCGAGCGCGAATTCCGCGCCGCTCAGCCCCGTGCTTTTAACGCAGGGAAATATGTAAAACGCGCCCTTCGGCTCGAAACAGGTAAGCCCCGCCTCGGTAAGGCGTTTATAAACGTATTTTCTGCGCGAATCGTATTCCTCGCGCATTTCCCCGACGCACTTAAAACCGTCCTCGCGGCACTGAATAAGCCCCGCAAGCGCGCCGTATTGCGCAAAACTCGGAGCGCAGATGGCGGCGTACTGATGAATTTTAAGCAACGCCTCGACAACGGACGGGGGCGCGCAAACGTAGCCGACCCTCCAACCGGTCATGGCGAACGCCTTGGAAAAACCGCTGATAAGCGCGACTCTGTCGTGAAGTTCGGGAAAAGACGCGATAGAGCAATGTTCCTCGCCGTAAGAAAGTTCGGCGTAAATCTCGTCGGAAATAATAAAAAGGTCGTGCTTCAAGATGAACGGCAAAATATTTTCCACGTCTTTGCGCGACATAACGCCGCCCGTAGGGTTATTCGGGTAAGGGAAAATAATGGCTTTCGTGCGCGGGGAAACCGCTTTTTCGAGGTTTTCGGGCGTAAGTATAAAGCCGTTTTCGCCGTCGCATTCCACGGGTACGGCAACGCCGCCGCACAATTCCACGCACGGGCGGTAAGAAACGTAGCTCGGGTCGGGAACTAACACCTCGTCGCCGTCGTCGATAATCGCGCGGAGAGTTATATCGATTGCCTCGCTCGCGCCGAGCGTGATAACGATATCGTCCGCGGGAAAGCTCACGCCGAACTTGGCGTCGAGATAACGCGAAATTTCCTCGCGGAGCTGAACGAGACCTTTATTCGAGGTGTATTGAGTGTAACCTTTTTTAATCGAAGAAATACCTGCTTCCCTGATAGCCCACGGGGTAACGAAATCGGGTTCGCCCACGCCGAGCGAAATAATATCGTCCTGTCCGGCAGCAAGGTCGAAAAACTTTCTTATGCCGGAAGGAGCTATGTTTTTAGCTTTTTTAGAAACGAATTCTCTCATGCCTGATAAATCTGCCTTTTATGCTCCTCGGCGGGTTTTGTGATTTGCCCTTCGATTTTGTATTTTTTAAGAATAAAATGCGTCTGAACGCCCGTAATGCCGTCGATAACGGACAATTTTTCCGCAACGAACCGCGCGATATCGGAAATCGTTTCACCCTCGACGAAAACGGCAAGGTCGAACCCGCCGCTCATAAGGTATAAGCTTTTAACCTCGTCGAAATCGTAAAGGTCCTCGGCGTAGGAGTCGAACCCCTTAAGCTTTTGCGGCGCGACTTTAACTTCGATAAGTGCTTGAACGCTTTTCGCGCTGATAACTTCCGTATTAAGAATAGCGGAGTACTTGACGATTGCGCCTGCTCTTTCAAGTTCGGTAACGGCGTTTTCCACGTCGGCAAGCGGCGCGCCTATAATTTCCGAAAGCTTTGCCATGGAATATCGCGCGTCTTCGGTGAGAAGCTTTATTACTTGTTTTTTAAGTTTTTCCATAAATACCCCGTTTATAATATGCAACTTTGTATATATATTGTATACTTTATAAACGGTTTTGTCAATAACCTGCTTGATTTTTTAGATTATATATGTTAAAATAAGCCGAGCGGAGGAAAAAATGGTTAAAATCTGGGCAAAACTGATTAAAAACGATAAAATAATAAAACAAACCGTTTACGAGCGCGCGGAACAAACGGATTACTCTAAATTTTTCGAGTACGTTCGCGATATATGCGAAGCGCTCGATTGCCCCACGCCCGTAATCGTTAAAACACACATTTTTAACTACGCAAAGTATAACACGTTGCGTTTTAAAAGCGACGATTTCGTTGAAAAAATAAATTTTGATAAGCTTGTGCTGGAAAACGCTTTACTATAAAAAACAATCAAACCCCTTTAATCCCCTTACTCTTTAAGGGGATTTTATATTGTATGCCTATCTTACGTCATTACGAGGAAAGGCGCAAGCCTTGACGTGGTAATCTCCGCGGCAGCGTTATAATATCTTTCTTGTCACAAGGTCGTTTTGTAAGGGATAGGGACTGTTTTTAAAGTCCGTCCCTAACCCCTTACGAACCCCTTACCCTGAAAACTCCTCAAAACCCCTAAATCCCCTTACTCTTTAAGGGGATTTTTTATTTATAACCTGTCATACTGAAAGGGGCTTTTTGAACTAGCCCGCGCAGTATTTCATTACGTCATTACGAGGAAAGGCGCAAGCCTTGACGTGGTAATCTCCGCGGCAGCGAGAAATTATAAATTTATTTCGCGCAGACAAGGACGAAAAGATAAAGATTTATCAAAATTACGCAGGCAAAACGGAAAAACCGGAGTTTTTAAAAATTTGTGGTATGAATAGCGTTAAAATCGGGCAAAATAACCTTCGTAAAAACCAAAACGGAGGTTATTTTTTATGGCTAACATGCTGACTACAAAAGAAGCCACGCTTTTATCAGACCTTTTAATTTACGAGGAAAGCGCGTGCAAAAAAGCAAGACTTTACTCGAGAACGCTGACTAACAAAAAACTCGCGGACGAGCTGAATAAGCTTGCCGACTCGCACGAAAAACGCTTTAACGCGCTTCTCGGATTACTTTGAAAACCGACAAAAAATAAGGAGATAAAAATGACGAACGAATATAAAGCGGACATAACGCTTAACGAAAAAGACAGTTTGCAAGACTTGTTAAATCTCGAAAAAGAGGTGGTTAAAATGTATTCGACCTCCATGACGGAAGGGGCAAGCAAGGGTTTTCGTACGCTTATAAAAGCGCAATGGAACGACGCCGTCGAAACGCAGGCGGACGTATTCTTTTTAATGAGCGAGCTGGGTTACGCCAAGGTGGAAAGCGCGCCCGAGAACGTGCTTTCGGAAGAAAAAAACAAATTTACGAAAGTTAAAGGGCAGCTTGCCTGACTTTTTGCAAATCTTTCAGAAATATCGTCGCTAAACGATTTACAAATACGCGATTCCGTGTTAAAATACCATCGAAGGTTTTCGGAAAACACTTCGTTAAAAAAACCGAAAAAGCGAGTAAAATCCTTTTTCGGCTTGCGCGAAAGAGGATTTTTATTTATGAAAAAAACTACTAAAAGACTTGCAAGGGCGGGGGTGACGGCGGCGTTATACGTTGTTTTATCGCTGATAACTTTGCCCGTAGCAAGCGGCGCAATACAATTCAGGGTGTCGGAAGGGCTGACGCTTTTGCCGTTGCTTTTCCCGGAAGCGCCCTACGCGCTGTTCGTCGGATGCGCGCTTTCCAACCTGATAACGGGTTGCGCGTTGTTTGACGTGGTATTCGGAAGCGTAATTACGCTTTTAGCGGGCGTATTAACCTATTTTACGGGTAAAATCATTAAAAAAACACTTCCGTCAATCGTGGTCGGCGGTTTGTTTCCCGTGGTGCTGAACGCGCTTTTGCTGCCTGCGGTTTGGTATTATTGCTACGGTCAACTCGAATACGTTTACTATTTGCAAGCGTGTTTTTTGTTAATAAGCCAGGGTTTATCCGTTTATTTGTTCGGCTCGGTGATATGCGTTTCGGTAAAAAAATTCAGAAACGACGGCGCGGATTTTTTGTCCTGACCGGAAACAATCGTTATTATTAGCGTAAAAAGTTTTTGTTTTCACTACATAAAGTTATCTTTTGCCGTGCAAAGAAGGGTAATATTACCGTTTGTCGAAAAATTAAAAGAATAAAAAGAAAACGTCAAAAAAACGAGCGGGCTGTCGCGATTTGCGACAGCCCGCAGAAATTTTTATTTAACAAAAAACAAAACGAAAAGGGTTAAGAAAAATCCGCTTGCTTTAGTGCGTCAGTAATAGGGATTATTACTGACGCACTAGTTATATTTGCCTATCGGCAAGTTATATTGCTTTCGCAGTTATTTTTTGCTACGCAAAGTTATATTTACCCATAGGGTAAGTTATGGCAAATATAATATAACTTGCGAGAGAGAAATATAAGAACCTGCTATGCAGAACCTTGAATTTGCTCTCGCGAATATAACGCAAGATACTTGCATATCACTTTTAGCCACACGGCTAAAAATACAACTTATTTTGTTTAATTACTGTGGTAAAGATAAAGCCCACTACATTTCTCCTAAAGCGAAGTACAGTGGGCTACACTTTTATTTTGAATTGATACCCCTATGTCTATTGCAGTTTCTTGCGTTGCGCTTTCTCTTTGCGGCGGTGTGGACAAGGCCTATAATAACGAAGCCGTAAAAGCTTAAAACCCGCCAAAGAACCATTGCGGGGAAGGCAAGACCGCCGTAAACGGAGCTTCCGCCGCTTAAACCCAAACCCGTGTCAAACAGCAGATAAAAGGAAAGGTCCGCCGCGCCGGAGTTGCCGGGTGTGGGGATAAACGAAATCGCCGCGTAAAGAATAAAGCACAGCTGAATGACTTGCAGCCACTCTAAAAACCCGCTTTCCACGCGCCAGTTAAAGCCGAAAAATTTAAGCGTAAAATAGGCGATGGAACACAGCGCGAGGTGTTCTGCAATACTCATCAGCAGTTCGGGGATAAACACGGACGGCTGAGAAGCGAGGCGTTTAAGGCAGTTCGCGTTGGTGGAAAGGCTTTGCAGCGTTTTCATCTTCGTTTCCTTGGGGTTTTTAACGAGTTTCAGTTTTTTCCCGAGGAAGAAGACGAAAGAAACGATTTTTTCGCCGAGTTTAGAGTTGAGCGAAAAGATAATGACGAAAATAGGCACGGAAAACGCGAGAATCAAGCCGATAAGCGCGATAATCGAAATAACCTTCGGCACGGAGGAATACATTGCCGCGGGTATCCCCAGCGTATTGCCGACGAAAAGCCCGAGCGAAACGAAGCCGCACAGAACGAAAACGAGCTGATGCAGAATAAACGATGAAAGAGTCATCGAGGACGCTTCGCCGCCGGAAAAGCCGTTCTTGGTGAGATTATAAATTTCAAACGGCTGACCGCCCACCGCAAGCGGGGTAACGTAGTTATAATAAAGCCCGATAACGGCGGTATCAAGACACAATCCGAACCGCCACTTTCCTTTAAGTTTTTTTGCGAGAAGCGAATGTTTTAACGCCTTAAAAAAGTAACAGCAGGCAAGCGAAAAGAACGCGAACAGCAGGTAAAACCAACGCGTTGAAAAGATACTATACAAATATTCGGGGGAAGGAAGCTCCTTTTTGCCCGAAAAGAAATCGTTATAAGCCGTCCAGCAAAGCACGCCGCCCACAAGCACGAAAAACAATATGGTTGTTATGCGCTTAAAGATTTTCTGACGTTTGGAAACGGATTCTTTTTCGTCGATGCCGAAAACCTTATTCATAACGATTTGCTTACCTACGCTTTCGGCGTTTTCGTCCGACACGGTAAAGGGCGCGGAATGAGCGTCGCCCGATTCGGCAACGCGAAGTTCGTATTCCTCGCGGGAAAGCTCGACGAGCTTAGGTTCTGCGGTTTGCTCGTCCACGTCGATAACGGAGAACTTAACCGCAGCGTTCAGCTTTTTGTTTTTCTTCATACAGCCCGCCCGTTAATTTATGATATTGACCGTGATTTTCGCGGTTTCTTCGGGTGAAATTTTAACCGTAACGGGATATGCGCCGGCGGTTTTAATATTCGGCTGTAATACGATTTTCTTTTTATCGATATCGAAGCCCAGCTCCGAGAGTTTATCGGCGACTTCCTTGTTGGTAACGCTTCCGAAAAATTTACCGGTAGCGCCGCTTTTAACCTGAACGGTAACGGATAAGCCGTCGATTTTTTCTTTAAGCGCTTTATTAGCTTTAAGTTCCTCCGCGCGGTGGAAAGCCGCGGCGGCTTTTTGCGCCGTGTTTTCGTTAATGGCGGCGGCGTCCGCAAGCTTCGCGTAACCGTTTTTAATAAGAAAGTTATTCGCATAACCGTCTTTCGCGTTAATGATGTCTCCGGCTTTGCCCGAGCCCTTAACGTCTTTAAGTAAAACGACTTTCATAAAAACTCCTGTTTAATAACTATTTCAAAAAAGACTACTTGTAATATTTTACCCTTAAACGGCGATTTTGTCAACAAATATAAGGTATAGTTTTTCGCGGGAACGGTATAATAAGGGGGTAAAGGCTCGATATTATCGAAAAAAAACTGAAAATCGGGCAAAAGGAGATTATATGAAAAACTATTCTATCAAATGCGACGTTAAAAAGTGCATGCATAACGCCGACGGCTGTAATTGCGGTTTGGATACCATTAAGGTTACCTGCGGTTGCGGCGAAAGCTGTACCTGCTGCGAGGATTATTCCGAAAAGGAATAATTTTTTCGCCCCGAACGCGCCCTATAACGGCGCGCAAACAAACAAAGAAGGTCGCGAAGCTTGCGACCTTCTTTTTTCATATATTATCCCGGAACTCTTAACACCCGCGCTACCCGCGAGCGCATATTTCATTTTACATATACTATTTTACCTATATTAATAACCGTTGTCAAGCGAAAATGAAAAAATTTTTCAAAAAAGTGAAAAATTTTATAAGCGAGTTTGTCAAAAAGACAAAAAAAGAGGTTAAAAAAGCGCGCGGGGCGGCGGAAACGAACGGGCGAACGGGGTTTTGCTTGACAAAACGGGGTATATTATATATAATGTTTAATACACGGAATAACCGTATTAAAGAAAAATAAACGTTAATTTAACGGAGGGTCTATTATGGCGGAAGAAGTAATACTTACAAAAGAAGGCAAAGAAGAGCTTGAAAAAAAGCTGGAATACTTAAAGCTCGTTAAGCGCGCGGAAATTACCGAAAGAATTAAAACGGCGAGGGAATTCGGTGACTTATCCGAAAACGCCGAATACGACGCGGCTAAAAACGAGCAAGCTATGATCGAGGGCGAAATTCTCGAAATCGAGGAAAAACTCAAATTCGCGGTGATAATCGGCGACTCCGCCGCCCCAAAGGGACACGTTTCCCTCGGCAGCAAGGTCGATTTTATCGACGACGATACGGGCGAACTTTTTACTTACGAAATCGTCGGCACGACCGAAGCGGACGTCGAACAGGGCAGAATTTCCAACGAATCGCCTATCGGCAACGCGCTTTTGGAGCATAAGGAAAAGGACAGCGTAAGAATTGCCGTGCCGTCCGGCTTTATCAACGTTACCATTAAAAAGGTTTATTGATTAAGCTTAACTGCTACTTTGGAGGAACAAATGGAAGAAATCAAGAACCCCGCTGCCGAAACGGAAGCGGATTTAAGCGAAATTTTAAGAATACGCAGGGAAAAGCTTGCCGCGCTTAAAGCCGCGGGCAAAGACCCTTATCAAAAGGTTAAATACGACAGAACCGCGTTTTCCGCCGATATTAAAAACGATTACGAAGCGTATGAAAACAAAACCGTAGGCATCGCGGGCAGGCTTATAAGCAAAAGAATTATGGGCAAGGCGGCTTTTGCCGTTATTCTGGACGGGAAAGGCACTATTCAGTCTTATCTTTCCATAAACGAGCTGGGCGACGATTACGTCGCGTTTAAGGATTACGATATAGGCGACATCGTGGGGATAACGGGCTTCGTGTTCAAAACGCGCACGGGCGAAATTTCCGTTCACGCGCAGAGTATAGAGCTGCTTTCAAAATCATTGTTACCTCTCCCCGAAAAATATCACGGACTTAAAGACGAGGATACTCGGTATCGTCAGAGAGAGGTGGATTTAATCGCTAATCCCGACGTAAAGAAAACGTTTATCGCGCGTTCTAAAATTCTTGCGGAAATAAGAAACTATCTTAACGGAATAGGTTATCTCGAAGTGGATACGCCCGTTTTGCAGCCGTTGGAAATAGGCTCGGCGGCAAGACCGTTTAAAACGCACCACAACGCGCTCGATATGGACATGTATCTCCGCATCGAAACGGAGCTTTACTTAAAACGTTTAATCGTCGGCGGATTCGACAGGGTTTACGAAGTCGGCAGGATTTTCAGAAACGAGGGTATGGACCGCTCGCACAATCCGGAATTCACCACCGTCGAAATGTATCAGGCGTACAGCGACTACCGCGATATGATGGATATTATAGAAAATATGTATAAAACCATCGCCAGAAACGTTTGCGGTACGGAAAAAATCACCTATCAGGGCGTGGAAATCGACATGGGCAAACCGTGGGAACGACTTACGATGAAAGAAGCGGTAAAAAAATACGCCGACGTCGATTACGACAGCTGGGCTACCGACGCGGACGCGCGCGCAGAGGCGAAGAAACGGGGCGTTCCCGTCGACGAGGGCGACGCCGCCACCAAGGGTCACGTTTTAATCGCGTTTTTCGACGCGTTCGTGGAGGAAAAGCTTATTCAGCCCACCTTTATTTACGATTACCCCGTGGAAAACTCTCCGCTCGCCAAGAGAAAACCGGACGAGCCTGCGTTTACTCAACGTTTCGAGTATTTTATTTACGCGCGCGAAATGGGCAACGCCTTTTCGGAGCTTAACGACCCCATCGACCAAAAAGAAAGATTCGTTAAGCAGGTTGCCGAAAAGCGTGCAAAGGGCGGCAACGACGCCAAGGTGGACGAGGATTACGTTACCGCGCTCGAATACGGCTTACCCCCGACGGGCGGCTTAGGTTTCGGCGTGGACAGGCTGGTTATGCTTTTAACTGACAGCGCGTCAATAAGGGACGTTATACTCTTCCCGACGATGAAGCCCGTCAGATAACGTCGTTTTATAAACCCGCGGCGGTCGCGGCGCGTGCAGCGCGTGCGGAAAAACCGCGACGGGCGAAAATGCCGCGGCAATATTGACAACCGCGGTGGAATATTTTAAAAATTTTTGCTCAACGCTCTTTATAGGGGCTGTGTATGGATAATAAACTGACAAAAAAAAGGCTTTCCGATTTTCTTGCTTACGAGTGGATTTTAACGCTGATTGTCGCAGTTGCGGCAATCGTGTTGTGGGAACTTGTGTACACCGTTTCGGCGGTGCGCTTAACCACCGGACAAAGCTTTAAATATTATTTCGACGAGAACGTTTCCTCGCTGGGCGACGGCGCGTTTTACACCATGTTGTCGGACGACGTTTTCAGTTACGACGTAAAGGAGCTTTCGAGCGAACAGCTTACGTCTAAATATAACGTGCTTTCGACCCGTCTTTCCGTTTACGAGGGGGACGTGATTTTTACCGATACGGTGGAAAACGAATCTCAGCCCGTCCGCGCGAAAACGCTCGCCGATTCTTACGGATACAATTACGAACGGCTTTTGTCCGACGCGGAAGAATACGTTTCGCAGTTTTATACGGACGGCAAGTTTGACGACGGCAAAATTCAAGCGCACTTTAACGAGCGCGCACGCAAGCGCGTTTATAAAAACGCGTTAAAAAGCGGCGAAATATCCGTTGCGGACGAAATCAGACGGATAGAAAAGCTCGAGAAAGAAATCGCCGATTTCAAGAAGCTTTTATCTAACGACAAGGACGGTTTGTTTTTCCGCTATACCCGTTACGAGCAGACGCTTGCCACGGTTGACGACAAAAACAAGGCTTCTTACGAAAAGCTTTTTAACGCGGAAAAAGAAAAGGGCAGGGAAAACGCCGTTTATGGGCTTAATCTCGGCACACTTACGGGCGGCAAAACGGACGTTACCAAATTCGTTAAGCTTAACGGCGAAAACGGCTCTGCGAAAAACGTTACGCTGCTGGTTTTCGATTTTAAGGACGAACAGCCCGATTTGCAGTACGAGGTTATATCGTTTATCAACGCGCTCGTAAGAAATTGCAGCGATATTTTAGGCGGCGCGGAATAATTATGAAAGGCAAATTTATTACTTTTGAAGGGTGCGAAGGCGTCGGAAAATCGCGCCAGACCGAAATGCTTAAAAATTATCTTTCCGAAATCGGCGTAAAGTATTATTTCACGCGAGAGCCGGGCGGGACGCCCGTGTCGGAAAAAATAAGAAGCATTATTCTCGATAAAAATAACGCCGACATGACGGACGAGTGCGAGGCGTTGCTTTACGCCGCCGCACGCGCGCAGCTGTTAAAGCGCGAAATTAAGCCGCGGCTCGATAACGGCGAGCTTGTTCTGTGCGACAGATACGTGGATTCTTCGCTTGCGTATCAGGGTTACGCGCGCGGCTTGGGCGCGGAATTCGTCGAAAAAATAAACGATTACGCGATAAAAAGCTTTATGCCCGACTATACGGTTTTTCTCGATTTACCGCCCGAGCTTGCTTTTAAAAGAAAAGGCGGCGCGGACTGCTCGGACAGGCTGGAACTTTCGGGCATGGAATTCCACGAAAGGGTTTACCGCGGTTATAAAGAGCTTGCAAAGCGTTACGAAAACCGCTTTATCGTTATCGACGCGTCCGGCACGAAGGAGCAAACCCACGCCAAAATCGTGGCGGCGTTAAAAGACAGGGGCGTGTTTTGATTAAAGCGTAAAACCCGGTCGAAAAAACGGCGGAAAAAGTCGCAAAACCGGCGAGGGCGTTAAAACTTGCGCAGAAAATCAACGAAGAAACTGCGCGCCGGGGAGCGGCGAAACGAAAAAGAGTTATTAAATTCAGGTTAAAAAACCGAGGCAACGCGGCGTTAAGGCAACGGGAAACGGGGGATTATGGCGGATATACTTTCTTTAATAAAAGAAACCAACGCGTATAAATCGTTGAAAAACGATAAAACGAGCGGCAAATTGTCGCACGCGTATCTGATTTTATGTCCCGACGGCGAATTTCTTTCGCAATATCTCAAAATTTTCGTCAAGCTTATCGCTTGCGGAACGGACGAGATTTGCGGCGAATGTCGCGCATGCAGACTTATAGACGAAAAAATCTATCCCGACGTTAGTTTTTATCCCGAACGGGGCGAAACGGTTACCGTCGGCGACGTTACCGACCTGATTGAAAAAAGTTATCTTAAACCGATAGAGGGCGAGCGTAAAATTTTCGTTATCGAAAACGGCGACACCATGACCGCCGCGGCGCAGAACAAGTTGCTTAAAACGCTTGAAGAACCGCCCGTCGGCACGCATATCGTCATCGGCGCGAAAAGCGAATTCCCGTTGCTTTCCACCCTTAAATCGCGCGTAAAAAAGCTGGAAATACCCGCGTTTTCGGAGGAAAAGCTGTTCCGCGCGTTTTCGGGCGAATTTACGGACAAAGAAAGGCTTAAACGCGCGGTTGCCTGCGGAGACGGCACGGCGGGCGCGGTGAAGCGATTTTATTCGGACGAAAAACTTAAAGAGATAGAGGCGTTTACGGAGGATATGCTCGTCAATATGCAGTCAAGCAGTCAGGTGCTTGATTATTCGGTTAAGCTGGACGCGCTGTTAAGCGAGCTTATCAAGGAATACCGCGCGAGAAACGACGATAAAATTCCCAAAGACGCGAAAAAAAGCCCCGACGCGGTTAAAAGATACTGTTTGCCGCTCGTAACGGAGGACGTTTTGTCCGTTATGGAAGCGTATTTAAGAGATATGCTTTGCCTTTTCGTGGGGGCGAAAACGCTCGTTTACGACAAGGCTCGGCTTGACGCGGTTAAAAACGCGAGGGGGTACACCTCGGGCGCGCTCGTTTACGCGCTTGATAAAATTAACGAGGCGAGAAAACGCAAATATTTCAACGGCAGCGGCGCGGCTCTTAACGAATGGCTGTTGTTTTCGATTTTGGAGGGCAAATATAAATGGCAAAGGTAATAGGCGTTAAATTTAAAAACACGGTCAAAACGTATTATTTTTCGCCCGCGGAAAATAGCGAACCGCTTTCGGAAAAGGACGGCGTTATCGTCGAAACCGCAAAGGGCGTGGAATACGGCACGGTCGTTTTCGGAACGAAGGAAATGGACGACGATAAAATCCTTTATCCGCTTAAACCTATTTTAAGAAAAGCGACGGAAAGAGATATCAAAGCCGTTAAAGATAACGAGGCAAAACTTCCCGAGGCGATGAGTTATACTAACGAAAAAATCCGCGAGGCGGGGCTTGAAATGAAGCTTATCGGCGCGGAATTCTCATTCGACGGCAAAAAGCTGACGTTCTTTTTCTCGTCCGATAAGCGGGTGGATTTCCGCGAACTCGTTAAAACGCTTGCGGCGCATTTTCATCTCCGCATAGAGTTAAGGCAGGTAGGCATCAGGGACGAAACCAAAATTCTCGGCGGAATCGCGCCGTGCGGCAGAACGTGTTGCTGCGCAAGCTGTATGTGCGATTTCGGCAAGGTCAGCATCAAAATGGCTAAAAATCAGGGTTTGCACCTTAATCCCGCTAAAATTTCGGGGCTGTGCGGCAGGCTTATGTGCTGTTTAGAGTACGAAAACGATTATTATGCGGAAGTTTACGGCAAAATGCCAAAGGTCGGCGGCACGGTCAAAACGCCGGAGGGCAGCGGAATTGTCGTTTCCAACGATATGTTAAAGCTTATCTCAAAGGTTAAAATAACCAAGGGCGACGGCAGCGAGGTTTATAAAGATTTCCCCGTGGACAGGCTGGAATTCAGGAAAAGAGCGCCCGAACCCGACGACGCCGCTTCCGATTCGGACGAGATTCCTTCCGACGAACCGAAACCCGAAAACGCCGAAAAGAACGCTCAAAAAAAGAATAAAAAGAACAAAAAACACGGCAAGCACCGCGATTCTTCCCCGAAAGAGGAGCGCAACGCCGAAAAATCGGGCGAGAGAGCCGGCGAAAAACACGCCGACAAGCCGAGAGAGAAGGTTGCGGGGAAACCGTCCGTGAATCCTGCCGGAGAAAAAGGCGAATAGCGTCAAAATTTTCCGAGCGGAAACGCTTTTTTACCACGTTATCCGACGATTTAATATTTAGTTGAATAATTACGGAAAAAATTTCGGTTTAAAAGTTTACAAAAGCAAAGTATTATGGTACAATATAGTTACGGCGGAATTTCACCGCCGCAACTTCAAATTTTTCAGGAGGTAGACTCAAATGGCATACAAAATCAGCGATAAATGCATTTCTTGCGGCGCGTGCGCGGATACTTGTCCCGTCGGCGCTATCAGTCAGGGCGATACGCAGTACAACATCGACGCGGACGCTTGCATGAGCTGCGGCGCGTGCGCGGCAGGTTGCCCTGTTGAAGCTATATCCGAAGACGAGTAAGAAATAGCTAAAAGAATTAAAGGCGCATCTTTTTGCGCCTTAATTTTTTAAATAAACGTCTCGCAATAAGCGAACTATAACAAATAACTCGTAATATAAAACTCGCAATAAAAGAACAGTTTTTTTTCGGGAGAAAACCATGCTTGAAACGGAATATCTCGGCGCGTCCGGAATAAAGGTTTATCAGGACGCAAAATTATATCGTTTTACGTCCGACGCGTTGCGGCTTGCGGAGTTCGCGCGCGTTAAATCGGGCGACGTCGTCGCGGATTTTTGTTCAGGCTCGGGCGTGGTGGGGTTTTACCTTTACGGGCTTCACCCGCGCCTTATAAAAAGCGTGACTTTTTTCGAGCTGCAACCCCCGCTTTACGAGCTTTCGTTAAAAAGCATAGCGCTAAACGGGTTAGAGGACAAGTTTTCCGCCGTTTCGGGCAGGCTGCAAGGGTTGGACAAAAGTTATTACGGCAAATTTTCGCTTATCGTATGCAATCCGCCGTATATGCCCCGTTCTTCGGGCGAACACGATAAGGAGCGCAGCGTCGCCGTTTGTCGGCGCGAAATAGAGTTAAGTCTTGACGAGCTGCTTACGGCGTGCCGGAACGCGCTTAAATTCGGCGGAAGGGTGTGCATGGTTCACCGCGCGGACAGGCTGACGGACGTTATTTGCGGAATGAGAAGCAACGGGTTAGAGCCGAAGCGGCTTTGCCTTTGCCACGCGGACGGAAAAGCGCCGTACTTGTTTATGATAGAAGCCGTAAAGGGCGGCAAAAGCGGCTTAAAAATCATGCCGTCCGTCGTAAATCAAGCCTTCGGCGGAAAGAAAACGGAGGCAGAATAAAACCCCGCAAGTGCGGCAAATTTTGCAAAAACGGGGAAAACGGAGGGTTAAGCTTATGCTGTATTTCGTCGCTACGCCGATAGGCAACTTAAAAGATTTTTCTTACCGCGCGGTCGAAACGCTTAATCTCGTGGACGAAATCGCCTGCGAGGATACGCGTCGTTCGCTCGTGCTGCTTAATCATTACGGCATAAAAAAGCCGCTTTTTTCCTACCATAAATTTAACGAGCGTGAGGAAAGCGAAAAAATAGCCGACAAGCTCGCGGAGGGCAAAAACATTGCGGTTATTTCGGACGCGGGCATGCCCGTCATTTCCGACCCCGGCAATATTCTCGTTCAAACGCTTATAGAACGGGGGTTAAGCTTTACGGTTATCCCCGGCGCGTGCGCGTGTGTGTCCGCGCTGGTGCTTTCGGGTTTGTCTGCGGCGCGGTTTTGTTTTATAGGTTTTTTGCCGAATAAAAGCTGCGAACGCACGACCCTGCTCGAAAAATATAAAAACCTCGATATGCCGCTCGTGTTTTATTCTGCCCCGCACGATATAAACAAGGATATAGCAAGCATATATTCGGTTTTCGGCGAAAGACGCGCCGTCGCCGTTAAGGAAATAACAAAGATTCACGAATCGGCAACGCGTTTTAACTTAAAGGAGGGTCTGCCCGAAGAACCGCGTGGCGAATACGTCCTCGTCGTGGACGGCAAGCCGGACGACGATTTTTCCGCGCTGTCCGAAGAGGAACATATAAATTTATACCTGAACGCGGGCATGGACAAAAAAGAAGCGTTAAAAAGAGTGGCAAAGGAAAGGGGAGTAAGCAAATCTTCGCTTTATAAATACACGCTTACGCGCTGACACCGCGCAAAAACGCTTTATTAAACGTACATTGTTAAACGAATATTATAAAAACGTCAGCTTATAACCGCAGGCAAAACGCGGGGTTAAAGCTCACGGGGTATAATGACGAAGGATAAAAGGGCGGCGAAAACCATCGGTTTACTTTAAGGAGGAAATTATGGAAACACCGATATTAGGGCATATTTCGCTTTACTATATGATGGCGTACTTTTTTATTTACGCGTTTCTCGGTTGGCTTACGGAGGTGATATTCGCGACGCTGAAAACGGGGAAATTCGTAAACCGCGGATTTTTAAACGGTCCGCTTTGTCCCATTTACGGCGCGGGAATGGCAATCTGCGTGCTGCTACTTAACGGACTTGCCGAAAAATGGTGGCTTTTGTTTCTGGTCGGCGGCGCGCTTGCTACTTTTTTAGAGCTGATAACGGGCTTCGTTTTAGATAAACTTTTTAAAACCAAGTGGTGGGATTATTCAAAAGAGCCGTTTAACGTTAAAGGGTACGTATGCTTACGGTTTGCGATTATCTGGGGGCTTGCGGTGCTTCTTGTGTTCAAAACGCTCGTTCCGCTGACGGATAAGCTGATTTCGCTCGTGCCGTTTAAGTGGTGGGGCGCGGGAATCCTTGCCGTTTTGTGGGTGATTTTCCTTGCGGACTTTATAACCGTGCTTAAACAGCTTAAAGGCTTAAAAGCCGACTTAAAAGAAACGTCGCGGATTGCGGAGTTAATCCACAGGGATTCGGATTTTATCGGCAAAAGAGTGTCGGACGCCACGCTTGCGGTTTCGCAAAGCTTGAAAAAGGTTACCGAGCGGCTTGAAAAATCGCGTTTAATCAAAGCTTTCCCGCGGTTAAAAAAGAGCAATCAGGATTTAAATTCCGAATGTGAAAAGGCAGAACTCGAAATCGACAAATCCAACGACGAAAAGGAATAAAACCGCATTTCCGAAAGCAAGCTTTTCTTAAAAGAAAGGGCAAAAAATCAGACGTAACGAATTAAAAAGCGCAACGCCCCCGTTTTTGCGAGAATTTCGCAAAAACGGGGGCGTCAATCGTGTCCGTTCAGAATTTCGTCAATCATCATAGCAGTCGCCTAAAACGGAATTACAAAACACCTTAACCTCGAAATCAAGCCGTTCAAACGTTTCCTTTAAGTATTTTGCAAGATTAACCATATGTTCTTTAGAGCAAATTATGTAATCGTCGGGGTTGCGGGCGACCGCGTCGAGCAGATCTCGTTGCTTTTGCTTCGAAATCGCGCCGTCAAACTCTTTATCGAGAATTTCGTTGATAAGTTGTTCGGCGGTTTCGCATTTGCTTACGGACAGAACTTTGCCTAATTCGTTAAGCGCGGTTGAGTCAAGTTTTTCTAATTCGCTTTTTCTTTTGTTCAGGATTTCGTTCGTCATAAAAAAATCTCCTTGTTTTTTTGAAAGCGGTTACGGTGCGCCGCTCCTTTATTCTTCAATTATACTCTAACACAAAAAAGAGTGCCAAGTCAATGAAAACCAACTTTAGCACTCGTCGAATAATTGCCGATACTGTCGAATTTTGCAGCATTTTGAGCAAAACTATTTTTTAAATTATAATTACGGACAATTACCGCCCGTTACCGCTTTTTTTCGCTCGATTTTTGTCCGTACTGCCTATTCCGCCCGTGCGGGCGGCGGCGCAATCGTCCGAAAAGGTTATGCCGAACGGCACGAATACCCCTTGCGCAAAAGCCTTGCCTTCGTCTACGGAAAGCGGCTTATCTCCGCAGTTTGTCAGCTTGATGAAAATATGCCCCTCGTTTTCCGCGTCGTAATAATCCGAGTCGATAATCCCCACCGTATTGTTAAGCGTCAGCCGATACTTAAACCCTAGCGAAGAACGCGGATAGATCATTAAAACCCAGCCTGCCGAAATTCTCGCGCGGATACCCGTCGCGATTTTAGCCGTTTCGCCGGGGTTTAACGTAAAAGCTTCTGGCGAGAAAAAATCATATCCCGCGCTCCCTGCCGTCGCGCGTTCGGGCAGCCGAACTTTTTCGTAAGTTTCTTTCGTGCCGCACCTTAAATATTCGGTTAAGCTCACCTTTTCAAATTCCGCTATTCTTTCCATAATCGCTCCTTTTTTAATCTTTGTTTTCGTCGTGGCTTTTCCGCTGTTCGATATCGTTTCCGAATTGTAATCCGCCGTTTGCCTTTAAAACTTCCAGCCGCTTAAAATAAACTAACGTACTCGGCAATATCACGGCGAAAAGCACCGCAAGATAAACGGGGAACAGCCGCGGAGAAACCGCTTTCGCCAACAGTCCGAAAACGGGTGGTACGGCGAGTATTCCGAGGTTGCACATTGCCATTTGAGAGGAGATAAGCGATTGAGAGGCTTCGTTCCCGAAATAGCGTGGCGTCAGGTAAATGAGGTTAGGAAAAGACGGACCGTTCCCGAGCCCTATCATTGCCATCGCAACGCCTTTGACTATTATCGGGAGGGGCAGAATCAGCAAAACGATAGCCGCCGCAACTATCCCGTAGCCGAACAGAACTATGGCTTTATTGCTTACCTTTTGAGAAATCAGCCCCGAACAGAACCTGCCGACGGTTATTCCGAGATAATAAAAGGTCAAGATTCGCGCCGCCAACGCCGCAGTCGCGCCCTCCGTTTTGACGAGAAAGGTCGTCGCCCACGTGTTGCAGGTGAATTCCAGTCCGCACGTAAAAAAGAACGCCGCCCAGCTTATCCGCGCCGCGGGGATTTTGGCCATTTTAACGTAAGAAAGTGTTACGGGCGTGAAATTTTCCTCTTCCTGCGCCTGTTCTTTAACCTTTTTCCATAACGGCAGCGTTAAAAACGCGAAAAGCGCAATGGCAAGCTGAACGAAACACACCGTGCGGTAACCTGCCCGCCAGTCGCCGGTTTTCAGCGCGAACGACATTAAAAACGGGGTTATCGCCACGCCCACGCCGTAAAAGCTGTGCAAAAAGTTGATATGCACGGATTTATACCGTACCGCGACGTAATTGTTAAGCGCAGCGTCTATCGCGCCCGCACCGAACCCCGTAGGCAACGCCATCAGGCACAGCCAAATTATGGAATTCGCCGCCGAAAAACCAAACAGCGCGCCCGCGGTAACCAAGGTCGACACCGCGGTAACGAGACCCGTGCCGAATTTGTTTATAAGCTGTGCCGAAAAAAAAGAGGAAAGCGCGGTACAAAGCGAGATAATCACGGTAACGAAGCTTGCGTAGCTTACGGGAAGCCCCAAGTCGGGGAACATAGCCGGCCACGCCGAACCGAGCGCGGAATCGGGGACTCCCAGCCCTATATATATAATGTATATAAATATAAGCAATATCGTTGCCATTATCGTAAGTGTTCCTTTATAATTTTAATAAGATTTGTCGACGTTTTAATTATAGAGATTCTTCCGTTGCCCGTCAAAGGCGGTCGGGACAGAATGCCAAGGAGCGGGGGACTTAAACGCTGCCGCGGAGATTGCCACGTCAAGGCTTACGCCTTTCCTCGCAATGACGCATTTTAAGAAATTATAACTTTATTTCTGTCATACCCAGCCTTGCTTCTTGCACTTGCTTACGAAGTATCTCTATCTATTTGAGATTTTTCCGTTGCCCGTCAGGTCAGCCCGTCAACGGAAGCCCGGATTGATAAGGAAAACTCTATCAGGAGGCTTTCCGTAAGGCAAAGCGGAAAGACAAAAGGCATCTTATACGTTATATTTTAACACATTACGAAAATAAATGCAAATCTGAACACGTCCTCGCGAGTAGAAGTTGACTTTTTACACATAATTTATTAAAATGGTATATACTGAATTGTCATTTATTTTTCATTAACCAAAACAAAACGTCGGCGGGCGAGCGTTCGCCGAGATAGGGAGGTAATAGTATGGTTATTTGTGTTTACGGCGCGGCGAGTGAGTCTATCGACCCCGTCTATAAAGAAAAATGTTTTTCGCTCTGCAAAAAATTAGCCGAAAGGGGACATTCGCTTATTTTCGGCGCGGGTAGCGAGGGGCTTATGGGTGCGGCTGCGCGCGGATTTAAGGCGGGCGGCGGAAAGGTTCACGGCGTAATTCCGCATTTCTTCGAAGAAAACGGTTACGAGGGCATTTATTACGACGCCGACGAGCTGACTTTTACCGACACCATGGCGGAAAGGAAGCAGACAATGGAGGACGGGTGCAACGCGTTTATTATCGTTCCCGGCGGTATAGGCACTTTTGAAGAGTTCTTTCAGGTTTTAACCTTAAAACAGCTCGGCAGACACAAAAAAGCCATAGCCGTTTATAACATAGCGGGTTACTACGACGGGCTTGACAAAATGTTCGACGGTATCGTTAAGAAAGGGTTCGTCAACGAGGAATGCAAAAAGCTTTACAAAACCGTTGCGGACGAAAACGAGATAATCGAATATATAGAAAACTACGACGTTAAGGGTTTGGACTGGGATTTGCTTAAAAGAAACAAGCACGCCAAAAGTTGATTTACGCGGGTTTTGACGAAAAGCTCCCGAAATTACAAAAATCGTCTTTTTTCGCTATCAAACGCTTGACGAGAATAAGTTTTTTTGTTACAATCTATTCGTAATTTGAATTTTGCCAATATAGGTTCGTATATACGGCACGAACGTCTCTACCGCACCGCCACAGGCGCGACTATTGGAACATCTCTCCTCGGCTTGCCGCGATAAGCGTTTATGCTTCGGAAACGGATTCCGCCGTAAAAGGTTGGTTCTCGTTTCGTTCTGCGGTTTTGTCGATGGTCAGGAGGTATTGGCAAACGGTTTGAGAAATCAACCCGTTTTTTGTTTTTTTTGCGGCGGAGGCTTAAATTATGTTATTGTTAGAACAGGAAATCGCAAAGCGCGGCAAAGTGCTTGAAGGCAACGTCCTTAAAGTGGGCGATTTCGTTAATCATCAAATGGACGCGCCCTTGCTTTCCGCAATGGCGGACGAAATCAGCGGGCATTTCAAAGAATTCGGGGTTAATAAGGTGCTTACCGTGGAGGCGTCGGGTATCGCGCTGTCTATGCTGGTTGCGGAGCGGTTCGGCTGCAAAATGGTTTTCGCAAAGAAATCCAAAGCCTTAAACGCCGACGGGGAAACGTATTCCGCGCAATGCCGTTCTTACACCCGCCCCGACAATAATCTGATTATTCTCCCCAAGCCGTACCTTACCGATGCGGACAGGGTATTGATAGTGGACGATTTTCTTGCGCTCGGCAACGCGACGGACGCGCTTCGCGAAATAGTTAATCAGGCAGGCGCGACGCTTTGCGGAATTGCGGTCGCCGTGGAAAAGGGCTTTCAGGGCGGCGGCGACAAGATACGCGCGGACGGGATCGAATTGTTATCGCTTGCCATCGTGGACGAAATGGACGCGGTCAGCGGAAAAATCGTTTTCAGGAAGCAATAATCCGCGAGGCGGAAATTAAACAGTTATTAAACCCGAAAGGGTAGGAGGTTTTATAATGAAGAAACTTTTAACACTTTTGCTTACCGTGATATTAGCGGTAGGTTGCGTCTTTGGTTTAACCGCTTGCGGTCACAAACACGACTATGCAGGCGTAGTAACGGACAAAGGAACGTGTACAGCCGAAGGCACTGTTAAGTGGACCTGCAAAGACGATTCTTGCAATCATTCTTACGAGACCAAGACGGGTAAACTCGGACACAGCTATAAAAACGGCAAGTGCGTACGTTGCGGAGCGGAAGAGGCAGGCGTTAAGTATGAGAACGTAAAGGTCGGACTTATTTGTCTCCATGATGAAAACTCGACTTACGACAAAAACTTTATCGACGCGTTTAAGGCCGCTTGCGCAGCACAGGACGTTAAATACCTTATAAAAACCGGCATTCCCGAAGGTTCTGAATGTAAAGAAGCCGCTGAGGATTTAATCGATAATGGTTGCAACCTCATATTTGCCGATTCTTTCGGTCACGAACCCTTTATGATAGAAGCTGCTACCGCGCACCCGAACGTTCAGTTCTTCCACGCTACCGGGACGAAAGCGCATACCAGCGGACTTAAAAACTACCACAACGCATTCGCTTCCATTTACGAAGGCAGATTCCTTGCAGGCGTTGCTGCAGGCATGAAACTTAAAGAAATGAACGAAGCGGGCAAAATAAGCGACTCGCAGAAAGACGCAAAAGGCAACATTAAAATCGGCTACGTCGGCGCGTTTACTTACGCGGAGGTTATCTCCGGATTTACGTCCTGGTATCTCGGTGTAAAGAGCGTTGTGGGCAACGTCGTTATGGACGTTCAGTTTACCGGTTCGTGGTATGAAGAGACGGCGGAAAAAGAAGCTGCTAACACTCTTATCAAAGGCGGTTGCGCGCTTATCTCGCAGCACGCGGACTCTTGGGGTGCGCCTAACGCTTGCGAAACCGCGAAAGTTCCTAACGTTTCTTATAACGGCAGCACCGAATCTCAATGCCCCGAAACGTTTATCGTTTCTTCGAGAATTAACTGGCAACCCTACTATGAATACTTTATCGAATGTGCTAAAAACGGTACGCTTGTAGATACCGACTGGGCAGGCGGTTTAGGCGAAACGCTTGATGCGGGTTCGGTAGTTCTTACCGCTCTCGGTAAACTCGCTCCCGCTGCCGGCACGCAGGAAAAAATCGACGAAGTCGTAAGCGCGCTTAAAGCGGGTACTACTAAGGTTTTCGATTGCAGCAAGTTTACCGTAGGCGGCAAAAATCTTACGTCCTATCTTGCGGACGTTGACGACTGGGGCGATTATATTCCGGAAACCCAAGTTATCAAAAGCGAAAACGGCATCACTTATTTTGCGGAAAGCGAATTCCGCTCCGCTCCGTATTTCGATATTCAAATCGACGGAATCAATTATCTGAACGTTAAGTTCTGATTAAACAAATATTACCTGTAAGGCGGGTGCAATCCCGCCTTACAGGCTTATTTTCATTTTTGGAGTATTTTATGGCTAAAAAAGTTGTGCTTGAAATGCGCGGCGTCACAAAAATGTTCGGAAGCGTCGTTGCAAATAAAGGCATAAATCTTTCTTTGTACGAAAAAGAGATATTATCGCTTCTTGGAGAAAACGGTTCGGGTAAAACCACTCTTATGAATATGATTTCGGGAATATACTTCCCGGACGAGGGTGAAATTCTTATAAACGGAGAAAACGCGGTTATACGTTCCCCGAAAGACGCGTTTAAGTATAAAATAGGCATGATTCACCAGCATTTTAAACTGGTGGACGTTTTTTCTGCCGCCGAAAATATTATTCTCGGAATAGACGACGGCAATAAATATAATATTAAAGAAGTAAACACCCGTGTTCGCGAAATAGCTTCGCGATACGGTTTTGAAATAGATCCCGAAAAAAAGATACACGAAATGTCCGTGTCGGAAAAGCAGACGGTAGAGATAATAAAAGTTCTTTATCGCGGCGCGGATATTCTTATTCTTGACGAGCCTACCGCGGTTTTGACCCCGCAGGAAATAAAAAAGCTTTTCGCCGTGCTTAAAAAGATGAGGGAGGACGGTAAGTCTATAATCATAATCACCCATAAACTCAACGAGGTTATGGAAATTTCCGACAGGGTTGCGATTTTGCGTAAAGGCGAATATATCGGAACGGTAAACACCAAAGACACAAACGAAAAACAGCTTACCGAAATGATGGTCGGCAAAAAAATCGACCTTAAAATCGAACGGGTTAAAACGGATTTCGACAAGCCGCTTTTGGAAATCCGCGATTTGTCCGTTAAAAAGGACGACGGCAGCGTTGCTATCGACAACGTGAGTTTTTATATTCGCGGCGGCGAGATTTTAGGCGTTGCGGGCATTGCCGGTTGCGGACAGAAAGAGCTTTGCGAAACGATTGCCGGATTGAGAAAAGCCGAAAACGGTTTTATAATGCACAAGGGTGAAAGCATTTTGGGCTTACCCCCGAAAATAATTATCGAAAAGGGCGTTTCCATGAGCTTTATCCCGGAGGACAGGCTCGGTATGGGACTTGTTCCGGACTTTTCCATAACCGACAATATGATGCTTAAAACGTACTCGGAGAGCAAAGGTCCTTTCGTAGACAGAAAGGTTGCGAGAAAAGCGGCAGAAGAGCTGATTGAAAAACTCGACATAGTAACCCCCTCTACCGAAACGCCGATAAGAAGGCTTTCGGGCGGAAACGTGCAGAAAGTTCTCGTCGGACGGGAAATAGAGTCGTCCCCCAACGTGATTATTACCGCTTACCCCGTCAGAGGGCTGGATATAAACTCCTCTTACGCGATTTACGATATATTGAACGAGCAAAAGAAAAAAGGTACGGGGATTTTATTTATCGGCGAGGATTTGGACGTTATGCTTGCGCTTTGCGATAAAATCATGGTACTGTGTCACGGCAAAAATATGGGTATCGTCCACGCGGAAAAAGCCACGAAAGAAGAAATAGGGCTTATGATGACAGGTTCTCTCGATCTTACCGAGACAAAAAAAGATAAGGAATTCGGCAAGGCAAAGGACAGCAACCTTACCGAAGAGCAGTGGAAGCAGGCCGAAGATCGGCAGGAAAATCAAAAACAAGAAGAAACGGAGGTTAATGTCGATGAATAAAGAAAAAAGTGTACGCGAGCCTCTTTTTCACGTTGCTAAACGTACTGAAGTTACGGTACGCAGGCAAATCCTTGCGCGCGTTATAGCCACGCTTATAGGAATAATCGTAACCTGTCTGATATGCTTGATAGTGTACGGGTGCGACCCCATAACCGTACTTGTGGAAGTATGGAAAGGAAACTTCGGCACAGAACGAAGCAGGTGGCTGTTGTTAAGAGACACCGCACTGTTACTCGGCGTGGGGCTTGCGCTTATTCCGTCGTTTAAGATGAAATTCTGGAATCTCGGCGGTAACGGGCAGATTCTGATAGGCGGACTCGTAACGATAGCGTGTATGCGTTCTTTGGGCGGAAGATACCCCGACGGCGTCGTTTGGCTGATAATGCTTTTATCGGCAATAATATGCGGCGCGGTATGGGCGGTTATCCCCGCGATTTTCAAGGCGTTTTTTAAGACGAACGAATCGCTTTTTACGCTTATGATGAACTATATCGCTGCGGGACTTGTCGTGTTTGCGATAAAAGAGTGGAGCGGTTCGAAAGGTTCGGGATCGTTGGCTACTATTAAAACCGCAAATTTACCGAAACTCGGCGGCAACGACTATCTTTTGATAATTATAATCGTAGCGGTTGTGTGCGCGCTAATGTTCGCATATATGAAATATTCTAAACACGGTTACGAGGTGGCGGTTGTCGGCGAAAGCGAAAACACAGCGAGATATATAGGTATAAACGTAAAAAAGACCATAATAAGAACGCTTATTCTGTCGGGTGCGCTGTGCGGTCTTATCGGCTTTTTGTTAGCCGGGGCGAAAGACCATACCATCAATGCGGACGCGGCAAAAAACATGGGCTTTACGGCGATAATCGCGGTGTGGCTTGCCAAAATGAATCCGCTTGGGACGATAGCTTCGTCGTTCGGCATTATTTTCATAACCAACGGCATTAAAAATCTCCAGACGACGGTTGGCGTAACCGACAATTCCGTTTCCAACATGATAGTCGGTATAATGTATTTTTGTCTGATAGGATGCGAATTTTTCGTGTACTATGCGTTAAAGTTAAAAACCAAAAAGCAGCACGGAGCGGGGAAACAGGCTTTACCCGCCGAAGAGGAGGAATAATATGGTCGGTATAATAGTCGGCGCGATAGGCATAGGCGTCGTGTTCTTATTTGGTTCGGTGGGTGAAATAGTTACCGAAAAAGCCGGACATTTAAACCTTGGTATACCCGGCATTATGTGTATGGGTACTGCGGGTGGCTGCGTGGGTGTTGTTACTTATCTTAAAGGGTTTTCCGACCCCTCGCAAGGCAGTTACGTGTTGATATTTTTAACCGCAATTCTGTTCGCATGCGTTTTTGCGGCGGCAGGCGGCGCGATATATGCGCTTTTAACCGTAAGTTTTCGTGCAAACCAAAACGTTGTCGGGCTTGCGCTTACCATTTTCGGTTCGGGTTTTGCTCAGTTTATCATGAACACGCTTTTTTTACAGGTCAAAAACGGCAAAACTTGTCTTGCCGCGGCAAGCGTAAAGATGCGCGAGTGCTTGCCGTTTGCTTCTAAACTCGGCGCGTTCGGCGAAATTTTCCTTTCGCACGGGATTCTTTGTTACCTTGCCATCGCTCTTGCCGTTATTGCCTCAATCGTGCTTAGAAAAACCAAGGTCGGCTTAAAGCTTCGCGCCGTGGGCGAAAACCCCGCTACGGCAGACGCCGTCGGCATAAATGTTACGGCGTATAAATACGGCGCGATAATTATAGGCAGCGCGATAGCCGGTCTCGGCGGACTGTTTTACGTTATAGACTATAACGCGGGTACGTTCGACAATACTTCTACCATACAAGCGTTCGGCTGGCTTGCGATTGCGTTGGTTATATTTACCGTGTGGAGACCCGATCTTTCGATTATAGGTTCTATACTTTTCGGCGCTTTGTATATACTCGGTTCAAAAATCACTGGATTAAGCTCGCTCGGTCAGCAAGAGCTTATCAAGTTGCTGCCGTACGTGGTAACCATTATAGTTCTTATAATAACCAGCATTTTCGGCAGCAGAGAAATGCAGCCGCCGGCGTCGCTCGGATTAAATTATTTCAGAGAAGAAAGATAGAGAACGGTTAATACCGTAAATAATATGTGGCAGGAGTTTTGTTATGGTAAGGTTTGAAACAAGCCTTAACTCCGACGTAACTGCAGCGATTAACAACAGGGCTTAGCGAAGAGTTAAACCCATGCTTAAAATAGTGGGGTTTATCTTTATCGTTATAGGCGTGCTAATCCTGCTCGCCGCGATTATTCCCGAAAAAATAATGGAAACACCTGCAAGCGGAAAAGCCTCGAAGTTGTTGAACTTCGAGGCTTTCGTTATGTTATGCCGAACGCTTTTACAAAAAAAGAATATGTTTTTTCTCCCTATTTTAATAATCAATACTTGTTTCATCGAGTAAAAAGTCATAAATGCTCATAGTGACGAGTTCGTTCCATAGGGATAGTATTTCAACAAAAAAGGGGGAAATCAATAGAAAAATGAGAATAACATCAAAACAGCCACCAGAAAGGATTGCGATTTACAATCCGAACACCGTGCGAGAGACGGACATCGGCAACGACACTGTAGGTGATTTTCTCTCTTGCGTGGACAAAATAAGAAGAAATCGGAGATGGGAATGGGAAATCAGATAACGAAGTTTATGTTCTATGAATTGTATTGGTCACTCATCAAAAACGAGACCGAGCAGATGGCGGGACGGTTTATCAAACGTATCTGTCAGTATATGTTTACGGGGAACAAACTGCCGACCTTGAAAGACAAGAAAGAAACGTTCATTTGGAGTAATATCGAGGACGTTTTAGCGCGCTCAAAAGAAGCTGAAATGAACGGGAAAAGTCTGAAAACGTTAAACCGACAAATGCGGCATTTTGCCTTTCTTGAAACGTATTACAGGGCGATTGACCTGATGGACGAAGAGCAAAGCGGAGCATACATGAAAGCCTTGTGTGGGTATATGTTCGAGGGGATTGAAACGGCTGAACTTTTGCCACCTATCGACGCATATTTTGCACTTGCGAAACTCAGATTATCGCTGTCGAAAAAGCGAAGTAACGCCGCTAAAACAATCCGAAAAACGGAAAAGAAAGACGATATTACAGGGACGGGAAAAGGGATGGAAGAAGAAAGGATTCAGATGACTTTCGACGGGTTTATGAAATTGCATCCTGCAATAAAAGACGATATTTACCCAAACGGAAGGGGGATATTGAGAAGAGTGAATTGGGCAAGGTTAAACGAACTCATCGAGGCAGACAAATCGCTTGAACAAAGTCATAGTTTATATTGGTTGTTGCAGAGCGAAAAGTGCCGCGCGGCAATCAAAAACGGCTGACAAACTACCTGCAAAAATACAGGGGGTATTACGGGCATAACGGTCATAGCGAGGTACGCATTTGGCTTGCCAAATACCGAGCGTAACCGCTCGCCTCGTTAGGGCAACTGCGTTTCCCTAATACCCTTTATTTTTGCCCGAAAACGAACGGAGAGAAAGAAAATGACAAACAGAACAAGACCGTATGCCTATACGTTCAGGGCATCGGAAGATGAAAGAAAGATAATAGACGAAAAACTCAAATCGAGCGGATTAACGATGACCGACTTTATTATAAAGTCCATTACGAATAAGTCGATTATTGTCTTTGAAAATTCAGGTGAAATTCTGAACGAATTAAAAAGGCAGGGCAATAACTTAAACCAGCTTGCAAGAGCGAACTACTGTGGTTTGACAACGAAACGAGATATTTTGTCTTGCGTGGACGAATTAAAGGATACATATAAGGCTATTACGAAAGCCATAGAGGAATCGTAATGCCGCTATTTAAATGTTCATCGAGCAAGAGTACGCCGAGAAAAGCAATTGCATATATAACCGATCCGAACAAGGCTTCGGAAGTGTCGGTAAGAAATCTCTTTGAAGACGAAGATTATGCCGATCAGTTTCAGGAGACAATGAAGCGTTTCGGAAAGTGTACAGGATATGATGAAAGAAAGTATTACCATATAAAACTGTCCTGCGCAAGGCAAGATAATGTAAGTCCGCAGACGGCACAGAAGTATGCGGAAGAAATGGCGGCGTTATTGTTTTATAATCACGAATGTGTAATCGCTACCCATACAGACACGAAAACGGTACATAGTCACATAATCGTCAATTCCGTAGACACAATTACGGGAAAGAAATTACATATCAATTCGGACGAATACGCAAAGATGAAAGACGAGGCAAATCGAGTCGGTAAAAAATACGGTTTCAGCGAATTGAATTGGCGTAAAGGAGCAAAACATAAGCGCACGTCCGAAGAAAAACATATTATGTTGAAAGGCGGGACGAGTTGGAAGGAAGAACTCCGAGAAGTTATTCAGGAAGGCATAACGGTATCGCATAACGAAGAGGGATTCATATCCTATCTGCAAACGAATTACGGAGTGGAAATTACGAGAAACGGCAAGGATTTTTCGTATCTGCATCCACAGAAGAAAAAGGCAATCAGGGGACAACGGCTCGGAACAAATTACACAAAAAGCGAGGTGTTAAACAGAATTGGAAAACAGAATAACAGGCAGGAGACCACAGCGGATTATAGACGGCGAAGAAGAGATAGTCACGAACAATCCGGAACTTATAAAACTCGATTCGGCGGTGGACGAGCTAAAGGCAATAACGCAGGGTGGCTTATTTCAGAAGGCATTGGCGCTGTCGAACGAGAAATGCAACAACTTAATCAGACAGCAGACTATGCAAATCGAGGACTTGACGCGGCAAGTGAGGAACGTAAAAGAGAACAACAGCGAAAACGTGAGGAGCTTGACGGAAAAAGTAGAGAGCGTGACGAGGCGGCTCGAAACGTTAATAAGCCAACAGGCGGCGATGAAAACGGAAACGGTTCAGGAAGTGCAAATAGCTACGGGAAAGGTGATTAAAGCCGGCGTGGAAATGTTTTCTGCCAAAATTGACGAGGAAACGAAAGAGGTAAAAAACAAGCTGAAAGACACGGAAAAAGAGATAGAACAGGCAAAGTCGGATATTCATTACGAACGTGGATTTCGTAAATTTTTCTTTTGGGCTACGCCGATTTTACTTGCCGTTCAGACAGCGATTTCGATATTCTTACTGTTAAAGTAAAAATTTAACGCAGAACCACTTGACTTTTCTAGAAAAATATAGTATATATACGATAAGTAAAAATTGTAGGTATGTGTTTCAAAAGGATAGTCAGGAGGTTCTGCTGCAATAAAAAAGAGAGGGGAACGAGTGGAGCAGAATCAATATACATATACAAGAAAGATAGGAAGAACTACTTTTTCAATTGTCGTAAAAGAAGCGGAAGGGGCAAAGGAAAAGGTGGATACCGGAATTAAAAAATTGCTGCTGAACGATTTATCGGGAGCAGGATAGGAGGCGGAATATGAAAGCAAGGACGGCGGCAGACGCGATTACGGCGCTTTATTGCAGGTTAAGTGTGGACGATGAACTCGTCGGAGATAGCAACAGTATCGTGCATCAAAAGGAAATGCTTGGAGAGTATGCACGAAAAAATAATTTTAATAACGTTAAATTTTATGTGGACGACGGCTATTCGGGGACGAATTTTAATCGTCCCGCGTTTAAGGATTTGATAAGGGATATCGACTCGGGACTTGTCGGAACGGTCATTGTCAAAGATATGTCGAGACTTGGCAGGGACTATCTGAAAGTGGGCTATTACAGCGAGGTTTACTTCGGAGAGGCGGGCGTTCATTTTATTGCCGTAAACGATAACGTTGATAATACGATAGAGAACGATAGCGATTTCACGCCGTTCAGAAACATTATGAACGAATGGTATGCCAAAGACACAAGTAAAAAAGTTCGAGCGGTTATCCGTGCAAAAGGGATGTCGGGGAAATCAACCTGTAACTGTCCGCCGTATGGGTACGTAAAAGACGAGCATGGGAATTGGCTTGTTGAAACAGAAGCCGCAGGAATTGTAAAAAAGATCTATGCTATGTGTATTCAGGGTTACGGACCGATGCAGATCAGCAAGAAACTAAACGAGATGAAAGCGATCTCTCCCGTTGTGTGGAAAAAGAAAGTAGGGTGGAAATATAAACTTGAAAAAGTAGACCATCCTGAATTATGGACTGTATCGGCTATAAGGCGTATTCTTTCAAACCCTATCTATTTAGGGCATACGATTAATTTCCGTACCAAAAAGAAATCATATAAGAGTCATTCGGTTGTTTTTTTGCCAAAAGAAGATTGGGTAATCTTTGAGAATACGCACGAAGCGATAATAGATAAGGATACGTTCGATACCGTTCAGAAGTTGAGAGAGGGAGTAAAGCGGAGACTTTCCATCGACGGCGAAATGAGTATCTTTTCGGGACTGCTATACTGCGCCGATTGCGGTGCGAAAATGTATCTGAACAGGCACAGAGGCAGTGAAAAGGATTGTTTTAACTGCGCTTCATACCGAAAAGAGAAAGAACGGAGATGTACTTCACATTACATAACGTTACACGCCGTTGAGGACATTGTGCTTTATGATTTACAGCGCGTTTTAGGTTTGGCAAGGAATAACGAAACGGAATTTATCGCTATGCTACAAGAAAAGAGCATAAAAATGACCAAAAAAGATTTATCCGAAAAGGAGAGGGCGAGAGAAGAAACCGAAAGACGCATAGACGCGCTTGACCGCATTATTCAAAATCTTTATGAGGATAAAGTAAACGGAACGCTTACCGAGGAACGGTTTATTAAGTTGTCGAAAAATTATGAAAACGAGCAAGCCGAGCTGACAAACAAGTTGAAATTATTGACGGATGAATTAGCAACGGTACAGAAAGAAACCGCAGACTTAAACAAGTTTATGAGACTTGTAAAAAGATATACAGAGATTTCCGAGTTAAGTCCTGAAATCGTGAGAACGTTTATTGATAAGATTTACGTTCACAAAGGCGAAAAGGCGCAAGGGGGACATAGGCAGACAATAGAAATTATTTATAATTGCGTAGGCGCAATACCTGAAATGAAAGAGAACTGAACTGAAACAAATTCGCTCGACAATAAATCGAGAGGATATTGTGCCTGAATCACAAAAAAAATAATCCGCAAATTAAGCGGATTATATATACGGGTCGAAGTGAATATTTAAACATAAACAATACTATACAAAAAATAGTCAGTACTCAAGCGAAACCGGCGAGGGATTTAATGGTCGAGTCTCGTTTTTTCTACCGTTACTCCGTTGGGAACAGAGTAATGAAGTTCAGTTTTGCCGTTTGTTTTTTTCCAAGATACTGAGATCGTGCCAAGCTCCGTACGTATACTGCCTTCGGCGAAGGACAAGTTTTCGGGAATTTGGGGGGCGATTACAATGTGACGGTAGCCAACGGAGCCTTCAATTTGTCGGATCCCTAGTATCGAAGTAAATAATTGACGGGCGCATGCGCCGAACATCGGATGAAAGCGCGAAGCCATGCCGCCAACCCAATTTTCCCATAAGGTAGTGCCGTCGTGATTTTTTATGTAGAGGAACGAGCCAACTTCATTATTATTCAAAAGCTTGAATGCGGTATCGGCGTGACCATGTAAAAAAAGAACTTCCAGGAGGATATCCGTTCCTAGTATACCCGTATCGAAGTGCGTCATCGCATCGTATTTATCGACTAGTCTTTTGACGGTTTTTTCACCTGCAATCCCGCACCAAACGGCGAATGCGTCCGCACCCTGTTTGCCCGAAAGAAACGTAATGCCATTATCGTCGCGATAGCGTTCAATGACCGCGTATTCGGAGTAAACACGCAATTTTTTATAATATATAATATCTTTGGATTTGCCCATAAGTACGGCAATCTTTTCGAGTATCTGTAAAATTTTAATAAAACAACAAGTATTTACATACGGTTCGGGCAATTCCATACCATGTAGTGCGCCCCAATCTCCCAAACACCAGCCACCTTCTTCCTCGCGAACAATTAACCCATCCTCGCAACGGAGAGAAAGGTATTTTATCCATTTCCGCATCGGTAGGTAGCAATCGTGCAAGATTGATTCGTCGCCGTAATGAAGATAGTAGGCATACGGAACGAAAACAATTGCTGAGCCCCATACGCCTGGCCCACCACCGCCACCCATAAAAGGAGCCGTGTGTTGTACATGTCCGTTTATATCCTGACAATCGAGTATGTCACGTATCCATTTTCGATAAAATTCGCGACAATCCAATGTGAGCATTGCAGCCGGCGCACAGAGCTGTCCGTCGCCCGTGTAGCCCAATCGTTCGCGATGCGGACAGTCGGAGGGGAAACTACCGTGCATATTGCCGAGCTGAGAACGTAAAAAAGCTTCGTAAAGAAAATTCAACCCCTCCGAATCGCTGGTGAAATCAGAGATTACGGGGCAATCGCTATGAATCTCTACTACCTCGAGTTCGTCGAAGTCACCTGAAATGTCAAAATATCGAAAGGCATGCCATACGAACTTTGGTTCAAAATAACGTGCGTTACCATCGGAAATAAATTCGTCTTGCATAATTTGTTTTTTACCAGAACGGCTTACGAATGTACCACCTACTGATGCGAAATCAAGTTCACCTTCGTTGTTTAACAGTTCCGAAAAACGCAAAACGATACGTTCCCCTTTTTTTGCGGAAGTACGGATACGAACAATTCCACTGATATTTTCGCCAACATCAAAAATCTTTTTCCCGTTTACTGTTTTTAAAAGCGTAGGGATAATTTGACGAATTTCTTTATCGGGTGTTCCGATGGCGGAGCAAAGCAAAGAATCAGGAGCTGGAAGAATGTCTACGTTATATTGCGTCCCATCTATCTCGTTTGGATTAATAATTTCACCGTGAAAAATATTATTGTAACGTATTTCGCTTTCTCGCCAAAGCTCTGAGCCATCTGAATAAAAGCTTTTGGTTATTCCATTACTAACGATATCAAGACGATAAACAGTTTTTAATAAGTTTCCGTAAGAAACTTCGCCTTCAGCAATTCTTTCAGTTTGTCTGTACCAACCGTTTCCAAGCTGAATTTCCAAACAGTTTTCCCCCTCGTGTAATAATTTTAAAATATCGAATTCATAGCAATAAATTCGATTTGTCGTAATGTCGCTAACGGGGTATAAAAAATTCATTCCGTCACGCTTTTCGTAATCGCTGGCAACGGGAAGAAATTTCCAATCGGTAACAGGCAAGCCATTGATTGTGGCTTCGAAATAGCCAAGTCCTGTTAGCGTTAATTTTGCAACACTAACTTTTTGCACGAAAAATTTTCGCGTGATAATAGGGGATTGGCATTGCTTATTAGAGCCGATCCATTTGCAATTTTCAAAAAAGGAGTTTAATATTTTCATTTTTTAGTCGTCCTTCGCGCTTATGAGAAAATATTGTTTTGTTTTCTGTACTCACTTGGGGTTATTTGATAATGTTCTTTAAAGATTTTACAGAAATAATGTGTATTATAAAAACCAACATTTTCGGCAATCGTGATGATTTTTAAATCAGTTGTTCGTAAAAGTGTACGCGCATACTCGAGCTTGTATGCTAAAAATAGTTTGTTTGGGGATGCCATGCCATTTTTCTTAAACAAGCGAATTAAATGTTCGGGCGAAATGCCTAGGGTATTTGCAATATCTTTTATGGACGAAATCATATATTCTGGGTGGGACATTAATTCTATTGCTTTGTTTACTAAAGTAGGCTTTTGTAGGGAGGAAACATCGTTAATTTCTATTTGTTGATGAGCATACGATGTCAACAGTTCGATAACGGCCAAACGATATAAAAATTGTTGTTTTTCTATTTGGTTTTCCAGTAGTTGACGTCCCGTCGTGAGAAGAGTAAAGATTCTTTCGTATGCTTGAGGGGAGAGTGTATTGTATCGGGTTGAGATGAGTTTTTTAAGGAAATCAGGCGAATAGATGCTTGATAGTTGTTTAATAAAATCTATTTTAATCATAATATTGAAATAAGTAGGCTGATCTTTATATCCTATAATATGATGTATGTTATTCGGTTGAACAAAGCATATATCATTTTTACTCATAACATGTGAATGATTGTTTAAAATGTTTATAAGTGAATTGTTGCAAACGAGAATGATTTCATAGAAATCGTGTGTGTGCTTTTTTGGAAAAGATCTTGTCCATAAAGCTACCGATACATTGATTGGAATTTTGTTTGTTTGGTTGTCATTGAAAAGATATTTCAGCATAGTAAAATTTGTTAACCGAAAATTTATATGATGGTTTATTCGGTTTGTATCTCCCTTAAATATATTTTAGCGGACAAATCAAAAAATGTCAAGAAAGTAGTTTATAAATTTCGTAATATCAAAATTATAGGAAATATATATCAATTTTATGTATGGAATTTTTTAATAGCGTGGAAGAAAAATGTAATATCAAAAATTTCTACCTATGTGCGTCAATTTTATTTGTATACAATAAAAAAATGTTGTGTTATAATTCGATAGAACTAAACTCAAGGAGTGTTTTTATATGAAAAAAAGAACAAGAATTTTATCGTTGTTGATGACGGCGGGAATCAGTTGCTCGGCAATGGCGGCGTGTGGTGGCGGTATCGGAGGCGGTAGTGGCGACGCAACTTATATCACGGTCATGAATGTTGCGGGCGGTATCGGGCGAGTTTGGTTGGATAATGCGATTTCTCGTTTCAGCGAAAAAGTCAAGGACGTTAGCTATGAGAACGGGAAAATGGGCGTTGAATTCGAGGTCGCTTACGAACAGGAGACGCAGACTGCGACTATGAGTTCGAGCGGTTATAATATATATTTTGATAACGGTAACGAAACTGGACTTACGCTCTCGCAAGGCGCAAGGGGATTGAAGATTACGGATATTGTTACGGAAAAAATTGATACGCGCGATGGCATCGAGGTGTCCATTGCGGATAAACTAGATGCTGTTTATGCAAGCAATGCGCTCAAAGGCACGGACGGAGAGTATTACGCATTACCACATTTTGCGCTTTATAGTGGACTTACTTACGATCAGAATCTGTTTGACAGGGAGGGGTATTATTTTGCCGCGCCCGAAAGTGAGCAAACGGAGGCAACGATGCGTTACGAATGCGATTTTGGAACCGCGTATTTCGTTGGAAACGCGAGCGAAGGGTACGGAAAAGGGAAAAAGAGTTGCGGGAACGACGGCGTATATGGTACTTCGGACGATGGTATGCCTACCTCGCTTATCGAACTTCTGATTCTTTGCGACAGAATGGCGTATAACAGCGACAGTCCGTTTACACTTCCAGGGGCGCACGAAAGTTATGGTTACTATTTGGAATCTGGTTTATTCGCTTCGCTAGCGGGCCCAAAAGAAACGTACACCCGTTTTAGCGGAGAAGGACAGATGTTACTCGTAACGGGATATACGGATGAAAATCTATTTCCGGGTGTGGATTACATAAAGAAGCCTACGACGAATTTGGTCACAATCAACGAAAGCAACCGAAATTTGATTAACGACAGCGTATACAGATATTACGCAATCGCGTTTCAGGAGGTCGCATACCGCGAAGGTTGGTATTCTCTGTATAGCCGTCAGCCCGAATGTTCGCACATTGACGCGATGAAGCATTTTGTGTATTCGGGGAAAAACGGCAGAGCTGATCTCGGGATGCTGATAGAAGGCGATTATTGGTATAATGAGGCGACGGATAACGATGTTCCGCAAGAATATAAGAGAGTTACGCAAGATTCGGACAGACGGGTCGCATGGATGGCGTTGCCTACGTCGCTGGACGTAACGGTGACCGAAGGAAATGGTAGACAGTACTGTATGTACAACACGTCGACGGCGACTGCTTTTATCAACGCAAATATTGATAAGCCCGGCAACGAGGGGTTGGTGAAAGCATGTAAGGATTTCTTGCAGTTCTGCTACACGGACGAGGAGTTGAGTTATTTCACGGGGCTTACGGGAATTTCCAGATGCGGTATTTCGTACGAACTCAGAGAATCTCATCTTTCTAATCTTTCTTTCTTCGGGAAGTCGGTGCAAACCTTGAAAAACAGTTCGAATACGGTTGCTGTCGACGAGCAGCCAGTTGCTTGGAGGAACAGTAATTTATATCGCCCGTATATCGGCAGAAACTACGGTTCGACGTATCAGGCGTTCCGTCTGAATACTTCGGCAACAACGAAAGTGATTTTTGAATCTCGCAGAGGATAAGAGACCATGATAAAAGAAAAAACTGAAAAAAAGACGAAAGGACTGAAACAAAGAACTCGTAGTCGCTTGCTGTTTTACGTTTTGCTACTTGCGTTTCCGCTTTTGCAAAACGCGATATTTTACGTAGGCGTAAACTTGAATGTGATTCTGATTGCGTTCCAAAAATACGAAACGGGCGTTTCAGGATATGCGATTTCGTTTGCGGGCTTTGAGAATTTCAAGCTGGCGTGGACTTATTTGACGGAAGCCGATTATATGTTCGTTAATTCCTTGATTCTTTACGCTATGCAGACGATTGTCGGTATGACGTTGGCGTTGGTATTTGCTTATTATATTTATAAGAACTTCGCACTTTCGGGCTTTTTCAAGGTATTATTATTTTTACCACAGATAGTTTCGGGGATGGTATTCGCGCTTTTGTTCAAATATTTTTCCGGTGCGACATACGTTTCTATTGTGCAAAAGCTGACGGGAAAAGAAGTGTTGGGATTGCTTGCCGATTCGAATACGCGATTCATCACTGTTGTCATGTATAGTGTATTCATTTCATTCGGCGTGAAAATGCTGATGTTCAGCGGGGCTATGAGCAGTATCGACTACTCCGTTGTTGAATCGGCGCAACTGGACGGCGCAAATTTGATCGTGGAATTTACGCATATTACGTTGCCCTTGATTTACCCGACGATTGTTTCCTTTTTGGTGATTGGCTTGACGGGCATTTTCACTGATCAAATGCACTTATACAGTATGTTCGGTGGTGGCGCGAAGGATATTGCAACGATAGGTTATTATCTCTATTCATCTACGACGAACGCGAGCCTAGTCGTGCAGAATTCTCAACCGACCTACGGAATATTGTCCGCGTCGGGATTGATGATCTCTATCGTTGTCGTTCCGATCGTAATTCTTGTCAGAAAAGCATTGAATACTTTCGGGCCGAGTGTTGAGTGAGGGGATATATGGAAAAAAAGAATTTTAAAAAAGAAAAGATCGTCGAAATCGTGTTTAAAGCGGTCGTATTTACGGTTTTGGCTTTATGGTCGCTTGCGATGTTGTATATGCTTGTTTGGGGTTTGCTCACTTCGTTGAAGTCGGATACGGATTTTTCCACGTTTATGAATTATTTGGGTATTCCCGATTGGAAGTGGAGCAAAAACGAGATACTTTTTGGGAATTATAAGCTGATTTTTGAAAATTTCACGTTAAATAAGAGTACAATCTTTTACATGGGCAATACTTTGGTGACGCACAGAACAAAAAGCAATTTCCTTGTGATGTGTTTTAACACAATCGTATACGCCCTCGGTTCGGCATTCTTAACCGCAATCGTATGCTATCTCGTATCGTATTTGTGCTGTAAGTACAGATTCAAATTTTCTAAATTTCTGTATGCGTATGTGGTATTTATGATGGCTACGCCTATTCTCGGTGGAGAATCCTCTATGATTTCGCTTACCCGTTCATTAGGGATATACGACACATATTTTTGTTTTTTATTACAGAAATCTACTTTTGGCGGTATGTATTTCCTCGTGTTTTACGCCTTTTTCGAAGGTCTACCTGATGCTTACATGGAAGCGGCGGAGATCGACGGCGCTTCGCAATGGAGAGTGTTGTGGAATATAATTATACCCTTAGGGATAAAAATGATCTCGACAGTAGTTCTTATTAATTTCGTTGCTTATTGGAACGATTATCAGGCGCCGATCCTGTATACGCCTACTTTGCCAACGCTGGCGGTTGGTGTTTTTGAGCTTTGTAATGGTTCGGGGATTGCGCAACTAAAAAATACGCCTGCGCTTGTTTCGGCGTGTATGATTTTAGTTATTCCCGTAGCATTGATGTTCGTATGCTTTAATAAAAAGCTGATGGGCAACATGACCATGGGTGGATTGAAGGGTTAAAAAGGAGGAGTATTTATGGTTTGCAAGAATAGCAGAAGAGGGAAATCTCGTAAATGGCTTATTGGAGCTTTAACGGGTGTTGCCGTCGTTTGCGCGGCGACTAGCTTTGCTTTTTTGAAAAAAACGGAAACGACGGTATTTGCGGAAAGCTTGAGTTTGGAGTCAGAGCTAAAGGAAACTTATTTTTTGGGCGAGGTGATTGAATTGCCCGAAGGAACTGTTTCATTTGATGAAACTTTGTACGAAGCGGAGAGTATGCTGTATTATCCGAGTGGTATGATTCAGAACGGGCAGTCCTACGCTTTGAGCGAGGAAGGTACTTATACCGCCGTCTATTATGCGATGGTAGGAGATAAGGCAATCAAAGCAGATAAGCAGTTCGAAGTTAATATCGGCTCTTACACCGTTCCCGACAATTCGTCCTGTTCTTGGACGGATACGTTGGCGACGATGGGGGAAGAGGATGCGACGGCTGGAGGTATTAGCGTAACACTTGTTTCCGGTGCGACCTTTACTTACAACGGCATCATTAATCTTAACGACAGGGATGCAAATACGCCTTTATTCAGTTTTACGCCTTATCAAACGACACGAATACTTGGTGAAAGCGGAAATATGATGGCGATGGAAGTCAAATCGTTTTATGTGCGGATCACGGACGCGTACAAAGAGAGCAATTATATCGATATTTATTTTTTGGAACGTCAAAGGATATATAACGGAACGAACGCTTATCCCAACTACGCGGCGGCCGGCTCGGGACAGGAATTTATCGGGTTAGAAGCGGGTACTTTCGGTAGTAACGTAGGCACGTATGTGGATGTTGACGGCGTTACGTATCTTGCAAATCCCAAGGGTTACGGTATGGTATCCAAAGGCATAGTACCCATGGATACGGGCGGCGGATACTCTATCTTTTACGACGACATTACCAAATGCGTGTACGTGGGGGTCGTAGATGCGAACAGAGGAAATGGGATCTATAAGAATTTCGTCAACGATCTAGATAATGAAAACGTGTATCCGAATAACGCTTTTCAAGGTTTTACGACGGGCGAGGTACATTTTTCGATTTGGGGAAACGATTATCAAGGAAACACGTTCCGTTTCGAGTTGACCTCAATCGATGGGGCAACGGGCGATGCTTTGAAAGCGACGAGGGTCGTGGATGATAAAGCACCGACTATTTCGTTTTCTAACGAGGACATGCCGCAGACGCTTTATGTAAAGCAGGGGGTGGAAACGGCGTTGCCCGAGGCTACCGCTTACGACGTGCATTTGAAGGACGACGTGAAACGCACCGTATATTATAATTACGGCACGAGCAATCAGACGTTTATCGACAGCACGAACGGGAAATTCGTGCCGAGAAAGACGGGAAGATATACGGTTGAATATTTCGCGGAGGATACGTTTGGTAATACCATCGTCAAAACGATAGACATCGTATCTGTAAACGAGGAGGTCCTTTCCTTTACCGTAGAAGCGCCTGAAAGCGTGTTAGCGGGAGGTTATGCGGTCTTGCCCGTTCCCGAAATTTCCGCACTGAACGACGGATTGTATTGCGACGCTGCGGTGTATTTCGGTACGGAACGGGTCGCGCTTGACGACGGGACAATGAGATTTTTCGTTGAACACGTGGGTGAATATACGTTCGAATATACGTACGGCGACTTTTTACACAAGAAATCTTATTCGCTGACGATAACGGCGCTCGGCTCAAACACGGTCACGTTCAGTCAGGCGGTATTGCCCGAGTATTTTATAAAGAACGCAACGTATACGTTGGATGCGGTCGAAGCGTATACGTATCGGAGCGAAAATAGGGTCGGGCATGAAACGAAAGCTTACGTCAGCGAGGACGACGGAGCTTGGACGGAGATCAATGTGACCGAGTATACGACGACTGCTTCCGAAACCGTGAAATTTAAATTTGAATACGAAGGCGAAGCGTTGATCGGCGAGGAGATCGGAGTAGTAGATGTCGGGTTCGGCTCAGCATTGGATATGGGCAAATATTTCGTTGGTGACGTGACCTCTGAAAGGACGAGGAACCACGTACGTCTGATCACAGCTTCGGGGAAGACGGGAGAGATCAAGTTCGATTTCGTAAATACGATTGCGTTTTCTACGTTCGCTTTTGCTTTCAACGTTCCCGATACCGCCGCTTACGACGGCGTGGAGCTGATTCTGACCGACTATTACGACCCCAAAAATTCCGTTTCGGTTTACGTGGAAAAGAGGACGGACGGAATGGCGGTCTTGAAATGCGGGTTGGGTAGCGTTGCGTTAGATAAGCAGTTTGTCGGCGGAGAATTTTATCTGATCTACGATTCGAAGAACGGCAAACTCACCGACGATTACGGAAAAGGCGTATCGCTTCTCAATCCATTCGCGAGCGATAAATTACTGTTGGGTATCCTTTTGAAAAACGTAGAGAAAAGCACCTTTATCGACGTGGAGAAGGTTGGAAACCAAACGATGAACGATAAGTCTGCCGATTTGGTGGAGGGTACGCTCAAATATCTGAATACCGACGGCGGCGTACAGCAGCTCGGTAAGGTCGTGACGATCTACGGGGCGACGGCAACGGACGTTTTATCGCCGTTCAACGCCCAGAAACTATACGTTTCCGTTATGACGGAGGACGGTCGGTTCGTACAGTCGACGGACGGCGTTAGGATGGAAAGATGCTTGGCACTTCGGGATTACGGCGTTAAGCTGGAAGAGTACGGAACGTACATCGTAACGTACAGTTATTTCGACGCAAACAGGAACGAAACGACGAGTATGTATTATATTTCCGTATCCGATACGGAGAATCCTACGCTTACGTTGAGTGACGGTTATGGCAGATATACCGTCGTCACGGGAAAGCTGGGAGATACGATCACGGTTGCTTCGTACGAGGCGAAGGATTCGGTATCCGCAGCAGACGCTTTGACGACAGTGATCTTCGTACAAAAGCCGAACGGAGTCATGGAGCGGGTGCAGGACGGTACGTTTACGGCTGAAACGGCAGGGGATTACATCGTGATGTATTATTGTAGCGACGAATTCGGTAATTATGCGACTGCGCAATATATAGTGCGGGTATCTTAAAGAGGAGAGGAGCATGAAAAAGATTACTTTGAAAATTTTATCCGTAGCCATGGCTTGCATAGCTTCTTTGGGCGTCTTTGGTTGTAAGAAAGACGATACGACAGAAGAGCCGAAGAACAAAACGACGGCTTTTGAGGGTACGCATATCTATACTGCACCCGAGACCGATCGCTATTTGGTGAAAGACGGCGCGTGCGCGTATACGTTGGTTGTTCCTTCCGTTTCTTCGGATTTTTTAAACAAGGCAAAGACGGAATTTTTGTACTTCTTTAAAAAGGCGACGGGGATCTCGTTACGAATGGTTTCCGACGATCAGCTTACGTCTGGCGTACATTCTGCGGGGACGAAATACATTTCGCTTGGAGAAACGTCGCTTCTCCGTTCGACGGATATCGATTACGGGACGGAGCTTCTGGAGGCAGACGGCGGCAGGATCGTGACGAAAGACGACAATATTTATATTGTCGGCGGTTCGGATGCAGGTACGTTGTTTGCGGTCTATACCTTCATGCGAATTACGTTCAACTATGAAAGCTATACAACGAATACAATTGTGATCGACGAAAACGTTCGAAATCTGAAGTTGAGAGATTATGATGTGACGGACGTTCCTGACTTTTATATGAGAACGCCGGGGGCAACGCCCGTAAAAGGCGATACGAAGTACAGCGATTACGATGCGCAGTATTTTATGCACCGCATGGGCTATCGGGAAACGAATTCAAAACAGAGATACAGGGTACACGCCGTCCGTCCCGCAGACAACGAGCAAGGTTTCGAGGTACGGGACGATATCACCGATATAGGGCATACGACGGATACCATTTTGACGAGATCGGCGTGGTATGATTTGCATCCCGAATGGTTTTCGACGATGGGCTTGCAATGGTGTTATACGGCACACGGCGACGAGGCTTCGTTCGATCTTATGACGGATATGGTTGTCGAATGTATTAAATATTCTTTAATTACGTATAAGGACAGTTATCCGGATGCGTATTCGATCGCGGTCAATCAGGAGGACAACGACGAATGGTGCTCCTGCGAAACTTGCGGTACATTGAAATCTAAGTACGGTACGGTCATGGGCGCGGTGATACGCTTTATAAATGTCGTCGGCAAGAAGATCGACGCGTGGATGGCTCTGCCCGAAAACGCCGAATACAAAAACGATAATTTGAAGATCTTGTTATTAGCTTATATGGGAACGGAAAATCCACCCGTGCGATATAACGAGGATACCAAAAAATGGGAGCCGATCGACGACAGCGTTATCCTGTATAAGAATGTGCAGGTTGAACAGGCATATATCTACACTGATCACCAACAGAGCTGGTTTTCCGAATTTAATAAGGAATTCAAAGATAAGGCAGACGGTTGGGCGGCGCTCGGAAACGCAGATCAGCTTTCTTGGTACATGTACGACTCGTTGCAGTATAATCCGTTATATTTATACGATTCGTTCAATTTCTACACGTCCGAAAATTTCCAATATCGGGCAAGCATAGGCAGGGCAGGTATGTACGTGGAGGGAAATTCCAAATATTTGGCGTGCTCCGCTTGGATCAATCTGAAAACGTTCTTGATCGCGCGTTTGAGCTGGGATAGCTCGCTCAGCGAAACCAAGCTTATAGACGATTATTTTAACGCGGTATACGGACCGGCTGCAGAAACGATGCGAACGCTGTTCAATAACGTGAGGATGTATAATTATCAGCAAGTCGAGGCGAATGAGTTGTTCAAAAAGCATAGTATTTTCAACAACGTTGCGTTGAAATGTGAATGGAAAATCAACGTGCTCAATTCTTGGATAGCGTTGGCTGATAAGGCGCTTACGGAAGTGGAATTATATAAAACGATAGACCCCGAGTTATACGATCAGTATTGCTATAATATAGAATTGGAGGCGATCTCGCCTATTTATATCATGCTTGCCAATCACGAAAATTTGCTCAGCAGTACGAAAAAGAATGGTCTTATTTCACGTTTGAGGGCGGACTTCGGGCATTGGCCGGATATGGAGGAGATCGGTTACGCGCACATGGAAGGACGATTGATTGAGTACGTGGATTCCATTAGCGTGGCGGAATAAGGAGGTCAAAAGAATGATGAAAAAGAGAAGTTGGTTGTTGTCCATTGTGTGCGCGTTGACGGCGGTCTGTGCTCTCGGTGCTTGTAAGAAAAAGGATAAGGACGAGAATGTGAAAAATCCGCCGCAGGTCGTAACGGAAAAGAGTATTTCTTTGGACAACGAATCGCTTGAGCTCGTCGTCGGTGACGAGTCGTATCTGATCGCGAGCACGTACGGTATCAACGATGCAAACGTTTCCTTTTCCTCAACGGACGAAAACGTAGTGACTGTCTCGCAGGAAGGGACGATCATGGCGCAGAACGAGGGAACGGCAAAGATCGTGGCTGCCTGCGAAGACGTGAGTGCAGAGTGTACGATTTCGGTGTCGTTCAACGGCATGTTGCCCGCCCTGCACAGCGATAACGTACGGGACGGCGGCTCCGTCGTCATATCGCGTGCGGATAAATTCGCGCTTTCGCCGTACGTAACCTTCAACGGAAAGCGGTTTACGGACGCGCATTTTACGTATGTGCTTTCGGAAGATTCCGTTGGAACGATATCGTCGGACGGCGTATTTTCTCCGAAGGCAGTCGGTAGTGTGGATGTCGCTGTAAAGGGTAGTTGGCGAGGAAAGAGCGACGTAAGTATGCAATATAGGTATACAATTGAGGTAATCAGCGATGTCTTCCTTGCCGTTAACGGAGATAACAGAGATATTACCGTTTATACCTTATCTTCTTTCGGTGGTAAGACTTACGAAAACGAAAAGCCTTTCGTCGTTTCAGCATATGAAAGTACGGACGACGGCGATACGCCGCTTGCGACCGAATGGGAAATCGTACAGGGCGAAGAACTGATCGAGATTGCGGACGGAAAGGTGAAGAGCAAGGGGAAGGCGGGAGAAGCGGTTGTCAAGATTACTTGCTGTGACTCTTTCCAAAATCCATATGAGCAAAACGTAGTTGTCAATGTGGTTAGACCTTTGACGACATACGCGATGCCGATCGAATTTTCGGCAATGCACGGCGTGTTGCCCGTGGAAGACATTTTCGGAGAAGGCGCGATGCTTCGTAGTGCTACGTTGAACGGAAATGAACTTGAGGTGGCGGATAACAGAATCTTGGGAGTCAAGACGACTGAAAACGACGATGTAGAAGTGTTGACCATCTGCGTTTACGACGACGAAAAGGGCTATGAGTTGCAATTAAAAGCCTATGCGGGTATTCTTACAAAAGCGGAAGATTTGGCAATCTTTGATTTAGCAAACAGAGATTATGCTACGATTAA
>CATZMZ010000006.1 GCA_958421945.1 uncultured Eubacteriales bacterium | reverse complement strand
CAGGCGCGCGACAGCGCGGTGGGAAGCAACGCTTCCGCTTTGCCCTCGGCAAAGCCCTGCGTATATTATAACACACAATTCAATTTTAATTAAACATTTTTATTACAAATTTATAAAATTTCGGATATTTTTATTTGCAAATCCCTTTTGTTTGTTATATAATACTTGTATATGATAGAATAGCTTATTTTATCATTTGCTTTGCGATTTACTAAATAGATAAAACGGAGACGGTCGAATGCAAGTTAAAGGAGATTCTTCTTTAAACAAGTTAATATTATTGTTCGTATTCGACAAAATGGAAGTTCCGCTGTCGGAAAATACGATTCTCGATATGTGTTGTTCGTCGAATAACTGGCTTGCCTATATGGACTGTCAGCCTATTCTTAATCAGCTTATCGAGTGTGGTTGGATTTATAATATAGGCGATTCCGGCGAACCGCTTTATACAATAACCACCGACGGGCGCGTTTGTCTTGCGAATTTTTTTATAAACATTCCCGCCTCTACCCGTGAAGAAATTTCGCTTTTCATTAAAAACAATCGCACGAAATTCCGCAGAAAACAAGAATGCGTTGCGGATTATTTTATGAATAAGGACGGGACTTATACCGTATATCTTAAAATAATCGAACCTGCGCAACCCGTTTTAGAACTTAAACTTGTCGTGCCGAACAGGCAGACTGCAAAAGATATTTATAAAAAATGGGGCGAAAAAGCTCTTGATACTTACAGAAACATTTACGAAAACTTAGTTGACTAACACATAAAGGAGATTTTATACAATGAATTCATATAACACGAGAGGAACTTGCTCCAGACAGATTTTGTTTGACGTTACCGAAGATAACAAGGTAAAGAACGTTAAGTTTATAGGCGGTTGCCTTGGCAATCTTCAAGCGGTTGCAAGACTCGTTGACGGAAAAGATATAGACGAGGTAATTAAAACTCTTAAAGGCATAAGATGCAAAGGCAACACTTCTTGCGGCGACCAACTTGCCACCGCGCTTATGGAATATAAGGAAAAGAAAGCTCAGCCCGACAAACCATTAAAATCTAATTAAACCATATAAAAATAAAACTTATTTCATAAAAAATCTTATAAACCGCCGAACGCTCGGCGGTTTTTTCAATATCGCGCCCTATCTCTTTCTACTGTATCGAAAATGATTTTTTAACGTTATATTTCTAATATATAACGATTCAGGTTGATTATCGGGAATATTTGTTAAGTAAAATCATAACCGACAATTACGTTTTTAATTTAATAAACACGTTATAAAAACACTACGCGCCCGCAGGAAAATCCTGCGGGCGCAAAGCCTTTACGGTCTTAGATGCAATATACAGTTAGTTATTAGTATATATTTGATTACTTGTTATCTACGCTGAGCATTTCCGCAATAGAAACGCCGCCGTTATCCGAATCTTTCCATTCGCGAAGCTCGGGTTCGTCGTCAGCTTCGATTTTTTCGCCACGCTTTTTGCCGGCTTTTTCTTCTTTAGCAGGTTTTTCGATTTCGGGAAGCAACGCTTTAATAGACAAAGTCATCTTTTCTCTTTCGGGAATAATGTCCAAAATCTTTGCATCAACTTCTTGCCCTACCTGTAAAGCGGTAACGGGGTTTTCAAGCCATTGATTAGAAATCTGCGAAACGTGAACCAACCCGTCGATACCCTTTTCAACCTCGACAAACGCGCCAAAGCTTACAATTCTGACAACCTTGCCCTTAATTACGTCGCCGACTTTATATCTGTCGAGAACGGTATCCCACGGCTTGGGTTGAAGCTGCTTATAACCGACGGAAACTCTTTTTGTTTCCGCGTCGATTTTCAAAATCTTAAACTCGTAATTTTTGCCGATTTCAAGAACTTCGGAGCAATCTTTGCAGCCGAGCCAAGAAAGATCTGAAATATGAGCAAGACAGTCAAAACCGTTAACCTCGATAAACGCGCCGAACGAAGCAAATCTTACGGGCGTTCCCAAAACGACGTCGCCTTCCTGAACGTTATCGAAAAATTCCTTTTCCTTTGCGGCACGGATAGCTTCGCGTTCTTCCTTTTCCGCCTGCAAAATAACCCTTTGTGAAGCGACGATTTGACGGCGCGAACCTCTAGATTCAACATGTTCCGCTTTAAGTCTTAACTTTTTGCCGATATATTTATCAAGCTCCCTGACAAAGCCGAGTCTGATTTGCGACGCGGGAACGAAAACCTCGTAACTGCCGTATTTGCCGACCAAACCGCCCTTGTTGGTAGCGGTGATTTCGGCTTCGAACGTTTTGCCTTCGGAAATCTCTTTAATCTCCGCTTCTTCCTGCAAAACTCTCTGCATGGCCTTTTCGGAGAATCTTAAAGGATTCTTTCCGGTAACCATAACGCGTATTTCTTCGCCGATTTTATCTTTATATTCGTCAACGTTATACTCGTTAAGCAATTCCTCTTTGGGAAGCTCGAAATCGCTTTTAACGTTTTTAAGCGAAATTGTAAGTCCGTTTTCGTTTGCAGAAGAAATTTTCGCGGTTACAACCTGACCGGGTCTGAAATCTTTGCTGGGTTTAATGTTGTCGAAAGCGGTTTCCATTTCAGATTTAACCTTTTTCTCCGTAATAACCTCTTTCGCCTCATTTTCGGCGACCGCCGGAACAGCCTCGACTGCGGCGTTCTCCTCTTTTAAATCCTCACTTTTAACAGTCTCGGTCGTGATGATTTCTTCCGTAACATTTTCCATATTGTGGATAACCTCCTGAAATTGCTCCTCCGGCGTGGACGCCCCGAAAACAATTCCTACTTTATTAAAATTTTTTATTTTATCATAATCGAAATCGGACGGCTCGGTAAGTCTGAACACGTTTTTGCAACGTTCTTTCATAATCCCGAAAAGCTTATCTGTGTTGTTGCTGTTTGCCCCGCCGATTACAAGCGCGGCGTCACAAGAACGGGCAATTATTTCCGCTTCCCTTTGACGCTCTGTTGTAGTATAACAAATAGTTTTGAAAATATCAACTGTTTTTGCGTCGCTATACGTAAAATTTTTAATAATATCGTCAAATTTTTTTTCAGAAAAGGTAGTTTGCGCGACAATACACAGCTTATCGCCCGAAACTCTGGACAATTCCGCCGAATCAGACACTATTTCCGCCGTTCCTTCGCACCAGCCGTTTACACCCTTGATTTCGGGGTGTGACGGATTGCCGATTATAACGATTTTATAGCCTTCCGCATATTTCTTCTTTACTATATTATGTATTTCCTGCACGAACGGGCAAGTACAATCGATAACGTTAATCCCCTTTTCGGCGGCTTTTATAAACGTAGCTTCCGGCTCGCCGTGCGTTCTGATTAAAAGCGTATCGCCGCGTTTTAAGCGTTCGTCCGAAACGTCGTCGATAGTAACGATTCCCGATTTCCTTAACCGCTCGTTTACTCGCTCGTTATGAATAATCTCGCCAAGAATAAAATTGCCGTCGCCTTTAAGTTTTTCCGCGCGGGCGACGGCACGCTTAACACCGAAACAAAAGCCGCAGTTTTTCCCTTTAAGTATTACCATTATTTAAATTCACCTTTGCCGACTTTTTGCCTTTTTTCTTTTTCTTGTTATCGAGAAACTGCAAAAATTCCGCCTGTGCTTCTTTCATTTTTTCAACGAGAACGTCGTTTAAGTTTTTCAGAACTTCGTCGGATAACTTTTTGTCGTAATATTCGGAAAAATCGAACGGCTTTCCGAAATAAATATTAGTTCTCCTGAACGGCTTGGCGGGTTTGGCGACGATACACGGCACGACAGGCGCTTTGCCCTTAACGGCAAAAAGCACCGTGCCTTCCTTGAACGGCAAAAAAGCGAGACTGCCCGTTTTGTTGCGCGTGCCCTCGGGCGAAATAACAAGTTTGTTTCCGTTCCTTAACGTTTTAATTGAAGTTAAAAGCATTTCCATCCCGGGATTTGCCCTGTCTACGGGGATTGCCCCGCACGCACGCAAAATACTGCCGAAACACTTATTCTTAAACAGTTCGATTTTCGCGGGGAAACAAATCGTCCCCCTGTAAGCATGCCTTATAAATAACGGGTCCATTACGCTGAAATGATTGTAAGGAATAACCGCCGCCCCCTCGGGAATATTCTCCATTCCGTAAGCTTTATACGGATAAATCCGCGTCACCAGCCATAGTACAAATTTGTGAAAGGCATTCATCTGACCTTTCCTCCGACGTAGCCTAAAACCTTGTTTACAACTTGTTCTACGTTCATAAACGAGGTATCTATAAGTATTGCGTCGGCGGCTTGGACAAGCGGTGCGAAATCCCTGTTTTTATCGTTAAAATCGCGCTGCTCGATTTCTTTTTTAAGCTCGTCGTAATCAACCTTGTGTCCGCGTAAGGTCAGTTCCTTAAACCGTCTGTCGGCGCGAACGTCAACGCTTGCGGTTATATAAAACTTAAAATCGGCGTCTGGCAGCACGTAAGAGCCTATATCCCTGCCGTCAAGCACGCACGACGTTTCGGACGCGATTTTCCTTTGCATTTCCACCATTTTAAGCCTTACGCATTTAAGACTCGAAATATTCGACGCCGCCATGGAAACTTGCGGTTCGCGAATTGTTTCGGAAACGTCAGTCCCGTCGAGATAGGTGTGCTGCGCGCCGTTTTCGTACTTGATTTCAAGGTCGAGTTCAGGCAAAAACGCAGAAACCCCGTCGTTATCGAACGTGTCCACGCCGAGCTTTAAAGCTTTAAGCGCGACCGCTCTGTACATTGCCCCCGTATCGAGATATAATATATTAAGTTTTTCCGAAAGATTTTTCGCTATCGTGCTTTTGCCGCTCCCGGACGGACCGTCAAGCGCGATTTTAAACGTTTTATTCATAATGTTTACCCCGCGATTATTTGTATTATTAAAATCTCTGCGATTTCCATGCGTGGACGTTTAACGTCTTACGCGAAAGCTCACCGATTTGCGTGAATTCTTAACGCCTTACGCGTAAAATTTAACGATACGAGCGTCTTTAACGCCTTACGCAAACGTTTCACGAATCGGGCTTGCACAGCCTTTTCACGCCCTATCTATATTAACATTTTTTTACAAAAAAGAAAAGTTTTTCAGATAAGCTTACTAAATTTTTGCGCTATTTTATCGTAAAAATATGTTTTTGATAAAAAAATTGCCGATTAACCGACTTGATTAGGCGTTGTTGCCCGCAACGAAACCCGTGGAAAAAGCCGTCTGGAGATTAAACCCGCCCGTAAAGCAATCGACGTCGATTACCTCGCCCGCAAAAAAAAGTCCGCCGACAAGCTTGCTTTCCATAGTTTTCGGATTGATTTCTTTAACGTTCACGCCGCCGGCGGTTACGATAGCCTCGTCAATCGGACGAAGCTTTGACGGGTGGAAAACGTTGACCTTTAATCCGTTTATTATTCTGCGTCGCTCCTCTCTCGTAATCTCTCCGCATTTTTTATCGGGAGAAATCTTAACGCGCCCTAACACGAACGGCACGAGTTTAAGCGGCAACAACGAACGCATTACCGTTTTAAGTTCCTTGCCCTTCGCCGCGTCGAATTCACGAATAAGCCTGTTATCGAGCGTTTTTTCGTCGAGTGCGGGTTTTAAGTCGAGTTGTATCGTAACGCCGTCGAGCCGCTTTCTGTTAATCAGACAGGAACAGGACAAAACGATAGGACCCGAAATTCCGTAATGAGTAAAAAGCATTTCACCGAAATCGTCGTAAAGCGTTTTTCCGTTTTCTAACGCTTTTATCGCAACGTTTTTAAGCGATAGCCCCTGCAAATCGTAAAAATCGCCGTCTTTAAGTTCTATTCCCGAAAGCGAGGGTCTTAACGGAATTACAGAATGACCGCAAGCGGCGGCAAACTTAAACCCGTCCCCCGTACTGCCGGTCAGCGGATAGGATAAGCCGCCCGTGCAAATAATAAGAGAATCGCAAGTCGTTTTGCCGTCCGTTGTCTCAACGCCCGTTACTCTGCCGTTTTCGGTAAGCACGGCTTTGATTTCGGTATTTAATAAAACTTCTACGCCGACGTTCTTTAACGCCTTTTCCAAAGTCCTGATAACGTCGCTTGATTTGTCGGATAGCGGAAAAACCCTGTTTCCCCTTTCGGTTTTTAAAGCAAGTCCGCGTTCGGTAAAAAATTCGCAAACGTCCGCCGGGGGAAAAGCGTTAATCGCGCCGTATAAAAATTTAGGATTAGAAACGACGAAATTCAAAAATTCACGCGGGGAAACGTCGTTGGTTAAATTGCATCTGCCCTTACCCGTTATGTAAAGCTTTTTCCCGAGCTTTTCGTTTTTTTCGATAAGCACGGTTTCATTTCCGCGCAAAGCCGAAAAATAAGCGGCTATCATTCCCGCTGCACCGCCACCCGCCACTATTACTTTATGCATTTTGTTTGTCTCCCGAGCCGCCGAACGCATTAATTTTCTTTACGATTTCATCCGCCCGACAAAGTTTCGGGACGTCCGTTCTGTCGTAAGCAAGCGGAGTAACCGCGACGTAACCACGTTCGATGAGCGCGATATCGGTATCCTCGGCGTTAAAACCATCGGTTTGCGTTTCGCTCCTTAATATATAAATAGAATCAGCGATTTCGTCGTAAAAATCCTTATAAATACAGTTACCGAGTTTCGCTGCCCTGACGCCCTTGATTTCCGACCCCGCATCGGGGAAATTAACGTTCCAAACGGTTTTATCGTCGGAAACGGGCAACAAGTTTTCTACGATTTTTCTCGCGTATCCGGCGAAAAGCTTAAAATCGCTTTCACCGTGAGAATAAGCCGAAAATGCAAACGCGTTATGCCCGAAAAAAGCCGCTTCGAAAGCAATGGAAACAGTCCCCGAATACAGAATGTCCGAACCGAAATTATGACCTTTATTTATACCCGATAAAACGACGTCGGGTACGAATTCGCTGAAAACGTGTCTTGCGATTTTTACGCAATCGGCGGGATACCCCGTAACAGAATAAGCTTTGCAATTCTTAAAGTTAAAAGCCTCTCTTAACTCGATAGGCTTACCTAACGACAATGAATGGGATACCGCCGACATATTATCGCGCGGCGCAACGACGAGAACCTCGTTATCTCTTGCAAATTCCTCCACAAGAGCTTTAAGACCGTTGCTTTCTATACCGTCATCGTTACATATTAAAATTTTCATTATTCACCTATTTTGAAAAACACTATTACGTCTGACATAAACGCAACGGATTTGTACAGTAAATCACTATTGTTTTTTGGTTTTTTCTTTTTTTGTTTTTTTAGAAAACTTATCCATAAAAAACGCTTCGATTTTATCACCTTTTTTATAGATAAAGACGGTAATCGCGGCGGTAACGAGGAATATCACCCCCCACAAAACGATTCCCCACCAGGTATCGTAAGGTATGATGCTGTTGTTCATAGAATACGACGAAACGTAGATAGAAATCACGCGCGTTATAAAAATCATAACGATAAAATAAAAGGAGCTCATCGACGTTATTCCCGCAACGATGCACAACAAATCGTCGGGGAAAAACGGGAACAAAAACATAAACGTTAAAACAACCTTATCCTTTCCCTTAACCGTTTCTAATCCTTTATCTAAATCTTCTTTACCGACAAGCCAGCTTGCCACCTTATATCCGAAAACCCGTCCTATGAAAAACGCCACGACAGAGCCGGTTATTATGCCGATACAGCTATAAAGCGCGCCGCGGAAAGGCCCGAATAACAGCACGCCCGCCCCCACCGTGATAAACGCGGGAATGGGCAGTACCACGACTTGCAAAAACTGCAACAATATAAACATAAACACGGCAAAATTGCCGAACGACTCGATATAATTTCTGAAATCTTCCACACTGTCGATTTTATCGAAAAATCCCGAAACTTTAAGAACGTATAGCAAAAGCAATATGCAAAAAATAAGAATTATCGTTATATATAAAATCTTATAAATAAACGCCTTGTTCGTTTTATAAAATACGATCGTTAAAACGGTAAGAACGGTGATAACGCTTACCGCAAGAGCAATTATTACGCCCGAATAGTCCGCGAAAAACCCCTCGTTAAAGGTATTAACGTACAGAATAGAAAAAACTATCCCTGCACACCCCACCAAGGATATTATTATCAAGGTCATAACGTTTTTAAGAATTTCGACGCTTTTTTCTTTCATAATAATATTATATTACCTATAAGCAAAACTATCCGAATATCGGTACATTTATAGGCAAAATTTCGGTTTTAGTATTAAAACGAGGTGAATACGCTTAAAAACAAAATCAACTCTCGTTTTTGTATTGACGAACGGCAAGCTCGTCGCAGCGGTTATTATATTCGTTGTCCGCATGCCCTTTTACTTTCACGAAGCTCACCTTGTGAATTTCCGTCAGTTCGGACAGCCTTTGCCAAAGGTCGGGATTTTTAACCGCTTTTTTGCCTGCAGTTTTCCAGCCGTTTTTACGCCAGCCGTCAAGCCAGCCCTCGTTCATAGCGGACACGACGTATTGCGAATCGCTGTAAATCTCGGCTTCGCACGGCTCTTTGAGGGCTTCCAAACCTTTAATAACCGCCATAAGCTCCATACGGTTGTTAGTCGTTTCGTCTTCGGCTCCGCAAATCTCCTTTTCGATTTGCTTGTATTTAAGAATGGCTGCATATCCGCCCTTTCCGGGATTGCCGCTGCACGCACCGTCGGTATAAATAATAACCTTTTTCATAATTAAAGCTCTTCAAGCTCGGTCGCACGTTTTATGCACGCGTCAACGGCTTTTCGGGTTATTTCGGAAATTCCGTTTTCATTATAAACGTTTACCGCCTCGATAGTCGTTCCGCCTTTACTGCACACCGCAGCGATAAGCTCGTCAAGGGATTTATCGGTATTTGCGATAACCATTTTCCCCGCACCTATCATCGTGTTCGTTGCAAAACTTTTAGCCGTTTCGTAATCGAGCCCGTTTTGAACGCCGGCATCGATAATTCCTTTAAGGAACAAATAAAAATATGCGGGAGAACTTCCGCTTATCCCCGTAACGGCGTTAAGCTTGCTCTCGTCCATCACGGCAACACTTGCAAATGATGAAAAAAGGTTTTTCACGAACGACCTGTCGCATTCGTCGGTAAAATCGGATAAATCCATACCCACCGCACCAAAACCAACCGAACACGGAGTGTTCGGCATGCATCTTGCGACTTGCGCACCGACGAAAACGCTTTTAATTTTTTCTTTTTTTACGCCCGCCATAATAGAAATAAATTTCTTGCAGGAAGAGTTTTCCGCATCGGCTTTAAGCTCAGCAAAGTTTTGCGGCTTAACCGCAAACAAAACAAATTCGGAATTATCAAAAACTTCGCTTGCATCGGCAACAGTAACGTTAAGCTTTGCGATTTTTTCTTTCGCGCTTTCGCTTTTATCGGTTACGCAAATCTGCGTTGGGGACAAAAAATTCGCGCCTAACGCGCCTTTTATTATCGCAGTTGACATAAAACCTGCGCCTATAACGCCTAACTTAAATTTCTTTTTCATTTTAACCTCATTTTGTTTGACTAATTCGTTAAATTAGTATATAATCAATATGCTTTTAGGGGAGTGGCTCAATGGTAGAGCAACGGTCTCCAAAACCGTCGGTTGCGTGTTCGAGTCGCGTCTCCCCTGCCAAAACACAAAAAGTCGCTTTATGCGGCTTTTTTTGTTTTGCCGCGAGAGCTTCGCGCGAGAACATTTTTTAGGGCTCTCAAAAATATTTTGCTATGCAAATATTGTTGGGATAAGGAACAACCAAGCGATAAGTCAAGCGGTTTTGTCTTACAAAACTGCGGACAAAAAGCTTGCGTTGTGACGCCGCGTCTCCCCTGCCATAACGCTTTACACATAGTTGTAAGGCGTTATTTTTTTACATACACGCAACCGCCTCCGTCGGCTGCTGACTGCTCCGCTTTCAGCTACGCAGGGCTTCGGGTTATACTAAGAAAAACCCGCCTGTATCCCGTTTAACCCGCTATTAAAATTATACAAGCTTTTATCGATATTGTCAATTCATATATAACGAAAAAAAGAAACGCAGACGGTTTCTTTTTTTACTAAAAACAATACGTCGTTACAGAACACTTAAAATTCTCTTAATACAAGGCTCATTAAAGCCGTTTTGTTAGCGTTTAACGGCAATCGTGCAAAATCAACCGTATCGTAATATTTAAACGCTCGGTTTTTTTATCAAAACGCCCCGTGTAAAGCGGGGCGTTTAAACTTTTTCAGGTTATAAATAAAGCAAATAGTTAATTTCCTCTTTGGTGAGCTTACGCGTTTCGCCGCGGTTTAACCCCGTTAAGCGCAAATCGCCGATTTTAATTCTTTTAAGGAAATCGACCGAGTTGTCGACCGCTTCGAACATTTTGCGAATCTGACGATTTCTTCCTTCGGTTATCGTTATATTAAGTCTTGAACCTTTTTTCGTCGTTTCGATAAGCGAAACGTTGCACTTTTTTGTTTTTACTCCGTCGATAACGACTCCCGAACGCAACGCCGCCAGAGCCTTATCGGTTACGGGTTTTTCCGTTTTAACAAGATAAGTTTTCGGAACTTCGTTTTTTGGGTGGGTAAGCTTATACGCAAGGTCGCCGTCGTTTGTAAAAAGCAAAAGCCCTTCGGAATCGTAATCGAGTCTCCCCACGGGAAAAACTCTCGTGATATTCTTCGGTAAAAGCTCCATAACGGTTTTTCTGTCCTTATCGTCTTTAACCGTGCAAACGTAACCTTTGGGCTTATTCATAATGTAATATTCGAAATTTTTTGCAATGCCGACGGGTTTTCCGTCTACGGTAATTTTATCTGCAATTACGTCAACGTCTTCGCCGATAGCGCAAGTTTTACCGTTCTTTTTTACTACGCCATCTAAAATCAACTTGTCTGCCGCACGCCGAGAGCATATTCCGCTTTCCGCAAGGTATTTATTTATTCTCATTTGTAATCCTGCTTTTTAATTTCGTACTCCTAATATAGTATATATTTTTTCGGAAAAAAGCAAGTTATTTTCGATAAAAATTTTAACCGAACCGACCTCTTCGTCTTTTTTAAAGTTTTTATCTAGCTTTTTCTCGTAATCATACACTATTTTAAGCCGTTCTTTCTCGGTTTTTGTAAGTGGCAAAACTATATCGTTTTTAATGTATAACGGACATTTCTTCGACTTTTCACCGTATTCCGCAAAGCCGACCACGTTTTTTTCGTCCGCAAGTTTATAATTGTGATATTTTAAGAACGCGTCGTTGAGCAAATTTTCCGAAACGTCCCACATTGCGCCGCAGTTTAAGACAACGCAAACGAGTTCCATACCGTCGCGCTCACAGGACGTAACAAGACATCTGCCCGCCTTTTTCGTGTAACCCGTTTTAATGCCCGTACACCCGTTAAGACGGCTTAACATTTTATTCTTATTCTTTAAATATCGTTTACCGTCGCGCGTGGAATGAGGTATAACGGCGGTTTTTGCGGAAGCGATTTCACGAAAAACGGGATTATCGAGCGCATAACAAGAAATTAAAGCCAAATCGTAAGCTGTCGTGTAATGATTATCGTCGTGAAGTCCGTGCGGATTGACGAAATTACTGTTTTTTGCGCCTATTTTTGCTGCGGTTTCGTTCATCAACCCCGCGAACGCCGAAATCGTTTCGGAGCAGTATACCGCGAGAGTTTCGGCACAATCGTTACCGGAACGAAGCATTAAACCGTAAAGCAAGTCTTTTACCGAGAGTTTTTCGCCCGCTTCAAGGTAAATACTCGACCCCTCCACCCCGACCGTTTCGGGCGTAACAGTTACCAAGGCGTTTACGTCACAGTTTTCTATTATCGTAATCGCGGTTAAAATTTTAGTCGTGCTTGCCATAAACATTTTATCGCTCACGTTTTTACCGAATAAAACGCGTTTTGAATTCTTTTCCATAACAATTTCGCTTTCATTGATTTGCGCATCGACAAATTTTGCGTTCGTTCTTAAATAAAACGATAAAAAAAGCAGAAAAAGCAGCACGGAAAGCAACACGAAAAGCGCAGGTTTGACAATTTTTTTAAGCATTATTCCTCCTCACCGTTTTCAGGCGATTGAACGTTTTTCGTCGCTTCTGAAAAAAGTTCTGCGGCTTTTTCCAGAATTCCGTCGTATTTCCCGAACGGAAGCGAAAGGATTTTATAATCTTCGCCGCTGTTTTTAACGAGAAAACCGCAAGGCTTTAACGACACGATTGCTCCGTTACCCGCGGAAAACGGCAAGTCTGCGCCTTTTGTAAAGACGTTAATTTTCCCGTATTCTCCGCCACCCGACAAAATACCGAAGGTCACCTTGGATACGGGTACGATTACGCTTCCGTCCTCGTCTTTAAGCGGCGTACCTATAACGGTGTTTACGTCGATTATCGCACCGAGATTTTTTATCGCGGTTTCAATCGCAGAATTTATTTTTGTTCTTTCTTCTTTGTTTGAATGCATAAATTATTTTCTCCGAAAATATTTTTATAATGCTGATTAAAATCATCAGGAAATTAAAGACGAAAACACTCGTGCAAAATGCATTAAAAACGTTTTCGTTCCGATACACGTTAAACTCGTTTTCGATTTTAAGATACGGCTTTTTCAGCGCAAAAAACCATACGAGAAAGCTGTTTATAAACGATGCGGTAAATACAGCCGCAAACGGTGCAATTTCGTTATCGGCACTACCGAGTTCAGCAACGGTTTTAATTTTTATAGAATGGTAATCCATAAACGGCTTTATGCTTTTTCTCGCCGTTAAAAGGCTTTTACGATTAAAAATCAACGCCTTTTTATCCGATAAGTGAAATGCGAAACCGTCAGATATTTTTTCCGCATAACCGCTTAATATTTTTATAATTCCGAATAAGTATATCCCGACGTAAAATTTTTTATTTTTGCCGATTATCGCCGCGTGAATATTCAGAAATAACGGAAAAATGAACACCATTGCGCAAATAAAAAGCGTCAGCATTATCTTAATATCGGTAAATTTGCGATAAATATACAAGCCCCGTCGGGAAACGTTGAAAATCTTTTCATTTCCCGACGGGGCTATACTTAACCGCGTTATTATTGGTTTACTTTATACATTGTTATAAAATGTTTAATGATATATTTGATTGTATTAAATTTTTTCGACCTGCTCGTCTTTTAAGAAATCGGGAAGCTCCTCGTCCTCGATATCGGGAAGCTCGAAGTCGTCTTCGGATTCGGATTTTTTCGCCGCCGATTTTACAGCTCTCTTTGACGATTTTTCAGACTTTAAAAAAGCCTCTTGCCCGCCCGAATCGGTTGTGCCAACGTCTTTGGTTGCCGCAATTTCAAGCGCAGCGCCGTCTGCCGCAGAATTCTCGGCATTTTCAGCGTCCGCAGCAAAACCACCCTCCTGCTCGTCAACGTAAACGTCCTTTTTGTATAAATAATCGTCCTCCTTGTCGTCGCCGTGAATAAGCTTGATTCGGTTGAGCAATTCCTCATAATCGGGCAGTTCGTCAAGCGAAGAAATCTGAAAACGCTTTAAGAATTTATCGGTCGTGCCGAACATAACGGGTCTGCCTACCGCGTCTTTTCTTCCGACAGGTTCTATCACGCCCAACTCCAACAGCTTTTGTATGGCGTATTCGCTGTTGCCCCTTATATCTTCCAAATCGATTCGCGTTACCGGCTGTTTATACGCGATAATCGCCGCAACCTCTAACATACTCTTGGAAAGCTCACGCTCTTTTATCGGGTTAAGCACGGACGAAACCTCTTCCGCGTACACGGGGTTAGAGCAAAACTGCAATTTTTTGTTAAATTTCAACAGTTGAACGCCGCTATCCTCTGAATACTTCTTCTGAAGCTCCGAAACGGCTTGAGATAACTGTTTTTCGGTAATTTCGAGCTTTTCGGTTATATCCGAAATAGCAATCTGCGTGCCGGACACGAAAAGGATAGATTCAATTATATTCGTCAATTTCTCCAAGTTCTTCATTTCTGTCTTCCCTGATTGTTATGGTAATATCGTCGAATACGCCGTTTTGCGTAACGGTCATATATTGCAATTTTAATAATTCGAGCATTGCCTGAAAGGTCGTGATAAGCTCCGTGCGCGTATAGTGATGCGGAAAAAGCTCGAAAAAACTTACGCTTTGTCTTTCCAGAAGCACCGTTCTTATCTGCTCGACTTTGTCTTTAACGGTAAAAATCTCTTTGGGTATTTCTTTAAGAATATTATCCTGTCTTTTTTTATCGTCAACGCGCATCAAAAGCTTGGAAAACGCGGCGATAAGCCCTTCGAGATTGAAATCGTTATAAACGACTTTAACGTCCCCCACGCTTTTATCCGGTTCTTTGTAAAATCGCAATACGTTTTCACGGTCTTTAAGTTTTTCGCTCGCTTCCTTAAACAGCTTGTATTCCTCCAACTGTCTTATAAGCGCTTGTTCGGGGTCTTCGAAATCATCGGTAACCTCCTCGATTTTAGGCAGGACGGATTTTGATTTTATTTCAAGAAGCGTCGCCGCCATATTAAGATAGTCGCTCGCCTTGTCGACGTCAAGAGATTTTACGCCGTTCATATACTGCAAAAACTGCGCCGTAACCTCGGATACGAATATATCCTTGATTTCGATTTTTGCTTCCTTTATTAAGTGAAGCAATAAGTCGAGAGGTCCTTCGAAATTTTCAAGCTTGGTTGAATAATCGACAACCGATTCAAATTCCGCCATTAAATATCAACCCCCAAAACCATCTTATAGGAAAATCTATATAATTCACGACAAAACTGATGCACGTGCCAAGCACGTCTAACTGCGGCAAGTTAAAAATATCCGCAGCGATACTCATTGCAAACAGTGCGTATAAAACGTATATCCCTTTATAGCGCAAAAAATCATAAACGGCGTTTTGCCTTTTCGTCAACGCGTCAACCGCCATAAACCCGTCCAAAGGATATACGGGAATCAGATTGAACACGAAAAAACAAAGACTCATATACCACATATATAACAGCGTTAATTGCAGAACCGCCGTAAAATAGCCGAATTGCGGGATTTTAAAAGACAATAACCACAGCGGATAAGCGACGAACGCAAGAATATAGTTTGCGGTCACCCCCGCGATTGCCACCGTAAAACGCCCGCGCTTCTGATTAGTAAAGTTGTTGGGATTTACGGGAACGGGTTTCGCCCAACCAAACCCCGCAAGCACGAAGCATAAAAGTCCGATTACGTCGAAATGCGCGAGAGGATTAAGCGTGTATCTTCCCGCAAGCCTCGGCGTCAAATCGCCGTTTTTAACCGCCGCGAACGCGTGCGCGAACTCGTGAAGGGGTAAAACAATTATTAAGGCGAGAAAAACCGATATGTAGTTTAATATTTTATCCATACACCGTCAACCCATTATTCCGATAATTAACCCGGCGGACAAAGACTATGATAATGTCCGTCGTCCTGAAAAACAAATCTTATTTATTTTATCATATAATCCGAAAAAAATCAAGAATTCTCCGCGTTATTCCGCGTTTTCCGCGATTTTGAGCCTTGCTTCGTCTTTTTAAGGCGATTATATGGCGGTTTTTATTAAAAACGTAAAATAATTTAAATCAATCTCTATTGATAACGTCACGATTATAACGCCGTAGCGGTAAATTCCGATAAGATTTTTGATGTTTATAGTATAAAACAATAAAAAACACAAAAAGCCTTGCGTCCTCGATGACGGAACGCAAGGCTTTTAAGGTTTGTGTAAAAATCAGTTCTTTTCGTTAATAAGCTTAACTATATCGCCTACGGTTTTAATTTTAACGGCTTCCGACTCGGGAACGGAAATGTTGAATTCCTCTTCGAGATTCATAAGCATTTCAACAACGTCGAGAGAGTCCGCGCCGAGGTCCTTAACCACGTCCTTTTCATCGGTTACGTCCGAAACGGGCTTGTTAAGCTGTTTTGCAATCATTTCTTTAATCTTTTCTGACGTTATCATTATAAAATCCTCCACGATTTTCTATTTATAGTATATATTATTTAACGAGATAAATCAAGCGAAAACGCAATGTTTTTATTTGTTTTGCGGAATATCCGGAATGGTTTTGAAGCTTTCGGCAAGCTCTTCATCCGTCGGAACGTAATCGGTCATCGTTTTATTGTTATATTCCATATAAGCTTTCAAATCGAAATAGCCCGTACCGGTAAGACAGAATACGATTTTCTTTTTCTCGCCCGTCTTTTTGCATTTAAGCGCTTCGTCGATAACGACGCGTATAGAGTGCGAGGACTCGGGTGCGGGAAGGATACCTTCGGTTTTCGCGAACTGAACGGCGGCGTCGAATACGGACGTCTGTTCTACCGAAACGGCTTCGATATACTTGTCGTGATAAAGTTTGGAAATGATAGGATTCATTCCGTGATACCTTAACCCGCCGGCATGGTTTTTGGACGGCATAAAGCCGTTGCCGAGCGTGTACATTTTCATAAGCGGAGTTATCTTGCCCGTGTCGCCGAAATCGTAAACGTATTTTCCGCGCGTAACAGACGGACAGGACGAGGGTTCGACCGCGACGATCCTGTATTTAGCAGTTCCGTTAATTTTATCCTTGATAAACGGTGCGATAAATCCGCCGAAATTCGAACCGCCGCCTATGCAGCTGATTAAAACGTCGGGTTCTATATCGAACTTTTCGAGAGCGGTTTTGGTTTCTAATCCGATTATCGACTGATGAAGTATAACGTGGTCGAGAACACTGCCCAAAACGTACTTGCAATCGGGCGTGTTTACCGCCTTTTCGACCGCTTCCGAAACGGCACAACCGAGCGAACCGCCCGTCCCCGGGAATTCCGCAAGAATTTTTCTGCCAACCTCCGTAGTGTCGGACGGACTGGGAATAACTTTCGCGCCGTAAGTCTCCATAACCGCTTTTCTGAAAGGCTTTTGCTCCGAAGAACACTTAACCATATAAACGGTAAGGTCAAGACCAAAGAACGCGCACGCCATCGAAAGCGCCGTTCCCCATTGTCCCGCGCCCGTTTCGGTCGTAAGGTGTTTTAAGCCCTGTTCTTTTGCGTAATACGCTTGCGCGATGGCAGAATTAAGCTTGTGTGAGCCGGACGTGTTATTCCCCTCGAATTTATAATATATTTCAGCGGGCGTATCCAAAGCTTTTTCCAAGAAATACGCACGCGTTAAGGGCGACGGGCGAACCATTCTGTAAAAATCCCTTATTTCGTCGGGAATAGGTATATATTCGTCGGTATAATTAAGCTCCTGCTTTGCAAGCTCCTTACAAAAAACTTGTTCGTAATCGCTTAACGTGCAGGGTTGCAAGGTTGCGGGATTAAGCGCGGGCGCATGCTTTTCGGGCATAATCGCGTTCATATTGTACCAGGACTTGGGAAGCTCCTCCTCCGTTAAATAGATTTTTGTGGGAATCTTGTTATTCATTTTTCTACCTCCTGAATTATTTTAAAATAAAAAGAACACGAAACCATTTCGTTGGGACGAAATTTATCCGTGTTGCCACCCATTTTTATAAAGCGAAACGCTTTACCTCTTTTCGGGTACTATCATACCCTGCCGCTTTAACGCTCGGCTTATTGCGTCAAAGGCTACTTAAAACTTCGCCCTTGCCCTCGGTAATCCATTCGCACGATATTCCGCAATTTGCTTTCACCCGCCGCAAACTCTCTGAATACTTTATATCGGTTACTACTTTACCTCGTCGGTTTTCTATCAAGTTCACCCATATAATAGCACTGCGAAAATCTCTTGTCAACGATTTTAACGGTCTTTTTTTTAATTTTTATAAATATTTTTCTTTCGCCCGTTTTAAGCAAAGCTTCACCCGAGAAAGTTTCACCCGAAATAAACTCGTAAAGCTCCCCCTCGAATTTCAAGTAATGCTCTCTGTCCGACAAATTAACCGCAAAAAACGCCTCGTCGCTTTCACAGTAACGCTTGAACGCGAAACATCCGCCCTTGGAATAAATTATTTCCGTCTCTCCGTCTTTAAGACATGCAAAAATTTTTCTGACGCGCGCCATATAAACGTAAAAATCGCGTATTTCCGCATCAATTCCGTCCCAAGCGAAAAACTTTCTGTTAAGCGGGTCGGTATACCCCTGCATTCCTATCTCGTCGCCATAATATACGCTCGGAACGCCGTACAGCGTATACTGCAAAAACACCGCGTTTTTAAGCCTTTCTTTTGCCGTAGAAAGCTGCTCGCCCGTTAAAACCATTCCCGACATTTCCGTTTTGGTTTTACCCGAAACGTCCGCGTCGCCGAGCGCGGATAAAAGCCTGAACGTATCGTGCGTTGCGAGAACGTTCATAAGGGAATCGATAACGGGTTTCGGATAGTGGTCGAGCTGCTCGTTCACGCATCTGCCAAGCCCCTCCGAATCGCCCTTTTTCACGAATTCGATAACGGCGTTTTTAAGCGGATAGTTCATAACCGAATCGAGTTCCTTGCCTTGAAAATATTCTCTTCTTACGCCGTAAGAAATCTTGTCGGACGCGTCCTCCCACACTTCGCCGATTATGACGGCGTTCGGATTGCAGGCTTTGACGCGGCTTCTAATCCGCTTAACGAAATCGTCGGGCAATTCGTCGACGACGTCAAGCCGCCAGCCGCCTATTCCGAGCGCGGTGTATTTTTGAATAACTCCGTTTTCGCCCGTAATGAAATTTATAAAGCTCTCATCCGTTTTATTCGTCGCGGGCAAAACGTCCACACCCCACCACGATTCGTACAAATCGGGATATCTGATAAATCTATACCATGAATAATAAGGCGAATCCTTGCTTTGAAACGCGCCGACGCTATCGTAACTTTCGTACCTGTTAAAATATCGGCTGTCGTCGCCGGTATGGTTAAACACCCCGTCGAGAAGGATATAAATGCCGCGTTCTTTCGCTTTCTCGATAAGCTCCGTCAAATCGGATTCGTCGCCCAGAAGCTCGTCTATTTTAAAATAATCGCCCGTATCGTATCTGTGGTTGGAATACGCCTCGAATATCGGATTAAGATAAATCGCCGTAACGCCTAATTCGGAAAGGTAATCGAGTTTTGCGGTAATCCCCTTTAAGTCCCCGCCGAAAAAATCCCTGTTTTTAACCTTCCCGTTCTCGTCGGGAAGAAAATAAGGGGTATCGTGCATGTTTTTGTGAATAACCCTGCCGTGCGTCCTCGTTAAATTTTCGCCCGAACGATTAAATCTGTCGGGGAAAATCTGATAAATAATTCCGCCTTTAAGCCATTCGGGGACGCAATAATCGGAAGAATAAGCGGTAAGCTGAAATTTTCTGTCGGGAACGTTAGTAATAACGCCCTGCATATCCCGCTCCGTTATAAAACTTCCGTCGGGCAGAGAAAAATAGTAACCGTACAGTCCGCTTTCAAAGGCAACCGAGCACTCCGCGCCGCGCTCCGTTTTGTCCATCGGAACGCGATGACAGCTCTCGTCGCCGTCTTTTTGATAAACGAAAACGACAAAGTCAAAAAAATCGACTCTGAACGTAATCCGCGTTCGTTCGCAAACCGCGCCCGTAACGCTTTTGTAATATCTTTTAAGCGGATTATAGTAAACCTTTTTCAAACCTTAATATACCTTATTTAATTCTTTTAAGCTTCCAGATTCTGTCCGCGTATTCTTTAATCGCCCTGTCGGATGAGAAAATGCCCGCGCTCGCGATATTGTTAAGCGACTTTTTCGCCCACGCGGTTCTGTCCGAATAAGCTTTGTCCACCACGGCGTGAATTTCGCAGAACGCGCCGAAATCCGCAAGGCACATATACGGGTCGGCAACGGGGCTACCCGTTAAAAGATAATGCGAAATATCTGCAAACGACTGACCGTTAAATCCCTTATTAAGCGCGGCGATAACCCCTTCGAGCTTTTTATTGTTAGCGTAAAACGCGGTGGAATTATAACCCTGACGCCATAATCTGTCCACCTCCTGCGCGGTCAGCCCGAAAATAAAGATATTATCCTTGCCGCACGCCTCCTGCATTTCCACGTTCGCACCGTCAAGCGTGCCGATGGTGAGCGCGCCGTTAAGCATAAACTTCATATTGCCCGTGCCGCTCGCTTCCTTTCCCGCTTGCGAAATCTGCTCGGAAATCTCGGTTGCAGGCATCAGCTTTTCCGCCATGGAAACGCAGTAATCTTCCATGTAAACGACGTTTAACTTCTTTCTGATGTCCGGATGCTTTTTTATATCCTCGGACAAAGCGCAGATAAGCTTTATTATTTGCTTGGCAAAATAATAGCCGGGGGCGGCTTTCGCACCGAAAATGAACGTTTTGGGGCGCATTTCTTTATTCGGGTTTTCAAGCAGCTCGTTATAAAGCGAAATTATATAAAGCGCGTTCATAAGCTGCCGTTTATATTCGTGCATACGCTTTGCCTGTACGTCGAACACAGAATTCGGGTCGATTATCACGCCCTGCTTCTTCTTCGCGTAATCGCAAAACTGCAGCTTTTTAACGTCCTTTATTTCGTTAATTCTATTGAGAACGGTTTTGTCGCTGCCGAATTTCTTAAATTCCGAAAGGCGCGAAGCGTCAAGCACGAAGCCGTCGCCTATACAATCGGAAATAAGCCCTGATAATTCGGGGTTGGACTGACAAAGCCATCTTCTATGCGCGATTCCGTTGGTAACGTTAGTGAATTTTTGCGGATACGCGTCGTAAAAATCTTTAAAAATACTGTCCTTGATTATCTCGCTGTGAAGTGCGGAAACGCCGTTAATCGTATGCGACGCAACGACGGAAAGGTTAGCCATTTTAATCTGCCCATGCGAAAAAATGCTCATGCGGTCGATTTTATCCCAGTCCCCCGGAAACTTGTTCCACATTTCGGCACAAAATCTTTGGTTAATTTCTTTAAGAATACTGTAAATTCTCGGCAAACGTCTTTCAATCAGGTCCTCGTTCCACTTTTCGAGAGCCTCGCTCATAACCGTATGGTTTGTATAGGCAACCGTTCTCGTAACGATATCCCACGCCTTTTCCCAGGAAAAACCGTTTTCGTCGATTAAAATCCTCATCAATTCGGGAATACATAAAGCGGGGTGAGTATCGTTTATATGAATAGCCGCTTTATCGGGCAAAGTATCGAGCGAGCCGTACCTCTTTTTATGGTCGGAAACGATATCCTGCAATGCCGCCGAAACGAGCAGATATTGCTGCTTTAATCTTAACGATTTACCCTCGAAATGGTTATCGGAGGGATACAAAACCTTGGATATAAGCTCCGCCTCGTTATCCTCTTGCATGCTGCGCATATAATCGCCTTGAGAAAAGGTTTTCATGTCGAATTTATTGATGTTTTGCGTTTTCCAAAGCCTTAAAATGGAAACAGCCTCGCAATCTTTGCCGGAAATCATCATATCGTAAGCCACCGCCTCGACCTCTTTCGCGTCGACGTGTTCGATTTTTAAGCCGCTTTCCGTCCAGTTTTCTCTTATAAATCCGTCGAATTTAACTTTATAAGTTTTATCGAGTCTTTGCGTAAGCCAAACCTCGCCGCCCGGTAACCAGATGTCGGGCAGTTCCATTTGCCAACCGTCGACGATTTTCTGCTTGAATAAGCCGTATTCGTAACGAATCGAATACCCCATCGCGGGATAATCGAGAGTGGCGAGCGAATCCATAAAACACGCGGCAAGTCTGCCGAGTCCACCGTTACCCAGCCCCGCGTCAGGTTCTTCGTCGTAAAGGTCGTTAAGTGACAAGCCGAATTCTTTATTCAATGCGGCGTTGAACGAATCCTGAATATTTAAGTTATAGGTATTGTTTTTAAGCGATTGACCGAGTAAAAATTCCATACAAAGGTAATAAACTCTTTTACCGCCCTGTTCTCTGTATTTTTTGTTAAACGCGCTGCGCTTTTCAAGTAAAATATCGCGAACGCACATTGTTACCGCTTTATAAACCTGTTCTTTGGTCGCTTCCGTCGGCGAAACGGCAAAATAATTAGACAGCTTGTTTTTTATAAGCTGCGCCGCTTCTTTCTCGTTGATTGTGCTCATTGTGTTAAAAAAGTCTCCTGTTAAATGTGTAAAATAAATATCTTCAGGCGTTGCGCCGTACCGATTATCAACAAAATCAATCGGTAAAAAAGAACGCAATGCCCTCGTTTATAAACGGTTAATGCTTTTAACGAGTTTTGCCGAAAAATCAGCCGTTATACATATCTTCGTATTTTTCCGCCGAAGCTTTCCATGAAAAATCCATTTCCATGGCACGCTTCTGAACGTCTTTCCATACGTTTTTATCTCTGTACGCTCTGACGGCTTCATTGATAACGTAAAGCATATCGTGCGCGTTATAATCGTGGAAGGTAAACCCGTTCCCGCAAACGCCGGTATACGCTTTAATGCTGTCGTTCAGACCGCCCGTTTCCCTTACCACGGGTACTGTTCCGTAACGGCTCGCTATCATTTGCGAAAGTCCGCACGGTTCGGTTTTGGACGGCATAAGGAATATGTCCGCGCCCGAATAAATTTTGCGTGATAAATCCTGATTATACGCTATAATCGCGGAACATTTGCCCTTATACGCGTTAGCAAGGTCCTTAAAGAAATTTTCGTAGGAAATTTCGCCTTTCCCGAGAACGATAAGTTGCACGTCTTGCGATAAAAGACTGTACGCGACGGCTTTTATCAAATCAAGACCCTTATGCGAAACGAGCCTCGAAATAATCGCGATAACAGGCACGTCCTCTCGCATCGGAAGACCGAGCATTTTTTGAAGCTCCCGCTTGCAAACAGCTTTGCCCGATAAATCGTCCGCGGTGTAGTCGGCAAATAAAAATCTGTCCTTCGACGGGTCGTAATAATCGGTATCTATCCCGTTAAGTATGCCGTGAAGCTTATGAGCGTTTCGGTTAATAATATCCTGCAAACCGTGCGCGAAATACGGGTTTTTGATTTCCTCCGCATAGGTCGGGCTGACCGTGCTTACGATATCCGTCATTTCAATCGCGCCTTTCATAAGATTGACGTTTCCGTCAAACTCCACGAACGGTCTCACATTCCCGGAAAACCCGAACAGGCTTTCAAAAGTATCCATGCCGAATATCCCCTGATATTCTATGTTGTGGATAGTGAAAACAGTTTTAATGCGGCGGAATTTTTCGTCGCCGTAATACATTCCTTTAAGGAAAATTATCGAAGCTGCCGTCTGCCAGTCGTTACAATGCAGAACGTCGGGATAAATATCCATTCTCGCGATGGCGTCGAGCGCGGCGCGCGAGAAAAACGCGAACCTTTCGCCGTCGTCGTAAAAACCATAAATATTGCCGTCGCGCTTAAAATAATACTCGTTGTCGATAAAATAAAATTTCACGCCGCAATATTCGTAAAGAAACACGCCCGCATATTGCCAACGCCACCCGACGGAAACGTTAAAATTCGTTATGAACCGAAAATCCTTTTTATATTCGTCCGAAATATTGCCGTAAAGCGGCAAAATAACGCTTACGTCGAGATTGCTTTTTTGGGCGAGAGCCTTCGGAAGCGACCCCAAAACGTCCGCAAGACCGCCCGTCGCGATAAACGGAGCGGCTTCCGAGCCGAGAAAAATAATTTTCTTTTTGGGAACGACCTTAATTTCGGGCAGTTTTTTCGTTTTGACGGATTTAACCTCCGCGTCAATGCGCGCGTCAGACCTTCCCGAAGCCTTCGAAGCGGAATCAACCGTTTTCGCAGCGGTAGTTTTAACAGTTTTTTTGGTAGCGTTTTTTGTCGTATTCATAGTAGTTTCCCCTTATTAAATCATTATGCCCTTGCCGATATAGAACGGGTGGTTTTCGCAACCGGATAAATTCTTCCTATCGGTAACGGTAACGTTTTTATCGGTGATTATGCAGTTAAGCGTACAATTTTCGCCGAGAACGGTATTTTGCATTACCACGCTGTTTTTTATAACCGAGCCTCTGCCGACCTTAACGTTTCTGAAAATAACGCTGTTTTCAACGTCGCCTTCGATAATACAACCGTCCGCGATAAGCGAATTTTTAACGACGGCGGAATTGCCGTATTTTGTCGGCGCGGAATCCCTGATTTTCGTAAACACGCTTCTGTCGCCGAAAATTTCGTGCTTTACTTCGGGTTTAAGCAGCGCGAGATTGCTTTCATAATAAGCCTGTAAGGATTTTATGCCCGCGTAATAGCCTTTATGCTCGTAACCGATAATATTCAACGCGTTAAGATTCGCCGAAACAACGTCCGCAACGAAATGGTTTTTATTGTGCGAAATACTGTCCATAACGATATTTTGAAGCAACGCGCGTTTAAGCACGAAAACGTTCATAAAAACGTTCGCAGGGGTTACGTCGTCAAGCTTGGATTTGTAGCTGACGCCCGTTATTCTGTTACCCGTAAGGTCAAATGTGGTTTCCTTATCTTCGCCCGCCTCCGCCGTTCTATTTTTGTAAACGAGCGTTATGTCTGCCCTGTTTCGTATGTGGTATTCTAAAATATCATTATAATCAAGCCTGCAAATCGCATCGCAATCGGTCATAACAACGTATTCCTCGTCCGCGCGGAACAAAAAATTAGTTATTCCTTTTAACGCCTCTAACCGCGTGTTATATAAGGTGCTGCTTGCAAGATCGCCGAACGGCGGTAAAATTATAACGCCGCCGTCTTTACGCGCAAGATCCCAGTCTTTGCCGCTTCCCACGTGGTCCATTAGCGATTGATAATTGCTTTTCGTGATTATTCCGACGGTATCTATCCCGGAATTAACCATATTAGACAAAGGAAAATCTATAAGACGATATCTTCCGCCGAAAGGTATCGAGCCGAGCGTTCTTATTCTCGCAAGCTCCGGTACGTTATTATCGTGAATATTCGAAAAAATTATTCCGACAGCTCTCATATCACTTAACCTCCCCGACAACGTCTTTATCGATTATTTCGCCGCCGTGAACGCGCGCTCCGTCCGAAACGGTAATATCGCTGCCTAAAACCGCAATTCCTTTATTCGTTGCTTCCGCGTCGCCGATTACGGCGTTTTTGCCTATTTTTATCCTTTCGTCAATTATAGAATATTCAATACTTGCACCCTCTTCAACGATTGTGTCAGACATAATTATACTGTTTTTTACCACTGCCCCTCTACCGATTGTCACATCGCTGGCAAGCACGGAATTCTCAACCGTTCCGTAAATTTCGCAGCCGGACATAATTATGCTGTTTACCGTTTTTGCGTCCTCGCCGATATACTGTGGCGGCGCGAGCGGGCTTCTCGATTGAATTTTCCAGGAAGTGTCGTACACGTCGAATTTAGGCTTATCCCCTAAAAGGTCCATATTAGCTTCATAAAGAGAATTTATCGTTCCGACGTCTTTCCAGTACCCCTTAAATTCGTATGCCATCATTTTTTCCCCGCAGGAAAGCATTTTCGGCAGGATATCCTTCCCGAAATCGTTTGACGAATTAACGTCCGCGTTGTCCTCTTCGAGATACTTATACAGTTTTTTTGCGGAAAAAACGTATATCCCCATAGACGCAAGCGTCGATTTGGGGTTTTGGGGTTTTTCCTCGAACTGATAAATCTCGCCGTTTTCTTTGGTGTTAAGTATGCCGAAGCGCGAAGCGTCCTCTTTCGGAACGTTTATTGCCGCGATAGTGCAATCCGCGTCGTTAAGGATATGATAATTTAACATTAAGGAATAATTCATTTTATAAATATGGTCGCCCGACAAAACGAGAACGTAATCGGGATCGAACTGCCTGATAAAATGAACGTTCTGATAAATCGCGTTTGCAGTTCCCTTGTACCAGTCGGAAGAATGTTTCCCCTGATAAGGCGAAAGAATATGAACGCCGCCGAACGCCCTGTCCAAATCCCAAGGCTGACCGTTTCCGATATAGTCGTTTAAAACGAGCGGCTGATACTGCGTTAAAACACCCACGGTATCGATACCCGAATTTACGCAGTTTGAAAGCGGAAAATCAATTATTCTATATTTCCCGCCGAACGAAACCGCCGGTTTAGCAAGCTTGTTGGTTAAAGCGTATAAACGGCTTCCCTGACCGCCCGCTAAAAGCATTGCTATGCATTTCTTCTTTCTTATCATATAGTCACTCCTTGAAAGTTATATTTTTTCGAATATTAGCGCAGTAAGCTTCGGCAGCGTAAACGCGATAGAATCCGTCCTGCCGTGAGCCTTCACTTTGACGGTTTTATATTTCTTTTTACCGATTAACGCGCGCCCGCCGTATCGCCTTTCGTCCGTGTTGAAAACGAGCCTGTAATCGCCCTTATCGACGCCTAATCGATATTTAATAAAATCACTGCCCGAAAAATTGATTATTACAGTAAGTTCCTTACCCGTACCGTCTTTCCGCACGTAAGAAATAACGTTATTATCCTTTTCGTCGGCGGAAATCCACTTAAACCCGTCCCAGGAATCTTCTATCTTATAAAGAGGCGGATTTTCGCGGTAAAACCGATTAAGTTCTTTATTGAACTCGTGCAGTCTTTTGTGCAGGTCGAATTTAAGCATGAAAAACTCTATTCCGCTTTTATAGTCCCATTCTTTAAACTGCCCGAATTCGCTGCCCATAAAGCTTAGTTTTTTGCCGGGGTGCGTAAACATATACGCCATAAACACGCGTAGACTTGCGAATTTATCGTGAATTTCGCCGGGCATTTTGTCTAAAAGCGATTTCTTGCCGTGGACAACCTCGTCGTGGGATACGGGCAGAACGTAATTTTCGCTGAATGCGTAATACATCGAAAAAGTTATCTTGTTATGCGCGCCCGAACGAAAATACGGGTCTGACTGCATGTACGATAAGCTGTCGTTCATCCAGCCCATATTCCATTTGTAATTAAAACCTAACCCGCCTACGTCGACGGGCTTTGTTATAAGCGGAAACGCTGTGGATTCTTCCGCAATCATCAGTGCGTGGGGAAAGCTTCCGAAAACCACGGTGTTAAGCTTTCTTAAAAACGCGATGGACTGCAAATTATAATTTCCGCCGTTCTCGTTCGGAATCCACTCCCCGGGTTTTCTGTCGTAATCAAGATACAGCATAGACGCGACTGCGTCCACCCTTAACCCGTCGATATGGAATTTTTCAAAGAAGAACATTGCGTTTGAAATGAGAAAGGACTGAACCTCGTTTCTGCCGAGGTCGAAAATGCGCGTTCCCCAAATTTTATGTTCTTTTCTGTCCCAGCCCTGATTTTCGTAACAAGCGTAACCGTCAAACTCGTAAAGACCGTGCTCGTCCTTGGGAAAATGCGCGGGGACCCAGTCCACGATGACAGCAATTCCCTTCCGGTGGCAACAGTCGATAAAATACATAAAATCCTTCGGCGTGCCGAATCTTGACGAAACGGCGTAATACCCCGTTATCTGATACCCCCAAGAGCCGTCGAACGGATATTCCGAAACGGGCATAAGCTCTAAATGCGTATACCCCATTTCCACAACGTAATCGACAAGCTCTTTCGCAAGCTCGCGATAAGTGTAATAATCGCCGTTATCGTGCTTTTTCCACGAAGCAAGATTAACCTCGTAAATATTTACGGGCTTATCGTAAGGCGCGGAGCGCGAATTCATATACGAAGAATCGCCCCACTCGTAACCGTCGAGCGAATAAATTTTCGAAGCCGTACCGGACGGCGTTTCCGCGTGGAAAGCGTAAGGGTCGGCTTTAAAACAAGTTCTACCGTTTCCGGTAACGCAAAATTTATACTTCTCGAATTCCGAAAGTCCTTCGATAAACAATTCGTAAATACCGCCGTCGCTTATCCTTTTCATCGGATGCGAGTAAGCGTTCCACTCGTTAAAATCGCCCGCCACGGCAACCGAATCGGCTTTCGGGGCCCACGTACGGAAGATTACGCCTTTTTTGCCGTTTTCTTCCGTAAAATGCGCACCCATAAAGTCGTATGCACGATAATTCGTACCTTGATGAAAAAGATAAATCGGCAGTTTTTCGTATTCGGATTTTTCGTTAGTCGTTATTTTTTGAACCATTTCAGCAAACGTATTCCTGTTTTTTTGCCGGAGCGTTATCCATTTCTTCCTTAGTCTTTTCGTAACCATGTCTGCCGAACAGCGCGTAAGTCGCGTTTTTACCGCCCTCTACGCCCGGCTGATTAAACGTGTCAACGTTAAGCAGCGCGCCCGTGTAAGCCGTTTCCAGCTCGAACATATAAAGCAATTCGCCTACGGTGAACGCGTTTACTTCGGGAACGATTATAGTGCAGTTTGGTCTGTGTGCGGTGGTAAGCGCGTATTCCGTCGCCCTGCGTTCGGTGTTTATAAGCTCGCTCATAGTGTGTCCGCAAAGGAAATTAACGTCGGGCATATCTTTGCATCCGTCGCTGATAACCACCTCCGCACGGAATTTTTCTACGCCTATAAACGTAATAACTTTATCGAAAGGTCCTTCGCGATACAGCTGAATTTGTGAGTGTTGGTCGGTAACGCCGAGTGCTTTAACGGGTGTTTGACCCGCGTAAACGGTGTTCCCGTCAAGGTCGACTGCTTTGCCGAGACTTTCGCCCCAAAGCTGACAATACCAGTCGGCAATATAACGCAAGCCGTCGCTATACGGCATCATAACCGAGATGTTTTTGCCTTTTTTCATCGACATATACTGCAAAAGCGCGGCAACGAGCGCGGGGTTTTTCTTATAATCCTTGCTTTTGCAAAGCTTATCCATATACGCAGCACCGTCAAGCATAACTTTGATATCTATGCCGAGAACCGCCGCGGGCAACAATCCCACGGGACAAAGCTCCGAAAATCTGCCGCCTACGCCGTCGGGAATATAAAAGGTTTTAAGCCCCTCTTCATGCGCGATTTTAATCAGGTTGCCCTTTTTAGCGGAGGTCGTGGCAATAATATGCTCTTTCGCCTTTTCGCCGAATTTCTTTTTTAAAATATCGATTATTATTAAATATTGCGACATGGTTTCGCTTGTCGCGCCGCTTTTCGTAACGACGTTAAACATGGTTTTGTTAAGGTCGAGAATGTCGAGGAGGGACGCCATTCTTTCGGGGTCTACGTTATCCTCGACGTAAAGCTTGGGAGCTTTTCTGCTCTTTTTAGGAAGCTCGTTATGTCTTAAATGGCACAGCGCCTGAAAAACCGCCGTAGGGCCTAACGCCGAACCGCCTATGCCTAAAACGACGAAGCTGTCGAAATTTTTACGAATGTTCTTTGCGGTTGCGATAATGTCCTCGACGATTTCTTTTTGGTTATACGGAAGCTCCGTCCAACCCATCATACCTTTACCGCGCCCATCGCAAACGGTTTTGTGCGCGGCTTCCGCTAATTTTTTGTTTGCCGCAAGTTCTTGAGCGGAAAAGCCATGCTCGTCGCCTATAAAATCCGCCATCATATTGTTATAGTCGAACTTTATTTTAAGCTCGTCTTTGCGTTTGGAATTAAGTTTTGCCATAGTGTTCTCCTGTTAGTTATTTTGTACGTATTTATTATTATTTATTTACTATATAATATAATAATATAGAATAAGAAAAAAGTCAATACCGTTTTTTCCATTTTTTTGTAATTTTTTTGTAAAATAGCGAAAAAGTCCCGAGATAACGGGACTTTTAGCGCATTTAAGCGTTTTTAATGTCGCTTAACTGTTTTTTCAGCTTATCGAGCATGTCGATATATTTATCGCGTTTTTCGCGCTCCGCGTCGACGAGCGGCTTGGGCGCTTTATCGAGGAAGCCTTTATTCGAAAGCTTTCCGCTTGCCCTTGCGATTTCGTTTTCCACGTTGGCGATTTCCTTTTCGATTCGTTCCGTTTCCTTAGCCAAGTCGACCAGCTCGCCGAGCGGAATAAACAATTCCGCGTCGCCGGTAACCTGTGAAACAACCTTTTCGGTAAGAGCCGATTTATCGTCGATAAACACTATTTCTGAAACCCCTGCGAGCTTTTCGATATAAATCGCTCCGTTTTTCAGCGGTCTGACGTTTTCCGTGATGACGTAAAGAGTAACCCGTTTCGACGGCGCTGCACCGACCTTGGATTTAACGTTTCTTATTATCTTGATTACGTCCTTAACTTCCTCGATTTCTTTAAAAGCGGAGGTGTAATTAAGTCTTGCGTTATATCTCGGAAATTCCGAAACCATTATCGAGCCGCTGCACACGGGAATGGATTTATATATTTTTTCGGTAATAAACGGGACGAACGGGTGCAAAAGCTTAACGATGTTAAGAAGCACGTAAACGAGAACGCTGACCGTGTCGTTCGCCTTTTTCTCGTCCTCTCCGTATAAAACGGGTTTGGTAAGCTCTATATACCAGTCGCAGAAATCGCTCCACACGAAATCGTAAAGTATCGCAAGCGCGACGCCCATTTCGTATTTTTCCATATTCACGGTAACTTCTTTAACCGTTTTGTTAAGTTTGGTGATAATCCATTTATCGGCAGCGGTAAGCTTGCATTTCTTAACGTCGGTTATCTCTTTGTTTTCGGCGTTCATAAGCACGAAACGCGAAGCGTTCCACACCTTATTCATAAAGTTCCGCGCCCCCTCGAGCTTTTCGTCGGAAAATCTCATATCGCTTCCCGCGGCAACACCGTTAATAAGCGAAAACCTTAACGTGTCCGCACCGTATTTTGCGATTATTTCCGTCGGGTCTATGCCGTTCCCGAGAGATTTGCTCATCTTTCTGCCCTGCGCGTCCCTGACCAGTCCGTGAATAAGCACGTCCTTAAACGGTATGCGCTTCATATGTTCCAGACCCGAGAAAATCATTCTCGCAACCCAGAAGAAAATTATATCGTAACCCGTAACCAGAACGTCGGTCGGATAAAAATATTTCAAGTCCTCTGTCTGTTCGGGATAGCCGAGCGTCGAGAACGGCCAGAGCGCGGACGAAAACCACGTGTCAAGAACGTCCTCGTCCTGCACGATATTGTGTCCGTGACATTTGGTGCATTCTTTAACGTCCGTCTTGCTTATCATCATTTCGCCGCAGTCCTGACAGTAATATGCGGGTATTCTATGCCCCCACCAAAGCTGACGGGATACGCACCAGTCCCTTACGTTTTCCATCCAGTTAAAATAAACCTTGGAGAATCTGTCGGGAATAAATCTTACGCTTTTCTTTCTGACCACGTCTATCGCGGGCTTCGCAAGCGGCTGCATTTTTACGAACCATTGCTTGGAAACGATAGGCTCGACCGTGTGATGGCATCTGTAACAATGCCCGACGTTATGGTGAAGAGGCTCGACTTTTTCAAGCAAACCCGCCGCTTTAAGTTCCTCGACGACCTTTGCGCGACATTCGAGCGCGTCCATACCGTTATACTTGCCCGCGTATTCGTTCATCGTGCCGTCGTCGTTGATAACCCTTATCACGGGAAGATTATGCCTTAACCCCACCTCGAAGTCGTTGGGGTCGTGCGCAGGTGTGATTTTAACAGCACCCGTACCGAATTCAAGCTCGACGTAATTGTCGAAAACCACCGGAATTTCTTTATTTACGAGCGGAAGAATAAGCGTTTTGCCGTCTAAATCTTTATATCTTTTATCTTTCGGGTTAACCGCGACCGCCGTATCGCCGAACATCGTTTCGGGACGGGAGGTCGCAACGGTAAGATATCTGTCGGAATCCTTAACGGGATACCTTATATACCAAAGGTGACTGTCCTCCTCGACGTAATCGACTTCCGCGTCCGAAAGCGCGGTTTTACATTCGGGACACCAGTTAATTATGCGGTCACCCCTATAAATCAAGCCTTTTTCATACAGATTGACGAAAACCTCTTTAACCGCGGCGGAGCATCTCTCGTCCATAGTGAACGCAAGTCGCGACCAGTCGCATGAAGAACCGAGCAGTTTAAGCTGTTCCACGATTCTGCCGCCGTATTTTTCTTTCCACGCCCAGGCGCGTTCGAGGAAGCCTTCCCTGCCTACGTCCTTTTTCGTAAGTCCTTCTTTAGCCATTTGCTCGACGATTTTAACCTCGGTGGCAATCGAGGCGTGGTCCGTCCCGGGAAGCCAAAGCGCGCTGTATCCCTGCATTCTTTTAAAGCGAATCAGAGTGTCCTGCAACGTTTCGTCAAGCGCATGTCCCATATGAAGCTGACCGGTAATGTTCGGCGGCGGAATTACGATAGTAAAGGGAAGTTTGTCGGGGTCGACCTTAGCTTTAAAATACCCCTCTTTCTCCCATTCCTCGTAAATCGCCTTTTCAAAATCGGAAGGGTTATACGTTTTTTCCATTTCCATTATGTAAAATCTCCTTTGATGCGGACTCCCCGCCGTAAAGCATAAAAAAATATAATTTTTATCTATTTAAAATTATACCGCCTTTAATTAAAGCCTATATATTATAATAAATTATGCAACCATTGTCAAACATAAATAGCAAAAACATTGTCAAATATATCACTGAAAGCATAAAATAAAGTATAAAAAAATAAAGGCGGAACAATTATGTTTAAAAGACTTCTGACGATTCTTATTTCGGGCGTATTGCTGATACTGCCCTTTTCCGGTTGTAAGGATAACGACGGCGTTAAAACCGTCAGACTTAACGAGGTAACTCATTCCGTATTCTACGCGCCCCTTTACGTGGCGATTGAAAACGGTTTCTTCGAAGAGGAAAAGCTTAAAATCGAGCTGACGAACGGCGGCGGAGCGGATAACTCTATGACTGCTGTTTTATCGGGTACTGCGGACATCGGACTGATGGGACCCGAAACGGTTATTTACGTTTACGCGCAGAATAAAAAAGACGCGCCCAAAGTGTTCGGTCAGCTAACGCAAAAGGACGGCTCTTTCCTCGTTTCGAGAAAAGCCGAACCCGATTTTAAGTGGGAAAACCTTAAAGGCAAGGAAATTCTCGCGGGCAGACTCGGCGGCGTCCCCGCGATGACGTTCGAGTACGTTATGAAAGAAGAAGGTTTTACAAATAAAGTCGATTACAACCTTAATTACGACGTACAGTTTAATCTTATGACGAGCGCGTTTATCTCAGGAACTGCCGATTATTGCACCGTTTTCGAGCCGACTGCCTCGGAATACGAGAAAGCGGGAACGTGGCACGTCGTGGCAAGCGTCGGCGAAAAGGGCGGCGAAATCCCCTATACTTCGTTTATCGCGCTTGACAGCTATTTGAATAACAATCGCGAAACCGTCCTTTCGTTTTTAAAAGCCATTAAAAAAGCGCACGAATTCATGAACGCGCACACCGAACTCGAGGTTGCCGAAAGTATCGTTAAACAATTTCCGTCGACGAGTATAAACTCGATTGAAGCCTCGCTTAAAAGTTATAAGAAAATCGAAGCATGGAAAGCAAACCTGCAAGCAACCGAAAGCAGCTTCGACAGGCTTATGGATATAATGAAATATTCGGGCGAACTTAGCGAAAAAGCACCGTTTAATAAGCTCGTCGACAACTCGCTCGCAAAAGAGGTTTTCGGATAACGAAATAAAAATTTTACGGCGGATAAAAAATGAAAAATATACTCGAATTAAAAAACGTATCTCTCACCTATCAAACGCCGGACGACGAAATCGACGCGATAAAAAATCTGTCGTTCGCTTGCCCCGAAGGAGCTTTTCTGTCAATCATAGGTCCTTCCGGATGCGGAAAAACGACGGTCTTATCCCTTATCGCGGGACTGCTTACACCGACGGAAGGAAAAATATATTTATACGGTCGGGAAAAAACGGGAAAAGAGGCTCTTGGCTATATGCTTCAAAAAGACCAACTTTTCCCGTGGCGAACCATAGAAAAAAACGTTTTTTTGCCGCTGGAAATAAAAAAGAAAGCCACGCCCGAAAATAAAGCGAGAGCTTCGGAATTATTAAAAAAGTACGGCTTATCCGATTTCGGCAAAAAATACCCTCATCAGCTTTCGGGAGGAATGCGCCAACGCGCCGCGCTTATACGCACGCTTATCGCCGACCCCGAACTGTTACTGTTAGACGAACCGTTTTCCGCGCTCGATTATCAAACGCGGTTATCCGTCGGCGACGACGTATACAAAATTATCAAAAACGAACGAAAAACAGCCGTTCTCGTTACGCACGACATATCGGAAGCTATCTCTATGTCAGACATAATCGTAGTGCTAACACGCAGACCGGCAATGGTAAAAACCATAATCAAACCAAACGTTTTCGGAGATACCCCTCTTAAAAAACGGGAAAGCACCGAATTCGGAATTATGTTTGAAAAAATATGGAAGGAGCTTAACGAATGATGAAAAGAAACGAGAATTTTTCTCCCCTGCACGGGCTTTATTTGAAAAAAATAAAACGCGAAAAAGCAATAGTCGTTTCGTTGAGAATCGCTATACTCGTTTTGTTTTTGGGAATATGGGAATTGTTTGCAACCACAAACGTTTATGACCCGTTTATAACAAGCTCGCCGTCGAGAATAGCTAAAACGATAAAAAAACTTTTTATCGAAAATAATTTAATCTATCATATAGGCATAACCCTGTCAGAAACGATTCTCGGCTTTTTAATCGCAGGATTTGCAGGTTACCTGATTGCGCTTGCGCTTTGGTGGTCAGAAAGACTGCAAAAGGTTTTAGAGCCGTATATCGTCGTCCTTAACAGCTTGCCGAAAATCGCGCTAGGACCTATTATAATAGTTTGGTGCGGAAGCGGAATGAAAGCTATAGTTTTTATGGCGACGCTGATAGGAATAATCGTTGCGGTTATCTCGATGCTTAACGGCTTTCTCTCGACCGATAAGGAAAAAATATTGCTGCTTAAAGCAATGGGCGCGAATAAACTTCAAATTTTATTCAAGCTTGTTATTCCGGGAAGCGTTCCGTCTTTAATCAGTATGTTAAAGATTAACGTCGGTATGGCCTGGATAGGTTCGATTATGGGCGAATACCTCGTTTCGCGAGCGGGACTCGGTTATCTCATCGTATACGGCGGGCAAGTTTTTAAACTTGATTTGGTTATGGCGGCAACTGTAATGCTTTGTATTCTCGCCGCAGGTATGTACGCGCTCGTCGCGCTGTTTGAAAAGCTCGTTATCAGATACGATAACGCTTAAAACGACTATCGCCTGCGTGCGGAAAATCTCGCGGAAAAGCACGACGTTCGATCGCGTTTAATAATAAAAACGGTACTGCTGTTTCAGTACCGTTTGTTTTTTATAATAACGTTATCGTTCCGTCGGAATTGTATTTTACCACTTCTTTGTGCATTTCTATCGATTGCTTATGCGCCAGATACTCCGAAACGCTCTTGAAAGTCGGTTTAAAGCTTTGCATAACTTTTTTTGCATTTTCCGCGTTATTCGATAATAATTTTCTTATTAAGCCATACTCGAATTTTGCACCGTTGACGCAAGCACAATATTTATCTTTAATATAAAAATCGTTTCCGTGCATAGTTCCGACGCCGCCGGTAACGTAAGCGTGTATTGACGGAAACAACGAACTTATATCGCCCATATCCGTCGATGAAGCCATCCATTTATCCACGTAAGCGTATCTGCCTTCCCCTGCGATTTCCTCGAAAATGCCCATTGCGCAGCTTCTTAAATTTTCATCCTCGTGCAAAGCCTCCGAACCTGCAAAATCGTCAATCCTGACCCTGCAACCCATCGACGCACCGCACGACGCTATAACTCTGTTTACCGAATCGTTAATTTGTTTATGAATTATAGGCTCGGCGGCACGGACGTAAGATTCTATGCAAACCTCGTCGGGAACGGCGTTCACCGCGTCGCCGCCTTTCGTTATTATCGAATGAACTCTCGCGTAATATTCTTCCTTAAACGTTTCTCTTAAAGAATTTATCGCAACGAGCGTTAACGAAGCCGCATTCAAAGCGTTTATGCCCGATTCGGGGTTAGCCCCTGCGTGCGCGGACTTACCTTTTATCGTTACCGTTTTTCTTATAACGCCGTTATGACCTTTGGTCAGGTAAAACATAATATTCTTTCTGTTTTTAATCTCGTCGTCATCGTCGCTCGCGGCGTGAAGCATAAACGCAACGTCTACGTCGTCGAAAAAACCTCTTGAAATAAATTCGGGTTTACCCGAAGTATACTTAATTATCCCTTTTTCGACAAGCCCCTTTCTGTAACCGATTTCAATCCCTTCTTCCGCGGGAACTAAACACAGTTTAATCTTGCCGCAAAGACCGTCAAGCGCGCCTTTTTCTTTTAACGCCGCCGCCAAGCCTAAAATCGCCGCGCACTGAACGTGGTGTCCGCAGGTGTGCACCGCGCCCGTTTGCTTATCGCATTCGGGGTGCGAACGGTTAATAAGCGAATCTAATTCCGCAAGAACCAAAACGCACGGACCTTCTTTGCCCGTATCGAGTACGGTATAAAATCCGGTTATACCCTTCGCCGTTACGATATCGTCATAACCTAATTTTTTGAACTGCCGCAACATGTACTCGGTAGTTTTGAATTCCTTATAGCCGGTTTCGGGGTTTTCCCAAATGAACTTTTCCGCCGCTAATATTAAGTCCTTATTTTTCTCTACGAATGAATAATCGGTCATTTTAGCTCCTTTATTATAAATTTATCATATTTTTCTTCGTAATAACCATCGTTTATAGCCTTTACTTACGTAATAAAAATAATTATAATTCGTTTATTTGCAAAAATTCTTAACTCTTTATATAATAAAACCGCCGACAACGGCATTGCCGACGGCAAGATTAAACTTTGGCGTTCGCTTTAAGCAAGGCTTTCTTTTCGTTAGCTGCTTTTATAATGTTTTCGGAATGCTCGCGAGCCGCAGCGTTATCCGAAGTGCCGCCCACAAGCCTTATAATTTCGTCAACCTTTTCGCGTTCGTTAAGAATTTTAACGCTCGTAACCGTTTTATCGCCTTTTACGGATTTGGAAATATACACAGCATTGTCCGAAAAAGCGGAAATTTGCGGCAAATGGGTAATTGCGATAACCTGAACGCCAAGCGAAATTTTATAAAGTTTTTCCGCAACTACGGAGGCAACCTTTCCGCTTATACCCGCGTCGATTTCATCGAAAATATAAGTGGAAACGCTGTCGAATTTTGCTGACTGCGCCTTAACGGCAAGCATAAATCTTGAAAGTTCGCCCCCGCTTATTACGTCGGAAAGCGGTTTTTTCGCCTCGCCGAGATTTGCTGAAAACATAAAGCTTACCGAATCCACACCCTCGCGTGAGCCGAATTTACACTGTTCGAACGCGGGAAATTCGCTAAAATCGATAGAGAATTCCGCCTTGTCCATTCCCAACTCCGTAAGCTCGCGTTTTACTTTAACGGAAAAATCTTCGGCAAGCTTTCGGCGCAAAACGGACAAAGCCTTATATTTTTCATAAACGGAGCTTTCGAGCAATTTCTTTCTTTTAAGCAATTCTTCGGCAAGTTCGTTAAAATGCAGAAGTTTATCTCTTTCGCTTTCTGCGTCGGCAAGAAAAGCGTTTATTTTCTCGTAACCGTCCCCGTATTTACGTTTGATTTTTTTTATACAATCGAGCCGCGCTTCAACCTCGTCCAGGCTCATATCAGAATATTCGAACTCTTCAAGCAAAGAACCCGCGGTGTCGGCAATATCCTCCGCTTCGGCGTAAAGACTGTTTAGCCTGTCGGATAATGCGGAATACTCGCCCCCGAACGACGAAACGCCCGAAAAGCATCTGACGGCGTTGCCGATAACGTCGTTCGCCCCGCCCTCGTCCGTCAAAGCGGCTTTAACCGACGCAAGCGCGGTAGCAATGCGTTCCTGGTTTAATAGCTTTTCTTTTAGCGCGGAAAGCTCTTCCTCTTCGCCCTCTTTTAAATCGCAATCGGTTATCTCCTTAATCTGAAAATCAAGCACGTCTAACCGCAAAAGCCGCCGACTTTCGTCTCCGCCGAGGCTTTCGAGCGAATTCTTGACCTCTTTATAATCGTCGATAACAGCCGAAATCTCGGTTTTAAGTTTTATAATGCTTTCGCCGCCGAAGCAATCGACAAGCTTTAACTGATTTCCTTCGGCTAAAAGCTCGTAATGCTCGCTTTGACCGTGAACGTCCACGAGCTTCGTAGTAAACCTTTTAAGCATCGAAATCGTTACCGCGTTGCCGTTTACCTTAACGCTGTTTTTGCCGTCGTGCGACAGCCTGCGCGATATAATTAAAACGTCCTCTTTATCAAACTCCAACTCGTCGAAAACGTCGTTAATCGCGGCGTTGTCCGAAACGTCGAATTCGGCGCAAACGAAACAGTAATCCGCGTTTCCGCCTATCAGGTTTTTATCGGCTTTCGCACCGAGAACGAAATTAAGCGATTCTATAATGACGGATTTGCCCGAACCCGTTTCGCCGGACATAACGTTAAACCCGTCGGTAAAATCTATTTCCGCCTCGTCGATAAGCGCGACGTTTTTAATTGAGAGCTTGTTTAACATTTAAACACCGTTTTTATGCCGAAATAATTTAAATTAAATATTTTTCAGCGTTTTAACTATTTTATCAGCGGCGGAATTACTTTTTGCAACTATAAGAAGCGTGTCGTCCCCCGCAATCGTGCCGACTATTTCGGGAATGTGAAACTTATCGATAATCATCGCGACCGAATTCGCGTTTCCGCTTATGGTCTTTATCACAATAAGATTATTTGCCGCAACCACCGATACGGTAACGTTTTTATACACGTTTATAAGATTTTGCGGAACTTCCTTAACCACTGATACGGGCTTGGCATACTTGATTTTCCGCTTTAACCCCTCAACCTTAATAAGCGCAAGCTCGTTTATATCTCTTGAAACGGTGGCTTGTGAAACTTCCGCCCCGCTTTCGTTAAGCGCTTCGGTCAGCTCCTCCTGCGTGCCGATTTCGTTTTCTTCGATAATTTTAAGTATTAAAGAAAGTCTTTGCTTTTTCGTCATGTCAAAATCCCGCCGTATCCTTTAATTTACATAAAAGCTTTTCGTAAAAAGCGTAATTTTTCTTTCTTAAAAATACGGTCGGTCTGTCGGATTTCCTTATATAAATACGCTCGCCTTTTTTCAGTGTGGAAATAAGATTTCCGTCGATAAACAGACCTGCGGACGAACCGCCCTCGTAAGTGATTGCGCAAGCCGATTCCGCAGAAAAAATAACGGGGCGTTGCGAAAACGAATGAGCGGCGATAGGCGTAACCGAAAACGCGTTGATACCGGGCGCGAGAATCGCTCCGCCGACGGACAGAGAATACGCCGTCGAACCGGTCGGCGTGCAAACTATCACCCCGTCGCCTACGATAGGTCCTATCGGCGTGCCGTCTATGCTGACCGTATTAGAAATAATCATTCCGTGAGAATCGTTGTAAATCCTATGCACGACCGCGTCGTTAAGCCCGAGATGCTTTTTACCGTCGTAAACGACTTCAAGCGTCGCGCGGCAATCCTTTTCCATTTCGCCGCTGACGAACGCCTTAACCGCGCTTTCGATTTCTGACGGTTCGAATTCCGAAAGAAACCCGAGCTTGCCCGCGTTAATCCCTATAATGGGCAACGAATATCGGTTGGCATACTCCGTTCTGCGTAAAATCGTGCCGTCGCCGCCGATAACGAACAGCGCGTCGTAGCCGCTTCCGTCCGTTTCGGTTTTCTCGCAGATAACCTTATAACCTACGCCGTGAACGGATAAAACTTTTTCAAGCTCGCTTTCGTAAACGTGCGCGGGGTCTTTTTCTTCGTTGACGTAAATCAACACGTTAAATTTTTTCATAATAATATGATAACACAAAAAAATTTTTTTATCAATCAAATAACCTATCGAACGCGACGGCCTCGTCGGGGTTTTTCGTTCGCTTTAATAAAATCGGATATTCGACGTTTTTGTTTTGTTTGAGCGGAGCGGTAGTAATTTTTAAAGGTGCAAATCCCTCCTTTAACGCACAGTCATAAACCCTTCTGCACGCTTCCGTTCTCGCGCTCTCTTCCTTCACAATTCCGTTTTTACGTTTAACTCTCGTTTCAGATTCGAACTGCGGTTTGATAAGAGCTATAACGTAGCCGCCAAGGTCAATTATGTCAGACATAATTTTAAGCGTTTTCGTCAGAGAAATAAAACTTAAATCGGCTGTGACCAAATCTATCTTTTCGGGAAAACATTCCCTATTCAGAAGTTTAACGTTTTTTACGATAAGGGTAACCCTTTCGTCACCCTTTAACCGTTCGTCAAGCAATTCGTCGTTCAAATCGACAGCGTAAACCATCTTTGCCCCGTTTTGCAATAAGCAATCGGTAAACCCGCCCGTGCTTGCCCCCAGGTCGGCAACGACCATATCTTTAACCGAAAAACCGAAATCCCTTAACGCCTTTTCGAGTTTATATCCGCCGAGAGAAACATATTCGTTATCGGCGAAAACCTCGATTTCACGACGATCGTCCTCGTCGATTTCGAGCGAGGAACGGGTACAAACCTTTCCGTCAAGATAAACCTTGCCGTCGTCAATCGCGCGCTTTGCTTTCGTGCGGGACGCGAAATAACCTTTTTCGTGCAGATACGCGTCTAATCTCATATCACGATTTTCTCGCGTAAAGTTTACCCGTAAACGACTTTAAAAAGTCCGAATCGGGAATTTTATTTAAGACGCTTATGATTTTACCGTACAACTCGCGCGATTTATCCTTTGCCCCCTCCAAACCGTAAAGCCTGACGGAAGTAAGTTTATTTTCTTCCGCGTCCTTTCGCGGGGTTTTGCCAAGAAGGGCGAGCGTGCTTTCTTCGTCTAAAATATCGTCCGTTATCTGAAACATTATGCCGAGCAGCGTACCCGCTTCCTTTAATTCGTCGTAATACGCGTTGCCGTTTTTAACCGACGCAACCAAAAGCGGCGCGGTGAGCAATTTGGACGTTTTGTTAACATAAATATCGGTTAAAATCTTCTCGCTCGGGGTCGGGTTGTTCTCGTTTTGCAAATCAAGGACCTGCCCGGTAATCATTCCCTTATATCCGGAGTATTCCGCGATTATGCGCGTTGCCGCAAGGTCTGAAATGTCGAAATCCGCTTTTGATAGACACGTTTCAAAAGCAAAATTGAGTAAAGCGTCGCCGGCAAGAATACCGATGGCTTCGCCGAATTTTTTATGAACGGAAAGCTTACCCCTGCGATAATCGTCGTTATCCATCGCGGGTAAATCGTCGTGTATTAAAGAATAGGAATGAATAAACTCGATAGCGAGCGCGAACTCCTTAACGCTTTCCGACGAGCCGCCAAGCATCGCGTTTGCCGCCAGACACATAACGGGTCTTACCCTTTTCCCGCCGTCGGCAACGGCGTATTTCATCGCCTCGGAAATATAATATGCGTTTTCCGAATCGAAATTTTCAAGCAAATCGGTTAAATACCCGTTAAACTTTTCGAGATAGTTTCCGTATTCCGCGTTAAAATCCGCAGAGTTCATCGTTTTTCTCTCCTTAACGCACATTCGTAAGTGTTTTCCATAAGCGTTGCAATCGTCATAGGTCCGACGCCGCCGGGAACGGGCGTAATCATTGACGCAATATCCTTAACGTTTTCAAAATCGACGTCCCCTGTTAAACCCGATTCTGTCCTGTTTATCCCGACGTCCACAACGACCGCACCCTGTTTAACCATATCCGCGCCGACAAAACGCGACCTGCCGAGCGCCGCAACGAGAATATCCGCACGCTTGCAAATTTCCGCAAGATTTTCCGTTTTGCTATGACAAACGGTAACCGTGCAGTTTTCTTTTAACAACAGCATTGCGAGAGGCTTCCCCACGATATTGCTTCTGCCGATAACAACAGCGTTTTTGCCGGACAAACAAACGCCCGAGGCTTTAAGCAAAGTGATAATGCCTTTCGGCGTACACGCCGCCGAACACGGTTTGCCGAGCATAAGTTTGCCCACGTTAATTTCCGTAAAGCCGTCGACGTCCTTTTCGGGCGGGATTATCGACAAAACGGAGCTTTCGTCAATCCCCTCAGGCAAAGGAAGCTGAACCAGAATTCCATCCACGGTTTTATCTTCGGCAAGTGCGGAAACGACGTCTTTAACCTCCGCCTCGCTAACGGTAGACGGCAGCTTAAACGAAAGCGATTTTATCCCCACGTATTCCGCGGCTTTGATTTTGTTGCGGACGTAAACCGCGGACGCGGGATTATCACCCGCCATAACAACCGCGAGAGTGATTTTCCTGCCGAACTCCCGCTCGAAATCCGCGATTTTGATTTTTAATTGCTCTTTTAAGTTTTGGGAAACGGCTTTCCCGTCTAAAATATTCATTAAAACTAACCTCTTCCCTTACGCTTAACGTACGCCGCGAGAACACCGTTCACATAATCCGGACTTTTATCGGTGGAATACTTTACGGTCAACTTGATCGCTTCGTCAATTACGACGGGAACGGGCGTTTCGGGAAAACAATCCAGCTCCGCCATACCGATTTTAAGTGCACACAAGTCGGGCTTTAACAGCCTGTCGAACTTAAAGTTATGCGACAGTTCAGAAATAGTTTTTTCGTATTGTTCGTCGTTCGCAACGACCGCGTCAAGCAACGTCTTTGCGAAGTTTTTGTCGTTATCGCTTTCAAGAACGTTAAGCAAAACATCAAAAAGCCCTTCATTGTCAGAATTGAAGAGCTTTGAAAATATAAATTTGTAGACGACTTCTCTTGCAGTACTTCTCATATCAATCCTTTATCGTTATGCATTAATCTCGGAAGAAGGTGCGCACTCCGCCTCGTCAACGCTTAAAAGCGCTTCCGAATCTTCCGTTTGTTTATCCGACGCGCCGTTCGTCGAGTCGGAATTTTTTTCGTCGTTATTCTTTTCCGCGGGAAGGTCGCCGAATAATATGCCTTTTACGATTACGTCCACCCCCGCAACGTGATAATCCACCATGGTTTCCACGTTATGACGTATTGCCTCCTGAATCTTAAACGCGGTGTCGGAAACGCATTGCGAATAATGCACCTTAACCGCAACCTCTATATACACGCCGTCTTTATCGAAAAACACGTTCACGGAATGTCTTTTGGTTTTATTAAGAGTAGTGGCGGAATACAACTCTACGTAAGGTATTTCGGCAAGCGCGAGATAAACGATTCCGTTTACGATTTTATCGCCGTAAACCACTTTGCCATCGCGTTTTTTCTTAACCGTTTTCTTAAAATGCGCCATAAATATCCCTCTTTGACACTTTTTATATTATTGTATCATAAAATATTTATTTTGCATAGTAATTTTTTAAGAAATAGGGATAATTTTTACATTTTCGGGCGAAACGGCAAGCTCCTCGCTTATTATCGAATAAATTACGACCGCGTCGTCTGCGCTTAATTCCGCGGATTTCGCCATTACGTTGACGTTGTCGGACTTTAAGCCGATTACCACGACCGCATCCTCGAATCCGTACGCCTTAATAAGATTTTCCAAAAGCATCTCTTTTTCCGTGTTTTCGGTAAGGTCGATCTTCATCGCGAGCGCGTCGTTTCGTTCCGCGCTGCCTTCGGCTGCCGTTGATATAACCGCGTCTAATTGAAGCAGCTCTTCGTTACGTGTGGTCAGACGTTCTGAACGATATTGCGCGAAATAATTTCCCGCGTTCGTAGCGACGATGTCGTCGGTGTTTGCGCGCTGCGAAGTAAATACGAAGTTGAACACAGCGGTTACCGCAAGCAACGCAATCATACAGGACAGCACGACGATTTTCTTTTTCTTTGACATAGTTTTAATCTCCTTTTTTGTTTGATTTTTTATTTCATTGTCAAAATTTCTATACGGTTTATATCGATATCCAAAAGCGAAGTTACCGCTTGTTGAATTCTGTTTAAAACTTTAAGACTGTTCGCCCCCTCGGCAACTATAAGAACACCCGTAATTTCGGGGTTTAGCTCTTTTAAAACGACCGTTTTGCCGTTGACGATTAAAGGCGTTTCTTCCCTTTCCGTGCCTGAATCTGTGATTTTTTCCGTTTTTTTCATTGCGAGAACCGTTTGTTTGCCCGAAGCCGCATTGACGGCAACGCTGACTTTCCCCGCACCTTCTACCTTTGACAGAATTGCGGACAACCGTTCTTCGAGTTCCCTTACGTAAAGCGTCGTTTCGCCCTCCGCAGAAGAATTCTTTTTATTGCCCGCAAAACCAAAGTATAACGCGGCAGACGCGAGTACCGTTAAAATAATCGCTACGACTATTCTTGCCCTTTTATCCGACAACAACTTTTCAAACGTTCCGCCGAATTGTCGCCCGCCGCTCTTCTCACTCATAAAAATTTACCGTTATATCGTCCGTTCTGAAAATGTCCGAAACGATTTCCTTCGCGTCTTTAATAATATTTATATGCGCTTCGTTTTTATTGATAACCCGATTGTCCAAAATTAAAATTATTTTCTTAAAGTTTAGCTCGCCGTCAATTATTTCATAATCGACGTCTAATTCTTTCGGCTCTATTCCGGCAAGCTCTAACCGCTCAGCACACTCGCTTTTTTTATATTCTGCCGCCTTGCTTCCGACAAAATTCACGTAATCGCTTTGAATCGAATAAGACTCTCCGCCGACGTCAAAAGCGTTTGATTCGAATTTTACTTTACCCGTAAGAACGGGAGAAAAAATCGACGTCAGAAAAATTACGGATAACAAGGAATTTATTAGCGGCGTAAGTTTGCCTTTAGGCACGAGAACTGCCACAAGAGAAACGAGCAGCAAAACGGAAACGACGCTGACTATCCACTCTTTCATTTAACCCTCCCACGCAAAAAAATAAAACATTTGTTCAATCCCTCTATTTATTCCGATTTAAAACGCATTTATATAACTCCGTTTGCCGAAATAATCATAAGTAGTACGACGATGAAAAACATAAAACCGACCGTAATCAGGCACATCGCAAAATAGCCGACTGTTTTTGAAAATGAAGTTAAAAGCGCGGAAGCGGTCGAAAAGGAAAAACTTTCCGTCAATGCCGCGGTCGCTTTTAACAATAGTGAAAAAATCGCCATACGGATTAGCGGCACTATTACCATCATCACGAGCATAAACACGCCGATTATTCCGATAGAATTTTTGATAAGCACGCTTCCCGCAATTACCAAATCGAATCCTTCCTTAATGAATCCGCCGACGAGAGGAACGGAATTAGAAACGACGTATTTTGCCGCCTTAAAAGATATGCCGTCGTAACTTGCGGCGGATATTCCCTTAATCGTTAAAAACACTCCGAACACCGTCATAATCAGCCCCACCAGCCATTTTATAACAGCACCGAAAAACTCGGTAAATTTAGAAAACCTGAACCTCGGCGACATTATCGCCACGCATGAAAAAACGCCTATTAACCCCGATAACGGAAGTATTATCGCAGAGTAAGCGCCTATAACGCCGTTGGTTAAAAAGACCAGACTCGGCTTATACAGCGCGGCAGAAGCTTTTCCGCCCGACGCAACCATCAAAGTAAGCATTATGGGTGACATAATCTCACTTGATTTCGCTATATTTTCTATAATGTTTTTCGTTTCTCGCCATAACGATAGCACGGGCATTGCGATAAGCGTTAAAATAGCCAGAAACCCAACCAGATTGACAATCTCTCCCACACTATCGGACATATACGAACTCTTTGCGTCGCTTAGCAGCGAACACAAAATAGTTACCGCGACGATTGCCGCAAACAAAGGCGCATAGGCGCAAACGTCATTTAAAACAAGTTTTTTTGCGTAGCTTATAAATCCCTGATCGTTAAAGTCGAAGTTACCCCCGATAAGCTTTCCGAGAAGCCCGAAAAACGTTTCGTTTTCGTTTAGTCCGCTCTGTTCGTACAACCTTTCTAATTCGGACAAATCTATTTTTTCGAGTTCTTCCGAGATTATCCCCTTTAATGCGTTATCCTCTTTCGTTCCGCTCGAATTCCCGAGCATAAAACAAACGCAAACAAAAACCGCCGCGACTATTACAAAACCCCTTTTCATAACAAGCTGCTCACGACCTCTGCAACCGAACAAAACACGGGCAAAGATACGCCGATTATTATTATTTTACCCATAAATACGAGCTTATCCGACAAACTTTTTAGCCCCATATCTTCCACCACCCCTGCGCCGAATTCTACGATATAGCCTATCGAAACTACCTTAAAAACAATTCCCACGACGCCTTCGCCCATGCCCGAACGCGCTATTAACGTCTGAAACAAATCAAGTGTTTCTGTGACGTACGTAAAGCCGGAATATAGAACGAGAACTCCCGAACCGATTAAAGCAAGCGGATACAATTCGCTCCCCGCCGATTTCAGATACAACACTAAAAGCGCGCTTACTATTATTAAAACGACGATTTTAAGCATCAGTAATAATTAAAAAATGTTTTTATCGCGTCGAAAAGTTCGGTTATCATATTTATAACGAGCGTTAAAACGATGATAAGCCCCGCCAGCGCGGCGAGCGTCGCTATATCGTCCCTGTCGCTTTTTTTAAGAACCTGTGTGATAACCGTTATTAAAATGCCTATTGCGGCTATTTTAAAAATAATTTCTATATCCATAACGCCCCTCACAAAACGAGTATAAACAGTATCAGCCCGAACAAAAAACCAAGCTTTACGCAAGCGGGTTTTAATTTTAGATATTCTGTCTCGCATTTTTTAAGCTTTTCGTTTATGATTTCTTCCGCCCCGTTAAGGTAATTCAGCTGCGTCGGCTTATCGCTTAATCCCGCGTTTTCAAAATACTCGCAAACGAAGGAGAATTCTTCCGCCGTTAAAAAGGACGGGCGTTTCAGTTCCTCTTCTTTTTCGTCTTTATATCGGATAAACAACGACGTAAACGGGTTTTGTTCGCCCGAACGAAGCGTATCGTTTAACGTTCTGAACGAAAAGCCCACAGCCGTCTTGAATTTCTTGTTAAATTCCGAAAACGCGCCGTAAAACGTTAGCCTGTCCTTATATTTAAGCGAAAAAAGCTTGCCCGCAAACGTAGCCGAGATAAGTAAAATCGCGCCGAAAACGTATTTCATAGCAGTTCACGCTCGTTTTTTATTAAGTTTTCTATTCGACCGGGAAGCCCGTCCGAGCTTAAAATCGCAAAACAATCGAAAACGTCCTCCTTAAACTCCTTTTTACTTTTAACGTCGTTCAGACTTCTCGCGTGACAACTCGCAAAGACGGTTACGCCGCTGTCGCGCGCGTTTTTTACGCATTGCCAGTCGTTTTCGCCGCACAGCTCGTCCGTAATCACGATTTTCGGAGAGAGCGACCTGACTGCATAATTAAAAGCGTATAATTTATCGGAATTTTTAACAAAATCCACATGCGCGCCGCCGCAAGTAACGAATTCGCCGCGTTCGTCGATTACGAGAACGGACGTATCCGACTCGTTAAATTTTCGCACTAAATCTTTTAGCAAAGTCGTTTTCCCTCGACCCGGCGGCGACGCGATTAAAAGGTTGCACAAGCCGTTTTTCAATGCCTTTTCGTATAACGTATCAGAACAGTTTTTAATCTCGTGCGGGATTCTGATATTTAAGGAGGAAACGTTTTTTATCGTAACGATTTTCCCGCAATCGAACACGCACTCGCCCGCAAGACCTACCCTGACGCCGCCCTTTGAAACGAGAAATCCGTTTTTTATCTGCTCGTTAAATGCGTAAACGGAATCCTCGGTTAAAGCGCCGACGACGCTTTTAATCATTGCTTCGTCGCACCTTATTGCTCCGCAAACGCTTTCAGATAAGCCGTTATCGGTTAAATAGCACCCTTTCCCGAGCCTGTTTACGATAACGGGATAACCCGTTCTCAATCGAACGTCGTAAACGTCTTTTAAGTCTCCGCGATAGATAACGTTTCTTATCCGCGCGGGAAGAAAATCAAGCACCATAACAGTAATATTATATTTCGCATATACTTGTGTAAGAACGAAAAAGGCGAAGCGCCTAACGCGCTTCGCCGTAAAATTTTATATTATTTTGTCGAAATTATAAAGTTTTAAAATTCTGATAATTTCTTTACCACGCTTTACACGATTGAGACAATACCCTAAACAAGCGGATACTCGGCTTTCACCTTAGCAGTTAGTTTTTCGTCGTATAAAGAAAGCTTTTCGGAAACGTATCTTTCCACTTCTTTTGGTGAAAGTTTTGTGTCGTACGTCATAAGCACGTCGAAAATGAGATTTGCGTGCGTTTCACCCTCGTTCATTCTGAAATCGTGAATATCGAAATCGGGGTCAAGCTCTTTAACGATTTTTCTGCACAGCTCTTTAAGCTCGTTTACGCGTTCACTCGTCGTTACGACAGGGTCCATATGAATAACGGTTAAGCAGTTGAATTTCAATTCAAGCCCGCGCTCGATATTGTCAATCATATCGTGCAGTTCCAAAACGTTGCCCTCGGCAGGCACTTCCACGTGAAGAACGAGAATTTTACGCCCCGGACCGTAATCGTGAAGCATTAAATCGTGAACACCGACGACGCGTTTATCGAATTTTTTTACGTAATCGGCTATTTCTTTTACGAGCGTGGCGTCGGGAGCTTTGCCCAAAATAACGTCGGCAATCTCTTTCAGCGATTTTATGCCCGTAAAAGCGATAAATATCGAAACGACGATGCCGGCGTAGGCGTCAAACGGAATTTCGGGCAACAAACGCGAAACGAAAAGTGCGAGCAAAACCACGAAAGTCGAAACGCAGTCGGATATGCTGTCAAAAAAAGTCGCTTCCAACGCAACCGAGCCTATCTTTTTGCCCGCGTACCTGTTAAGCCCCGCAAGAAAAAATTTAGCAAGTATGGAAAAAACAAGAATACAAACGGTTACGATGAAAACCGTGCCGTGCGCCGCCGCTGAAACATGCCCCCCGATAATATCCGATAACGACTCCATAAACAGCTGAACCGCGACTACAAGAATAACGATTGAAACGGTTAATCCTGCAAAATATTCAAATCTTCCGTGTCCGAACGGGTGTTCCTTATCGGGTTTTTTCGCCGAAAGCTTAAACCCCAAAAGAGATACGACCGAAGTACCCGCGTCGGAAAGGTTGTTTACTCCGTCGGATAAAATAGAAATCGCGCCCGTTAAAATCCCCGCAACAATTTTCGCAACACTGAGAATTGCATTGAGAACGATACCCGTTACGCCGACAAGCTTCCCGTACTCTCGCCTTACCGCGGGAACGGAAACGGAATCCGCGTCTTTTATGAAAGTTTTAATGAATTTATCAAACATTTAAAACGCCCCGTGCAAAAAAATCATTTTTCGAGAATAACGGTAAACGGTCCGTCGTTTACCTGCGTAATTTTCATATCCGCGCCGAACACGCCGAGCTTAACCGTTAACCCTTGCTTTCTTAACCCCTCGGCAACGTAAGCATACAGCTCGTTAGCCCGTTCGGGAGCTTCCGCGGAAAGAAAATCGGGGCGGTTGCCGTGCGACGCGTTCGCGTAAAGCGTAAACTGCGATACGAGCAGAATTTCGCCGCCGACGTCGATAACGGATTTATTGATTTTTCCGTTTTCGTCCTCAAAAATGCGGAGCGGGGGAATCTTTTTTATAAAATAATCCGCGTTATCCTTGCCGTCGCCCTTGCCCACGCCGAGAAAAATAACGTAACCTTTGCCGATTTCGGAAATAAGCTTGCCGTCAACCTCTAATTTTGCGCCCAAAACGCGCTGTATTACGCCTTTCATAGTCCTTCATACCTTGAAATTTTTTCTAATATATGATAACACATTACAAATTATTTGACAAGTTTTTCGTTAATAAGTATAATAATTTAGTTAATAATTGTTTAAAAGGCGAAGGCACGGCTATGACTATTCACGGTCTTGAAAAATTATCGCTCGTCGATTTCGACGGATTCGTTGCGGCTACCGTATTTACGGGCGGCTGCAATTTCAGATGCCCGTTTTGTCATAACGCTTCGCTCGTTACCGACACCGCTTCTCTCGCGGTTATCGACGAAAAGGAAATTTTCGATTACCTTAATAAACGCCGCGGAGTTATCGAGGGCGTTTGCGTTACCGGCGGCGAGCCGACGCTTAACCCGGACTTACCCGTTTTTTGCGAAAAACTTAAAAAGCTTGGGCTTGCCGTTAAAGTCGATTCGAACGGCACTAACCCCGATATGCTCCGCACGTTAGCCGAAAACGGCGTTGTCGACAGATTTGCGATCGACATTAAAAACGACAAAAAAAATTACGCGCGAATTATCGGCTACGACGCTTTCGATACCCGAAAAATCGAAAAAACAGTGGATTTCCTTTTGTCCGGCAATACCGATTACGAGTTCCGCACCACTATTATTAACGAATTTCACTCGGAAAATAATCTTATTGAAATCGGTAAGTGGCTGTGCGGCGCAAAAAAATATTTTTTACAAAAGTTCAAAAACGGCGAAAACTGCCTCGCGGCGCAAAACCTTACGGAAGTTCCGCAAAGCAAAGCCGAGGTATTGCTTAACACTGTTAAGCCTTTCGTTAAGGCAGCAAAGCTTCGCGGTTACGACCTTTCGGGCTGACGCTCCCCTATTTTTATTATTTATAAATTAAATTAAATTTTAAATTTACAGGGAGCTTTACAGATGAAATATTTTATTTTTGCTTTAATTGCACTTTTCGCTTGGAGCGGTTCTGACCTTTTCTCCAAGCTCGGCACGTCGCAAAAGGATAAAAACAGCCACTGGCACGTAATTTTTGCAGTTGGCGTTATTATGGGCTTGCACGCCGTTATTACCATTATATGCAGCAGCTTTATAAAGGACACGACGGCTATCCCCTCTTGGCTTTTAAGCGTTATTTATACCGATTTTAAGCCGATGGATTTCGTGAGATATCTGCCCGTCGCGTTTATTTATCTCGCCGCTATGGTAATCGGTTACGTAGGGTTAAGGTATATCGAACTTTCCGTTTCTTCGCCCATTTGCAACTCTTCCGGCTCGCTCGCGCTGGTTATTTGCATAATCGCAGGCTGGGCTACCGTTAACGGCGGCTCTATTGCGGGCGTTATTCTCGTTACCGTGGGCATTATCTTGCTCGGCATCGTCGAATATTACGAGAACGACGAGATTAAACTCGCAAGACAGGACAAATCGAATTTTAAGTACACCAAAAGCATTTGGGCGATACTTATCCCCGTTATTTATCTCGTTATGGACGCTTTAGGCACTGTCGGCGACCAGATTATTTCCGAATATGAATTGTTTGAAATGAGCGAGTACGCCTCTAACACCGCGTTTGAATTCACTTCGTTATGCTTTGCGATATTTGCGTTTATTTACGTCAAATTTATCAAAAAACAAAAGTTTTTCGATTTCGGAACGTGCAACGGTACGGAAAACGGAATGGATAACGGCGAGGCAAAAGTATTAAGAAGAAACCTTCTTCTCGGCGGACTTTGCGAAACCGTCGGTCAGATTTTTTATATGGCGGTTATGTTTTCCGATTTCGACGCGGGCATGCCGATGATTTCGGCGTATTGCGTGCTTTCGGTAATTTGGTCGAGGATTTTCCTTAAAGAAAAGCTTTCGTACAAACATTATATTGCCATAATATTGACGTTTGCAGGCATCATTCTGCTTGGCGTTTTCTCCCCCGTATAATCGAGTGTTACCGCCTGAAAGCAGCGTTAAACACCGGTTTTAACCGTTAAAATTTTTATTAACCGTCATCTTTAATTGCTTTATCGCATAACAAATATGATTTTTTATAAAACGCAGCCTCTGCCGATTACGGCAGAGGCTGCGTTAAATTATCAGGTAATTATATTATTCCCATTCAATAGTCGCCGGGGGTTTGCTCGTTACGTCATAAACCACTCTGTTGACGTTTTTCACTTCGTTTACGATTCTCGAAGAAATCGTTGACATAACGTCATGCGGAATATCCGCCCAGTCCGCAGTCATTCCGTCGATACTCGTTACGGCGCGCAAAGCTATCGTGTAATCGTAAGTTCTTTCGTCACCCATTACTCCGACCGAACGCATACCCGTAAGCACCGCGAAATATTGCCAGATAACCTTGTCAAGCCCGGCTTTCGCGATTTCTTCTCTGAATATATAATCGGCGTCCTGCAAAAGCTTAACTTTCTTTTCGGTTATGTTGCCCAGTATTCTTATCGCAAGCCCCGGTCCGGGGAACGGTTGGCGCATTACGATTTTTTCGGGAAGTCCAAGCTCTAACCCCAGCGCGCGAACCTCGTCTTTAAACAACAGACGAAGCGGCTCTATTATTTCCTTAAAATCAACGACCGACGGCAAACCGCCCACGTTGTGGTGGCTTTTGATTACCGCGCTTTTTCCGAGTCCGCTTTCGATTACGTCCGGATAAATAGTACCCTGAACGAGAAAATCTACCTTGCCGATTTTTTTCGCTTCCTCGCTGAAAACGTCGATAAACGCTTTCCCTATTATTTTGCGTTTTCTTTCAGGCTCTTTAACGCCGCGCAACTCTCTTAAAAAATACTTGCCCGCGTCAACCTTGATAAGTTTCATGCCCATCTTGTCTTTAAATACGCCCATGACTTCCGCCGCTTCGTTCTTGCGGAGCAAACCGTGGTCGACGAAAATACACGTAAGATTATCGCCAACTGCTTTATGTAAAAGAGTTGCCGCGACCGCGCTGTCCACGCCACCGCTCATTGCGCAAAGCACTTTTTTATCCCCTACTTTCGCCTTAATCGCCTTAATACTTTCTTCTGCGTAATCGGACATTTTCCAGTCCCCTCTCGCGCCGCAAACTTTATACAGGAAATTTTTAAGAATTAAGTTTCCGTCTACGGTGTGAACGACTTCGGGATGGAACTGCACCGCGTAAATTTTCTTTTCGGCGTTCTCGTAAGCGGCGATTTTGCAATGCTCCGTATGCGCGGTAACGGCAAAACCCTCGGGAAGTTCGCTAACCTGGTCGGTGTGGCTCATCCAGCAAAAATTCTCCTTTTTTACGCCGTCAAACAACACGCTGTCGGAATAATAAATCTTTTGTCTGCCGTATTCGCGAACGTCCGCGTGGACGACGTTGCCGCCCAGCTCGAACGCTGTAAGCTGCATTCCGTAACATATACCGAGAAGCGGTATCCCAAGAGAAAAAATCTCTTTATTAACCTTTGGCGAATCCTCGCCGAACACGCTCGACGGCCCTCCCGTGAAAATAATACCTACGGGGTCGTAGCTTTTAATTTTTTCGATGGAAACGTCGGCGGGAACAAGTTCCGCATATACGTTGAGATTTCTGACCCTGCGGACGATAAGTTGATTATACTGCCCGCCGAAGTCGATAACGAGTACCGTTTGTCTTTGCATATTTACCTCATTCGTTATTAAAAGTTTTTTTGCCTTATTAATAGAAAATATTTATTAAGCACTCGCGAAAAGTCAGCCCTTCGAAAAAATTATTCGACCGTAACGCTTTTAGCGAGATTGCGCGGCTTGTCTGGGTTTATGCCCTTATTCACGGAAGTGTAGTAAGCTATAAGCTGCCAAGGAACTATATTCGCAACCGCTTGAAGTCCGCTACCCGTAAAACCCGTTTTAACGACGTATTCGCATTTATCGATAAAATCCGCATCCACGTCGTCGAAGCAGGTAAACAAAATCAGCTTTGCTCCGCGTGAATACGCCTCCTCCGCGTTACAAAGCACCTTGGATAACACGCGCCTTTCCGTGGCGAACACCACGACGTACGTATTATCGTCTATCAGTGCGAGAAAACCGTGCTTTAACTCCCCCGCGTAATAGGTGTCGGAATTGATATAGCACGTTTCCTTGATTTTAAGACTTGCCTCGTTTGCGGTGTAATAATCCGCGCCCCTGCCAAGCATAAATATCTTCTCTTGATATCTTAACACATTCGCAAGCCGTCTGTAAAGTTGAATTTGCCCGAAATCGAAATTTTCCGTAAAATATTTTATTTCTTCGAGTGAAACGGGCGAAGCGTTAAGCGCAGACCCCAAAACGGCAGCTATTATATATAGGACGGTTACCTGCGAACTGTACGCTTTCGTGGAAGCGACCGCAATCTCAACGCCCGCTTTTATCGGAACGGTAACGTCGGCGTTAGCGGCAAGCGTGCTGTATTCGACGTTTACCACGGCGACGGTTTTCGCACCCTTTGATTTGGCGATTTCAAGCGCGGCGAGCGTGTCGGCAGTCTCCCCGCTTTGACTTACGAGAAAAATCAAGGTTTTTTCGTCCAGACGCTGTTCGGAATACCTGAACTCGCTTGCAACGAACGTAAAACAATCCGCGCCCGTTTTTTCGGTTAAAAATTTCGCGCCGAACAAGCACGCGTGGTACGCCGTGCCGCACCCGACGAAAACTATTTTATTATAATCGTTTACGTTGATTGCCGAAAGCTGTTTATAGTTATCCGCGACCGAATAGTACTCATAAATATTCTGTAACGTGTTTTTCGTTTCGAATATTTCCTTTAACATAAAATGCTCGTATTCGTTTTCCTCCGTAACGACTTTATATTCCGACCTGAGCGCCTTTTTATTCACCACGCCGAGGTTGTTTTTAACGGTTAAAACGCCGTTCTCTATTTTTCCGACTTCGCCGTCGTCTATCACGAAATACTCGTCGCTAAACCCGTAAAAACAAATAATATCGCTTGCAATCATCGCTTCATTATCGTTTAGCGCGACGAAAAGCGGACTTTTATTTTTTGCAAAATATAAAATTCCGTCGTTTTCGCGCAGAGCTGCGATTGCGTAACTGCCTTTAAGCGATGAAACGGTTTTAATAAGCGTTTCAAGCCTATCCTCGCAGTCGTAAAGCTGTAAAAGCTTTGCTATCGTTTCGCTGTCCGTCTGACTGTAAAAAGTCATGCCTTGCCGAATTAGTTGAGTTTTAAGCTCCGAATGGTTTTCTATTATTCCGTTATGAACCAAAACCCATTTTTTATCGGACGAAATATGCGGGTGCGCGTTGTTTTCATCGGGTCTGCCGTGAGTTGCCCAACGCGTATGTCCGATACCGCAAACTGCGTTGTTTGTCGGTTTAACAAGCTTTTCGAGATTTTTTATTTCGCCTTTCGCCTTGAAAATATTAAATCCGTTATCGCATTCAACCGCTATCCCGGCAGAATCGTATCCGCGATATTCTAACTTTTTAAGCTTTTTAAGAAGCGTTTTTTCAATTTCTTTTCCTTTATATCCGACTATTCCGCACATATAATTAACCTCCGTTTTTGTGGGCATTCACGTTTTTATATCATAGGGTATTTATATGCGTTTGTCAAGCCGATTTTTACCGCTAAAATGCCGATAACGACGCTAAAAAGGTTTAAAAACACGTATTTTTACATTTCACGATTTTAAAATACGAGGCTGATTTTTGCCTGAATCGCCATCGAAAACAACTTGGCGGGAGCGATTTGTAAATCGTGAAACAAAAATTTCGGGCAAAAAAAATTTTTAATTTTTTTTCGACGCGCAGCTTATGATAATAAAACGCCGCAAACCAACAAACGAAACGTTACGCTAAGTCGAACGCAGGCTGACACGCGGACGGATACCTTGATTTGAACGAAAACGATAAAAAGCTCCCGACGAGTGCGCAGGGCAAAATGCGTTGCGCTCGTCGGGAGCTATCTTCTTAGATTTTTATAATGCTTTGCTTATCGGATTTTTTTATCCTTAATCGTCAATCAGAACTCTAAATCGTTAAGATTTAACGGCTTATAATTCTCGTCGGTCGCGATTCCGCTCGGCAAAGAAACCTTTTCTTTATTAAGCTTGAAGTTAAAATTGAATTTAACCTCAGTTTCCGTGTTCAAAAAAGTGATTATTGTAGTGCCGGGGACAGTCTTGGTTTTTAAGTCGACGGAAATTGCAACCTCTTTCAAAACACCATTTTTCGTCAGCCAAACGTAAAAACTGAAATCGCATTTCTCAAACTTAGTTTTAACGTATTCGTCGGCGGCTTCCTTGTTAAGGTTTTCCAAGAATTTTTCGGTCGCGGTGACTTTAAGCTTAATATCCTTGGAGCAATCCGCTTCGAGTTTAAGACCCACTTTCTCTAATTCCGCGATAAACTCGTCAAAGGTAATTTTGTCGTCGGGCTCGCTCGGTTGGGGGATCTCGATGTTGGGCCACATTTCGTTAAACATTGCGATGATAGAAACTTCGATTTTCCGCTTACCGCTAATCTTCGCAATCGTTTCCTGATATGCGTCGGGATAGCCGCTTATTTCGGTATTAAGATAAACGGCGTTGCTGTCCGCATACATTTGTTCTGCTAATTTAAGCAGATAAACGTCATCGGATTGCTCTGCGGCACTCATAGCACTTGCCGGACCGTCAAAAATCATCTTAGGCAATGACGCGCTCGCGTTAAAATCAAGCTTTGCCGCGAAATCTTCTACCGTTTTCTTTTCAAAATCGAGCTTTGCGTTAGCCGACCCGTCAAGGTCCGCCTTAATCGCTAATGCATAATTTTGGTTAGCACCCGTCTCCGCGCCGACCGTGCCGTCAATAACGCTTCTATTGACAGACGCGTCCAAATTACCATTAACCGAAAAACTAACCTCCGTCAGTTTTCCCTTTTCGCCGTCAAGCGTTTCGTACGGGGTTGCCACAAACATGTTGATGGCTTCCTCGATTTTAGTCTGCTCCGCCTTTGCTGTAACGGGTTTATAATCGCCCGAAACCGTGCCTGCCGCAGAGGGTTTCTCGCCGCAAGCGGGTGCAAATGCAAGAGTCATACATAAAACGAGCATCAATGCAACTGATTTAAAAAACTTTTTCATAAATTTACCTCCCTTGTCGCGCAAATCGCGCTTTTTGGTCAACTTAATAATAACACACTTTTCAGTATATGTCAATTAAAATTTACAGTTTACTTTTTAAGCCGTTGGCTTAGCGGATCAAACGATTTTGAAAACGTGTTCGGGCAGGCGTTTTTTGTTTTCGTTTTTAAGCTGTTTCCCTTTCGTCGTGCGGGATTCTATCGTTAAATCCTCCGTATTAAATGAAAACGCTACGCCGAAGTTATCGATAACAGCTATATCGAACGGCTCTTTGACGTAACCCGCGTAAACGAGCTTATTCGTCTTGCCCAGCTCGCAAATCTTAACGCCCTTTCTGTACCTTGCGGAAAGCTCTATTTCGGAAACGATAACCTTCTTATAATAGCCGCCGTTCGTAACAAGCACAAACTCGCCCTCCTCGTCCACTTGCGAAACGAATTTGATAGAGTCGCCGTCGTTTAGGTTTATGCCCCTAACCCCGCCCGAAATTCTGCCCTGAACGGGTACGTCGGTTTTTTCGGCGTTAAGCACCATTCCGCGCTCGGTAATAAACGCAACGCTCGTGTCGGGCAAGTCGTTTTCTACGCCGATAAGCACGTCGTCTTTTAGCTTTATCGCGGCAAAATAGGATTTATTAAGAATATACTCTTTCCATTCCGTTCGCTTAATAAGTCCGTTTTTGGTAAAGAACAGCAAATTGCCGTCGGGCGGATTCTCGCCGTTGACGGCAAAGAACGCCACGGGTTTTTCCGTCTTTAACGCGTCGCCGAAAACCTCGGTGAATTTAGCGCCCTTTTCGCGATAACGGCATTCCGGAACGGAATCAACCGCCGCTTTGCAAACGTTGCCCGCGTCCGTGAACGCGTATACCGTTTCGTTGCTTTTTGCTTTCGTGTAGAAAATAATAAATTCCGCCGGCAACGCGTTTTCTTTAAGCTTGCGTTCGCTCGAATTAAAGTTGCGCTCGGTCATCTTTTTAACCATTCCGCCGGCAGTAAAAGCGATAACGAAATCTTCAACGGGACGCAGACTTTCCCCGCCGTCCTCTATGTCTTCCGCTTCCTCCGCACCTATCAGCATGCTGCGGCGTTCGCTTTTATATTTCTTTTTAATTTCGAGTATTTCGCGCCGAACGACGTCCATTTGCAGGCTTTTGCTGCCCACGATTGCGCTTAATTCGGCAATTCGTCTCTTTAATTCCGACAGTTCGTCCTCAAGTTTATAAACTTCTAACTTAGTAAGTCTTGCAAGTCTTAAATCGAGTATCGCCTGTGCCTGAACCTCGGAAAGCGAAAACCTCGCCCTTAATTTCGCGCGCGCGTCCGTCGTGTTGTCGGCATTTTTGATTATTTCGATAACCTCGTCGATATTTCTTACGGCGGTAATCAACCCCTCGATTATATGCGCGCGTTCCTTTGCGCGGTCGAGATCGAATTTACTTCTTCTTAAAATAACCTCGCGCTGATAGTTGACGTAATAAGATATTATATCGATAAGCCCCATCTGACAAGGCTTTCCGTTGGCGATAGCGACCATATTTATGCCGAACGACGTTTCAAGCGCGGTATTTTTATATAGATACGCGAGGATTTTTTTTGCGTCCGCGTCTTTTTTAAGCTTTATAACGGCGCGCATACCGTTTCTGTCCGATTCGTCGACCACGTCCGAAATGCCGACCAGAACGTCCTTTTTTTCTTCTTTAAGGTCGGAAATTTTCTTTAACAAATCGGATTTGTTGACCTGATACGGTATTTCGGAAATTATAAGACTTTGCTTATCCCCGTCCTTTTCGACGTTTACCCGCGCGCGGATTTTGATTTTACCCTTGCCCGTGGCATACGCTTCTTTCAGCTCGTCCCCGGCGACTATATATCCGCCCGTCGGGAAATCGGGTGCGGGAATATACTTCATCATTTCTTTTAACGATATTTTCGGGTTGTCGATATACGCCACCGTACCGTTAATCACCTCGGACAGGTTATGCGTGGGAATATTCGTGGCAAGCCCGACGGCAATGCCCATCGCGCCGTTGACTAATAGATTAGGAAATCGACCGGGAAGGGTGTCAGGCTCTTTCCGCGTATCGTCAAAGTTAAGACTGAAATTGACGGTATCTTTGTCTATATCACGGAGAAGTTCGAGCGATATAGGACTTAAACGCGCTTCCGTATACCTATAAGCTGCCGCCCCGTCGCCGTCAACCGTGCCGAAATTGCCGTGCCCGTCGACAAGCGGTATGCCCATATTGAAATTCTGAACCATGTGGACGAGCGCGCCGTAAACGGACGAGTCGCCGTGCGGGTGGAATTTACCAAGACAGTCACCGACTATTCTCGCGCATTTTTTGTGCGGCTTATCGGGCATTAAACCCATTTCGTACATATCGAACAAAATTCTGCGCTGAACGGGTTTAAGCCCGTCCTCTACCCTCGGCAATGCCCTGTCTAAAATAACGTCCTCCGCATAGGATATCATCGAAGTTTTAAACACTTCGTCAAGCGGAGTATAAATCAATCCCTTATTTTCTTCCATTCGTTTACCCTTTTTATATAGAAATAATTATGATACGGCTATAATTCGGTTATAACGCGGCTTTAGTCCACAACGCCTTTAACTTTATGACGCCGAAAAATTTACGTCGGCGGGTTCAGGCGGGTTTATCAGGTGCGTTTAATTTTAACGAATTTATCTTCCCTGTTAAAATTAGCGTGTTCGAAAATATATTTTTTTCGCTCCTTAACCTCGTCGCCCATTAAAACCGTTATAAGCCTGTCCGCTTCCGCGGCGTCCTCAATCGTTACTTGCATAAGATTTCTGCGTTCGGGGTCCATCGTCGTTTCCCAAAGCTGGGAAGCGTCCATTTCACCCAAGCCTTTGTACCGTTGAAGCTCGTAACCCTTTCCGACTTTTTCGATTTTCTTTTTAAGCTCCAAGTCATCGTACGCGTATTCCTCAACGTTGCCCTTATAAACCTTATAAAGCGGCGGCATACCGATATAAACGTGCCCTTCGTTGATAAGGTCTTTCATATACCTGAAAAAGAACGTTAAGAGCAAAATTCTTATGTGATAACCGTCCACGTCCGCGTCGGACAATATGATAACCTTGTGGTATTTTAAGTTTTCGATATCGAAATCAGAACCGATACCCGTTCCCAAAGCGGATATAAGCGTGCGTATTTCCTCGTTTTGCAAAATCTGTACGAGTTTTTTCTTTTCGACGTTAAGCGGCTTTCCCCGTAACGGCAATATCGCCTGAAAATGCCTTACTCTCGCCTGCTTCGCGCTGCCGCCCGCCGAATCGCCTTCGACGATAAACAACTCGTTCATCTCGGCTTTTCTGCCCGAACACGCCGCGAGTTTTCCGACGAGGTTTTGCGCCTCTATGCTTTTTGAAGCGCGCGCGATTTCTTTCGCCTTTTTCGCCGCGAGTCTGACCTTTGCCGCCGCAAGCGCCTTATTTATGATTATTTCAAACGTTTTAGAATTCTTTTTATTCTTCGATAAATCGGAAATGCCGTTGACGGTAACGGCTTCTACCGCAGGACGGGCTTCGGGATTGCCGAGCTTGGTTTTAGTTTGTCCCTCGAACTGTACGTTTTGCATTTTAACCGAAATAATCGCGGTTAACCCCTCTTTAAAATCGTCGCCGAGCAAGTTTTCGTCCTGATTCTTCAAAAAATTCTTTTCGCGAGCGTAATCATTTAAGCAGCGCGTTAAGCCCGAACGGAAACCCGTTTCGTGAGTGCCGCCTTCGCCCGTCGGAATGTTGTTCACGTAAGAACACACGCTGTCCGTATAAGCGTCGGTGTGCTGTATCGCAAGCTCAACGAGTATGCCGTCCTTTTCCGCCTTAACGTAAAGCGGGTCGCCGTACAGCACGGATTTGCCCTCGTTGAGATACTTGACAAAATCGATTAAGCCGCCCTCGTAATGATAAACGCGGTGATAATCGGACTTTTCGTCATAAAAATCAATCGTTAAACCCCTGTTGAGAAATGCGAGTTCTTTAAGACGTTTTAATATGGTTTCAACGGAAAAGTTCGTTGTTTCGAACACGCGCGCGTCGGGCATAAACCTGACTAACGTGCCGTGCTTTTTCGTTTTTTCCTTCGTGTCCTTTAACGGCGCGACGGGAACGCCCGATTTCATTTTACCCGTCACGGGGTCGGGATAGCTTTTAAATTCCATCTCGTAAACGTTGCCGCGGAACACCGTAACTTTAAGCCACTCCGACAGAGCGTTGGTTACGGACGCGCCCACGCCGTGAAGCCCGCCCGAATAGCTGTAATTATCGGTATTGAACTTGCCGCCCGCGTGAAGCTGAGTAAATATTACCTGAACGCCGGAGACGCCCGCTTTCGGGTGAATATCGGTAGGCATGCCGCGCCCGTTATCCTCCACGGACGCGCTCCCGTCCTTGTAAAGCTTAACCTCGATTCTGTCGGCAAACCCGTTAGCCGCTTCGTCCACGGCGTTGTCAACGATTTCCCATAAAATATGGTGCAGACCCTTTACTCCCGTAGTACCTATATACATTCCGGGACGCATTCTTACGGCGTCAAGCCCCTCTAATATCTTTATATCTTCCGCTTTATAACTATGTTTAGACATTATTCGCTCCGATTTATTCTTTTATGTTGTCGATTACCAGATTATCTCCGTTAAAAACGGAAATTGTTTGTACGGCAAAAAATTTATAAAGACAGTATACTATATATTGTGTTTTTTTTCAAGTCATAACACAAGATTTTTAAAAATAATAGTAAAACGGCTGTCAAAAGGGCGGATTTTTTTGTATATTTTAAAATTGAAGCGAGCCCGTCGAAATATCGACGGGCTCGCAAAAGCCGTCCTTTGCTATTTATGAAACAATGCGACTGAGTAACGAATATTTCGGTACGTATTTATTAAATCGAACGAACTATTTCACGATCGAAACACCGTCGGGAAGCTTGACGCTCGTTTTAATGCCGTCGGCGGTTTTGACGTTTTCCACCTCGATTAGCCCGTAAGCCGTGGGAATTTTACCCTTTGCCCATAAAAGCCCGCCGAGTTCGGGTTCGATTTTAATCTTTCTTCCGCCTGCCTCTACGAATTTTACACCCAACGCGTTTTCCGCAAAAAACTGAACGGGCGCGCACGACCAGCCGTGACAGAGCGACAACCTGAATCCGTTGTAGCAGTACTTTCCGAAATCCGAGTGAATGTTTTTTTCTCCGTTTTTCGGCAATTCGTCTATCCTGCCGCTTCCGTTAAGCCAGCTCGGCTCGTAACTTTCCCAAAACGTAGTAGCGCCCCTGTCAAGCATTCCGCCGTAAAATTCCTTGATTGCGTTAAACGCAACCCCGACGCCCGCGCACTCTTTAAGCACGTCGGCAATATAATAGCACATAAAGGTCGAAAATCCGTCCGTTCCGCCGTTTACGATAACGCTTTTTACGCGCTCGTTTATTCCGTAACCAAGCGAATAAATCGCCGCAACGGCTTTGGACGTGCCGTCGAATTGCTCGTTTTTCCTTAACTTGTCGCGGATAAGCTCCGCAGTATGAGAGCTATCACCGTGCCTTTTAAGCATTTCGATATATTTATTAACCGTCCAAAGAAGCAAGCCGCGGTTAGCGCATTCAAGGTTTTTGTCCTCGTAGGTCTCCCAGTTCAGGAAAAGAAAATCGTAGAGAATTTTGCCGTTTTCGGACACGAAACCGTTGATTTTTTTCAAAAGCTTTTCGGCGTAAGGAAGCTGACTTTTAGCGAATTCCCACTTATCGCAACGGAATTCGTAATCGCACAATATCGCAAGCCACCAAAAAGAATAGGACGGAATTCCGTTCATCCATTCATCCGTCGGCGAATGTTCAGCGGTTTCGCTTATGCCAAGCTCAACTAGCGGGTGGTCGCCGTATAAATAATAAATCCCCGTGGTTTCGGGGTGCATATCACCTATCCATACAAGCCTGTCCCGCTTTATTCCGTCCCATAAACGGTTTTGCATACATAAAAATAGCGTCCTCGCGGCGGTTTCGTAAATCTCGTTTATCCTCTCGTCGCTGCATTCGAACGAACCGACGGGCAATATCTTTAAATGCTTGTATGCAGCGTATAATGCAACAAGGTTAAGGTTTTCGTTTCCCACGTTGTCTATTCTGACGAAGCGAAAACCCGTTTGTCCGTATTCCGAATCGCTGAACAACGGCAGCTCCACCGTCATATCCCTGACGCTGTGGTCGTTGCACGCGCCCTTCTCTTTAAGCTCCGCGCAAGTTTCCGACACGGATTCGCCAAATCTGATTCGAATTTCAGACGAAAACTTACTGTTTAACACACGCAAGCCGCCGTGAATTTCTTTGCCGAAATCCAAAACGATATAACCGCCCTTTTCAAGCACGCAAAACTCGTCTTTTTTGCTGCATAGAAAAATTTGACCGTCTTTTGCCGTCAATAAGCTGTCGTAACCAACGCATTTTTCCGATAAAACGATTCTCGTCGGATTCAAATATTCTATTACTCTTTCAGTCAATTCGTTTCGCATTCGTTAAAACTTCCTCCTTGTATTGCAATCTTTTATAAATAATAATTAAGTTTACAAAAATTTGTCGAGTTCTTTTTCTACGCGTTTTTTAATCTTAACCCTCGGATTGTTTATAATCTTGCCGCGGACAATAACCGTTTCGACGCGTCTTAAAGCCTTTAAATCGTCTAACGGATTTGCGCGCGTAACGATTAAATCCGCACATTTGCCCTTTTCTATCGTGCCGACCATATCACCGATACCCGCAAGCTCCGCACTCCGCGCCGTGGCGGTGTAAAGCGCAAACCTGTTGTCTACGCCGACGTATTTCGCAAAATAATAAAGCTCTCGCCAAAAATCGTACTGCGTAATCCAAGGGCAACCCACGTCGTTGCCGAGTACGACGGGTATATCGTTCGCAATCGCCGCTTTCGCACAGTCGACGATTCCGTCGAATACGATTTGACCGTTAAAACGCTCCACTTCGGAGGCGTTTGAAATCGCACGGTCGAACATAGCGTAAGGCAGCGCAGGTGAAATAGTCGTGCATAAAAACGCGCCTTTTTCCTTAAATAAACTTATGATTTTTTCGTCTGGCTTTGCGCCGTGCTCGATAGAATCGACGCCGTTTTCGAGCGCAACCCTTACCCCCTCGGGCGATTCGACGTGAGCCGCAACCTTGTAACCGTCTTTATGCGCTTCGTCGCAGACGGCTTTGATAATTTCGGGGGACATTTTCAACTCTCCGGGGACGCCTTTCGCCTTCGCGTCAAGCACGCCGCCCGTTACCATAACCTTTATTACGTCGACCTTTTGTTTTTCGTTGTCTTTAACGATTTTAACCGCCTCGTCGGGGTTATGCGCCGCAAAAGCAACCGACCCCGCCATATGACCGTCGGGAACGGAAACGCCCGTGTTTGCCGCGATAATTCTCGGTCCGATTTTTCTTCCGTCCGCGATTTCGTCGCGAAGTCTCGTGTCGAAGTCGCCTAATCCGCCGAGCGTGCGGATAGTTGTAACGCCGCTTAACAGCTCCGTTTTCGCAAAACCGTAAACGAGCTTATAAGCTATCGAACGCGTTAGTTTAGAGCCCATAATCTTTTTAACGAGCTTTGCGTTGTCGCGCTGTTTTTTTTGCGGTTTTCCGTTTCCGGCAAGATGCACGTGCATATTTATAAGCCCCGGCATAAGGTAACCGTTTTTCAAATCTATTTTAACGTAGTCATCGGGGACGACGTCCTTTTCGACAATGCCCTCGATTATCCCGTCGTTTACGAGAACGCTTTGCCCCTCGATAACGGTCATATCTTTTTTACCGTTTAAGATTTTACAATTAACCAACGCATATTTCATAAAAACTATCCGCTTTTGAAAAAATCAACACCCGAAAAGGTTAAAAACAAAAATTATTAACGCTAAAAAATAAAACTTAAATATGTATAAAAGGTTTTCTTTATGCATAAATAAGCGCGGCAGCGCCGATAATACCCGCGTCGTTACCGAGCGTGGCGGTCAAAATTTCCGGAACGGGCGTGCCTTCATAGCCGTATTTATATCTGGCGCAATAATCGGCGATTTTATCGGTAAGATATTTGCCCTGCGCGCTGATTCCTCCGCCCAGAATGAACGCCTCCGGTCTAAAAATATTAAGCATACTCATTATGGCGTTGGATAAATATTCAACGTAATTATCGACGACTTCGCATGCGGCTTCGTCACCTTGTTTGGCACACTCGAAAGCCGTTCTGCCGTCCGTTTTTTCAATATCGCCGTCCACGAATTTCCACATCGCGCTGTCTTTTCTTTCGTTCATTTTGGCTTTTGTTTGCCTTATTAAAGCGGTGGCAGAGCAATAGGCTTCTATACAGCCGTCTCTCCCGCAGTTACACGGAACGCCCCCGTTTACGAGCGTAACGTGACCTAATTCCGCGCCCATCGAGTTGCCGCCCGCATAAATTTTACGGTCGATAACGATTCCGCCGCCCACGCCCGTGCCTAGCGTAAACATAACCGAATTAACATATTTGCTCGCACAGCCGAAAAACGTTTCCCCGAGTGCGGCAACGTTCGCGTCGTTAGAAACCTTAACGCGCGTATCGAAATATTTATTCATTTCCTTAACGATGTTAAATTCGGTAAAAGGCAAATTGCACGCAGCTTTAACAACGCCCTTTTTAGAATCTATTATACCGGGGCAGCCTATGCCTATACCCTTAATATCCTTAACGGTAACGTTGTTTTCCGCGAGAATTTCGTTAATCTGCTCCGCAGCGATTTCAACGAGTTTTTCAGCGGTATCCGCCGTCGCGCGGCGATTTTTGTAAAGTATTTTTCCGTTTCCGTCCACTATGCCGATTTTAACGCTCATTCCCCCGATATCGACGCCTATTGCATACATAATTTTAACTCCTTTCAGAAATCATCGTTTTAACCTTCATTAAACGCGTCCTGCTGCCCCTCTCGTTTTCCTCGAGCTTCATCGTAATATATTTTATCGTTTCCTTTATATCGGGAATCATAATATATTCCAACGCGTTTACCCTGCGCTTGCTTTTTTCGATTTCGTCGGCAAGCATCATAGCCGTCTTTTCCACCTCCGCAAGCTTAACCAGCTTAACGAGCGTCCGACCCATAAGCTCAACCGATTTATCGGCTTCGCTCGTTATTTCGGTGAAAGCATAAGGGAATTTTTCGGCGGAGCGGTTTTCGTCCAGATCGAGCTTCGGAACGGTTACGCTCATAACGTTTTCGGTCGAACAGTCCAGCTCGACCGAAACGGACGGCATCGAAAAAGCCAGCAGCGCGTCAGCCTTACTCATAAACGCCCGCGCAACGGAAAACTGCGACAACGCGTCGGAAATTTCCTTTTCCACAGACTCGCGCAGTCGTTTGTTTTCCCTTATTATTTCGGAAAACCGCCTTATCATTTCGTCGGTTTTGTCTTTTAACAGCTTATGCCCCCGCGATGCGGTTTTAAGCCGCGCTTTAAGCTTGTTCAGCTCCATTCGCGTGGGATTAACGTTTATCCTTGCCAAACCCGTTACTCCGTTTTGTTAAGATATTTTTCTATATATTTTTCTTTAATTCTCTTTAACTCGGTTACGGGCAGAATTTTCAGCAATTCCCAACCCGTGTCGAGCGTTTCTTCTATCGACCTGTTCGCGTTAAAACCCTGATTTACGTATTTTTTCTCGAATTCGGCGGCGAATTCCGCGTAAAGCTTATCGGTATCCGAAAGCGCGGCGTCGCCGAGAATGGCGGAAAGCTCTTTCGCTTCCTTGCCCCTTGCGTAAGCGGAGAACAGCTGATTCATCGTGTCGGCGTGGTCCTCTCGCGTTTTGCCTTCGCCGATTCCTTTATCTTTAAGCCTTGACAAAGACGGCAAAACGTCAATGGGCGGATTTACGCCTTTTTTATACAAATCTCTCGATAAAATAATCTGTCCCTCGGTAATGTATCCGGTCAAATCGGGAATCGGGTGCGTTTTATCGTCCTCGGGCATCGTCAAAACGGGAATCTGCGTTATCGAACCTTTTTTGCCCTTAATTCTGCCCGCACGCTCGTAAAGCGTCGCAAGGTTGGTGTAAAGATAACCGGGATAACCGCGCCTGCCGGGGACTTCCTTTCTCGCTGCGGAAACCTCTCTCAACGCTTCGCAATAATTAGTAATGTCCGTCATTATAACCAAAACGTGCATTCCCAAATCGTAAGCGAGATATTCCGCTGCGGTGAGAGCCATTCTCGGCGTGGCGATACGCTCGATGGCGGGGTCGTTCGCAAGGTTAGTAAACATAACCGTTCTTTCCAACGCACCCGTTTTACGAAAATCTTCCACGAAATATTCCATTTCCTCGTAGGTAATGCCCACCGCCGCGAAAACGACGGCGAATTTTTCGGTAGAATTAAGAACTTTTGCCTGTCTTGCTATCTGCGCGGCAAGTTCCGCGTGCGGCAAACCCGACATGCTGAATACGGGCAGCTTCTGCCCCCTTACCAACGTGTTTAACCCGTCGATTGCGGAAATTCCCGTTTGAATAAACTCGTTCGGGTAATCTCTTGCGGCGGGATTTATCGGTTCGCCGTTAATATCCATATATTTTTCGGGAATAACGGGAACGCCGCCGTCGCGCGGTTCGCCCATACCGTCAAAAACTCTCCCGAGCATTTCTTCCGACACGGCAAGTCTTTGCCCGTGCCCCGTGAATTTAACCTTGCTCGTGGAAATTTGCAAGCCCTGCGCGCTTTCAAAAAGCTGAACGACGGCTTTGTCGTTCGCGATTTCCAAAACTTTGCCGTGCCTTATCTCGCCGTTTTTGCAGACGATTTCCACAAGCTCGTCGTATTTTGCGCCTTCAACGCCCTCGACAAGCATTATCGGTCCGACGACTTCTTTTATGGTTTTATATTCCTTATACATTTTCTACCCCGCCGCATAAAGCTTTTAATTGAGTTATAATTTCACCGTCGGTGATATCCAGCTTTTCCGTTTCGTCCTCAGGGACGTATTTTGCTCTGCCTATTTTTTCCCTGACGGGCAATTCGGAAATAGCCTTAAAATCCGCGCCCGCATTCAACGCCTCGTTTGCGGTTTTATGGAAATCGTAAATAAGCTTTAATATTTTATACTGTTTATCGAGCGAAGTGTAAGTATCGACCTCGTGAAACGCGTTCTGGTGCAGATAATCTTCTCTTATGGACTTTGCCGTTTCCATCGTAAGCCTGTCCTTATACGACAACGCGTCCACACCGACGAGTCGGACTATTTCTTCGAGCGAAGCTTCCTCCTGCAAAATCGAAGCCGCAAACGCGCGCATTTTGGTAAAGTCCGCGCTGACGTTGCCGTCGTACCACGAAGAAAGCTTATCCGCATAAAGCGAATAACTAATCAGCCAGTCGATTGCCGGGAAGTGTCTTTTATATGCAAGTGCGGAGGATAACCCCCAGAACACCTTTACTATTCTTAACGTTGCTTGCGAAACGGGTTCGGACAAATCCCCGCCCTGCGGCGAAACCGCGCCGATTGCCGTTACCGAGCCGACCCTCTCGCCCGAACACAACGCGTTGACCATACCCGCGCGCTCGTAAAACTCGGCAAGCCTTGACGAAAGGTAAGCGGGATAACCTTCCTCGCCGGGCATTTCTTCGAGTCTGCCACTCATTTCTCTTAAAGCTTCCGCCCAGCGCGAAGTCGAATCCGCCATAATGGCGACGTTATAGCCCATGTCCCTGAAATATTCCGCAATGGTAATCCCCGTATAAATAGAAGCTTCACGGGCGGCAACGGGCATATCGGACGTGTTTGCGATAAGAACGGTTCGTTTCATAAGCGGCTCGCCCGTTTTCGGGTCTTTCAGGCTCGGAAACTCGTTTAAAACGTCCGTCATTTCGTTTCCGCGTTCGCCGCAACCGACGTAAACAATCATATCCGCGTCCGCCCACTTTGCAAGCTGATGCTGAACGACCGTTTTACCGCTGCCGAACGGACCGGGTACTGCCGCAACGCCGCCTTTCGCTATCGGGAAAAGCGTATCGATAACTCTTTGACCCGTTACCATAGGCATATACGGGTTAATTTTGGATTTATACGGTCTGCCGCGACGGACGGGCCATTTTTGAAGCATCGTTATCGAAACGTTCCCGTTCTCGGTTGCGACAATCGCAACCTCCTCGGTTACGTTAAACGAACCGGACTTTATCGAAACGATTTTGCCGGCAACGCCGAACGGAATCATAATTTTATGCGTGATAATACTCGTTTCCTTTACCTCGCCGATTACGTCCCCGGCGGAAACGAAATCCCCTTCCTTGGCGGTTGCGTCGAAATTCCACTTTTTTTCGTGGTCGATTGAATCGACGCGAATTCCCCTGCCGATTCTGTCGCCGTATTTAAAATAAACTTTATCGAGCGGTCTTTGAATTCCGTCGAAAATACTTTCGATAAGTCCCGGACCAAGCTCCGCGGAAAGCGGCGCGCCCGTTGACTCGACCTTATCGCCCACGCAAAGTCCGCCCGTTTCTTCGTACACCTGAACGGAGGCTTTATCGCCTCGAAGTTCGATTATTTCGCCTATAAGATTATTTTCGCCGACGCGCACGACGTCGAACAAATTGCAATCAGCCATATTTTCCGCTATAATAAGCGGTCCGGACACCTTAATTATTCTGCCCTGCATATATCCACCACCTTTAACGTCTTAACTTGTCAGTTCTCTTTTTCGTCGTTTTTATTTGTGCTTTGAGCGTCTTCCTGCGCGAAAATGTTTATACCGAGAGCCTTTTCCATCGCGTTATAAATTCCTTGCATGCCGAACTGCTCGCCGCCTTTCGTCCCGGACGGAACGGGTAATATTATCGGATATGGAACGTTCGCGTATTCGGCAATGCGTTTTTCGTTTTGCTTTGCAACTTTTTCCGTAACAAAAATAATTTTATACTTTGAAGCAAGCTCTTTTATCGTTTTGTCTGCGCCTTCCTCAGACTTAACCGGATAAGCGTCAATTCCGACGGCTGAAAACGCAAGTACGCTGTCCCCGTCGCCGATAATCGCCATTTTACCCTTCATAATATAACCTCAATCTGTTTTCAATATCCTGCCTGCTTTCGCCGTTATATAAGCCCGAAAGAATAATTCGAACGTTCGCGATGTCGGCAAGCTTATATAAACAATAAATAATAAACGGATAATACCCTTCCGTAGAATATTTGTTTATCAGCAAAAGTTTAAGCGGATAATCGTCTGTCAGCTTTTCGAATTCCGAAAGAGACGCGTTTTTTTCGAGCGCGTCTGCCGCTGCGGCAATCTCCTTGCCGACGTAGCTGAACTTGAATTTCTCTTTTATCGTATCGGGCGTTTCTTCGCACAAAGCGCGAAGCTCGGCGTCGCCTAACTCGCCGCCTTTTACGAACTGCTTTTCCGCGTATTTATAATCTCTCGAACGAATTGCGATTTTTACGTTCGCCGCGTCCGCCTTATAACGGCAAAGCTTGGTTAAAAGCTTGTCCTTTTTGCACGCTTCGAACAGCGCTGAAAAATACGCCTTCTCCATAAGCCCGTTAATCGCAACGCCCGTGGCAGTCCCCGAAACGAACGCTTCGTCACACTGTGACAACGCCTGCGCCATAGCCTTGGGAAAAGAACGGTAATCGTCGACGAAAATGCGCTCCTTTAAGACGCTTGCGGAAAGCGTCCCGCTTTCGCAAGCAAGCTCGCCGCCGTCAAGTTTGAGAAACTTTGCCTTGATAAACGCCTCGGCATTATGAAAATCGTTTTTATAAAGCAGATATTTCTTTAACGCCTCCGACGGGCAAGCTTCCCTGATAAAATCGAAAAGCTCCGTTTTTGCGGCAGATAAAATACTTTCGTAATCGGTCGCCCCGTCGAAAGACGCGCTTATAAAGCCCGCTTCGGACAATATCCCCAAAGCGGCTTCGGCATTTACCGATTCCGTCATAGCTTTTATTCTTTCCGCGCCGAGAAGCCCCTTATAAAGCGATTTCGCCCTTGCTCCGGCATATATTACGTTAGACATAATCACCCTTAAAAAAGTCAGATATTTCCTATACTTTTAATTAAAAAGAATTTTGGAAACGTCGGTAACGTATTTCTCTTTCAGGTCGGCGACGAGCGAGCGAAAAGAAACGTCTTTATCGCAAAATTTACCCGTTAATTTAACGCCGCCTTTAAAATCCCCCGATTTGTCGGAGAGCTTTAATTTTTTGTCGGAAAACGTTTTAAGCGACCGCACGTCGTCAGAACCCAGAACGCCGTCGTTGGAAATAATCACCGCGTCGCCTTCCTCGGCGTATTCTTCGATAAGCTTTTCAACAAGCGCAAGATAAGTTTTTTTATCAAGCGCACAAAGCTTTTTATAAACGTCGTCGAAAACTTTATCGATAAGCTCGCGGCGGTCTTTAAGGTCGTTCTTTTTAACCTCTAATTCCGCAACTATTTTACGTCTGTCAATCGTTTCGCGAGAGCTTTTTCTTATACCTTCCGTTTGCGCTTCGTTATAGCTTTTAACCCACGACTCCGCCTGACGTTTCTTTTCGTCGGCGTAAAGTTCGGCATCCTTTTTTATGCCGTCCGCCTTTTCCTCCGCTTCGCTGATTATTCTGTTTATTATGGCTTCCTTACCGTCCATAACTATCCCCTTTTTCGTCCGCGATTAAAGCGACAAAAGTAAAATGGAAACGACTAATCCCAAGATGGCGTAGGTTTCGACCATCGCGGGGAAAAGTATCAGTTTGCCCGAAAGCTTTTCGTTTTTAGCAATGGCGTAAATTCCGCCGACAGCGGTTTTGCCTTGCAATATTCCCGAAACAAGCCCCGTTATCGCAAGCGGCATCGCCGCAGCAAACACCTTCGCGCCGGCAATAGCTTCCATAGCCGCCGTTACGTTGCCCATACCGATTATCGCAAGTACGAACCCGTAAATACCCTGCGTCGCGGGTAATACGACCAAAATAAGCACTTTGCTGAACTTTTTGGGGTCTTCCGCAAGAACGCCCGCCGCTGCCGAACCCGTGTAATAAAGTCCGATAGCAGAGCCGCAACCGCACAAACCCGCGCATAACGCAAGTCCTAAAATCGCCATAGCTTCACCAGTCATAATAAATCCTCCGTTTTGACTATATTATTGTTTCGTTATACAACGTACCGTTTATTATTTCGTTATATAAACGTATTGAGTTTCCGAACCGATAGGAGTAAATTTCCTGCCCTCGCCCGTGTAAAATTTAGAAAAGAACTCTATATATTGCAATCTGCTGTCGTGAATATACGCGCCCAGCACACCCATCGCAAGATTGAAAGCGTGACCTGCAATCATTACGAGCGGACCTGCCGCGTAGCCTATACCTCCGCCCGCAATAAGCTTTCCGCCTATATCGTTAAAAGTCGACGCGATAATCATACCCGACAGCAACAAACCGAAGAGCCTTGCGTAAGAAAGAATATCGCTCATTATGTTAATCAATCCGTAAACCGCGCCAAAGCCCTTGCTGAATTTTCCGAAACCTCTTTCTTTTCTTCCCGCAGTAAGCGCAGCAAGCAGAACGGTCGCGGCAACGATTATTATCCCCGGGACGGTCATCACGTCGAAAAACTCTCTGATTTCGGGGTTTATTTCGTTAAAGCCTTTTTCGCTTAAAAGGTATTTAAGAATAAAGTTAAACGCGGCGAAAACAAGCCCTACGAAAAATAAAACCCATACAAGACCGTCGAAAATACCGCCCGCAACGTCCTTATTTTTAAAGCAGTTTACGGCTTTAAGAAAATACCCTACGGCAATGTGAAGTATTCCCAAGGCAAGACAACCGAGCAACACGAGCATCAGCCCGTCCGTACCGCTTCCGTCGGGAACGGGACTCGGTAAAATCGACTGCCCCGGGTAAATGGAAAACCCGAAAAACGAGTTGAAAAGTATTCCGAAAATAACGGTAAATACGCCGCCGATTGCTATAATATTCCAAAGTCTCGGCGAACCGCCGTTTTTAAGCGTTTTTACGGAAAGAATCGTCCCGAGCATAATCATAACGAGCCCGTAGCCGACGTCAGCCATTATAAGCCCCATAAAAACCATAAAAAAGAAAAACACAGATCTATTAGGGTCAACCTCTTTATAATCGGGGACGGAATACATATCGGTTATAAATTCCGCTTGTCTGACAGCCGCGTTATTAACGGTAAGCGTCGGCGGAACGTCCGTTTCGCAAGGCTCGGAAAACTCGGTAAAAATAGCGTCCGACACGTCGGATAGCGCGCGTTTCACGTCTTCTTCTTTGCCTTTCGGCACGAAACCTTCAAGCATAAACGCGTTATCGGTACGTCTGAATTTTTCCGCGTCCAAACTTTTCTCTATCTCGAATTTATAACGGTCGCAGAGGAGCTTTAAGCCTTTTAACGCCTCTCCGTCGGCGCAAGCGGCTTCCGAAACCGCGTTCTTTTCCGTTTCAAGCGCGGACAACCTTTCGTCGATATCGCAAAAATATTCTTTTGCGGTCTTATTCTCGGTGAAAGGACATTTAACGAAGCCTTGCTCGTTAAGCGTTTTAGACAAAAGTTCCTTATTAAAACTTTTAAGCGCGACAACGCAAATCACGCAGTCGCTTCCACTGTCGCTTAACAAAGTAAAGGAAATTTCATCGTTTTCCTCGGCAAATTTCGCCAAAACTTCCGCGCCGTCTCTTTTTATCGTCCCGAAATAAACGTTGGTTTTCGCCGTATCCTTAAAATCGGAAAACGCGCAGTTTATGCCTGTGTAAGGCAAAAGCTGATTTTTAACGTTTGAAAGTTTCACCGTCTCCGACTTTATTTCCGATAACCTTTTTTTATGTTTTTCGGCGTTCGCGACGGTTTCAAAAATCTTTGCCCTATCCTTCGTTACGTTAATAAACTCTTCGTAGCTGACGGGAAAATTTTTATGATAAGAGTTTTCGCCCGAACCGCCGCGCGTCTTAATTTCTTCGTACTGTTCCTCGTAAAACTCAATCGCCTTTAACAGCCTGCCGTAATCGTTATTAAGCTCGCTTAACTGCTCCGAATCGGTAACGGTAAAAGTATCCGCAACCGTTTCCGGCTCGGAAAGCTCCACACACTCCGTTTTTTGCAAAGCGTTAAGTATTTCGTCCTCGCAGGCTCTTAACCCCACGAGCTTCATTTTCGACATAAGCGCAATAGCCATCAGCCCCGCTCCGTTCCCTTATAATATTTTATCGATAACGAATTTTTCGGCGCGTTCTTTTTTGGAATACGCAGCGTTAATCTTTTCTTTTGACGCTTTATCGCCGTCAGAAACAATTTCGCAAAAAACCGTTTCCGCATCTTTGTTTGCGGAAACAGCCGCGCTTTTTCTTTTAACGTTCATCAAAGCGATGGCGTCGGAAACAATCTTATCCGCATACGCCTCGCCGTCCGCGCGCGTTTTCTTCGCCTCAACCGTTGCCGAATCTATTATCTCCTGCGCACGCCTTTCCGCTTCTAATATCGACGATATAACTTCTATCATTACCCTCTCCGTTAAAACACGTTTTTGTTAAATTCTATTTAATAAATTTTAACACGAATAATCGTCGCAAGTCAAGCAAAACCGATTGACAAATGCGTCCGTAAAGTCTAAAATTGCCTTTTTATTAACCTTTTGTTCATTTATTATATATAATGTATTATAAGGGTCGCCCGTCGGAACATTCCCCCTTATCTATTATCTTAAAAAAAATAAAATTTTTTTAATTTACCTATGAAAAACACTTGCATTTTCTTAATAAATTTGGTATATTATATCAGCAATGTGGTTACGGGAGCATAGCTCAGCTGGGAGAGCATCTGCCTTACAAGCAGGGGGTCATAGGTTCGAGCCCTATTGTTCCCACCAAAATCACAATCATCTATGCGGGAATGGCTCAGTGGTAGAGCGTTGCCTTGCCAAGGCAAATGTCGCGAGTTCGAATCTCGTTTCCCGCTCCATTTTTTTATTACGGGCTTTCCCCCGTAATCGGAGGGCGCCATAGCCAAGTGGTAAGGCACGGGTCTGCAAAACCTTTACCCCCAGTCCGAATCTGGGTGGCGCCTCCAAAAACCGCCGAAGTGGCGAAACTGGCAGACGCAAGGGACTTAAAATCCCTCGGTGGAAACACCGTACCGGTTCAAATCCGGTCTCCGGCACCAAGCAAATTAAAAAAATCGCTATGTCCGGCGATTTTTTATTTTTTTATCGAAAAACACGCTTGTTTTTTAGTTTTAACCGTTTTTGCAATTTCACCGCACCTATATTTATCCGACAACGCGTTTTTATTTTAAGCTATTTTATTTTTTCGTTTAATTTAAGCCGAGTTGGTATTTATTATGCGTCGTAAAAAAAATAGAATTCACTTATAACGCATTATAAAAAACGATATAAAGAAACTTTTTAAAACGACATTAAAGAGAAGCTGTAAGTTTGGATAAAAAAGGAGCGGACAAAGCATATCGAAGGCAGCTCCTCTCCTATAAACAGAAGAAATTAAGCGGATATGGCGGAACTGGCAGACGCGCCAGACTTAGGATCTGGTGGGCAACCGTGGGGGTTCAAATCCCTTTATCCGCACCAAATCAGTATAATCCGAACCAAATACTTATAACGAGTGAATGGTTCGGATTTACTTTTACTCTTTAATCATTATAACGGTAGGAATTTACGTTCCTGCCTTTTTTTATTTTAGCCGTCATATTATATTGATTTTAATAAAAAAGTATAGCACACTATACTACGTAAAGCGAAGATAAGTGTGTTTTTAATTACATTAAAGGAGATATTATGAAATATAAAAATTGGCTAGTTGATTGGCTTGCTTTGTACGTCAAGCCCACTACGAAAATTAGAACGTACAAAAAGTATCAAAGGCAAATAGAACTACATATACTCCCTGCGCTTGGAGAGTTTGAACTTAGCGATTTAACGGCAACCGTTTTGCAGCGCTTTACCGTGAATTTATCCGAAAAAGGTCTATCTGCAAACACCGTAAACGGCATTATATCTGTGCTTAAATCTTCTTTGCGCCGAGCAGTATTACTTGGTGTAACGGACAAAGAGTTTACAATGGCTATCGTGCGTCCTAAGGGGCGAGAAAAACAAGTAGATTGTTTTTCTAAAGAAGAGCAACGAAAAATCGAGCAATTTATCTTTGAAAAGAAGAAAAATAAATTGTTCGGCGTGGTACTTTGTCTTTACACGGGTTTACGTATTGGCGAACTTCTATCTCTTACGTGGGATGACGTAGATTTACAAAAAGGTATTATAAATGTCTCTAAATCTTGTCACGATAGTTGGGAAAACGGTAAATACGTTAAGGTTATAGACACGCCGAAAACGGACTTTTCAGAACGTGTTATTCCTTTACCCAAGCAACTGCTTTCACGATTAAGAGAGTATAAGAAATCGTCAACCGGAAACTATGTTGTTTGTAGTGAACGCGTACATGGTGCACAGGTTCGCTCCTATCAAAAGAGTTTTGAACTATTATTAAAACGTTTAAAATTACCGCATAAAGGCTTTCACTCTCTTCGTCATACGTTTGCAACGCGCGCTTTAGAGTGCGGAATGGATATTAAAACGCTATCCGAAATTTTAGGGCATAAAAACCCTACGATAACCTTAAAACGCTACGCCCACTCTATGCTTGAGCACAAAACGGAAATGATGAATAGACTTGGGAAATTACTGTTATAAATACGCTAAAAACATAAGAAAACGGCGAGAACTCTCTCGCCGTTTTCTACATAGAATAACATAATCTTTGTAGATATTATAGTACTTTTTGTCGATTTTATCAAGTGGTTTTGTAGTATAACGGCAAAAAAATTTACACAAACATTAATATCTAATGTAAATAGTTTTTTATTAGCACATAGATTATGTTAATCGGCGTAATTTATAAATTTTTAATGTTCATTTATTTTTTACTTGGAGTTTGTTTATGGCAAAAAGAATTTTAATCCATATGTTAACACTTGCAGCTATGATTATGTGTCTATTTGGTCTTTCCAGTTGTGGGAGTAAAGACACTATCACTGCAGCGACTTCAATTCAGCTTAATCAAACGAGTGTAACAATTGAAGTTGGTGATACGCTTTCATTATCTGCGACCATAAGTCCAAGTAACGCAACGGATAAAAACGTGACTTGGAGTAGTTCTAATACTTCCGTTGCTACTGTATCAAATGGGATAGTAATGGCAAAATCTGCGGGCTCAGCCACAATTACTGTTAAAACAAGCAATAATAAAACTGCAACTTGCTATGTAACTGTAAATCCAAAAACCATCGCGGCAAATTCAGTAACTCTTAATCAAACGAGTGCAACAATCGAAGTTGGTGATACGCTTTCATTATCTGCGACCATAAGTCCAAGTAACGCAACGGATAAAAACGTGACTTGGAGTAGTTCTAATACTTCCGTTGCTACTGTATCAAATGGGATAGTAATGGCAAAATCTGCGGGCTCAGCCACAATTACTGTTAAAACAAGCAATAATAAAACTGCAACTTGTGAAGTTACAGTTGAAGAGATTTTTGTGTTTGAAGAGTATGATACAGGGTATGCTTTAATTGCATATAAAGGAACTGAAACAGTTGTAACAGTGCCTTCTAGTTACAACGGAAAACCCGTTCTATTAATTGGGTCGGGTAAAACAATAAATTATCAATATGTTATGGATGCATTTTCTAATAATTCAACAATAAAGAAAGTCGTATTGCCTGATACTATAAGAGGTATTAATCATGCTTCTTTTGCGTATTGTTCTTCATTGGAAGAAATAGTTATGCCTAAGGTCAAAAATATTGGGGCTTATGCTTTTTATTGTTGCACTTCTATAAACAATATTGATTTGCCTGCTACCTTAGAGAACATCTACCCTTATGCTTTTGCTGGTTGTAAATCATTAGAAAGTGTTGATTTTCCAATTAATTTAAAAACTATACAAGGAAATGCTTTTTCGGGATGTAACACACTTACTAGTATCAAATTCCAAAACGCCACTGCAACTATTTCAAGTAATGCATTCAATGAGTGCAACATAAAAATAAATATAGATATCCCATCAACCCCTTACGAATTTTGCAATTGGTCTACAGGCGGAAATGCGTATTTCCCTAACTTTGTTCATACAACCGTTATCATAAACAATGTTGAAGTTAAAATCAAAAATTTAACATCTGATGGTGCTTCTATAATGATTTATATTAGTGGAAGGAAAACCTATGACTATTATGGAACTTCGCATAAAGTTAAATTTAATTATAAAATAAAAGACGGTAATACAGTTTTAGCAAGTGGAACAATAACAAGCATTTCTGTTGCTGAAGGAGAAAGTTTTGTCGCGGAAACGTCTTATTCAATCTCTATAGATATTCCTATTAATGAACTATTTGATTCAAACAATAACTTAAGTTTAGAATTAATAGAAGTTGCTTGGTAAAAAAACATCTATTGTTTCCATACTTAAAAAAGCTTTATTCAAGATATAGAGTTATTTAAAGTAATAAAAATAAAAAGGAAAAGAAACATGAGTGAGATTGAAAAAATTTTTTGTTATTTAGTTGGAGTGGATGAACTACATATAAAAGAAGGCAAGGCTGTTTGTAAATTTGTAAAAGAAAGTCCGCGTTATACAATATATGCTGAGGCTCTTGCTTTTATAGAAGAATACAATTGTTGTTCTTTAACCGATAGGAAATTTCTAATAGAAAGTATTAAAAAAATTTACAACTCGTTTAACCATGTTATTAATCAAGCTAATGATAAATATTCATTAAAAAATTCTTTATCGTTTGAATATGACATTGAAACAAGTAAAATCATTCAAGAATTGCAAAAAATTATTAAGGTAAGCGGCAAAAACAATAATTTATCTAAAAGTCATATTTGAGAAAGAAGTTGAAGTATAAGTAGGAGTGATTTTTATGATAATAATTTGTAACAAAACTTATAAAATTGCAAATTTTAAAAATGATTTTAATAAATCACCTTATAATTGCAATCCAAGAAACGGAACAAGCGTCATTTCAAAGATAGAAAATGGATATATTACGTATAAGAGAAAGAATACGGACATGACTATATCCGTTGATTTAATTAACAAAATTTATGACTATATAATATCAAATAATCTGATCCGTGAAAAGCTTTATACAAAACATATCGTTGATATAAAGAATAAAGTTTTCCCTGATTATACGGGGTGGCATAATTGCGATGGGACTTTTATTATGATGATTTTTAGGTTTGTTTTAGAAAAATCAATACACGATAAATGTCCTTGTTATATAATAATTTAGTTTCTAAAACGGCGGATTCAAAAATCTGCCGTTTTTAATATCTATTTTTTATAAATATATCCATATCGTATTGACATTTAAAAGCTTTTATGTTCGGATTTGAAATGCCTTGGTGCACCATTGTTCCCGACCGATTTTCGGTCGGGAATTACATTTTAAATTTAAGGGATTTGAATTAGGAGAAAATTTGCATTGCAAATTTGCCCGTTCTGCGTGCCAAAAGAGTTCGCCCCGAACCGTATTCACGGTTCGGGACGAGGTTTAATGTTTTTGCTGCCGTTTAATCATCTCATTATAAACTTGTATTCAAGCTTTAACTTACAATTCTCGAAGCGTTTTTAATGCTGTTTGGAAGATAATTACGCGTTTATGCCGTGGAGAAAATAGCTTTTGACGGATAATAATCGTAAGAAACGAATGGTAGATTAACCTCTTTTATAAAGGTAGGCATTACGTTTATTATATTGCCGTAAATATTAAGTATTTTATTGCAATACAACCCCTCCGAATTGTTGGAAAAAATAAAAAAGTATTACCGCATATGAATGGCGTTTTTATAAGTCAAAAATCTTACGGGTGCGATTATCTATTTATTAACAAAAATTGACGGATTAAAATTCTTTATCAGACGTTAAACTTTTCCGACTGTTTGTGCTTCGTTTTTATAAATTTTACCAAAAACTCGTAAAAATCAAGAAGATGCTCGTTGTTGGTTTTTGCAAGATTTGCCGTTACGACGATATCTCTGTAAAAGGGCGCGTCCGTGATTTCTAAAAGCTTGATATGCTCGCTTTGCGCTTTCCCCCACGAAAACTGCGGATAAAAACCTACCCCGATATTCGCGCCTATCATATTTATTACCGCGGCGGGATTGTCGCTTTCGAAGATTATGTTCGGCTTAAACCCGATATGTCGGCAAATTTTATCGCATAACGAACGAAACTGCTTTGAACCAAACAAACAAATAAATCCCTCGTCCATAACCTCCGTTAAAGATATGTGGGTTTTATTCTCGTATTTTTCCACTTTCGGCACGGCAAGATAAATTTTCTCTGAGCAGGAAAAAATTTTTTGGCTATCCGTTTCCGTTTCGCCTTGTCTTTCCCCGTGTTTTGTCGAAATCTCTAAATCGCAGTTTTCCGAATTTGCGCTTTGCAAAACCTGAAAATTTAATACGTTTTTGTTTTTTCGGTACTTGATTATCGCCTCGGTAACGAGCGCGGAAACGGCAAGAACGTTTATTTTAATCGTTTCGTTGCCGAGTTTTGCCTGCTTTTTTAACTCGTAAGGAATGTTATCGAGCTCCGTCATAACAGGCAAAAGCCGCTCGTATAAAATCTTGCCGTATTCGCTTAAATATACGTTTCTACCCTTATGTAGAAAAAGCGGAACTTCCAGCTCGTCTTCAAGCTTATGCAGCGATTGCGTTAAGGACGGTTGCGAAACGTGCAACGTTTCCGCGCTTTTGGTAACGTGCTGACTTTTAGCCACCTCGAGAAAAAATTTTAATTGAGTGAATTCCATTTTCTTATTACGATTTCCCTAGTTTTTATTGATAGGCACAGCCTATCGTTTCCATAGAAATTATATATTAGACAAAAGCATTTGTCAAGTGTATAATGTAGGTGTAAATAAAAAAACGCAGGTGAATTATTATGATGAATTTATGTGAAACAGTTATGCTTATTTGCTTCGGGCTTTCGTGGCCTATCTCGCTTATCAAAAACATTAAAGCGAAAACCGCAAAGGGAATGAACCTTCAATTCACCCTCCTTATCATCGTGGGTTACGTCGCGGGAATAACGGCAAAAATCATAGGCAGACAGTTTAACTTCGTTTTCGCCATGTATTTGCTTAATCTTTTAATCGTTTCGCTTAATATTGTCGTTTATTTTGTCAACAAGAAATACGACAAAATAGAACTGATTGCCGAAAAAGCTTAATTGTATCGGCTTTTAAGCTTTAATCAACGAAGCTTTTAGCCGCTTAGAATCCAAGGCAGCCTTAAAATTTATAACGAGCTTTGAATTTTTATCGGCTTTTATCCGGCTTATAATTACGCTTAAACCAAACCTTCTACGACACACAGCCGCCGCAAGCAAATTATGCTTGCGGCGGCTGTGCTTAAATACTGATAAACCGATTGTTTTATAATCGCTTTCTTTTTGTCCGTAATAACGGTTAAATATCAAACAAGCTTAAAATATTTAACCGAATTGTTAAAGGAAATATCCTTAACAACGTTGCCGACGAGCTGCAAATCGGAGGTCATCTCGCCGTTTTCGATAAGCGTTCCCAAATAATTACAGAGAATTCTTCTGAAATAATGGTGGCGCGGATACGAAAGGAACGAGCGGCTGTCGGTAAGCATTCCGACGAACGCGCCGATATGCCCCGTCGCTGTTAAATCCTGCAAGTGCTTTTCCATGCCGACTTTATTATCCAAAAACCACCAGGCGGGTCCGTATTGAAGTTTTCCCCTTGCCTCCCGACTTTGGAAACAGCCGATAAGCGTCATGATTTCCGAATTCATTTTGGGGTTAAGATTGAACACGATTACGCACGGAAGCGAATTTTCGCTATTGAGTTTATCGAACAAACGAGACATAAGCTTTATGCTGTTATCGTCCGAAATGCTGTCGTAACCGGTGTCAAGTCCGAGTTTTTCGAGCATAACCGCGTTGTTGTTTCTCATCGCGCCCACGTGCAGTTCCGTTCTGATATCGTATTTTGCGTAGGTTTTCATAAGGAAATAAGTGAAATATCCTTTGAAAAGTTCCTCCTCGTTTTCGGTGAGCGCGCCGCCCGATAGTGCCTTTTTGAAAACTTTGTCTGCATCCGCTTTATCCGCAACTGCGCAAACCTTTTCCAGCGCGACGTCCGCCGCGGTAGTGCCGACCGCGATAAAACTTTTAAGCCTTTCCTCTACGGCTTTTTCCAAATCGTCTATTCCCTTAATCTCAAATGTCAACGCTTGAAGCTTCGCGATAAATTCCGGATAACCTTTCGCCGCAACGTTCATGATTTTATCGGCGCGGAATGCGGGTATAACCTTGAATTTATAATTTTTCTCGGCAATTTTGCGGAAAGTCGTTAAATCGTCGAAAATCTCGTTAGTGGTAAAAATATACTTAACGTTGGAAGCTTCGATAAGCTTTTGCGGCGTGATATGGTTAAGCCTGATATAATCGTTGCACCATTCCCAGATAGTTTCCGCGTTTTCGGCGTTGATTTCGATTTCGCAGTTAAAAAACTCTTTTAACTCGCATTGCGACCAGTGGTAAAGCGGATTTCCGAACGCCGTGCCGAGAGTGGAGCAGTAAGCGATAAATTTTTCTTTATTGCTTTTGTTGCCCGTAATATATTCCTCGTCAACGCCGTAATTACGCATCAATCTCCACTTATAATGGTCGCCGCCCAGCCATACCTCGAAAATATCGCCAAATTCCTTGTTTTCAAGAATTTGCTTTTCGGGCAAATGGCAATGATAATCGAATATCGGCATATCTTTCGCATAATCGAAATACAGCTTTTCCGCCGTCTTGTTTGTCAATAAAAAATTTTCTTTCAAATAACTCATAAGGTAACCCCAGTTTTATAAAATGCAATTTCTCTTATTTCTTCGTTTTTAACTTTTGCTTGTCCGCCGACGACCTTTAAAAGGTAATTCCATAATCCGTTTTCGTCCATCGAGAACGCGTTAAAGTCTATCCAGTTGTTCTTAAAGCTTGCAAGTCTGTCGTTGGACGAAATTTTCATCGTGGGGACGAACGTCGAAAACGGCGTTCCCCTGCCCGTCGTAAAAAGAACAATCTGACAACCGCTTGCGGCAAGCGCAGTGGCGGCGATAAGGTCGTTCCCGGGTGCGTTCAGCGCCGAAACACCCTTTTCTTTTACGATTTCGCCGTAACCGAGAACGTCGTTGATAACGGTCGTACCCGCCTTTTCGACGCAACCTAACGATTTTTCTTCCAGCGTGGTTATGCCGCCTTTTTTGTTTCCGGGACTCGGGTTTTCGTACACGGGAAAACCTTGCTTCGTGTAGTAATCCTTAAAGTCCTCTATCATTTTTTTGTACCGCTCGAACACCTCGCGGTTTTTGCATTTATTCATTAAAAGCTGTTCCGCGCCGAACATTTCCGGTACTTCGGTTAAAATCGCGCTGCCGCCGCATGCGACTATTCTGTCCGAAATTTTCCCGACGAGCGGGTTCGCCGTAAGTCCCGAATACCCGTCGCTTCCGCCGCATTTTAAGCCTATGCAAAGTTCCGATAAAGAAACTTCTTCCCGTGCGAGATTTTTTGCTTTTTCGGCAAATTCTTTAACGATTTCCAGCCCGTATGAAACCTCGTCCTCTACGTCCTGACAGTTAAAAAACGCTATATTATCCCTGCCGAACGGCGCAAGATAGCTTTTTATGCCGTCCATTCCGTTGTTTTCGCAACCGAGTCCCACGAAAAGAACGTAAGACGCGTTGGGATTAAGCGCGACTGCGCACAGCAGTTTTTTAATGTTTTCGTTATCCTCGCCGAGCTGCGAACAGCCGAACTGATGAGTTAAAGCGAAAATTCCGTCTATACTGCCCGTAACGTATTTTTGAGCTTTCTTTTCAATAAGGCGGCAAACGTTATTAACGCAACCGACGGTGGGGATTATATAAATTTCATTTCTAATCCCCGCCCTGCCTTTCGCGCGTTTAAAGCCCATAAACGACGCGTCGACCGCGCCCACGGTTTGCGCGTCGAAATTATAGACGTATTCGGGCTTTTCGTCGAGGTGTGACCTGACGTTATGGGTATGCACCCACTCACCTTTTTTTATGTCGCGCGTGGCTCTGCCGATAAGCTGACCGTATTTGATAACGGCTTCGCCGACGGCAATGTCGCGCAAGGCGAACTTATGCCCCGCGGGGATTTTATCGTCGCCCGTAAGGCTTACGCCCACGTTATCTTTGTCGTTGATTATTACTTTATCCTTCATAAAAGCGTTTTACCCGAATTTAATGCTTTAACGTTCGCTTTGACCGCGTCCGCAAAACCGTCGTATGCAGTTAAGTCCTCGCCCCAAACGGAAGCGTCCTTCATAAAGTCCATCACGCAACCGCCGTTCGCGAAAAATTCGAGATACGGCGCGTCGTCCTGTAACTGAATTTTCCTCGCGGGGAGCTGCACGTAATATTTTCCGTCGGCTTCCTTTTTAACGTTTTTATAAATAGCCATAAGGTACGAAAAGCCTTTGGTAAGGTTTGGCGCGATTTTGCCGTGCGCTACGTAATAATCTTTAAAGCTCGGCAAATCTCTCGCTTTCCATTTGCTTATACTGTTAAGCGCGATACTCGTCAGCTGATGGTTAAGGAACGGATTTAAAAATCTGCTCTTTATGCTTTCGGCAAACACTTTGGTTGCCGCAATATCGCTCGATACGAACGGCACGATTTCATCGTTCAGCGTGTCCTCGAGAAATTTCGACAAAACGGGGTCTTTCATGCAATCGTATACGGTAACCGCACCGTGCCAAAGCCCCGCGGGGACGACGTTCGTGTGGCTTCCGTTTAATACCCTGACCTTTCTCTTTTTATAATATTTAATGTTTTCGGTAAGAACGACCTCGATATTATGTTCGCCCTCTTTTACGTAATCTGCGATATTACCCTTCTTTTCGACCGCCCAAAGCCCGAACGGTTCTCCGATAGAAACGAGTTTGTCTTCTTCGCCGATAAGTTTGGTTAAATGCGCTTTCGTTTCCTCGTCGCGCGGGTAACCCGAAACGATACGGTCGACCAAAGTGTTGCAATAAAAATTTTCCTCGTCGTTCCATTTTTTAAATTCTGCGGGAAGCTTCCAAAGCCCGATATACCCGTGAACGCACCTGTACAGTTCGTCGGCGTTGGTGTCGATAAGTTACACGGGCATAAGATACACGCCGCCCTTGCCCGCCTTAAAACGCTCGTACAAAAATTTAGTAAGCTTTGCGGGGTAGGTCGCGCTTTCAAAATCGTCGAATTTATCGTTATCGTGGAAACAAATTCCCGCTTCGGTGGTGTTGGAAACGATTATTTTAAGCTCGTCCTCGCGTGCCAGCGCGTAATACCTGTCCATATCCTCGAACGGCGAAACGGTACTTTCCAGAACGTCCACTTTATAAACGTTTTCCATCTCTTTCCCGTCCTTAACGCCCCTTAAAACGATATGGTATTTATTGTTCTGCCTGTTAAAATTTTCAAGACTGCCGAACGTAATGGGTTTAACGATATTAACCTTGTAATCGCCGCCCTCCTTGTTTAGCGTGTCGAAATATAAATCGACGAACGTACGCAAAAAATTGCCTTCACCGAACTGAACTATTTTTATCATCTATTACCTCTTATTCGCCGCGTCGCGGTTTTTTTAATTATTTATATTTTACCACATCTTTGGTTGATTTTCAATACAATTTAGTATATAATTAAATAGAATTTACATATTTCGTAAAGGGAGACGCTGAACTTTTATGGAATTTCTCGAAATAGAAGAAGGCGAAAGAAAAATTAACCACGAAATGAATAAGCCGCACAGCCATAATCATTACGAGCTGTATTTTTTGCTCGAAGGCGAGCGTGAATTTTTTATTAACAATAAAATGTTCGTCGTTCCGAAAAACACGCTTGTGGTAGTGCCGCCTTACTCTATGCATAAAACCGCGGGCGGTCCGTACCGCCGCATAAATATCAACGTTTCACCCGAACTTTTAACCGATTACGAAAATAATTTCCTGAAAAAAATTTCCGAACGCGCGGCGATGAAAATCGATTCCGATTACCTTAGCACCGTTATTCGTCTGCTTCGCGAAGGGTGCGCGATTCAGGCGGAATCTTCGCACGAAAAACGCGAACTTATGCTTTCGCTTACCAAAGCGATTATCATTTTACTTTCAAGGCAAACGCAAAAACCCGTCGAGCTTGCAAGCATGACCTTTAAATCCTCCGAGGTTTCATCGGATATTCTTAAAATTATTTATTATATTAACCTTAATTTCGACAGGGATATTACGTTAAAAGAAATTTGCAGCGAGTTTTATTTGTCAAAGGTTACGCTTTGCAAACAATTTAAAAACGTTATGCACTGCTCCGTTATGAAATACGTGTCGAGCCTGCGCATCAATAAAGCCAAAGAGCTGCTTATCTATTCCGATAAATCCATAGAAGAAATTTCAAGGGTATGCGGCTTTTCTTCCGCCAACTACTTCGGTCTTGCGTTTAAAAAGGAAACAGGGCTGTCGCCATATAATTATAAAAAGAATAAATAGCCCACGTCTATCGTTAAGTTTAATCGCACGAGCGAGTCGGTTACACGTATCATCGCTCCGTTTTTTTAATAATATATTTCGGCATTGTTTACTATTTATGTAATTTATGCCGTTTTTTTTACTTTTATGTATTGTAATTATTTTTTCGGAGTGATAAACTGTTCGCGATTAAAAACGAGAGGTTTGATATGTCAGAAAAAGCAATCCCCGAAAAAAACGCGAAATTAAAGCTTAAACCCGTCAGGGGCATTTCCGTCGTAAACCCCGACGACGTGGAACGCGATTACCTGCTGTTTTGCATAGATTACGCGATCAAAAACAATTATAATCACGTGCAGATTACAGGTCCTATCCACGATCCCGTTAAGGGTAATATCGACGGTATGACCTTTTCGGTAAAGTACGCGCGGTTCAACAACGAAAAAGACGCGGACTACGTTAACATGTGCTTAAAGGTCGTGAACGAGGCGTGCAAAAAAGCACACGACGCGGGCGTTAAAACCTTTATGTGGCATCACGAGCTTGCGCTTCCCGCCGACCTCGGCAAGGTCTACCCCGAAATCTTAAACGACAACGGCGACGTGGAGGTTTCGCACCCCGTCGTTAAGGATTATCTCGAAAATAAAATCAAGGATTTCTTTAACGCTTACCCTCTGATGGACGGAATAGTTTTAACTCTGCACGAAACGAAAATTCCGCTATTAAAGCTTAAAAATCAAAAACTCGACAAAATCGAAAGGGTTAAATTCGTTACGCAGATTATATACGAAACGTGCAAGTCTTTCGGGAAAGAGCTTATCGTAAGACCGTTCGCCTCGCTTGCCGAAGATCAGGACATGATGCTTAAAGCTTACGAAGAAATTTCGCCGGATATGACGATTATGGACAAGTGGACTAAATTCGACTGGTCGCTTACACTTCCCGATAACGATTTCATTAAGCAAATCAAAGGCAACCCGTTCGTTATCGAAACGGATATTTTCGGGGAGTATTTCGGTAAAGGCATGCTACCCGTTATGCTTAAAAACCATATCGAGGAAAAATTCAACTATTGCAACGGTTTTCCCCACAGCGGTTTCGTGAACAGAATCGACCGCGAACAAAAAAACGCGTTCGGAAGCGTAAACGAGATAAATTACGTCGTTATGCACGCGCTCGTGAACGGGCTTGACGTGGAACGCGAAACGGAAAAGTTTTTCCGCGATAAATACGGGAACGCGGGCGCGCAAGTCAGAAAAATTATGGAGCGCACCGAGGATATTCAAAAAAAGATTTTCTATCTTAAAGGCTATTATTTTACCGAGGGAAGCTTCTTTCCGCACGTGAATCACGCTAAAAACCATTTCTGGTTTGAAATTATGAAACAAAACTGCGATATTGCGTCCGACGAATGGTTTATCCCTGTCGGTTGGAAGCGTCCCCTTGCGGAAGATTTGCTCGCAGAAAAGGACGAGGCGGCTCGCGAAGCCGAAAAAATGCTTGACGAGGTTAAACTCCTGCACGGGAAAATGCCGCAAAAGGAATATGCCGAACTTTTAACAAAGTTTAAAAATCTTAATTTCGTCGCTATGCTATGGAAGGCGCTCGCCTATTCGATTTACGATTATACGCGTTATTTTGAAAGCAAAAACGAGGCTTACAAAACCGATTTAGCGAAACGGCTTGACGAAATTGACGCCGTAAACGCCGAGGGATTAAAAGAACTTGGGGAAGCTTTCTATAATTATAAGTTTGCAAAACGCCTGCTGCCCGAGTTTAAAGACGAAAACGTTTACGATTTTTGCAGGGATTTGAAGGAATGTTTTGCCGCAGAGCTTAAAGAATACGAGAAAGCCGAAAACGAAAACCTTACGGATTTTGTCGTTTGCGGAAGCGCGCTCGAAGGGCATCGGTTGCAAAAAGAAGTTAATTTTTCGGACACGCTGTTGGTTGACGGCGAGATTTGCCGCATTACAGGGAGCAAGAAAGGCATAAAATGGTGCACGGTAAACGCGCACGGATGGTTTTCTTACGAGCTGAACCTTAATAAAAACGCCGACAACCTTATTTCGTTTACGTTCGGCTCGGCAACGGACAAGCTTTGCGTTAAAATTCAGATAGGCGAACGCACGCACGTTATAAACGAGCTGCTCGACGGAAAAAGAGAATTCGTTTTCGACTGTAAAGACGACGGAAGCGGAAGCGTTCGCGTCAGATTTGACAGAATCTTATCCGATACTCCCCTTTTGTTTGCGATTAAAGTTAAAGCAAATCCGCACGATTCGGCGCGGCGCAATGTTTTGCCTTAAATAATTATATATCACATATTGTTACTTTTGACGAAAGCCCCCGACAGCTTGATTTCAAAGCTGTCGGGGGCTTTTAATACTCTTTTGTTTTCGCTTTTAAAAGCGAGCGATTCCGTGAAAAAATCATTCAAGACTTTCGAGATATAGGCAAGCGTTCGTTGCGGCAATGCCGCCATCCGCAACCGCGGTAACCACCTGCCGGATTTCTTTCGTTCTGCAATCGCCCGCAACGAATAATCCTTCCGTTTTGGTTTTGCAAGTTTCGTCAGCTATTATATATCCGTTTTTATCGAGGTCGACAAGGTTTTCAAACGCTTTGTTATCGGGAACCTGCCCTATCGCCACGAATACCGCGGGCAACTCGTGACGGAGAACGTTTCCGTCCTTATCCTTATACTCTATCGCGGTAAGCTTGTCGTCGCCGATAAAATCGATTACGCTCGTTTGCGGTCGCCATTCCACATTTTCCTTGGCTTTAACCGCCTTGATAAGCGTTTTGTCGCCGAAAAATTTATCGAATAACGTGTAAACGTACACCTTTTTGCAGTAAGATGAAAGCAACAGGCAATATTGAAGCGCGGTGTTGGCGTCGCCGATAACGGCAACCTCCTTTTCCTTATAAAACGCGCCGTCGCATATCGCGCAATAATAAACGCCTTTCCCGACGAGGTCGTCCCTTTCGGATTTCGTCCTTAAATGCTTATGCTTAACGCCCGCCGCAATAATAACCGCTTTCGCCGCGTAGTCCCTGTATTCGGTAAAAACGACGAAGCTTTTATCCTGTTTTTTCTCTATTTTTACGACCTTTTCGATCTCGAAATCCGCGCCGAGAGAGGTAATCTGCTCAAAAAGATTGTCGGCAAACTGCTCGCCGCTTATGGCTTTTATCGACGGATAGTTTTCAAGACGCGGCGACGTCGCAATCTGTCCGCCCAGACTGTCGCTCTCCAAAACGAGAACGCTTTTTCCGTTACGAAGCGCGTAAAGCGCGGAAGTCATACCCGCCGCGCCCGCACCGATTACTATTAAATCGTACATTAGCGTATACTCTCGATATATTTTCTGATTTCACTCGCGTTGTCGTAAGCTTTGAACCCGTCGCCGTCGGGAACTAAAAGCGTGGGCGCTTTCTTAACGCCGAATTTCATCGTGGTTTCCTTATCCTCTTCGGCGTTGACCACGTCGTACTTTATCCCCGCCTTATCGAGCATCATTTTGCTCGTTTTGCAGTTGGGGCAACCGTTCCTCGTGAAAAGCACGGGCGTCGTCAGCACCTCCGCCGCGCACGCGCATTTGTTTTCGTCGTGATGAACCATGCCGTCCTTTGCGGTAAAGTGCGAATTAGCCACGTCGTAAACTTTTCTTGCGGCGAATTCCGCACGCTTGCCGTCGTTCCAGTTCTGAACGGGACGGTAATAACCTGTTATTCTGCTGTAAACCTCAGTGGTTTTGCCGCAAACGGGACATTGATAAACTTCGCCCGCGATGTATCCGTGGTCGGCGCAAACAGAATAAGTCGGCGACATCGTATAGTAAGGCAATTTATAGTTTTCCGCGATTTTGCGAACAAGCGTTGCCGCCGCCTTCCAGTCGGGAAGCTTCTGCCCTAAAAACGCGTGGAAAACCGTTCCCGACGTGTAGAGCGTCTGCAATTCGTCCTGAATATCGAGCGCGGAGAAAATATCGTCCGTGAAGCCTACGGGCAAGTGAGAGCTGTTCGTATAATAAGGCGTTTTGTCGCAGTCTGACGCCGTAATGATATCGGGATATCTCTTTTTGTCGTGCTTTGCAAGACGGAACGAAGTGGATTCCGCAGGGGTAGCTTCGAGGTTATAAAGGTCGCCGTAAAGCTCCTGATAATCGGAAAGCTTGTTTCTCATAAAGTTAAGCACGTTTTTGGTAAATACCTGCGCTTCGGGCTGAGTAAGGTCTTTCTTTATCCATTTAGCGTTAAGACATGCTTCGTTCATACCCACAAGACCTATCGTGGAGAAGTGATTTGCAAAAGTGCCTAGATAGCGCTTGGTATAAGGATAAAGTCCCGCGTCGAGAAGCTTGGTTATCGTATCCCTCTTGACTTTAAGAGAACGAGCGGATATGTCCATTAGATGTTTAAGCCTGTCATAGAATTCTTCTTCCGTAGCGGAAAGATAAGCGATTCTCGGCATGTTGATGGTTACGACGCCGACCGAACCGGTGCTTTCGCCGCTTCCGAAAAAGCCGCCGGATTTCTTGCGAAGCTCTCTCAAATCCAGTCTTAAACGGCAGCACATACTTCTGACGTCGGAAGGTTCCATATCCGAGTTTATGTAGTTGGAAAAATACGGCGTGCCGTACTTTGCGGTCATTTCGAACAAGAGCTTGTTGTTTTCGGTTTCCGACCAGTCGAAATCGCGCGTAATGGAATACGTCGGGATAGGATACTGAAAACCCCTGCCGTTCGCGTCGCCTTCTATCATTATTTCGATAAAGGCTTTATTGACCATCGCCATTTCCTTAACGCAGTCTTTATATTTGAAATCCATTTCCTTGCCGCCGACGATCGCGTTCATTTCCGCAAGGTCGTTCGGAACGACCCAGTCAAGCGTTACGTTCGTAAACGGTGACTGCGTTCCCCAACGGGAAGGCGTGTTCACACCGTAAATAAACGATTGAATACACTGCTTAACCTCTTTATACGAAAGGTTGTCCGCTTTAACGAACGGCGCAAGATAGGTATCGAACGAGGAGAACGCCTGCGCGCCCGCCCATTCGTTCTGCATAATGCCGAGAAAGTTGACCATCTGATTGCACAGCGTGGAAAGATGGCTCGCGGGAGAGGAAGTGATTTTGCCGGGTACGCCGCCCAGTCCCTCTTTGATTAACTGCCTTAAAGACCAGCCCGCGCAATAACCCGTAAGCATAGAAAGGTCGTGAATATGTATATCCGCGTTTCTGTGCGCGTTGCCGATTTCCTCATCGTAAATTTCGGACAGCCAGTAATTAGCCGTTACCGCGCCGCTGTTGGACAAAATAAGCCCGCCGACGGAATAGGTCACGGTCGAGTTTTCTTTAACGCGCCAGTCGGCGACTTTAAGATAATCGTCCACCACTTTTTTATAATCGACGATGGTTTCCTTTATGTTACGGACCTTTTCGCGCTGTTTTCTGTAAAGAATATAACTTTTGGCAACGTCAACGTAGCCCGCCTGAATAAGCACGACTTCAACGCTGTCCTGAATATCCTCGACGCTTATCACGTTGTCTTTAATCTTCTTGCCGAAATCTGCGGACACGCGCAAAGTAAGCATATTCAAGATATCCGCGGTATAATTAACCTGATTCGCATTGAACGCTTTTGACAACGCGGTTGAAATTTTAGACATATCGTATTCGACGAGCTGTCCGTCTCTTTTCCTTACCTGAAACATAACACAAATCCCTCCGTAAGCCTATTAAAATTTTTGAACGCTTTTACTATAACACATCCGCGCCGTCGTTGTCAACCGTTTACAAGATATAGTTATAAGAATTTTTCAAAACACAATATATAGTGGTTTTTGCGTAAAACAGGCACAAAAACTATAAAAAGGCTCTGCAATAAAAGTTTTAGCGCGCAAATCGACATTTAACCCTTATTGCAAAACCTTTAAATTTTAAAAATTATATTTTTTTTCGCCGCCGGATTTACGCGGTAAGCGAATTTACCACCGCAAGCAGCATAACGCCCACGTCACCGAACATCGCCATCCACACGGGCAAGCCGGTTATAACGCTTAACGCCATTATCGCCGCTTTTATCGCGAGAGAACCGACTATGTTTTCTATAACCTTGCGCCTTACACGCTTCGCCCTTTTTATCGCCGACGGAATTTTTCTTATATCGTCGTCCATAATTACGACGTCCGCGCTTTCGACCGCCACCTCGCTGCCGAGCGCGCCCATCGCAACCCCTACGTCGGATAAAGCAAGCGTCGGCGCGTCGTTTATGCCGTCACCAGCAAACAGGACGTTAGCCTTTTTGCCGTTTTTACGAATTCCCCCGTTTTTGCCGCAGTACCCGCCGCATTCGCCGTCCGTATCGCTTAAACCGAGTTTTTTAAGCTCGTTAAGCTTTTCGGCTTTATTGTCGGGCAGTAATTCCGAATAAATCTCGTCCACGCCCAGATTTTTGCCGACCGTGTCGCAAACGAGTTTATTGTCGCCGCTAAACATTACCGTTTTATTAACGCCGAGTTTTTTAAGCGCGATTATGGTTTCCGCGGCTTCGCTTTTCACCGTATCGCACACGAAAATTTCGCCGCCCAAAACGCCGTTAATCGCGACGTAAACGACAGTTCCGTAATAATTTTCCGCTTTATTTTCGTCAACGTCTATCCCGTTATCCTGCATCAGCGAGCAATTCCCAACGAGAACGGTTTTTCCGTCCACCGTTCCATTCAAGCCCTTCCCCGCGAGTTCCTTAACCGTTTCGGCTTTTTCGGAATTCTCGCCCGAGCCGCTCACGTAAGCGCAGATTGCTTTCGAAATGGGGTGGTTCGAGGACGCCTCCGCCGCGGCTGCGTATTCCGCGATTTCGCTTTCGGTATAACCGTTAAACGCCTTTACGCTTTCCACGGAAAATTCGCCTTTCGTAAGCGTTCCCGTTTTGTCGAACGCCGCAACGTTGACTTTGGCGAGCGCGTCTATATAATTGCTTCCCTTAACGAGAACGCCGTTTTTCGCAAGTCCGCCTATCCCCGTAAAAAACGCGAGCGGTACGGATATTACCAGCGCGCACGGACAGGAAATAACCAAAAACGACAGCGCTTTATAAATCCATTTAACAAAATTCATATCGTCGAAAAGGGGCGGAACGAACGCAACCGCAATCGCGAGAAAGACTATTACGGGCGTGTAAATTTTAGCGAACGAAGTAATGAATTTCTGACTTTTCGCCTTTTGAGAATTCGCGCCTTCTACCATAGAAATAATTTTTTCTACCGTGCTGTCTTTATAAAGTTTCGTGGTTTTTATTACGACCGAATCGCCCGAATTTATCGAGCCGCTGTAAACGGTTTCGCCGTTGCCGACGTGATACGGCTTGCTTTCGCCCGTAATGGCTTTCATGTCGAACTCGCCCGAAGTACCGATTAAAATTCCGTCGATAGGCACTCTGTCGCCGCGCCTGACTTCGATAAGACTGCCCTCCGACACCGACTCGGGCGGAACGTCCGCAAAGCCCTTTTCGGTAATAAGCCGCGCGGTTACGCTTTTAAGTTCGGATAACCCGGCTATTTTCTTTCGCGAGTTGTCCGTCGCAACGTCCTCTAAAAGCTCGCCCAGCGCGTAAAGCAATACGATTAAAACGGATTCCGTATATTCGCCCAGAAAAAAAGCCGTTACGGACGCGATAATCATAAGCGTGTTTTCGTCCAGAAATTGCTTGTTTAATATGCCTTTAACGCACTTTATTGCTATTTCATAGGCGGAAATCGCGTAAGCCGCTATAAGAAGAACAAGCCCCGTCGTTTCCGATTTAAGTCCGAACGCCAAAACTATTATAAGTAACAGCGACGATATAACGATTTTAACCACGTCGAACCCGTGTTCCACCCAAAAGCCTTCTCCCGCCCCGCTTTTGCAGCACGACGCGCTTCCGCAACCGCAGGTCAGACCCGCGTCCGTATTGCACGCCTTGCATCCGCATTGTCCGTGTTCTTCCATAAATACTCCTTTATTTAATGGTAAATTATAATATTATTATATACTAATATAGTATTTTTTATTTCAGGCAATACCGGGATCTTTATACGATATTGCCCCAAAATAAAACCGATACGTTATTAAAATAACCAAAACACCGCTTTAATTAAAACGATTTGCGAAAACGCCGCTTAATCGAGCCGACAACCGCGATGCTCCAAAGCGGTTTTAACAATCGTCGCTATGTGTTCGTCCGCAACCGAATACAAAACCTGATTACCTTCTTTTCGACTTTTAATAATGTTTTTATCTTTAAGTTTTCTTAAATGCTGCGATACCGCCGACTGCTTGCCGCCCGTTATCTCGCAAATGTGATAAACGCACAGCTCGCCCTCCATAAGCGCAAGCAAAATTTTAACGCGCGTCGGTTCGCCGAGCAACGAAAATATCTCGCTTATTTCTTTAACGCTTTCAAGATATTCCTTTGCCCCCGTCAGCTTTTCCTTTATTCTTTCGTGTTTCCCCTTTACACAACCTACCATTTCTTCACCTATATTAGCGTTTACTAATATAGTATAACGCCGCGCGATGAATATGTCAAGAATTTTAACGTAGTAGAATTAAAATTTTTTATAACTTTTGTCGCGCCGTGTTTTTTGACGGCTTAAAGCAAAATACAGATAAGCCCGCCTTTATTTTCGTTTACGATGCGAGTGGCGGTTTTACGCATTTTGTCCTGTGCGTCCTTGGGCATGGCGTCGATTTTGCCCGCAACCCCCTCGTTTACCAGCTCTTGCAGCGATTTGCCGAACATATTCGTTTCCCAAATCCCCGCGGGGTTATCGCGAAATTTATTCATAATAAAGTTTATCAGGTCCTCGCCCTGTTTTTCCGTGCCGACTATGGGCGAAACCTCCGTCGCTACGTCAACTTTCATAATGTGCAGGCTGGGCGCGGACGCTTTAAGCTTAACGCCGTATCTGCCGCTCTTTTTAACCAACACCGGTTCTTGCAAATCCATTTCTTCCGCCGACGGCAGCACTATGCCGTAACCGTCGCTTTCCGCTTTGTCGAGCGCGTCTTTTATCTTGTTAAAGCGGTTTTTAGCCGCAGAAAAGTCTTTTATGTAAGAGAACAACTGATATTCGTCGGCAATTTCCTCGCCGCATTCGTCGGACATTACCTTATAAAACAAATCACCCCTGCACGAAAGCTTATAATCTGATACGCCCTCGCCGAGCCGTATTTCTTCTAAATCGGACGACTCGAAGTATTCGTTATCCTCGAACGCCTGCGAAAACGCCGAATAATCCTTCATTCTTCGCATCTCGGCGGAAACCTCTTTCACTCGCCTTAAAAGCGCTGCGATAATCGCGTTGTTTTCGGGCAAGACGCGCATCCATTTGGGGATATCCACGTTAAACGAATAAAGCGGAAATTCCATTAACAGCTTTTCCATAACAGCGCCGACCGTTTGCGCTTTCATTTCGGCGGCGTTCACGCTGACGGCGGTTACGCCGTATTTTTCTTCCATTTCTCCGCAAAGTTCTGCCGTTTCGGCGGAGTCGGGATTTTTAGAGTTGACGACTACTATAAAAGGCTTTCCGCATTTTTTAAGCTGTTTAATCGTTTTTTCTTCCGCTTTTACGTAATTCGCGCGCGGAATTTCACCGAACGAGCCGTCCGTCGTTACCATAATCCCCACGGTGGAATATTCTTTGATAACCTTTTCCGTACCTATTTCGGCAGCTTTTTCAAACGGGATTTCCTCGTCGCTCCACGGCGTTTTTACCAACCGCGGTTTGTCGTTTTCCTCCGAACCGCCCGCGCCGTCCACGAAATACCCCACACAATCCACAAGCCTTACGTTTGCGGTGCTTTTATTTTTAAACGTTACCTTAACTGCGTTTGCCGGAACGAATTTAGGTTGCGTGGTCATGATAGTCCGCCCGTCCGCCGACTGCGGCATTTCGTCCGTGGCAATCTGTTTTTGAAGCTTATTGCTTATGTTCGGCAAAACGAAATTTTCCATAAACCGCGTTATAAACGTGGATTTCCCCGTTCTGACAGGTCCGACGACGCCTATAAATATCTCGCCGCCCGTCCTTGCCGATATATCGTTATAAATATCGTACCTTTCCATAAAAAAACCTCCCACACATTACACAAGTAATATATGAGAGTTTTTTGCGCGTTATGAAAAAAAATTAAAACTCTTGCGACGACGATTCTCTTTCGCTCGTTTTTAATAATCAATCGCAACGTTTTTTTAACGCCCAAATACGTCGTCGTTTATTAAACGGTTAATTAAGGCGTTCCTGCAAACGGTGTAAAGCCGTTTACGGTGCGTTCGTCGCGCCGTTTCCCTTCCGTGCGGCTTTTTTTGAACGTTCCTTTGCCGCCATGCTTTTAATTGACGTAGGATGTTCCGTACCGTTAAGCATATCGGATATGTTTTTTCTGTGCGCGAACCAGGTAAAAAAGAAAAACAGAAAAATACAAACGTCCGCAGCAATCAGGTACGGCGTTTCGGCGTTGGCTAAACCGTATTTGCTGAATAGATAAAGCGCGTTGAATATCAGCGACGGCGTTATCGCGATAAACGACCCCATTCCGCCGAATTCCGTGTAATAAATATAAGCAATCGCCGCGGCGATCGAGCCGAGCGACAAAAACACCCACCACCCGTGGACCGCCGTGCAGACGATTAACGCCCCGATTGTGGACGCGATACCCTTTCCGCCGCGAAATCCCAAAAACACGGGATAAATATGCCCGACAATAACGCATAGTCCGCAGAGATACATAGCGAAATCGGAAATTCTGAACGCCGTACCCGTAAAATACCCGTTATAAAAATAGAGATACGCGACGAGCGTCGGCAACGCGCCCTTGCACGCGTCCAAAAAGAGCGTTAAAATGCCCGTTTTAATGCCGAGATTACGGCTCATATTAAGCGCCCCCGGATTTCCGCTGCCCATTTTGCGAATGTCCCGATGCTTTAATTTTGAAATTATCAGCGCGAAATTCACGTTTCCGACCAGATACGAGCCGAACGCGAATATCACGAGTAAAAGTGTGTATCCCATAAATATAATTCCGTTTTCTTTTTCTCTTTTCGCATTAACCCTGCATTAACCCGCTAAAACTCGTTTTCGTCCTTCTCGCGCGTTTGAATATAGATGGGCGTCCCGGAAAAATCGTAAGCGTTCCTTATGCAGTTTTCAAGATATCTTTTATAAGAAAAATGCATTAACCCCGCCTCGTTGACGAAAAGCAAAAAGGTCGGCGGTTCAACGCCCGACTGCGTACAATAAGTGATTTTTAAACGTTTGCCGTTTACCGACGGCGGTTCGTTTGCGCGCACCGCGTCGTAAATAAGGTCGTTAAGCTGTCCGGTGGAAATGCGCTTTCTCGCGTTGTCGTAGACCTTCTCTACAAGCGACAAAAGCTTTTCCGTTCTTTGCCCCGTTTTTGCGGAAACGTAAAGGGTAACGAGATAGTTCATAAACTTCAAATCTTCCTGAAGCTTCGCGTTGAACTTCTCTATCGTGTGCGTGTCCTTTTCGATTAAATCCCACTTATTCATAACGAGAACGGAGGGCTTGTTCTGCTCGTGGACGTAGCCGCAAATTTTAACGTCCTGTTCGGTCAACCCGACCTCCGCGTCAACCATGATAACGGAGACGTCCGCGCGCCTTATCGCCCCCAAAGCGCGCAATACGCTGTAATATTCCACGTCCTCTTCAACGTTCTTTTTCTTTCTTATTCCCGCCGTATCGATAAGCGTAAATTTTTTGCCGTTAAACTCGAACGGGGTATCTATCGCGTCACGCGTAGTACCTGCTATGTCTGACACAATCGTACGGTCAAACCCAAGTATTTTATTACATAAACTCGATTTCCCTGCATTAGGCTTTCCGACGATGGCTATCTTAATCGAACCGTCGTCCGCAGTAGAGCCGTCGTCCTTAAAATACGACGTAACTTCGTCTAATAGGTCGCCTATTCCCGTGCTATGCTCGGCGGAAATTCCGTACGGCTCGCCAAGTCCGAGATTATAAAACTCGTACAGCTTTGCGGGGTCGTAATTATCGAGCTTGTTTACGGCAAGCACAACGGGCTTCCCCGACTTCCTGAGTTTCATTGCCACGTCGTAATCGGCAGAAGTCAAACCCGTTTTCGCGTCGGTAAAGAATATGATAACGTCGGCGGTTTCGATTGCGATTTCCGCCTGTTGTTGAATATGCATCCACATTTCATCGGTGGATTTCAGTTCTAACCCGCCCGTATCGACGAGCGTAAAAAACTTTCCGCACCATTCCGCGTCCGCGTATAACCTGTCGCGCGTTACGCCGGGGAAGTTCTCTACGATGGACAATCTTTTCCCCACGACTCTATTAAAAAACGTGGATTTGCCGACGTTCGGTCTGCCGACGAGTGCTACCAGAGGATTAGCCATAATATTTTTCGCGTTCCTTTTGTTCAGTCAATAATAAATCAAATTTTAATCCAGAAAAGAATCGTTGCAACGATTATAATCGCAAGGCAAACCCAAAACGTAATTTTAACGCCCTTGCCCTTGTTTGCGACGAATCTATAAGCGAGTATGCCGACGACGAGGCAAATGCAAACGTTTTTCAGTGTTTCGAGAAAACTAGGCAAAAAACCCTCGACGCTTAAAACCCCCCAGTGCGAAAGCAGGCTGAAAACCTGCAAAACCGCGATTACGATAAGCGCGATAAACGCTATCAGATTCAATACGTTTACGTTGTTTTTAGAATCTTTCATTTTAGACTCCTTTATGCTTTATTTTTTATTTTTTTCAATACGTTCTGAAAATAATCGGGAAGCGGCGCGTCGAAACTTACCTTCTCTCCCGTGGTCGGGTGGACAAACTCTAACCTCCGTGCGTGCAACAGCTGCCCGTTCAGCTTGAATTTGTTGCTTTTATACCCGTATTCTTTATCGCCGACTACCGGATGCCCAAGATATTTTGCGTGAACGCGTATCTGATGCGTTCTGCCCGTTTTAAGCGAAAACTCGCAAAGAGTATACCCCGCATCGAAGCGTTCTAAAACACGATAATGCGTAATCGCGCGCCTGCCGCTTTTGGTAACGCTCATTCTCGTACGGTTATTCGCGTCCCTGCCGATAAAAGTATCGATCACACCCTCGTCCGTTTTAACCGTGCCTTCTAACAGCGCGACGTAAATTCTGTTGCACGTTTTGTTCTCGAGCTGTTTTGCGAGCGCGACGTGCGCCTTGTCGTTTTTTGCGACGACGAGAAGCCCAGACGTGTTTTTATCTATTCTATGCACTATCCCCGGTCTGATGACGCCGTTAATCCCCGAAAGGCTGTCAAGCCGAAATAAAAGCGCGTTGACGAGCGTGTTTTCGTCCGTTCCGTTGCCTGCGTGGACGGTTAAACCCTGCGGCTTATTTATAACAGCGATATCGGAATCCTCGTAAACCACGTCTATGGGGATATTCATCGCTTTAACGTCAAGCTCCCGCTTATCGGGAACGGTTAATTCCAAAACGTCGCCGAACCGAAGCTTATAACTGCCTTTTTCGGACTTGCCGTTGACAAGCAAGCCGCTGCCGTCGCATAAGGTTTTAACGTGAGAGCGGGAAAAACCCGTTTGTTCGCTTAAAAACACGTCGGCTCGGACGTTAGTTTTGTCCGTTATCCGAAATATCTTCTTTTCCATTTTTCTTCTTAAATAACGCGCTTTCGTCGAAGAACAAAAAATGCACGATTATCATAATAACGCCCGCGGTAAGGAACAGGTCGGCAAAGTTAAACACGCCGAAAAGCCTGTTTCCGAAAAATTCCGCACTCATAAAGTCAACGACCTTGCCGAAAGCAACCCTGTCGATAAAATTTCCGATAGTTCCGCCGGCGATAAACGCCACGGAATACGTCATAAGCAAGTGATTTTTCTTGTACGAATAAACGTATAAAAACACAAACAAAACGAGCGCAACGAGCGTTAAAATCTTAAAAAACGTTTGCGCCCACGGTTTACCCGCCAAAAAACCGTATGCCGAACCCGAGTTTTCCGTATACGTTATAAAAAAGAAATTTTTAACGATTACGATGGGATTCGCCCTTAAATCGACGGTTTGATTGAGGTTTTTATAATAAAACTTCGTAATTTGATCGACTGCGATAAGCACGGCAAAAACGATAAGCGGAAATACTATAAATTTTATGCTTTTTTTCATTCCAGAAGTCCCAGTTCCTTGCATAAATCCTCCAAATGAAGCTCGCCGGGGTTAAGCACCTCTTCGAGATTGAAGCCGTTGTCGCTCGTGGCGGCAACGTAGTCCCTAATTTTCGATTTTGGGTCGAAAGGTTCTTTTTTAACGTTTTCGCCCGCCGTCGCCGCTTTAAGTTTTTCGTCCAGAGCGTCCACGGCGTCTGCGTTACCCCGTTCCGCTAACAGCTCGGCTATTTTTTCTCTTAATTCCGTTGAGGTTTTAACGAGCGGATACAACGGATACTTGTTTTTCAGATACCTGAAATATTCGTCCCACCGTTCGGAAAAGCTTTTCAATTTTTCCGCAACCAAAGAGTAACGGAGCTTGGTTTTTTCCTCCGTTTCCGCCGCCTTTTCCTCCGCGTCTTTAATGGCGGATTCGATAATGGCGTTTTTGGCGTCGTATTCGTTAATTCGTTCGTTCAGCCGCGCGTTCTCGGCTTTAAGCTCGGACAATTGAGCGCGAAAATCGGCAAGCTCCGTATCGAACGCCTGCGTTTTTTCGTTTAATATTGCGATAACCTCAGTCTTTTTATATTTGTTTTTCGCGAGTCCGAACGCGTTATTCTCCTTTTTCAAGCCTTTCCTTTACCCCTTATTTCTTCAAGCATATTCTTTTTCAATTCATAAAGTCCGTCAGACAAGTCGACCTTGTAAACGTGCGGCTTATCAAGCCGTTTATATTCGTCCCAAAAACTGTCAAGGTCTGCCTTGGCGTATTTTTTAATTTCCGCAAGCGTGGGCATTTCGTAAACGAGCTTGCCGTTCCTGATGATATCCTTTTGCAACGGCTTAACCTCGTAATTTTCAAACGTAATGCTTTTCCACCGTTCGGTCGGGTGCGTCAAAACGAGCGGCTTGGTCGTATCCACCTCCGGTTCGCTTCGCAAGCAAATAAAGTCCGCCTCCGCTTTATGCGTATCTTTTCCGTATACGCGGTAAATATTTTTAAACCCGGGATTTGTAATCTTTTCGGTATTCTCCGAAAGCTTAATCTTGGGGATAACTTTTCCGTTATCGTCGTAAACCGCGGCAAGCTTATACACGCCGCCGAGCGCGGGCATATCCGCACTCGTGATAAGTCGTGTTCCCACACCCCAGGAATTTATTTTCGCGCCCTGATTTTTAAGCGAGCTTATCGAATATTCGTCCAGATCGCCCGATGCGCAAATAACCGTATCGGGATAGCCTGCCTCGTCGAGAAGCGCGCGCGCCTTTTTTGAAAGGTACGCCAAGTCGCCCGAATCGAGCCTTATCCCCTTGGGTTTGTAGCCGTTCGCTTTAAGCTCGTCAAAAACCCTTATCGCGTTCGGCACTCCCTGATTTAACGTGTCGTAAGTATCGACGAGCAGCAACGCGTTATCGGGATAAACTTCCGCATAAGCCTTGAATGCGGTGTATTCGTCATTAAAATTCATAACCCAGCTGTGCGCGTGCGTCCCCGCGACGGGAATGTTGAACATTTTGCCCGCAAGCACGTTCGAGGTGGAATCGCAACCGCCGATAACGGCAGCTCTTGCGCCGTAAATGCCTGCGTCGGGAGCTTGCGCGCGGCGCAAACCGAATTCCATAACCAAATCGTTTTTAGCCGCGTATCTGATTTTTGCAGCTTTCGTCGCGATGAGCGTCTGAAAGTTGATAATATTCAATATGGCGGTTTCGACGAGCTGCGCCTGCATAACGGGCGCGCGCACCGTAAAAATAGGCTCGCCGGGGAAAACAACAGTCCCCTCCGGCACGGCGAACACGTCGCCCGTAAACTTAAAATCTTTAAGATAATTTAAAAATTCTTCGGAAAAAATCCCAAGACTTTTAAGATACGCTATTTCCTCATCGCCGAATTTCAATCCGAGAATATAGTCGACGGCTTGTTCGAGTCCGCAAGCAACGGAATAGGTTATCATTCCGTTTTGACGGAAAAACACGTCGAAAACGGCTATTTCATCCTTTCTGTCTTCCTTTAAATAACCGTTCATCATCGTAAGCTGATAAAGGTCGGTAAGCAACGTTAAATTTCTTTCAGTCATAGTTAAAATCCGTGGTCAATATATTTATTTGATTATTATTAAATGCTTTTAACAGTATAAAAGCAGATTATTTATCTTTAAAAGACTTAATTTCGGGCAACTGCTCCGGCTCGCTTTCCGCCTCCGCCTTTTTCCTTTCCGCTTTGCGCTGCTCATAATTTTTATAGTCGGGCGATTTGTTGAGAGCAATTTCCTCCGTGTGGTTGCCCGCGCTCATAATGCTTAAAATCGCAAAAATCAACCATATTACCGCGACGACGATTAAGCTTATCCACCATTGCTCGGGAACGGAACAGCAAAACGCGTACACGAACGCAAGCCCTAGTAAAATAGAACTTAAAAAGAAATACCACGGCGATTTTTTCGAAAACCCGAACGCAAGACAAATTATCCCGAAGCCTATCGCCAGACAGAATAAAAACGTGAGTATCGGGTGAACCCAGATTTTTAACGGAATAAACGCGTCTAAAAGCGTTATTACGAGCGACACGAGCAAAACCGTTATTGCCAGAACGTATACCGCAACTTGTTTTTTTGAAAGCTTCATATTTTTCCTCCCTGTTCGACGTCGCACTTCCCGACCGTTTATCGGCGCGCCGACGTTCTTCTAACGGCTAAAGTATAACACATAAATTGATTTTTGTAAATTAAATTAGCACGATTTCGGGTTTAGAGGCAAACAAAAAAACGGCTTCCGCCGTTTTTTTGTTTGCCTTGTTTTAGGTTTTATTTGAAATCATGTCCGCAATAAACCGCCTTATTAACGCGTTGCTACGGCTTTTTGTACGATTTTTTGCTGTTTTCCGTCGTTTTTACTGTATTATTACGAGGTTTTTGCATCGTTTCGCAGTTATGCGCTTTTATTCTGCGTCCACGCGCTTAACGACGGAAACAATCGCGTTTGCGATTTTCTCGTTAAGGTCTTTATCCTTGCTTTCGACCATAACCCTGATTTTCGGTTCTGTGCCGGAAGCGCGAAGCATCAGTCTGCCTTTACCAGAAAGTTCCGCGTTATACCTGGCTATTTCTTTGCCTAATTCTTCGCTGTTCATAATGCGGAATTTGTCGTTTACTATAACGTTTTTATTTATCTGCGGATACAGTTCCACAAACGCCGCTTCCGAAAGCGTTTTACCTTCTTCTATAACCATATTCGCAACGGCGAGGGCGGAAAGAATACCGTCGCCCGTGGTTGCGACGTCTTTAAGAATTATATGCCCGCTTTGTTCGCCGCCGAGCGACAAGCCCTTTTCGAGCAGCTTCGCAAGCACGTATTTATCGCCTATATCCGTTCTGATTAAACCTATTCCTTCACCCTTTAAGCCTTCCTCGATTGCCATATTCGTGTGGCTCGTTCCGACGACCGTATTGCCCTTTAAAAGACCTTTGTTTCTAAGGTATTTGGCAAGCGCATAAATTATCATATCGCCGTCGATTACGTGTCCCTTTTCGTCCACCGCGATAAGCCTGTCGGAGTCGCCGTCAAACGCAAAACCCATATCCGCCTTGTATCTGAACACTCGTTTTACGAGGTTTTCGGGGTATAGCGCGCCGCAGTTTTTGTTTATTTTAAGCCCGTCTAACGTGCAGTTTGCCGCAACCACGCTTGCGCCTAACCGCCTGAACACTTCGGGTGCGATTCTGTGCGCCGCGCCGTAAGCGCAATCGAGCACGATTGTTTTTCCCTTTAACGACGTTTTGCTTGAAGAAATAAGGAAATCTCTGTAAATTTTTGCGAGTTTCAAGTCCTGCTCGTAAGTGCCGATATCGGGGAAATCGTTGGTTTTTTCGTGGATAAAACAGCGTTCTATCCGCTCTTCCTCTTTGTCGCCGAGCTTATATCCGTCGCCGTTGAAAACTTTTATTCCGTTATATTCGCCGCTGTTATGCGAAGCGCTTATAACCACGCCGTAATCGGCTTTAATGTAACGCGTAATATACGCCACGCCCGCGGTAGGAACGACGCCCGCGTCGATAACTCTCGCGCCGCCGCTCATCGCCCCGCTTGCAACCGCAAGCGTTAAATAAGAATTTGACACGCGCGTGTCCGAACCTATAAGAACCGTCGGCTTTTGCTTTAAAATCGATAACGCGTTGCCGATTTTATACGCGACGTCGTAGGTTAAGTCCTCGTTTACTTTTCCGCGAAGTCCGTCCGTTCCGAAAAACAATCCCATAATTACTATCCTCCATTTTACTCGCTGCGTTCGCTATTTTTCAGGTAAACGTGCGCTCTCTTTTCTTTAACCGTCTGTCTGACCCTGCCTATCACGAAATCGTCCGTATTAACGTTTTCGGTAATCGTCGTGCCGGCGCAAATATAGCTGTCGCTTTCTATGGTAACGGGCGCGATAATATTGCAGTTGCTCCCGATAAAACAGTTATCCTTAACGATTGTTTTTTGCTTGATTTTGCCGTTATAATTAACGAAAATCGCGCCGCAGCCGATATTGCAGTTTTTGCCGAGTTCGGCGTCGCCCACGTAGGCAAGGTGGCTGACTTTCGTTCCTTCGCCCACCGTCGCGTTTTTAATCTCAACGAAATTACCGATTTTCGCGCCGCTTTTAATCACCGCGTCGGGACGCAGCCTTGAAAAAGGTCCTACCGAACAGTCGTTTTCAACCGTCGCGTTCTCACAATGAGAGCTTGTTATCACGCACCCGTCGCCGATAATGCAATTTTTGATATAGCACCCCGGCATAATCGTCACGTTGTTGCCGATAACGGTTTCGCCCTCTATCCTGTTGTTTTCGTAAACGGTTACGTTATCGCCGAGCTTAACGGTCGGCGCGATAAACGCGCTTCGCTTGTCAATAAGTTTTAAATTTTTGCCGTGAAGAAACTTCATCCTTTCATCCTCGCTGAACTTTTTATTTTTCACGTTTTAATATTTTAGGGTATATTTTCGGCTTTGTCAAGCAAATTTTTTTGCCGTTTTTGTCAAAGCAGCGGATATTTTGCAAAAAAACGCCCTATTTTTTAAAATTCACGATTTTGTTTTTCGGGGGTAATTTACATCAAAAACACCCCTATTAACCATTTTATACAATTAAAACTAAAATCGTGAAAAGGAAAAAAAGAAAAAGAAAAGCTTTACGAAAAAATCTATAAAAAATTTTTATTTTGAAAAGATTTTAAGGCTTTGTGCTAACTTCCGCGCGAACGCGTTGACTTAACCGCCCGTTTATGCTAAAATCTATTATATGAATAAGATTATGAAAAACACTATAAATAAGCCCGTTTGTATCGTCGTCGCGCTCGAAAAAGAGGCCGAGTCCTTTATTGAAAAAGCAAATCTGAAAGAATGTCGCAAAGTTGCGGATAAAAAAACCTATTACGGCGAATTTAACGGAAACGAAATCGTTTTAACCGTCAGCGGAATAGGCAAAGTGAGCGCCGCGCTTTCCGCGCAGGCGTTAATAGACGGGTTTTCCCCGCGCGTTGTGCTGAATTTCGGCGCGGTCGGCGGCTGCGGCAACGTGGCGGCTAAAAATTATTACGCCGTGGAAAAATGCTGTCAGTACGATTTCGACCTTTCCGAACTCGATAACGTTTCGGTGGGATATATACAAGATTATGACCGCGTGTTTTTTGACGCGCACACGAAAGCGGCGGATTTTCTCGAAAAACGCGCGCTTGCAACCTCGGATAGATTTACCTGCAAGGCTTCCGACGTTGAAACGATAAAAAAACTCGGCTGCGCTCTTTTCGATATGGAAGGCGCGGCTATCGCGCAGGTTTGCGCGTCTAACGGCGTTCCTTTCTGCTCGATTAAAGGCGTTACCGACGTTTACGGAAGCGGCGCGAATTCAGAACAGTTCCTATCTAATCTTAAAAAAGTTTCCGACGGTTTTGCGGATATAATCGAAAAAGTATTAAATAATTTGTAACGCGATAAAGTATATAAATTGCGCCACGCCTATGCCTATCGAAAAATTATAAATCCAAAAACCCCGTAACGTTTTTATATAAAATTTTTTCTCTTTCCCCGTCCGTTAGGGATAGTCTCATAAAGCGCGCAAGCTCCTCGGAAGCGTCCCACATGGGAAAATCCGTTCCGAAGAAAAAGCGTTCCGCGCCGAATTCGGAAATCAAACGTTCCGCGCGTTCTTTTGAGATGAAAGGCAAGGACGAGCTGGTGTCGAAAAACACGTTATCAAGCCCTTTATAAACGTCTACGTCGTTCCAACAGCGATAACCGCCGAAATGCGCGCCGATAAAGCGCGTTTTTTTAAATTCCTTAGCGACTGCGGCAAGCCTTGCGGGCTTTGAAAATTCAAAACGGTCGTCGCCCGTATGAAACAAAATCGGCAGTCTGTCTCCCGCCGCCCTATAAATTTTACGCGCGTTTTCGCCGTCGATATAAAATTTTTGAAAATCGGGGTGCAACTTTATCCCTTTAAGCCCCGCCGAAATGCATCGGTCGATTTCCCGCGCTATTTCATCCTCGCTTAAATCCTCGTGCAAAGTCATAAATCCGACAAATTCTTTATGCGCGGTAGTTTCGGCAATGATAAAATCGTTTATGGCTTTAACCTGCGCGGGCTTGGTCGCGACAGAGTGAACGATAAATTTCGTTACCCCCGCATTCTTCCCGTCCTCGATAAGCTGTTCGGCAGTGCCGAACGGCAATTCCATTTTTATATCGTAAAATTCCCCTATCGCCGCGGTTGCTTTTTCGGCGATTTTATCGGGATATATATGCGCGTGCGCGTCAATAATCATACTTTTTTCGCTTAACCCTATGTTAGTTATTTTTGTTTTAATCCCGTAACCGCTTTTCGTAGCGTTTGCGGCCGTTTTCGTCATTATTCCGCAGCTGTTTTTTACCGCTTGCGGCGTTTTTTAATCTTTAACAAATCTTTTAAGCCAGGAAATATCAGTTTTCCACTCGGACACCGAATTCAGTCGCTTTTGTTTTTCGTTTGCCTTGCCCAAATCCGCGCGCATTTCTACGTAAGAACAGCCGTTTACCTTCATATAATGTTCCTCCGCACGCTCGGGGTCGCCTTTAAGCCACGTGCGATTGATATGTATCGCGCTATGACAGTCTTTGCAAACGGATATTACGTCTTTAAGCTTCTGAATACCGTTTTTGGCATCGTATTCCCACACCTCGTGCGCGTCCAACGCGGCGGTTTTTTTGCCGCATATAACGCACCTTCCGCCCGCGCGGGTTTTAGCGTCCTTCTTGATAAAATCCCATTGCTCCTTGCTTAAAATCGCGCGGAGATTAGAATACCAGCACCCGTCAGGCACTAATTCGAATTCAAGCTTTCTTTTCATTTTCTCTTTCGGTTGTTATTGTTTTTATGCTGTTTTTCGTTTTTAGCTTAAAAAATCGAAAAATCGAGCCGTTCGGTCTTTAAGCCCTTCTCGATTCGTGACAGACGAGATAGATAATCTGATAGCTTTCCGATAATTTTTTAATAAGCGATAGCGACTGTTTAATCTTTTCGTCGTCAAGGTTATAGAACGGGTCGTCCAAAATTATAAAAGGCTTTTCTGCGGTAAACAGCACGTCGGTAAGAGCAAACCGCTTGCAGATTTCAAAAAGATTTCTCGAACCTTTGCTGTAAAAATCCGTTTCGCGATTGCCGCCCTTCTCCTCTATCGTGACCTTTAAATCGGTGTCGATGTCCGCAACCCAACCGCCCGTGATAAGTCTTAAATATTTGTTGAGGCTGTCCTTTAACGGCGCGCGGTATTTAACTTTAAGGTTTTCGTCCGCAACCTTCAAAAAGTCGAGGGTGGTTTTAACCGTTTCAAGCTCGGACTCGTATTCGGCGAGCTTTTCGCTTAATTCGTCCCGACGATTTTCGTAATCGCGCAGAGCGTCGGCTTCGGCAAGATAGTTTTTAACGTCGTTGTTTCTTGCGGCGAGCAGGGCGGTTTTTTCGCGATATTCCGCCTGTGCGCGGTCAAGCTCCGCCTTTAACGCATGAACGCTTTCCGTAGCTTTTTTTTCCGCAAGAATACTCTCGTCCGAGACAAGTTCTTTAATCTCCTCGTCGAGATTTTTGATGCGTTCCGAAAGCGATTTTATCGTTTCCACCGTCTTTTTAATCTCGTTTAACGCAAAAGAATAGCCGTAACCGCGCGGAATTTCGTAATCCGCCATAACCTTTTCGAGGTTAGCCTTGTAAGCCTCGTCTATTTTAAGATATTCGGCAAGGTCGGCTTTCTTTTTCGCAAGCATACTCTCGCCGCCGTCGTCGTTCGACCTTTTCTTGCCAAAAAAATAAAACGCGCAAAGAGAACCGAACACCGCCGCAACGACGAACGCCGCCACCGCCGCAAGCGTAACGTTTATAATGCAAAAACCCACGCCGGCAACCGCGCATAACGCCGCAAAAATTAAAAACGCCACGCTTAGATTGCGTTTGCCCGAAAAGTCTTGCGCATAGTTACGGGTTTTTTCGAGCATTTCTATATCTTCTGCAAGAATTTTCTCGCGTTCGGCGTTTCTGTTTAATTCCTCTACGCAGCTTTGAATACCCGATACCGTCGTTTCGTCGGGAACTACGCCGTTAAAAACGCGTTCTGCGGACACTTTGCGTTCCGTCAGAGAATTGCGCTCGTTCACCGCTTTTACGTATCTGTCTTTTTTAACCGCGACCGCTTCCGCTTTACCCGCCTTTTGTATCCTTAAAACAAGTTCGTCGCAACGCTTTTTAATTTCTTCCGTTTCGGCTTCGAGTTTTTTTGCGGACTCTTTAAGTGTGGCGGCTTCGCGCCCCGCACGCCCCGCGCGCTCGATTTTTTCGCCGACGGCGAACTGTTCCGCTTTAATTTCGGGTATCAACCCCCTGTTGCCGCTGTATTTATAACTTTTCGCTTTCGCTTCGAGCTTTTCGACCGCCTTATCGAACAGCGCGCTGTCCTGAATTTCGTTTACTTCGTTGAATTTTGCGGTTAAGCTCGTGTTGCTTTTTACTTCGAAATCTTTTTGCGAAAAAAACGTGGTCGATAAAAAGCCTTCCTCGTCAATCTGAAACACGCGCGCGCCGAGATTTTCGGTTTTCCCGAATTCTTTGCCCGTCGCGTTGTCGAACAGTCTGACGGTATCGTCCGATTTTTTCGCGCCGAAAAACCGTTCCAGCCGATATTCCTTTCCGCCCCACTCGAAAACCACGCTTCCGCCGAACGTACCCGTAGAATTCCACGGTCTGTATTTAATACGTTCGTTTTCCGCGACGGAGCGTTTGCCGTCGTCCAGCCCGTAAAACATCGATTTTATAAACGCGGCAAGCGTGCTTTTGCCCCAGCCGTTATCCTGCTTTATCGTGTTAAGTCCGGAGGAAAATTCACATTCGAAATCGCAAAGCTTCCCGAAAGCGGATATTTTGCATCGTATCAGTTTCATCTTATATCCTCTCCCTTTAACGCGTTTAACCCAAGCATAATCACCGCGGTCTTTTTATCGTCGGGCAGCTTGCTGTTCCATACCGCCCGCACGAATTCGCCGCGAACGGATTTGTCGTTTTTAAAATCCTCGTCCGAAATTTCAAGCGTGGTTTTATCGTAAACCTTTCCGAAGAAAAACATCTCGTTAAGCCGCGCCGCAAAAGCTTCTTTATCGATCTCGAAATCGGGTTTATGCTCGCCCGTAAAAATAACTTTAACGAGACTTTCCGCAGGATAATCCGACTTTAATTTCTTTAACGCGCGCTCGCGGAAATCGAACCAGTCGGCTTCGCCCGTAACGGAAAGCTCGACCTCGAAAAACTCGCGCGAAGAAAACGGAACGAACTCCGCTTTAACCGCGTTACGGCGAAACTCTCCCGAAGTCGCAACGTCGCCGGCACTATCCGCGCCCGAACCTTCCGCAGTACCGCCAAAACCGACCGCATCGTTAATATCGCACGTACCGTTCGCGTCGTTCGGAATTTCAAGCAACACGAATCCCTTTTTGCCCGTTTCGTCAAAACCGCGCCCGTCAAGACAACCGCTATACGCGTAAATACCGCGCTCGTCAAGCTTATTCGCCGAATAAAAATGTATATGCCCGAGCGCAAGATAATCTACGTTTTTATCGGTAAGCAGCGGCAGACTTATCAGCTCGGCGCGTTCCTCCGACTTATAACCCGCAACCTGCCCGTGCATTGCCACGATATTAACGTCTTTCGCACTTAAATCGAGCGCGCCGTAAACGGGGTCGAAATTTTCCCCGCGTGCCGAAACGCCCGTCACGCACACGCCGCCGTAACGGAACGAAGTCCACCTTTCGCCGAACGTTTTAAAGTTTTCGGGCAGATTCTCGCGAGAGAAAAAACAGCTTTCATCGTGATTACCCGTCAAATAGAGATAATCGGTTTCGGGGTGCGCCTTAATCGCCGCAAAAACCCTGTTCTTCGCTTTTTCGGACGCACCCGAATCATCAAACATATCGCCCGCGATAATTACCGCGGTAACGCCGTTTTCCGCCGCATAGTCCGTCAACCTTTCGAAAGTGCGGATTATTTCCTCTCGTCTTATTTTACTTTTATCGGACGGCAACGTTTTGATTTTGGAATCTATGTGCAAGTCCGCGCAATGTATAAATTTCATAATGATATTGTACTACATTTTAAAAAATAAGTAAAGAAAAAAGACAAACCGTTGCAAAGGGTTTGTCTTAAATTTTTTTCGCTGCGTCGCGACTTTTAATTCTTGCCCGAAATTTCTTGTCGCAATTCCCGAGCTCAATTCTATAAATAATTCTTTCGCCTTTATTCGCCGCGACTTTCAGTGCAAGCGACGTCGGCAGCCTTTACCTCGTCGCAACATCTTTCATCGCAAGCGGAAACCGTTTCCGCGCCGTCGGGTTTTTCGGTTTTGATTTTCGCCGCGCGGCGTTCGTTAATACGATAAAGTTGGTGCAGCTTCTGAAGATTATACCTTAAAACGGCAAAGGACAGCCAGCAGTAAACGGCGTTTATCACCGCCACGGGCAAACCGATGCCGTACAGGTTGCCAAGGTCTATAAAAATAACGGCAAACCCAAGCACCATTCCCGCAAAATGAACGGCAACGCCGTAATTAGACTCGACGATAAACCGCTTAACGTATTCGTTGTTTTTTGGGTCGGATATTTTGTTTTTCCTGAACGACGTCAGCCCGCCCCATTCGGGAATTTTCGATTTCCAACTTTTAATCCCAAGTTTTTCGTAAGTTTTAGCGCGTTTCGGCGAAGCGCAAAAAAATTTTTTATCGCAACCGAACAACTTTTGCGGAAGAATCCATCTTACCACCCCCGCGGCAAGCAAATCAATTAAAAAAACGACGATAATAGCGAGTGCGGGCATTCCGAAACAGTAAAAAAACCGAGTGCAACGCAACGCAATAAAATTTATAACCGAAATCGCGAAATACGCGAAAAGAATAAATAAATACCACAACATTTTTAATCACCGTATTTTAATTCTTCACCGTAAACCCGCTCGTATAAATCCTTCCACAGCTCGTAATTTTTTTCCTTCATATATTTAATGTTTTCCTTTTCGGAAAGCTCCTCTTTCGGATAAATCGGCGGCAAGTACCACACGGTATACTTTTGCGAAAGAGAACCGTCACGTAAAACCTTTTCGCCGTCCTCCATCGTGATAAAGCAAGGAATAACGGGTTTTTTATTCATCGCCGCAAGCTTAAACGCCCCGTCCTTCATCGGTCTCGGCTTTTTATAATTCCACCACATAGCCTGTTCGGGATAAATCAGAATTTTCTCACCCCGTCCGAGCAACGTTTTAATCGCCCGCAAAAATTTAATCATTGTTTGAGTGTTAGACGAGAGCGGAAGAGTGTTACAGTGTCTGAAAAAGAACCCGTATAAACCCTTAAAGTTCGTATAATTGTCCTCTTTAATAACCTTGTAAAGGTTGCGCCCGTTCAGATGTTTGGAAATCGTCCTGTAAACTGCGTAATTATCGTACACGCTGAAATGGTTGCAGGTTATAACCGCGCCGCCCTCCACGCTTAAAAAGTTTTCGATACCGTTTACTTCTTTTATCGCATAGTTGCCTTTTTTTAACTCGTTTTCGTAATACCAAACGGCAATCGTGTTTGCGATGCGCGTTGAAAACTTAGAACAAAATTTCTCGCCCGTATAATCGATTTTATCGGGTAAAAGCGTAACGTGCGGCGGGTCTGCCTCGACATCCTTATCGAATAATCCCGCCGTTTCGTATTCTTTTATTCTGCTTAAAACGGCTTTTCTGCCTTCGTCCAACATTTAATCTTTACCCCAAAACCTTTTTCGCGCGTTTTATCTTGACATAATCCAAAGCCATCTGCTTAAGATTGCTGAACGCCCTCGAATCATTTTCTCTGTCCGCCTCCGAATACCCGTCAAGCATTGAAAGCAACGTATCGTAATAAGGGGTTTTTTCGGCGTAATTCCAGAAATATTCCTCGTATCTTATACCCCTGTAATGCCACGGCTTGAAATTCAACTTATAATGAATAACTTTAACCTCTTCATCGGGGAAAGCTTTATCGGAAATGGGCGTTTTATTCCAACCCACGTCGAGAAGTAAAACGCGATTTTTTAATAGAACGTTCAAACAGTCCTGGTCGGGCGCTACCTCGAATTTTTCCGAAAGCATCAGATTTATGAATTTGGTTTCGATTCTTTCGAAATTATAAACGGGGTTATTGATAACGAGTAATCCCGAATTGAAATAGTTTAGTCGCGGCACGTCTAAAAACACTTCCGAATACAAGCCGAAGCATTCGTAAGAAGACATAGCCTCCTCATGAATTGCCGCAACGATATTATTCTTTAAATCGACGTTATAAAGTTCGCAAATATCCCCGAGAAAAACGGTGTCGCAATCGACGTAAATAATTTTTTCGTACTGCGAAAATAACGACGGAATAAAAATCCTGAAATAAATTGCCTTGGTATAGTAATCCCTTAAATGCATTTTCGAAACGATTTTATCCATTCTTCCGGCAACGTCAACGTATTCTAATTCGACGGAGTCGGAATTATCTTTAATAAACCTTTCGATTTTTTCTTTGTTTTCGTCGGAAAGTCCCGTATTCAGCACGAAAACCCGAATAAAGCACCCCCGAGAGGAATTGTCGATAATCGATTTAAGCGAAACGCACATAAAAGGCACGTAATTATCGTCTACCGCATAAACAATAGGTATAATTTTATTATTCTCCATAAAATCCTCCTTGCGTATTAAATCCGTTCGGTCAATAAGATTATATAACAAACGTAAACAATCCACAATCAATTAAACTCTACGAATAGAATTTGCACCTTGAAAGCCGCGATACACCCACTCTATTAGTGCGAGAGCTGTCTAAAATCGACGTTCAGACCCAAAAATTACTCTACTGTCGGTAGAATTTTACTAAAAACCGTTGATTTTTTGCTCCAAATGTGCTAAAATTTAATTATGGACGATATTAAAGAAATTCTTGCAAAGAATATTACCTCGTTAAGAATTAAAAACAAAATGACGCAAAGCGAACTTGCGGCAAAGCTGAATTATACGGATAAATCCGTTTCCAAGTGGGAACACGGCGATTCAACGCCGCCTATCGAAGTGTTAAAGAACATAGCGGATATCTTCGGAGTTACCGTTGACCACCTCATTTCCGAGGGCAACGACGAGTTTTACGATAAAATTTACACGGGCAAAAACAACGTCGCAAATAAAATCATCATCACCTGTCTTTCCGTGCTTATCGTTTGGCTTCTGGCAACGATGATTTTCTTTTATTCGTCTTTTTTTGCGACGAGCCGCCCTTGGATTGTTTTTATCCACGCCTGCCCTATTTCGTTCGTAGTGCTTATCGTTTTTAATAGCATCTGGGGCAAAAGAAAATACTCTTTCATTTTGATTTCGTTTTTAATATGGACGGTTTTAACGTCGATTTTTGTTCAGTTTTATAAAAGCCATATGTGGACGATTTTCCTACTTGGCGCACCGCTGCAAATTGCAACCATTTTATGGTCGCAGCTAAAACCTCGAAGCAAAAAATAACCCCACGAAGCCGCGGTTTAACCGCGGCTTACTTTTAAGTATTATCTTAATTTAACATCTGAAATTTATTTCAGATTATCTGATTTATTATACTGTTTATTGCTTTTGAGCCTTAAAGGAATATATCGGCAGACCAAGCTTTCGGAACTTCTTTTCGTATTCGGTTTGCACGTTATCGCTATCCGTCAGCACCGTTTCGGTAACGATAAAACCGCCCTCCCTGAATTTTTCCATGGAATATTCAAAAAAATCTTTATCGTCGGTTTTTTGATACACCGCGCCGCCTGGCATTAAAACGTCTTTATAAAAGGACACAAGCTCCGGCTTAGTAAGGCGTCTGTTCTCGTATCTTTTTCCGTTGAACGGCGGCGAAAAATTCAGGTAAACGGCTTTAACCGATTGCGACGGAACGTATCGCGGCAAATAATCCGCACCACAGTTAAAAAATAAAACATTTTTAACGTTTTCTCTCACGGCGGCTTCGGCTGCCATTACGATTATATTTTGCAACAGTTCGACCGCAACGAAATTTATTGACTGTTCGCGCTTTGCTTTTTCAATTATAAAACCGCCTTTCCCGCACCCGATTTCTATTTCAACAGAGCGTTCGTTTCCGAAAATACTTTTAAAATCAAATAGTCTTTTATCTTGATTTGCTTCTGTGGAATTAAGTATATCGTTATCCGCAATAACAAGCAAATTCCGAACGTTTTTAACTCTTTCGTCTAAATGTTTTTTCTTTCTTATCCTCATAATGCAACCTTAAATAAGCTTATAAGAATATTTTAACATTATTTTGAAAATGTGTCTAATAATTACGTTAAAATTGTTGCAAAAAAAATTAAATTGTGATACAATAGCCATTGTGTTAAGGAAATGATTATTCGTAACACGCAATAACGTTTTAAGGTTACGGGGTGTAGCGCAGTTGGGGCGACGCGTTAAGCAAACAGTCCTGTGGACTGTTTGTAGCCAAAGCCCGCGAGGCTTTATGCCGAGAGCGGAAGCGTCTTGGGCGCTACCTTAATAAAAGGTTTAGCGAGTATATAAATAAATATTATTATTTTAGCGGTTACGGGGTGTAGCGCAGTTGGGGCGACGCGTTAAGCAAACAGTCCTGTGGACTGTTTGTAGCCAAAGCCCGCGAGGCTTTATGCCGAGAGCGGAAGCGTCTTGGGCGCTACCTTAATAAAAGGTTTAGCGAGCATATAATTAGATATTTTATTTTAGCGGTTACGGGGTGTAGCGCAGTTGGTAGCGCGCTTGTCTGGGGGGCAAGAGGTCGCAAGTTCAAGTCTTGTCACTCCGACCAAAAAGAGGAGCAACGTTTGTTGCTCCTTTTTACTACTTTTTTCAAGGCTTGAACGTAGTTCACATACGAAGCGCAGCGAAGTATTGCGTAGCCTGCGGAGCAACCGTCTTGTCACTCCGACCATATAAAGGAGCAACGTTTGTTGCTCCTTTTTACTACTTTTTCAAGGCTTGAACGTAGTTCACATACGAAGCGCAGCGAAGTATTGCGTAGC
>CATZMZ010000005.1 GCA_958421945.1 uncultured Eubacteriales bacterium | reverse complement strand
CTTTCCTTGGTAAGTCCTGAGGTCTAACCGTTATTTAAAATTAAATACCCACGGTGTACCGTGGGTATCTTGGAGCTGATAACCGGAATCGAACCGGTGACCTCGTCCTTTCGTCGCAATCCGTCTTTTTGCCTTGCGTCGCTGTATACAACGACGCAAGCCCTTTTCAACGTTTGCTCCTTATTCCCCTAAAATCTTTTGCTACGCAAAATATTTTGGGGATACCCCTTTCTCTTTCCTTGGTAAGTCCTGAGGTCTAACCGTTATTTAAAATTAAATACCCACGGTAAACCGTGGGTATCTTGGAGCTGATAACCGGAATCGAACCGGTGACCTCGTCCTTACCAAGGACGCGCTCTACCATCTGAGCCATATCAGCAATGCTTATCTATTATATTAAATAAATCGAATTTTGTCAATAAATTAGCGACGGTTTTTAAATCTTTTTTTCTTTTGTCGCGCCTACCCTTTTAAATTCTTTTTCGGCGGACGCTTTTTCACAAGCGTCCGCCTAAAATTCTTGAATTTTGCTTATTATTCTTGCGTATCCTCGCTAACGATTTCCGAGCTGTCGGCATCGTTTTCGCCTTCGGTCTCTTCATCGCTTTCGGGAGTTATCGCAATTTTAGAAACGGTTGCGCCGTCTTCCGTCCTCATAACTCTTACGCCTTGCGTTGCCCTGCCTATCGAACTTATATCCGACGAGGCAACCCTGATAATCGTGCCGTTAGCCGTGATTATCATTATGTTTTCGTCCGCGCCGATAAGTTTAAGTCCCACAAGTTTGCCCGTTTTTTCGTTAAACGAGCCTGCTTTAACGCCCTTGCCACCTCTTGACTGCAATCTGTAATCTTCTACACGGCAACGCTTTCCGTATCCGTGTTCGGTCATCGTGATTACCTCTTTATCGGGCGTAACGATAGACATATCGACAACTCTGTCGCCGTCGTCCAAATCCATACTCTTAACGCCTTGCGTATCTCTGCCCATCGCCCTGACGTCCGTTTCGTTAAACATTATGCACTTGCCGTTATAAGAGCCGATAAGGATTCTGTCCGAACCGCTCGAAAGCCCCACGGAAATAAGCTCGTCGTTTTCGGTGAGTTTGATTGCAATTTTGCCCACTTTACGAATGTTAGCGTATTCCGAAAGTGCGGTTTTCTTAATAAGCCCGTCTTTCGTTGCCATAACGATATACCCCTCGGCATCGGCTTTAAGCGGCAGCATTGCGCAAACCTTTTCGTTATCGGAAAGCTGCAAGAGATTGACGATTGCCCTGCCCCTTGCCGTCCTTTGCGCTTCGGGAATAAAGAAGCATTTTAAGCTGTATACTTTGCCCTTATCGGTAAAGAACAAAATATCGTCGTGAGAGGACGTAACGAACATATTCTCGACGAAATCCTCCTCCTTCGGTTTATGCGCGGTAACGCCTTTGCCGCCACGACGTTGAGTTCTGTATTCGGAAGCCGCGACGCGCTTGACGTAACCGAAATGCGTTAAGCTTACCACAACGTCCTCAACGGGAATCATATCCGCGATATCTATATCGCCGTAATCGTAAGACAGCTCCGTTTTTCTCGGAGAAGGATAACTTTGTTTTATCTCCTCCATATCGTTTTTGATAATGTCTTTAACTCGCTGTTCGTTGGCAAGAATGTCTTTGAGGTCGGCAATGGTCTTATCCAACTCGATAAGTTCTGCGTTAAGCTTTTCGACCTCCATACTCGTCAAGCGTTGCAATCTCATCTCTAAAATCGCGTTAGCTTGTTTGTCGGATAAAAGAAATTTATCCATCAAGGCTTGCGCGGCGGAGTTTTTATCTGCCGATTTCTTAATAATCTCGATAACCTCGTCGATATTCGCAAGCGCGATAACGAGACCTTTAACGATATGTTCTCTCTCTTCCGTTTTTGCAAGGTCGTATTTCGTTCTTCTGACGATAACGGATTCCTGATGCGCGAGGTATTGCTGTAAAATTTCTTTAAGCGACAAAATCTTCGGCTCGCCGTCAACAAGAGCAAGAAGGGTTATGCCGTCTTTAACCTGCAAATTCGTATGCTTAAACAAGGTGTTAAGCACGACGTGCGAATTCGCGTCCTTTTTAAGGTCGATAACCATACGCATGCCGTGACGGTCGGACTCGTCCTTAATGTCGCTTATCCCTTCTATTCGCTTATCCTTAACCATGTCTGCTATCGACTTGATAAGCATCGCTTTATTGACCTGATACGGCAATTCGGTAACGACGATACGTTCTCTCGTGCCGTTGTTAAATTCTTCGATTTCCGTTTTTGCGCGAAGAACGAAGCCGCCTTTACCCGTTTTATAGGCTTGCTTTATGCCCGCCCTGCCCATCAGTACGCCACCCGTCGGATAATCGGGCGCGGGAATATACTCCATAAGCTCATCAACGGTGATTTCGGGGTTATCGAGCATTGCAATGCACGCGTCGAGACACTCCGCAAGGTTGTGCGGCGGAATATTCGTAGCCATACCGACGGCTATACCGTCCGAGCCGTTGACTAAAATATTCGGAAAGCGCGACGGAAGAACCACCGGCTGCATTTCCGTGTCGTCGAAGTTGGGATAAAAATCAACCGTATCCTTATCGATTTCGCGAAGCATCTCGTTGGACAGCTTGGAAAGTCTTGCTTCGGTATACCTGTAAGCCGCGGCGGGGTCGCCGTCCACCGAACCAAAGTTTCCGTGTCCGTCAACGAGCGGAAAATTGATAGAAAAATCCTGAGCCAAACGAACGAGCGCGTCGTAAACGGAGCTGTCGCCGTGAGGGTGATATTTACCTAAAACGTCACCGACAATTTTTGCACATTTTCTGAAGGCTTTATCGCTTGTCAAACCTGCCTCGTGCATTGCGTAAAGTATTCTGCGATGCACGGGCTTCATGCCGTCCCTAACGTCGGGAATCGCGCGCGAAACGTTTACCGCCATAGCGTAGGCGATAAACGATTTTTTAACCTCTTGATTAACTTCTATATTGATAAGTTTTGTTTTTTCGAGCGTTTCCTTAAACGCCGCGGAAAGTTCCGGACTTACGTCTTTTCTTGCCATTTTCTTTTTCCTCCTCGGTTAAATGTCCAGCTCGGTAACAAGCTTGGCGTTTTGTTCGATAAATTCCCTGCGAAGCTCCGGATTGCCGCCCATAAGCCTGTCAAACGTCTGGTCGGCCTCAACGGCGTCCTCGATAGAAACGCGAAGCATAGTTCTCGTTTCGGGATTCATCGTGGTATTCCAAAGCTGTTCGGGGTCCATTTCGCCGAGACCTTTATAACGCTGAACGTCGCACTTGCCGACGGTTGCCAGATATTCTTGCAGTTCCTTATCGTTGTATAAGTATTTATCTTCCTTGCCCTTTGTCGCTTTGTAAAGCGGCGGCTGTGCGATATAAACGTGACCGTGTTCGATAAGCGGGCGCATAAACCTGAAAAAGAACGTTAAAAGCAAAATTCTGATATGGCTTCCGTCAACGTCGGCGTCGGTCATGCAAATTATTCTGTCGTAACGCAGCTTGCTTTCGTCGAAATCCTCTTTTATCCCCGCGCCAAAAGCGGTAATCATCGCTTTAATTTCTTCGTTCTCGAGAACGTGATTATAGCGCGCCTTTTCGACGTTGAGTATCTTACCTCGGAGAGGAAGAATCGCTTGAAATCTCCTGTCCCTGCCCTGCTTTGCGCTGCCGCCTGCGGAATCGCCCTCAACGATGAATATTTCGCAAAATTCGGGATTTTTGTCCGAACAATCGGCAAGCTTTCCGGGAAGAGCCATGCTTTCGAGCGCGCCCTTTCTTCTCGTGCTTTCGCGGGCAAGTCTTGCCGCCTCCCTCGCGCGTTGCGCGGTTAAGCATTTAACGAGAATTTCCTTGGCAAGAACGGGGTTTTCTTCCAAAAACGAACCGAAATATTCCGTCATTGCCTTATTAACGAAGCCGCGCATTTCGGAATTGCCGAGTTTGGTTTTCGTTTGCCCCTCGAACTGCGGTTCGGTAAGTTTAACCGAAACGACGGCAAAAAGACCTTCACGCACGTCCTCCGGCGAAACCTTTTCCGTTCCTTTGAACACGCCCAGCTTCTGCCCCGCTTCGTTTATGATACGCGTGACGGAATTCTTAAACCCTTCGAGGTGAGTACCGCCTTCCTCGGTATTGATATTGTTTGCGAAGGAATAAATAACCTCGTTATAGGTGTCGGTATACTGCAAAGCGACCTCCACCTCGGTATCGCCGTAAAAAACGTCGAAATAAACGGGCTTCGGGAAAAGCGGGTTTTTATTTTTGCATAAATCCTCGACGAAATGCGCGATACCGCCCTCGTAATAGAACGTATCCTGATGCTCGCGTTCCGCGCGCTCGTCGATAAGCTTAATCGTCAAGCCTTTATTAAGATAAGCGAGTTCTCTTAAACGGGTTTTGATTGTATCGTAATTAAAATCCGTCGTTTCGAAAATCTCGTCGTCGGGCATAAAAGTAACGGAAGTACCGGTACAATCCGCACTGCCCACGATTGACAGCGGCGCTTGCGGAATCCCCCTGTTATAAGTCTGCTTATACGTGTTGCCGTTCTGATAAACGACCACGTCCAGCCATTCGGAAAGCGCGTTCACGACGGAAAGACCGACGCCGTGAAGTCCGCCGGAAATTTTATATCCCCCGCCGCCGAACTTTCCGCCCGCGTGGAGCTTGGTTAAAACGACCTGAACGGCGGAAACTTTTTCGGTATGGTGAATAGCCGTGGGAATTCCCCTGCCGTTATCCGAAACCGTGCAAGACCCGTCCCCGTTAATTCTAACGGTGATAGTGTCGCAAAAACCCGACAAAGCCTCGTCGATAGAGTTATCGACGATTTCCTGAACGAGATGATGAAGCCCGCGTACGTCCGTAGAGCCGATATACATGCCGGGGCGTTTACGAACGGGGTCGAGCCCCTCGAGAACCTGTATTTCCGATTCACCGTAGTTAGCGTTGACTTTTCTGTTTTCTTCCATTTTACACCCGTAAAAAAATATTTTTAATACCTTTATATTTTACCACATTTTGTCCCGAGAAACAAGCAAAAAAGTGACTTTTAAAACTATTTATAGTTTTAAAGGCAAAGAACGGCGAAAAAAAACGGTTATCGCGAATATAAACCGACGAATAGCGCAAACTGTAATAAAAACGGAGGTTTGCACGATGAAAAATTGCACCGATTGCGGAATGCCGATTGACGAGGGTTATGCGCTGACCTGCCCTAATTGCGGAGCAGTGGTTTGCTCGCGCTGTGGCGAAAAAAACAAAAAAATTTGCCCTTTCTGCTATTCCGACCTCGATTATACCGATTAAACGTTTATACTTTTCGTTAAGACAATAACGCGGTTTTTGCAAGCTTTAAAAATAGGATTTTTTGCAATAACGTTTTCTGACGGTAATTTTTAAAAATCATAGGCGCGCGGCAGCTTTTGCTGCCGCGCGCCCTTTGTCGTTTTCGTTTTTTCTTTCTTTAATCGTCTCTGTTTTCCGAGTATATTTCGGCTTTTGCTTTGGTTTTTTATTATAGATTTCAAAGTACGTCACAAAACCCGTTCAGGACCTTTCTATTATCGCGAACCGGATTTGCGCTTAAAAGCTATTCTTCCGCAGAATTTTCAGCCGAAGCAGCAGCCGTAGCCGCGTCCGCGTCCGACTTGATTTTGGTAAGAAGCTTTTTCTCGAATTTGCCGTAACCCGACAATACCGAGCGCTTCACGTCCCTTAAACCCTTTTTATAGAATACGTCAATCAAATCGTATTCCTTTTTTACGTAAAGCAGATATGCGGCTTTAATCCGAACGTTTGCCAGCGTATTCTCGGAATTAAGATATTTTTCCGTTTCATAGGTAAGATCGTCCGCGCGTTCCTCGTCAAAATCGAACGTGCAGGCGTTATATAAAGCGTCTGCCTTAACGACGTTCATAATGCTCTTGGGGAAATATTCTTCAAGCGAAAGCAGCCTTTCCGTGGTCTTTTTAGCGTTTTCATAATCGCCTTTATCGAGATAATAATCGTACCTTGCCTTTAATAAAAGCAAAAAATTAAGCGAATCTTCGGGCAGCTGCGGCACGTCGAAATAATACCTTTCGTCGATTTCCGCAGGAGTTTTACCCGCGTAAAGCCCCGCCTGAACAGACAATACAGCGAGCGAAACTTTGCTGTCGTCATCCATTCTTTTAAGTCCGCAAAGCACCGCGCCGTCGTTCCTCGCGCCGCCGCTTGACATAGGCAACGCGTTACCGAAAAAGGTTGCCGCACCGAGCGGTAAAAACATCGAAAGAAATGCGTACGCCCACAACGGCAGCGACGGAATTACGAGCGGAATTACACCGACAGGCATCGTAAAAAACGAAAGCCATAACGCACCGGCTGTCATTTTTTTAAGTCTTTTATCGAGGTTATCCGTTCCGTCGGGCGTCATTTCGGTATAACCCGCGGATTCGCCCGGCAAAACGAACTCAAACACCGTTTTTTTGCCGACTTTTTTCCACTTAAAAAACCACACGGAAAGCGAAACGAATTTAAAGCCGTTTTTCTTGCCGGCAAGCAAATGCCCCGCTTCGTGCGAAAGCGTACATACGAACCCCGCGAGAATTGCGCCGAGAAGCAAAAGCCCGATTACGCCTAAAAACCTTACGTTCGTATAGCGTGAATTACAAATCTGCGCCACAAAAAAAACCGCGGCGAGCGTCAGCCCCATAGATAAAATGTTGTTTATAACGTTCGTTTTTCTGCTCATTTCTGCTCCGTTTTCATTAACAGATAACCTTCGAGATTATCTTTTTCGCTTATGGTTATTTTTTCTAATCCGAGCGAGTCGGAAACGCCGCAAAGAATTGCCGCACCCGATTGAATTATATCCGCCCTTTGCGGTTGCAGCCCCGCAATTTTCTTTCTGTCATCAACAGACGTCGAGTACAGCTTGTCCTTTAATCTATTAAGCTCGCTTTTTTCTAAAACGAACCCGTCAACCTTAACGGGGTCGTATTTCGTCAGTTTTAAGCATATAGCAGCGATACTCGTGGCTGTTCCGCCGATAGCAAAAAAGCCGCTTTTCGGAACGCTGCCGAACTCTTTTAACGCCTGCTTAACGGTTTTTTCGGCAAGAACGCCGTTTTCGCCGCACGTTTTCGTCAACGTAACCGCGCCGATATTGACGCTTTTGCCGTAAACTTTTTCACCGTTTTTAACCACGGCGATTTCCGTACTCGCGCCGCCTATATCGATTACGCCGCCGTCCTTACCGCAAAGCGCGCCTTTAAAACCCGCCTCCGCTTCCTGCTCGCCCGATAAAATTTCAACGGGAACGCCGCACCTTTCATATATAAGCTTTACGAACTCTCCGCCGTTTTTTGCCTTTCTCACCGCCGCGGTGGCAAACGCGTACAGCTTGTCAACCCCCTCCTCTTTCGCCCTTTCTGCAAACGAAGAAAAGGCAAGAAGGGTATTTTCGGCGGCTTTTAAGTCGATAAACCCGTTTTCGTCGAGCGAACTTGCCAAGCGGGTCGTTTCGATAAGCTTATAAAGCGTCCGACCGCTTTCGGACAACATAAGCCGCACGGAATTCGACCCCACGTCGATAACCCCGTATTTCATCAATCGGTAAGCCCCACGTCGTCGGGGAATTTATAGCCGAGCTCTCTTGCGCGGCGTTCTATCCACCAGCGTTGCCTGCGCGCTTCCAGCGTATCGCCTTTTTCACGAATAAGCTGCTCGTAATAAGCGATTTGTTCGTTATATTCTTTAAGGCTGTCGCGCTCCTTTTTGATGGACACGAGCTGATAAACGAGAACGGACAGCAGTATTACGAGAAGCAACACCGCCCCCGCCGTTATCGACACTATCAGTCTTTTTGCTTTCGATTCCGTCATTTTTATTACCTTTCGTGTTTTGGTTTAACTTTTTCGATACAATTTTCAATACTTTACATAATAAATTATACGCTTTTTTGCCGAATTTTGCAAGCGTTCTGTGAAAAGTTTTCATATAAGCGAAAACCCCCGTGAAAACGCCCGCCGTCATATAAATTCTGAAATCCGGAAACCCCGTCCGAAAAGAAAAAACGACGTAACAAACGGTTAAAACGACAAACGCCGCAACGTCGGGAATAACCCTTAATACGGGGCTGCCTTTCAGCGCGAGTTTAACCGCCGCGGCGGCCGAAAACAACACGCCGCCAACCGCGCCGAACGCCACACAGGCGATAAAAACGTATAACTGATTAGCGGTTACGAACATTTTTACGCGCCGCCTACTTAAAAAGCCGTTTCGCAAGCGGTTCTTTTTTTCTCGTATAGCGAATTTCGTAAAACTGACCGTCCGCCGTCAAGTTGCCCGTGGCTTTATTGTAAGAAGTGATTTTAATATTATCGCCGCTGATTTTTACGCGTTCGCCCGCGACCGTCAGGTTAAGCGTTTGCTCGGTAAAACCGTCAACAGTTTCCACACAGCTCATGGCAAGTCTTTTTCTTGCGTCAAGCTCTAACTTATCAGTTTCCGTCTGGTTTTGCATATTATACCCCCTTTTAATACGAATATGCCAAAAAGTCGTAAAATATGCCGATAACTCAAAAAGAAAAGGCGCGAGTGCCTTTTCTTTTTTAAAGTCGATAATCCGGATTTCCCAAAACTATTCCGGAATTATTCCGGAAGTTTCATATCTCCGAACTTGATAATGTTTTTCTTTCTCATAAATTCGGAAATAACTATATTCAAAAGCGCGGGAAGCACGAACATTAACAAAATAATGCCTATAACGCCGAGCGCGCCGCTCGTATACTTAAACAAATCGAATACGCCGACAAAGCCGCTCGTCCCCATACCGCCGCCGGAAGCGCCGCATTTAAGCCCGAACACGCAAGTGGAAAGCGGCCCTAAAATCGCGCTGGTTATAATCATAGGCAGCATAATAACGGGTTTTTTCATAATATTCGGGATTTGCAGCATACTCGTGCCGACCCCCTGCGAAATGATACCGCTCCACCCGTTTTCGCGGAAAGAAGCGACCGCAAAGCCGACCATGTGGCTGGCGCACCCGACTGTCGCCGCGCCGCCCGCGATAAGCATAGCGGCAACCTGCATTTCTGTTCCGCTCTTTAACACGGGTGTGGCAACGGCAATCCAGATTGCCGCGGAAGACGTGGGCATCGTTAAAACTATTCCCATAATAACGGAAATAAGCAACCCCATTACGAACGGCGTAGCGTTCGTGGCAAACGCGATGAACTCGCCCAAGCGGTTAATAAGCCAGATAAACGGGAACGAAGCGAACACCCCGACGAACGATAAAAGCATCGCGCCGAGCGGAACGAGCAAAATGTCGAGTTTCGTTTTGCCCGCGTAAAGCGAAACGATTTCAACGACGAGCATCGTAACGACGTATGCGCCGATAGGATTACCGGGCGCGCCGAGAGTAACCGCAGCAAACGGCGAAGAAGCGGCAGGCATCAGCTTATCCGCAAACGCGCCGACGAACCCCGCAACCGCCGCGGAGAAAATAAGCAGCTTGTTTTTACCGAGCGCGAAAGCGATTCCGACGCCGATACCCGCACCCATAAGCGTTTTTGCGATACTTGCGATAATACCCAAGGTATTACCCAAATAATTGTTGCCTATCCAGCCGGCAATCTGTGCGAGAATCGTCCCCGCGATAAGCGTAACGAACAAGCCTTGAGCCATGCCCGAAAACGCCGTGATAAAATAACGCTTCGGAAGAGCTTTAAGATAAGCTTTCGCCTTACACTCTTTCGTGTTCGAAGTTTCTGTCGACGGCTGATTTGCACCGTCGGTAGTGACGCTTTCTGTTTTGATTTCTTCCGTGTTACCGTTACTCATAAAACTATCTCCGTTAATTTATTGTCTACCTTATCGCAAGAGGTCAGGTAATATTTGATACCGTTTTTAACGACGAGTCGCGCCGCTTTAACGTTGTTTCCGTGCAAATGCCCGTACACGACCGAATGAACGCCGTTGCTTTCAAAAAGCTCGGTAAACAGCGTGTCCTCACGCTTCGCCGTAAACGGCGGAAAATGCACGAGCGCGATGAGCTTGTCCCCATCTTGTAAAAGCTTTTTAGCCGAATTAAAGGACAATTTAAGGCGTTCCGCTTCGCGCAAATAAATTTTCATATCCTGCTCTTTAAAATCGGGCGAACCGGGAACGCACCAACAGCGCGAACCGCAAATTACGACGTTTTCAAGCTTAATCGCGTCGTTTTGGAGGGCGAAAAAACCTTGTGGCAAAATTTCGCGCACGCGGCTTAAAGAATGTTGCCACCAGTAATCGTGGTTACCTTTAATCAGGATTTTTTTGCCTTTAAGATCGGCAATAGACAACAAATCCTTGCGGGCGTCATCGAGCGACATTGCCCAACTTATATCGCCGCCGATAAGAACCACGTCGTCGTCGGAAACCTTATTTTGCCAGTCGTCGCGGATTTTATCGAGATATCCCACCCAGCTGCCGCCGAAAATATCCATCGGCTTATTCGTGTTTGTGGAAATATGCAAATCGCTGATTGCGTATATTTTCATACTTAAAATTATACTATAAAACCCAAAAATAGACAAGTAAATACAAGCGAAAACGCTTAAAAAACGATTTAAAACCCGAACAAAAATAAAACGCGCGCCCGATTTGCTTTGTAGATCGGGCGCGGAACGCGTAAAAAACGATAATAAACACTATTGCTATCGCTAAAAATAAGCTTTACAAAAACTTGCAACACCCGAACACACCTTATTCGGGATACATAGGCAGCTCGAAGAATCCCGCACAAACCTCTTGAGTATATTCCTGACAGGGCGGAATGGGTGTGTAGCCGTAAGACGGCACGAGCAGCTCTACCTCCATAACGATTTTAAGAATAATCGAGACGCAGCAGTCAATCGTGAACTGATTATCGCCCGTGTATGCGCCTTGTGTGGAAACGAGCGAAACGACCGCTTCGACGTTATACGGCATAATGGAAGCGGACGGAATATTCAAAATCACGTCTTTGGTAACGGTAACGTAAGAGGTCGCAGACCCCTCCACCCCCGCGGCGTCCGTGTAAGCGACGGAAACGGGAATGGTTATATCACACTTAACGCGCGCGGAATGAGGTCGTTCCGCAAGCGGCTCTATAATTAAACCGCTAATCGTCCCCGATTGAGTGGTGCTTTTCGCGCTGATAAACGTAAGCGGGTATGTAGGACTGACGGGATAAAGATTAGTTAAATTGAGAACGATACCGTTAAGCTGGCTTTGTTGCATACACGCGTCGAAAACCTTTTTCGCCTGAATGCACACCTTTTCGCACAATCCGTTTAAGGGATTTCCGTTAATCGGACCGGGGCATTTATCCGATTGAAAATTACAGAAAAACGACATAAAAAATCCTCCTTTAAGTTAAAAGAAAGGCGCGCCCGCGATACCCCGCACGGGGTCGAAATTCAAACGCGCTCTAATTCAATATATGCCGTATGGTTGCGAATATGCCACAAACAATCGTTTTGTGAGTTAAAAGGTTTCGATATATAATCGGGAAAATTTTTACACGTAATGTAAACATATAATATAAAATCCCCTTAATGAATAAGAGGGAAATGGATTTTGAAACGTCCTTTTTTGATTTACGATAAAATGGGCGGCGCGCTTGAAATTTTTCAAGCGCGCCGCGGCATACGTACGTCATTTAAGCTTTTTGCTCGTTTATCGTACGCTTTCTTTTTTAGGTTGTTATCGACAGATATTTTACGGGTTGTCCCCTTTCAATTTCCGCCTTTAATCCTTAACCGATTGTTTGTTTTCAGTTCCCGTTTTACGGATTTAACTTAATTATTTCTTACCGAAAAGCTTTCTCATGAAAGCGGGAAGCTCTTTCTTTTTTTCTTCTTGTCTGAACGGCTCGGGCTGCGGCGCTGCGGGTGCGACGGGTTTTTCGGGTTCAGCATCTTCCTTGCGGACGGGTGCGGAAACGTTTACGTCGCGTTTAACGGGCTGAACCTCCCAAAGCTGTTGAACGTGCAACGGCTGACCTGCGGGTGCGGGACGAGCGGTTGCAGTCGGATTAGCGGCAACGGGTCTCGCCACGCTTGCGGAAGCGGTCTGTTGAACCTGTCCTTGCTCTCTTTGTTGTTCGTTCATTCTTAAAATGGACGACATGCTGATTCTTTCGGGTTCTTCCTTGGGTTTAGCGGTATTCGCCGCGGTTGCGGCGTCCTCTGCCGCGGGCTTTTCGGTTGCGGATTTTTCTTCCTCGCCGAGCGGGTTAAAACCCGTTGCGATAACGGTAATTTTAACCTCGTCCGCCATTGCGTCTTCTATCGTTGCGCCGAAAATGATGTTTGCGGAGGAATCTATTATCCCCTGAACGAGAACGGCAGCTTCGTTTACCTCAGAAAGCAATAAATCTTTACCGCCGGTAACGTTTAAGATAACCGACCTTGCGCCCTCAATCGTGGTTTCGAGCAAGGGGCTTGAAACAGCTTGTCTTACCGCTTCGATAATGCGGCTTTCGCCCTTAGCCCTGCCTACGCCCATGTGCGCCAAGCCTTGATTGCGCATAACGGTATTAACGTCGGCAAAATCGAGGTTAATCAGCGAAGGCGTGGCAATCAGGTCCACGATGCCGACAATACCTTGTTTAAGCATATCGTCCGCGACCTTGAACGCGTCTAACACGCCTATCTGCTGGGGCAGGAACTGCAACAGCTTATCGTTAGGAATAATAACGAGCGTGTCGACGTATTTGCGAAGGTTGGTTATACCCTTGTTTGCGTTTGCGCTTCTTACCCTGCCCTCGAACGAGAAGGGTTTTGTAACGACCGCGACGGTAAGAATATTCAGTTCGCGCGCGATTCTCGCAATAACGGAAGCCGCGCCCGTACCCGTGCCGCCGCCCATGCCTGCGGCGATAAACAACAAATCCGTACCCTTTAACAGTTCCGCGATTTCGTCCTTACTTTCTTCTGCGGCAGCCTCACCGATAGTCGGGTCGCTTCCCGCGCCGAGACCTTTGGTTAAGGCTTCGCCTATCTGAATGCGTCTTTCTGCTTTTGAAAGCAAAAGTGCCTGATTGTCCGTATTAACGGCGATAAACTCCGCGCTGGACACGTTGGAATCTATCATGCTGTTGATGGCGTTGCAACCGCCGCCGCCGACGCCCAGAACTTTAATCACCGCCGTGCTTACTTTAAAATCATCGTTTCCGTACATATTATCTCCTCCAAATCGCGTAAAACTTATGCGTTTTAATTATTAAATATATTTTTATAAAGCTGTATTCTAACTTTTTATACCGTTATATTGTACCACATTTCTTCAAAAAGTCAAATCAAGTAACGACAAAACGGAAGATTCCGTCGGTTTTTCTTTCAACGGGACTTTCGGCGCGACGATTTCCGTATACGCACCCAGCCGACTTGACAAATGCGCCTTTGCGCCGCGAATGTAAGAAATACCTCCGCCCGTAATTTCGAACGGCACGTATTCAGGTATCGCATAGCCGGAATTATCCGCCGCCTCGTCGATTTTTTCGCAAAGCACGTCAAGACACTCGCGTATAACGCCCCTTACGACCTCCGCGCTGTAATACTGCCCGTTCTCGCAGGAAATAACGTCGTAACCGTTTTTAGGAAGAGTGGTTAAACTGACCTTGCGTTTAAGATATTCCGCATCGTCGAACGACGCGCCCGTCCGCTCCGAAATCGCGCCCGTGATATGTCCGCCGCCGAAATCGAACGATTCCTGATACAAAATCCCGTCGCCCTGAATAAGCGAATAAGTGGTGGAAATATACCCCACGTCCAACAAAATCGCGATGCGGTCGCGCGTTTCGGCGTCTAACAGATACATTGCCTCCGCAAGCGACGACGACACGAATTCCACCGTGGAAAACCCAGACCCGATAAGAATCGGCTTAAAGTTTTCGATAAAATATGAATCGCAGGTAATAAACGAAAGTTTACCCTTTAAAATCTCGCTCGTTTCGCCTATGGGGTTGGCAAGCCGCCTGTAACCGTCTAATTCGAAGGCAATCGCGGAACGATTTATAAGAATTTTTTTTGCGGACGAAAGCACGAAAGCGGAATCGAACAGGTTGTCCGTATCCTTTTCGGTAATTTTTTTCTTTTTCGGAAACGACAGCTGACTGTCTTTTACCGTAACGTCCGTAAACGCCCCGGGAACACCCACGTAAACGGTATCCGTTTCTTCGCCGACGGCGTTTTTGATATAATGAGCGCAGGAAATAAGCGTACGCTTTAATTCTTCCGTATCGAAAAATTCCCTTTCGGAAAAGCCGTCGTAAGCGAATTCCTTACGCGCCTTTATAAGAAAAGTTTTGTTTACGCCCCGTTCCCCCGCGACCGCCGTGATTTTCGACGAACCCACGTCCAGAACGGCGATAAGCTTCTTTCGCATAGCTCTCTCCTGCCGTTTTTTCGTTTTTTATCGTTATTTCTTTCTTGTTATTTGTCGTTATTATCGTTATTTTCAGTCGGTTTATAACCGCTTTGCAATCGCTTTGTCTTTTACCGAAACGAAGAATTTAATCGTAAAGGTTTTCCGTCCATTCAACGACTATCTCGCCCGTTTTCATCTTAATCGCCGTAATTCTGTCGAAAGACTTGTAATAATCGTTCGCGCTGTCGTTATACGCTTTAAACGCCGCGACGGCTTTTTCTTTGCCGCCATCGTTCGCGTCGGGTATTTCAATCGTAACGCCCGTATAAGTTTTGTACAGCACGTCGCTCCTTTCGGGCTGACTGACGAGCTTTACCGCTTTGACGTTATCGGTTAAGCTCACCGCAGCCGTCATTTCGATAAACTCGTTAAACAGCTCGTCCGAAGACGTTTCAAGCTTTTTGCCGAGAACGGCGGTTTTAACGGTTATGCCGCTGAACTCCGCGTCGATAAGCGTTCTGCCGGCGGGCTTCGGAGTTCCCTGCGCGATTTCCGCAAGCAATATCCCGTTTTCGTCCAGTAAATAATTCTTGCCGCCGACGCTTAACGTATAAACTTCGCGCCGCTCTTTTACCGTTAGCCTGACGATATTCGGAAACGCCCTGACAGGCTTTTCCGCAAGGTAAAAATACGGGTGTTCGTCAAACGCCTTTTCAATATCCTCGTCCGAAACGAGCGCGATGCATTTGCCTTTGAGCGCGTCCAGCGAACGCGAAATACCCGTTACGTCCGCGTTTTCGGAAACGAGATAACGCACTTCCACCCTTTTTACCAAGGACAAAAGAACGCACGAAACGACTGCGGCAACGGCAAACGCCGCCGCAAGAAGTATCGCGCTGATTTTTCCTTTTTTCATATCTTTTCTTCCGTTTTCAGTTGTTACGTTATATTAGCTTTTCGCTTATTTATCCTGTTTTTGCGAGCAAATCCGTTATAACTAAAATCGAACCGTAACCCCGCTCCGCACCGGATTATAAAAATTAAGCCGCATTACGAAGAGTCGCGCCTTTTAGTTGATTTTAACGATTTGCGCGCCGAGGGATTTAAGCTTTTCTTCCATACGGACGTAACCGCGTTCTATATGAGAAACGCCGTCCACCACGGAAAAGCCTTCCGCGTTTAACGCCGCAAGCACCAACGCCGCGCCGCCGCGCAAATCCGCCGCCTTAACCGCCGCGCCGTGAAAACCTTTCACCCCGCGAACGATTGCCGTTTCGCCGCGGACGGAAACGTCCGCGCCCATTTTGTTAAGCTCCGCCGCGTAGGCGAATCTGTTTTCGAAAACCGATTCCTCAATCACCGAAACGCCGCCCGACGCCGCCGCAAGCGCGGTAAACTGCGCCTGCATATCGGTAGGAAACAACGGATAGAAACCCGTACGTAAATAAAAGGGCTTCCGCCGCCGCGCTCCGCGTAGATATATTATATCATTTTTTATGAGCAATTTACAACTATTATCGCAAAGTTTACCGATTAAAGCCGAAATATTTTCGCCCGAAACGCCCGAAATCTCTATTTCGCCGCCCGTTATTGCCGCCGCAACGAGATACGTACCCGCTTCTATCCTGTCGGACACGGGCGTGTACTCCGCGCCGTGCAGTTTTTTAACGCCTTCGACGCGCACCGTTTTCGTTCCCGCGCCGTAAACCTTGCCGCCGAGCGCGCATAAAAAATCGGCAAGATCTTTCACTTCCGGTTCGCGCGCGGCGTTTAAAATAAGCGTTTCGCCTTCCGCGGTCGCGGCGGCTATCATCGCGTTTTCCGTTGCACCGACCGACGGGATTTTAAGCGTTATTTTCCCGCCCGTAAGCTTGTCGCACTTAAAACTTACGCCGTTCTCGCTTTCACGCGTCGTTACACCGAGCGCTTTTAATGCCGCAATATGTAAATCTATCGGGCGTTTGCCTATATTGCAGCCGCCCGGCATGCTTAACTCCGCGCGGCGAAGCCGCGCGCACAACGCGCCCGAAACGAATATCGAGGAACGCAGTTCTTTGCTTAAAGATTCCGGGACTTCATAGTCGTTAATACCGTCGCAACGCAAAACGAGGTCGTTGCCGTCGAAGCGGTATTTCGCGCCGAGCGCACCGAGAATTTTAAGCATGTTTTTAACGTCCGCAATGTCGGGGCAGTCCTTGATTTTAACTTCGTCGTCGGTAAGAATACACGCCGCAAGAATAGGAAGCACCGCGTTTTTCGCGCGTTCGGCTTTGATTTTCCCCGATATCCTTTTGCCGCCCTCTATTACGAATTTTCCCATAAGCGTCTCCCCGATATTCGTCGATATATCATTTTATGGAAAAATTAAACGAAAGGTTCAAAAATCGTAACCGCCGTTCTGATTTTAAACACCTCCGAACGGCGGGCGGCTTCGAGCGGACACGTTATACACTACGCCGAATTCCGCCATAAAAATAATAATCGACGTGTTTCCGCTTGACACGAGAGGCAGCGGCAAACCCGTGGGCGGAATACTGCCCGTTACAACCAAGGCATTCACGACCGTCTGAATTCCGAAAATCATCGTTATGCCGACCGCGAGCAGTTCGCCGTAAACGTCATTCGCCTCGCCGGCGATTTTTATCCCCTTAAAAATTATAAAACCGAGCAAGCCGAAGAAAAACAATAACCCGATAAACCCCGTTTCTTCGCCGATAACCGAAAGAATAAAATCCGATTCCGCAAAAGGCAAAAAAGAATATTTCTGACGGGAATTGAACAACCCCACGCCGAACCACCCGCCCGAACCTAACGCGTATAAAGATTGCAGCAGCTGATACCCCTCTCCTTTTGGGTTAGCCCACGGATCGATAAACGCGGCAAGTCGTTTAAGCCGATACGGCTCTGCGAGAATGAGAATTACCGCGAACACCGCCGCAGGCAAAAGCAACAGCGCGAGGTGTTTTATTTTCGCGCCCGCGGCGAAAATTATCGTGAGCGTCAGGGTGGCAACGCAAACGGTAATCGACATATTAGGTTCTAAAATAATAAGCCCGCACAAAAGCATACCGTAGCCGAGAACGGGCAGAATTCCCTTAAAACTATTTGCTCTTTCGGGGTTTTTGGCAAAATACGCCGCCGCGAACATAATAAGCGACAGCTTGGCTATTTCGGACGGTTGAAGCGTGAACGCGCCGAAACCTATCCATCGTTTCGCGCCGTAGTTTTCCACTCCCACGTTCGGGACGAACACGAGCGCGAGAAGAACGACCGTGACGATTGCCACGGGAAAGGTCAGTTTTTTAAGCTTACGATAATCGAAATTCGCTGCGATAAGCATCGCTACAGCCCCCAGCGACACGCCGACTAATTGTTTTTTTACGAAAAAGAACGGGTCGCCGTAGGTTTTTTCGGCGGTATAGTTGCTTGCGGAATAAATAAACACCGTGCCGATAAGCGCGAGAGCCAGAACCGCCGCGAGCAACGAAATTTCGCCGCGCCCGCCTTTTTTAATCCCGTTTTTCGTAAACACTCTTTCGGTAAAATCGTTTTTCTTGCCCCGATATGCGGAAATCGTATGCGCGACGTTCACGAAAGCTCCTCCGTAAACTTTTTAAACGCGTTTCCGCGTTCTTCGTAGCTTGAAAACTCGTCAAAGCTTGCGCAGGCGGGACTCAGCAGCACGTTATCGCCTGCTTTTGCCAGCGCCGCCGCGGTCTCCGCGGCGGCGCGAAACTTATCCGTTACGGTAAAGCCCGTTAAGCCCGACTTAACCGCCGCTTCCGCCATATTAAATCTTGCCGCGCCCGTAATAACCGTGTGTTTCACCTCGGAATTTTTAATCGCGTTGAACAACTCGTCGTATTTTTCGCCTTTTTCGCTTCCGCCGAGAATAAGTACCGTGGGGCGCGTCATCGTTTTAATTGCCGTTATGCAGGAAGCGGTGTTCGTCGCCTTGGAATCGTCGTAAAATCTTACGCCGTTCTTTTCGCAAACCAGCTCCGTTCTGTGCGGAACGCCGCGAAAATCCTTAAACGCTCGGGCAATCGTGCGATTATCCACGCCGAACAGCTTTGCCGCTGCGATGGCGAAAAGCGCGTCGTAAATATTATGCTCGCCCGATAACGGCAACGCTTCCTCACCTGCGACGATTTCTCCGCGAAACATAAACGCGCCGTTTTCGTAATACGCGCCGTCAACCCGTTCTTTAACCGATACCCAAAGCGTTTTGGCTTTGATTTCCGTGTAAAAAGAACGCACCGTCTGATCGTCGAAGTTAAGCACGGCGTATTCGCTTTCCGTTTGATTTTTAAAAATACGCTTTTTAAGGAAAATATAGTTTTCCATCGTGTAATGCCGTTCCAGATGGTCGGGCGAAACGTTAAGCACGCAGGAAACGTGCGGCTTAAACGCCTTGACGCTTTCCAGCTGAAAGCTTGACACCTCCGTCACGAACACGCTGTCCGCGTCCGCGTCGCCTATCACCGAGCTGACGGGTACGCCCACGTTGCCGACAAGCTCGCTTTTAATTTTCGCCGCGTCGAAAACTGCTTTCAATAACGACGCGGTAGTGGTTTTTCCGTTCGTCCCCGTAATCGCGACGATAACGGGCGCAACCGCCTCGAAACCGAATTCAAGCTCGCCGGTTATTCGCTTGCCCAACGCTTTCGCTTTAACCGCCACCGCGTGATTTATCGGTACGCCGGGGCTGATAATAAGCGTGTCCGACGCTTCGAGCGCAGCGTCGAGCGTGTCTTTTGTGACCTCCGTTGCGCCGTGTTCTGCGAGCGTTTTTTCGGAAGCCAAAATTTTGTCGCTTTTAAGTTCTTCGTAAAAATAGCATTTCCCGCCCTTTTTAAGTATGTATTCGGCGGCGGCAAAACCGCTTTTTGACACGCCGAGTACGAAAAAAGTCTGTTCTTTAATATACATAACGTTCACCCCGTTTTTTAGTTCGGGGCGCGCTCGGCAAAGTCTCTTCCGACCATTCGCCCCTAAAGATAGAATATGACGGACAATGCGCCCGTTATGCAGGTTACCAACGTATAGCCGAAAGAAATTTGCGCCTCCGACCTGCCCTTTTGCTGTAAATGATGGTGAAACGGCGACATTAAAAACACGCGTCTTTTAGTTCGCTTATAGTGCGCGACCTGTATAATCACCGACAATACCGAGCCGACAAAAGTTATCCCTATTAGCGGAATAAAAAACGAGTTGAACGAAAACACGCTTATCGCGCCGAGAAATCCGCCGAGCGACAGCGAACCCGTATCGCCCATAAACACACTTGCGGGCGTTACGTTAAAGCACAAAAACGCCGCGAGCGCGCCGCTCAGGCACACCGAAAGCAAAATTATCCCCTCGTATTCGTCCGCCACGACGAACGCGTAAGGAAACGCCGCTCTTTCCACGCCGATAAGCAGGACCGTAAACACGAGATACGCAAGACTTGTTCCGCCGGCAAGCCCGTCTATGCCGTCGGTTAAATTCACGCCATTCGTCAGCGCGATAAAAATAAACGCGATAAGCGGTATCGTCGCCCACCCCAAATCGACCTTTCTTTTTGCAAACGGCACGAAAAACGAGGTTATTCCGTTTTTATACGCAAAAAACCCCGCAACCAAAGCAATCGCGGACTGAAAAATTATTTTTTGGTACGGCTTTAAGCCCTCGTTTCTTTTTTGCGTGATCTTCAGGTAATCGTCCAAAAACCCCACGAGCATAAACGACAGTCCGATAGTCAGCGAAACGACGGCAAGTCGACTTTTCGCGCCGCCGAACAGAAAAAACGTTATCGCCGCGGCGGGAATAAAAAATAGTCCGCCCATTGTCGGCGTGCCGCTTTTTTTCTTATGTTCCTCGACGTATTCGAGTATAGGTTGTCCCGCTTTAAGCCTTTTTAAAAAGGGAATAACGAGCGCGCCGCCGAGAAGCGCGATTAAAAAGGACGAAAGCGTTGCTATCGAAAAAATTTTTACCCCTTGCATTTTCCTAATATTTCCTCTACCGTAGCTTTGTCATTATACATTCGTTTTATACCAAAAACCTCCTGATATTTTTCGTTGCCCTTGCCTGCGATTAACACGACGTCCCCCGCGCCCGCGTAACGAATGGCGTATTCCACGGCGTCTTTCCTATCCTGAACGATTACGTATTTTTTAGTTGCCGCAAGAACACCCTTTTCTATCTGCCAAATAATATCCATAGGCTCTTCGAACCTCGGATTGTCCGTCGTTATCACGGTAAAGTCCGCAAGTTCGCCGCTGATTTTGCCCATAACGGGGCGTTTCGTTACGTCGCGGTTTCCGCCGCACCCGAACACGCAGATAAGCCTGTTTTTGCACACTCCGCGAAGCGCGGTCAATGCTTTTTCCAGCCCGTCGGGAGTGTGCGCGTAATCGAGATAAACGGAAAAATCGCCCGAATAAACGTTTTCAAGCCTGCCGTCCACGCCTTTAAGATTTTCAAGCCCGCAAATCACCGCTTTCGGTTTAATTCCGTAAAGCGCACACGCGGTCGCCGCCGCCAGAGCGTTATACACGTTGTAACTGCCTATTAAGTTTATCTTCGTATCGTAAATGCAGTCGAAAAGGTTTATCACGAAACGCTGCCCGCAACCGTCGTCTTTAACGTCTATCGCAAACACGTCCGACGGATTGTTTAATCCGTAAGTTATCGGTTTTGCGGCAATTTCGGTTATTTCGCGCCCCAGCTCGTCGTCGACGTTTACCACCGCGTATTTATAATCGTATTCCTTAAAAAACTTCAGCTTCGCGCGCTTATAATTTTCCATCGTTCCGAAAAAATCGAGATGGTCTTGCGAAAACCCCGTGAAAACCGCCGATTCAAAGCTTATTCCGTACACCTTGTCGTAATAAACCGCGTGCGCGGACACCTCCGTTACCACCGCTTCCACACCGCATTCGGACATTTCGGCTAAAATTTTGTGCAGTACGAGCGGGTCGGGCGTCGTCAGCGTAGGCTCGATATATTTTCCGTCGTAATATACGCCGCTCGTACCGATAAGCCCGCACTTTACCCCTGCCGAAGCGAGTACGGACGTTATGAAATGCGACGTGGTGGTTTTGCCGTTCGTGCCGAGAACGCCTATTATACGCATCTTTTTGTCGGCATGTCCGTAAAAGGCTGCCGCAAGCTCGCTTACCGCCTTGCGCGTGTTTTTAACGATTATCTGCGTAAGCCCCGTTTCCAGGTTTTTTTCCGTAACCACCGCCGCCGCGCCGTAACGTTCCGCCTGTCTTACGTAATCATGCCCGTCCCGTTCGCCGCCGTTTATGCACACGAAAAGACTTCCGCGCGTTACCGCGTTGCTGTCCGTTACCACGTCGCGGATTTCACAATCCGTTTTGCCCGTAACCGACGCGATTTCAAGCCCGTCTAAAAGTTTTTTAAGTTTCATCTTTCCTCTCCTCGGCGCGTTCGACGCTTTTCGGCGTTATTCGCGCGGTTTTATGTTTTTTAGCTTAATAATCCCCTCAAAAACCTGTTTCGCATACGGCGCGGCGACCGTGCTGCCGTAATACTGCCCCTCAGGCTCGTCGATAATCACGAGCGCGAGATATTCGGGTTTAACCGCGGGGAAATACCCCACGAACGAGGCTATATACTTGCCGCCCGCGATAACGCCATTTTCGTATTTTTGCGCCGTTCCCGTTTTGCCCGCCACGCGATAACCTTCTATATACGCGTGCCTGCCCGAACCTTCCGCAACTACGTTTTCAAGCATAGCCGACAGCGTTTCGGACGCCTTTTTGCTTATCGCCCGAGATTTGGCTTTGGGGTAAATCCGTTCCGCAACCACGCCGTTATCGTCGTAAATTTCCGAAACGAAATAGGGCGCGTAATAAACCCCGCCGTTTATCGCCGCGGCGGTAGCCGCGGCAAGCTGCAACGCCGTTACCGCAACCGTTTGCCCGAAAGCTATTCTCGCCAGGTCAACGTTCTGAACAGCCGAAACGGGCAAAACCATTCCCTGCGATTCTCCGCCGAAATCCACCCCCGTAACTGCGCCGTAGTTAAAGGCTTTTATATATTTATACATAGTTTCCTTGCCGAGCGACATCGCGATATCAACGAATATCGGGTTGCAGCTGTTGTTAAGCGCGCCTTGAAGGTTTAACGAGGAGTGATTTCCGTTGTTGTGCATACTCCAACATTTCACCCTTTGTCCGTCGATAAACCTATACCGCGAAGAGCTGAACACGTGCGACGGCGAAAACGCGTTTTTGTTGCCGTTGTAATATTCTTCTATATTCGCGGCGGCAGTTAAAATCTTAAAAGTCGAACCCGGCTCGTAAACGTCGCAAACGATACCGTTTCTGCCGAGCGCGTTCAGCGCGGAAAGGTCGTTTCGCGGAATATCGTTAAGATTAAACGACGGCTTGGAGCAAAGTGCGCGTATTGCGCCCGACGCGGGGTCAAGCACGAGCATTTTAGCCGATTTTGCACGGTGAACGCTCATGGCCTCGTCCATTGCCGCCTCGCAAAGCTGCTGAATTTCGTAATCGACGGTTAGTTTTAAATTTAAGCCGCTCGTCGCAGGGACGTAAGAGGCTTTTCCGTTTTCTATTTCCACTCCGACGATATCCGTTTCGTAAAGAATTTCGCCGTTCGTTCCCGATAGATATTTGTCGTAATACAGTTCTAACCCCGATTGTCCCTTTCCGTCGGTAGAGGTAAAACCCAAAACGCTTGAAAGCAGCTCGTTATACGGGTATATGCGTGAATTATCGCGGGAATAATATACGCCCTCGAAATTTCTTTTTAACAGCGCGTCGATTTTCGATTTGGGAATTTGCTTTTTTATCGTAACCTCGCTTGACGAAGTGCGGTTAAGCCTGTCGTAAACGTAGTCGTAATCGATTTCGAGCGTGTCCGACAGCGCGCGGCAAAGCTCTTCGGTGTTTTTAACCGCCTTTTTCCGCACGAACACCGTATACGTGTCGTCGTTTCCCGCAAGAACGACGCCGTTTACGTCGGTTATCTTCCCGCGGGAAGCCACTACGGGAATTTCCCTCGTCCACTGGTCGATTGCCTTTTTTTGCAACTCCTCGCCGTCGATTACCTGCACGAAAAGCAAACGCGTTATTACGCATAAAAATAAAAAGGTTACCGCGATTGCAATCGCAAGTAACCTCTTTCGTAAAACAGTTATTGAGTATTCGTTAATTTTCGTTCGCTCCTGAGAATCTTCTTATTAAAAGTGTATTCCCGTTAAAGCTTTTCTATTACATTTTTAAGTTATCTTTTTATCATTCCGAAAACGTTTTCGGCAATATCCGCGATATATTCCTCCGCGGACGCCGCGTTGATTTCTTCAACGACGAAATTGTATTCCGCAACTTTTTCGGAAAGTTTCGCAACGGTTTCGGCGTTGTTTTTGGTTAACACCGCGAGAACGCCCGTGTTTAACACGATAAGCGTTAAAATCAACGCAACCGCTATCGCGTATAACGCAACGACGAGCTTACCCTTTCCGTTAAGGCGATAGCTTTCGCTTTGCTCCTGCTTTTGCCTTTGCATATCGTCGAATACGGTTTCGGCGTCTCCCTCGCCAAACTGCATCGTCGTGGTGGTGGGTCTGATATCGTCGTCGGTCGCGGTTACAATGTTTTCGTCGTAAGTCGTGTTCGCGTCGAACGCCGTCTCCTCGGCGGGCGCGTAAGCCTGACTTACCGAATACGCCTGATTCGTCGCGCTCTGATAAGCTTGCGTAGCGGAATCAACGTCTGCCGCCGCCTCCGTATAATCGGACGCAAAATCAGTGGAAACGTCGTCGTTACCGTATTTTTCGTAATTTAGAAGTCTGTCAAGATTTCTTTGCATTCTGAGCTTGGCTTCTTCAAGATTTTCTTCCCTTGTCTGCGCGTTTTCATAATCGTTAAACGTGACGGGGGTTTTTCTTTCGAGCAAATCGACAGCCGACACACTATGTGCGGCGTTGCCGGCGATTTCGTCTGAACGTCTTGTAGTAATCATAATCTTCTCCTTTCCGGATTCCGGTATGCGGTTAAACCTTTTCCGCTATTCTCAATTTTGCGCTTTTGGCGCGCGCGTTTTCCGATTGTTCCGTTTTGTCGGCGACGAGCGGGTGCTTCGTCAGCACTTCTATTTCCTTCTTCTTGCCGCAAACGCAAACGGGCAAGCTTTTATCGCAAATGCAGTCTGTCTCTAATTCCTTAAACGCTCTTTTAACAATCCTGTCCTCTAACGAGTGAAAACTTATCACGGCGATTCTTCCGCCTTTTTTAAGCCCCCTCGCCATATCCGTTATCGTTTCGTAAAGCCCACCAAGCTCGCCGTTTACCTCTATCCTTAACGCCTGAAAAGTCCTTTTGGACGGGTGTCCGTCGTTCTTGAATTTTTGGGGTATGCTTTTATTTATTATGTCGTTCAGCTGCCCCACCCTTTCGATTCGAACGGTTTTGCGCGTTTCCGCGACGTTTTTGGCTATTTTATCGGCGAATCTTTCTTCGCCGTATTCGACGAGTATTCGCTTAATCTCCTTTTCGGGATAATCGTTTAACACGGTTATCGCGGTAAGCGGCGAGGACTTGTTCATTCTCATATCGAGAAATTCATCGTCCGCCATATACGAAAACCCGCGCGTTCTGTCGTCTAACTGAAAGCTCGAAACGCCTAGGTCCAGAAGTATTCCGTCAAAGCCGTCGGGCGCAAGCTCCGCTTTAATTTCGGCAAATCGCTTAAAATTGCTTTTAACGAGCGTAAACCTGCCGTCAAATTCTTTAAGCTTGTCCTTCGCCCTGTCCAACGCGAAATCGTCCAAATCGGTTGCGATAAGCCGTCCGTCGGGCGAGCTGTGCTTTAATATTTCATAAGAATGTCCGCCCCCGCCGAGCGTGCCGTCGAAATAAACCCCGCCGCGCTTAACGTTTAAGCCGTCTATACATTCCTTCAATAAAACGGGAACGTGCTTCAACTCACTCATCTTTAAGACTTTGGAACGCGTCGGCAAGCTCGCCGAAATCAACGTTGTTAAAGTAATTGTTCCAAACCTCTTCGCTCCAGATTTCCACGCAATTAGGACCTTTGAAAACGACGACGTTTTTGTCTATTTTGGCGTATTTGCGAAGATTTTCGGGTAAAAGAATTCTGCCCTGCTTGTCCTCTTCCGCCTCCCAACTGTTAAACAATATATATCTTGCGACTTGCAGCTGTTTTTCCTTATAGGGGTTAATTTTTTTGAGAGCGGCTTTAACGTCTTTCATTTGTTCCGCAGTGTAAACGTAAAGACATCCGCCCGTACCCACGGTAATGGTGTATCCGTCGCCCAGCTCCTCACGAAGCTTCGCCGGTATTCTCATTCGATTTTTTGCGTCTAACTGATGCGAATAATTCTTACCGGACACGAAACAAACCACTCCTTACTTTATTAAGTATGAAAATTGTAACACATATTTTGCCCACTGTCAACCACTTTTAAGAAATTTTTTTAACGAATTTTTAAAAATCTTGCCGAGTCATAACCACTTTTTCATAAAAAAAACGATTAAAAGCGGCGTTTCTTCCGACGAACAAAACGTCGTTTTGACAGGAAAAACCTAACGATTTTGAGTGTTTAAGCTCGTTTTTGACGTAGCTTGCGGTAAAATCGTTCCCGTTTAAAATTTTTTTTTGACAAAAGTGGTCAGAAATTTTGTTTTTTACGAACGAATAGTGCGTGCAACCGATAATCAGCGCGTCGTAACCGCACGTTCTTCCACCGTCAACCGTACTCGCGCCGCTTTTATCGCAAACGCGCAAGCCGCTTTTTGCGGTTATGGTTTTATTAAACGCGTCGTTAAAATCCCCGTCATGGTTTTTGTTAAGGTTCGCGTTAACAGTTTCGTTAAAAGCCGCGTCGATAAGCGCGCCGACGTTAAGAGAAGAAAGGTCGAATGCGTGGTTTTCTATTTCCTTTGCGAGGCGGGAAATTCCGAGACAAAAAACGTTATCCGGCAACCCCGACGCGTTAAGCTCTTTTGCCGTGGCGGGCGTGGACAATACGAGCGCGTTTTTATATCTTTGTGCCGCGTAAAACACGGGCGGAAACACGCCGAAAACGGGAACGTCCGCGTAGTAACGCAATTTATCGAGTACGGCAACGCTTAACGTGTTGCACGCGCACACCACCGCCTTTATCCCGAAGCCGTGGAGATAATTAAAATTGTTTACGATAATTTTCAGCAAGTCGTCCTTCGTTCTGTTTCCGTAGGGCGCGTTATCGTTATCGCCGAAGTATAAAAACCTTTCGCGCGGCATAACCTTTTTAAGCGCGTCAAGCGTGGAAATTCCGCCGATTCCGCTGTCGGTTACCGCAATATATCCGTCTATCATATTAAATTTTATGATTTTACGGGTAAAAATAGTTAAAAAGAAAACAAAAAGATAAAAACACCGTTAAATGTAGTTGCTTTTAATAATTTTTTGTGTTAAAATATACAGCGTATTAAAAAAGATATATTTAAGGAGCGCATATAAAATGCCTAACATTAAATCCGCAAAAAAGAGAGTTTTAGTTAACACGAAAAAAACGGAACAGAATAAAGCTATCCGTTCCGCTTTCAGAACCGAGATTAAAAAGGTCGAGGCTCTTATCAGAGATAATAAATTAGAAGAAGCGAAAGCTGCTCTTCCCAACGCCTTTAAGGTTATCGATTCGGCGGCAACCAAAAACATTATTCATTCTAAAAACGCCGCTCATAAGAAAGCAAAACTTTCCAAGAAAATTACCGACGCGGCTGCCAACGCCCCCGTTGCCGTAGAAGCCGAAGCCGTCGAAGAGGTTAAAGCGGAAGTCGTTACGGAAGCCGTTGCGGAAGTTAAACCCGTTAAGAAAACCACCAGAAAAACCACCGCTAAAAAAACTGCGGCTAAATCTGACGAAAAAGCTGCGGAAAAAGCCGAATAATTTTTCCGTTTCACTTTTCCCTTTATACGGATTTTTATTTTAATTTTATTTGTTTTAAAATTATCCCCCTGCCGAGCTTGCTCGGCAGGGTTTTTCGCTTTGCTTTTTTATTTTTTTGCTTTGATGCTTTGTTTTGTATTCCGCTTTTCCCCGTTTCTTTCGATAAACTTATGAACTGTTTTTGTTTTCCGTTTTGCCACGCGGGGGTTATTGAGTGTTTTTTACGTAAGACGCTTCCGTTAAGTATCCCACCACGCCCTTAAATATAGCGTAAGCGACGGAAGACTGATACTCTTCGGTAATAAGCAAAGCTTCGTCGTCGGGATTAGATAAGAACCCGCACTCGGCTATTACGGACGGATAAGGCGAGCAATTAAGAATATAATAATCGCCCGTAAGCGCGGCGCAATCTCTCGGGGCTTCTTCCATCGCGTTAAAACTTTTCTGCACGCTGTCCGCCAACAATTTCCCCTCGTCGTCGCCCGACTTATAAAAAACTTGCGCTCCTCGACGCGACGGCGAAGAATATTTGTTCATATGCACGCTTAAAACGAGTACGGGCTTTTCCTTTAAGATTATATCGCGCCGTTTTTGCATATCCTTTCTTTTAAGGTTGCCCGCAGCGACGCCGTACAGCCCCGCGGACGAGCTTCTCGTAAGCACCACCGTAATGCCTGCGTCCGTAAGATATTTTTCAAGCTTTTTAACCACCGCAAGATTAAGCTCGCTTTCCTTAACACCCGTTTTTACGCCCGTAACGCCGCCGTCCACTCCGCCGTGCCCCGCGTCGAGAACGATTTTCACTCTTGCACCCTGTGCGTTGCCCGATGCGGCTTTGGAAAGCGCGCTTAAACAAAACACCATCGTAACCGCCGTTATCAACAGCACGGAAATTATCAAAATGCTTCTTCGTTTAATTACGAACATAATTTGCTCCTTTTTATCAACTTATCAACAATCCGTCAATGTTGAATTGTTGATAGCCTGTATTATTATACGAGCAAGCCGCCTTAATTATGCCGAAAAGAGCGCGCAAAAGCACGCTCTTTTCGGATTTTTAAGCATTATTTCAGTTTAAGCGAAAGCCCGGCATAAAAGCCGAGCTTTACAAAAATGTTGATTACTGTTATTCCGTCGAAAAATTATCTCTTTTCTACGAGAACTTTTTTAAGCTTTGCAAATCTGGGAAGTCCGTCCTCTTTACGCAGCTTGGGTTCGCCCTGAATGAGCGGAAGCGCGTATTTGACGAATTCATCCGAAATGCCCGTGCCGTTGTTGGTTATCCATTCCACGGGAACGGTTTTTTCGGTGTTTGCGGCAAGTTCTAACGGTAAAAGTTTATATTCGCAAACGTATTTATCGCCGTCCTTTCTCGCGTAGCAAACCATTTTGTCCGTTTCGCCCGCGATTGCCGCCTTAACTGCCTGCTTGCCCGCTTCAAACGTTTCTTCGATATCGGTATCGGAAGCGCAATGCGCCGCGCATCTCTGCATTAAAGAAAGCTCTATCGCGCGGGTTTTAACGCCCGTCTGTTCCTTAACGATATTTGCAAGGTTAGCCGCTACGCCGCCGAGCTGCGCGTGACCAAAGCTGTCCCTCGCGCCGGCTTTACCCAAAATTTCGCCGATAAGCACGCCGTCCTTATTCTTGATGCCTTCGGAAACGCAAACGATACATTTATTGTCGTTTTTAGCGAGAACGTTTTTAACGTCCGCAACGAACTTATCCACGTCGAAAGCGACTTCGGGCAAATAAATCAAGTCCGCGCCGAGTCCTTTATAGTTAGCGAGAGCCGCGGAAGCGGTAAGCCAACCCGCGTTTCTGCCCATCGCTTCGATAATGCAAACCATACCCGTATCGTAAACCTTTGCGTCGAGGTTAATTTCCATAATGGTGGTAGCGATATATTTCGCCGCGCTGGCAAAGCCCGGGCAGTGGTCCGTTCCGAAAAGGTCGTTATCTATGGTTTTGGGAACGCCGATAACGTTCATGTCGTAACCGGATTTCGCCATATACTTGCTTATTTTGTTGCAGGTATCCATGCTGTCGTTTCCGCCGTTATAGAAGAAATATCTGACGTCGTATTTTTTGAATACTTCGAGCAGTCTTTTATAATCGGTATCGTCGACGGACGCGTCTTTAAGCTTGTATCTGACCGAACCCATAGCGGAAGACGGGGTGTTCTTTAATAAAAGAAGCTCCTCTTTATCTTCCTTGCCGATGTCGTAGAATTCCTCGTTAAGAATTCCCTTAATGCCGTGCGCCGCACCGTAAACCGCGGTAATTTCAGAGGAAGCAAGCCCCTCTAAAAACACGCCCGCCGCGCTGGCGTTGATGACGGACGTAGGTCCGCCGGACTGCGCAAATACTAATGCGCCTTTCAAACCTTTCATAGCTTTATCTCCTTAAATGTTTTTCTGAAAAATATTTATTAAACCATAACCCGCTTTCACGTTCGCCGCCTCGAAAATCTTACAGGCTTAAAACGTGCGCGATATTATACAAATCATTGTCGAAGTTCTTTTTCGCCTCGAAAACTTCCTCAAACGGAACGGTGACGATTTTGTTTTGTCTGATACCCACCGCGCAGCTTTCGCTGTCGTTCTTTAACAGCTCGACCGCCTTATAACCGAACCGAGCCGCAAGCAGTCTGTCCTGCATGTTGGGCGAACCGCCGCGCTGAATATACCCGAAGTTGGTAACTTTAACGCTTATGCCGCTCTTTTCCTGAATATACGCCGCGATTTCGTCGCGTTCGCCCGCGCCTTCCGCAAGAATAATCATATTAGACGTTTTTCCGCGCAGATAACTCTTCTTGATATTCGCCGCGATTTTGTCGAGGTCGTACGGGATTTCGGGAACGAGTACGTATTCCGCACCGCCCGCAACGCCCGCGTATAACGCGATATCTCCGCACGCCCTGCCCATAACCTCTAACAGGCAGACCCTGTCGTGAGAGTGCATGGTATCTCTTAAATTGTTAATCGCCCATAAAACGGTGTTTACCGCCGTGTCGAAGCCGACAGTGTAATCGGTATAAGCGAGATCGTTGTCAATCGTCCCCGGGATACCTATCACTTTAACGCCGAAATTATCCGTAAGGTCTTTCGCACCCCTGAACGTTCCGTCGCCGCCGATAACGACAAGACCTTGTATTCCGAACGCGGAAAGAGCTTCCACCGCCCGTCGCTGAACGTCAACGTCCTTAAATTCAGGGCATCTTGCCGTTCTCAAAAACGTGCCGCCCTTGTGAATCATATCCGAAACGGAGCGAGTGCCAAGACGAGTTATTTCGCCTTTGATAAGCCCTGCGTAACCCCTTTCGACACCGTAAATATCCATATTTTTATTGAGCGCGGTACGAACCACGGCTCTAATGCAGGCGTTCATTCCGGGAGCGTCCCCGCCACTCGTTAAAACCGCTATTTTCTCCATAACAATCACCTACCTTGACATTAAATCAAACAATCATATCAATGATTATTTTATCATATCCTGACGAAAAATCAAATCGTTTTAAGGCATTTAAACCTTTTTCTTAAAGAAAATTATATCTTTTTCGCTGATTAACGCTTTCAGCTCGGCAAGCAGCGCCTCGCACTTTCTGACCGAACAGCGCGCGTTGTATTTTTTGCCGTTCATCGCGACGATTACGGGAATGTTTCCGGGGTAATTTTCGGCAATATCCAGAACGTCGTCGAGAATTCCGTTTTTATCCGGCAGAATAAGCCCTAAATATTCCGTTTCGGGCGAAAGTTCCTCTTTCTTCTCGCCGACCACTTCGATTTTGCTGATTTTTTCCACGTTGACGGACACGTCGTTGCCTTTAACGTGCAGTCTGCCCGTAACTTCTACAAGCTCGTCCGCCACGATAAAATCTTTAACTTCCGCGTAAGTCCGCGGAAAAAGCGTACACTCTATCGAGCCGTATAAATCTTCGAGCATAACGAAGCACATATACGCGCCGCTTTTAGTCATGATTTTTTCCGCCGAAACGATAATTCCGCCGAATTTGACGTAATCGCCTTCCTTAATGCTCGTATACGTTCTGACAACGTCCTCGCTGCCCTCTTCGTCGTCCACGGACACCGTTTCCTCGTATTCTTCGAGCTTCTTCGTGGAAAACGAGTATTTTTTGAACGCTTCCTTATAATCGGAAAGCGGATGCCCCGTCAGATATATGCCGCAAACCTCTTTTTCTTTTAAAAGCTTGGCGATGGAATCGAATTCGGGCAGGTCGGGATAATCGATAGACAGCACGTCGTCGTCTTTAAGCACCGTATCGAACAGCGAAATCTGCGCCTGATTTTTGCTTTTGTTTCGCTCCACAACCTTGTCGAGAAAGTCGGAATAAACCGCGATAAGCTGCGAACGCGGTTTTCCGAACACGTCGAACGCGCCCGCCGAAATCAGGTTTTCAAGCATACGCTTGTTAAGGTTAAACGGCGCGCAACGCGAGATAAAGTCCTCGAAAGAGGTAAATTTGCCGTTCGCCTCACGCTCGTCCGTTATTTGCTGAATAACGCCTATACCGATATTTTTAATCGCGCCCATTCCGTAGCGGATTTTGCCGTCCTTAACCGAGAACATCGCCATAGACTCGTTTATATCGGGCGGCAGAACGGGTATACCCTCTGACTTGGCGTAAGTAGTGTATTGTTTTATATCGGCAATGTTGGATATTCTGTTGTTTAAAAACGCGGTTATAAATTCAGGCTCGTAATAAGTTTTCAGATACGCCGTCTGATAGGTAACCAGCGAATACGCCGCAGCGTGCGATTTATTGAACGCGTACTTGGCAAAGTCCTTCATTTGCGACCAGATTTCTTTCGCGACCGCCTCGGGTACGCCGCGCTTCAAACAGCCGTCGATAGCCTTGGATACCTTCCCGTGCGAATCAACGGTTTCCTCCTTGCCGTTAATAAACACGACCTCCTCGCGCTCCATTTCCGCAACCTTCTTTTTGCCCATCATTCGGCGAACCATATCCGCCTGTCCGAGCGTGTAGCCCGCAAGGGACTGAACGATTTTCATAACCTGCTCTTGATAAACGATACAGCCGTAGGTCTGCTCTAATATCGGCTTTAACAGCGGGTGCAAAAAGGTTACTTTGTCGGGGTTATGCTTGTTTTCGACGAACTTCGGAATAGCGTCCATAGGTCCGGGGCGATACAGCGAAACCGCCGCGACTATATCTTCAAGACAAGTCGGTTTAAGCTCTTTAAGGAACTTTTTAAAGCCCGCGGATTCGAGCTGAAACACCGCGTCGGTATTTCCGCTCGACAACAGTTCGTAAACCTTGGGGTCGTCGTAAGTGCATTTCTCGAAATCTATCGTTACGCCGTGATTTTCCTTAACGTATTCTATGCAATTCTTAATATCGGAAAGGTTGCGAAGTCCCAGAAAGTCCATTTTAAGAAAACCGAGATGCTCTAATTCCACGCCCGTGTACTGACTCGTTATAAACTCGCCGTTACGCGAAAGAGGCATGTGCCTGTCCAGAACGTCGTGTCCGATAATAACGCCGCACGCGTGTATTCCGCTTTGGCGCGGAGTGTCTTCAAGACGCATTGCGATGTCCGCAACCCTTTTTATTTCGGGGTTGGTGTTGTAAAGCTCCACAAGCTCGTTCACGGCAAAGTGCGCGGTGGTAAGCCCCTCTTTTGCTTCCTTTGCGGACGGTTTATAAAACCCGAAAACCTTTTGCAGAATGGGTCGCTTAAACTCCACGTCCTTGCCCATTTTGGCTTGCTTTGCCGGTATTCCTTTCGTAATCTTATCGCAATCGGCGTAAGAAACGCCCAGAACCCTGCCCACGTCTTTTATGGCGTTTTTTGCCGCCATCGTGCCGAATGTTATGATTTTACAAACTCGATTTTCGCCGTACTTTTCGCGGACGTATTCGATAACCTCCTGCCGTCTGCAATCTTCGAAGTCCACGTCGAAATCGGGCGCGGAAACGCGTTCGGCATTTAAAAAGCGCTCGAAATACAAGTCGTATTTTAACGGGTCGATGTTGGTAATTCCTATTAAATACGCGACGATAGAGCCTGCGCCGCTCCCTCGCCCGGGACCGACGGATATGCCCATATTCCGCGCGGCGTTTATGTAATCCCACACGATAAGGAAGTATTCGACGAAGCCCTGCTTTTCGATAACGGCAAGCTCGCTTTCTATTCTTTCGCGAATTTCGGGCGTTTCTTTGCCGTATTTTTTCTTAACGCCCGCGTCGATAAGCTTTCTGATATAAACAATCGGCGTGTCGCCGTTATCGGGAACGTACCGCGGAAACATGTAATGCCCGTAGACGAACTCGAAATTACATTTATCGGCAATTTCGAGCGTAGTCGCCAAAGCATCCTCGTCGTTCGGGAACAACGCCGCCATTTCCTCGTAACTTTTAAGGTAATAGTCGTCTGAACTAAATTTCATACGGTTTGGGTCGGTGTAATTTCTGCCCGTTTGAACGCACAAAAGCACGTCGTGAGTAACCGCGTCCTCTTTTTCGACGTAGTGAACGTCGTTGGTTACGACAAGCTTGATATTATATTTTTTAGCGTAAGCGCGGAGATACCCGTTTACTTCGAGTTCCTCTTTTAAGCCGTGGTTTTGCATTTCGAGATAGAAATCCTCGCCGAAAACGTCCTTAAACCACCTTACAAGCTCCTCCGCCTTTTCGTAATTGCCGTGTAAAATCGCTTGCGGAATATCACCCGCAATGCACGCGGAAAGACAAACGAGCCCCTCGCTGTGTTCTTTAAGGGTTTTCAGGTCGATTCTCGGTTTATAATAATAGCCGTCGCGAAACGCTATCGCGTTAAGAAGCGCGATATTGTCGTAACCTTTTTGGTTTTTAACGAGTAAAATCAGGTGTCGGCGGTCGCTCTCGTCCGCCTCGGAAGTCTTGCGGGTTTTAACGGTCAAGTCGTCGCAAACGTAAAATTCCGTGCCGAAAATAGGCTTAATCGTGTTTTTGCCTTTATCTTTGGCTTCCTTGTTATAATCACAGCACGCGTCGTAAAATTTAACCGCGCCGTACATATTGCCGTGGTCGGTCATCGCTATCGCGGGCATACCAAGCTCCGCCGCCTTTTTTATCGCAAGCGGAATGGTGGCAAGTCCGTCTAACAGGCTGTATTCGGTATGCAAGTGTAAATGAACGAATTTTGACATATTTTCCTCATAACTCGTTTGCGATGCAAACGAGCTTTCTCAATCTGTGATTTAAACAACTTTTACTTACGTTAAGCCTTTCGGCAAGTTCGTTAAGGGTGTCGTCGGGGTATTTTTTGCGCGCCGCCGCCGTTTCGGCAAGCTCGCGCTTTAACGCGGACGTCCCTATACTCTTTTCGATTTTTTCTATCGCGAGAATTTGTTTCGCAGCGGCCTCCACCTGCTTGTTTACGTTGCCTATATCGCAGTTGGTTTGCCTGTTGGAGTTATTGCTTAATTCCCGTTCAATCATAATATCGGTCAGCTTTAACACGGAAACGGGCGCAGGCAGCAGCGCGATGAAATCCTTGATTTCTTCCGCGCTTTTAATATACAGCACGTAGCTTCCCTTTCTTCTCGTTATTTTCGCCGACACGCCGAAGCTTATAAGCGCGTTCGTAACGGTAGACGCCGTTTGCGGGTGTGAAAAACACAGTTCCAGATGATAGCCCGCGCCGATTTCCCCCTCTGCGGGAACGGTGCAGCTGCCCGACGAAACGAACAATCCCCTTAAAAACGCTTTAATGCAACACTCGCGGTTTTCGCAGACCTTAAACATATCGTAGTTTACCGCGAACCCGTCCGCGGCGGCTTCTACTATGCCTAACCTTTCCAAAGCGGAAAGCGCGCCGTCGCCCGAAACGTTCAGATAAAACTTGTCTTTCTTATTCAGCTTGTCCTCGGATACGGAAACCTCGCGCACCTCGTAATCGCAAACGGCGGACAAATACCCTGCGACAAGCTCCGCCGTACGTTCTTCCGACACGCGGAATTCCAGACCTAATTCGCCGTCCTTTTCGTAAAGCGTTCCCGTTCCCCTGATTAACCCCGCCAGAAACGCAAGCTTGCAATGCCGTTCTTTTATCGGTTTTGCGATAAGCTCGTCTTTAATTACGCTGCCGAAATTCATCTTCCCGCCCGTCCTTTAAACTCGGCAAACCGGAAGTGCGGCAGTCTGCCGTCAACGTTCATGATTCTGTCCGTCGGGAAATTCAGACGGTCAATCATTTCCTCCACGCGTGAAATTTCGCCGACGCGTTCGGGGGTGTGCGCGTCCGAACCTATCACGAATTTAACGTCCGTTTTAAGCACCTCGTAAATTTCATCGTCCGAAAGGTGCGTCTTTTTTGCGTTAAGCTCTATATACGTGCCGTAATCCGCAGCGGCTTTCGCCACCTCGGCGGCGTCCGCGTAACAACAAAAATTAAGATGCGTGATAACGTCCACGGGGTTGTTTTTTATCACGTTTATATAAGTCTCGGTGTTTCTTTTAATAAGGCTCTTCGAAACGTTTTCGCGCTTAAAGCAGGAATTAAAAAGATTAGGCACGAACAGCGAAAAATACGCGCTCGGCTTATACACCACGAATTTATGAATCCCCGCAAGAAAAATATCGAATTCGTCGTAATGTTTTTGTTTCAAATCGGTAGTGCCGTCGACGCCGATAATATTAGATTCTATACCGAACAGCACGTTTACGCCGGTGTCGCGCTTTGCTTCGTCGATTTTCTCGCGCATGACGGCAAGCTTTCTTTTACTTAACCCGAAAGCGGGGTGCGAAAAGCCGTGGTCCGAAATGCCAAGCTCCTTTAACCCCTTTTGCTTTGCCACGGCGGCGTTATCGATTATATCGCCCTTCCCGTGCGAATAAATTGTGTGCGTATGATAATCGGCGTTAAGAATCATTAAAACTCCCCGACGTATTCGACCTCCTCTTTCAGTTCCTTGCCGAATTCGTCTTTAACGGTTTTCTTTATGTGTTTAATAAGCGCGTAAACGTCCGCCGCCGTCGCGGCGGAGTTAGTAGTAATAAAATTTGCGTGTTTAACGGAAACGGTCGCGCCGCCGAGCGAAAAACCCTTTAAGCCCGCCTCCTCGATAAGCTTACCCGCAGGCATCGCCGTATCGTTTTTAAAAACAGAGCCGCAGCTTTTGCCTTGCGGCTGAGTGGCTTTTCTTTTTGCGGAATAGTAATCGGTAAGTCTCGCGATTTCCGCGCCGTCCCCCTTTTTCAGGTCAAAAACGGCGGAAGCGATTATCTCCTTGCGGTTTTGGAATACGCTTTTACGGTAGCCGAAGCCGCAATCTTCCTTGTACCGAACTTTAAGCTTTCCCCTGCAAATGGTCTGAACGTCCGTTACGCAGTCGGAAATGCAATAACCGTAAGCGCCCGCGTTCTGGCAGAGCGCGCCGCCGACAGTCGCGGGGATTCCCGCAAGCGGTTCTATACCCGTAAGCGAATTAGCCCGCGCGAATTCCGCAAGCTTTGCCAAACTTGCACCGCACATCGCAAAAACCGCATCCCTTTTAAAAAACACGTCCGAAAGCTTTACCGTAGTAATAATTATTCCGTCAAAGCCGCCGTCGGAAACGAGCAAATTAGTGCCGTTTCCTATAATTTTATAGCGTATTTTGTGAGTTTTTGCCGCTTCCACGGCTAAATTCAGCGCATAAAGGCTTTTGGGCGAAGCAAAATACCTTGCGTTGCCGCCCACGCCGAGAGATACGCGCTTTTTCATAGGTTGATTAAAAACGCAGTCCAAATCGTAAATCAAAGCAAGCTCGTTTTCGAAACCCATAACTCTCCTTTTAATATTTTACTATAATTTTTTGTTTTTTTCAAGGTTATATAAGGACTTTTTTTAATTTAAATAAACACTCTTTGTTTCCGTGTGCGGCTTTCCCCGCCAAGTCCCTTAATTCCGACAATTCCGCCGCCGTGACAAACGCGGAAACGCTTAACCCCGTCTCCGAATTTTTCTTTGCGGCGTTTTGCAGCGCGACGAAATCCGCGTCGTCGTATTCCACGTCCGCAATCCCCGAAAACATATTTATACGGTTAAGCTTTTTCTGTACTTCGTCCGTTAAAAGATATTGAATAAACCTTTCGGCGTAAACCGCTTTCGTCTGCTCCGTTGACGTTAGCGAAATAAACTGATTTAAGTCCGAAAAACCGATAAGCGGCGTCATTTTCGCCGAAAACCCGCGATTTTTAAGCCGTACGGCGTCCCTTTGCGTTCCTAAAAGATATTTTGCCTTACCACTGACAAATTTTATATACGCGTCCATCGGCGAAAGATATTCCGTTTTGCTTTCGTCAAAAATCGGCAAACCCTCTCCGCCCGTTCTGCCGTCGGTTATAATGCCCGCTTCGTTTTGAACGCCCGCTTTGTCGTTTGCTTTGCTGCCGAACGCCGACGAGAGAGCGAAAGCCGCCGCAGGGATATTAAAATTCCCCGCGGACACCGCAGTTTTTTCGTATTCGGTTTTAATTATCTCGGGGTTTTCGTAAAGCGCGTAAACTCCCCTGCACCACACTGCGGCGAATTGCTTTTCGCCGATTAAACCGCATGCGGTATTTCTGCCGCAGTTTATTTCCGAAAAGCCTGAAAGCTCCACGCCCGCGCCGTAAGAAACGAGGTCGGGGCGCAAGCCGTTTTCAAACGCCGTTTTCGCGCTTTCCGCAGTTTGCGTGGTAACCATAACGAGAATTTCGGGATTAGCTTTTTCAAACGCGCGCGCGTTTTCAGACAAAAAGCGTTGCCTCGACCCCGTGCCACCCTCGAAAGTGTCGATTTGCCACACGCTGATTATGGTTTTTTCGGGTGGTTTCGGCTTTACCGTAACCCCTGCACTTATTTTGTATTTGCCGTAAACAGCCGTGAACGCTATGCAAAAAACAAGCGCGCACGCCGTTACGATTTTCAGAATTACTATTTTAACAGGTTTTTTGACGCGTTCGTCGGTTTTTTTCATATTAAAGTATATTCGCGGCTGACGAGTAAAATAACGGCGAACGCGGGAATTATATAATAAAGTCGATTTAAAAACCTTCGCTTTATCAACAATATCGATTTTATTATTATTGATAACGACATTATCGCGCGTTCAGTTTTATTTCGGCATTAAAAAACACCCCGGCGCAATAATTTTCACGCGGGGCGTTTGTATTTTTGATTAACTTTAACTTTATATCTTAATTTTCGTTTAATAAATCATTCGGAAAAGAACGGTTAAATCTTTATTGCCGAGCGTTTGCTGCCGACCGTCGCTACGGACGCTTTGGTTATATCGAAATATTCGTCGATAACGTCCGATACGTCTTTATAGGTTATGCCGTCCAGAAACTTAATGCGTTCGTCATAATCGAATTCTTTATCAAGAAAGGTAAGATACCGCGCGTATAACATCATTTGCGAAACGGTGTTTTCCCTGCTCATTATAAACGCGCTTTTAACCTGTTCCTTGCCGCGCAAAAACTCGCTTTCGGTGATTTTTTCGGCTTTCAGGCGCTTAACTTCGTTCACGATATGCTCCGCCGCAGCGTCGCGTAAAGCGGTATTCACGCCCGCGTAAATTTCGATAACGCCGCTGTCCTTATATTGCGACATATACGAATAAACGCTGTATGCAAGCCCTTCTTCCTCGCGGATTTTCTGAAAAAGCCTGCTGCTCATACCGCCGCCAAGCACGGCGTTTGCAATGTTCAGCGCGTCAGCCTTAACGCTTTTAACCGACACTCCCGGCATACAAAAAGCCACGTGGGATTGCTCGATTTTTTTGCTTTTATAAAGCGAAAGGGGTTTCGACGGGGTTGAAATAAACTGTTTTTCGCTTTTTTCGTTACCGAAATTCGCCGCAAACATTTCGTCGACAAGCTTTTCCGCTTGCTTTACGTCCACCTTACCCGCTATCGCGATAACGACGTTATCCGCACGATAAAACCTGTCCGTATAACGTTTAATATCTTCCCTGTCGAATCGCTTAACGTTTTTCGCACTGCCTAAAATAGGTCTGCCGAGTCCGTCGTTTCCGTAATAACTTTCGGAAAGCAAATCAAGACATAAGTCCTCGGGCGTATCCTCGCACATATTTATTTCTTCTAAAATAACGCCCTTTTCCTTTTCAAGCTCTTCCTTGTCGAACACCGAATTAAAGAAAATATCGGACAAAACGTCGAGCGAAGTTTCAAGGTGTTCTGAAATGGATTTAGTGTAATAGCAGGTCGTTTCCTTGGACGTGTATGCGTTAATCTGCGCGCCTATTCTGTCGATTTTATCGGAAATTTCAAAGGCGGAACGCGTTTTCGTGCCTTTGAACATAGTATGCTCTATAAAATGCGAAATTCCGTTTTCGTCGGCGGTTTCGTTCACGCTGCCCGTTTTAACCATTACCCCGCAGGAAACGGTGACAAATCCCTCCATTTCGGCGATAATAAGCCTTAATCCGTTGTCGTATTTCTTAAAATATTTCATCTTTTCTCCGTAATATATTGTGCCTTTTTGCGCGTTTTTATTTATCCGCGCTGCAAAGACCAAAAAACCGATAGTCCTTAAAACATTTAGCGTTCTGAAAATTTATGCGATATTTTCGCTTACCGTAACCACGTTAAGTCCGACGTCGTTATAAAAATCCAGAATTTCGGGAAGTGCGGCGAGCGTATGGGGCTTGGGGTGCATAAGAATTAAATCCCCGCCGACAACGCCTTTCGTCGCGCGCGAAACGACCTTGCTTTTGCTTTTGTCGCGCCAGTCAATCGTGTCCTTCGACCACATAACGACCTTATACCCGCAATCGTAAGCCGCTTCCAGCGTGTTTTGGGAAAAACTGCCGGAGGGCGGAGCGAACAGCGACGGCTTAACTCCGCACAACGCCTCGACTATTTTGCCCGTCAGCGTTATTTCTTCCTTGTTTTTCTCGTAATCGAGCTTGGCGTGGTCTTTATGGAAATAGCCGTGATTGCCTATTTCGTGTCCCGCGGCGATAATTTCGTTCAAAATTTCCCCGTTATCGTCCGCCCAACAGCCGCCGACGAAAAAAGTCGCCCTTGCCCCGCGTTCGTTAAGTGTTTTAACAATCGAACGCACTATATCGGCGTTTTCGTATACGTTAAACATAAGTGAAACGTTATTGCTTTCCCTGTTGCCGTTATAAACCGCGCCGACCGCTTTGCCGCCGTAAATGGGAATACTCGTTTTGGGGTAAAAACTGACCGCAAACACGGCGCAAAATGCAAGAACGAGTATTAAATCGGTTATAAAAGTCCTCTTTTTGCCAGACATAAACTCACCTCTCCTGATAGTTTATGCAGGGCACGGGACGAGTTATGCCGAATAAAGCAAGACTGCCGCACAGAAAACCGATGCGACAGTCCGATATTAAAGGTCGATTTTTATTCTTTGATAATTTCGAGAAGTTTCAGGTCGATGCCCTTTTCGCCGATTTTAATGATTTCGACTTTAACTTTATCGCCTATGTGGAGAACCTCCTCCACGCTTTCGATTCTTCTGTCGCTCATTCTTGAAATGTGAATAAGCCCGTCCTTACCGGGGGCAAGTTCGCAGAATGCGCCGACCTTCGGTAAAATTCTGACGACCTCGGCAATGAACATATCGCCGACCTCGGGGTCTTTCGCGATAGACATAATAATCGCTTTCGCGCGTTCGAGCTGCTCGTCGCCGCCGACGCCCGCCACGTTGACTCTGCCGTCGTCGTCGATATCGATTTTAACGCCCGTTTCCTCGATAATCTTATTGATAACCTTACCCTGCTTTCCGACGACGTCGCCGATTTTATCGGGAGCGATATAGAAAGATATGATTCTGGGCGCATATTCCGAAAGTGTGGGCGCAACCTCGGGAACGCACTCTAACATTTTGTCCAAAATGAATTTGCGACCTTCGTTCGCCTGTTCGATAGCGGTGTGCATTATTTCTTCGGAGATACCCTTGATTTTTATATCCATCTGAATGGCGGTGATACCTTTCGTCGTACCCGCGACCTTAAAGTCCATATCGCCGAGGAAATCTTCTAAGCCCTGAATATCCGTCATAACGCGGAATTCGCCCGTTTCCTGATTTTTGATTAAGCCCATAGCCACGCCCGCAACGGGAGCTTTAATGGGAACGCCCGCGTCCATAAGCGCCATGGTAGAACCGCAAACGGAAGCCATCGACGAAGAACCGTTAGACGACATAATGTCGTTTACAACACGGATTGCATACGGGAAATCGTCCTCGGACGGAATAACCGGAACGAGAGCGCGTTCGGCAAGCGCGCCGTGACCTATCTCTCTGCGCCCGGGCGATCTTAAAGCCTTCGCTTCGCCCGTACAGTATCCGGGGAAATTGTATTGATGCATATAACGTTTAGCCGTTTCGTCATCTAAACCTTCGAGCTTCTGCGCTTCGGAAAGCATAGCCAAGGTGCAGGTGGTAAGCGTTTGGGTTTGTCCCCTCGTGAACACAGCCGAGCCGTGAACTCTCGGAAGAACGTGTCTTTCGCACCAAATGGGGCGCACGTCTTTAAGTCCTCTGCCGTCGGGGCGAATGCCTTTGTCGAAAATCTTTGCGCGGACCTTCTCTTTCGTGAGATAGTAAAGACTGTCTTTAATTTCCTTTGCGCCGTCGGGATAAACGTCTTTAAAGTGCTCGAGCGTTTCGGCTTCGACCTTGTCCTGTCTTTCCTGTCTTTCCTGACGGTCGAAGGTGTCGATAGCCCAGTCGATTTTTTCCGCCGCGAATTCGCGTACGTCTTTATCGAGAGCTTCGGGCAACTGATAAAGTTCGATTTCCTTTTTCGGTTTGCCGACTTCGGGAACAATAACTTCCTCGATAAATTTACAAATCTTTTTAATTTCTTCGTGTCCGAAGGTAATGGCGTTGACCATTTCGTCGTTCGTAACCTCGTTTGCGCCGGCTTCTATCATAAGGATAGCGTCCTTCGTACCTGCGAGGTTAAGATGGATATCGGATTTAGCGCGTTGCTCGGAATCGGGGTTAATGACGTATTTGCCGTCAACCATACCCACCACGACCGAGCCGGTAGGTCCTGCCCACGGAATATCCGAAATGGCAAGCGCGATCGAGCTGCCTATCATAGCGAGGGGTTCGGGCTGAATATCCGGTTCAACGGACAACGCCTGAGCGATAACCACTACGTCGTTATAAAGTCCCTTCGGGAAAAGCGGACGAAGCGGTCTGTCGATAAGACGGCTCGTTAAGATAGCCTTATCGCTTGCTCTGCCCTCTCTCTTTTTGAAGCCGCCGGGAATTTTGCCGACGGAATACATTTTCTCATCGTAATCGACTTGCAGCGGGAAAAAGTCCATACCCTCTCTCGGAACGGGCGACATACAAACGGTAACCATAACCGCCGTTTCGCCTGAACGGATAACGCATGCGCCGTTAGCCTGCTCGGCGTATTTGCCGACCTCTACGACGATTTCCTTTCCGCCGACAAGCGTTTTGAATTCTTTGTAATTGTTTGTCATTGTGTTCTCCTATAACTATACTCTTATTTTTATGAAACGCACGCGCAACCTTGCGCGGCGAAAAGCAAAAAATACCAAATTCAAGAAAAAAAGGGTGGCAAAAAAATGCCGCCCCCTTTCTTACTTTCTCAACTGCAAATCGGCGATAATTTTTCTGTATCTTTCGATATCCACTTCCTGCAGATATTTCAAAAGAGCGCGACGCTCGCCGACCATTTTCATAAGTCCGCGACGAGAATGATTATCGTTTTTATTAACCGATAAGTGAGCGTTAAGGTGATTGATGCGTTCGGTTAAAAGCGCAATCTGAACCTCCGCAGAACCGGTATCGCCCTCGTGCCTCGCGAATTTCGTAATTATCTCCGTTTTTTTAGCTTTATCCATTTCTTTTACCTCCTGTTTATTATGGAATAGTCCGCTTTAAACAAAGCTTTGGGAGGAGTTAAACCCGCAAAACCTTGCAAAAAGTACCAAGCTTAGTTAGTATATCAAATTTTAACCGTTTTGTAAACTGTTTTAAGGCTTTTTTAACATTTTTCCGTAAAAACGGCGGTTTTCCCCTTGATTATTTCGTCCGTTTTTGCTAAATACGTTTTCACGTCCTTGGGACTGCCGTATCTCCTGATTTTTTGCGCGTTAAAATCGACCTTTTTGCTTATGCCGTTCGCGCCGCACGCGACGCAGTCGGATATTTCTTCCATCGCGTCCACGTTATAAACGCAAGCCTTGTCCGGCTTTGAAAACCCCGCGTTTTCGAGATTGCCCGAAGCGTATTTTTGCCTGTACACGTAATACGCGCCATACCCGCGTCCACGCAAAGCGTTCTCCGCGTAATCGAGCATTTTTTCCGTTTCGGGGTTAAATTTTTTTTCTTCCTCCGCAAGGTAAGAACCTCTTTTAACGCATAAGCTATGCACGGTTACGTTATCGGGCGAAAGACTTATAACCCCGTCGACCGACGCCTTGAACGTTTCGAAATTCTCCCCTTCTAACCCCGCTATCAAATCGACGTTTACCGAAAAATCCTTTGCCGCAAGCTCGTAAGCGCGGTAAAAATCTTTAACCGTGTGCGCCCTGCCTATCCTTTTAAGCGTTTCGTCCGACAGGGTTTGCGGGTTTACGCAAACGCGAGTTACCCCGTGCGCCTTTAATATGCCGAGATTTTCCGCGGTAATGACGTCCGCTCGCCCCGCTTCCACCGTGTATTCGACGCCGTTATTTATTTTGTCTATCGCGCAAAGCAGCCTTTCAAGCTCGCCGTCCGGCAACGCGACGGGCGTTCCGCCGCCTATATAAATGCTGCGCAGTTTTTTAATAAACTTCGCGCTATCCTCGATTTCTTTTATAAGCGCGTTCGTGTACGCTCCGATAAGCTCCGCGGAATTATCTTTCGCGGAAGTAATAAACGAACAGTATTTGCAGCGCGACGGGCAGAACGGCACGAAAACGAATAAATCGCAATTATCGGGATTTTTTTCGTATATGCCCTTCTGATTTTCCAAAACCTCCTCGACGAGCCGCGTTTTTTCTTCGCTGACCTTCATAACGTCGATAAAAAACTCGCGGAATTCGCCCGTTTTTTCGAGCGCGGAATACGCGAGCTTGGTCGGTCTTACCCCCGTAAGCGCGCCCCACGGCAGCTTAACGCCCGTCAGTTGCGACAAGGCTTTATAAAGCGATAGTTTCGCGTAACGTTTAACAAGTCGTTTTCTTTCCGTCTCGTCGCCCGGAACGTTGACGAGATTGCCGTAAGCGTAAGTCTTGCCGTTGACTGTAACGGTGTTTATAAATTTATTTTCCTTTTCGGTAAAGCGATGTTTGACGTTGTAACCGTCCGGGTTTGGAAAAAATTGCAGTTGTTCCCTAAAATCGGGTTCGACGAGCGGAAGATTAGTGTCAATCATAATCGACAAACCCGTTATTTTCCCGTTCGTGCGAAAGGGTGGTAAATTCTTCGTGTCCGGGGTAAACCGCGTAATCGCCGTTCAGCGCGAAAAGCTTTTTAACCGAATTTACGAGCTGCGCCCTGTCACCCGTCGGAAAATCCGTCCTGCCGACCGACTCTAAAAAAAGCGTGTCGCCCGTAAACAGCGCGTTGTCAACCATGAAAGTAACCGAGCCGTCCGTGTGTCCCGGGGTTGCGATAACTTTTATTTTAATCCCTTCGAGAGTCAGTTCGTCCCCGTCCGAAAAAGTGCCGTCCGCCTTGACGAAATCAAATTTCCTCCCGAAATCGGACGCAAGATTGCCGCCGTTTAACAGTTTGGGCGCGTCTTTTTCGGAAATATAAATTTTCGCGCCGTCGTCCTGCAATTTTTTAGCGTTGCCCGCGTGGTCGAAATGCGCGTGTGTAAGCAGCACGGCTTTGATTTTAAAACCGTATTCCTTTTCCGTTTTCTTAACGAGATTATAGTTTTCGCCGCCGTCGATAACCACCGCGCCGCACGTTTGCTCGTTGACGAGAAAGTACGTGTTTACGCAAAGCGGCCCTGACGACAAATGATAAAGCTTCATATTGTTTCCGCCGAGTTTTCTTTATTATACATTGTTATAAATAATTTGTCGTTTGCGTGAATTTATAGGGTTTATCGGGTTTTAATTGCTCGTTCTGTATACGTCAGCGATTTTGGGTGCTTGTTTAAGTTTTGCGATAAGCCTTTCAAGCTCCTCTTTGCTGTTTAAGCGAATGTTAAAATCGACGATAACCTGCTTCGTTTTGTTATCCGTTCTGCCGTTAGTGGAAACTATTTCGAGTTTAAGCTCCGAAACCGCCGCCGCGACCGACGCGAGAATTTCCGTTTGAGTATTCCCCACGACCTTGATGCTCGCGTTGAATACGTTTGCGGCTTTATCCGCCCACGAAACTTCGATAAGCCTGTCGGCTTCCGCCTGCCGCATGTTCGGGCAGTCTTTTCTATGAACGGTTACGCCGTGCCCGCGTGAAATAAAGCCGATAATCTCGTCCCCGGGGACGGGATTGCAACACCCCGCGAAATGCACCAACAGCCCCGTCATACCCTTAACCGTAACGCTGCTTGCGTGGTTAGGATTAGAGGTGAAATACTTTCTGATTTCCTCTTTCGGCTGATTTTTGCGGTAAAAGTCGATAAGCTTTACGATAACCTGTCCCGTGGAAACCGCGCCGTAACCGACCGACGCGAACATTTCGTCCTCGCTCGCGAAAGACATTTTGGAAGCGAGAAACAAAAACGATTCCTCGGTGAGCAATTCGCCGAGAGAATAGCCGCGTTTTTTAGCTTCGGCTTCAATCATGCTTTTGCCCGTTTTAACGTTGTCCTCCTTCATTTCGCGCTTAAAAAATTGCCTTATTTTGACGCGCGCGGAGGAACTTTTAACGATTTTCAGCCAGTCCCACGACGGACCTTTGGAGTTTTGCGAGGTGATAACCTCGACCACGTCGCCGACCTGCAACGTGCTGCTTAACGGAACGATTTTGGAATTAACCCTTGCCCCTACGCACTTGTTGCCGATTTCCGAGTGAATGCTGTATGCGAAATCGAGCGGCGTAGCGTCCTTAGGCAGACTTTTGACGTCCCCCCTCGGCGTAAAAACGAGAACTTCCGAATTATACAAATCGCCTTTTAAGGAGTTCAGGAATTCCTTACTGTCCTTTAAGCCGCCCTGCCATTCCATAACCTCTCTTATCCAGGAAAGGCGAGTGTCGAGGTCGTCCGCTTCTTTTTTGTTTTCCTTATATTTCCAGTGCGCCGCGATACCGTATTCGGCGGCGTGGTTCATCTCGTACGTTCTGATTTGAATTTCAAACACTCTGCCGAAGTTGGTAACGACGGTAGTGTGAAGCGACCTGTACAGGTTGGGCTTCGGCGTGGCGATATAATCCTTAATCCGTCCGGGGACGGGCTTCCATTTGTTGTGGATTTTGCCGAAAATTTCGTAGCACTCGTCCACGGTGTTGACGATAACCCTGATTGCGACTATATCGTAAATCTGGTCGAGCGTTTTGCCGCGTTCTTTCATCTTGCGGTAAATGCTGTACAGGTGTTTTCTTCTGCCGAAAACCTCGCCCGAAATGTTGGAATCGGCAAGCATAACTTTTAATTCGTCCACGACCTGCGCGACCAAATCGAGCGTTTCTTTCGTTCTCGCTTCGACGTTGGTAGAGATGTATTCGTAAGCGTCCGGTTCGAGATATTTAAGGCATAAATCTTCCAGCTCGCATTTAATTTGCGAAATGCCGAGTCTCCCCGCGAGCGGCGCGTAAATTTCAAGCGTTTCGCGCGCCATGCGCTGTTGGCGCTCTACGGACAGAAAATTAAGCGAGCGCATATTGTGCAGCCTGTCCGCAAGCTTGATTATGATAACTCTTATATCTTTCGCCATCGCGACGAAAAGCTTACGGAAGTTTTCCGCCTGCTCCTCCTCTTGCGAATTAAATTCTATCCGTTCGAGCTTGGTAACGCCCTGAACCAGCTCTAACACCTCCGCGCCGAATTCCTTTTTTATGTCCCCTTCGGAAACGGGCGTATCCTCTATCACGTCGTGCAAGAACGCCGCCGCGACAGTGGCGGCGTCAAGTCCCAAATCCACGAGTATTTCCGCGACGGTGCAAGGGTGAATAAAATACGCTTCGCCCGAAGCGCGTTTTTGTCCCTCGTGCGCTTTTTGCGCAAAAGCATAGCCTTTTTTGCACAATTCCAAATCCTTACCCGAATATGCGGAATCGAGCCGTTCAAGAATATCACTCATATTTTCACCTTTAATGCGCATACGGCGTTGTAAATTTTTGAATTGTTAAGCGCGCTTTTAACCGCCGCGTTGCGTTTAAGTCTGCCGTCCTTGATCTCGAAAAACCCGAGTTCAAAAAACACCTCGGTCGAGAAAACGAACTGTTCGGCGCATATCCCGCGTCCGTCGAACGCGCGCTTAACGCGCGCAATCAATCCGTTAAATCCAAGTCCCTTTTCTTCCGCGTTTTGAACGCCGCCCGTAAAATCGTCGGCGAAAACGTCGGCGTACTGCTCGCAAAAAGACGCGGGATCGTCAAACTTCTCGTTGTTAAGCTCGCACAAGCTTCTGAAAACCGCTTCGAAATCGCTTCTGTCAACCGACTGCAAGCCAAGCTTTGACGTTCCGCTGAAATCCACGCACACACGCGCTTCTCCGCAAGGAAAAACCAAGCTCGGCACGTCGAGATATATTGCCTTATCGTAGCCGTCCGGCAACGCCGTCGGTGAAACGATAACGCAATTAACGTTGGATTTTTCGCGTTTTTCAAACAAATAGGTCTTTAACCCGTTCAGCGCGTAATTTTTAAGATTTCTTTCGTCGGAAACGAGATACGCCGTCCCCGACCCTTTGGTTAAACGAACGTCGCCGCTATGGATTTCTTTGTAATCCGAAACGCCCTCGCTTTTAAGCTTCTTCAATTCGTTGTCGAAAATTTTAAGGCTTGCCGCCGAAAAATCGCCGTAATCGGGTATGATGTGTTTGACGAAGCCTTTAACCGTTTCCACGTTGCGGAAAACGGAATAATTCGGCTCGAAAATTATTTCCTTTTTAACGTTTAACGCCAAATCGGTTACGTCCGCTGCGCCGTTAAAATCGAGCATTTCCATAGCCGCCGTCGCAAACGAATAGTGCGTTGACCCGACCTTTAACGGCTTAGGCGTTACCGAACCCGTTTCCACCGAAAACAGCGGACGGCGATTGCCTACGCCGAACGGCTCGAGCAATTCGATTTCCTTTACGAACCGCATCGACAGCTTGTCTTTCGCTTTAATATCGACGAAAATTTCCTTTTCGTTTTCGCGTCCGGTAAGCATCTCGCTCGCGTAGTCGCAAACGGCTTTGCCGAACTCCGTAAATCGTTCCGCCGACACCGAAACGCCCGCCGCCTGCGAGTGTCCGCCGAAGCCAAGCGAAAAATCCTTCGCCGCGCAAATCGCGTCGTAAATATTAAACCCTTCAACGCTCCTTGCAGAGCCTTTCATAAAATCCCCGCTCCGAGCGAAAACGATAACGGGGCGGTTATAATCTTCCACAAGCTTTGCCGCGACAATACCGATAAAACCCGTCGTCCAGCCTTCTTTTTCCACGAGAATAACGCTGTTTAAATAGCTTTTTTCGCTATTGATTTTCGCTTTTGCCTCGCGATAAATCGCGTCGCAGTCCGCTTGTCTTTCGAGATTATATCGATTAAGTCTGACGCAATAATCGAACACTTCCGCCTCGTCCGTGCCGATAAACGCTTTAAGCGCGGAACAAGCGTCGCCCATTCTTCCGCCGGCATTAACGCGCGGCGCAACGCCGAACGCGAGAGTCTGCGAAGTAAGCTTTTTTTCGCTCCCGCCGCTTCCGCCGGACAAATAGTTAAACACCGAACGCCTTTTACGCCCGTTCATCAATTTTAAGCCTCTCGCCGTAATGACGCGATTTTCATCGATTAAATCCATACTGTCCGCAACGGTTGCAAGGGCGGCGAGGTCGAGAAACTCGTCCGCAGCGTCGCCGATAAGCGCGGAGGCAAGCTTAAACGCCACGCCCGCGCCGCACAATCCGTCAAACGGGTACGCCTGCCCTGCGATTTTAGGATTGATTTTTAAGCAATCGGGCAGTATCGCAGGCGGTTCGTGGTGGTCGGTTACGATAACGTCCACCCCCGTGCTTTTGATAGACTGAATTTTCTCGTAATCGGATATGCCGCAGTCCACCGTAACGAGCAGGCTCACGCCGTAATTTTTGCGGTAATATTCTACTTTTTCGGCGTTAAGACCGTATCCGTCCTCTCTTTCGGGAACGGTAACGAAAGCGTTTATTCCGAATTTTTTAAGAGCGAAATACAAAATAGTCGAAGCACACACTCCGTCAGCATCGTAATCGCCGAATACGAGAACGTTCTCCCCGTTATTTTTAGCAAGCGAAAGCCGTTCCGCCGTCGCCCGCATATCGGAAAGGTCGAACGGGTCGTAAAACGGCATTTTTTCGGGGTGCAAAAACTTTTCGGCTTTTTCTACGGTATCGATATTTCTGTATATTAAAAGACGGGCGGTATCGTACAGAATACCGCATTTAGCAGAAATATCGAGAGCGGCTTTTCTTTCGCGCTCCGTCAAGTTTTTACCGTAAATTATTCTCACTTAACACACCCTGAATTTAATAAGATTAAATTACCTATTAAATTGAAAAGGCGGATTTCTCCGCCGTTTTCTCTATTTTAGATTTTTTGTTCTATTCAATTATTTCTTTAACCCTATCCAAAGGAAAGGCGTCCAGAAAAGTGCCGCGAACATTGCCGCGACAGCCGCCGCAACGAGCTGCAACGCAACGAACGTAAGCGACAATCCGCCGAATACAGCAAGCGGTAACGCCGCGAAAAACACCGCAATCGTAACGAAAATAATTCTCGCAAGACCCTGCTTAACGCCCTTTGCGGCGATAGCGGACTTATCGAGTTTTTCGTTGCCGGCGATTTTCATAACCTCGCGGAATCGGTTGGTAAGCACGGCGGAGAAAATCAAGCCGAGCGTAAACGCGAACGCGAGCGTTGCCGTAAACGCGGGATAAGCGGGAATCCTCGCAACGGCGATTATCGAAAGAAAGAGAACTGCGGAAATCAACGCGCTGCAAAACGAAGCGACAGCCGCCGCAGGTTTTTCCGTCAACATAAGATATAACAACGCCGCAACCGCCGCAACACCGATAGCGAGAGTTACGCCGAGAACCTCTCCGTAACGAGTAACGTTCACCTCGTAAACGCCCTCTACCTTAGCGGTAAGCTTTTCGGTTTGAGCGTTAGCCTTTAACGCGTTCTGAATAGCCATTTCGAGCGCGGCAGTATCGACCGCGGGCGCGGATACCGTGTCAAATTTAAAAACGAACATCGCGCCGTCGTCGTAAACCTGAGTTGCGTAAGCGGCATATTTCAGGTTGTTATCGTCAAAATATTTAACGGCGGCGTCTTTGGCAATCTTGCCCGAACCGTCTATATCTACGTCCACACCGGCGCGCACCTCGAAAGACTTACCGTTATCGGGCGTTTGGTTAAGACCAAACACGCCGAGGAACACCATACCGGCAATCACGATTAAAAGCGTGATTATAAGCCAAATCTTTTTATTACAGCATTTCATAATTAAGCCTCCTCGTCGACGATTCCCGCGTCTTTTTTCAAGCCGAGGAAGCCGTATTTATAACCGTTGGCGGACAGAATAAGCGAAGCAAACATTTTATTCAACACGAGCGTGGTGATAACGGAAAGAACGACGCCGATGCCGAACGTTATGCCGAAACATCTTAAAGTCCCCTTGCCGAACGCGAACGCCGCAAGCGCGATAAGCGCGCATACGACCGCACTGTTCATAACGGGCTTAAACGAACGACGGAAACCCGTTTTAACCGCGGGTTTAATCATTTTGCCGCTCTTGCCCTCCTCGTTGATTCTTTTTGCGGTAATCATAAGCCCGTCCTCGGTTAAAAGAACCGCGGCGATAATGCCGATAACCCCGCCGAGCGAAACCTTAATCCCGGGGACGGCGATAAGCATAAGCAAATATAACAAAATAAACGCAAGCGAAGAATACGTAGCGATAACGCCGTAACCCTTATACGCAATCGCCAAAGCGATAACCGACGCGGCGAGCAACGCGGAAACCGCGATGACCGACCAGAACGCCGCTTTTTCGCCGAACGGAGCGGAAACCGCAACGCCGTCGCTTATTTCGTATTTATATTTAAGCCCGCCCGATTTAATCTGCAAAGCCGCCTGTTTGGCTGAAGCCTCCGTTCCCGTGGTAATGGGAAGCGTTCTGCCGTTAAAATAATTCAAAGACAGCGCGGAAGAACCGTTTAACAGTTCCGTTTCGCCGAGCATAATTCTGATATAATAAGTGTCGTTGTTATCTTTTAAAAGCTTCACGAGCGCGTCGTAGCCCTCTTTCGTGAACTCGATAGCGACCTGATAATAAGAGCCGTCGTTAAAAGCGCCTTTATATTTCGCGTCGGAAATAACCTTAATATCCTTTAAGATTCGCTTGTCCTCGCCCGAAGGATTAGCCTCCGTGCCGCCGTAAAATTCCACTTCGCCGTACGTCGCCACGACCTTAATATCCGAAGCGAGCTGACTGTTATCTACCTCGCCGTAATCGTTTGTTTCGCCCTTGGCTTCGATTCTTATTTCATAATCGTCCGCAACTTTAATCGCTTTAACGGCATACGTCTGATAGCCGAGAGCGTTCATGCGCGCTTTCAACGTATTCACGACGCCGTCAACGTTATCGTCGTTTACGACTTCGATATTGTCTTTCGCCGCGGTAAGCGTGTAAGCCGTGCCGCCGCTTATATCGTAATCGGTACCGATTGCGCCGAGAACCGAATTATAAGTTTTCGTACCGACGTCAAAGCGTATAAAGGTCATTACGATCAGGAACGCCAGAATAAGCGTTATTACCGTAAGCAAAGTTATTGACTTGCCTTTCTTCATTTCTGCCTCCGTGCGGAAAGTGCTTTCCGCATTTATTTCAAGCCTGTTTTAAATTATATATCATTTTACCTTATCAGGTCAATGATTTTGGGAAATTTTCACAACTTTTTTGAAAAATTTTCCGTTTTATATTCGTAAAAACCTCCGTCAAACGGGGTTTAACGTTCGTTTGTGATAAATTTGCCGTTTTTACGCTGCGCTTCTTAACGACAAATTTAATCGGCACGCTCTTACAAGCCGCCGGAAAAATACATAAACAGCGCGACGATGCCGCATACGGCAGCGATTCCGAAAAGAACCGCCAACGCGACTTTAAGCGGTGATTTGGGCGTTTTGCCCCAAACCTTACCCGAATTGCCGTTCACGTAAAAGTTATAAAGCTTTTTGTTGTAATTATAATTGCCGACGTAAACGGGCAGCATCACGTATTTATAGGTTACGTTAGTGTGCTGCGTGGAAACGTTAAGATAGGACAGTTTATCGTAAACGTACTGCGACAAAATCCCTCGTTTTATGATGCCGTCCATACGACCTTTTGCAAAGCCCCAGCAGCTTTCAAGTTCCTCGTCGTATTTATAAGCCATAAACCCTAACATATATTTTTTTTCGTAATTCTTGCTCGCGTTAGTGTCGTAAGGCGAAATCTTGTCGAGCTTTTCCTGATTGAATTTCGACCCGGCGGTAACGAGCAAGTCGTCAAAATTAAAAACGTACGTGCCGGAAATATACTTCCACTCCACCCACGTTTCAGTACGGCGATTTTTGCCCGAACCGACCGTGCGCGTGTGCGTTATCCCGATTTTGCCTTCATAAACGGACGTGGTATAACTGTCGAACGTAAAACACGGTGTATAAACGCCGTTCACGTTTTCGGAATTAAGGTTTTTCTTGAATTTTTTGGGCGCGAAAAGCCGCTTTCTCGCCCACGCCTTACTGTATTCTATCGCTTTTTGCACGCCGAACGAGAACGGAATAAGCCCGTTGGGTTTAAGCCCCGGCAAATCGTCCGTTTTCTGAACGTGCGCCGTTCCGCAAAAAGGACAAACGGTGGCAGCCTTGCCGTCGCTGACCACGACGCTCGCGCCGCAGTTAGCGCATCTGAAAACGACCGCCTCGTCCGCCTCTTCGTAAAGGTTGTCCCTCAATAAGCCTCCGCTCAGGTTTAATTCCCGCGCGGTGCCGTTTTCATCAAGAACCTTAACGCTGCCGCAATGCGGGCAATAAAGCTTTTGCAAATCGGGGTCGAAAACCATATTCGCGCCGCAACCGTCGCATTTTTCCGAAACGGTGCCGACTTTCTTCGGTTTTTTCTCGCTCCCGCTCTCGTGATAAACTTCGTCCGCCATAATCGAAAATTATTTTATATCGTTAAGCTCGTCGAGCATTTTTTGAAGGTCCGCGCCGTGAACGTCCGCCGCTTCGCCGATGGTTTCGCCGTGAGCGAGCGCGCAGCCCAGACAATGCATTCCGTTTTTCATAAGGATATCGCCCGCGTTCGGGTTAATCTGAAGAGCTTCGAAAATAGTAGTGTTTTCAGTAATTTTATCAGCCATAATATTCACCTCTTTAAAATAATAGGGATAATTTCCCTAACGTTTATTATATAATTATTTTGATTATAAGTCAAACGTTTTCCCGTTTTTAACGAACGGTTAAGCGGTTTTTAACGCTTTATCCTAAAAGTCCGTAAAAAATCATTCCGAGAACCGCCGACAAAAGTATCAGATATATTGCGGAAATGCGCTTCTTTTTAATCTTTTTATAAACGAACGCCGTTAGCGCCACGGCAACGAAAATAACAGCCGCCTTATAATCGAACCTGAACGCGTCGCCGATTTTGCCTATGCCGCATATCACGCTTAACGCCATACACGCGCCCGTCGCGGCAATCAACCCCACGACCACCGGTCTGATACCCGATAAAAACGCGTTTACGCCTGCATATTTTAACAATCCCTTAATTACCGACGCGATAAGAAGAATTATCACGAACGACGGCAATACCACGCCGAGCGTTGCAAGCGCCGCGCCGAAAAAACTGCCTGCCGCACCCATCGCTTCGCCACCCTTTACCGCGCCGACGAACGTCGCCATATTAACCGCGATAGGTCCGGGCGTGGATTCCGCCACGGCGATAAAATTCATAAATTCCGCCTCGGTAAGCCAGCCTCTCGCAACGACCTCCTCGGTAAGCAGAGAAATCATACCGTAACCGCCGCCGAACGACACCGCGCCGACCTTTAAAAAGGTTAAAAACAATTCGAGAAGAATCATAATTTCTTATCCTCCCCGGGGTTTTCGTTTTTACTCTCGTCGGGAACGTCCGCAACGGACGCGGTTTCTTTTTCTTCGTCCGGGTTTGCTTTTACAGCCACGTTTTCGGCGTTTAACCCGGCTTTTTGCTTTCGTTCTTTTCCGTAAGCGATAAGATACGCGATTAACCCCACCGCACCGCCGAGCAGAATATAATAAACGGACGAAAAGCTGACGGATAAAACGGATAACGTTATCATCGCAATCAACGCCGTTAAAAAAAGCGTAACGTTAAACGCTGTTCTCTTTAAGCCTTTAAACATTTTAATTCCCGCCGAAAAAATCAGGTAAGCGACGCAAGCTTGAATTCCGTGAAAGGCGTAACCCACGTATTTAAGGCTTAAAAACCGTTCAAAAACGAAAGAAATAGCAAAAATTATAATAAACGACGGCAAAACCACGCCGAGCGTCGAAAAAAACGAACCCCAAAAACCGCCGCGCTTATATCCGATAAACGTTGCGGAATTTATCGCGATAGGTCCGGGTGTGGATTCCGCAATCGCGATAACGTCAAGAAATTCGTTTTTCTCTATCCAGCGTTTCTTTTCGACAAGCTCGTTTTCGATAATGGCAACCATCGCGTAACCGCCGCCGAAAGTGATTAAACCGATTTTGAAAAATGCAAGAAACAGCGATATACAATTTTTAAACTTGTTCATCAACTTTTAAGCACGTTACAATTCTACGCGCACCGTTTCGCCCGCGCCGATTTTGACGAGTGTTCCGTAGTAATTCATGTAAACGTCTAATGCGGACGGATTTTTTATAGTGTCGCCCGAAACGGAGAACACGAGATTATCGAATGCCTTGACGTATTCGTAAACCTCGCCGTTAGTCGCGTACCAAACGTCCTCCCTTCCGCCGACCTTCTTGCAGAAATCCTCGATAACGTTCCAGTTGTTGCTGTCGTTAAACTCGTAAGCGTGTCCCCACAAATAGAACAGCTTGGGGCGTTTATGCACGTAATGCGTTTCGGGCGGAAAATCCTTTAAGAATTCCTCGGTAAGCTCCGGCAGCGCGTCGTCGATATGATGGCAGGTTGCGGGCAGTCTTAACCAGTCGGTCGGAACGTCGAATTTATGCGTGGAAACGGTCGTTCTCGAATACTTTATGCCGCAATTTTTAAGCATGTCGACAACTTTGTCGTCGTAAGACCCGTTTGCGTAAGCCATGCCGTCAACGACGCCGCCGAAAATGCGTTCGAGATTTTTCCTGTCCGTTAAAACGTCGTCTAACCCGATTGCTTTATCGAATTCCGCAAGCGACAAATGCTTAACGCCGTGTACCGCGATTTCGTGCTTGCCGCCCTTAAAAAGCGCGACCGCCTCGTCCAGGGTCATCGACCGCGCGTTTGTCCCGAATAAGCCGGAATTAAGGTTAAAAGTGCATTTTAAACCGTATTTGTCTATAATTTCGACAAGTTTTTTGTCGTAAATCGTATCATCGTCATAGCTTAACGTTACGGCTTTATACTTAAAATCAGGAAATCTTAACGCTGAATATTTCATTTTATCACCTCTTAATTAAACGTTTTCTTTGTTTCAATAATCGGGTTTTATAATGGTAACCGCTCTTTCGGTATCGAACAAACTCCAAGGGACGTTGTCTTTGGGCGGCTCGGCGCGGAACACAAGACGTTCCTTCGTTACGGGGTGCGTGAACGCCAGATAATACGACCACAACGCGAGATAACCCTTTTTCGCGTTTTCGCCACCGTAACGCATGTCGCCGTAAACAGGACAGTTTATCGCGCTCATCTGAACGCGGATTTGGTGCGACCTGCCCGTGTGCAGCTTTATTTCGGTAAAGGACAGCCCTGCTTTTTCATCTAACACCCTGTATTCAAGCTCCGCAAATTTGGCGTTCGCTTCGGTGGGCGCGCAAACGTAAACCATATTGTTTACGCTGTTCTTTTTCATATAATTTGTAAGCGTACCTTGTTCTTCGCGCGGTTTGCCGACGAGAACGGCAAAATACTTTTTTTCAAAATCGCCGTTTTTAATTTGCTCGCTTAATCTCGCCGCCGCTTTGGACGATTTTGCGTAAACCATAATCCCGCCCGTAGGTCTGTCAAGCCTATGAACGAGTCCTAAATAAACGTTGCCCGTTTTATGATATTTTTCGCGAATATAATCCTTAATAATGGTAAGCATATCGCGGTCTTTGGACGCGTCCTCGCATGAGGGAACGTTTTGCGGTTTTAAAACCACTATTATATGATTGTCTTCGTGTAATATGATTAAATTATCTTCCATAAAAAATCCGTTTATAGTAATAATGTTTTTTATCGTGAATATAAAACTTTTCCGCAATATTGCGCAAAAAAATATAATCCCCTTCCCGTAATTATCAGCTTTGCTTTTTGGACATGCCCGCGAAGTATCTCTTTGTTGTTACGAAGAAAAGCACACAACCGAGCGCAAACAATATAGCGCCTTAAACAAAAAAATTTTGCTTTCCGCTCCATTCAAAAACATTAAGCAACCAAAATACCAAAGGGCGAAAAGCCCCGTAGTGGCAAGACGCGCCGTTATGCGGACACCCTTTTTAAGCCGCAGAAGGGTTGCGGATTGCCACAACTGTCGAGTATGCGCGATGGGCGTGTACAAAAACGTACACAACCGAGCGCACGCGAGAACGTAGTGGCAAGACGCGCCGTTATGCGGCTTAAAAAACGATTAAGCCCGAATTGCCGCAAGGCAATATAACCCCTTCTTCTTCGGTTTGCAATCCCACTTCGTACGCTTCGGTTTTGCCGCCGCGCTTGCGCCTGACGGCTATTTCAAGCACGTTTTTTATTACCTGCGGCTGCAAGCCAGTTGTATAACTGTTAATCAAAAAGAACAGCGGATTATCGGACAACACCTTTTCGCAAAGCGTAACCAGCGGAAAAAGCTCCGTTTCGAGCTTCCACACTTCGCCGTTCGCGCCCCTGCCGTAAGACGGCGGGTCCATTATTATCGCGTCGTAACGCTTTCCGCGCCGAATTTCCCGTTCAACGAATTTTTTGCAATCGTCTATTATGTATCTGACGTTTTTGTTGGGCAAGCCCGAAAGTCTTACGTTTTCGCCCGCGCGTTCCACCATGGCTTTCGCAGCGTCGACGTGGCAAACGGACGCGCCCGCTTTTAAGCAAGCAACCGTCGCGCCGCCCGTATACGCAAAAAGGTTCAGCACGTTGATTTCCCGTTTTGCGTCGGTAATAAGCTTGCGCATTTTATCCCAGTTTACGGCTTGCTCGGGGAAAAGCCCCGTATGCTTAAAGCCCATCGGCTTAACCTTAAACTTTAAATCGCCGTAAGAAACAGCCCATTCGGACGGAATTTCGCGCTTAAAAATCCACCTGCCGCCGCCCGTTTCGCTTCGTTCGTACTTAGCGGCAAGCGTCGGATAATTTTCCATATCGACCGAAGCTTTCCATATAACCTGCGGGTCGGGACGAAGTAAAACAACGTTCCCCCACCGTTCCAGCTTATATCCGTCCCCCGAAGCGATGACGGAATAATCTTTCCAGACAGCGGCTTTCATTACTTAATCGCCTTGTTGATGACAACGGTAGCCTTCGCGCCGTTTACGTCAAGCTCTTTTGAGAAGCCTTCCGCCGCCGACTCGGTAACGGAATCCGCAAGAACGACGTTCTTTAAGTCTTTGCCGTTTAACAATGCGTTTCTCACGCCCTCGTCTTCGGTAACGAAATTAACGGTTATTCTGTCCGTAACCTCGAAGCCCGCTTCCTTTCTCATAGTCTGAATTTTAGAAATAAGCTCTCTTTCGATGCCCTCCGCCAAAAGCTCGGGGGTTACACGCGTATCCATAAACACGGTTACGCCGTAATCGCTTGCGGAAACAAAGCCTTCCTTGCTGACCGTTTCGATAAGCAGGTCGTTTTCGGTAAGCTCGAATTCGTTGCCCTCGAACACCGTTTTATACGTTTCGCCGCGCCTGACCGTTTCGACAAGCTCTTTCGCGTCGCACGTTTCGAGGAATTTCCTTAAAACGCCGAGTTTCGCGCCGTATTTCGGTCCGAGCGTTTTAAGCTGCGGTTTAAGCTTATAGGAAACGAAACTGCCCGCGTCGGAAATTCTTTCGATTTCCTTAACGTTAAGCTCGTCTTTTGCGATCGACAACAACTCGTTTGAAAGCTCCTTCATCTTGTCCGCACAAACGTAAACCTTAGAAAGCGGCTGACGGTTTTTAATATTAGAGGAATTTCTCGCCGCCCTGCCCAAAACGACTATATCGAGAACAAATTGCATACCTTCTTCCAGCCCGGCGTCTATTTCGGAATCGTCGGCTTTCGGGAAAGCGCAAAGATGAACGGATATGGGCGCGTCCTTATAAAACGCGGGAACGAGATTTTGATACATGCTTTCAGCCATAAACGGCGTGAAAGGCGCGGTAAGCTTCGCCATAGTAACCAAAACGTGATAAAGCGTGGTATAAGCCGCGACTTTATCTTCGGTCATTTCGTGTCCCCAGTACCTTTCCCTGCCGCGACGGACGTACCAGTTGGAAAGTTCGTCGGCGAATGCGGACAACGCACGCGCGCTACCCGTAATATCGTAAGCGGCAAGACCTTTATCGACCGTTTTGATAAGCGTGTTCAGCCGCGACAAAATCCATTTGTCCATAAGCGTAAGCTTGCACTTTTTAATATCGTATCCGGACGGGTCGTACTTATCTATTTCGGCGTATAAAACGAAGAACGCGTAAGTGTTCCAAAGCGTACCCATATACTTTCTTTGCGCCTCGGAAACGGCTTCGTCGTAAAATCTCGACGGTAACCACGGGTTAGAACCGGTATAAAAATACCATCTTACCGCGTCCGCGCCCTGCTTGTCAAGCACGCTCCACGGGTCGACAACGTTGCCCTTATGCTTGCTCATTTTAACGCCGTTTTTATCGTTCACGTGACCTAAAACGATACAATTTTTGAACGGCGCTTTGTCGAAAAGCAACGTGGAAATCGCAAGCAAGGTATAAAACCAGCCGCGCGTTTGGTCGATAGCTTCCGAAATGAAATCTGCGGGGAAATGCTTTTCGAACAATTCCTTGTTTTCAAACGGATAATGATATTGCGCGAAAGGCATAGAGCCGGAATCGAACCAGCAGTCTATAACCTCTTTTTCCCTGATATACGTGCCGCCGCATTCGCACTTAAAGGTGCAATCGTCGATGTACGGGCGGTGCAGTTCGATATCGCCCTCGATTTGGCATAAATCTTTCAGCTCTTGTTTAGAGCCGATTACGTGAATTTTTCCGCACTTGTTGCAAACCCAGACGGGCAACGGCGTACCCCAGTAGCGTTCGCGGGATAAGCCCCAGTCGATAACGTTTTCGAGGAAGTTGCCCATTCTGCCCTTTTTAATCGTTTCGGGCATCCAGTTTACGGAATCGTTCGCCGCAAGCAGCCTGTCTTTAACCGCGGTCATTTTGATAAACCAGCTTTCTCTCGGATAATAGATAAGCGGAGTGTCGCAACGCCAGCAGAACGGATAGCTGTGCGTGAATTCCATCGTTTTAAATAATAAGCCGCGTTCTTTTAAGTCCTTGATTATCGCCTTATCGGCGTCTTTAACGAACATTCCCGCAAACGTTCCGCAACGCGCGTCAAGCTTTCCGTCGGGTTCGACGAGGCGAATGGACGGCAGACCGTATCTGTCGCCGACGATATGGTCGTCCTCGCCGTAAACGGGCGCGATGTGAACGATACCCGTGCCGTCCTCCATGGTAACGTAATCGGCGTTGGTTACGAAATACGCTTTCTGCCCCTTAGCCTCGATATCAGCAAGCGCAAAGTCGAAAAGCGGCTCGTATTCGTAATATTCGTATTCCTTGCCCTCTTTCTCGTTAAGCGTTTCGTAATCCTCGAAATACTTATCAACAAGCGCTTTGGCGAGAATGTAATGCGTGCCGTCCGCGACCTTAATTTCAGAGTAAAGCTCGTTCGGGTTCATACAGAGCGCCATATTGTTGGGCAACGTCCAGGGCGTAGTCGTCCACGCGAGGAAATAGGTGTTATCCTGAAATTTCGCCTTAAATCCGACAAAAACGGAAGTTTCCTTAACGTCTTTATAGCCCTGCGCGACTTCGTGCGAAGAAAGCGCCGTTCCGCAACGCGGGCAGTAAGGCACGATTTTAAAGCCCTTATACAAAAGCCCCTTTTCCGCGATTTGCTTTAACGCCCACCACTCGGATTCAATATATTTATCGTCGTAAGTGATATAGGGGTTATCCATATCCGCCCAGTAACCGACGCGGTCGCTCATTTTTTCCCACTCGGTTTTGTATTTCCAGACGGATTCCTTACACTTTTTGATAAACGGTTCTATGCCGTATTTTTCTATTTCCTTTTTGCCGTCAATGCCGAGCGTTTTTTCCACTTCGAGTTCGACGGGCAAGCCGTGCGTGTCCCAGCCGGCTTTTCTTAAACAATGCTCGCCCTTCATAACGTGATAACGCGGAATAATGTCCTTGATAACCCGCGTTAAAATATGCCCGATATGCGGCTTTCCGTTAGCGGTGGGCGGACCGTCGTAAAAGGTGAATTCCTTTTGTCCGTCGTTCTCCGCAACGTTTTTCGCAAAAACGTCGTTATCCTTCCAGAACTGCAAAACTTCCTTCTCCCTGTCGAGGAAGTTAAGCGACGAGTCAACTTTTTTATACATACAACGCTCCAAGTACTTAATAATTTAAACAATTATAAGTATAAAGATATTTGTCGGATTTGTAAAGTTAATTTTGATAAGTTTTTAATATCTTTTCGTTTTTTCCTTAAAAAAACTTGATTTATTTCGGGAATTAAGTTAAAATATACCTACCGCGCTATGTGGGGAGCTAGCGATGCCCTGTTATCCGCAATTCGCTTAGCGGAGCAGACCGCTTATTTGAGGCTTACCGCGTGGAAGGCAGAATTTTATAAGGGGCGTTGATGTTAAGGTCTTGTGCAACGCGTTCCCGCGAACCGTGTCAGGGCAGGAATGAAGCAGCACTAAACGGATAAACGCGTGTGCCATAAGGTCGCTTTAACGGAGTCACCTGTAAAATCCCCGCTTCGGCGTTGTAAGTCGATTTAAGTGCGCGGTTTTTTTTGATTTTAAGTTGCGCGGGGCTTGACCGATTTATCGGTCAAGCCCTAAAAATTTTATAAAGCCGCTTAGCTATCGACGATTAAAAACCAAACTATTACGACTTGTTAAAAACCAAAATATTCAACTTACCTTTTGACTGAAAAGCAAAATATTAAGACGGGCGGCGCAAAATGCGCCGCCCGTCAAATCAAGTCTTTCCCTACACGTCAAGTCTATTAATTTTTATTTTCGCCGAGAACTCTTGATAAAAATTCCTTTGTTCTTTGCATTTGCGGAGCGTTAAAAATCCGTTCGGGTTTACCCTCCTCGACTATAACGCCGCCGTCCATAAAGATAACCCTGCTTGAAACGTCCCTCGCAAAACTCATTTCGTGCGTAACCACAATCATAGTAAGTCCGCTGCCCGCAAGTGAGCGCATAACCTCCAACACCTCGCCGACCATTTCGGGGTCAAGCGCGGACGTCGGTTCGTCAAAAAGAATAACTTCCGGATTCATCGAAAGCGCGCGCGCGATGGCGATTCGCTGTTTTTGCCCGCCCGACAGTTGAGACGGCTTCGCGTTGATAAACGCGCCCATACCGACTTTGTCAAGAAAGTCGACGGCGATTTCAGTCGCTTCCTCTTTGCTGCGTTTAAGCACAATCATCTGCGGTTTTACGCAGTTGTTAAGTGCTGTCATATTGTTAAAAAGGTTAAACGATTGAAACACCATACCGACTTTCGCGCGGTATTCGGTAAGCTTAACCGATTTGTCGGTAATATCCGTATCGTGATAATAAATATTGCCGCCCGTTGGTTCTTCTAACAGGTTAATACAACGAAGCATGGTGCTTTTCCCGCTGCCCGACGGACCTATAATCGAGATAACCTCGCCCTTCCGGACTTCGAACGAAATGTCCTTTAACACCTCGTGGTCGCCGAAGATTTTTTGAAGATTAACTATTTTAAGCACGTTTTCCATAGTTTAACCCTCCTTAATATGAATTTCGGCGTCGGGGTCGGACTGCGAACCGAAAACGGTGTAATTCCTTTTGCCGTCCATCTTTTTTTCGAGCCAGCGCAACAGCCGCGTAATCACGAAAGTTAAAACGAAGTATATCGCCGCAATCAACAAATAGGTCGCAAACGTTTGCGCCGTCATGGCAACGATTGTTTTCGCTTGGAAAAACAGCTCCGTAAAGCCTATTACGTTAAGAACGGACGTATCCTTGATGTTAATAACGAATTCGTTTGCGATGCTCGGTAAAATGTTACGCAAAGCCTGCGGAAGCACGACGTGCGTCATCGTTTGAAAGTGCGTCATTCCTATCGCCTGCGCGCCTTCGAACTGTCCTTTGTCAATCGAGATAATTCCGCCGCGGACGATTTCCGCCATATACGCGCCCGTGTTTATCGAAACGATTAAAAGTCCCGAAAAAATAACGTTGAGCGTTTTGCCGTCGTTGAGGAGTGCAAAGCCCCAGAAAATAACCAATGCCTGCACCATCATAGGCGTTCCGCGGAAAATCTCTATGTACGCGTTCAAAATCCACTCGCCGACCTTTTTAATCCCGCGCAGAAATTTGTGCTTCGGCGTCGGCATAGTACGGTACACACCGATAAGCAAACCGATAATAAGCCCGATAATCGTGCCGATAAGCGACACCAACAGCGTGTACCCTACGCCCTTTAATATCCAAATATGATATTTAGATATTATTTTACCCATTTGTTCAAATAGCATATTTTAAGCCCGTTTAATTATTTATCAATAGATTATTAAGCGATAGAATCAATAAAATAATTTACCGCGTTATCAATCATAGTGGTTCTTTCTTCCGCGGAAAGTCCTTTAATTACCTTGTCGACGGATTCTCTTACCTCGCTGCCCTTTTTAAATCCGATAGCAATCTCTACGTCACCCGGGGAAGCGGTAAAGCCGGTTTCGTTGTTTTTGAGCGGGATAAAGGTAAATTCGGAATTTGCCGCGATATTCGTTCTCGCGCCGGGGTCTTCCGCGATGTAACCGTCAACGGCCTTGGTTTTAAGCGCGTTAATCATTTCGGGGAAAGATTCCATAGGTGTGGCACGGGTAATTCCGTTTTCCGCGCACTGATTTTGCAACGCTATATCGTGGAAAGTACCGTTCTGCGCGACGATCGTAGCGCCGTTAAGGTCGGAAAGTTTGGTGGCGTCTGCGTATTTGCCGTCTTTTCTGACGACGATGACGAGCTGACTGTTATAATACGGTTCGGAAAAATCGATGCTCTCTTTTCTTTCTTCCGTTCTGCTCATACCGGCAATAATGAAATCGAGCGTTCCGGCTGTAACCGCGGGAATAAGCGCGTCCCACGTGTATTTAACGATAACGAGTTCTTTGCCTAATGCTTCCGCGATTTTCTTGGCAATCATAACGTCGTAACCGTTAGCGTAGCCTTCCGCGTTGGAAATCTTAACCGCGCCGTTAGCGTTGGTGGTTTGGGTATAGTTAAACGGCTCGTATCCACATTCCATACCTACGAGAAGCTGGTTGTCGGTCTTTTTATCGCCGCAGGCGGTGAGCGAGAACAGCGCCGTTGCCGCCATCAGGGCGGCGATAATCGTTGTGAGTAATCTTTTCATTTTTGTTTCTCCTTTCTTTAAATATTTTCTCCTTTGCGGAGTAGTTTAAATAAAAAAAATCGTGATACTATCAAATATCACGACTTAGGATCCATTGTCTTAATATTCAATAGCGCAACGCGAAATTAACTTCCGCGACAGTTGCAAGGGTATTTCCCTTACACCCAGATAAGCCCTTTTGGGAAAAGAAACTTTCTTCGGCGTCCTCTCCTTTACCGCGTCGGCTAAAATCCCTGCCGACGTTTGTCATATCGGACGCGCCTCTATTTGATTTTTTCCATACTATACAAAATATTTTCGAATATGTCAAACGTTTTTAACACGTTTTTAAATATTTTTAAATTTTTCCGCTTTTTTGGGTTTTCAGGCGTTTTTTAAAATTCTATCGAAAATTGTGTAAAACTCGGCGAAAACGTCGCGCCGTCGTAATTCAGTGTTTGTTCGATATAACCTAATCTGTTCACCTCGGCGACTGCCGTTACCGAGCGATAAGTGATTAACGAGAAGGTTTCGGAAGCTCCGTTATAGAACGGGAAAACCGTCGAAACGGGGTTTACGTTCACCGCCTCCCCCGTCGGCTTGCCTTTTTCGGAGAAAATTTTTGAATAAAAATCTCTGCTCATATATCCGACGTCCACCGTAAGCGCGTTGCCGCTCGCGTTGTTTTTTAAAACCATTTTGCCGCCATCCGTAAATTCTCCGTCAAAACTTGCCTCGTCCGTTGCCGAAGAGTACAAAAGCGTTTCGCCGCTCTTTACGAGCTTATACACCGCGTAATTTCCGTAACCGCCGCTTCCGCCCGTTTGCGAGGAATAAAACAAAAACCGTTTGCCCTTTTCGAACTCAAAAAAACCGATATCAGGCGAGTAACCGTCCTCCGCTTTCAGTTCGTACAAAATCCGAGCGTCCGAACAAACGTAAATTCTGACGTTTTGAACGAACGTTTCCCCTTCGCCGGTCAGCACCGCAAGCGCGGGCTTTTCACCGTCGAGCATGAACGGCTTTACAGAAATAACGTTTTTAATCCCGTCGGGAAGCTTAAAATCTCTTTTACCCTTTCCGCGTTTTGCGGGTTTTTGATTGTAATCGTATGCCGAATACTCCGCGCCGTGGGCTTGATTTACGCCCGAATACTCCGCGCCGTGGGCTTGATTTACGCCCGGATACGCCGCGTGCGCGTAACTTTTTGCGGGACTTACCGCTAAAAACACGGCTAAAAGGCTTGCCGCAGCCATAATCGTTACCGAAATAAATTTAATAAGTTTTTTCATAGCGATAGTATGGGCTTTAAGCCGTTTTTTTATTCAAAAACACAGTTAAACGCGTTTTATTTTTATTAAAAACCGTTTTAAGTTATATCCTTTACGAAAAACGCGCCTTGCATCGAACCCTGCAAGGCGCGCCGTCATATTAAACCGATTAAAACGGATATTCGCCGATATACATAATCAGAACAAACGCTTTATCGACGATTTACACCTATCCCGAACTCTTTTAACTGCGAATTCGGTTTAACCTTTTTATTCGGCTTGCTCCGTCTGTTCGGGCTGTTCCGACTGTTCGGACTGTGCCGGCTGAACGCCCGTTTTATGGTCGAGCGGGTGCTTTGAAACCATTTTCTTAATAACGAAAAGCGTTCCGACAGTAAGCGCCGCGCCCACGACGAGCGATAAAATAACCATTATCGCAAAGTTATGAATAACCATTTGCATAAGCCCCGCAAACAGATACATTACGAACGAAATCGCCGCAACGGTAACCGCGTAAGGAATTTGCGTGGTAACGTGGTTTAAGTGTTCGCATTCCGCACCCGCACTCGACATAATGGTCGTGTCGGATATGGGCGAGCAATGGTCGCCGCAAACCGCGCCCGCAAGGCACGCCGACATTGAAATCATAAGCAGCATATCGCCGTCGCCGAACATCGCCGTAACGATAGGAATAAGAATTCCGAAAGTTCCCCAGGAAGTACCCGTTGCAAAAGCCAGCAAGCACGCCACGAGGAAGATTATTGCGGGCAAGAAACTCGTAAAGCCTGCCGCTGCACCGTGCATAAGGTCGCCGACGTAAAATTTCGCGCCGAGCGTACTCGTCATGTTTTTAAGACCCGTCGCAAACGTAAGAATAAGTATTGCGGGGACCATCGCGATAAATCCTTTCGGAACGGATTTCATAGAATCGCTTACCGAAACAACCTTTCTCGCCGCGAAATAAATAATCGACACGACGAGCGCGATAAGACCGCCCCAGGGCAACGCCACGAACGCGTCCGTATCGGCAAACGCCGCGATAAAACTTTTACCCTCGAAAATTCCGCCGACGTAAACGAGCGCGAACACGCACGAAACTATAAGCAGCGCGATGGGAATGATCAGGTCGAACACCCTGCCCTTGGCGCAAGGCTCGTCCACGTCGTTAGCGATTCTTTCGCCGCTGAACAAGTCGCCGTGTTCCGCGTTAAACTCGTGCTTGCGCATAGGTCCGAAATCGAATTTCATAAGTACGAGCGCGACGATAAACACGAGCGTGAGAAGCGAATAGAAATTGAACGGAATAGCCATTATGAAAAGCTTAAAGCCTTGCCCGTCCTGCGCGTATTGAGAAACCGCCGCCGCCCACGAAGAGATAGGCGCAATCATGCAGATAGGCGCGGCAGTCGCGTCGATAAGGTAAGCGAGCTTTGAGCGCGAAACCTTATGCTTATCCGTAACGGGACGCATAACCGAGCCGACCGTAAGGCAGTTAAAATAGTCGTCGATAAAAATAAAAATACCGAGAACGAACGTGCAAAGCTGTGCGCCGACCTTGGATTTAACGTGAGTTTTCGCCCATTCGCCGAACGCTCGCGAGCCGCCTGCCCTGTTGACGAGCGCAACGACTATGCCGAGTTCGATAAGGAAAACGAATATACCCGCGTTATCGGCAACGGAAGAAATAAGACCGACTTTAACCACGTTGTCCATAACCCCCGTAAAGCTGAAGCCTGCGGACAAAATCGCGCCGGACAGAATTCCGATAAACAGCGAGCTGTAAACCTCTTTCGTGATGAGCGCAAGCCCGATAGCGATAATCGGAGGGAGCAACGCCCAAAGCGAACCCACAACCTTACCCGCGCCTTCGCACGTACCGCAAACCGCGCCGTCTATCGCCCCCGTTGCGTTACAATCGGGACAGGCTACGGTATTTTTAACCATACCGGTTGCCACCGCGACGATAAGAAGCGCAACGATAACAATGGAAGCGACGATTAAAGTTATAAGTCTTTTGTTACTTAAAAGCTTTTTTTCGTTTAACATATTGTCTCCTAATAAAAAAATCTAAAAAATAAAAAAATCGTGATACTATTAAATATCACGACTTAGGATCCATTGTCTTAATATTCAATAGCGCAACGCGAGATTAACTCCCGCGACAGTTGCAAGGGTATTTCCCCCGCACCCAGATAAGCTCTTTCGGGTAAAAGAAGCCTTCTTCGGCGTCCTCTCCTTTACCACGTCGGCTAAAACCCTGCCGACGTTTATCATATCGGACGCGCCTCTATTCGATTATCTTTAATATACAAAAAATTTTTGTTAAAGTCAAACGATTTTTGTAAAAATATAAAATTTTACGCAGAATTTTGACCGACGCCCTAAAAATCTCTCCTACCGCCTATGACGGGCTAATAACGAATCTCATAGAGATACTTCGCGGGAAAGTCAAAGAAAGCAAAGCTCGGTATGACAGGATAATAATTATAATTTCTTTCTTTACGTCATTACGAGGAGCGCAGCGACGTGGTAATCTCCGCGGCAGCGCGCTTCAATACCACCGTCTTACGTCATTCTGAACCGACCGCCTATGACAGGCTAATAACGAATCTCATAGACAGGTTTTACTTTGCTTTTGTTTCCTTTTTTAAGTAATTCCGTATTATCGTGCAATTAAAAGCCACGCCCGCCGCGATGAAAATCGCGGCGGGCGTGGATAATACTGTTCGGTTTTAAGCTTCTTCTTCGAAAGACTCCTTACCTAATCCGCAAATCGGGCAAACGAAATCTTCCGGAACGTCCGCCCACTTCGTGCCTGCAGCAATACCGTTTTCCTCGTCGCCGAGTTCTTCGTCATAAACGTATCCGCAAGGACAAACGTATTTCGTATGGTTATTTGAAAAGTTTTATATCGCCGTCAGTGCAATGGATTATGCAATCTTTTGAAATACCGTAACTCCAGGATAACATGCCACACGGTTTTTTCCATTGTTCTTTTGTACCGCCATATGTTATGCTCGTGAGATTTTCGCACCCCATGAAAGCGTCTCTGTCGATGAAAGTGACGCTACAGGGTATTATTATATCGGTAAGCCCCGTGCACCCTTCGAAAGCTGCCGTGCCGATGGAAGTGACTTTACCGGGTATTACTATATTCTTAAGCCCCGTGCATCCTTTGAAAGCGATATCGCCGATAGAAGTGACGCTATCGGGAATCGTCACGCTTTTAAGTCCTCTATAATTATAAAGCGCACCGTCACAGACAGAATCCACGCCATCGGGGATAACGAGATTTGTTATAAGTTCATTATTAAAATAAAACTTTCTATATTCCGAACCGGGCAAACCCGTAAGATAATACAACTTCCAAATTTTGCACCAAGACGCCAAATCCGTTATATAAATATTCTTTAACCCGCGGCAACCGTCAAACGCTGACTCGTCGATATATTTTAACGCACTGCCAATAGTTATACTCGTAAGATTACTGCAATCACGGAATGTGCCACGTTCTAATTTGGTCACACCGTTACCGATATTAACGTTCGTAAGCCCCGTACACAAACTGAACGCCAAATCTTCGATAATAGTTACGCTGTCGGGAATAGTAACGCTCGTAAGCCCGGTACAGCCGCCGAAAACGTCGACGCAGATAGTTGTAACACTATCCGGAATAGTAACGCTCGTAAGCCCGATACAACCAAAGAAAGAACTTGCCCCGATAGAAGTTATACCGTCGGGGATGGTCAATTCGGTAATTTGTTTGCCGTCTATAGTAACGTTTTTATTTAAACAGGTGCCCATCAATTCTCCGAGAGCTTCTATTTTAAGCCAGTCTGTCACCGTGCCGGTATAGACTATGTCCGTAATTTTGTTGCATTTATAGAAAGCGAAATCACCGATAGAAGTTACGCCGCTGCCGATAGTCACGCTTGTAAGTTCCGTGCAACCGTTGAAAGAATAACAGGCGATGGAAGTTAGTCCGTTGCCGATAGTCACGCTCGTAAGATTGCTGCAGTTTTCAAAAACAGCGCGACCGATTGACGTGACGTTATCCGGTATTACTATATTCGCAAGTCCCGTGCAACCACAGAACGCATTAGAACCGATAGAAGTTACGCCACTGCCGATAGTTACGCTCGTAAGTCCTGTGCAACCCCTGAAAGCATGGTCGCCGACAGAGGTTACGCTGTCCGGGATTGTAACACTCATAAGACCGGTACAATATCCGAACGCCGCTTCGGCGATATTTGATATACTATCGGGTATCGTTACGCTTTTAAGTCCCGAACAAGCTTTGAATACATCGTTACCGATAGAAGTTACGCCGCTGCCGATAGTTACGCTCGTAAGTCCCGTGCACCCTTTGAACAAACTATCACCGATAAAGGTGACGCTGTCCGGTATTATTACGTTAGTAAGTCCGGTACAATTTTCGAACGTACTATTGGCGATAGATTTTACGCTGTCCGGGATAGTAACGCTCGTAAGCCCGGTACAGCCTTTGAAAGCCTTGTCGCCGATATTCGTTATTCCGTCGGGAATAGTAACGCTCGTAAGTTTGTCGTAGCCTTCAAAAGCCTCAAAACCTATATCACTTACCCGAATACCGTTGACGGAATCGGCAATAACCAGATTCGTTACGTTGTTTTTCACATCCTCCGAAACACCTGAAACTATATAAAAGTTTTTATAGTCGGACAGCTCGTATTTTATCCCGTCCGTAGGCTGTAAAATCCCGCAAAACTTACACTTACCGTCTGTAAATATATGCTCGGGTTTAATTGTTAAATTATCAATCTCGTTATCGTGGGCATCGAAACTTTTGTAGCACGTCAGGCAATTTTTATGCCCGACCGTTCCCGATTGTCTGCACGTTGCCGGTATTTTCTCAATCCATTCGCCGTATTTATGCCCGGAATATCCGCCGTATTCAAAGGTTTTCTCTCCCGCTTCTCCACACTTGCAGGAATAGTAGTATTTTGCCCTTTCCACACAGGTTGCCGATGATTTGAGATATTTTTCCTCTACTCTTTCCTCGATAAAATAGTGAGGAATGGTTTTGCCATATTCAAAAGTTCCCGCGCCTTTCTCGCCGCATTCGCAAGAATAATAATAGGTTGCCGCTTCGGTGCAGGTTGCGTCGGTCGCCTTATATTCGTCCGTTATAACCTGTTTGTCAAACGAATGAATATGCTTATCTTTTTTACAACCGGTTAAACCTATCGCCGCGCAACATATGCAAAGTACAGATAATAAAACCCCAAAAATCTTTCTCATATAATATCTCTCCTTCGGCATAAAAAAATACCGCCCCAAACGAGAACGGTACCGTAAAAATACCCATTCTCGATTGCTTGCGATACATTTTACTTTAATCTGTTCTATGTGAAAAAAAGATTTGTGTAATGCGAAAAAACGATACACTTCTACCGGAAATATACTTCTTGCCACATAAATTTGATTGCATCGCATTTTTATTTTATTCTTTATGCAACGAAAAGTCAATATTTAGACAGTAATTATTATGTTTTTAATAAAATATTTTATAATTTTTACCCTTTGTTGCCTAAAACCGCTTACAAAAGATTTGATTTTTTATATAATATTCCCGAAAGTGGCGAGTACGACAAAACGACTTTTCAATCTTCAAAGATAACGCCATATTTTGCCACAAAAAACTATTCGGCGCGCCAAATTCTGCCCGCGCAAAAAAAGCAGGGGCTTAAAAAACCTCTGCTTTTGTGTTTTTATAAAATTGCCAGACCGTGAGCCGGCATTTTTACCGTAGGTCGCATTTTTACCGTAGGTCGGCATTTTTGCATTGAAAAGATTACTCTTCCGTAAAAGCGTCTTTATTAAGACCGCATACGGGGCAAACGAAATCTTCGGGGACGTCTTCCCACTTAGTGCCGGGAGCAACGCCGTTTTCGGGATCTCCGAGAGTTTCGTCGTAAACGTATCCGCAAGGACAAACGTATTTCATAATTTCACCTCTTTAATTATTCGATTATTTATTCATCATTATCTGAGAAATCGCGTCAAGCACCGCGGAATGACAACCGCCGCAACCCGTGGAACAATGAGTTATTTTCTGCACGTCCGAAAAAGCGTTTTCCACGTCCGAAAAATTCTTTCCGTTTTCAAGCGCGCGTTCAACGTCCGCGTACGTAACTTTTTTGCAATGACAAATCTCGTAGTTTTCCATAGCGATAATCACCCTTATTTATTGAAATATCTCTTTAACAATCCCGCAAACGCTTTGCCGTGGCGCGCTTCGTCGCGAGCCATTTCGTGAACGGTGTCGTGAATTGCGTCGAGATTAAGTGCTTTCGCCTTTTTAGCCAAATCGAATTTACCCTGCGTCGCGCCGTTTTCCGCAGCAACGCGAAGTTCGAGGTTTTTCTCGGTGGAATCGGTAACGACTTCGCCCAAAAGCTCGGCAAATTTCGCGGCGTGTTCAGCCTCCTCGAAAGCAGCTTTTTCCCAGTATAAACCGATTTCGGGATACCCCTCTCTGTGCGCGACGCGCGCCATCGCAAGGTACATTCCCACTTCGGTGCACTCGCCCGCAAAGTTCATACGCAACCCTTCGAGTATTTCGGGGTCAACGTCTTTCGCCACGCCGACGACGTGTTCCGCCGCCCAGCTTAAACCCTCTTTCTGCTCCGTGAATTTAGAAGCGGGCGCGCCGCACTGCGGGCATTTTTCCGGAGCGGAATCGCCTTCGTGAACGTATCCGCAAATACTGCAAACAAATTTTTTCATAACAAAATCTCCTTATTTTTTCGCGTTTTCCGCGATTTGTTCTTTACATTTATCGCAAAAACCGTAATACACGCTTTTTGCTTCCATAACCGTAAATCCCAAAACTTTAAGTTCCTCCGGGATTTCGGGCTTTGACCAAATATCGTAAATTTTGTAGCACTGCGCGCAAATAAAATGCCCGTGCTTGTTTACGTTGCCGTCGTAATGCAGCTTTTTATCGACTGTTTCAAGCGTATCTACCTCGCCGTTCTCCGAAAGAGTTTTCAAGTTTCTGTAAACCGTGCCGAGACTGATAGACGGCTCTCGCAGTCTTGCCGCCGCGTAAACCATATCGGCGGTAGGATGGTCGCTCCTCCCCTTTAATATTTCTTTTATTAACGCTCTCTGATGAGAAAACTTCATATATTAACCTAAAATAATAATGATTACTATTATTATATTTTATATTTAAGTTTTTGTCAAGCGAATTTCAAAAACAGTCGCGAAAATTTATAAGAAATATTCGTTACGTAGATTTTAGCCGTTTCGGCTATAATTTCAGTTATATCCTTATTATAAAAAACGATTAAAGCGACGCCGTGCAACAAATCGGACAAAAACGCCGAATCATGCGGCATCTTCTTAAACCGTTTGTTATAACCGGATAACGGCTGCCCCTGTTTTACGACTTAATCGGAGCGGTCACTCGTTTATTTCGTCTAATCTTTGAAGCCAAACGTCGGCAACGGCGTCGGAAGGCATTTTCAAACCGCCGCGCGGCGAGAGCGAAATGGGACTTACCTTTACGCCGTCCGGACAGCACGAACGCTTAAATTGCTGATTAAAGAAGCGGCGGAAAAACGTTTTAAGGCACTTTAAGATTTCGGCGCGCTCAAACTCGTTCTTAAAAGTTTCGCACGCTAACGCGTAAATCTTATCGGGCGAATAACCGCGTTCGGCAAAATGGTACAGGAAAAAATCGTGCAGAATATACGGACCGACGATTTCTTCGGTTTTCTGCTCGCTTGCCTCCCCCTCGGTCGGCAAAAGTTCGGGGCTGACGGGGGTGTCGAGAATATCCAAAAGCACCGTTTTAAGCCTGCCTTTAACGTCATCCGCGTAATTTTTAACTATATAACGTATAAGCGTTTTGGGAATCCCCGCGTTGACTCCGTACATGCTGATATGGTCGCCGTTGTACGTCGCGAAGCCCAAGGCTAGTTCCGAAAGGTCGCCCGTGCCGACGACAAGACCGTTTTCCATATTCGCGATATCCATTAAAATCTGCGTTCTTTCTCTCGCTTGCGCGTTCTCGAAAGCCGCGTCGTATACACCCTCTTTATGACCTATATCTTTAAGGTGTCGCTTAACCGACTGTCCTATATTGATTTTTTTAAGCGTAACGCCGAGCGCACGCGCGAGCTTAACCGAGTTGTCAAAAGTGCGCGACGTCGTTCCGAAACACGGCATAGTGAGCGCGATAACGTCGGCAGGGGTTTTGCCCGCAAGCTTTACCGCGCGAACGGCAACGATTGCCGCAAGCGTAGAATCAAGCCCGCCGGACAGACCCAAAACCACCGTGTTTGCATGCGTGTGGACTATTCTTTTCTTTAATCCCTGCGCCTGCATTTCGAGAATAAGGTTATAATCGCAGTCGTTCGGGGTGAACGGCGAGCGCGTAAAGACACGCTCGGTTTTTCCCGCCCTTTTTGCAGAAAAATTAACCGTCATATAATCGTTTTTATCGACCTTGAATTCCTGATTAAACACCTTGCTTCTTACGTAAGAAAGGTATTCGAGGTCGATATCCGCCGAGGTTAAGCCGTTTTTAAAAAGCTTGCTTTCCGCGATAAGTTCGCCGTTTTCGGCAACGAGCGAATGCCCCGAAAAAACGTTGTCCGTCGTGGATTCACCGTCCCCCGAATTCGCGTAAACGTAACCGCAAACGAGTTTTGACGATTGATTTTTAACAAGCATTCTCCTCTGCTCGGCTTTGCCCGTAACCTCGTCGCTGCTGGAAAGATTCGCTATGACGAACGCGCCGTGCAGCGCGTGGGAAACGGACGGAGGAACGGGCGTCCACAAATCCTCGCAAATTTCAACGCCGACCTTGAATTTCTCGTCCGACCTGTCGGCAAAAATTATATTTTTGCCGAACGGCGCAACGTAGCTTCCGTCCGCGGTTTTTATCTCGTAATCAAAAATCCCGTCGGGCGCGGACTTAAAAAACCGTTTATCGTAAAATTCGTTATAATCGGGCAAAAACGATTTGGGTATAAACGCCAGAATTTTGCCGTCGCATAACGCCGCCGCTACGTTATAAATAAGTCCGTCGACTTTAAGCGGCAATCCTACGAAAACGAGCATCTTTTTCCCTCTCGTAAACGCGGTTATATCAAGTAACGCGGAAAAAGTTTTTTCAAGCAGCACGTTCGAAAAAAACAAGTCCCCGCAAGTGTAGCCTGTCATGCACATTTCGGGAAACACAAGAAGCTCCGCTCCGCGTTCGTCCGCAAGCGCGATTCCCTTTTTAATGTTATCCGCGTTAAAATCGGGCGCGGCAACCTTTATTTGCGGCGTATACGTCGCCGTCCTTATAAATCCGTATTCCATCCTTTCTCTCCGTCGCTTTTTTACTATTTTACTACTTTTTTTGCGTTTTTGCAATTTTATAAATATATAAAAAGCGGGAAAATGCAATTTTTTTGCATTTCCCCGCCCGCTTATTTTTAATATTTATCGCTTTTTCTCTTTTTTATCACGTTTTCAATAAAGAAACAGAACGCACACGACGCAGCCGCGACGGCAAGCGCCGCGAATATAATCGTCATAACGGCGCGCCAGTCGAGCGATTCCGCGATTGCGCCGAAGCCGTAAGAGCTTAACGCGCTGCCAAGATAACAACACCCGTCGATTAACCCCGCGACAAGCCCCGCGTTGATTCCGCCCTTACATTCCATCGGAAACATCGCGGTAACGATATTGTTCACCCCCGCCATAAGACACGCGGTCAACGCAAAGCAGATTAACGCCACCACCAAAACGTTTTTGTTGAAAAACACCAAAAATACGCCCATCGCCGCGGCGGAAACGATATACAATACGCCCGACATTAAAACTAGACTCTTTATTTTTTTGTTAAGGAATAGCGCAAGTCCGTTCCCGAACATCGCAAACAACGGCATAACGAGCGTTAAAAGAACGGACGTCCAGTTTTCAAGCCCGAAGCGCTCCTTTAAGAAGGTCGGCGACCACGTATTTAAGCCGTCTTTGACCAGGTTGTTTATAATTGCAAGCAGGCTCATCACTACGAATAAGAACAGGAATCCCGCAGGCAGTTTGTTTTTTTTCTTTGGTTTTTCCGCGCTTGCGGCGTTTACCGCATTTTGCGAAATTTCCGCGTTCTCCGCACCTTCTGCTTTTGCCGAGTTTTCCGCGCTTGCGACGTTTACCGCACCTTTACCGTCGGAAATAAGCTTCGCTTGCAAACATCTTTTCGATAATTCTTCAAAACTCAGCAGCCAGACGACGCAAATTCCGAAAAGCGCAAACGCCGAAACGTAATATATAAGCTTAAAATTGCCGATGGCGGAAAACAAAGCGCTTAAACCGTATGCGATAAAAAACCCGACCGACGTAGGAAAACACATAATCAACAACGCAAGTCTTGAATATTCGGACGCGATAAACCGCGTAAAAATTAAAACGGTACTCGACCAAAGCACGGCTTGCGAAAAACCGTTGATAAGCCAGATATATTTTACGAACCGGAAACCGCTTGCAGGCAATAACCCGACCGCGAGATTGCATGCGCCACCGAACGCAAGGGCAATAAGTATGGAATATTTGGGGTTATACTTTGTGCAAAGCAAGCCATGAACAACCTGTCCTATGCCGTACGCTATAAAAAAAGCCGTACCCGCAAGCCCCACTACGTCTTTTTCAACGTTGAAAAATGACATGATTTCGTTAATATTCGCGTCGTATGTCTTTCTGCCAAAGCAAGAAAGCGCGTAAGCCACGGTCGTTAAAAGGATAAGCAAAACAGCGTTCCTTTTATTATGATTTTCATCTAAAATCGGTTGGTTATTCATTTTTTCTCCTTCGAGTAAGATTATACGTATATGTAAGGTAAGAAAAACTATTAAATCATATTTATCCACGTCATTACGAAAAAAGGCGTAAGCCTTGACGTAAGGAAAGAATTTGTATTTTTTATCTTGTCATACGGTTTATATATAAGTGGTTTTTAAAGTCCGCACCTGAACCATTACAAACCCTTTACCCTGAAAACTCCTCATATCTTCTTTATCCCCTTACTCTTTAAGGGGATTTTACTAAGGTTGGAAATAGAATCGCTGCCGCGGAGATTACCACGTCGCTTCGCTCCTCGTAATGACGTAAGGGAAAAAGTTATAATTCTAAACTTGTCTTACTGCGCCTTGCCCGCTTTGTCACCTGCCCGCGAAATATCTCTTTGAGATTCTTCCGTTGACCGTCAGGATAGTCGGGGTAGAATCACAATGTTGGAAATAGAATCGCTGCCGCGGAGATTACCACGTCGCTTCGCTCCTCGTAATGACGTAAAAGTTGGGCGTGTACAATGACGTACACAACCGAGCGCAAGCGAGAACGCAGCGGCAAGACGCGCCGTTATACGGTTTCAAATGCCTTCTTTGTAGCCGTCGGGATTCTGCTCTTGCCACCTCATAGCATCTCTCACCATGTCGTCTATGGTTTTGGTCGCTTTAAAGCCTAAAACCTTTTCGGCAAGAGTCGGGTCGGCGTAACATTCGTCTATATCGCCCGGACGGCGCGGCATAATTTTATACGGTATGGGTTTGCCCGTAACTTTTTCAAACGCTTTAACCATATCGAGAACGGAATAACCGCGTCCCGTGCCGAGATTTAAAATCAAAAGTCCGGGGTTTTCGGCAAGCTTGTTTACCGCGAGAACGTGTCCTTTTGCAAGGTCGACGACGTGAATATAATCGCGAACGCCCGTTCCGTCAGGTGTATCGTAATCGTTACCGAACACGCCGAGATATTCGCGTTTGCCCACGGCAACCTGCGTTATATACGGGCAAAGATTGTTGGGAATTCCTTTAGGGTCTTCGCCGATAATACCCGATTCGTGCGCGCCGACGGGGTTAAAATAGCGGAGAATCGCAATGTTAAAGCTGTTATCCGCCTTGTATAAATCTTTAAGCATATATTCGATAAAAAGCTTGGTGCTTCCGTAAGGATTAGAAGTAGACAGCGGGAAATCCTCGCGAATGGGAACGCTTTTCGGCTTGCCGTAAACGGTTGCGGACGACGAGAAAACGAGATTTTTAACGCCGTGATCACGCATAGCGAAAAGCAAAATCAAAAGCCCTTCTATATTGTTTTCGTAATATTCGAGAGGCTTTGCGCACGATTCGCCCACCGCTTTAAGCCCCGCAAAGTTAATAACCGCGTCTATTTTGTTTTCGTCAAAAATCTTGTCAAGAATAACTCTGTCGCGAATATCGCCCTCGTAAAACTTAACGCTTTTGCCCGTGATTTTTTCCACGCGCTTAACCGCTTCGTATTTGCTGTTGACGAGATTGTCGACGCAAACGACGCCGTGTCCCGCGTTCAATAATTCCACCGAAGTGTGAGAGCCGATATAACCCGCACCGCCCGTTACCAAAACGTTCATAATAATATCTCCTTTTATGATTATCGAATAATTTATAATTTAAAAATGCGCCCTTTTAGCCTTTTGAGGAATTTTAAGCTTTTTCTATGCCGCAAACGGAAAGAAAAGAGTTAAACCCTGCCCTGCCGTTTTCGTCCTTTTTAAATACCGCGGTGTTTAATAAAATGTTTCTGCAAACATCGTTTACTTTGTCGGTAACACGTTTTTCGGCAACCTCGACGTTTTCAGCCTTGCCAGCCGACATAAGTTCATCTATCATAAACCTGTGCGCGTAAAGATAGTTATCCGGATCGGAAAGCGCGGCTTTGTCGAAAGGCTTATCGCCGCAAAGTATTTCCGCGATTTCGCGCAGCTGCTTTTTAAGTCTGCCGGGGAGAATAAACAAGCCCATCGCCTCGATAAGACCTATGCCCTCTTTTTTAATATTGTGGTATTCGGGGTGAGCGTGGAAAACGCCGTCGGGGAATTCCTCGCTCGTGATATTATTGCGAAGAATCATATCCATAATATACTCGTCGCCGTTCTTTCTGCACACGGGTGAAAGCGAATTGTGTTTTACGCCGTCCGTTTCGGCAAAAATTCCGCAACTTTCACAGCTGAACCCAGCCCAGCTTTTTACGACGAGCTTCGCCAAATCGCCGATTGCTTTTCTGTCGGACGATTCAAGACGAATTACGCTGTTATACCAGTCCGCCACGCCGACTTTAACCTGCGGAAACGCTTTGCTTACGAATTTTTCGCCGACGAGCGGGGCTTTATGCATAGGCATTACGTGTCCGCCGCCCTGAAAATGTTCGTGATTAAGTATCGATCCGCCGATTATGGGCAGCGCGGCGTTAGAACCTATCATATAATTCGGGAAGAAATCCACGAAATCGAGAAGCTTATCTATGGTGTCGCTCTCTATGTGCATAGGCGTGTGCTTTTCGGAAATAGCAATCATATGCTCGTTATAATATGCGTAAGGCGAATACTGAACGAACCACGGTTCGCCGCCGAGCGTAAGCGAAATCGTCCTGATGTTTTCGCGCGCGGGGTGGGTCGCCGTACCCTCGAAGCCTTCGTTTTCCTTGCATAACAGACACGCGGGGTACTTTGCTTTCTTCGGCGCGGTGAGAAGCTTGGCTATTTCTTTATTATCCTTTTCGGGCTTGCTTAAATTAACGGTTATTTCAAGCGTTTTAGAGCCGTCGCGGTATTCCCATTTTAAGTTTCTGCCGATTGCGGTTTTTTGGACGTAATCGTTTTTAACGGAAAGATTATAAAAATATTCGCACGCTTTCTCTATGCCCTTTTCGTTTTTAAGCTGCATAAACGTTTCGTTCACCTTTGAAGGAAGCGGCGAAAGCATACCCATAATATACGTGCAATAACGCCCTTCCGCACCTTGCTCCGTCAGTCCGTTTTCAAGCGCGTATGCGGCGAGTTCCGAAACAAGCGCGTCGGGTACGTCGTATTCTTTTACGAACGACAAATCGGGAACGTTGTCCATAGGTTCGGATAATCTGAATTCTCTTAATAAAAGGTTGCGGAAATAAATTTCGTCACGCTTATTCAAGCTTAAAAACGTTTCCGCATAAACAAGTAATTTTTCTGTAAGCAGTTTTCCGTCAATCATTGTTGCCCTCCTTAACGGCATCGTTTGATTTAGGCTTTTCGCCGTAATAATAGTAATATTTACATTCGAGGTCGGAATTGTAGGTCTTTCTGTTCCTGTCCGCTTTCCGCCCGAAATGCTTTTCAAAGTTTTTAGCGGCGGTAACGACGAACGCCGACCACCCCGGATAAGCCTTTATCGCTTTGCCGAAGCTTTTATAACACGCCTCCGCCTGCTCTCTGTCGTAAACGCGGATTCCGTAAGGCGGATTCGTTACCACAGTGCCGAATTCCGAACGCGGCGAAAACGACGCGGCGTCTTTAACGAAAAATTTAACCTTGTCGCCGACACCGGCGCGCGCAGCGTGGCGCGTGGCGAGCTTAACCGCTTTCGGGTCGATATCCGAACCGAAAAACTCTATCGACCTGTCCCTCTTTTCGTTATCTTTTGCCTTTTCGTAAGCGGTTTTATATACCATAGGGTCAAAATTTTCCCACGAGTTGAACGCAAACGTTCTGTTTATGCCTGCGGCAATATTCAAAGCAATTCTCGCACCCTCGATAACGAACGTCCCCGAACCGCAAAAAGGGTCGCAGAACGGACGTTTATAATAAAAATCGCTCATTAAAAGCAACGCGCTTGCAAGGGTTTCCTTGATGGGCGCAATGCCTACCATATCGCGATAACCGCGCTTGTGAAGTCCTGCGCCGCTTGCGTTAAGCATCAGCGACAGCTTATCCCGGAACAGCGAAAAGCTTATTTCGTAAAGCGCGCCGTTTTCGGGCAGGCGAGTTAATTTATATCTTTCGCAAAGCCTGTCCGCCAAAGCCTTTTTTATTATTTTTTGGCTGTCCGATATCGAGTAAATTTTGCTTTTAACGCATTTGCCGTTTACGGTAACGCGCCCGTCGGACGGAATATAGCTTTCCCACGGCAACGCCCTGACTCCGTCGAACATTTCGTCAAACGTAAGCACGTCGAATTCCGCGATTTTAACGTATACCCTGTCGGCGGTGCGAAAATTAAGGCACGCGTCCGCCAAACCGAGCTTATCCGCGGGGAAAGTGATCGCGCCATTCTCCGCGGGGTGAACGCCGAAGCCCAGCCGTTCAATTTCTTTTTTTAACACCGATTCCGTGCCGGACGCGCACGTTGCGGTGAGTAAAAGCTTATCGGGAAAATCAAATTTCATATTATTCACGTTAAAACGCATTGCGTTTTAGTCTTTAATCCCGCGGGAAAACAAGACGTTTCCCGCTTATTCTATTTTAATCTTTATTCGTTAATAAATCAAGCGTTTAACGGCGCAATATTCAGAACAATCTTTATTATGCGCGATATTTTTTCCGTTTTCTTTCGGGCTGCCGGATCACGCTCTATTTAAAATTTATGCCGTTCCGCTCCGAACGTTTCATCAGCGCGAAACCGACGAACAGGCTAAGCGTTTCGTATATTCCGAAGGTGTGCCAGATTATCCCTTTCCCGAACAGCGCGGGCAAAACGAGTATGACCGACGTGGTAAACACAAAGCTTCTTAACACGTTGACGACGAGCGCCTCTTTCGTGCGCTTAGTGGAATATAAATACGTGGAAATAAGCGTGTTTAGCGACATTACGATAAAGCCCCAGGAAAATGCGGGCAGAACCCGGTTTATGTATTCCGCAGTCTTTTCGCTCGCGCCGAACAACGCGCAAATCGAGCCGCCGACTATTAACAGCAATACGTAAATAATACCCGCGCCGATTACGTCTATCCACGCCGAAACGCGACGTATGAAAAACAAATCTTCGTCGTTTTTTTCGCCGTAGGCTATTCCGAGAAGAGGCTGTATCCCTTGCGCCACGCCGACAAATACCGCCACCGAAAAGGACGCCACGTAACTGATTACCGAATAAGCGTTTACGCCCATTTCGCCCACGCGATACAATAACACGTAGTTTAAACAAATGGTGGAAACGGGAACGGCAAACTGCGCGACCGATTCCGGTATGCCGCGCAAGAATATTTTACGCATTACCGTTTTGTCGAATTTGAAGCGTTTTATGCGAAGCTTGCCCTTTTTCGTTATAAAATGCAGGCTTACGACCAACAAATAAACGGTTTGCGAGATGCTCGTGGCGAGCGCCGCGCCCGCCATGCCCTTGCCGAGCGGAAACACGAACAACCAGTCGAGAAAAATGTTACACGCGGAACTTATCGCCGTCGCAATCATGACGAGTACGGGCGAGCCGTCGTTTCGGCAAAAATACTGAAAAACCGTTCCCAACGCGGACGGAATAAGAAACAGCGAATACCAAAAAAGATAATCGCATACGTAGTCTATATAAGTTTCGTTCGCGCCGAGCAAATAACCGATAGGTTCGGTTGCAAGCGTTCCGAAAAGAGTCAGCAAAACCGCCGCCGAAAGCATAAACACCAACGCGTGCATAAACGAATCGTTTGCGCCGACGTCGTTACCTTTGCCGAACCTTACCGCGGTAACCGCAACGCCGCCGACCGTTATAAGCAAGAACACGGCGTTGACTATCATAATAAACGGGAAAAGGATATTGACCGCGCCGAGCGCGTCCTCGCCAACCCCGTTACCGACGAAAATTCCGTCTATAATCGTAAACATAAAAAAACATACGGACGCGATAATAGACGGCGCGACGTGTTTTAATACCTTGGATAATTTAACGTTTCTTTTCATAAGCCTCTTTTATTTCCGTTTCAATAACGATAAATTTAATAATTACGCCCGATTATTGAAAAATAATCGGGCGCGTCTGACAGCATTTTTTGCTTTTTCACTTTTAAGCTTTTGTCCTGACTGCGTTTTTAGTCGGCTTGTCCGCGATACGGGATACGACGTAGACCGCGGCTTTCGTTTCACCTAAACGGCGTTGCCGAAATAAGTGTTTTTCATAGCGAGCGCGTCCGCGTCCTGCGTCCCTGCAGATTCGCAGACGATATACGGTTCTAACTTTAACGCTTTCAGCGCGGCGGCAAACGGCGCGAAATCCGGACCGTACCTCTCGTCCGAAAAACACAAGTGTCTTACCTCTCCGCGTTCCGAGTACTCTATTTTGGAAAAATGAACGTGGAAGTTTTTCATTTTTTCGTAACCCAGTCTATCGATTAAATATTTAAGCCTGTCCTCGAAATCTTTTTCTGTTTTCAGACTGCCGCGCTCCCGCGCGTTGACGTGTCCGAAATCCACGCAAGGAACGAACACTTTATCGACGGTGCAAAAATCGGCAATTTCTTCAATCGTGCCTATCTGCGCGATTTTACCCATCGTTTCGGGGCAAAAACACATATCCGAAAGACCGTTTTCGTAAATTTTATCGCGGAGAACGCGTATCCTTTTTATCGTCAGCGCGACCGCTTCGTCGCGCGGCAATTTGCCTTGACTTGCCGGGTGAAAAACTATCCTTTTGCCACCCATTTCACGGCATTTGATAGCACTTTCGAGAATATAAACGTAAGACTTTTCAGCCATTTCGTCGTCGGGATTTGCCAGATTTACGTAATAGGGCGCGTGGACGCTTATTTCAACGCCCGCGGCGTTAAACGCCGCGGCGAGCGACGCCGCCTTTTCGCCCGACATCTTTACTCCCCTGCCGAACGAGTATTCGAAGCAGTCCAGCCCCATATTCTTAACCCACGCCGCGGCTTGCTCCGTATGCTGATTTCCGCTTAATACAAACGCCTCGGAATTGCCGCTCGGTCCAAACTTAATCATACTTTCCTTCGCCCACTTCCTTTATATCCGTATCGAGCTGTTCTTTAAGCTTTTCTGGCGAAATGAATTTCTGAATTTCCCGTATATACGCGTCGAAATAAACGATTATTTTTTCGCCGTAAATGTTTTCGTTGAAATCGAGAATATGCGCTTCGAGCATTTTGTCGTTCACGTCGAACGTGGGACGAGGTCCGAAATTGATGACCGCGCGATAAGTTTTGTCGCCGACGGTAACGCGACCTGCGTAAACGCCGTCTTTGACGCACTGCTTCGCCGTATCTATTTTGAGATTAACCGTGGGACAGCCTATTTGCGTGCCGACGCCTCTGTCCTCCTTAACCGTTCCGGTAACGAAATAGCTTTCGCCGAGCAATTCCGCCGCCTTTTTGACGTTGCCGTCGTTAAGCAGCTTTTTAATACGCGAAGTGGAAATCTTTTTCCCTTCCGCGTCGGTAACGTCGTCCACGACGATAAGCTTCTGATTTTTGCCCTCGGCGTACTTTGCCAAATCGTCCACGTTGCCGGAAGCGAATTTGCCGAATTTATAATCCTTGCCGCAAACGTAACCTGCAACGTCGTATTTTTTGCACATTTTATTTAAAAACGCGAGCTTACCAAGAGATAAAAACCCGAAATCCACGGGCGCGTAATATATTTCGTCCGCGCCGAGAGATTTATAAATGCTTTCGCGCTCCTGCGGGGCGTAAACGTATTTATCTTTATCGCCCGAAAGCATCGCTTTTAAGTTGCCTTTAAAAGTAAAAACCACCAGCTCCGCACCCGTTTCGTCCGCCAAGGCGCGCGCTCTCGCGATAACCTCTCTATGTCCCTTATGCACGCTGTCGAAATATCCCAGCGCGAGAACAGCTTTTTTTATCACTTTATCTGACATAAGCCTTTATTTTTAAAATTCCCTCCTTGGTTTCTCCTATTCCCCAGAATTCACGCTCGTTATAAACGCGATAAATGCCGTCCTTAAATCCGTAATTTTCAAACACCCCGTTAAGAATTTTCGTCGCCTGCGCCTGCGTAAGCGTGAGCTTCTCAAAATCCACCACGGAGTCGGGCGGTATGATAAACGCTTCGGGCGTATCGGAATTGCGAAAATCGTCAAGCGTAACCGAGTTACTCTCGTCGAACGCGCCCGATTTAACGCGAGCGAGCGCGGACATAACCGCAACCGTTCCCGAAGCAACGCCTATATCCCGCGCGAGCGAACGGATATACGTGCCGCCCTTGCACGCGATAACGAATTCGTATTCATCGTCAGCTGTTTTGCGTGTTAGTTTTATATCGTTTACGGTAACGGTTTTAGGCGCAAGCTCGAACGAAACACCCTGCCTTGCAAGCTGATAACCGCGTTTGCCGTCAACGCATTTTGCCGAATATTTTGGCGGAATTTGTTCTATTTCGCCGATAAACCGCGGTAAAACGCTTATTATCGTCCGTTCGTCGGGAACGACGCCCGTCCTTTCCGTCACCTCGCCGGTAACGTCTAACGTGTCGGTTGTCACGCCGAACTTAAACCTTGCGACGTATCGCTTATCCTTATTGAGAAGATACGGAAAAAGCCGTGTGGTTTTGTAAAGCCCCACGGGGAGAATTCCCTCCGCCATAGGGTCAAGCGTACCCATGTGTCCGCAGGGAACGTGAAATTTTTTCTTGACTGCCGAAACGACCGCCGCGGAGCTGATGCCCGCGGGTTTATATATGTTTATAAAGCCTTTCATTTGCTTTTTTTCGTTTATTCGTCGATATACTTTGCCGCGATAACGGTCAGTCTGTCCACGACTTCTTCGTATTCGCCCATAATTTTACAGCCGCTGGCGAGAATATGCCCGCCGCCGCCGAAATTCTTTGCCACCGCGTTTACGTCGGCGGTTTTCGACCTTAAACTGATTTTATACGCGTTTTTGTCCGTTTCCATGACGGAAATGCCGATTTCCACACCCTGAATACCCATTACGAAATCGATAAAGCCTTCCGTTTCGTCCGCTTTCGCGCCCGTTTCCGCAAGCGAGTTTAATCCGATTGTGATTAAAGCGATTTTACCTTCGGCAAAGTAACGGATTTTTGACATCGTTAAACCGAAAAGCTTTGCGCGCGCAGGCGTTTGCGAGGTAAAACAATAGTAATAAATTTCGTTAAGGTCCGCGCCCTTTTCTATAAGACTTGCGGTGATGCGCATCGTGTTAGGCGTGACGTTTTTGTGTCTGAAATTGCCCGTATCGGTGACTATCCCCGTCGCGAGCGCGTTAGCAATTTCGGGGGTAATTTCACACCCCGCGTTCACGGCAAGCTCGTAAACGTTCTCGGCGTCCGCCGCCCTGTTTTCCACGTAATTCTTATTGCCGAAATGCGCGTTGGAAACGTGATGGTCAATAACGTAACGCGTCCCGTCAAATCGCATAAACGCGTCCGAAAATTTGCCTAATCTCGACAAATCCGCACAGTCCATTGCGAGATACGCCGTGTATTTCTTGTCCGATAACATCTCCGTTTTAATCGATTCCGCGCCGCGGAGATAACCAAATTTCGGCGGAACGCAATCGGAACAATATACGTCCGCGTCCACACCGCGATTAAGCAACAGAAAACGCATGGCGACCGCCGAACCGAGCGTGTCGCCATCGGGATTTATATGGCAAAATATCGCGACGCTTTTTTCCGCAAAAAGCTTTTTCGCAAGCGCGGATAAGGAAATCACTTTTCTTCCTCCTCGGAATTTACGCCGATTTTAAGCAAAAGCTTATCCATCTTGTCGCCGTATTCCAGCGAACGGTCAAGCACGAAATCCAACTCCGGAACGGTGCGGATTCTCATCGTCTTGCTTAATTCGTAACGAATTTTTTTCGCGTCGTCGACGAGCGCGGCAAACGTGGAATTCTTTTTTTCTTCGTCCGCCGAAAACACGCTGACGAAAACTTTTGCGTACGCTAAATCGCGCGAGCAGTCCACACTCGTGACCGATACCATAGCTGTTACGAGCGGATTTTTCAGTTTGCGCGCGATTATTTCGCTTATTTCTCTTTTCAGCTCGGCGTTAAGCCTATCCGAACGACTTACGCCGCCGTTGTGTTTTTTCATACCTATGCCGTTCCTTTCGTTCCGTTTTTCGGACTGCCGCCGCGTTGCGCGGCGGATAGTTGTTGCCTGATTATTATTGTTTTGTTTCTTCTACGTTATAGCACTCGATAAAGTCGCCGACCTTAATGTCGTTGAATTTTTCGATAGAAATACCGCATTCGAAGCCCTGATTAACCTCTTTAACGTCGTCTTTAAAGCGTTTAAGCTGTAAAACGTTGCCCTCGGTAATCATAACGTCGTCGCGATAGATGCGGAGCTTGCCGTTCCTCGAAATCTTGCCCTCGGTAACGTAACAACCCGCAACCTGTCCGACGCCCGAAATCTTAAACACCTCTCTGACCTCCGCTTTGCCGAGATACACTTCGGTGATTTTCGGTTTAAGCATGCCTTTAAGCGCCTTTTCGACGTCCTCGATTGCTTCGTAAATTATCCTATAAAGCTTGATGTCGACGCCGCTCTTTTCGGCAACCTGCTTGGCGTTGGAGTCGGGACGGACGTTAAATCCGATGATAATCGCGCCGGAGGATTCCGCAAGCATAATATCCGATTCTTTAATCGCACCTACCGCCGCGTGAATAACGTTCACCTTTACCTCGTCGTTAGACAGTTTTTCGAGCGATTGTTTAACCGCCTCTACCGAACCCTGAACGTCCGCTTTAACGATTATGTTTAAGCCCTTCATTTCGCCCTCGGCAATCTTGCTGAACACGTCGTCGAGAGTAACCTTCGAAGAAGCCTTTATCATATTTTCTCTTTCTTTATTCTTTCTTTCCTCCGCGACGAGCTTCATCAGCTTATCCTGCTCGACGGCGTAAAGAATGTCGCCTGCCTCGGGGACTTCGTCCAACCCCATAACCGATACGGGTACGGACGGACCTGCGGACGCAACCTTTCTGCCCTTATCGTCGCTCATCGCCCTTATTTTACCCGTAACCGTGCCGACGATAACGTTATCAGCCACGCGGAGCGTTCCGTTCTGAACGAGTACGGTGGCAATCGGCCCTTTGCCGGGGTCGAGCTTGGCTTCTATAACCACGCCTTTCGCCTTTCTGTCGGGGTCGGCTTTAAGGTCCTTAAACTCCGCAAGCGTTAATATACTGCCGAGAAGCGTATCGAATCCCTCGCCCGTTTTCGCCGAAACGGGACAAACCATAACGTCGCCGCCCCATTCCTCGGGAACAAGTCCCTTTTCGGTAAGCTGGGTTTTAATTCTTTCGATATTCGCTTCGGGCTTGTCTATTTTATTTATCGCGACGATAATCGGTACGTCGGCGGCTTTCGCGTGGGAAATCGCTTCTTCCGTCTGCGGCATTATTCCGTCGTCCGCGGCAACGACAAGCACCGCAATGTCCGTGGCTTGCGCGCCTCTTGCACGCATCGCCGTAAACGCCGCGTGTCCCGGCGTGTCGAGGAAGGTTATCGGATTGCCGTCAACCGTTACCTGATACGCGCCGATATGCTGAGTTATGCCTCCCGCTTCGCCTGCCGTAACGTTGGTTTTTCTTATTCTGTCAAGAATAGAAGTCTTGCCGTGGTCGACGTGACCCATAACCGTAACGACGGGCGGACGCCTTACCAGCTTCGATTCGTCGGAAGCCGCGCTGTCAAACCCTTCGGACAACACGTCCTCCGCGGTTTTGTCGAGTTTAAGCTCCAACTCTACGCCTATTTCGTCCGCAATGAACGCCGCGGTATCGAAATCGACGGAATCGTTTATCGTTTTCATTATCCCCTCTTTAAAGAGGCGTTTGGTAATTTCCGCAGCGGTAATTCCGATTTTTTCGGAAAGAACTTTAAGCGGAATAATCTCCGTATTTATAACGGCTTTTTCTATTTTAATAACGTTCGCTTCCGACTGTTCTTTTGCCTTTTTGACGGGACGGAATTTCCTGTAACCCGTTTTGTTCTCGTCGAAATCGTCTATATTAACGTTGTTTCTGATAAGCGCGCGTTTATTTAAAGAATGCTTATCCTCGTACTGCTTTTCGCCGCTGCTCTTTTTCTTCCCGAACGACCTCTTATCGCTCGTGGGAACGATGGGCGGCGCAACGTAAGTGGCTTGCGGTTTTTTGCCGCCGAAACGCGCAGACGTCCCGCCGGCGTTGCCGTTACGGTTAAATCCGCCGCTTGCACCCGCAGGTCTTTGCGGACGCTCGCCGTACTGTTTCTGTTTGTCGCCGTAAGGTCTTTGCGGACGCGGGGTCGGAGTAAACGTGTTTCTCGGCTGTTCTTTCTGCACAGGCTCTCCCCTGCGGATAATAAACGACAGGCGCGGCTTTTCCTCCTTCGTTTCCGCAGCTTTAGCCGCGTCGGCAGTCTTTGGTTTATCAGACTGCTCGCCCGAGGACACGGAAGCTTCTTTTTTAACGGTATCAGTTGAGACTTCGGCTTTTTCGCCGACGGTCTTGCCCGTTTTTACATCCGCGCGCGCTGGTTTATCGGCAGTCTCGGCGGGTTTAACGTCTTTATTATCGTCCGTAAGTCCGACCGACTTTTTGTCCTCGGCGGGTTTTGCCGCTTCGGGGGTTTTACCCGATTTAACCTTTACGTCCGCGTTATGTCCCGCCGTTTCCTCTAAGGCGGGTGCGGAAACGTCCGACGGCGCAGTCGCTACGGCGTTGTCGGGTTTTTCGGATTTTTCCGTTGACGAAGAAGCCTTCTCCGCAGCAACGGATTTAGCTGATTTTTTAGGCTTGTCGGCTTTAACGGGACTTTCCGATGAATCGACGCCGCTATCGGCAGGCGCGTTCGTTTCGGCAGTCAACGCTTCCGCTTCGCGTTTTTCTTTTTCGGCTTCCAGCGCACCGAGCTTGCCGTTTAACAAAGACTTAAAGTTTTTAAGACTGCTTTCGGTTTTGTTTAAGCTTTCGATAAGCTCGGACAGCTTGCCGCCCGATAAAATCTCGCCGGATTTTTTGATGTTTTCAGTATGCATTTCAGCCATAAATCACTCCTGAACCGTAATAAAATCTTTTTCCGAACCGGCTATCGCGGCGCGGGCAAGGTTTTTGTCCGTAACCGCCATAAGCTTCGCGTTTTCTTTAAATATAATTTCTGCAAGCGTTTGCTTGTCCGTTTTTAACAGCGGACACCTGAATTTCGCCGCAAGTTTTTTAGCTTCCTTTAACGAGTTTTCGCTTGCGGTTTTGCAAATCACGAGCAGTTCTGCCCGTTTAAGAGTTTGCACGGAGTTAAACCCCGCGCGGTACTTGCCCGCGCGCACGGCAAACCCCAAAAACGTTTGAGTTTTACCTTTACTTTCCAAGGAATTCCTCCGCTATGCCGTCGTAAACGGCTTCGTCCACCGCGCAGGAAAACGCGCGGTTCAACAGTTTGCCCTTTTTAAGCTTTTTAAAGCACTCCTCGTCCTTGCAGATGTAAGCGCCGCGGCCGTTTGCTTTGCCCGTTTTGTCAAGCGAAATTTTATCGCCCGATTTAACGATACGGTACATCTCGCGCTTATCCTGAACTTTTCTGCACGCGATACAAGTGCGCATAGGTACTTTCTTTTCCATAACCAGAATTTGTCAACTAATCGTTTTCCGTTCGTTTTATTCCTCGACGGAAACGTCTTCCTCAAAAGAGGCTTCCGCGGGTTGCTCGGTTTCCGATTCTTCCGCAGCTGCGGTTGCAACGCTTGCTTCGTCCGCGTCGTATTCCTGCTCCGTTTCGTTAAGCTCGTCGTTACCAAGCTCCGCAAGAGCCGCGCTTTCGCTTTTAACGTCTATCTTCCAGTCGGTAAGTCTTACGGCAAGACGCGCGTTCTGACCGCTTCTGCCGATAGCGAGCGACAGTTTGTCGTCGGGAACGATTGCCATCGCGCTGTTGTCGCCCGTCTGAATAACCTTTATGACACGCGCGGGCGATAATGCCATCGAAATGTATTCGAGCGGATTTTCGCTCCACGGGATTATGTCGATTTTTTCGCCGCCCAGCTCCGCCACGATAGCGTTTACCCTTGCGCCCTTGTTACCGACGCACGCGCCGACCGCGTCGACGGACGGATCTTCCGACCAGATAGCGATTTTCGTTCTCTGTCCCGGCTCTCTCGCGATGCTTTTAATCTGAACCACGCCCTGCTTGATTTCGGGAACTTCGTTTTCAAACAATCTTCTGACTAACCCGTTAGCCGTGCGCGAAACCATAATCTGCGCGCCCTTAACGGAATTTTTAACCTTCTTGACGAACACGTTAAGCTTTTGATTAACCTCGTATTTTTCGCCCGGAACCTGATCTCTCGGCGTAAGCACGCCTTCTATCTGATTACCGCCGACCTCTACGTAAACGTTGCCGTTTTCAACGCGGCGAATCGTGCAGGACATCAACTCTCCCTCTTTATCTTCGAATTCGTTTACGGTGTTTTCGCGTTCGATTTCGCGAAGCTTTTGAGTAAGAACCTGTCTTGCGGTTTGCGCGGCGATTCTGCCGAATTCTTTGGATTTAACCTCCACGGTAAACAAATCGCCCGTTTTGTAAGACTTTTTCGTTTCGCGCGCTTCTTCGAGGCTGATTTCCTTATCGGGGTCGCTGACCTCGTCGACAATCGTTCTGACGCTGTTGATGGTAATGGACTTTCTCTCGGGATTAACCTTGATTACGATATCGCCCGCAACGCCCGACATTTTTTTGTAAGCGATGCTCATCGCGTTTTCCAACGCGGCAATAAACTCGTCCTGCGCTATACCCTTTTGTCTTTCTAATTCTTCAAGAGCAAGAAAGAAATCCTGATTTATCATAATTTTCTCCTTAATAAAATCTAAAATATTTAATCGGATAATCAAAGCCGCCTCGATTGCGGTCTTTACCCGTTGCGGTTAAAACTCTATATATTCGCTGACCTTAACTACGTTTTTAAGTTCGAGCGAAAGCGTGGTTTTGACGTTTTTGATTTGCGTTTCGATAACGACGCACTTTCCGTCGTACTTTTTCAGCACGCCGTCAAGCGCCTTCTTGCCCTGAACGGACGAATAAAGCTTAACCTCTACCCGCTTATCTATATGCGACAAAAAATCCTCGTCCGTGCGGAACGCCCTGTCTGCGCCGGGGGACGAAACGTTAAGCGTGTAAGGCGCGCCGAACGTCGGGTCCAGCACGTCAAGCGGGTCGCTTATGGCGTTGCTCATTCTTTCGCAATCGTCAAGCGTAACGCCGCCGTCTTTATCGATAAATACGGTCAGCGCGGGATTTTTCCCTTGCTTGAATTCCACGTCGTAAAGAATAAGCCCCGCGTTTTCCGCAGCGTTTTTGCAAAGCTCTTTTACTTCTTCCGTTTTAAATTTCATAACCGTCTCCCGAATACCGCGCCGTATCGTAACCCGCGCCGCACACGCGCAAAAAAACTTACTCATAAAAAGTTATGAGAACGGGACTCCGTTCTCATAATCAAGTAAATATCATATAAGCTTATATATAATAACACTTTTCTTGCGATTTCGCAAGCGTTTTTCGGCATTTTTGAAAAAATAAGGGTAAAATTCGCGCCGTTTTATCGTTTTTACCTCGTTTCACGTTTACAACAAGCGGTTACGCCTCTCCCTCGCGTGCGGCTTTGATTTTCATAAGCTCGATAAATATTTCCGCCGTGGCGTAAGCGTCGCTCAACGCCCTGTGATGACGGAAAACCACTTCGAAATGCTCGGCAACGGTGTTTAACTTATAGTTAGACAATCCGAGAACGTAGATCCTTGCCATTCCGCAAGTATCCATAAATCTGTTGCGAATTTCGTAATCCTCTGCCTCCGCCTCGCGACGGACGAAAGACAGGTCGAATTCCACGTTATGACCGACAAGCACCGTTCCGTCGATGAACTTCATAAAATCGGGGAAAATTTCGCTGACTTTGGGCGCGTCCGCAAGCATTTCGTCGGTTATGCCCGTAAGCGCGATATTCTTTTCCGTAAGCTTTCTTTCGGGATTGACGAGGGTCGTCCACTGCTCGGTTATTTTGCCGCCGCGGATTTTAACCGCGCCGAATTCGGTTATAACGTCGGTACTCTCCAAGCCCGTCGTTTCCAAATCGAACAAAACGTATTCCCTATCGGTAAGCTCTTTCGGAAGCTTTTCTTCCACGTCGAACACGCTTTTGATTTTAACCGTGCTTGCCTGCTCCGGAAATATTTTTTTATAATTTCTCGGCGGGTTCTTTTTCGCCTTGCTTTCGGGCTGAAAATCCTCCGGGAAGGTGCATCTGTTGATTTTTTCAAACGTGAGCGACTGTCTGCCGTTGTAATCGCCGATTGTGGCGCGCGCGATTATGCCGTCACCCGTTTTTATCTGCTTAATCTGCTGATAGGTGTTTTTCCGCGTAAAATATACGCCGCCCGTTTCGCCCGTGGTGTCGGTTATGTGGATAATAAAAAACGGCTTGTCCTTTTTGGTCATTCGCTCTTCGATGGACGTAACGTTTCCGCAAACGGTAACCGTGCCGCTTCCCAAATCCGCTATGTACTGCGCCGTATCCGTTGCGGAAAGGTCGTCTATGGGTATGACGTTTTTCACCTTTATGGTGCGCTGCATAAGTTTTTGCAGCTCGCTTTCGTACACCTCCTCGGATAAAAGATTAACCCTTTCCACGTCCGTTTTAATCTCCGTCGTCCCCACGAAATCAGAACAAAATCGCTTGGATAAAAAATCGTCCAACTTTTTCAGCGCGCCGTTTTTTATCACGTAATCCGCGCCGTCCGCAGGTAGTTTCAACGTGTATTTAACTACGTTCCCGACGAGCGAAGACGTAACGTCCGATTCGTCCATAAATATCGATACGGACGGGTAATTTTGCTTTAAAAACTCGTATGCGGCAAGATTTATAAGCTGGTCGTCGCTCGCGATTTTTTCAACGTTCACGAATACCTCGTCGAACGTGTCCGGCGTAAGCTTTACCGCTTTTTCCGCTATGCGCCGTTTAAGCTCCTCGTCCACGGGTTTGTCGCAGATGAAAAGATAGGTAACCGTTCTCGCCCCCTTGTCTATCTCCACCGCCTTGACTTTTACGTTTTTAAGCCTTTCGTCAAGCGCACGGATTTCGTTTATGAATTCTTCGCTGCTTCTTACGAGAGCCATTTATCTATCTCCTCGAAGAACGCCTTTTCAAGCTCGTTCTCCCCGACTTTTTTTATTATTTTCCCGCCCGAAAAAATCACGCAGCCGTCCTTGCCGCCCGCCACGCCGACGTCCGCGTCCGACGCCTCGCCCGGACCGTTCACAACGCAGCCCATAACCGCGATTTTTATGCGCTTATTAACGTTTTTAACGTATTCTTCCGTCTTTTTTGCGAATTCGATACAATTCCAGGCGCACCTGCCGCACGTGGGGCACGCTATCACCTCCGCACGGTCGGTTCTTATTTCCAACGCGGAAAGTATCGCTCTCGCCGCGACGATTTCGCGTTCGGGGTCGGCGGAAAGGCTTACCCTTATCGTGTCGCCGATTCCTTTCGTTAAAAGCGCGCCGAGCGCGGCGGCGTTTTTTATAACCCCCGCGTATTCCGTCCCCGCTTCCGTAACGCCGACGTGAAGCGGATAATCGCACTTTTCCGCAACGTATTCGTAAGCTTTTATCGTGAGCGGAACGGACGACGCTTTAACGGAAAGCACTATATCTTCGACGCCGTATTTTTCTAACTGTGCGGCGTTTTCAAGCGCGCTTTCGCCGAGCGAAATTTCATTTTTGCCGTATTTTCTCAGAAATTCTTTGTTTATGCTGCCCGTGTTTGAGCCGACCCTGACGGGGATTTTTGCGGCTTTAAGCGCGTCTGCAACTATTTTCAGCTTCGCTTCGCCGCCGATATTTCCGGGGTTAATGCGTATTTTGTCCGCGCCGCCATCTATTGCGGCAACGGCAAGCTTATAATCGAAATGGATATCCGCAACAAGCGGCATATCCGTTCTTTTTTTTAACTCGCGAAAAGCCTTGGCGTCCGCCTCGTCGAGGACGGAAAACCTTAAAATTTCACAGCCCGCTTTTTCAAGCCGCGCCGCCTGTTCCGCCGCCGCGCCGACGTCGGAAATTTTCAGCGTAGACATAGACTGAACCGCCACACGTTCGCCGCCGCCTATATTCACGTTACCGATAGTTACTTTTTTACTCATATTTTTAATCTTTTATCCGCTTATATAAGCGTTATCCGTTTTTTGTAAAGCTTAGCCTTTTTGGGGCTTATCAAAAAAAACGGTCTGCTCCGCGCGTTGTTTCCGCCTTTTCTATATTTTAACACTAAACTTAAAATAAATCAATTTTTTTGTTTCGTTTGTGTGATTTTTTTGTAATTAAACGTTTTTTCGTTTGTGCGAATAATTTTCAACTATGCGATTTATTGCGGTTGCGCGAATAATTTATTCTTTCGCGTTTATACGGTTACGCGGTCTTTATCCCGTTTAAGACACGCGGCGGCTGTCGGAAACACCGACAGCCGCCGCGCTTTTAAATTAAAAGTAACAAAGAAATTATTATCGTCAACGATAAAATTACACGCCCGAATAAGCGGAAAAACCGCCGTCGACGGGGATAACCGTACCCGTAACGAAGCCGCTCGCCTCGTCGCTTGAAAGCCATAACAACGCGCCGATTAAGTCGCTTATTTCCCCGAATTTTCTCATAGGCGTTGCACCGAGAATTTTATCCGTTCTCGGTGTGGGCGTGCCGTCCGCGTTAAACAACAAACCCCTGTTCTGGTTAGTAACGAAGAACCCCGGAGCTATTGCGTTGCATCTTATATTGCACGGCGCGAAATGCACCGCAAGCCATTGCGTAAAGTTGGATATTCCCGCTTTCGCCGCCGAATACGCCGGAATTTTAGTAAGCGGTCTGTACGCGTTCATCGACGATATGTTTATTATGTTTCCGCCCGTCTTTACCATATCCTCGGCAAACACCTGCGTTACCAAAAACGCGGACGTTATGTTAAGGTCGAATACGAATTTTAGCCCGCTTTCGTCAAGCGCGAAAAAATCCTTGACGCCCGAAAGCTCCGGCGTCATATACTCGTTATCGGTGGTGGCTTTGGGATTGTTGCCGCCCGCGCCGTTGATAAGGAAATTGACTTTGCCAAGCTTGGCGTTTATCTCCTCCTTCGCGGCGATTATGCTGTTTTTATCGAGGCAGTTGCATTTAACCGCAAGCGCGTTTTCGCCTATTTCGTCCGCGTATTTTTTTGCGGCGTCGTAATTTATGTCGAGCAACGCAACCTTTGCGCCGTTCGCCGCGAGTGCTTTCGCAAATTCCGAACATATTATTCCGCCCGCGCCCGTGATTGCGATTATTTTATCGTCAAGCTTAACGTTAAACGGTGTTTTATACATACTTTTTCTCCTTTTATTGTTTTGATTTCTATTTTTTAATTAACGAATGTTCTTAGTTGTTTTTTATTGTTTTCGCGTTTGTTTTTCGTTGATTTTTGCGTTAATTATGCGTTGATTTTTGCGGACGCTATCTTTTCAAGTCCTTTTCGACCGCCTCGAACACGCCCGAAAGATAACAACCGCCCATGGCTCTGTCAAAAAGTCCGTAACCGGGTTTCGCGTCCTCACCCCAAACGTTTCTGCCGTGGTCGGGGCGCAAATACCCGTCGAAGCCGTTTTCGACCAACGCCCTGACGATTGAATAAATATCCACGTTTCCGTCCGCGGTACGGTGTCCGTTTTCGTAAAAATCCGTATCGTTTACGAATTTAAGCTGCCTTAAATGCGCGAAATATATGCGTTTTGCGTATTTTGCCGCCATTTTTGGCAGATCGTTGAACCGCCCCGCGCCAAGCGAACCCGTGCAGAAAGTTATGCCGTTATGCTTGTTAGGCACGGCGGCGAAAAGCTTGTCGTAATCGGATTCCTTGCCGACTATTCTCGGAAGTCCGAAAATATCCCACGGGGGGTCGTCCGGATGAATCGCCATATCCACGTCCGCCGCGTCGCAAGCGGGCATAATAGCGTTAAGGAAATAAACGAGGTTTTCAAAAAGCTTTTCGTGCGTAACCCCCTCGTATTCCTTTAACAACCCGTTAAGCTGTTCTGGCGTATAGCTTTCGTCCCACCCGGGAAGCCTTAAATTGTGCTTATCGAGTTTCTTAAAATCCGCCTCGCTGTATGATAGAGACGTCGACCCGTCCTCGTGCTTAAAATACAAATTCGTTCTGAACCAGTCGAAAACGGGCATAAAGTTATAACAAATACACTTAACACCCGCCTTGCCGCAGTTTATTATGTTTTGTTTGTATGCCTCTATGTATTTATCGCGCGTGGGCTTGCCGAGCTTAATATCCTCGTGAACGGGAACGGACTCTATCACTTCCATCTCAAGCCCCGCGGCGTTAGCAAGCTCTTTAAGGCGCAGCAGCTTGGAAAGTTCCCAAACCTCGCCGACGGGTGTGTCGTATACAGCGGTTACGACGCCCGTCATTCCCTGTATCTGCTTAATATAGTTAAGCGGGATACAATCATTTTCCCCGTACCATCTGAACGTCAGCTTCATTCCGTATTTCTTCCTTTATCTTTTTAGTACTATTCGCCTTGTAATATCCGCCGAAATTTTAACGAAAAATCAAACGCCCCGACAAGTTTCGGAAGCAACTTTCGCCGACAAGTTGACAAATAGCTATTTTTATATTACAATATAATAAAAAATAATGCAATAGCGTTTTTTATTGTAAACGCCGATTTTTAGCACAATCTTATGTTAAACGTAAATTTGATTTACTATAAATATTACAACGCCAAAACGGCGAAGGCGATTGCCCCGTCCAAAATACCCTTTTACGATTTTACGATAGTTTTCGGCGGGGAACTGAACTACGAAATTAACGGCGAAAGCGTTACCGTACGCGAGGGCGATTGCATTTTGATGCCCCCGCAAAGCTTGCGCAAACGCGCGTTCGGTGAAAAACTGACCGAATACGTGAGCTTTAACTTTTTAACAAAAGACGCCGTCGAGCTTCCGCTCGTTACGCGGAATGCGGTTAAAAACGAGATTAAACATATCGTTTACGCGTGCAACGCATATAAGGACCCGTTCGAGGCGCGCGCGAACGAAATTATAAGCGGACTTTGCGTCGCCGCGCTGAACGCAGTCGCGTTAAACGCCGAAAACGGTAAATTCAGCGAGATTACCGCCGCGGTGATGGCGTTTATTCAAAAAAACTACGCCAAACCGCTGTCACTTAAAAGCATTTGCGCCGAAATCGGTTATTCCCCCACCTATTCGGACGGAATTTTCCGCAAGGACGCGGGCAGACCGATTATCGATTTTCTGTTGGAAACGCGAATTTCCAAAGCCAAAGAATTGCTGATTGAAAACAGCCTTTCGCTTTGCGAAATAGCCGAAAGAACGGGCTTTAACGATTACAATTATTTTTCGCGGCTTTTTAAAAAACGCGCGGGCTGCTCGCCCGTTCGGTACAGACAAAAATTCAATAAGCGATAAACACGCTTCGTTTTTTCGGCTTTATGCCTTTTCGTCTTGTTTATTGCCACTTTTATTATTATGCCCTGTTTTGGTTTTTGAATTTCCCTTATTATATTCTCGTTATATCTCTTTATATAATGTTTTAAAAAGGCTTTACGCGAAAGCGGGCGGAGAATTCTCCGCCCGCTTTCGCGTAAGTTTTTTAAATTTTACGTTTTTATTACAATTTATGATGTGAATTTATTACTTCCGTTTTGTATCATTAAGGCGTCGAAAGACAAAAACAATTCAGGAGACAGAAACACAATGAAAAACATCTTCAAAAAAGCAGTTTGCGCGATTTGCGCGGCACTTACGGTATTCGGAGCAATTAGCTTTGCCGCTTGCGGCAAAAAAAGCGAATCGATAACCGTTTCCGGCTCGTCTTCGGTTACGCCGATTATGGAAAAGCTCGCCGCGGAATACGAAAAAACTCACGATGTAAGAATTACGATTAACATGTCCTCGTCGGGCGCAGGTATCAGCGACGCGCAAAACGGACTTAACGATTTCGGCATGTCCTCACGCGCGCTTAAACCCACCGAAAAGGGCGTTACCGGCGCGACGCTTTGCATGGACGGAATCGCGCTTATCGTAAACCCCGCTTGCGAGATTAAAAACGTTACGAAAGCGGACGTTAAAGCCTTGTTTGAAAGCGGAACGCCTATCCCCGGCTCTGAAATTACCGCGGCAATCGGCAGAGACGCTTCAAGCGGTACTCGCTCCGCATTCGACGAACTTTTGAAAATCGAAAACGGTTATGACAAAGACGTGGCTACGCTTGCCGAAACGGGCAACGTTATCGAAACGATAAGCTCTAACGCAAAAAGCATAGGTTACGTTTCTTACGGCAGCCTTAACTCCTCGGTTAAAGCGGTCAGCCTCGACGGCGTGGATTGCACGGCGGAAAACATTATAAATAATTCCTACGCGCTGCAACGACCTTTCGTTATAGTTCTGAAAGAAGGCAAAACGTTATCTGCCGCCGCGCAGGACTTCTACGATTATATTATGAGCGAAAGCGCGCAAAGCATTATCTCCAAAGCCGGTTACGTTTCGGTAAAATAACGCGGCGCGCCGCTTAATACGATTACGGTTATGATTAAAACGGAAAAAATAAAACTATTCAATAAGGAAAGGGCGGCTAAAACGATATTCGCGTTGCTTGCGGCGTTTTCCGTCCTTGCCGTATTTACGATAGTCGGTTACCTGCTTTACGCAAGCGTGCCGACTTTCCGCAAAACGGGAATATTAAAATTTCTTTTCGGGTCGGAATGGTCTGCAAAATCGGAAGTATTCGGAGTGTGGAGAATGCTCGTCGGGACGTTCGCGCTGACGATTTGCGCCGTGCTTCTCGGCGGGACGCTTGCTATATTCACCGCGGTATGGCTGACCTTTTACTGTCAAAAAAAATTAAAAAAGATTTACGGGCAGATTATCAACCTGCTTGCAGGGATTCCCTCTATCGTTTACGGACTGTTCGGGTATAAATTCCTTATGCCTATGCTCGTTAAAATCTTTAACCCGGACAACGCGGGCTTCGGAATTTTAGCCTGTACCCTTATCCTTTCGATAATGATTTTGCCCACCGTCGCTTCGATAACGAAAAACAGTCTGGAAGCCGTACCCGCGCATTATTACGAGGGTGCGTTAAGTCTCGGTTGCAGTAAAAATCAGGCGGTCTTTAAGGTGCTTCTCCCTGCGGCGAAAAGCGGCATTATCTCCGCAATCGTTCTCGGCGTGGGCAGAGCGGTCGGCGAAACGATGGCGGTGCAAATGATTGTCGGTAACGGTTCGGGCTATCCGTCGGGCGCGTTCGTCCCGTTTACCACGCTTACAAGCAATATCGTTCAGAACTGGGGTTACGCCGCGCCGAGCGAACAGTCCGCGCTTATCGCCGACGGGTTTATCCTGCTTATCATTATTTTAACACTTAACCTCTATCTCTCCTCGATTAAAAAACCCCGCGAAGGCAACAAATATTATTCGAGAAGAATTAAGGAAAGCGACGAACGCGAAACGCCGAGAAATTACCGCCGCACGGGCAGTATTCAGGACGCGCTCTGCACGATTTCTTGGGTGGTCGCCGTCGTCGTGGCGTTCGTGCTTATCTTTATCGTGGCATTCGTGTTCGTTAAAGGTCTGCCGCTGTTGACGTTCGATTTCCTGTTCGGGAAAAGCGGAAACGCGCATACGACGCTCGCCCCCGCGTTCGTTTCCACGATTATGCTTACCGCACTCGCGCTGACTATCGCGCTGCCGCTCGGAATAGGCTCTGCCGTTTACCTGAACGAATACGCGAAAAAAGACGGAAATTTCGTCAAAATAGTAAGGCTTTTCACGGACACGCTTGCGGGTATCCCCTCTATCGTTTTTGGATTATTCGGTATGGTTTTTCTAGTTCGCGGGCTAAACACGGGCTACTCCATAACCGCCGGCGGAATCACGCTTGCGCTTATAATTTTGCCGACGATAATCAGAAGCGTGGAGCAAAGTCTTTCGGAAGTTCCCGACAGCATGCGGGAAGCGAGTCTTGCGCTCGGCGCGGGCAAATTAAGAACTATTTTCGTTGTGGTTTTGCCGCAGGCGGCTGCGGGTATAATTACCTCCGTTATCCTTTCGATAGGCAGAATCGTGAACGAAAGCGCGGCGTTGATTTTTACGGTCGGCTCTGCCTCGACTTACGTTCCTCAAAGCTTCGGCGACGGCGCGGCGAGCTTCGCCGTTCTCGTCTGGAAGTTTATGAGCAACGGCTTACAGGTGAACGAGGCGTACGCCACGTCAAGCGTGCTGCTGGTTTTCGTTATCGTCCTGAATCTGCTGGTGTCGTTGGTTAAAAGAGTTTTTGATAAAAGGAGAAAGATATGAAAAAAAACGTTATAGAACAGTACGATTTGTCGGGCGACGTTGCCGTTTCCGTTAAGGAACTTAACCTTTATTACGGAAGTTTCCACGCGCTGAAAAGCGTGTACGCGGATTTTAAGAAAAACAAGCTTACCGCGCTTATAGGTCCGTCCGGTTGCGGCAAATCCACTCTGCTTAAAACCATTAACCGTATGAACGACCTCGTCGAAGGTTGTAAAATTACGGGCGAGGTCACCGTCGGAAACGAAAATATTTACGCGAGAAACACCGATTTGGCGCGACTGCGCAAAAACGTGGGTATGGTCTTTCAACGCCCTAACCCGCTCGCCATGAGCGTTTACGATAATATCGCTTACGGTCCGCGTACCTTTGGAATCAAAGCGCGCGCAGACCTCGACGAAATCGTGGAGGGCGCGCTGAAAAAAGCCGCCATGTGGGACGAGGTTAAAGACAGATTAAGCAAATCCGCTTTGGGACTGTCGGGCGGGCAACAGCAACGACTTTGTATCGCGCGCGCTCTCGCCGTCGAACCGCAAATTCTTTTAATGGACGAACCGACCAGCGCGCTCGACCCCATTTCTACCGCCAAAATAGAGGAGCTTTGCCTCGTTCTTAAAGAAAAAATAACCGTTATTATGGTTACTCACAATATGCAACAAGCTTTCAGAATCGCCGATTATACCGATTTCTTCCTGCTCGGCGAAATGGTGGAAGCGGGCGAAACGAAAAAATTATTCTCGCACCCGTCCGATAAGCGCACGGACGATTACGTAAACGGACGTTTCGGTTGATTTTTAAAGTTTTTTGTGCTATTTGTTTGTTTTTTGTCGAACGGCTGTACAAATCGCCGCGAAAATGCTAACATAAATAGTAGAAGTACGGTCAGCATTTGACAAATGGTAAAAAACGTGGCGGTAGCGTTAAACGCGGAACGCCGAAAAGGAGTTTTTATGGAAGGCAAAGTTTTGATTTTAGAGGACGACGCGAGCATAAGCGGACTTATCAAGGTCGCGCTGGAAATGAACGGGTTGACGACGCGCGCATGTTCCACGGTTAAAGCGTTTATGCAAGCCGTGGACGAAGAACTGCCGGACGTTGCGCTTCTCGATATTATGCTTCCCGACGGAAGCGGTCTCGACGCGCTTAAATTCGTTAAGGGAAAACACCCCGACGTCAGCTGCATTATGCTTTCCGCCCTGTCCAAAGAAGAGGACAAGGTGAACGGCTTAAATCTCGGTGCGGACGATTACGTGGCTAAGCCCTTTTCCGTTTTAGAGCTTACCGCACGCGTGAACGCAAGACTGAGAGGCAAAAAAACGCCGCAAATCCTTTCCGTCGGCGACGTCACCCTTAACCTCGAAACTTTCGACTGCTCCGTCGGCGGCGAACACGTTTCTCTTAACAAAAAAGAATTCGAGCTGCTTAAAACCCTTATGCTTAATCACGGCAAGGTTTTATCGCGCGAAAGACTTTTAACCGACGTGTGGGGTTACGACGCGGGCGAAACGCGTACGCTCGATAACCACGTCGCAAGATTACGTAAACTCGGCGTTAAAATCGAAACCGTTTTCGGCGTCGGGTACAGATTATAAAAGGTGTATTTTTATTATGAAATGGAGAATTTGGCTGATTACCGTCAGTATTATGCTGTTAAGCACGGTTGTGATTACTTTTACCTCCGCTTCCGTTTATTACGCTTCCGCCGTCGACGAAAGTAAAAATTATCTGCGAGTTTATATGAACTGCTTTTCCGCCGACGATTATCCCCTGACCGACGCCGGCGCGAAAAAGTTTTCCGACGCGCTTAACGGCGCGAGAGTTACGTTTATCTCCCCCGACGGAAAAGTTATCGGGGACAGCGCGACGGGCGGCGCAGGCGGCTCGGGTGAAAATTCCGAGCGTTCCGACCTTTCAAACCATTCCGACCGCGACGAAATCATCGCTGCGCTTAACTCTGACGAAAAAGAGGGGTTTGCGGTCCGTTCGAGTTCTACGCTCGGAAAAAAGATGGTTTATTATTGCAAGAATTTTGACGGCGAGTATCTCGTCAGAATCGCGATTTTTACCGATAACGGTTGGCTGATTATCGCAAAAACCCTTCCCACTATCCTGCCGTTTTTCGCGGTGATGCTTTCGCTGTGCGTTATCGTCGGCATTTTCGCGACGGACTTTATCGTTGCGCCCGTTAAAAAACTTGCCGAGGACGCGTGCTATAACGACGACTTAAAGCCTAAATATTCGGAACTTCAACCGATTGCGGACGTGTTGAACGAGCGCGGACGAAACATTAAAAAACAGATGAACGAAATAAATGCGGAAAAGGAGCTTGTTGAAAAGGCGCGCGCATCGAAAGACGAGTTTATCTCTAACGTTACGCACGAAATGAACACCCCGCTTACCTCTATCCACGGTTATGCGGAGCTGCTCGGCGCGGGACTTGTCCCCGATGACCAAAAAACCGCGGCGTATTCCACGATTTTGACGCAAAGCGAAAGACTGACGAGCCTCATCGCCTGCATAATCAATTACAGCGAAATCGACAGCGAAAACCTGCCTGACTACGAAGTTGACTTCTCGGCTCTCGCAAGAGAAACTTTAACCGCCTTAAAACCCGAAGCGGATAAACGAAACGTTACCATAACGGAAAATATCGACGATAACGTTATTTTGTTAAGCCGCCACGAGTATTTAAGCGAGCTGTTCGGAAATCTCGTCCGAAACGCGATTAAGTATAATAAGGTCGGCGGAAAAATCGACGTACTGCTTAACCATAACAAGCTCGTCGTGGAGGACACCGGCATAGGTATTTCGGAAGAAAACAAGGACAAGGTTTTTTCAAGATTTTTCACCGTGGATAAATCGCACGGCGGCAAAAACGGCGGCTTCGGTCTCGGTTTGGCGGTCGTTAAAAAAATTTGTCAGAAAAACGGCTGGAAAATCAGTCTTGACTCAACTCTCGGCGTCGGCAGCAAGTTTACGGTAGAGTTTTAATCGTTTGGCGATGATAGCGCAAACGGAAAGCGCAAGCGTAAAACGCAAAAAAAACCGCAAACGTAAAACGGTTTTTAAGATTCTATCGGTATCGGTGGTTTTTGTGGGGTTGATCTTTAATTATTAGATTTTAATAAAAATATCCGACTTTTAAAGAACGGTCGGAATAAATTTTCGGTTACGACAAAAGCCGCTTAACTTGTTTTTTAAGCGGCTTTATCTTTCACTTTGAACAAATAGAAGCTTTAATTAGTCTTTCTTTTCTTTCTTTGCGGTGTCGATTATCTGCTTTCCGTCATAATAACCGCACTTTTTGCAAACCTGGTGCGACGCTTTAAGTTCATGGCACTGAGGACATTCCGAAAGATTGGGAGCGGAAAGCTTCCAGTTTGCGAATCTCGTATTCGTTCTCTGCTTTGAAGTTTTACTTTTCTGTACAGCCATTTTTATTTACCTTCCTTGTTTTTACATTTGCACTCGGCGTTGTTCAGATTCACGCCGCAGCCCGCGCAAATTCCTTTGCAGTCTTCTTTACACAAAAATTTAACGGGCATATTCATTATAACCGTATCGTCTACGATTTTTCCCAAATCGATTTTATCGTTTACGACGGGATATCCGTCCTCACCGGCAGCCTCGTCAAACGAAACGACGTATTCGCGTTCCGCATGCGCAAGACATCGGGTACATTCCCCGTCGAGAACGAACGTTATCTCGCCCGATAATTCCGCGCTGTGTTCGCCGATAAGATAGCACGTCCCCTCGACCTTAACGGGATTTTTAACGAACGTTTCGGGAATCTCCGACAGCTCCGTTTCCGGCACGTATTCAAAAAAGAAGCTTTCTTCAGTTTTGCCGTGCCTTTTAATCTCCCTTAAATCAATAAGCATACTATCCCCCGTTTATACAGCCTTAAAAGTATATACTATTAAGCATTAAAAGTCAACGGAATTTATAACAAAATTTATATTTTTAGCGATAAAATCAGTTATTCGCGGTAAGCTCTTTGGTTTCACGCGCGATGGAAAGCTCTTCGTTGGTGGGCAATACGATGATTTTAACCTTAGAATCGTCCGCATTGAGATACGCCACGCCCGAACCGTATTCCTCGTTCTTTTTCTTGTCGAATTTCGCGCCGCAGTATTCCATGCCTTCCATAACCATTTCACGAACGATATGCGAATGTTCGCCTATGCCGCCCGTAAAGACGATGGCGTCAACACCGCCTAACACCGCGATATAGCCGCCGAGATATTTTTTAACCCTGTACGCGACCATCTCGATTGCAAGCTTCGCTCTTTCGTTGCCTTTAAGCATTTCTTCGGTGTTGTCGCGCATATCGCTTGAAAATCCGCTTATGCCGAGCATTCCGCATTTTTTGTTGAGGTAATTGACAGCCTCTTCGGGTGAAAGACCGAGCTTTTCTCTCATATACTCAACCGCCGCGGGGTCGATATCGCCCGAACGCGTACCCATAACCAAGCCTTCCAACGGGGTAAATCCCATCGACGTGTCCTGACATTTGCCGTCCTTTACCGCGGAAACGGAAGAACCGTTGCCGAGATGGCACACGATGATTTTCGCGTTTTTGTCGCCGAGAAGTTTTGCCGTTTCTTCGGAAACGAATTTGTGCGACGTGCCGTGGAAGCCGTACTTTCTGATTTTGTATTTATCGTACACCTCGTAAGGAATAGCGTACATATACGCCTTTGCAGGCATCGTCGAGTGGAACGTGGTATCGAACACCGCGACCATGGGAACGCCTTTCATAACCTCTCTGCAACTCTTTATGCAAGCGATTTCGCCGGGCATATGAAGCGGACCTAATTCCGCGTTCTTTTCGCAAATTCTGATAACTTCGTCGTCTATTACGACGGACTGTTTGAAATCTTCGCCGGAATGGAGAACTCTGTGCCCCACCGCGCCTATTTCGGAAATATCTTTAAGCGCGCCCTTTTCAGGGTCTAACATAGCCTTTAAAACAAGCTCCATGGCTTCCTTATGGGTGGGCATATCGCTTTCGATAAACGTTTCGCGCTTGTCGAAGGTTTTTTGGGTGAGCGTGCCGCCCGCAAAGGTAATTCTTTCGCAAACGCCTTTAAGCACGACGCTTTCGTCCGCCATATCTATCAGCTGATATTTAAGTGATGAGCTGCCCGCATTGATAACTAAAATTTTCATTAAAATAACTCCTTGGGTAATATATTCGTTAAGGGAATACCGCGCGAAAAACCGGGCGAAAAACGCCGAATCGGGCGGAAGAACCTTAAGTAAAATAACGCTTTTCCGTTTTTATTTCGCCTGCAAAGCGGTGATTGCGATAACCGCCTTTACGTCGTCCGAATTACAGCCTCTCGACAGGTCGTTGATAGGCTTTGCAAAGCCCTGACATACTGGACCGAGCGCCATGTAACCGCCGAATCTCTGCGCGATTTTATAACCGATATTGCCCGCGTTAATGTTGGGGAAAATAAACACGTTGGCGTTGCCCGCAACCGACGAATCGGGTGCTTTAAGTTTGCCCACTTCGGGCGCGACTGCCGCGTCGAACTGGAATTCGCCGTCGAGTTTAAGCTCGGGAGCGGCGGCTTTGGCAAGCGCGGTGGCTTCCTGCATTTTGGGTACGCTCTTAAAGAATTTATCGTCGTTGCCGGAGCCTTTCGTCGAGAAAGACAGCATAGCAACCCTCGGTTCTATCTGCGCGATATTTTTAGCGGTTTCCGCAGTGGAAATCGCGATATCCGCAAGCTGTTGCGCGGACGGCTCGATATTTATGGCGCAGTCCGCAAAAACCGCCACGCCGTCGGGATTATACTTGTTTTCCCTGTCGGCAATCATAATAAAGCAGCTGGAAACGGTGTTTATGCCCGGCGCGGTTTTAATAACCTGCAAACCAGGGCGGAGAGTGTTAGCGGTGGAATGGCACGCGCCCGAAACAAGCCCGTCCACGTCGCCCGCTTTAAGCATTAACGCGCCGTACATAGTGTAATCTTTAAGAATAGCCTGTTTTGCGGCGTCGACGTCGGCATATTCGGGAAGCCCCGTTTTTTTGTTGATTTTGCCCTCGCGAGCCTTAAACAGAATTTCAGCGTAAGCGGCGGTTTTTTCGTAGGTAACGGGATCAACGATATTAACCCCTTCAAGACACACGTCGGGGTTGGCGGCTTTGATTTTTTCGGGATTGCCGAGCAACGTAACCCTTGCCACGCCCTCTTTTACGGTTTCCGCAGCGGCGACCACCACGCGCGTATCTTCCCCCTCGGGAAGAACGATGTTTTTGTTCAGCTTCGAAGCTTCTTTAACGATGTTTTCCAAAACGCCCATAACGATTTTGCTCTCCTTAATAATTTTTTTACGTTTTTGCTTTGTATTTTTCTGAAAATATTGTAAAATACTATTAGACTAATATATTTTACACCATTTAATGAAAAAAGTAAAATGATACTTTGAGGTTTTTAACGGTTTTTATGAAAATTTGTGCGTGCGTTGCCGAGTACAACCCTTTGCACCTCGGTCATCTGAAACATATCGATTATATGAAAAGCGTTTTGCAGGCGGAAAAACTCGTCGTTATCATGAGCGGCGATTTTACTCAGCGCGGCGAACCCGCCGTTATGAATAAATATAAACGCGCCCGACAAGCGATAATCGCGGGGGCGGACGTCGTTATCGAGCTGCCCGCCGTGTTCGCAACGGGTAATGCCGAAACGTTCGCGCGCGGAGCGATTAACCTGTTGTGCGACCTGAACGTTGCCGACGCAATTTGCTTCGGTGCGGAAACGGCAGATAAAGATAAGTTCGTTAAACTTGCGACAGCCATGAACGACGAAAGCAAGGAATTCAAGAAAGCGTTAAAGGCTAATCTCGCGGACGGCGTATCTCTCGCAAAAGCCAAATTCAACGCGCTTAAAGCGTCAGGCGCAAGCGCCCTCGACGAAAGCCTTATTTCCTCCCCTAACAATATTTTGGGTCTCGAATACGTTAAAGCGTTATTAAAACGGGAAAATCCGCTCGAAATTTATCCGCTTAAACGCGAGGGCGCGGACCACAACGACGTTACCTTTAAAAAGGGCGTAACCAGCGCAACAAGCATAAGGAGCGTTATCCGCGCGGCGCAATTCAAGCGGCTTAAAAAAAGCCTGCCCCCGTTCGTTTACGGCGAGCTGAACGATTATCCGTTCGCGTTCGACAAGCTGATTATGGCAAGCGTGCTTTCCTCCTCGCCGGAGAAACTTGCCGAAATTGCCGACTGCACGGAGGGGCTTGAAAACCGCATTAAAGCGTTATCCAAGGACAACCGCACGGTTGACGCGCTCGTGGAAAAGGTTTCAACTAAACGCTATCCCTCGACCCGCGTCAGAAGAATTCTTCTCGCTAACTTTTTGGGTATTAAAGCCGATTTCGTTAAAGAGTGCTTAAATTCCAAACTTTACGCGAAATTGCTTGCGGTAAATTCCGACTCCAAAGACGTTATTTCTATGCTTTCGGCGAAAAGCTCGATACCCGTTTTAACGCGCAAAAGCGACTGCGACGCGCTTAAAAAAACCGCCGCGGAATGTTTTAAAATCGACGCGCTCGCAAACGACCTTTATAACCTCGCCACCAACGAAAACAATAACGAATATCAAATGCTTATCGTTTGATATCGTCGATAAATCCCGCACGTTTTAAACGAAGAATACGGCGAAAACCAAGGATAATTCGGACGAACTTTCGACGTTATCTCGGGCGATTAGGACGGGATTCGGAAAAACGAAAATTATTTATAGGAGAAAAGATGGAAAAGACGGATAAAAACGAAAAAATAGAGTTTATCAACAGGACGAGGCAGCGCGTTATCCAGCATCTGACGTTAAACAAGGCGGTACGAAACGCCGTTCTTCTCGATTATCTTATTTCCAAGGAAAAGCTGACCAAGGACGAAAAGAACGACGCCAGCCCCAACGGCAAAAAGAACCAGTTAAGAAGCCGCCTCGGTACGGTGCTTGCCTCGATGGTGAACGATAAAATTCTTTCCTATTCCAACGGTTTTTTTACGTTGATTAAGGAAAAACCCGTGGCGATTAAGGAAGAGGAAATCAAGCCCGAAATTTTTTCGTTGCTAAAAGAAAATAGCACGCTTACCAAAAAGGAGATTTTTTCCAGACTCGAAATACGCTTTAAAACCAACCTCACAAAAACGAGAATCGACGACGACAACCTTCGCAACATTGCGGGGCGGCTGTTAAAGCAACTTTCGGACAGCAAACAGATAACCGTTAAAAACGGCAGATACTCTCTCCCCGTCGCACCCGTTGCAAAACCGCTGTCGGAGTCCGACGCGAAAAAGGCGTTTATCGAAAGACTTTTGGAATTAGGCGGCGAGCATCTTGAGATTTTTACCGCAAACGTTTTCAACAAGTACTTTACCGAGCTTGGATATTGCGTGAAAAAATGCGAGGTTACGGGCGGCGCGAACGACTACGGCATCGACTGCGCCATCGAGGCAACCGACCCGCTCGATTTTAAGGATAAAATTTTGTTCCAGGTGAAATGCTACGGAAAAACGCAGGTTACCGAAAAGGATATCCGCGAGTTTTGCGGCGCGGTTACGATTAAGGGCGGCAGTCACGGGATTTTCGTTACGACGTCTACTTTTCACAGCCGCGCGTTGAAAATTTTGCAAGGGCTTAACAATTTTACCGGATTTGACAAGGAAAGGTTGTTCGAGCTTGCCGTTCACTGCGATTACGGCGTTAAAAGGGTGAAAAACGGCTATGTTTTAGAGCTTCCCGAATAAGATTTTGCCCGTCGGTTTTAAGAATTCTGTTTTTCAGGCTTAACTCCGTTTGATTGTTTGATTAAAACTTGTAAGCTGCGTAAACAACGTAAAAACGATTATTATACTAACGAATACATAAAAAAGGGGCGTTCCGATATTCAAATCGGAACGCCCGTTCTGTTTTCGGTTTGGAACGCCGTTATTTTCAGCGGTCGGATTTATCAGTACATACCACCCATTCCGCCGCCGGCAGGCATCTGCGGAACTTCGGGTTCTTTAACGTCCGCAACGACGGCTTCGGTGGTAAGGAACACGCCCGCGACTGACGCCGCGTTTTCCAAAGCGGAACGCGTAACCTTGGTCGGGTCGATAATTCCGCTTTCAACCATATCGGTATACTCGTTGTTAAGCGCGTTAAAGCCGTAGTTGGGCTTGTTCGCTTTGAGAATTTCGTTAAGAATAACCGAACCGTCAAGTCCTGCGTTAATCGCGATTTGTCTTGCGGGTGCTTCAACGGCTTTCAGAACGATATTCGCGCCCGTTTTTACGTCGCCGCTTAAAGTGTCGGCATAAGCCGCGATAGCTTTAACCGTGGAAAGAAGCGCGATTCCGCCACCGGGAACGATGCCTTCCTGTACGGCGGCTTTGGTTGCGTTGAGAGCGTCCTCGATGCGGAGTTTTTTCTCTTTCATTTCAACCTCGGTAGCCGCGCCAACGTTGATAACAGCTACGCCGCCCGCAAGTTTAGCAAGGCGTTCTTGTAATTTTTCCTTGTCGTAATCGGACGTGGTAACGTCTATCTGCGCCTTAATAGCTTGCTTTCTCGCTTCGATTGCCGCGGGGTCGCCTGCGCCGCCTACGATGGTCGTGTTGTCTTTATCAACTTTTACAGATGTTGCTTTGCCGAGCATATCGGTAGTAACGTCCTTAAATTCGTAACCCAGCTCGGACGAAATGACCGTGCCGCCGGTAAGGATCGCGATGTCTTCGAGCATTGCTTTTCTTCTGTCGCCGAAGCCCGGAGCTTTAACCGCAACGCAGTTAAACACGCCTTTAAGCTTGTTTACGACGAGAGCGGCAAGCGCGTCGCCCTCGACCTCTTCGGCAATAATGAGAAGTCTTTGTCCCTGCTGCGCAAGAGGTTCGATTATGGGGAGAATTTCCTGAATGTTGGAAATCTTCTTATCGGTTATAAGGATAAGCGGAGAATCGAGAACTGCCTCCATTTTATCGGTGTTGGTAACCATGTACGCGGAAGCGTAACCTCTGTCGAACTGCATTCCCTCGACGGTGGTAAGCTCGGTTTTCATTGTTTTGCTTTCCTCGATGGTGATAACGCCGTCCTTGCCGACTTTCTCCATAGCGTCGGAAATAAGCGCGCCTATCGCATCGTCACCCGCAGAAATGGACGCAACCTGACCGATTGCGCTTTTATCTTTAACGGGTTTGCTGATTTTTTTCAATTCTGCCACGGCAACGTCGACCGCGCCCGAAATACCCTTTTTAAGAATAATCGGATTTGCGCCCGCCGCAACGTTTTTTAAGCCTTCCTTAATAATCGCCTGCGCAAGAATAACCGCGGTGGTCGTTCCGTCGCCCGCAACGTCGTTGGTTTTGGTGGAAACCTCTTTAACGAGTCCCGCACCCATATTTTCGAACGCGTCTTCGAGTTCGATTTCTTTTGCGATGGTTACGCCGTCGTTAGTGATAAGCGGCGCGCCGAATTTTTTATCGAGAACAACGTTTCTGCCTTTCGGTCCTAACGTGATTTTTACGGTATCCGCAAGCGTGTCTACGCCCTTTTGAAGCGCCTTTCTCGCTTCTTCGCCGTGCTTTAATTGTTTAGCCATGATATGTATGCCTCCCTTAATAATTATTCAACAACCGCCAGAATATCGTTTTGGCGGATAATAACGAGTTCTTTGCCGTCCACTTTGAATTCGTTTCCGGAATATTTGGAATAAAGAACCTTATCCCCTACCTTAACCTGCATAACTACCTCTTTGCCGTCCACTATTCCGCCAGGACCTACCGCGACGACCTTCGCCATCTGCTGCTTTTCCTGCGAAGCTGTCGGAAGAATAAATCCGCTGTTGGTTTTTTCTTCCGTTTCAAGACTTTCAACGACAACCTTATCAAATAAAGGTCTGACTTTCATTTATATTGCCTCCGTTTACATTTTATCGTTTTAGCACTCTTTACTTTCAAGTGCTAATTATATTATATACGGTAAAATAAAATTGTCAACGGAATTAAGGCACATTTTAACAAAAAAAAATAAAAAAAATATCGAAAGTTAAAAACGCATTACCGACGCCTGTCGTTTTGCACCTTTTTGGGGTGACATTATTAAAACACGGCTCGCGGCGATTTGCCGCGAGCCGTGTTGGTTTTTTCGGTTCGTCTGTCTTTTAAATCATCTGATTCCCGTTTTAACCGGAAAATTTACGCGCTTTTTTCCGTCGCGTTATACGCTATATATTATGGTTATATATAACGGATATTAAAAACATATCGTAAGATATAAAAGTTATTTAAGCTTTTTTAAGTTGCTTACGGAATTGATTTTTTTATAACGCGGGTCTTTTTCAAGCCCCTCTTTCTCGGCAAGCGCGGCAACCAGCTTTAACGCGTTGTTAAGCCCCCTGCCACTTTTGACTTTAATCGTGAACGGCACTTCCGCGTACGCTTTTACGCCCGACGAGTCCTTTTGGAAAAACACGCTCTGCTTAAACGCGTTTACGTCGAGCGCGAGATACATCGTCAACGTTCTGCCGCGAACGGTGACTTTTGCGATAAGCTTTCTACCCACACGGTAAGACTCGCCCGAAATGGATACGCGCGCCGACACTCTTTTATACGAGCGCAGTTCGTTGTCGATTTTATCGTAATACTCTTTTACGTCGAGCGACAGCCCGAGCATCTTTTCAGCAAACGGGCGGCGTTTAATTCTCAGATTGCCGAACTTAAACGGGTTTTGCGCCGCGTCGTCAACGTCGCCGATTGTCACGCTCGTTGCGGACAATTCTTGTGCGGCAAGCTCGTCCGACTGCTCCTGCGTTTTACCCGACAGCGGAATTACCTTTTCTTCAACCGCCGCCGCGGGTTTGGAATTCGGGTCGGATAAAAGCTTTACCGTTCCGCCGTCCGAAATCGCAACAAGCTCCGTTTTTTTCGCGTTCCCGACGGAGTAAAACGAGCGTCCGCTCTTAACTATTAATACGATAAACGCTATCCCCGCAAGAACCGCGTCGATAATAAGCAAAATATTGAAAAAACCATCCATATTTTACCTCACTGATAAATAATCGTCGTTTATTAAAATCGTAACCCTTGGTTAAGTGTTTGCAAAATACACGGCGTCCTCTTTACGTTTAGGCTCGCAAGTAACGTCGATGCCGAGCGTTTTAAGCGTTTTCCTATCCACGTGTGATAAAAGCACGGAAGAATGAACCTGCGCGCCTTTAAGCTTTGACAGCTGGTCGAGCGCGTGCTGCGCCATGGGATTCGTTACCGCGCTGACTGCAAGACACAGCAAAATTTCGTCCGTATGCAACCTCGGATTTACGCTGCCCATATGCCCCACTTTAAGCTTTTGAATAGGCTCTATAAGCGCGGAAGAAATAAGGTCGATGCTATCGTCCACGTCGCCGAGAACTTTAAGCGCGTTAAGAAGCGTTGCCGCCGCCGCGCCGAGCAGATTGCCCGTTTTGCCCGTCACTATACGCCCGTCGGGAAGCTGTAATGCGGCGCAGGGACAACCCGTTACCAGCTCCTTTTCCAAAGCCCTGCCCACGACCGCGCGGTCGTTTATGGTAATATGCATTTTCTGCATAAGTATTTCTATTTTGGAAACGACTTCCTTCCCTACTATCCCCTTGCGCACGTCGGAAAGCGCGGCGTAATAACGGCGGATAATCTCCTGCTTAGACGCGTTTCTGCAAACTTCGTCGTCGACTATGCAATAACCCGCCATATTAACACCCATATCCGTCGGCGATTTATAAGGCGAATCGCCCATGATTTTGGTCAGCATGGCGGACAGCACGGGGAAAATTTCCACGTCTCTGTTATAGTTTACCGCCATAACGCCGTAAGCGTCCAAATGGAACGGGTCAATCATATTAACGTCGTTCAGGTCGGCGGTAGCAGCTTCGTAAGCGGCGTTTACGGGGTGATTAAGCGGAATGTTCCAAATGGGGAACGTTTCGTATTTAGCGTAACCCGCTTTTACCCCGCGCTTATTTTCGTGATAAAGCTGCGAAAGGCAGGTTGCCATTTTCCCGCTGCCCGGACCGGGGGCGGTAACGACAACCAAAGGTCGGGTGGTAACGACGTATTCGTTTTTGCCGTAACCCTCGTCGCTGACGATTTTTTCCACCTCGGTGGGATACCCTTCGATAGGATAATGCCTGTAAACCTTTATGCCGAGCATTTCAAGCCTTTTTTGAAACGCGACGGCTGAAGGCTGTTCCGCAAAACGGGTTAAGACCACGCTGCCCACGTAAAATCCGCGGGTTCTGAATATGTCGATAAGCCTTAAAACGTCCACCTCGTAAGTTATGCCGAGGTCGCTTCTCGTTTTGTTTTTAACTATATCGTCCGCATTTATGACTATAAGAATTTCGGCGTGTTCTTTTAACTGCGAAAGCATTTTAAGCTTACTGTCCGGCTCGAAGCCCGGAAGCACGCGCGACGCATGATAATCGTCGAACAATTTGCCGCCGAATTCAAGATAGAGTTTATTCCCGAACATGGAAATTCTGTCGAGAATTTTTGCGGATTGCATTTCAAGATATTTTGCGTTATCGAATCCCGTATTTTGCATCATTAGTTGTATGCCCGTTTATTTAACGAGTTTTGCCTCCGTAAGTTTTTCAACGAACGCCTTAACGTCTTTTTCGGCGGTTTCGCGATCGACTTCGTATTCGTTAAGAAGCGCGTCTACCATTTCCGATTCGGTGGAAGATTTTTCTAAAAGCCTCCATAAAAACGCGCCAGTTTCGTTAAGATTGACTATGCCCCCGAATTCCTTTACCGCATTGCCTACCGCAACCACGAGATAGCTCCCCGCGACCTCGCGCAATATAAATCCGTCCTTGATTTTCATAACGATTTCTCCATGTGTTTTTTTAGTTTTGATTCCGTTTTATTATAAATCGTATTCTTTTCCCCGTTTTAAGTTTTTGCGGGGGTTAATCTCTCTCGCTTTCGTTCAGGTTTAAGCTTTTGCGCCGCTCATCGTTTCGTAAGACAGTTCCGCCGCCTCGCGAGAAATATTACACCCGAGACTGTATAGCTTAACGCTTGTAAGCAGTTTATCTATTAACGACAACAGCTTGTCCATCTGAGTTATTTCGGTAGGTCGCACCGTTTGGTTTAATATCACCATAAGCATTTCCGCAGGCGAAATTTCGCTAATCGAATTTCCCTTTGCCTGACTGATTTTGCAAATAGCCTTGATTTTGGCTTTCCCGTTAGTGTCGAGGCGATGCTTGCCGTTCCAGGGCGTGCCGTAAACGTAAAAATCGCCGTCGATAAACCTTATTATCGGCTTGTCGTCGTTAATATAAACCATTTTATCGCCGAGCATTTCCTTCCAAAGCCGCGCATGGGTGGATTTACCCGTGCCGCTCGGTGCGGTGAATAAATATGCCTCGCCGTTTACCGCAACCGCGCTCGCGTGGAAAATCATTCCTTTTGCATTGTTAAGAATATAATCGCCGAGCTTGCGGAAAAGCGCAAGACTCTCTAAATACGCGTCGGGAAAATTCTCCCCGCCCTCGTTGTTCTTTTCCGCAAGAATATCGCCGTCGGTGATTTCAGCGGTAAAAACGGGCTTCTCTTCGCCGGAATACAGATATTTTTGACACAGCCTGGGCGTGTATGCGTAAACGTGATTAGTTTCAAAAATGACGTCCGCGATTTTATAAACGGGCAAAGCCGCACCTCCCTTAAATCCTATTAAACTAATTTTAACAAAACAACCGATTTTTGTCAATTATAAGTTTGATTTTTAAAAATATTTTATATATAATATTACCGAATATGAAAAACCAAGCGAAATTCGACTGCAAAACGCAGTTAAAACCAAAAACGACGAGCTTTACGAAACGCCTTGCGAGCGCGACGGTCGCGGCGGCGGTGTTTTTCTGCACCGTGTGCGCGGGGTTTTTGCATGGCTGCTCGCGTTTTAACGTTTACGACGGCTTCGCCTTTCACTCGCCTTACCGCGCGGAGGCTTACGGGAATAATCTTTCGGATAATACCGGAAAGAAAATTACCGAACTTTTATCTGAGCTTGAAAAGACTTTTTCGACCGAGAAGGGCGGCGGCGTTGCCGCAATTTCAAGCGCGCGTGCGGGCGAACGCGTCGGAATCAACGCCGACTTAACGAGCGTTTTGGAAACGACCGGGTTTTGCTTTAAGCTTACCGACGGCAAATTCGATCCCACCGTTTTTCCGCTCGTAAAACTTTGGAGTTTCGAACCGGATTTCCCCGTGCTTAACTTTTCCCCGCCGAGCGAACCCGAAATATCCGAAAAATTAAAAACGTGCGGTTTTGAAAAAATAATCGTTACGACGGGAAACGGAGATTCGGGCAATTCGGGCGGTTACGTCGAAAAAACGCAAAGCGAAACGGAGCTTGCTTTCGGCGGAATCGCAAAGGGTTATGCGGCGGATAAAATTGCGGAAATTCTCATTGCGGACGGTGCGGAACGCGGTTACGTCAACGTCGGCACGAGCAGCCTGCGGCTTATTTCCGTTGAGGAGCTTGGCGTGCGCCACCCCGACGACGGCGAAAAACGGCTTTTGACAATCGATTGTAAACGGCTTAAAAACGTAAGCGTTTCCACGAGCGGCGACTACGAAAGATTTTACGAATTCGAAGGCGAACGTTACTGCCATATCATAGACCCCGAAACGGGTTATCCCGCTAAAACGGGCGTGAAAAGCGTTACGATTATTTGCGGCAACGGGGCGGCTGCGGACGGACTTTCCACCGCGCTTTGCCTTGCGAAACACGACCCCGATTTCCCCGCAGATTTGCAAAAAAGCGAGCTAGCGGCATTGATAAAAAGGATTTCCGACGAGCCGGGTTTGCGCGGCGCGCTCGTTTTTGCCGCGGTGGAAATTAACGGCAAAAAACAGATTTTAACCAACGCCGACGAGGAAACGTTTTCCCTGTCGGACAAAACTTACGCCGTCGTTAAAATTTAACGACGGCGTAAAATCATAATCTTTCTAAGTGTTGCACTTAGTTTGACAATTCATTATATATCCCGTTTATCCCGACCCCGCGCATTAGTGGCGTAGCGATAGGGATTTATCGTTACGCCACAACTATATTTGCCTTTCGGCAAGTGATATTGCTTTCGCAGTTATATTTTGCTATGCAAAGTTATATTTTCACTACTGTGAAAGTTAAGGTAAATATAATATAACTTTGACCACAGGTCAAAACATAACGCAAGATACTTGCATATCACTTTTAGCCACAAGACTAAAAATATAACTTAAATCTTTAATTTTTGTGGATAAGAAAAGCCCACCATATTTCGCTTTTTGCGAAGTATAGTGGGCTGCACTTTTATTTTGAATTAATATCCCTATAGCTATTGCAGTTTGCGCGATTGTTTTTAATTATTGTCTGACCCGTTACCCAAACCGAGCATTACGCCGAGCAATTCCGCCTCGGTTTTTTCTTTGTCGCAAGCGTTAAGCCCCGCGCGCTCGTAAACGATTTTACCGCGCGATAATACGGCTACGTTTTCGGCAAGTTCCGCGGCCTCCTTTACGTCGTGCGTAACCACTACGAGCGTTTTCCCGGTTTTGGCGTGAACGCTTTTTACCTCGTCAATCAGCCTGTATTTCGTGGCGACGTCGAGGTTTACGAACGGTTCGTCCATAAGCACCGTGTCCGAGTTAAACAAAAACGCGCGCAAAAACGCCACCCGCCTTGCCATGCCGGCGGAAAGCTCTTTCGGGTACATGTGTTCGCACCCCGAAAGCCCGACCGCATTAAACGCCGCTTTAACGTCCGCGTCCTTTGCGACAAGCCTGACGTTCTGTTCCGCGGTAAGCGTTTTAACGAGCCTGTCCCGCTGAAAAACGAACGAAACGGGTTTGGTTACGCCCGTTACCTCGCCAGAATAATCGGTCAACCCCGCGATAATATTTAAAAGCGTGGTTTTACCCGAGCCGCTTTCGCCGAGAATTGCCGTTATCGCGTGCTTTTTTATCCGCGCGTTGAAATTATCGTACACGCGCACGCCGCCGTAACTTTTGCAAACGTTTTTAAGCAGGATTTCGCCGTCGTTAAAGCCCGTGTTATCGGGCTGTCCCGACGTATCGGTTAAATTTTCGTTGTCGTTAAAATTTCGGTTGTTCATAAACGTTCAGCCGCCTTTTTCGCGAACGCCGCGAAAACGTATTCTACGATTACGCCCGCCACGATGATGACCGCAACCAACGCGAGCATTTCGGATATTTCAAAATAAACCTTTGCGGTATTTAACAGATACCCCGCCGAACGCGCGGTTTGCGCAAGCACTTCCGCCGCCACCATAAGCTTTAAATTAAGCGACAGCCCGGCCCCCGCCGAATTAAGCAGCGACGGCAGAACCTGCGGAAATTCCACCTTTAAAAACCGCTCGCGCGAAGGTACGGAAAACGCTTTGCACATTTCCGTTAAGTCCCTGTCTATTCCGTTAAACGCGTTGCTTAAATCGGTGAAAAGCGTGGGGATTACCACCAGCATCGTTACGATTACGGGCGCAACGCGGGAATTCGTCCAGAACAAAAGCAAAAGAACCACCGCCACCGTCGGCAACGCGCGCATAATCTTGATTAACGGCGCAAACACCGCGCCGCATACTTCGCTTTTATAGCTAGCAAACGCTATTGTAAGGGCAATTGAAAATGATAACAAAAACGCAATCGCTACCCTTATCAACGTGCCGCCCATGGCTACGTAAAACGCCTTGTCCGCAAACATTTTAACCGCGGCGGAAAGCGTTTCGCCCACCGTCGGCAAAACGTATTCGCTATCCACTGCCGCCGCCGCGAGCGTCCACAAAATCAGTATTGCAGCCACGGTCAACAGTGAGCATATTAAACTTAAATATTTTCCGTTTTTAATCTTCATTTTTGCCCTTTTCAAGACCCTTTCCGCGCCGCCCGGTTTCCGTTTGTTTTCAGGTTATAACACTATGAGTCGGGCGTTTCGTTCCCGAATGTGCGATATCGTCTTAACTTTATGCCGTTAGTCTGCGAAAAACTCGTCCGTAACGTCGTTCGCGGACTTGTTTTCTATTGCCTTGATAGCGGAAAGGTAGCTTTTAACCTCCGCTTTCGCGCTTACCGCCGACTGCCAGAAAATTTTGCAGTTTTCGATAACTTCGGGTGTGATAGCGTCCGCCGACAGCGAGGGCGTTACCCCTTCCGCGAGCGCGCCGTTGACCGCTTCTACGGCTTTTTGGGCGTTTTGCTTAACCCAATCGACGTTGTCGGCGAACGCGTCGGCAATTTTCTCCACGAGTGCGCGATTAGCCGAAACGCTCTTTTTAACCATTAAAACGGCTTGCGGATAACCGCTTTTTTCCGCGTCGTAAAGCTTTTGCAAATCGAGCGCAAGCGAATATTCGGGGGCGATTTTCGTTAGCTTCGTTGCGGCGGGTTCGGGCAACAGCCCTATTCCGAGCGCACCTTTTTTAAGCAAGGGAATCATATCGGAAGCGGTATTGAAATATTTTAACGCCACCTTGCCTTCGACGGGCGTGTCGCTGACCTCGTAATCGACGTTTGCAGCTTTAAGGACGGCTTTAAACGTTAAATCGGGAACATTGCCCATACCGATAACGCCGACGACCTTGCCGACCAGCGCGTCAAGCGTGTTTTCGCCCTTGCTCATTATATAAAGATTGCCGTGCGTAACGACGGAAAGCATTATATACGGGTCGCTTGCGTTCGCTTTGTAAAGCTTACTTGCCGCGTTGACGGGGATTATCACGAAATCGCCCGTTCCCTTTTGCATAACGCCGCCTATATCGGTTGCCGACACGACGCGATACTCGAACTTGCTATTTTCGTCGAAATTTTGCCCCTCGCTTATGAATTTAGCGAGCGACAACGCGGGTGCGCCGTCGGGCGCGTAAAACGTATAGTTTACGCTCGCGTTATCTTTTCCGTTATCTCCTTTTTCGTTTCCGCAGCCGTCGCAGGCAACGCCCGCAACCGCCAAAACGCACAAAACCGCCGTTAAAAACACCGTAAATAACTTTTTCATATTAAGCTCCCGTTAGATTTTTTAATCCGTTACACGTAAATCGGACGCGAGTTTTTTCCGTTTGACAAAAAAAGAACACTCCCTCCGCCGAATTCGGGCAAAGGGAGTTACACGATTTAATAAGGCGAACCAAACGCGCCTTAAAATTCGGTATTCAGTCCTTTACCGTCAGGGCGAACCTTCCGACTCAGGTAATTTACGATTATATTTTAACGCAAAACCAAACGAATGTCAAGCAAATCGTTTTATTTTTTCGTCCTGCCCCGCATTTCGTCCGCACATCGTCCTTATTGCGCCGCACGCGGATTAAATCGTCAGATATTTGCGTTTCGTAGCTGCGCCGCCGCGTATATGGCGTTCTTCGAGGTTGATTTGCAAAACCCTTTTAACCTTTTTATGTAAATCTTTATCGAGCGTCGCAAGTCGCTCGGTAACGTCCTTATGTACGGTCGATTTGCTGACGCCGAATACTGCGGCGGTTTTTCGCACGGTCGCGCCCGTGTCCGCTATGTAAAATGCTTCCGTTTTAACTCTTTCGGCTATTTCGTCGTTCACGATATATTATTCCCCTTTTTATAAATAATATATCTTATGCCTTTCTTCGACAAATTATGACGAATCGGCGGCGCTGCGATAAGAAATTGTCGCAGCGCCGCGCACGCTTGCCCCGTTAAAAAACAGCCGAAGAATTTTACTGTTTTTCGCCCGAATTTTGTTTTTTCCTTGCTCGGCGAACGCGATTTAAATGCCGCTCGAAGCTGCCGTCGTTTAATAATTTTGCTATTAAGAACTGCTCCAAAACCGGCACTGAACAGGAATAAAACCCAAGTTTTTCGTTAAAATCGCCGACGAGCCGCTCGGGGATAAGCATATACCCGACGCGAAGCGCGGGCGAAATCGTTTTGGAAAAAGTGTTGACGTATATCACGCAATCGGTTTTATCGTTTGCAAAAATCGTGTCAGCGGTTTTGGACGAAAGCGAAAACTCCGATTCGTAATCGTCCTCGACGATAAATCTCGGCAAAGTCTGCCGCCCTTTCTCCCCGAAACCCCGTTCCGCCCAACGCAGATATTCGTTCTTTTTCGACGCGGACGCGGTAACGCCCGTCGGATAGCTTCGGAACGGCGTTACGTGCAGAACGTTTGCTTTGGAGCGAGCCAGCTCGGAGGAAATTATTCCGTCGTCCCCGAGTTTAAGCCTTTCGATAACGACCCCGTTCGCGGAATAAACGCTTTCGATTTTTTTGTAAGACGGTTCTTCGATTGCGTAAACCTTATCGCGACCCAAAAGTTCGGTAATCAATCCGTAAAGATATTCCGCACCGCTGCCTACGATTATGCGTTCGCGCCGCACGGTAATCCCCCTGCTTCGCGCAAGGTATTCCCTGATTGACTCTTTAAGCTCGTCCGTACCCGCGTTAGGCGATTTTTCGTAAAGTCTTTCGCCGTACTCGGACAAAACGAATCTTATCGCGCCCGCGTAAACAGAAAACGGAAAGGGGGTTTCGTCAAACTTAATCGCCGTTCCTCCGACGAACGTTATTTCTCTCGCGCCCGTTCCGTTAAAAGAATCGCCCGACCGATACGAAACGTAATACCCGCTCCGCTCCTTCGCCTCTACGTACCCCTCGCTTTCAAGAAGTTCGTAGGCGTGCTCCACCGTTATCACGCTGTAACCGAACGCTTCTGCCGTAACCCGCTTTGACGGCAGCCTGCTTCCGTAAGGATACGCGCCGTCGATCACGTTGTTCTTGATTTTTTCGTATACGTTGAAATACTTTTTTTCCATTGCTTCTTTACCTTAATCGCCGACTTAAATCTGATATTATAATATTTTGTCGTTTTGGTTCTTTTAATATTACCAAAAATATTGTATCATAAATAAGAAACAAAAGTCAACGGAGGTATATACTATGAGTAATTATTTTTCAACGAAAAAACTGTGTTTCGTGGCAATGTTCACGGCGTTAAACGTGATAATGAGTTCTTTCGGAATTCCCGTCCCCGGCGGACATCTGTACTTAAACGACGTGATTATTTGTACCGCGGCGTTGGTATTAGACCCGTTTTCGGCGTTTATCGTGGGCGGCGTGGGTTCGTTTTTGGGCGATTTCTTCTTTTACCCCGCGCCGATGTTCGTGTCCCTCGTAACGCACGGCTTACAGGCGGTGGCTATTTCGCTTATCGTCGGCAAAAAAACGGAAGAACCGAAGCTTTTCAGGGCGATTCTCGCGGTAACCGTCGGCGCTATTATAATGGTTGTCGGCTATTCGTTAGGCAGGGCGTATATTTACAGCACTCCCGAATACGCGATTGCGAAACTCCCGTTCCAGTTCTTGCAGGCAGGGGTCGGCGCGGTAGCAGGCGTGATTTTATTGTTCAAATCGCCGTTAAGAAGATTTTTGCTCGCCGCACCGAAAGAATAAGCTTTACCCCCATTGCGACGTAACGGCTTTAATCTTTGCGATACGATGATTTTGGTTTTTATAACGCAAATTAAACGGGCGCGCTCTGTGAGGCACACCCGTTTTTTGTTTTATGGTAATAATCTTGTCCGTATCTTTTCCGTCCCGCGCGCTTTTATCGCAAGCTTTCTATGCAAAAACGCTTCGACGACCGTTGTCGGATTTCCGTCAGCGGCGGTTACTTCGTTTTAAGCACGCGTTTTATTATTTTCAGCTGCAAACCGCGCGGCAAAACGTTAAGCATTAAAAGCAGCGGATTACGGTTTATCGTATAAGCGAATTTCGGGTGTTTTTTCTTTAATATTTTCAGTGTTTTCGCGGCTATTTTTTCAGGCGGAACACATCTTGCCTCTACCTTGTCCACGATTCTTTTAAACCTTGCCGCGTTGCAGGTGTAAAGCTCCGTTTTATCGCAAAATTTGTCGAGCGCAACGGTAGACGCGCCCAGCAAAGCCGTTTTTACCGCGCCTGCGCGAAGCACCGACACGCTTACACCCAAAAGCTGCATTTCCATCGCAAGCGAAAACGCGTATTTGTCGAGCGCGGCTTTCGTAACCGCGTATATCCCCGTAAAAGGAAGGGGGTTCAGCGGCGCAAGTTCGCTTGTGGTTATAACAATCCGACTGCCGCTTTTTAAGAATTTCGCAAAGCTTTTGTTTACGAGCATCGCGCCGAAAAGGTTAATTCTGAAAATTCTTTCAAGCTCTTCCGTCCCGATTTCTATAAAGGAATCGAGCGCGTAAACGCCCGCAAAATGAATAACGGCAAACAGTTCGCCCGTAACGTTTAACACCTTTTCCGCCGCCGTGGCGACACATTTTTCGTCCGTAACGTCCGTTTCTATCCACACGACGTTTTCGCGACGTTCGCACTCTTTTTTGTCGAGCGCAAACACGAAAAACCCGCTATTTGCGAGAAGTTCGACGGTTTTTCTTCCCATTCCGCCGCTTGCACCCGTAACGACAACGTATTTCATAAGCACCTCTCTACCCCAACCCAAAACCATATTAACGGTTAAGCTGAAACCTCAAAACCCGCAGCAAATTAAATATAAGCCGAAATTATCCTTATAATTATTTTTTAATATTCGCTTCTTTTCCCTGCGATAATCGCTTTTTTCGGTTATAAATTCTTTATATTTCATACTCTGCGGATTTGTCATAAAACGACTTTTATGCCATTTATTCTTATTTGTAAATATATCATACTCCATTGTGCAGACAAAAGCAATGCTTTTTATAACTTTGCAAAACAATTTATAAAATTATATTATTTTTGCAATAGCCAAGATTTCTTAAATAAGTGCCTTTGTATGGAAAGCCGCTCCGGTTTTACGAATCATCATAATCTCTCGCATTTCGTCTATTGCTGCTCTTTATTTGACGATTTTCTCAGTCGAAAAAGTCTCTTGAAAAGAAAAAAGCGAACTCCGTTTTTATATCAGAGTTCGTTTTTTTCTGTGTGTGCAAATACTTATTTTGATACAATTTGCGTACACCTTATCAAAATTTGCGTACAGGTAATTAAAATACGTACAGTTAAACTCACAGATAAATTGGAATTTATTTGGAAGATTTTATTATCCATTCATCAAGAAATTTCATTTGTTCATC
>CATZMZ010000004.1 GCA_958421945.1 uncultured Eubacteriales bacterium | reverse complement strand
TATAGTCGCTGCCGCGGAGATTGCCACGGCTTTTTCAAAGCCTCGCAATGACGTAGGGATGAAAAAAGAAATTCTTCATAAGTCTGTAAGGATAGTAATATAGTCGCTGCCGCGGAGATTGCCACGGCTTTTTAATGTCTCGCAATGACGTAAGGATGAAAAAAGAAATTCTTCATAAGCCTGTAAGGATAGTAATATAGTCGCTGCCGCGGAGATTGCCACGTCGCTACGCTCCTCGTAATGACGGTTTTTTGAATTTTTCGTCAATGGCGTCCGAAATGACGAAAGGGAATGCATGTCCATCACATTTATGCAATATTATGCCGTTAAGTTTCTTGACGGATAAACAATTTACATATTAACGGAGATTTTTCTCAAATTATTATTATGAAAAAAATTAACAACGGATTTTTGAAAACGCTTATCTCAAACAGAGTTACCACCGTCGCGGCGGCGTGGGTGTATTACTTTTTAACCGCGCTGTTGCCGCTCGTTTTCCTTATGATAACGGCGTTCGGCGTGTTTAAGGTTGATTTGGCGGCGGCACTCGTCGCAAAACTTCCCGAAGAGTTCCGCAAGGCGGGGGAGCTTATCGTAAGTACCGCGCAAAACGCGTCGGGCGGGATAACGGTTTTCTTTTTTATCACCGTTTTGTTTTCGGGTTCGGCGTTGCTTAACCAAATGATTAAAGACGGCGAGCATTTTTATAAAATCAAGCCCGAACAGCGGCGCGGACTCGGCAGAAGGCTGTTTGCCGTTGCTTCGCTCGGCGTAATTTTTTGTGTTTTTCTCGTTGCCGCGCTCGTTTTTGCGTTCGAAGGAAAAATTCTCGCAATTTTGGGCATTGCCGATAAAAGCGGTATTTTTACTGAAATTTTAAGTTTTTTGTTTATTATTTTGTTTATTTATGCTATAATAATTTTATTAAACAAGATTATATGTCCCGTTAAAATCTCGTTTAGCAAGCTTGTGACGGGCGCGTTCGTTGCGCTGTGTATAATCGTGATAGGTTCAATCGCGTTTATGCTGTATTTGAGATTTTTCAACAATTACAACAAGTTTTACGGCAGTCTTGCGGCGATAATCGTATTCCTTTTGTGGGCGTATATCGTAATGCTGGGGTTGTCAATCGGGGCGGTAACCTGCACTTATCTGTGCGATAAACGCGTTAAAGATTAACAGAATAATTGCAATATAAAACAAAAAAATTCAGCTAAAAGGAGTAAATATGCTTGAAATTAAAAACTTTACCAAACATTACGGCAATTTTAAGGCGGTTGACGGGCTTAATTTAACCGTGAACGACGGCGAAATTTACGGCTTTATCGGGCATAACGGCGCGGGAAAATCCACGACGATAAAAGCGGTGGTCGGCGCGCTCGATTTTAACGAGGGCGAAATTTTGATTAACGGTATTTCCATTAAAAACGACCCGATGGCGTGCAAGCAAATTACGGCATACGTCCCCGACAACCCCGATATTTACGATTATCTTTCGGGCATACAGTATCTGAATTTTATCTGCGATATTTTCGGCGTAAACAAGGCGGACAGAAACGAAAGAATTAAAAAATACGCCGACGATTTCGAAATGAGCGCAAATCTCGGCGACCTGATTTCGTCATATTCGCACGGTATGAAGCAAAAGCTCGTGATAATTTCCGCTTTAATACATAATCCCGCGTTTATGGTGCTTGACGAGCCGTTTGTGGGGCTTGACCCTATCGCTTCGCATAAGCTTAAACAAATTATGCGTGAAAAATGCAACGAGGGCGGCGCGTTTTTTTTCTCCACGCACGTTTTAGAGGTCGCCGAAAAGCTTTGCGACAGGATAGGCATAATCAAGCGCGGCAAGCTCGTTGCGGAAGGAACGGTTGCCGAGGTCGTCGGGAATAAAAGCCTTGAATCGTTCTTTTTGGAGATTGAAAAAGATGCGTAAATTTATTTCGCTTTTTAAGGTTCAGCTGTTGGGGTTTAACGCCTTAAACGGTTCGGGAAAAAGAAAAAAGCGCGCCAAAGGCGTCGCGGCGAACGCCTCGGTAATTCTGCTTATAGCGGCGGCAATCGTGTTTTTCGGTTATGTTTACGCCCGAATGTTCGGCGTAAACCTGCAGTCGGGCAAAGCGCTTAACAAGCTTTTGCCGCTCATGCTGGGGATAAGCGTGTACGTAAACTTTTTTTTCTCGTTTTTCTCGGCGACAAACTCGCTTTTCGTGTTTAAGGATTACGAGCTTTTGTCGGCTTTGCCCGTAAAAAGAAGCGTGGTAGTGCTTGCGAAATTTATCAACATGTATGCGAGGGACTTGTTTTTCACCGTTTGCATACTCGCGCCGACCTTTGCGGTTTACTCGAAGCTCGGCGGAACGGTGTCGGCGGTTCTGGTGCTGAAATACGTGGCAATCGTGTTGTTTTCGCCATTTTTCGCCATTGCCGCTTCGGTAATAGTCGGCGTTGTTTTTTCGGCGTTTTCCTCGCTTTTCAGGCGCAAAAACATAGTAAACATTATTTTGCTGCTCCTGTTTATGCTTGGCATTTTTGCGGCGTCGTTTATCTCCGGGTTATCTTTTTCCGGCACGTCTAACGGGTATATCGCGTTCGTTGAAAAGATTTATTTCTTTACCCCGTGGATAGTTAAAGTCGAAGAGCAGCCGCTGTATTTGTTGTGGTTCGTGCTGGTGAATTTTGCGTGCTTTATTGCGGTATACGCGCCCGTTACCGTACTTTACGGAAAGCTTAACGCGCTGTTTACCGCGAGAAAAAAAGTTAAAGGGTTTAAGCTTCGGGAATACACGGGCAGAAGCACGTTTTCCGCGTTGCTTAACAAGGAATTTAAACGCCTGTTTTCCTGCCCGATTTACGCGCTCAACAGCATGGTGGGCGCGGTTATGGGAGTCGTTGCCGTCGCTGCGCTTGCCATCGTTTTATGCATTACGTCCGATGGCGCGGGATTGTCTGCCCAAACGGGAGAGTTTTTTATTTCGCTTATGCCGTCGGTTTTCGCCTTTTTATTCGTCTTATCGCCTACGACCGCCTGCTCGATTTCACTCGAGGGGACGGCGTTTTGGGTAGTTAAAACCGCACCCGTGGATATGAAAACGTATTTTAACGCGAAGCTTGCGCTGAACGCCGTGTTTTACGTTCCTTGCGCGATTTTTGTTTCGCTCGTTATGGCAATTATCGCCGGCACGTCGTTCGTAACGGTGTTTCTTTGCGTGCTTTCGGCAACGCTTATTGCGTTGTTCGGCGGTTCACTCGGCTTGCTGTACAACCTGCTTTTCCCGAAATTCAAATGGGAAAACGAAACACAGGTTGTCAAACAGGGGCTGCCGTGTTTTTTAACGGTTATTACCGCATTCGTTATGTCGGGCTTATTCGTGCTCGCCGCGACGATGATAAAAATCCCGTCCGTGTGGATTTTGTTTATAATAACCGCGTTTTTGTTCGTCGCGAACATTCTCGTTTACTCGACGATAATGAATAAAGGCGAGAAAATGATTATGAAAAAGCTTTGACTCGCAGACTAAAAAACGCGCGCCCCGAAGGCTTGCCTTCGGGGCGCGCTATAATACAGTGGGTAATTAAAATTCGTTCGTTTCCTTTTCGTAACGGTCGAACAGGTTATATCTTTCGGGGTGAACGAGTGCTGTGTATATCATATCGCGGATATTCGGAACGGTTTTAGCGATTTCCTTAACGATTGATTTCACGAACTCGCGCTGGGTGTTTTTGTCGGCTGGGCAGCGGCTTTTCGTTACGGGCAGTTCCGCAACGAATGGCAACACGTCCCTTTCTTCTATCATAATCATAGGTCGGATAAGCGTTATGCCCGTGCGGTCGAGAAAGCTTTTCGGTGCGAAAGTGGAAAGTCTGCCCTCGTAAAACAGCGAAAGCAAAAACGTGTCCTGCAAATCGTTTGCGTGATGACCTAACGCGACCTTGTTGCAGCCGTTTTTCAAAGCCGCTTCGTACAGCGCGCCTTTGCGCATTTTCGAGCAGAGCGAGCAAGGACTTTTCTCCTTCCTTTCGTCGAAAACGATTCTCCCTATATCCGTTCGTTCGACGAAAAATTTAACGCCCAGCTCATCGCAAAATTTTTCAATCGCGGAATAATCGGTATCGATTGCGTTAAACCTTAAATCGACCGAAATCCCCATAACTTCGAATTTCTCGGGCGAAAAGCGGCTGTATTCGGCAAGCAGGCGAAGAAGCAGAAGGCTGTCCTTGCCGCCGGACACGCCCACGGCAATTTTATCGCCGTCTTTTATCATTTTATATTTTTCGACGGCTTTCCGCATTACGGAAAGAAGTTTTTTCGTATTCATAAGCATCCTCGGCGATTGTTTTTTCTAACCGCTTCGTAACGGTTGATTTTTTTGCTCGATTATATTATACTGATAAATAAACGTATTGCAAATAAAAACGGAGGCATTTATGCAAAATTTTTTGGCGGAAGCACTCGGTTCTTTATGGGGAACGGTGGTAATGTCGCTAATTCCGCTCATAGAATTGAAAGGCGGTATTATTTTCGCGCGCGGGGCGGGGTATTCGTTTTTAGAATCGCTCGGTCTTGCGTACCTCGGTTCTACGGTCGTGGCGATTCCCGTTTTTTTTCTGCTCGTTCCGTTGCTCGGATTACTGAAAAAAATGAAATTCGTCGATAAAATCGCATATAAAGCTGAAAACTATTTTAAAAATAAAGCCGCCGACACGCTTAAAGAAAGCGCGGAAAAACAGAAAAAACGCGGCAGAAATTGCAGCGAAACCTTCTTAAAGCAGCTTGGCGTATTCTTGTTCGTGGCGATTCCGCTACCGATGACGGGCGTGTGGACGGGTACGGCAATAGCCGTGTTTTTGGGAATGAAATTCAAGGACGCGCTTTTGCCCATCGCTTTCGGAAACCTTATCGCGGGGCTTTTAATCGAAGCTCTCGCGGAGCTTTGCATAGCGTTATGGACGATAGAAAGTCTCGATTACGTTTTGTGGGGATTGTTCGCGCTGGCGGCGGTGCTGTTTATCGTGACGATTGTAAAGCTTGCTTTAACAAAACCGAAAACGGACGTAGAACATCCTTCCGATACGGACGGAAAACCTGTTTTTGATGCCGAGAATCGGAACAAAACCGACGACTAACGACTTTTGCGGGCGTTTAATTATATTTTAACTATTTTTAAAAGGAGAATTGAAAAGGTTTATGGGATTTTTCGCTTGGTTATTCAGAAAGAGAAAACCGCGTGAAATTAAGATAGGACTTGCGCTGGGTTCGGGCGGGGCAAAGGGATTTGCGGAGCTGGGCGCGCTTAAAGCGTTCGAGGAAAACGGCGTGCGCTTCGATATGGTCGCGGGCGCGAGTATCGGCAGCATTATCGGCGCGTTTTACGCGGACGGCTATTCCGCGACGGATATTACCGAGCTGCTTAAAAAAATAGACGCTTCGGAAATTAAAAATTTGTTTATGATAAAAATGGACACTGCGGGGCTGTTTAAGGTTATCGACAGGACGATAGGCTCGCTTAACATCGAAGACTTAAAGCTTCCTTTTCTTGCCACCGCAACGAATATGCGTACGGGTGAAGAAACGGTATTTTCGCGCGGAAGCGTAGCGCAGGCGTTGTGCGCTTCGTCGAGTTATCCGCCCTTTTTTAAACCCGTTTTAATCGACGGCGAGGAATATATCGACGGCGCGTTTACTAATTCTGTTCCCGCAGATTTGCTTAAAAATATAGGCGCGGATTTCGTCGTCGGCATCGACCTTGCCACTCACGACGCGAAGCCGAGCTTTTTAACGCGGATTTTCCCCACGTATAAAAGCAAGGTTAAAGAGCCGTGGGAAAAAGGATATAAATATTCCGACGTTATGCTGCACCCCGACCTTTCGGATTATAAAGCCGTTTCGTTCGGCTCTGCCGCGGAAATGTACGACATAGGTTATCTGTGCGCTATGGAGAAAATGACGGAAATTAAGGAAAAAATCAATATGCTGAAATTTCCGTCCAAAAAGAAGAAAAAAAAGCTGTAAACCGCTGATTTACGGAGAGTTAAATGAGTTTTTACAAAAGAGCCGCGTCGCTTGTTTTAACTATCGCGGTGTTGCTCGCTTTTGCGCTGTGCGGTTGTAACGGCGGTTGTAACGGAGGCTGCAACGGCTGCGGGCAGGGCGGTAACGGCAAAGCGGAAAAGGGAAAGGACGGCTTGTTCGTCGTGTTTATCGACGTGGGCGAAGGGGATTCTGCGTTCGTTAAATTCCCCGACGGAAAAACGTTGCTCGTCGATTGCGGCGAAGCGGACGGCAAAGGCAGGAATTATAATGAAATCGAAAAAGTGTTGACCGAATATTCGGTCGTTAAGCTTGATTATCTGCTGCTTACTCACGCCGATTCGGACCATACGGGCAACGCCGAAAGGTTAATTAAAAAGTTTGCGCCGAACACGGCTTTTATGCCGTTTGCGCTTTATGAGGAAAGCTTTCCGTTTTTAAAGCGGGCGTGCGACGCGTTAAAGGAAACAGGCGGGAAAGTCGAGTATTCCGAAAAGTTTAAGGGTTTTTCGGGCGAGAATTACAAGGCGACGTTTTTGTCGCCCAGACCCTTGGATTTTTTGGACAGCGAATACGACGCTTTTAACAAAACCGCCGACCCGACCGAAAAAGTGAGAAACGATATTTCCGCGATTTTATACGTCGAGTATAACGGTGTAAGATTTTTGTTTGCGGGCGACGCGGGTTGCGCTCCGCAGCTTAACGTTTTGCGTGACGTGCAATCGGGACTGCTCGCACAGTCGGGCGTTTCCCTGCAAAATATAGATTTTTTTAAAGTTCCGCATCACGGGGCGGCGGATTCCGTTTGCCTGACGCTTTGGGAATATCTTAAACCGAAAAACGCGGTTTTCTCGGTTAGCTCGGATAATTTATACGGACACCCGTCTGACCGCGCGCTTGAAACGCTGGAAAATCTTAATCCCGATTACACGCTTTTCCGCACCGATACGGACGGGAACGTTACGGTTTTCGTGGGGAATGACGCTTATTACGTCACTGCTTCCGAAAAACAAAAGGTAACGCCGCTTAATTCGGCGGTGTAAGTATATTAAAGCCGCGTGCCGCTAATTATAGCGGCACGCGGCGTTTGCTTTGCGCTTAATAGTTTTACCATGCAAAAACAAAGCGGTTAAGAATGTTTTTAAGCGGTTTTCAGCACGGTCAGCGTCGCGCTCGAATAGTTCGCTTCGCCAGTCGAGGTGTTGTACAAAGAGAGCGTTCCCGCACCATCGGTGGTTACGAGTATGGTTTTGCCTGCCGCCGAATTTTGCCCGGCAGTATTGTTCTGAATGATTACTTCACCCGCGAGCGGCGCGTTGTTAAGATATAAGCTTGTGTTAAGGCTTCCCGTCTGAACGTTCCCGTCAGCAAAATAGTGAACGAGATAAGTCCCCGCTTCGGGTAAGGTTACGGCGTTTTCGGCTACCGTCATCGTGGTATTCGGCGTTGCGGCGAGCCTCGCTATGGGAATTATCGCGTTGGGGGCTACCACTTCCGCGTTGTTTGCACCCGCGTAAATAGCGTCGTTCGTTCCCGCAGGACCTTGCGGACCTACTGCTCCCGTTGCGCCTGTCGCTCCCGTTGCGCCCTGAGGTCCGGCAGGACCGACAGGACCTTGCGGACCTACCGCGCCCGTCGCGCCTGTCGCTCCCGTTGCGCCCTGAGGTCCGGCAGGACCGACAGGCCCTTGCGGACCTACCGCGCCCGTTGCGCCTGTTGCACCCGTTGCACCCTGAGGTCCGGCTGGACCTTGAGGACCTGTTGCGCCCGTTGCACCCTGCGGACCTTGCGGGCCGCGCGGACCGGCAGGACCCGTTGCCCCCATAGGCCCGCGGATTACAATCGGTTTATCACACCTGTTATTACAGCAATTATTTCCGAATAAACAGCACATAAAAAAATTCCTCCTTTGTGTTGTCCTAAATTATTTTATGAACAAAGAAGGAAAAATGTGAAAAGCGTGTTCGGGTTTTAAAAAAGCTAGTCGGCGGTCGATTTTAAGACTGACCCGGCAATAACGAAAGTACTTTGGCGTTTACTTGAACGGCGGAAAATCAATTTCCGAAACGCCGTCTTTTATTTCGTAAATCATTTCGTCGTCCGCGTGGGCGTCGCCCGAATAAGCGCGTTCTTCTTTTAACTTAAAATATCGTGCCGTAGCTTCGGCAAGCAACACGTTGTTCATATCGTAAATTTCGCCCTTCGCGGAAAAACCTATTTCGGAATTACGGATAAAACAACTGCGACCTTTAAGCGGAACGCCGTAGGGAGTGGGGTTGCGATAGGTTACGGAAATAGTGGTGGTTACGCCGTACATTTCGGGTTCTTTAACCCACAGCACTCTACCGATAAGCTCGTCAAGCATCGCGCATACCATACCGCCGTGCGTGCGGTTAGGATAGCTTTGGTGTTCGGGCAGAAAGGAAAAAAGCGCGCCGCAGCTTCCGTCTTCCATATCGTAAAACGCCGCTTTAACGCCCAAAGGGTTGTCAAGTCCGCAAATAATACAGTTTTTGCTGTTTTTTTGTCTTTTAATTACCTTCATAGTCATCTCCGATAAAAGCATTTTAGCACAATCGGAATATTTTATCAAGTTTTTTGCGGATATACCGCGTCGGAATGGTAAATTATGTTTTTACACAGACGAACAAATTCAACGCATTAAAGATGACGTAAGGAGAGAAATTGAAGTTTGCTGCCGCGGAGATTACCGCGTCGCTGCGCTCCTCGTAATGACGTAAGGAAGGAAAAGAGACTCTTTATTAGTCCGTCAGGGAAGATCGTTTCAGAATGATAAAGATAGAGATATAGTCGCTGTCGTGGAGATTACCGCGTCGCTGCGCTCCTCGTAATGACGTAAATGGAAAGATATTCTTACGTTGTCCGTTAAGGAGGGGGAACGATTGAAATCAAAAAGGTTAAAATCTAAAAACGCAAGAGCAAAAACTTGCGTTTTTTCGTTTCGCGGGTGTATAATATATTTATAAGGTATATATTAGCCGCGAAAAACGCAAAATACTTATCGGGTAATATATGCTTGACGGTAAAAGCTTTGCGTTGCTAAAAATAATTAACGGCGAATGTCCCGATAATTTATATAAGGTGTTCGGCATAAACGAGCTTGCGCTTTCCGTTCCCGAAGAGTTTTCGGTGGACGCCGAAGCCGCGCGCGAAATTATTAAAAGTCTTGCCGCTCGCGAATATTTAAGCGTTAAATACGAGGACGAAGCGGAGGTTTGCTTAAAACCGCTTTCCAAGGGCAGGCTCGCGTTTGAAACGCGCATCGACGAAGAAGTGGAAAAACTGCGGTCGGAAAAGCGTTATTTTTTATGGTCGTTTTTGGGTGCGGCGGCAGGCGGAGGATTTATTGCTTTCGTTACGCTTATCGTTGCGCTGATTTCGGGGGCGTCGTGCTGACGCGCGCGGAAAACAGGGTAATGACGGCTATTCTTGCCGCGTGCGGAGATAAAACGTCCCTTCTCGTAACCCCGCAAGACGTTCTTGCCCGCGTTCAGGATTTAACCGCTTCCGAACTCGATAAAATCGTTGAAAATCTGCATTGCGACGGGTATTTCGACCTGATTTTTTCGGACAGGCACGGCGAAAAAGTGTATTGCATCACGCTTACCGACAAAGGCAAAGGCTATTTAAGAAGCGTTAAAGAGCTTCGTCGGAACGTTATATTCCGCTTATGCCTTTCGGCGGGTCTCGCCGTGGTAAGCTTCGTTATAGGGCTTATTCTCAAAGCGATTTTTAACGGCTGATTATTAGTCGTGCCGACGAAAGGGAAAACCGAAAACTCCGAAAGTCGAAAAGGCAAACCGATTATTTTAACGTTTTCGTAATTATTTACGGAGGACTGTTTATGGAAAAAAGAAAATTCGTTCTGCACGCGCCGTATAAGCCGACGGGCGACCAACCGGAAGCGATACGGCTTTTAACCGAGGGTATCGGAGACGGGTTGCGCACGCAGGTTCTTCTGGGCGTTACGGGTTCGGGCAAAACCTTTACTATGGCTAACGTTATTCAAAACGTTCAGCGTCCCGCGCTCGTAATCGCGCACAATAAAACGCTCGCCGCCCAACTTTGCAACGAATTCAGAGAATTTTTTCCCGAAAATCGCGTGGAGTTTTTCGTATCTTATTATGATTATTATCAGCCCGAGGCTTATATCCCGTCCACTGATACTTACATAGAAAAGGATTTGGCGATTAACGACGAAATAGATAAGCTGAGACATTCCGCGACCTGTTCGCTTTCCGAACGTGCGGATACGATAGTCGTCGCGTCCGTATCGTGCATTTACGGGTTGGGTGCGCCCGAAGAATATTATCGGCTTGCGGTGTCGCTGCGCCCCCACGACGATATGGGCAGAAACGAACTTATGCGCAGGCTGGTGGGTATTCAGTATTCCCGCAAGGACGTGGATTTTACACGTTCGTCCTTTCGCGTGCGCGGCGACACGGTGGATATTTTTCCGTCGGCGAATACCGAAATTTTTATTCGCGTGGAATTTTTCGGCGACGAAATAGAGAGGATTTGCGAGACGGAATACGTTTCCGGTAAAATCGTTTCGGAATTGAAACACGCGGTGATTTTCCCCGCGACGCACTACGCCGTTGCGGAAGAAAAGCTTAAAACAGCGCTGCTCGCCATCGAGCGCGACGAAGAAAACGAAGTTCGGTTTTTTAACGACGAGGGGAAACTTATCGAAGCGCAGAGACTAAAACAACGCACCGATTACGATATGGAAATGATTAAGGAAATCGGGTTTTGCAAGGGGATTGAGAATTACAGCCGTTATTTCGACGGCAGAAGCCCCGGCGAGCCGCCGTTTACCCTTCTCGACTATTTTCCCGAGGGATTTATAACTTTTATCGACGAATCGCATATAACCATTCCGCAAATCGGAGCGATGTATAACGGCGACAGGTCGAGAAAGGACGCGCTCGTGTCGTACGGGTTCAGATTGAAATCGGCTTACGATAACAGACCGCTTACGTTTGACGAATTCGACGCGAGAGTGGGGCAGCTGATATGCGTTTCCGCGACTCCCGCGCCGTACGAGCGCGCGCAGGCGGGGCAAATCGTGGAACAGTTAATCAGACCCACGGGCTTGTTAGACCCCGAAATTTTCGTTCGCCCGACCAAAAACCAAGTGGACGATTTACTTGTGGAAATTCATAAAACCGTCGCCGAAAAGGGCAGAGTTCTCGTAACCACGCTTACAAAAAAAATGGCGGAAAGTCTTACCGAATATCTTAAAGAACACGGTGTTAAAGTGCGGTATATGCACAGCGACGTGGACACGATGGAAAGGATAGACATAATCACGGGTTTAAGAAAGGGCGAGTTCGACGTGCTGTGCGGCATTAACCTTTTAAGGGAAGGGCTTGATCTGCCCGAGGTTAAGTTGGTGGCTATTCTCGACGCGGACAAGGAAGGATTTTTGAGAAGCGAAACGTCGCTTATTCAGACGGTGGGCAGAGCCGCTCGTAACGCCGAAGGCAGGGTTATCATGTACGCGGACAATATCACGGGCAGTATGCGCCGCGCACTCGACGAAACCGAACGCCGCCGCAAAATTCAGGACGAGTACAACAAGGCACACGGAATCGTTCCCAAAACCATCGTTAAAAACGTAGTGAACACCTTGGAAATAACCAAAAAAACGGATAGAACCAAGGATATTAAGATTAAAGACATTCCCGAGGAAATCGAAAAACTGAAAGCCCTGATGAAAGTCGCTTCCGCGAATCTCGATTTCGAGCAATGCATAGAAATTCGCGACAATATCGCGAAGTTAAAACGAAAGTTACGGTAATTTTATGGAACAAAACATCGTTATTAAAGGCGCAAGAGAAAACAATCTTAAAAATATCGACCTGACTATTCCGAGAGATAAGCTTGTGGTGTTTACGGGCTTATCGGGCAGCGGAAAGTCTACGCTCGCGTTCGACACTATTTACGCGGAGGGGCAACGCCGTTACGTGGAAAGTCTGTCGAGCTACGCGCGTATGTTTCTAGGGCAAATGGAAAAACCCGACGTGGATTTAATCGACGGGCTTTCTCCCGCAATCTCGATAGACCAAAAAACCACTTCGCATAATCCGCGTTCCACCGTCGGCACGGTTACGGAAATTTACGATTATTTAAGGCTGTTGTACGCGCGGCTGGGCGTGCCGCACTGCCCGAACTGCGGCAAAGAAATCGCACGGCAGACGGTCGATGATATTGCCGATAAAATTCTCGCCTATCCCGAAAACACTAAAATTCTCGTCAACGCTCCGGTCGTTCGCGGTAAAAAGGGCGAATATAAAAAGGAGTTGGACGGCTACAAAAAAAGCGGCTTCGCGCGGGTGGAAATCGACGGTTTGGTTTACGCTCTCGACGAGGAGCTTCCGAAGCTCGATAAAAACGTTAAGCACGCCATCTCCGTCGTGGTGGACAGGCTCGTCGTGAAATCGGGCATCGAAAAGCGACTTAACGATTCGCTCGAAACGGCGATTAAGCTTGCCGACGGGCTTGTTTCTATCGAAAAGCTCGGCGGGGAAACGGAGCTGTTTTCCACGAAGTATTCCTGCCCCGATTGCGGCGTCAGTTTAGAGGAAATCGAGCCGCGGCTGTTTTCCTTTAATAACCCGTACGGCGCGTGTCCCGAGTGTCACGGCTTGGGATTTAACGAAAAAATCGACGAAAGACTTATCGTAAAGGATAAGGAATTAACTTTACGTCAGGGCGCTATGACCGTTTCCGGCTGGAATCTCGAAAGCGGCAAAATCGCAGAAATGAGCTTTAAGTCGCTCGCCGATCATTACGGGTTTTCTCTGGATACGCCCGTTAAGGATTTGCCGCCGAAGATTTATAATATTCTGCTTTACGGCAGCGGCGACGAAAAAATCCGTATGAATTACACGACTAAAACTTTTAATACGAGCTACGATTCGCGCTGGGAAGGGATTATTCCCAACCTCGAACGCCGTTATCGCGAAACCACGAGCGACTGGACGAAGCGCGAAATAGAAAAGTACATGACCGTTTCCGAATGTGAAACGTGCCGCGGACAGAGGCTTAAAAAAGAAGCCCTTGCGGTTACCGTGGGCGGAAAAAACATTTCGCAGGTTTGCGGCTTGTCCGTTGCCGAGCTGTGCGAGTTCGTCGATAAACTGCAATTTTCCGACGCGCAGAATATAATCGCAAAGCCTATCGTTAAAGAAATACGCGCAAGGCTTACCTTTCTTAAAGACGTGGGGCTGGGGTATCTTACGCTATCGCGTTCGGCGGCGACGTTGTCGGGCGGGGAAGCGCAGAGAATAAGACTTGCCACGCAGATAGGCAGCGGCTTAACGGGGGTTTTGTACATTTTAGACGAGCCGAGCATAGGGCTTCATCAACGCGATAACGAAAAGCTTATCGGCACGTTGAAAAAACTTCGCGACCTCGGTAACACGCTTGTCGTCGTCGAACACGACGAGGATACCATGCGCGCGGCAGATTATATCGTCGATATAGGTCCGAAAGCGGGCGTTCACGGCGGGGAGGTCGTCGCGACGGGTTCGCTCGAAGATATTATGAACGAGCCGCGCTCGATAACGGGCGATTATCTTGCGGGCAGACGCAAAATCGAAATCCCTGCCGCACGGCAGCTGCCCGACGGGAGGTGGTTAGAAGTTATCGGCGCAAAGCAAAACAACCTTAAAAACGTAAACGTTAAAATACCCGTCGGTTTGTTTACCGCGGTTACGGGCGTGTCAGGTTCGGGAAAAAGCTCGCTCGTGAACGAGATTATTTACCCCGCACTTGCCTCGCGGCTTAACAAGGTTAAAATTCACGACGGCAAAGCGGACGAAATCCGCGGCGTGGAATATTTCGACAAGGTTATCGCGATAGACCAGTCCCCGATAGGCAAAACGCCGAGAAGCAATCCCTGCACTTATACCGGCGCATTCTCGTTTATAAGGGAATTATTTGCCGCCACTCCCGACGCGAAGGAGCGCGGCTATAAAGCGGGCAGGTTTTCGTTTAACGTCCCCGGCGGTCGGTGCGAAAACTGCGAGGGCGACGGCATCATTAAAATCGAAATGCACTTTCTGCCCGATACCTACGTGCCTTGCGAATCGTGCAAGGGCAAGCGTTATAACAGGGAAACTTTGCAGGTTAAATACAAGGGCAAAAGCATAAGCGACGTGCTTGAAATGACTATCGACGAGGCGTGCGATTTCTTTAAACCCGTTACTTCCGTTTACAACAAAATAAAAACTCTTCAGGACGTGGGGTTAGGGTATATAAAGCTCGGTCAGTCGTCGACCACTCTTTCGGGAGGGGAAGCGCAAAGGGTTAAACTTGCCACCGAACTATCCAAACGCGGAACGGGCAAAACGCTGTATATTTTAGACGAGCCGACCACGGGTCTGCATTCATACGACGTGGATAAGCTTTGCTCGGTGTTGTTTCGCCTGCAACGCGCGGGGAACACGATTCTCGTTATCGAACACAATTTAGACGTTATAAAGCTTGCCGATTACGTTATAGATTTAGGACCGGAAGGGGGCGATAAAGGCGGCGAGGTTATCGCCACGGGTTCGCCCGAGGAAATAGCGAACGTATCAGCAAGTTATACGGGCGCGTTTTTGAAAAAAATTTTAGCTAAGTAACGTGTAAAGCTGGCGGCGTTTCGCGCGAATTAGCGTTTCCCGTTAAAAAACGCTTGACAAGTTTTCCGCATTGTGTTAAAATCAAGAAAATGCAGTGAAGATATCAGATTTTTAACGCGGTAGCCGCACAGAGAAGCGTCGGTTGGTGCAAGACGTTGGGTGGCGTTAAAGATCGTCTCGTATCGGAGCAGGTCGGCGGAAAATCGCTTCGGCAAATTAAGCGTTCGTTATGTCGGCACGGGTAATCCCGTTATAGATGGGGAGCTTGACGGAGCTCCGTAAAGCGGTCGGGTTTTCCGACAACGACGGGTGGTACCGTGGTTGATTTTTTGTTCAATCACCCCGCAGAAGTTTTTTCTGCGGGGTTTGTTTTTTATAATTTCGGAGGTTCTTATGAAAAAAATAGTTATTTCGGACGTCGCACTTAAAGCGTGCGCGGCGCAAAACGGCGGATATTTTACCTTTCGCGAAAAGCTGAATATAGCCAAGTATCTCGTCGGCGTAAAAGCGGACGCCATAGAGCTTCCGCAAATCGTCAAAGAACGCGAGGATTCCATTATTTATAAAACGGTCGTCGGCGCGGCGGGCAACGTCTGCGTGAAAATCGATTGCGGCGTTACCGACCGTTCGGCGCGGCTTGCGGCGGACGTCCTTTCGGCGGCGCAAAACGGGTGCTTGCAAATCGTTCTGCCCGTTTCCACCGTTCAGATGGAATATTCTTATCATAAAAAGTCGGCGGCTATGCTTGCGTTTATCGGCGAACGCGTCGCGTTTGCAAAAACCCTTTGCGATAACGTGGAATTCGTCGCGGCGGACGCTTCGCGCGCGGATAAAGAGTTTCTCGTTTCCGCAGTAAAAACTGCGGCGGAGGCGGGCGCGACGTCGATAACGCTTTGCGACGACGCGTGCGTGTGGTTACCCGATGACGGCGCGGCAGTCGTTTCCGCGGTTGCCGCAGCGGTGAAGCTTCCCGTTCTCGTTAAAGCGTCGGATAAGATTGGCGTAGGCATCGCGGTCGTTGCGGCGTGCATTGCCGCAGGTGCGAGCGGGGCGGTTACCTCCGCGTTAGACGGCGAAACCATAAGTCTCGCTTCGTTTGCGGATTTTCTCGCGGCGAAGGGTGAGGATTTGGGAGTATTTTCGGCAATCGACCACACCGCTATTCACCACAACGCCGAAATCGTGCAGAAAAAACACGTTTCCGCCGTTAAAGAGGGCGGGCAGAGCGTTAAAATAAGAATTACCGCCGAAAGCTCCCTTTCGGACGTTTCCGCCGCGGTCGCTTCGCTCGGTTACGATATTTCGGAGGCGGACGCGGGCAAGGTGTTCGAAGAATCGCGCAGAATTCTCAATCGTAAGACGGTAATAGAGGCGAGAGAGCTTGAAGCGATTATCGCGACAGCGGCAATGCAAGCTCCGTCTACTTATCACCTTGAAAGCTACGTCGTAAACTGCGGTAACGTGATAAACGCCACCGCGCAAATCACGCTTTCATCCGACGGCGAAAAACTGTTCGGCGTGGGTGCGGGCGACGGTCCGATTGACGCCGCGTTTAAGGTGATAGAACAAATCATAGGGCATCATTACGAGCTGGACGATTTTCAGATTCAGACGGTTACGGAGGGCAGAGAATCGGTCGGACACGCGTTGGTTAAATTAAGGGAAGAGGGCAGGCTGTATTCGGGCAACGGCGTTTCGACGGACATAGTCGGCGCGTCGGTACGAGCTTACCTTAACGCGCTCAATAAGATAATTTTCGAGGGGAAATAATATGAAGCTTACTTTTTCAACCGAATTTATACCTACGCGCTCCTTTCTCGATACCTGCCGCGTAGCTTACGAATACGGCTACGACGCGTTTGAAATTTTCGACGCGGCGGCGGAGCGCGCCGACCATGCGGACAGCATACTTAATCCCGCGTATACCGCCGATTCACGGCGTAAACTGGTAAACAGAAGGTTGCAGGTTTCCGCGCTTGCTTATCCGCGCCCCGTTTGCGAAGCGGGCGACGGCGAGGCTGTTTGCAAATACGTTTTAACCGCGGCTTCCGCAGGAATAGAAAGGGTTATCGTTAACGTCGGCGACGACGCAAAAACGGAAAATATCGCGAAATTGCTTGAAAAAGCAGTTAAAACCGCCGAAGAAAACGGCGTTTCGATTTTATTTGAAACGGTAGGCGCGCTTGCCGACACGAAAAAGGCGATAGAGCTGTTCAGACTGTTTAAAAGCGGCGCGGTCGGCGCGTGCTGGAACGTGCGCGACACTTATTTTTTCGCAAACGAAAGCGCGGGCGACACGATAACTAATCTCGGCGCGTATATCGGTTACGTGCGGTTAGGGGATATGAAAAACGGCGAGGCGTGCTTGCTCGGCGAGGGCGAGTTGCCGCTTGAAACCTTTACCGCCGCGCTGTTCTCGCTTAACTACGACGGCTACGTTTCGTGCGATAAGCACACGGGCATAGCTGATTTCGACCTCGAACTTACATATTTTGCCGAAAAGTGCGGAGCGGCGGTCAATAAAAGCAAACGCGGCGAGGTTTATTATAACCGTGCGGGGACGGGGACGTTTCCGTGGAAAAAATACGACCTGCTCGACAAAACTTTTCCGCAGGTTCTCGATTTTATGGCGGAGAAATATCCCGACCAACTCGCGTTTAAGTATACCACGCTCGATTTTACGCGCACTTACGCGCAGTTTAACAGGGACGTAAACAAGGTTGCCGCCGCGCTTATCGCGCTGGGGGTTAAGCCGGGCTATCACGTCGCGGTGTGGGCGACGAACGTTCCCGAATGGTTTTTAACGTTCTGGGCAACCGTGAAAATCGGCGCTGTTCTCGTTACCGTGAACACCGCTTATAAAATTCAGGAAGCCGAATATCTTTTAAGACAATCGGACACGCACACGCTCGTTATGATCGAAAGCTGTAAAGATTCCGACTATAAGGGTATTATCGAGGAGCTTTGCCCCGAGCTGAAAACGCTTAAAAAGGGCGAGCCGCTTTATTCGGAAAGACTGCCGTTTTTGCGTAACGTGGTTACGGTGGGCTTCGAAACTGCGGGCGCGATTACCTTTGAAGAAATGCTTGAACTTTCGTCTGCCGTTTCGCCCGAGGAAGTAAGGCGGCGCGCAGCCGCGGTTAAACCGGACGACGTTGCGAACATGCAATACACGTCGGGGACTACCGGATTTCCCAAAGGCGTTATGCTGACCCATTCCAACATAATCAACAACGGCAAAATCATAGGCGACAGAATGGATCTTTCCACGGCGGACAGAATGATGGTACAAGTGCCTATGTTCCACTGTTTCGGCATGGTTTTAACGATGACGTCGATTATGACGCACGGCGGCACGCTTTGCCCGTTGCCGTATTTTTCGCCTAAATCTTCGCTCGCGTGCATTACTTCCGAAAAAATAACCTGTTTTAACGGCGTTCCCACGATGTTTATCGCGATGTTCGCGCACGAGGACTTTGCAAAAACCGACTTTTCGCACGTGCGCACGGGTATTATGGCAGGTGCTAACTGTCCTGCGGAGCTAATGCGCAAAGCCGCCCGCGAAATGAACATGAAAGAAATCATAAGCGTTTACGGACAAACGGAGGCTTCGCCGGGGTGTACTATGGGCGAGATAAGCGAGGACGAGGACCATAGGGTGGAAACCGTCGGTACGGCTTTCCCGAACGTGGAATGTAAAATCATTAACCCTGAAACGGGCGAGGAACTTCCCGACGGGGAAAGCGGAGAATTCGTCGCGCGCGGCTTTAATATTATGAAGGGCTATTACAAAATGCCCGAAGCGACGGCGGCGGCAATCGACGAGGACGGCTGGCTGCATTCGGGCGATATTTGTATGCGCACGAAGGACGGGTATTATAAGGTTACCGGTCGGCTTAAAGATATGATTATCCGCGGCGGTGAAAACATTTACCCGCGCGAGATAGAGGAGTTTTATCTCACTAACGAAAAGGTTAAGGATATTCAGGTGGTCGGCGTTCCCGATAAGCGTTACGGGGAGGAAGCCTGCGCCTGGATTATTCTCCACGACGGCGCGGAAGCGAGCGAGGAGGAAATGCGGGAATTCGGCAAGGCGCACATCGCGTCGCATAAAGTGCCGAGATATTTTATTTTCGCCAAGAGCTTTCCTATGAACGCCGCCGGAAAAATCTTAAAATATAAGATGAAGGAAACTTCTGCGGAAATGTTAGGGCTTAACGGCTGATTTTTATCCGAAGATTTTAGCCGACGTTCGTCACCCGAAAAAATACGTAAAAAATTTAAAAATTCGCTTTAATACGCTTGACAAGCTTTTTATAAAGTGTTACCATAAAGCTACAATTAAATTTAAAGACTGTGACGGAGACGGAACTTCGGAAGTTCTTTTTCAGAGAGTCGGCGTCTGGTGCAAGCCGATAGCGAACCCGAAAATTCTTATCACTCCCGAGTCGGAACGGTAAAATTTCTTTCATAATCACGATACGGCGATTATGCGGAAAGAGTAAGCGTTCCCGTGTTGCCGCGTTATGGCATAGGATTTGTTGGAATCCGAAAAGCGGCGTTTTTTAACGCAATTTGAGTGGTACCGCGGATATGTTAATTTCCGTCTCAAGGTGAATTCCTTGGGACGGTTTTTTTGTTTCGGACTATGGAATAAGCCGCGGATAAACGATTGAAAATCGCAAAAGCCAAAATAAAGCTTTACGACAGAAAAAACGAGGAGATAAAAAAATGAGTAACGACCCTTCACTTTACGAGCTTAACGAAATCGCGTCGAGAATTCGCGAAATGCGTAGCGTATTCGGCTGGACGACCGCCGAAATGGCTGAAAAAACCGAAGTTACCGAGGACGATTACGTTAAGTATGAAAACGCGCAGGCGGATTTGCCGTTTACTTTCGTGCATAAGTGCGCGCTCGCGTTCGGCATAGAGCTTACCGACCTTTTAGAAGGCAGAAGTCCGCGGCTTTCCTCTTACACGGTTACGCGCAGAGGCAAAGGCGAAAAGACGGCGAAGGAAAAGGGCATTACCATTTCTTCGCTCGCGCCTAAATTCCGCGGCAAACTTGCCGAGCCGTACTGGGTTAAATACGATTACCGACCGGAGCTGCTTAACAAACCCATTCATTTAACTAATCACGACGGGCAGGAGTTCGACCTTATCATAGAGGGTAAACTTAAAGTTCAGGTGGGCGAACATACGGAAATTCTTTCCGAAGGGGACAGCATTTTTTATAACTCGTCCACGCCACACGGTATGATTGCCGTCGACGGTAAAGACTGCGTATTCCTTGCGGTCGTTTTAAACGGCACGGGTACGGACGACACCATCGCGCGCGAAACGATTTTTCAGGGCGTCAGCGACGATAAAGACGATAAGCTTATTTGCGAAAAATTCGTGGAATACAGCACGGACTCTTTCGGCGCGCTTAAAGAGATTAAGTTCAAAAACGAAAAGACCTTTAACTTCGGTTTCGACGTGGTTGACGCTATCGCCGATAAAATGCCCGATAAGCTCGCCATGATCCATCTCGACAAAGATAAGGTCGAGCGGAGATTTACCTTTAAAGACATAAAAAAAGCTTCTAATCAATGCGTAAATTATTTCCGTTCGCTCGGGATTAAGCGCGGCGATAAGGTCATGCTCGTGTTAAAACGTCACTATCAGTTTTGGTTTTGTATGGTCGCGCTGCATAAAATCGGCGCAATCGCCATTCCCGCAACGAGTCAGCTTAAAGAACACGACTACCTTTACCGCTTTAACTCGGCAGGGGTGTCCGCCGTTATTTGTACCGCCGAGGACGGCGTTCCCGAAATCGTGGATAACGCAGATAAGGATTACGGACAGCTTAAAGTTAAGCTCGCGGTGAACGGCGCGCCCGACGGCTGGCGCGATTTTAACGCCGAATATCCGCTTTATTCCTCGCATTACGACAAGCCCGCCGATTATCCGTGCGGCGACGAACCCGCGCTTATGTTCTTTACCTCCGGCACGACGGGCAATTCCAAAATGGCGGAACATAAGCATACGTACGCGTTAGGGCATTTCGTAACCGCGCGTTTCTGGCACTGCTGCGAAAGGGACGGTTTGCATTTTACCATTTCCGATACGGGCTGGGGCAAATCGCTTTGGGGTAAGCTTTACGGGCAGTGGATGTGCGAAGGCGCTGTGTTCGTTTACGACTTCGAAAGGTTTAAGGCGTCCGACTTGCTGCCGTTATTCGCTAAATATCAGATAACCACGTTCTGCGCGCCGCCGACCATGCTGCGTATGATGATAAGAGAGGATTTGTCTAAATACGATTTTTCGTCGATACGGCATATGACGACTGCGGGCGAGGCTCTCAACCCCGAGGTTTATAAACAGTTTAAGCTTCTCACGGGGCTTGACATAAGGGAGGGCTTCGGTCAGACCGAAACGACGCTTACTATCGCCAACCTTGCCGGAACAGTTCCCAAAATCGGTTCTATGGGTAAAGCTTCTCCGCAATACGATATCGCGCTGCTCGACGAAAACGACAAACCCGTCGCTGCGGGCGAAGTAGGCGAAATTTGCGTAAGCCTTAAAAACGGCGCGCCCTGCGGCTTGTTTATGGGCTATTATCGCGACGAAGAAAAGACGAAAGAAGTTTACCACGATGGATATTATCACACGGGCGACACCGCCTGGTGCGACGAGGACGGGTATTTCTGGTACGTCGGCAGAAAAGACGACGTTATCAAGTCCTCGGGTTACAGGATAGGACCGTTCGAGATAGAAAACGTTATAATGGAGCTGCCGTACGTGTTAGAGTGCGGGGTATCCGCCGCGCCCGACGAAATACGCGGACAGGTGGTTAAGGCGTCAATCGTGCTTACGAAAGGCACGGTAGGCACGGAAGAGCTTAAAAAAGAGATACAAAATTACGTAAAGAGCAAGACCGCGCCTTATAAATACCCGAGAATAGTGGTATTCCGCGACGAACTGCCCAAAACCACGAGCGGGAAAATTCAGCGAAATAAACTTTAAAAAAATGTATTTAAATAATTGACAAGCGAATTTAAATGTGATAAAATCATTTTAATAAAGGCGATGAAGAAAAGGTCGTTTTAACGGAAGTTACCTTCAGAGAGGCAGCGGTCGGTGTAAGCTGTCGGAACGGTTAAAACGGTGTAGTTTCCAAGCCGGAGAGAAGAAACGGGCGTCAGTCCCGAAGTAGAACTTTCCCGTAACGGCTGCGTTAAAGCACAAGACTTGTTGGAGTCTGAGCGGCGTTACCGATTAAGGTCGCGCAATTTGAGTGGTACCGCGGAAATTGTTATTCCGTCTCAAAGAAATGATTTTTCTTTGAGACGGATTTTTTTATTACGGAGGCAAAAAAATTAAAATGTCTGATAAATCGCTTGCATTAAAAATTAAAGAGGTCGCGTCGAGAATACGCGAGCTGCGCGAAATCGTGGGACTTGACGTACAAGAAATCGCAAAAGAAATAGGCGTAACCGTGGACGAATATCTCGCTTGCGAACGCGGCGAAATGGACTTAAACTTCGCGTTTTTATACCGTTGCGCACAAGTTCTCGGCGTAGACGTTACCGATATTATAGAGGGGTCAAGCCCTAAACTTGCCGGTTACACGGTCGTGCGAAACGGCGAAGGTCAAAAAATCGAACAGGCGCACGGCATGGTTTATTATAACCTTGCCTCGGCGTTCAAAAACAGAATTGCAGAGCCGTTGTTCGTCCGCGCGGTGTTCAGCGAGGAAGCGCAGAGTAAACCTATCGAGCTTACCACGCACGAGGGGCAGGAATGCGACCTTATTATTAAAGGCGCGTTAAAATTGCAGATAGGCAATCACGTTGAAATTCTCCGCGAGGGTGACGCTGCCTATTACGACAGCGGAACGCCGCACGGCATGATCGCGACCGAGGGCGAGGACTGTTTGTTTTACGCGATTGTCTTAAACCCCGCAGGCGAGCCGACCGCCTCGTTTACTCACAGCGGCGTCAGGGAATTCGTCACCCTTCCGCTTAAAAGCAAACCCGCGCGCAAGTTCGTCTGGCAGGATTTCATCGACGTTAAGGAAACGGATTCGGGCGAACTTGAAGAGCTTTCGTTCAGGAACACGGATAAATTCAATTTTGCTTTCGACGTGATAGATAAGTTAGGCGAAGAGCAACCTGATAAGCTTTGTCTGCTTCACCTCGATAAAAACAAAAAGGAACGTCGTTTTACCTTTCACGATATAAAGCGCGCGTCCTCGCAGGCAGCCAACTATTTTAAGTCTTTGGGGATTAAGCGGGGCGATAAAGTGCTGTTAATCTTAAAAAGACATTATCAGTTCTGGATTGCGTTGATGGGGTTAATCAAGCTCGGCGCGATTGCCATTCCCGCACCTAATCAGCTTAAAGAACACGACATTTCTTACAGACTGCGTGCGGCGGAAATTTCTTCCGTTATTTGCACTGCGGACGGCGACGTTCATAATCAGGCGGACGCGGCGTTCAGGGATTACGCCGTAAAAAACAAAATATCGGTCGGCGGGGCTATTCAGGGCTGGCGCGATTTCGACGAGGAATATACGCTTTTTTCGGGCAGGTTCGAAAGAACTGCGGAGTCTACTTGCGGCAACGACCTTATGATGATGTATTTCACCTCCGGCACGTCCGCAAATCCGAAAATCGCCGCGCATAACTGTAAATATCCGTTAGGGCATTTCCATACCGCTAAATACTGGCATTGCGTAAACCCCGACGGTCTGCACCTTACCATTTCCGACACGGGCTGGGCGAAAGCAGCCTGGGGTAAAATTTTCGGGCAATGGCTGTGCGAAGCACCCATTTTCGTTTACGATTTCGACAAATTCGACGCGGACGACATTCTGCCGTTGTTTAAGAAATATCATATCACCACCTTCTGTGCGCCGCCGACGATGCTGCGTATGATGGTTAAGCAGGACATAAGCAAATACGACCTTTCGTCAATCGAACATATGACTACCGCGGGCGAGGCTCTCAACCCCGAAGTTTTCAGACAGTTCGAGGCGTGTACCGGTCTTAAAATCATGGAAGGCTTCGGTCAGTCGGAAACCACCTGCGTGCTTGCTAATCTGGTCGGCGCAAAGGTCAGGCTCGGCTCTATGGGTAAGCCCGTTCCGCTCTATAACGTGGAACTGCTGTCCGACGAGTGCAAGCCCGTTGCCGACGGCGAGGTGGGCGAAATTTGCATTAACGTTAAAAACGGCGCGCCTTGCGGCTTGTTCGTCGGCTATTATAACGACGAAGAAAAGACTAAAGAGGTTTACCACGACGGATATTATCACACGGGCGACACCGCCTGGCGCGACGAGGACGGGTATTATTGGTACGTCGGCAGAAAAGACGACGTTATCAAGTCCTCGGGTTACAGGATAGGACCGTTCGAGATAGAAAACGTTATAATGGAGCTGCCGTACGTGTTAGAGTGCGGGGTATCCGCCGCGCCCGACGAAATACGCGGACAGGTGGTTAAGGCGTCAATCGTGCTTACGAAAGGCACGGTAGGCACGGAAGAGCTTAAAAAAGAGATACAAAATTACGTAAAGAGCAAGACCGCGCCTTATAAATACCCGAGAATAGTGGTATTCCGCGACGAACTGCCCAAAACCACGAGCGGGAAAATTCAGCGGAACAAGCTTTAATTCTTACCTCGGCATTGCGGTAGATATTATAAATTCGTCATACCGGGCTTTGCTTAATTAGCACCTGCTTACAAATTATCGCTTTGAGATTTTTCATCAGTTCGTCAGGGCGGTAGTATCGATATGACAAGATTAAGGATAACCCGTTAAACGTCGGAAAACAAACGATATAATAACAATCAGCAAAATATTAAAGGGAGTATATATTATGGAAATCAAGATTACAAAAACTACTTGCCCGAAGGCTAAACCCTCGGACGAAAGCAAGCTGGGCTTCGGAAAGATTTTTACCGACCATATGTTTATGATGGATTATTCCGAAGACAAGGGCTGGCACGACGCAAGAATAGTGCCTTACGGCGATTTACGGCTTGACCCCGCGTCGTCCGTTCTCCATTACGGCACTGAGATTTTTGAAGGTCTTAAAGCGTACCGTTGCAAAGACGGCATACGCCTTTTCCGCCCCACCGAAAACATTAAGAGAATGAACAACAGTGCGGAAAGGCTTTGTCTGCCGCAGCTTGACGAAGAATTCGCGCTTAAAGCGTTGGAAACTCTTATCGAGCTTGAAAAGGACTGGGTTCCGCACAGCGAGGGAACGTCTTTATATATTCGTCCGTTTATGCTCGGCGCAGACCCTTATCTCGGCGTACACGCGGTTAAAAAGGCTTTGTTTATAATAATTTTGTCGCCCGTCGGCGCGTATTACGCGGAAGGCTTAAACCCCGTTAAAATCGCGATAGAGGACGTGGACGTGCGCGCGGTTCGCGGAGGCACGGGTTACGCTAAATGCGGCGGTAACTACGCGGCGAGTTTAAGAGCGGGCGTTAAAGCCGAAAAAAGAGGTTACACGCAGGTTTTGTGGCTTGACGGCGTTGAAAGAAAGTATATCGAGGAGGTCGGCGCGATGAACGTTATGTTCAAAATCGACGGTAAAATCGTTACGCCCGCGCTTACGGGTTCGGTTCTCCCCGGAATAACCAGAAAATCGTGCATAGAACTGCTTAAATCGGAGGGCTACGAGGTAGAAGAACGGCTCGTTTCCGCGGAAGAATTATTTGCCGCCGCCAAGGACGGCAGGCTCGAGGAAGCGTGGGGAACGGGTACTGCCGCGGTTATTTCGCCTATCGGCAAGCTGTACTTTAAGGAACACGAATACGTTATCAACGACGGCAAAATCGGTGAGGTAACGCAAAAATTATACGACGAGCTTACCGCTATTCAGTGGGGCAAAGCCGAAGATAAATTCGGTTGGAGCGTTAAGGTATGCGATTGAACGGCTTTTCCGTTCCCGTGAAGCGCGTAACCCTGCTTTCGGGGCATTACGGAAGCGGAAAAACGAATATTGCCGTAAATTACGCGATTAAAATCAGGGAAACCGGCGCGAACTGCAAAATCGTCGACCTGGACATAGTTAATCCGTATTTCCGAACGAAGGACAGCGCGGCTCGGCTCGAACAAGCGGGCGTGGAAACGGTTTTCCCCGCTTACGCTAATTCCAACGTCGATTTGCCCGCTCTCCCCAAAGAGATTTACGGCGCGGTCGGCGAAAAATCGGCGCACGTGGTTCTCGATATCGGCGGCGACGACAGGGGTGCGCTCGCGCTCGGCAGATATTCGCCGGATATTCTCGCGGAAAACGATTACGAAATGATTTTCGTCGCTAATTTCTACCGTCCGCTTACAAGAAACGCGCAAAGCGCGTTCGAGGTTATGCGCGAAATAGAAGCCGCTTGCGCAATTCCGTTTACGGCTATCGTAAACAATTCTAACTTAGCGGAAGCGACGCACAAAGAGGACGTGGAAGCGACCTTTACGCTTGCGGAAGAGCTCTCAAGACTTTCGGGTTTGCCCGTTATCGCGACCACCGCGGAAATACGCGTCGCGCGTGAGTTAAAAAACGCGTTCCCGCTCGAACTTCAGGATAAATATTTTCAGATAAAAGGAGATTAAAATGGCAAAGGTTACTTTTAACGAGGATTTATGCAAGGGCTGCGGCTTATGCGTTACCGCCTGTCCCAAACATATCATCGAAATAGCTAAAGAAAAAATCAATCGCAAGGGGCATTCCCCCGCGAGAGTTACCGACGCTTCCGCGTGCATAGGCTGTGCGTTTTGCGCGACTATGTGTCCCGATTGCGTTATTACCGTAGAAAAATAAAGGAGTGTTAAAATGACCGATAAAGTTCTTATGAAAGGCAACGAGGCAATAGCCGAAGCCGCTATCGCCGCAGGTTGCAGACACTATTTCGGATACCCGATTACGCCGCAAACGGAAGTCGCCGCGTATATGTCCAAGCGTATGCCCAAAATCGGCGGAACGTTTTTGCAGGCTGAAAGCGAAATTTCCGCTATCAATATGGTTTACGGCGTTGCGGGCGCGGGTTTCCGCGTTATGACGTCCTCGTCAAGCCCCGGGATTTCGTTAAAGCAGGAAGGCATTTCGTACATTGCCGGCGCGGACTTGCCTGCACTTATCGTAAACGTTCAGCGCGGAGGTCCGGGACTTGGCGGAATTCAGCCGTCGCAGTCGGATTATTTTCAGGCGACCAAGGGCGGCGGACACGGCGATTATCACCTGATCGTGTTAGCACCCGCTTCCGTGCAGGAAATGGCGGACTTAACCGTTAAGGCGTTCGACCTTGCCGATAAATACCGTATGCCCGTTATGCTGCTTGCCGACGGAACGATGGGGCAGATGATGGAACCCGTTTCGTTGCCGAAGCCCGTTCCCGTTAAAACGGACAAGTCGTGGGCGGTTACGGGGACTAACGGCGAAAGAAAACATAATATAATAAATTCCCTTTACCTTAACCCCGAACAGCTTGAAAAAACTAACTTCGAGCGGTTTGAAAAATACAAAAAAATCGAGGAAACGGAAGCGGAATGCGAGGAGTTTATGACGGACGACGCGGAAGTTATCGTCGTTGCGTTCGGCATTGCCGCGAGAGTTTCCAAAAACGCGGTGCGCGCCGCGCGCGAAAAGGGCATAAAGGCGGGCTTGATAAGACCCGTTACGCTGTGGCCGTTCCCCAAAAACTCGCTTCTTAAAGCCGCCGAAAAGGCAAAAGCGTTTATTTCGGTAGAGCTTTCTATGGGGCAGATGGTAGAGGACGTGGAGCTTGCGATCCGCTGTTCGCGCCCCGTATATTTGTGCAACCGCACGGGCGGTATGATTCCCACGCCGCAGCAAGTGCTGGATTGCATCGAAAAAGCGGCAGGAGGTAAAGAATAATGATAGTTTTCCAAAAACCCAAGGCTCTTACGGACGCGCCTTTGCATTATTGTCCGGGGTGCACTCACGGTATTATTCACAGATTAGTCGCGGAAGCGATAGACGAACTTAAAATCGACGGCAAAACCATAGGCGTCGCGCCGGTCGGCTGTTCGGTTATGGCTTACGATTATTTTACGTGCGATATGGTGGAAGCGGCTCACGGCAGAGCGCCTGCGGTCGCGACCGGTATTAAACGCGCTTTGCCCGATAACGTCGTGTTCACCTATCAGGGGGACGGCGACCTTGCTTCCATAGGTATGGCTGAAACGATACACGCCGCTACCCGTAACGAAAATATCACCGTTATTTTCGTTAATAACGCTATTTACGGTATGACGGGCGGGCAGATGGCGCCGACCTCTCTTCCCGGACAGGTTACGCAGACCTCGCCTTACGGCAGGGACGTCAAAACCGTCGGTTATCCCATCAGGGTTGCGGAGCTTTTATCCGCGCTCGACGCGCCTTATTACATAGAACGCGTTGCGGTGAACAACGTCAAAAACGTTCTCGCGGCGAAAAAAGCCGTAAAACACGCGTTTGAAAATCAGATTAACGGCAAGGGCTTTTCTCTTATCGAGGTTATTTCGTCCTGCCCGACTAACTGGGGTATGACGCCGGTAGACGCGCTTAAATGGATAGACGAAAAAATGATTCCGTATTATCCGCTCGGCGTTTATAAAGACAAGGACAAGGAGGTAAAGTAAAATGACCGACCAGATTCTTATAACGGGTTTCGGCGGACAGGGCGTATTGTTCGCCGGGAAATTCCTCGCGTATAACGGATTAATGTGCGGCAAGCAGGTCAGCTGGCTTCCGTCTTACGGTCCGGAAATGCGCGGCGGCACGGCTAATTGCAGCGTGATAATCAGCGACGAAGCTGTCGGCTCGCCCATCGTTTCCAACCCCGATATTTTGGTATGTATGAACCTGCCTTCCTTCGATAAATTCGAAAAAGCGGCGGCGAAAGGCGCAAAAATATTTATAGATTCCACGCTGATAGAGAGAAAAGCGGAACGCGACGACGTAAACGTGTTTTATATCCCCGCGACGAGGCTTGCCGCCGACGCAGGCACTCCTACTCTTGCGAATATGATTATCATGGGTAAAATCCTTAAAGAAACGGGTTATAACACCGATTCCGTCAAGGAAGCCTTAAAAAAGGTCGTTTCCGCAAAACACCCCGAATTGTACGATAAAAACCTTAACGCAATCAATATCGGCTTTAATCTGTAAAGTTTTCAGTAAAAACGCTCCGCCCGCGGTCGAATTCGACCGCGGGCGTTTTGTCTGTCGGCATTTTTCAATTAAGTTTAGCCGTTTTGTTTATTAAAAGCGCCTATTTCTGACCCGTTACCGAAACGTTTATTTCGGTTTTTAACACGGATAAAAGGTTGTCTTTATACTGCGCGTAAAAGGGGTAATTGTATTGATAAAGCTTTCGCTTTAAAAACAGAAAATCGCATTTCGTCTGCTTTTCTTTTTCAATCAGCGCGTTAAGATTGTTTATAAAAAACTCGTCCGCTTTTTCTTTCACGGCTTCGGGCAAAGGCACGTTTTTAGAATAGGTTAAATCGGAACGCTCGGCGTTCTGGTCGACGATTTTACAGTAAACGCTCAGATCGACGGTAAGTTTTAATTCCTCCGCGGTGGCTTTAAGTTTCACTTTGGGCGTGCATCTGAAAACCGTAATCAAAAAGTTGCGCGTTTCGCCGCCGACGTATACGTCGTTAAGTTCTACGGTCGTTCCGCGAAAATTCTTGGTAAGCGCGTCGAACGCCAGCGTTTCGTTCTCGTTCAGTTCTCCAACCTTAACCCCTTTATAAAACAGCGCGGTCGTCGTCGCCACGAAAAGCGAGTTGCCGTCGGAATTAAATCCGCCCGTTCCCGAATTTCCCGAACCTCCGCCCGAACCTCCGCTCGCACCGCCGCCGTTTCCTCCGCCCGAACTTCCCGAATCGGGGGAAGTTTTAGTATCCTGTTTTTCGATTTTAACGAGCGGCATATAAGAGGATTGACTTTCCGAATAATAATTCATACAAAAGGTTTTAATATCCGTTTCGGCAACGTCGTTGTCAAATCCGGGATTTTTAAAAAGGATTTTTTGCAATGCGAATGAAGAAATATTATCGAGCGGGGTAGAAACGTTCAACAAATCCTTAGCTTTTTTATCGGTGGTGATAACGAGCGCGGAATCCTGCACGCGCAAGGTTTTGGAAAAATAGTCCAGCACCCTTATAACGTTGCCGTCGGTAAGTTCGTTTCCGATGATAAGCACGTTGCAAAACTGCATATTCGGATACCAACCGGAGATATCGCCGATATTTTTAATCGCCGCACCTATCGTGCCGCCCCTGCCCGAAATTTGCGCTTTTTTGTTTTCGGAATTGTTGTCGGTCGCTTCGGGAACGGCAATTTGCGCCGTAACTTCGTATTCGTCATCCGCAAGGTCTATCGCGATAGCGGTTATAATCGCGGTTTTTTCTATATCGATAAGCCCGAAATCGTTAGAAAAGAAGAAAACGAAAACTAAAAACAAGGCGGCTATTATGCATTTAGTCCTTAAATATTTCACGCTTTTTCACCTCCCGTTTTTCTGAATCTTAAAGCCATGAAAGCGATTAAAAGCGGAGCGACGTTTCCGAATAGTAAAAACGCGTAGCCTCCGTAATTCATCATAAACGCCTCCGCAGAAGCGTTATATTCATTAAAAATAAGCAAAAACGCGGCGTACGCGGCAAAAAGCGCGGTGTATAAAATCCACTTTTTTTTGACGTTAAACACGCGGCAAAGAAGCTTGGACGCGAAATACAGCGGCAGCGCGGATGAAAACACGCATAGCATAAGCAGTATAAATATCGCAAAATAATCGAATCTGCCGATATTGTTTATTATCGTGGAATATTTTGACATTTCCGTAAGCGCGTAACGCTGCCGAAACGCTATTGAAGAAAACGTCCCGTAAAAAATAACCACAAAAACGAGAACGAACGCTGCCGAAAGGAGATAGGACAAAAGAATTTTTGCCGTATCGCCCTTGCCATGTTTGTAATTGCCGACGAAAAAGAGAAAATACGCGGCGTCGCCGTACCAGTTAAGCGACAAAAAAGAGCCTTTCGCGATTTTTTTGGCGGGGGTTTTGGCGAACGGCAAAAGAGCTTCGAGATTAGTGTTGGATATCGCAAGCGCAAACATAAGAACGTATGCAAACAGCGCAAACAGCCAGAACAAATCGGAAATTCTGCCGATAATGCGTAGTTTTTTATGCGCAAAATAATAGGCGAGAAGCATAAACGGCATAAAATCCATAACCGACGGCAGGGTATTGTAAAGGGTAAGTTCCACGTAATCGCGCTGTTCGGTTATGGGCAGGTAAGCTTTCGTTAAAAAATAAAGCGCGTAAAAAAGATAAACGACCTTTGCCACGGTTTTCCCGAACGCGTTTTCGCACAGCCCGAAAAAATCCGTTTCAAGGCTTTTGCAAGAAAAGACGAGCGCGGCGAGCGTTAAAAAGTCGAGAAAAACGTTGATGATGCAGCACAGCCATTCGTCCCTGCCTGCTTCGGCGGCAACCACGCTCGGCATCATAAAAAATTTCAGCACAGGCGTAAAGGTTATAAAAAACAAACAAATTTGTCGCGTTTTAAGCGGTTTTTGCGATAATGCGTTCACTGTTTTTTCTCCTTTTTGATTCTGACCTTGTCAAAGTTTTTAAGCGACAGCGGACGCAGCTGCTGCTCCGCGAAAAACCCCTTGTAAACGCCGTCTTTCAAGTCTTTAAGGATAAGCGGAGAAAACGGCGCGGTAAGGGGCGTGTCGAAGTTTTCAAACGAAGTCAGGTAAATGACGAACGCTCCCGATAAAAGTATCAGTCCGTAGCCGCCCACCGAGCCGCCTATGATCAAAAACAGCAGTCTTATTACCGAAAATGACTGTTCGAGTTCCGGCACGGTGTAAAGACAAATTCCCGACAGCGCGATAATCATAAGCGCGGGCGCGGAGATAATTCCTGCCTTAACCGCCGTTTCGCCGAGTACTAATCCGCCGACAATCGACACCACCATGCCCACGTATTTGGGCATTCGAACGCTCGCTTCGTTTAAAATTTCAAAAATCAACAGAGTAAAAAACATTTCGTACGAGGGCGAAAGGGGTATGCCTTTAATACTGTTTACGATAGTAAGCAAAAACGCAAGCGGAATAAGTTGCAAGTGAAAAAGCTCCGCGGAAACGAAAAACGCGGGCAACAGTATGGAAATTCCCACTGCGAAAAAGCGGATTATCCGCGCAAGCGTCGCGCTGTACGACGAGCTGTAATAATCCCCGGGGCTTTGGAAATCTTCGATTAAAAGATAAGGCACGGTCAGCGCGATGGGCGAGCCGTCCACTAAAATCCCGACCCTGCCTTCTAAAATTCTCGATGCGAGAACGTCGGGCTTTTCGGTGTTGCCGACCTGCTTAAAAAGCGAGGTTTTGTGTCCGCCGAGATATTTCGCGACGTACGACGAATCTAAAATCGCGTCAATATTTATCCCGTTAATTTTATTCTTGATTTTTCCGACAAGTTCAGGGTCGACGATTCCGTCGACGTATACGAGCGAAACGGGCGTTCTCGAATATTTACCCGCGGTTAATTGCACCACGCGGAGGGCGGGCGTTTTAAGTTTTCTGCGGATTAAACTTACGTTTACGGGCAGACTTTCCACAAATCCCTCTCTCGGACCTTTAATTACGGTGGACGTAGGCGGCTCTGCGATAGAACGCTTTTCATATTTGGTAAAACCGAGCGAAAAACCCGCGGTTATTCCGTCGGCGATAAGCACGGCTTTGCCTGCGGAAACCGCTTCGGCGACGGCGGTAACGTCCTTTTCGATTTTTTTGTCGGGGCATAACAGCAGGTCTGAAAGAGATTGCTCGGTTACTTCGCCGTTAAAGTCCGACAGAGGGGCTATAACCAGCTTGCCCAGCGCGACTTTGTCAACCAAATCGTTCACGAAAATTACCGTACCGTTCGTTTTGCCGACTTTTACGTTAATAAAAGACACGTCATCGGATTTCAGCGCGGCTTTAAGTGTTTTAATGTTTTTTTGCAGACTATCGGTTAAATTCATAAGCGTAGTATGGGGGTAATATAAAAAAATATACCTGAAAGCGGGCGGACTAATCCGCAAAAAAAACGGGGCGGAGGGGAAAATGCCCCTCCGCCCGCGCGCTTATTTCTTTTTAACGTATTTTTGCAATAACAGCACTATGCTTGCGGTAAGCTCTTTAAGCTCGCCGTCCTCCGCGTTTACCGCGCAATTATCGGAAATCAAACGCGTAATCGCTTCGATAAGCCCGTTTTCGTCGCAACGTTTGGCGGCGTCAACGATGCTTTTTGCGATTTCCGCGCGGTTTTCGCCCTCGATAAAGCCTTCGAGCAGTTCCGAAACGAGCGAGCAAACGTCGTCTGCGGTTATTTTGCCTGCAAACAGCTTGCCGCAAAAAGCGGTTAAAGCCGTAGCGAGCGAGCCGCAGATTAAGCCGCCGTATAACGCGCCCGCGTTAAACCGAAACGCCTTTTCCACGAACAGCATATCCGCCGCAATCTCAAAAATGACCGCAAACACCGTCGGAACGCTCTCCGCAAATCCGCGCGGAAGCTTGTCGCGCAAAAAGCGGTCGAAAACAACCCCCGCGCCCGCCGAAATCAACGTAACGATTAAAGAAATAAATCCGTATTCGGAAAAAAAGTCAACGATTCCGTTCATAGCTTCGCCTTCCTTTACAAGGAGGCTTCGCCTATACACAACGTTTTTTCTTCTCTATGGTTCAGCCGTCCGTAAAACGGACTTATTGCCGATATATAAAAAACTTTAATTTTCGGCTTACCTCCTTTTATTTTTTCCCAAACGCCGCGTATATGATATAACGGTTTTTAAAAAAGTCAAGCGGTTTAAGACGCGTCGCCGAAAAAATTTTTATCCTTTAATATCGCGGGAAAGGTGTTTTTCCGACAAATTCCGACATAAGATTTTATTAACGCCCCGATTTATGGCGCGCTGAAAGCGGAACGACGGTTTTCGCCTCGGCGCGGCAGGTTTTATTAAGGGGTAAAGGAGATTTTATGTTATTAGAGTTCTTATCATTTATTATCGGCAAAATAACCTTTTTTACGGGCGCGGTGTTAAACGGAAGTTCGTTTCCGAAGCCGCTTTCCGCGGAAGAAGAAAAACTCGCGCTGGAACAGATGAGGGAGGGCAGCAAAGAAGCGCGCGACAAACTCATCAGCCACAATATGCGGCTCGTCGCGCATATCGTTAAAAAATATTCGGGCGCGGCGGAAACGGACGATTTGATTTCCGTCGGCTCTATCGGATTGATTAAGGCAGTCAATACTTATAAAGAAGATAAAGGTAATGCGCTTGCTACGTTTGCCGCAAGGTGTATCGAGAACGAGATTCTTATGCTGCTGCGGTCGAATAAAAAGTTCAAAAACGACGTGTACCTTTCCGATTCGGTGGGCAGCGATAAGGACGGCAACGAGCTTACTTTAATGGATTTGCTTTACGAAAAAGACGATTCGGTATTTAAGGAAGTTGATAAAAGCATAGAACGCGAAAAATTTCTCGAATTTATCAAGGGTGCGCTTACCGAACGCGAATATACCGTTTTGTGCCTGCGTTACGGCTTGAAAAACGAGAAAAATTACGCACAAAGAGAGGTTGCGAAGTTTTTGCGGATTTCTCGTTCGTATATTTCGCGCATAGAGAAAAAAGCGATCGATAAACTCCGTGCGGCGGTCAGGTCGGGCGAGCTGAAACGATTTTAACGGAATTCCGTTTTTTGATTGATTATTTTCGCCGATTGTGTTATCATATAAAAAATAATTAATGTTTAAGGAAAGTGCCTGAGATGGAAAATAAAATAGGCGTTATCGCGATGGTTATTTGCGATTACGATGCGGTCGAAAAGGTGAATTCCGTACTGCACGAATTCCGCGACAGCGTTATCGGCAGAATGGGTATTCCGTATAAGCAAAAAAACGTGAACGTTATAAGCGTGGTTTTAGACGCGCCTTGCGAGGTGTTAAACAGCCTTTCGGGCAAGCTTGGAATGATTAAAGGCGTGACGAGCAAGCTCGTTACCCACGCGGGGGCGTGCGAAAGACAATGAAAGCGCGGTTCGGCGGCGGGTTCGTTTTTATCAGCGGCGCTACGGGCGGAATAGGCAAAGCTTTCGCGCGCGTTTTTGCCGCGCGCGGCGATAAACTTTTTTTAACGGGCAGAAGCGAGGAAAAGCTTGCCGCGCTTAAATCCGAGCTTGAAAACGAGTTCGGCACGCAAAATTTAACCGTGGAAACGTTCGCGTGCGAGCTTACTTCCGTCGCTTCGATTGAAAAACTGCTTGACTACGCCGACGGGCGCGGGATTAAGTTTTCGGGCATAATAAACGTGGCGGGCGTGGATATTCAAAAGCCGTTTACCGCCTACACGCAGGAAAAATTGCTTTTTCAAATTCGGGTGAACGCGGAAGCGACCTTGCTTTTAACCTACGAGCTGTTAAAGCGAAGGGAAAGCGGCAAATCGCGCGTTATCACGATAAGCAGTATGTCGGGCGCGTCGCCTATGCCGTATTTTGCCGTTTACTCGGCTACGAAAGCTATGCTTACCAACTTTTTTACCTCGCTGCATTATGAATTGAAGGACGAAAACGTGAACGTAACCGTGGTTACGCCCGGCGGCGTTTACACCCGTCCCGACGTGTGCGACGATATAAAAGGGCAGGGGCTTTGGGGTAAACTTTCCGCCAAATCACCCGTGTTCGTGGCGCAAAAAAGCGTTAAAGCCTCGGATAAAAACAAAATCAGATATATTCCCGGGGCGTTTAACAGAATTCTCGATTTCTTAATGAAAATCGCGCCGAAAAGGCTTGTTTTAAGCTATATAGCGCGCAGATGGAAAAAGCAAACCAAAGACGCGTTTTAACTGCGTTTCAGGCGTTAAGAGGTCTGTTCGTTGACAAGGTTTTTACAGCGTCGATTGTGGAATAAAGCGTTAATATGCGTTCGCCGTTATTAAAGCTTAAAAAGCGTTAAAATACGTAAAACTATCGAAGAAAAAGGAGCACACATGAGTTTAGCCGATAAAATTTTTATTGAAAACTGCACCGATATTATGGAAAACGGCGTCTGGGATACCGATTATCCTGTTCGCCCCAGGTGGCTTGACGGAACGCCTGCGCATACGGTAAAAAAGTTCTGCATAGTCAATCGTTACGATTTGCAAAAGGAATTTCCCATTCTCACGCTGCGGCGCACCGCGTTTAAGTCCGCCGTGGACGAGATATTATGGATTTGGCAGAAAAAATCCAACAACGTACACGAGCTTAATTCTCACATCTGGGACAGCTGGGCGGACGAAACGGGGTCTATCGGCAAGGCGTACGGCTATCAGCTGGGCGTAAAGCACGTTTACCCCGAGGGGGAGTTCGATCAGGTGGACAGGGTATTGTTCGATTTGAAAAACAACCCCCACTCGCGCAGAATAATGACTAATATTTACACTTTCGAGGACTTGCACGAAATGCATCTTTATCCGTGCGCGTACTCTATGACGTTTAACGTTTCGGGGGATACGCTTAACGGCATCTTAAATCAAAGAAGCAACGACGTGGCGGTCGCAAACAACTGGAACGTCGTTCAGTATTCGGTGCTTTTGATGATGTTTGCGCAGGTTTCGGGGTTAAAGGCGGGCGAGCTGGTACACGTTATCGCGGACGCACACATTTACGACAGGCATATTCCCGTCGTTAAAAAGATGCTTGCTAATCCGCAGTTCGACGCGCCAAAGCTTATAGTCAACCCCGACGTTAAGGATTTTTATAAGTTTACCGTGGACGATTTTAAGCTGGATAATTATCAATTTAACAAAATAGAAGAAAAATTCGAGGTAGCAATCTGATGAAAGCAATAGTCGCCGTAGACGAAAAATGGGGCATAGGCAAAAAAAACGGGCTTCTTTTCGAGCTGCCCGCGGATATGAAATATTTTCGCGAACATACGCTGAATAAAGTTGTGGTTATGGGTTCTAACACCTTAAAGTCCTTTCCCGGCGGAAAACCGCTTAAAAACAGAATTAACGTCGTGCTTTATCCGAACGGCGAAAAGCGTGACGATTGCGTCGTCGTCGATAACCTCGCGGAGCTTGCCGCGGAGCTGAAAAAATACGACGAAAACGACGTGTTTATTATCGGCGGCGCGATGTTTTATAAAACCATGCTTCCGTACTGCTCTCACGTTCTGGTTACAAAGGTTAAAGCGGACGGCGGCGCGGAGGTTTTTTACGAAAATTTAGACGAAAAACCCGAGTGGAAATGCGTCAGCGAAAGCGAGGAGCAGGAAACGAACGGCTATAAAATCAAGTTTACCGTTTACGAAAATTCGGACGTTAAAACCTTTGAATGATAATATTTAACGCCGCCGCGGCGGGATTGCCCGCCGCGACGGCGTTTGTGTTTTGGTTTTAATTATCGTTTGCACGGGTATTCGCGGTTATTCGGTGAAAAGCTTTATTAAAGTTTCGGTAACCATATCTTTCAGCACGTCGTAATCGATATATTCGTGCTTATCGAAAATATACTCGTGGCAAAACGACTGCACGATATCCATCGCGAAATGGATTTTTTCAAACGGGTGAGAAAGCACCACGCCCGACTTGGCAAGTCTGTCGGCGATTTTTTGCGTAACCTTATCTTCCAAAGCGATAAACTGCGCGCCGACCGCCTCGTCCGTTCCCGAAAGGGAGTGGAGCATTTCGTGAATTCTCCTGTTGGATTTGTGCGTTTTTATTATTAAATCAAGGACGGACGGAATAACCGCGTCAAAGTTTATGGGCGCTTTTAACGCTTCGATCATTTTAAAAAGCGGCTCGCACACTTTGTCGATATAAATTTCAAGCACGCTGACGAGAATGTCCCGCTTATCGGTAAAATACCCGTAAACTATCCCCGTGGAAACGCCTGCACGCTTCGCGATTTCCGCCGTGTTCGTCCCGTAATAGCCGACTTCCGAAAACAGCTCGTATCCCGCTTCGATTATTCGGTTTTTCTTTTCGATTGACCGCTCTTGCCGCGGCTCTCTTACTGTGTTTTTCATCTTTTTTATTCCCTCGCTTTACATTATATAATATTTTTTTCGGAAAATCAACCTTTTACCGACTTTTACCGAAAGAATATGAAAAACGTTTCATATTTTGTTGACAACCGTCGCGATAGGTGATAAAATTTTATTCGTAAAGCGATATAATTTACCGATAAATTGATATAATTTAAGCGAAAAGTGATATAATTTAATCGGGGAGCGGAGGTGAATTTTACGAAAAAGAAATTTTACGTCGGCGGAATGACGTGCGCCGCGTGTTCCGCGGGGATTGAAAGGGCGGTTAAAAGGTTAGACGGTGTAACGTCGGCGACCGTGTCGCTTATGGCAAAAACGCTCGTTGCGGAGTTTGACGAAAGCAAAATTTCGCCTGAAAAGATTATACGCACGGTGGAAAGCCTCGGTTACACCGCTTCCGCGGAGTTTAAGGGCAACAAAGACGACTCGGCGAATAAGCTTAAAATTCGGTTTATCGTGTCGCTCGTTTTTCTTGTTCCGCTGATGTTTATATGTATGCTCGGCGAAAAGGTGTTCCCCACGCTTGAAAAAAAGTATTCGCTTTTAATTCAGCTGTGCTTATCCGCAATTATCGTCGCAATCAATTTTAAGTTTTACACAAGCGGCGTAAAGGCGGTTAAAAACCTTTCGCCTAATATGGACACGCTCGTGTCGCTGGGGTCGTTTTCGGCGTTCGTTTACAGCGTTGCGATAACCGTTACCGTCTTTAACGGCAGTGTTGCCGCGCATCACGTTTTTTACGAATCGGCGGCAATGGTGCTTACGCTCGTTACGCTCGGAAAGTGGCTGGAAGAATTAAGCAAACGCAAAACGGGCGAGGAAATCGAAAAACTGACGACGCTTATTCCGGATACCGTTACCGTTATCGACGACGGCGAGGAAAAGGCGATAAGCACCTCGGAATTAAAGCTCGGTGACGTGGTGGTGCTGCGCGCGGGGGATTTTTCGCCCGTGGACGGCGTGGCGGTTAAAGGTCTTGCGGGCGTCGATAAATCGGCGATTACCGGCGAGAGTATTCCCGAGGAGGTTACGCTCGGCGGGAGAATTTTTTCGGGCAGCATCGTGAAAACGGGTTACCTGTACGTTAAGGCGGAAAAGGTGGGCGGCGAAACGTTGTTTTCGCAAATCGTGGATATCGTAAAAAGCGCGGGCGCAAGCAAAGCTCCGGCGCAAAAATTCGCGGATAAGGTTTCGGCGGTGTTCGTGCCTGCGGTAACCGCCGCCGCAATCGTTACGTTTATCGCGTGGATTATTATCGGAACGCCCTATCTTGCGTTTAAGTATGCGATAAGCGTTCTCGTGGTGTCATGCCCGTGCGCGCTGGGGCTTGCAACCCCCGTGGCGGTTATGGCGGCGACGGGTAAAGCCGCGTCTATGGGTATCCTTTATAAGGACGCGGAGTCGCTGCAAAAAATCGGCAAGGTTAATTGCGTTCTTTTGGATAAAACAGCCACTATTACCGAAGGAAAACCTAAGGTTACCGATTTTATGAATTATTCCGCTTTGTCCAACGAACGAGTGTTCTTGCTCGCTTCGGCGCTGGAAAAACAGTCTAATCACCCGTTAAAAAGCGCGATTATCGAGTTCTGCGGCGATTCCGACGAAGTCGTCGAGAATTTTAGCTACGAGGTCGGCAAGGGAGTTATAGGCGAGGTCGACGGCAAAAAATATTACCTCGGCAGTTTTAAAACGTTAAACGACGATAACAGGTTTTTCGGGAAAACAGTGGTAACTCTTTCGGACGGGGTGGAAGTTATCGCGGCGTTCGGGATTGCGGATACCGTTAAAGACGGCAGTGCGGACGCGATAAAAGAGTTAAACGCGGACGGAATTTTAACCGTTATGCTCACGGGCGACAATCAAAGCGCGGCAAAACGCGTCGCCGAGGATACGGGCATCAAGGAATTCCGCGCGGAAGTTCTGCCGGAGGGCAAGGCTAACGAAACGCAGGCTTATAAAGATAAAGGCTTTATTACGGCGTTCGCCGGGGACGGAATCAACGACAGCCCCGCGCTTAAAACGGCGGACGTGGGCGTTGCGGTAGGCACGGGTACGGATATCGCGCTCGAAAGCGCGGACGTTATTTTAGTCGGCGGAAGGCTCACCGCCCTTTGCGACGCGATAAAGCTCGGCAAAAAAGCCACGACGATAATAAAGGGCAATCTGTTCTGGGCGTTTTTCTATAACGTTCTGTTTATACCCGTCGCGGCGGGGGTGTTCGCGTTCGCGGGGTTCACGTTTACGCCTGCCTGGGCGGCGGCGTGTATGTGTTTAAGCTCGCTTTTCGTCGTTACAAACGCATTAAGAGTCAGAAGTTACGACGGCAAAAAAGAAAGACTTGCCGTTAAAAACGGAGGTGAAAAAATGAAGGTTAAAATCGAAGGTATGATGTGCAAGCATTGCGCGGCAAGGGTTACGGAAGCTTTGTCCTCTCTTGCGGGTGTAAAAAGCGTCAGCGTGGACTTGAAAAAGAAATGCGCGATTATAGACGGCGAAGCGTCCGAATCGGATATTAAAGCAGCCGTCGAAAACGCAGGCTATGAGTTTAAGGGGACGGATAAAAAGTAATTCGCGGTATGTCTCGGGTTTTTTGTTGTATTGACCTAAAAAGTTTTTTCGCGTCGGTGGAGTGCGTGGAGCGGGGACTTGACCCGTTCAAGGTTAATCTCGTTGTTGCCGACCCCGAAAGGGGTAACGGCACGATTTGCCTTGCAATCACGCCCGCGATGAAGGCTTTGGGGGTAAAAAACCGTTGCCGAGTATATGAAATTCCGAAAAACGTGCAGTACATCACCGCAAAACCGCGCATGAAACTGTATATGGAAAAATCTTTGCAGATTTATTCCGTTTATCTCAAATTCGTAAGCGCGGAAGATATTCTCGTTTACTCTATCGACGAGTGTTTTATCGACCTTACCGATTACGTAAAGCTTTACGGCAAAACGGCGATGGAGCTTACCCGTTTTTTAATCGCCGAGGTGTTTAAGGAAACGGGCGTAAGAGCGGCGGGCGGCGTGGGAACGAATATGTTTCTCGCAAAGGTCGCGCTCGATATTACCGCAAAACATTCGCCCGATTTTTTGGGTTATCTCGACCGCGAGGAATTCAAAAAAACTATATGGCGGCATCGCCCTATTACAGACGTGTGGAACGTTGGTCCGGGTATTGCCGAACGGCTTAAAAGGTACGGCATATACGATTTATACGGGGTTGCACATTGCGACGAGGAGCTTTTATATAAGGAATTCGGCGTGAACGCGGAGTTGCTTATCGACCATTCCAAGGGAATCGAGCCTTGCACGATTAAAGACGCGCACGCGTACAAAGCCAAAACCGCGTCCCTTTCTAACGGGCAGGTGTTGTTTTCCGATTACTCGTTCGACGAAGCTTTGCTTGTCGTTAAGGAAATGACGGAGGGGCTTGTGCTGGAAATAACCGATAAGGGACTCGTAACCGATTCGGTGTCGTTTTCGGTCGGGTTTGCGGACAGAACGCTTGCAACGCGCGGCGGAACAACAAAGCTCCCCGCGAGGACGGACTCTTACAAAAAAATTTTCCCGTATATAGAAAAACTTTTTAACAAATTCGTTTATAAAGACGAAAAAATCAGGCGGGTAAACGTGGGGCTTAACAATCTCGTTCCCAAGGAATACGTCATTTACGACCTGTTTACCGATAACAAGCAGGAAGAAAAACAGGCGGCATTGCAAAAAGCGGTGGTGGATATTAAAAAGAAATTCGGCAAAAATTCGCTTTTGCGCGGCATAAGTTTCGAAGAGAAAGCCACCGCGCGCGAACGTAATAAAATGATAGGTGGGCATAATGGCGGAGAGAGTTAAAATGAGCATTGCCGAACGCGCGAAGCAGTTTTCGCCGTTCGCCGCGCTTAAAGGTTACGACGAAATGATTGCGCACGCGGAAGAAAAACCATGCGAGAAAGAGCAGCTTTCCGAAGAACGCGCGGAAATGCTTTCGGATAGCGTTAAATCGTTAAACAAGGGCGATATGGCGCGGGTCAGGTATTATTATAAGGACAGGTACGTTACGCTTTGCGGTATGGTTTCCGCGATTTCGCCGTCCGAAAGATATATTTGCATAGTTAAAACGAAAATCGGATTCGACGATATTTACGAGCTAAAAAAAGAAGAATAAAAAACCGTTTAAAATACGCGAAGAAGAACGAAAAAAGTAAGCATAATCAAAAAGGACGGAAGAAAAAATGCGGCTGATACTTGCAAGCAATTCGCCGAGAAGGCGGGATATTTTAAGAAAGCACGGGATAGATTTCGACGTTAGCGTCGGCGATTTTTCCGAATCGGACGAGAAAGACCCCGTTTCCACCGCCGTGGACAACGCCGCGGGCAAAGCAAAAACCGTTTTCGACGGGTTATCCGATGCGGACAAAAAGGCAACAAAAGTGCTCGGCGCGGACACGGTGGTGTTTTACGACGGAAAAATCATAGGCAAGCCCAAGGACGCGGCGGACGCGGTCAAAACGCTTAAAATGCTGTCGGGAAAAACGCATAAAGTAGTCACGGGCTTCGCGGTGGTCACGAAGGACGGAGTAAAAAGCGGTTACGACGTGTCCGAAATAACCTTTAACGAGCTTTCGGACGAGCTTATCGACGAATACGTTAAAACGGGGTTGCCGCTCGATAAAGCGGGCAGCTACGGGTATCAGGACGGCTTTCCCATCGTTAAAACGTGCGTCGGCGACGAGGAAAACGTTATCGGCTTGCCGTTTGCAAAACTTAAAGCGTTTTTATAAGCCGCTATATAAGCCGCGGGCAAAATTATTAAACGAATTGCCGGATAATTTTTTTATTCGGCTTTTTTTATTGTGTTTTTTTTAAAAATATAGTAAAATATACTGTAAGTGCCGAAAGCTCGGCAAAGCGTTAAAAAAAGAGGTAAAAAAGTGTTCCGTTTCGGCGAAAAAATGGACAAAACAAAAGCTAACTGCCTAAACCCCGTCGTTCTTGCGTTCGTGGGTGACGCGGTTTATTCGCTTTTCGTCAGGGAACGGCTCACGTTTATGAACGACGGCAAGGCGGGCGAGCTTAACAAGCTTGCCGTAAAAGAGGTTAAAGCCTCCGCGCAGGCGGAATTCATTAAGGAACTTTTGCCGCTTTTAACCGAGGACGAAACAGCGGTTTTTAAGCGCGCGCGTAACGCGAAAAAAACTACCCGCGCAAAAAGCGCAAGCGTGGCGGAATATAACCTATCCACGGGGTTCGAGGCGGTTCTCGGCTATCTTTATATCACAGGCAACGTGGACAGATTAAATTTTATACTTAATAAAGGAACGGACATATGAAAATCGAAGGCAGAAACGCCGTTTACGAGTTACTCAAAACGGATAGGGAAATAGACAAGGTTCTGGTTCAGAACGACCTTAAAGACGACGCGAGCAAGCGGCTTATAAACGTTATGCGTTCGCACAAAATCAAGGTTCAGCTCGTCGATAAATACGTTATCGAAAAGGAAAGCGAAAGCAAGCGCAATCAGGGCTTTATTGCGTTTACGTCCGAATACGATTACGCGGATTTTTACGAGCTTCTGGATTCCGTGCGCGATAAAGACGGTTTCGTCGTCGTGCTTAACGAGATTTTAGACCCGCATAACCTCGGCAGCATAATAAGGGTTTGCGAGTGTGCCGGCGTGGACGGGCTTATCATTTCCAAGGACCGCTCCGCTTCCGTTTCCGATACGGTTATGCGTATTTCGGCGGGCGCGGCTAACCACGTTAAAGTTGCAAGGGTTACTAATATCAACAACGCCATCGATAAACTTAAAGACGAGGGTTTTTGGGTTTACGCGGCGGAAACGGGCGGCGAAAGCCTTTATAAATCCAATCTGAAAGGCAAGCTTTGTCTTGTTATCGGCGGGGAGGATAGCGGCGTTAAACGCCTTACCAAAGAAAAATGCGACGGCATTTTAACTATTCCTATGTTCGGTAAAGTCAACTCGCTTAACGCGTCGGTCGCGTGCGGCGTGGTTGTTTACGAAGCCGTCAGACAAAGACAAAATGAACGATAATTTTTTGGAAAAACTTTCCGCGCTTTCGGATGAGGAGCTTGCTTCTCTTGCCAAGGGTGCGAACAGTCGAACGTGTGACGTTTCGGACTGCGGCGCGAACGGCGAGGAGAACGGTCGTTGCGGCGGTTTCGGCTGCGAATTTAATAGCGGCGCGGGTTCTGATAAAAACGCGGGCTTAACTGCGGCTGAAATATCGGAACAGGCGCTTGCGGAACTGCTTAAAAGATACAAAAACGTGGTCAGTTCGGTCGCGCGCGGATACTTTTTAAGCGGCGGAGATACGGATGATTTGTTGCAGGAGGGCATGATAGGCGTTTTCCGCGCGATTGCTTCCTATAACGGCAGTTCGGCTTTTCGACCTTACGCTTATAAATGCATAAAAACGGGAATAATTTCCGCGATTAAGCGTTCAAACGCCAACAAAAACAAGCCGCTTAACAATTTCGTTTCGCTTTCCGTTTACGACGGCAACGACGCGGACAAAAACGAACTGATGCGCGGCGAGGTGTTTAATCCCGAGGAAGCCTATATAAATATGGAATCTGAAAAAGAGCTTATACGCGTTATCAAAAAGACCTTGTCTAAGCTCGAATACGAGGTTTTATCTTTATACTTGCAGGGCTTTTCTTACGCGGATATCGCCGCAAAAACGAACAAAAACGTCAAATCGGTGGACAACACCGTTCAAAGAATAAGAAACAAGCTTGAACAAACCGTAAATATTTAATGGCTTTACTTGTGCTTAACCCGTAAGTTAAAGCCGCATCACCCGAAACGGATTTATTCGGTCGTCGCTTTCACCTTTTGTGAAAGCGGCTAACGGAGGATTTTATGTCTTATCTTGCATTATACAGAAGATACCGCCCCGCACGCTTTGACGAGCTTATCGGGCAGGAACATATCGTTCAAACGCTCGTCAATCAGATTGAATCGGGCAGAATCGGTCATGCGTATCTTTTTACGGGAACGCGCGGCACGGGCAAAACCACCGCCGCCAAAATTTTTGCGAAAGCCATTAACTGCGAACACCCCGTAAACGGTTCGCCATGCGGCAAGTGCGCCGCTTGCAAGGCTCTTTCCGACCCGTCTAACATCGACGTGCTTGAAATCGACGCGGCGTCCAACAACGGCGTAAACGAAATTCGCGAGCTGCGCGATAACGTTCAATTTCCGCCCGTTTCGGTTAAATATAAGGTTTATATCGTGGACGAAGTGCATATGCTGTCGGGCGCGGCGTTCAACGCGCTGTTAAAAACGCTCGAAGAACCGCCCGAACACGCCGTGTTTATTCTCGCAACAACCGAGGTGCATAAAATCCCCGCGACTATTTTGTCAAGGTGTATGCGCTTCGATTTTCGACTCGTTTCCACCGAACGGATTGCGGAACTTATTTCTAAAATTTACGACGAACAGGGCAAGCGTTACGAAAAAGAAGCTCTCGTCGCGCTGGCAAAAGCGGGCGAGGGAAGCGTCAGGGACGCGTTGTCCGTTGCGGACGTGGCTATTTCTTCGGGAAACGGCGTTTTAACCTACGACGATGTAACCGAAATTCTCGGCACTTCAAACTTTGACGTGCTTTCGGAATTCGTCGGCAATCTGTTATCGGGTAACGCGGGCGGCGTTCTGGAAACGGTCGATAAGCTCGCTTCGCTCGGCAAGGCGATGGGCGTTTTAATGAAAGACGTCACGTCTCTTTTAAGGGACGTGCTCGTCGTGAAAACGTGCAGGGACGCGGATAAAATTCTCGCGCTGCCCTCCGCAAAATTAAAAGCTCTTCAAACGCTTGCGGCAGGTACTAACGAGCAACGCCTTCTCCGCTGTCTGGAAATTTTCGCGGACGCGGAAAACGCGCTTAAATATTCCGCTCGCCAACGCGTAATATTCGAAACGGCAGCCGTCAAAGCGGCTCGCCCCGACACCGATTACGATTTCGACGCGCTCTTATCGAGAATTAAAACGCTTGAAAACAAGCTCGATTCCGCGAATTTTGCCGCGACGCGTTTTGAAAAACAAGCGGATAACTTACGTGCGCCGGCGAACTCAAATCCAGACTATATTAAGGCGGACGGCGCGGCTGCGGAAAGGAACGCGAATCAGACAAAAACGGCGCACAACCCGGCTGCGCATAACCCTTCCGTGCATAGCTCTGCCGCGCACAATTCGGCTGAAAACGACTCTTCGCCCGTTCGTCGCGCGGTAGCTGCGGAAACGACGGAAAAACTTAAGTTTTCCGATTTTTCCGAATCGGAGATTAAGGGCAGACTGCTGACAGGATTAAGAAAGGTCGGCAGCGAAATGCTTTCGCTTATCGTGCAGAACGTGGCGGTCAAAACGAGCGGAAACACGTTGTTTCTTATCCCCACGAACGAAGAAGATAAAGCCATTCTCGAAAAGCCGTCCTCAATCGAGTCGGTCGAGGGGGCGCTTAACGCTTTTTCGCCGTTCGAAATATCCGTTAAAGAGTCCGCCGCAACGCGCAACGCCGAGGCAGTGGACGAGGCTACGGATAATATTAAAAAAATATTCGGCGAGGATATCGTGATAATAAGAGGATAAACTTTTAACCGTTAAAACAAAACCAAACGGTTAAAATAACAGCGTAAAAACAGCGGGAATTTTTTGCCGCGAAATAATATATAATATATAAGCTTAAAGGAGTTAAAAATTATGGGATACAGAGGCGGATTCGGCGGAGGGTTCGGCGGTATGGGCAATATGCAAAACCTTATGAAGCAGGCGCAGAAAATGCAGGAAGAAATGCAAAAAGCGCAGGCGGAATTAGAGGAAACCGAAGTCGAGGGAACGAGCGGCGGCGGACTTGTTAAAGTCAGCGTTACCGCGAAAAAAGTCGTTAAAACAATCAATATCGATAAAAACGCCGTCGATATAGACGACCTGACTATGTTAGAGGATTTGATTATCGCGGCGCTTAACGACGCTTACGAAAAAGCCGACAAGCTTTGCGCCGAAAAGCTCGGCGCGTACGCCGGTTTGGGTTTATAAAGGCAGGCTCGGTTTATGAAGGTTTTTATCGAACCTATCGGCAGGCTTATCAATGAATTTTCAAAGCTCCCCGGGGTCGGCGCGAAAACCGCGCAACGTTACGCGTATAAAATCATCAATATGACGGACGAAGAGGCAGATGGCTTTGCCGAAGCGATTAAGTCCGCAAAGAAAAACGTTCGCTATTGCAAGGTTTGCGGCAATTTTTCCGAGGGGGATATTTGCGACGTGTGCAAAATGCGTTCCCCGTCCGTGATTTGCGTCGTTAAAGAGCCGAAGGACGTTATCGCAATCGAAAAACTTAACGAGTTTAACGGCGTGTATCACGTGTTGCACGGCACTATTTCGCCGTTGGACGGGATAGGTCCCGACGATATAAATATTAAGGGTCTGCTTGCGCGCATCGCGAAGGGCGGCGTCAGCGAAGTTATTATGGCGACGAATCCCGACGTGGAGGGCGAAGCTACCGCTATGTATATTTCTAATCTCGTTAAGCCTTTGGGCGTAAAAGTTACTCGCCTCGCGCATGGTATACCCATCGGCACGGATCTGGAATACGCCGACGAGGTCAGTCTTGCGCGTGCTTTCGTGGACAGGAAAACCATTTAATAAAAGCGATACGGTTAAAAAGGACAATCGGTTTAATACAAGACAATCGGGCGAACGGCGGATTTTTCGCGCATACCGCCCGTGGGAGGCGTTATGAACGTTACCGTTTTGGGTTGCGGCCGCTGGGGGTCGTTTATCGGGTGGTATTTATGTAATCACGGGCATCTCGTTACGCAATGGGGCAGAACGGGCAGTCCGTCTTTCGAGGTGCTTAAAAACACCGCTCGCAACGAATACGTAGAGCTGGATAAAAGAATAATTTTAACCGACGATTTAGGCAAAGCGTTGGACGGCGCGGAGGTCGTGGTTATTTCTATCAGCGCGCAGGGACTTCGCTCGTTTATGCAACGGGTTAATCAATTCCCCGTAAGCGATAAAATTTTCGTGTTGTGTATGAAAGGCATAGAGGCGGAAACGGGCAAAAGACTTTCGGAAATTATGACGGAAAGCGGCATTTCGCCCGATAAAATCGCGGTATGGGTCGGACCGGGGCATATTCAGGCGTTCACGAAAGGACAGCCTAACTGTATGGTTATCGATTCGGTTAATAAAGAACTTGTCAGATTTCTCGCCGATTCTTTCAGAAGCGACCTTATAAGGTTTTATTACGGCGACGACTTAATCGGCAGCGAGCTTGGCGCGGCAGCTAAAAACGTTATGGGTATCGCCGCGGGTATGCTGGACGGCGTGGGGCTTACCACGCTTAAAGGGCCGCTTATGTCGCGCGGCGCGAGAGAGGTCGCAAGGCTTATCTCCGCTATGGGCGGCAACGAGTTTTCCGCCTACGGTTTGTGTCATCTGGGCGATTACGAAACGACGCTTTTTTCGGAATTCTCGAACAACAGAAAATTCGGCGAAGATTTCGTTAAGGGCGTAAGATTTAGCAAGCTTGCTGAGGGCGTGTCTACGGCGAAGGCGATGAAGACGCTCGGCGAAAAATACGGCGTAGATTTGCCGATAACCAACGCGGTGTATGCGATTCTTTACGAAAACAAGGATTACCGCAAGGCGTTGCTCGACTTATTCCGCCGCGACCCGAAAAAGGAATTTCAGTCGTAAAACTATTTAACGCCAAGGTTTTTTTCGTAACGGGGTTTAAGGGCAAAAATCCACGGTAGTTAAAATGAAAAACGGAAAATGAATTCGGGAAAGTATTACGTCTATTTTATGACAAATAAACGCAAAAACGTATTATACGTAGGCGTCACAAATAACATCGAGAGACGTGTGGGTGAACATAAAAGCGGCTTGATAGACGGCTTTACCGCGCGGTATCGTCTCGATAAATGCGTTATGGTTGAGGAGTATTCGAGCATTAAAGACGCGCTTGAACGTGAAAAACAGATTAAAAGCTGGTCAAGAGAAAGAAAGTTTAACTTAATAAGGGAAACAAATCCCGAATTAAGGGATTACGGTGAGGAATAAATCATCGCTGCCGCGGAGATTACCACGGCTTCTTCCGAAGCCTCGTAATGACGAGAGGTAAGAAATGAAACGATATAAGAACGAATCGTTTTTACAAATTATCCCGATAATCATAGCGTGTAAAAAATCGGGAGGGGGAGTGTTGTTTTTTATAGCGTTGCGTTGTTTTTAACTTCATCTTAATACGTCATTGCGAGGAGCAAAGCGACGTGGCAATCTCCGCGGCAGCGAAAAAAAGCAGAAAACGAAAATTTACAAAACAGAAAAACGAGAAAACTTAATTATTGTTTCTTAATAAACACGAAAAATATAGGGATTATAGTTATATGATATACTTGTGGCGTAGCGATGTCATCGCTACGCCACAAAGTTTTTCGTTATGGATATAACGGCGTTATTTCATTTCTACACCGGACGGCGAATACATAAAAATGTTTTCTTCCATTTCATACACGCCGCCGCCTAACGCGTACACCGCGCCCGACAGCATATCGATAATTCTTAACGCCGTTTCGGGTTTTAACGCCGTCAAATGCACAAGTGCGGGCTTGCCGCTTTTAAGCGAGTCGATCATAACCGCAACGTCCTGGTATGACGTCGGTCTGAACACCGCGATAGGTCCGCGCTCGGAAATTTTTTCCTGCGGAGCGGCGGGCGAATCCTCCATAAGTCCCGCTGTTCTGCTTCTTTTAACTCTAGGCTCTTTACTGCCGAACATATCGAATAATCCCATTTATTTTCTCCGTAATAGTTTTTGTGCAAATCTGTATCTTTGCGCTGTCGTTAATCTTGTTTAGTTTCGGTCGAGCCGGTTTTTAATCCGACCGCGCCGCTCGTTTCCTTTTTGGAAGGAACGTTTTTTAATTCCGCCGCAGAGCTTGTCCCGTTTATCGCGCCGTAATTTCTCTTTCCGAAAATACCGCTGCCGACTCTTATCATATTGCTTCCGTTTTTAATCGCAATCGGATAATCAGCGCTCATACCGAGCGATAAATAGCAAAACGGGTAACCGTCGGCTTTCAGTTCGTCGTACGTTTTGCGCATTTTTCTGCATAATTCGGCGAGGTAAGCCTCGTCGTCGCTTACGGGCAGCATCGCCATCAGTCCTTTAACGCAAATCCCGTCGAGCGCGGCGATGTTTTTGACGAATTCCTTTGCGCTGTCGGGGAAAACGCCGCTTTTAGTCGGTTCGCCGCCGATATTAACTTCCGCAAGCACGTCCTGCACGACGCCGCGTTTTTGCGCCACGCGTGAAATTTCTTCTGCCAGACGCAGGCTATCCACTGACTGAATAAGCGCAACCTTGCCGACGAGATACTTGACTTTGTTAGTTTGCAGGCTGCCTATAAAGTGTTGACTTGCGCCGATTATTTTATCCGTTTTTTCGCGGAATTCCTGCACCTTATTTTCGGCGACGACGGGTATCCCGTAGCTTATCGCTTCGTTTATCGTTTGAACGGGGACGGTTTTAGTCGCCGCGACCAAAGTGATTTTCTCACCGCGTTCGTTGCCGTTTGCGATGGCACTTAAAAGTTTTTCAACGTTATCTTTAAGCATAAATCGGTAATCAGTCCTTCAATAAATCGTTCATATCGAACAACCCGCGTTTTTTATCCGCGATAAACAGCGCGGCTTTAATCGCACCCGCCGCGAACACGCTTTTGTCCGTCGCTTCGTGCGAGAGGGTAACCGTTTCGTTTTCGCCGCACAGCATAACCGTGTGTTTGCCGACGACGTTGCCGCCGCGCACGGAGTGTATGCCTATTTCGCGCTTGTCGCGCTTGCAATCCCCGCCGTTCCTGCCGAAAACCAGGCGAGCGTCCTTTTTCGAACGTTTTATGCAATCGGCAAGCATTAAAGCCGTTCCGCTCGGGGCGTCTTTTTTGGATGAGTGATGTGCTTCGATGATTTCCGCGTCGAAATCGCAAAGCTTTTCGGCGGCAAGTTTAACCGCGGCGAGAAGCACGTTTATCCCGAGCGACATGTTCGCCGAATTAAATATCGCGATTTTCTCGCTCGCGCGGGTTATTTTTTTTATTTGCTCTTTTGAATAACCGGTCGTGCAAAGCACTGCGGGAACAGCGTGTTTTTCCGCAAAGTTAAGCAGCCCGTCGAGTACTGCAGGCGACGAAAAATCAATAATAACGTCGACTTTAAGTGTCCCCTTATTTATGAGTTCGTCTGCTTCCGCAAACGTCGAAAAAATCGGATAATCCGCTGCGGAATTATCTTTTTTAACGTCCACGCCGCACGCGGGGACGACCGCTGCGGAATTCTTTGCGATTTCGCAGACTCTTTTGCCCATTTTGCCGAGCGCGCCCGATATAAGAATTTTTATCATTTTGCCCCTCCTTAAACGTTAAAGCCGAATTTTCGCATTTCGGTAAGCAAAGAGCGTTCGTGTTCGGGTTCTAACGGGGTAAGGGGCGGTCTGACCGCGCCTCTGCCAAGCCCTAAAAGCTCGGTCGCGCGTTTGACGGGGATAGGGTTCACCTCGGTAAACAGCTGATTGACGAGCGGCAAAAGCTTTTCGTGCAAAAGGGTGGCTTTGCGGTTTTTGCCCTCGAAAAAATATTTAACAACTAGATTGACTTCCCTCGGACACACGTTGGATAAAACGCTTATCACGCCCGCCGCGCCGACGGACAGCATAGCAAGGTTAAGATTGTCGTCACCCGAATAAAGCGCGGTTTTTCCGCTGATAAGCCTTGCCGTTTCGCAAATCCGGTACATATCGCCGCACGCTTCTTTAATGCCGCCCACGTTCTTGATTTCGGCAAGTTCCGCCATGGTTTCGGGCAGAATGTTAAGCCCCGTGCGCGCGGGGACGTTATAGCACAAAACGGGAATATCCACGTTAGAGCAGATATCGCGGTAATACTTAACGATACCTTTTTGCGTGCATTTGTTATAGTAGGGGGTAACGGTTAAAAGACCGTCCGCGCCGCATTTTTGCGCAAGCACGCTTTTTTCTATGGCGGTTTTGGTGCAATTCGCGCCCGTGCCGAGAATAAGCTTAACTCTCCCCGCGATTTTATCGTAAGCGAATTCCGCGATATAACGGTATTCCTCGTCGGACACGGTGGCGGCTTCGCCCGTCGTGCCGAGAAAGCATAACGCCGAAACGCCGTTTTCTATCTGAAATTCAATCTGGCGCGAGAGCGCGTCGAAATCGATCCCGTAATCGGTAAACGGCGTTACCGCGGCGGTGCATACGCCTTTAAAAATAAGTTTGTTCATAGCACTCTCCGAGAAAAATATTATCCTCCGCGAAGGGTGCTTTTAATTAAGCAGTTTTTAATTAAAAAGGTAAGCCCTTTACGGTCAGATTAAACGTTAAGCTGATCCTTGACCGCGCCGAGTTCGATAGCCTTTTCCGCTATCTGAACGGTGTTGGTCGCCGCACCTTTTCTTATGTTATCCGCGACAATCCAAAGGTTTACGCCGGAGGGGACGGTGTCGTCCTTTCTGATTCTCCCGACGAAAACCTCGTCATTGTTTTCCGCCGTGATAGGCATGGGGTAAACGTTATTGCTTACGTCGTCCTGAACGATGACGCCCGGCGCGTTTTCCAAAACTCTTCTCACTTCGTCGACGGTACAGGGCTTTTCGAATTCCACGTTCACCGATTCGCTGTGTCCGTAATAAACGGGAACGCGCACGCAGGTCGCGGTAATTTTAATGCTATCGTCGCCTAAAATTTTCTTGGTTTCGAAAATCATTTTGTCCTCTTCCTTCGTGTAGCCGTTATCGAGGAACACGTCGATATGCGGCAGACAGTTGCCGAAAATGGGGTAGGGGAATTTTTGGGGTTTTTCGCCGCAAATTCCGCCTTTAAGGTCGTTGAAACCCTTAACGCCCGCGCCCGAAACCGCCTGATAGGTAGAATAAACTATGCGTTTAATCTTAAACGCGTCGTGCAAAGGCTTTAACGCAACCACCGCCTGAATGGTAGAGCAGTTGGGGTTTGCTATAATATTTTTATGCCAAACGATATCTTCGGCGTTACACTCCGGAACGACGAGCGGTACGGATTTATCCCTGCGCCACGCGTTGGAATTGTCTATAACGAGCGTTCCGTGCTTGGCAAAAATCGGCGCGTACTGCTTGCTTACTTCGCCGCCCGCCGAAAACAAAGCGATATCGATTTTTTTATCGATGATATTTTCTTCCTTTAACTCTATAACTTTATGGGGCTTACCCATAAAATCGATTTCCTTGCCGGCGGATTTTGCCGAAGCGAAAAGGTAATAATTTTCCACGGGAAGCTGTCTTTCCGTCAAAACCTCTAAAAACTTGTTGCCGACCATACCCGTCGCGCCGACTACCGCAATGTTATACTTTTTCATTTTTTCTCCGTTCGGGAACGCGCTTTAACCGTTAAAAGCCTCGCACGCGCACCCCTATATAATAATTTAATAATTTTTATTTATATAGTTTATCAAGAATTAGTTAAAATGTAAAGTTTTTTTCGGGTAAAGGGCGATTTTTGTTTGGAATTTATCCGATTTTGGTATACAATTATAATATGCGCGAGATATACGCGATATTAAGCATTAAATCGCGGCGGATACTTCCGCCGTTTCGGGGAGAACTATGGCAAATAAAAAGAAAGGCGGACTGATTAACAGAATTCTTATGGGTTCGGAAAAGTCCGAAGGCTACGCAAGGGCGTCTTTGCCCTCCAACAGGTGGGAGCTGTTTTGGGATATTTTTAAAGGCAGGTTCTGGAAGCTCGTTATTATTAACCTGCTCGTTCTGCTTTTTTGCGTTCCCGCGGTCGCGCTCGTTTATTTCAGAAGTATTTTCATTTCCGGCTACGGTACGCTTTATCCGTTCGCGCAGGGCTTCGGCGTGGGCTATCAAGCACCCGTTTCTATGGCGGGCTTGTCAGAAAGTATAGTTTTTAACGCAAATCTTCACGTTTATCTGCTCGTTCCCGTCGTCGCGCTTATTGCCGCGGTCGGCATTTCGGGCGGGGCTTACGTCATCAGAAATATGGTCTGGACGGAGGGTATTTTCGTCGCTAACGATTTTTGGCGCGGGGTTAAGCAGAACTTTAAGCAGATGGCTGCCATCGCGTTGCTGTTCTCGTTCGTTTTTTATATCGCAAGCATGTCCTCCGCTATGTGCAACCAGTTTATAGCTATGGGCGCAAATCATAAATGGATGTTTTACGTTTCGCAGGTGCTTACCTATACGCTGCTAATCGTTTTCTCGGTTATGACGCTGCATATGATTACTATGTCGGTTACTTACGAGCTGAAACTGTCCAACCTTATCAAGAACTCGTTTTTATTCACAATCGGGTTGATGCCGCAGAACGTGTTTTTCATTTTGCTCGGCGTGTTACCTTTCTTGTTTTTAACGTTCGGCTCGTTCTTTATGGCGATAGGCTTTCTCGTCGTACTGCTGTTCGCGTTTTCTATGTTCCTGCTTATATGGACGGATTATTGTCAGTGGGCTTACGACAGGTTTATTAACGACAAAGTCCCCGGTGCGCAGAAGAACAGAGGTATTTACGAAAAGGTTAAGGAAAGCAATGCCGAGGCATTGAAAAAATATCGCGAGCAAATCGCGCTTACCTCGAAATCTTCGCTTAATTCCAAGCCGATTAAGCCGATTACCGACGACGAGCTTACTATTGCGGAGCTGCCTTCGTCCTTTAACCGTAGCGACATTATCAAGCTTAACGAAAGCAAGCGCGCGTTAATAGAGGACCACGAGCGTTACGTGGAGGAACATAAAAACGACCCCGAATTTCAGGAGGTGGAGTTGACCGAGGAACAGAAAAAGAAGGTCGAGGATACCCAAAAGAAAATCGAGGCGGCAAAAAAAGAGCTTGCCAAACGTCTTAAAGACGAATAGGTTTTTACTCTTTAATTCGCTTAATTTAACGATTTACGGGACGCCGCGTTGTTTTCGGCGTCCTTATTAGTCAAATTGCCGCGAGAACGGGTGCTAAAAAAGGTGCTAAAAAAGATGCGCTGAACCGCTTAAAAGTCGGTCGTGTTTAATCGCTGTGCCAAACCGTTGCGTTAAACCGCAAAAAAGGTCGCGGTGAAATAATTTTTTACGGAGAACGATTCGTTTTGAATACGCTTTTAAAATCTCTCATTATGGACGGGCAGCTTTGCTTAACCGTTCTCGATACCACCGATATGGTGAACGATGCAATAAAGATACACGGGCTTTCTGCCACGTGCGCCGCCGCGCTCGGCAGAACGATGACGATAGCGACGTTTATGGCGTCCGATTTGAAAAACGAAAAGGATAAGCTGACCGTTACCGTCGCGGGTGACGGACCTTGCGGAAAAATTACCGTATGCGGCAACGGAGAGTTGCAAATGCGCGGTTCGGTAACGAACGGAAAAGCTGATTTGCCTCCGCGTGCGGACGGAAAGCTGGACGTGGGCGGTATTGTCGGCAAAACCGGCAGGCTGACCGTGGTTAAAAGCATGGGACTGAAAGAACCGTACTCGGGTACGGCAAAGCTGATAAGCGGCGAAATAGCCGAAGATTTTGCTTCCTACTATGCGTACAGCGAACAACGCCCGACGGCAATCGCGCTCGGCGTTAAAATAGGTAAAGAACTTTCGTGTATAGCCGCCGGCGGCGTAATCGTTCAGGCTCTCCCGTTTGCGGAGGAGGAAAATCTTAAAAAGGCGGAGGATATAGTTAAAAGTCTGTCTAATTTATCCACCGTTATCGAGGAGATAGGCGCGAAAGGCGTGCTTGAAAAATATTTCGGCGTAAAGGACGATTTTTTTGAGTATACGCCCGTTTATAAATGTTTGTGTTCGAGAGAGAAAACCGCCGACCTGCTTCGTTCGCTCGGTAAAGCGGAGGTGGAGGACATTATTGCCACCGAGGGCGTTATCAAGGTGGATTGCGAGTTTTGCAACGCGGAATACGTTTTCGATAAGGATCAGGCGGAAAAGTTGTTTGAATAACCGTTTTTTAAGGTTTGCGTTTACGTTATGGATGAAAAGGTAATAAATTTTAACGACAAGGCGAAATTAGCCGAAATATATTGCAACGTTGCGGACGTTTGCGACGAGAAAGGCGATTATCTCGGGGAACTTTCCGCGTTTTTTTCCGCGCTTAAAGTTTGCACTCGCGCAGAGGAAGCGGAGATTTTAGCCGATATTGCCGACGTTTACGCGCAAATGGAGCTTTACGAGCTGTCCAACCGCTTCTGGTTTTATTGCATCGATAAAAAAACGGCTGCGGGCGGCGACCTGTCGGAAGCTTACAGCGAGCTTGCCGCTAATTTTTATTGTATGGACGACGTTTGGGCTGCGGGTTTTTATCTCGCGCTGCGGGCGGAGATTCAGGGCGCTTTGCCGAACAGAGAGGCGGACGAGGAAATCTTAAACGCCGTTTACGAGGAAAGCAATTTAAAAACGCGTTACTGGCTTGCGTATCCGTTCGAGCGCGCCGATTATTCGGAAGCCAAAAAGCGCGGCAAGCGTTCGTTTGCGGCGGGCGGTTACGGCGCGGCGGCAGCCGCTTATGAAAGCATCCCCGAAGAATGTCGCGACGAGGATTCTTTCGGCGAGCTTGCCATGGCGTATTTTTTCTTAAAAAAGGACGAAAAAGCTATCGCGGTGAGCAGAGAGGCTATTCGTCGGCTGGGCGATAATTTAACCGCGTATTGCAATCTTTCCACCATTTACGGCGAGCTTGGCGACGACGAAAAAAGCGATTATTATTACGGCAAGGCGTTGTCGTTAAAGTCGGGCGCAAAGGACGAGGATTTTAAAATCGCTTCCTGCGCAATAGAGAGGGGCGACCATCTTACCGCGCGCGATTGCTTATCCCGCGCGCTTAAAGACAGACCCTACGACGTGCTGCTTAAATTTTTTTACGCGATCGCTCTCCTCAATCTCGGCGAATACGAAAAAGCGGTAGACGTGCTGTTCGAATGCGTCAGAATTTCACCCGACGACGGGATATTTTTGTGGTTCGCGGAGCTGGCTGTCAAAATCAGGGCGGGCGATAAAAAATCCGTCGCGTTGTTACCCCTTAAATACGAAAAGGAGTTGCCGCACGTAATGGCGGAGCGTTACGAGCAGGCTTTTTCCGACGCGTTAAACGGCAAAAAAACGGCTGTTCCGCGTAGGGAAATTCTTTTGGCGGCAAAGGTCGCGGCGCATTTGCCCGACGAGTTTTTGGCAAAAACCGCAATCTTAACCGTTTGCGAGCTTGCACCCAAGGCGGAAGCGGAAAATTTCTTAAAGAAAACGCTGCTTAATCCTTCCGTCGGCGAAGAAATAAAATCGTTTATTATTTACCTGTTGGTCGTTCATAAAAACAAAGATAAAACAGGCATAGTCGTCGGCAAGTATTACGTAAACGTTAAGCTTCGCAGGCTTCCGTTCGACGAAACGGACGAGTTCGGCGCGAAGTTTATTGCCGCTTATGCGGCATGCGTTTCCTCGCTTGCTTTTACGGGGATAGAGGACACAGATAAGGCTCTGTTCGCGCTTAACAGGCTTTACGGCGAACGTGCGGAGGAGGTGCGCAAAGCTAATCTCCAACCGAACGAGCTTGCCGCCGTCGCGGTAGTCATCGCTAAATATGAAAAACTTAATAAAATGAAGCTTATTTGTCAGATTTTCGGCGCAAAATCCGCCAAAGTGGAAAAATTTTTAAATCCCGACGCGTTCGCGCGCTCGGAAAAACCCGCGCACGCGAGCGAAACCGCTTCGAGCGTTAAAACCGAAAGGTCGGGCAAAAAGAACAATAACGAAAACGGTGAAGAAAATGATTAAGGTGATCGATATCGACAAACTTTTCGACGAATATATTTCGGACTACGTTTATAAAAACGTCGGCAAAGTTAAGCCGGAGGAAATTGAAAACAACATTCCCGTGCTATACGAAAAATTCGGGAACGAAAAGCTTAAAGAGTTAGACGGCAAAACGCCGGGTGAATTTTATCGCGGGTTTTCCGCCGCAGAGCTTTTGGATTGCTTAAAGGAACACCTGAACAAAGGTGTTTCCGTTTCGGATTTCCTTTGCGAGGCGATTATCGCGGCAAAGGACGGGGCAAAGGCGGTTACCGAGGCGATAAAATGCGACGATTCGGAAGAGTTTGTCGCGTACTGTATGAATATGCTTTCGGATATGAAAGCGGAAATTCCCGTGGAAAGATATTTTGAGTTTGCTCTTTTAGACTATCCCGACTGCGTGGGCGAACTGGCTACCGAGTTTTTGTGCGAGATTGCCGACAAGGTAAAAGACGGTGCGCTCGCACGGTATGCCGACGCCGATGAACGCGGGAAAGCGCGAATAGCCGAAATCGTTTCGCGCGGGCAAAAGACCGACGGGGCGTTCGATGTTCTCATTGCGGAATTTTTAAAACACGGCGAAAACTTGCCGCTTTACGCGTCCTATCTCGCGCGTTACGGCGACGAACGTGCTTTACCGTTTTTAAATGCCGCCGCGGAAAACGAGAAAATTTCTTATGCGGATTTTGAAGAACTGCGCTTTGCGATAGAAGCGTTGGGCGGAGAATGTAAAGTTAAACGCGATTTTTCGGCTGATAAAACGTACAAAAAAATCAAGGGCGCAAAAAAAACGGCGAAACAATTATAAAAACGAAAACGACGAAACGATTATAAAACGCAAGCGACCGCGGGCATTTGCCCGCGGTCGCTTGCATATAATAGGATTTAATCGCGTATTTATTTTGAAAACGAATAATCGGGTTTTATAATCTCGTGATTTTAACCGAATCTTTCCTGATGACGTCGTGCGCGCCGCCCTCAACGATGCTCGTTGCGGAAACGACGGTAAAGACTGCTTTTTCCTGCAATTCGGGGATAGTCAACGCGCCGCAGTTGCACATCGTGGACTTGATTTTGTTAAGCGTCCTCATCACGTTATCTTTAAGCGTGCCGGCGTATGGAACGTAAGAGTCCACGCCTTCTTCGAAGGACAGCTTTTTATCGCCGCCGAGGTCGTACCTTTGCCAGTTGCGCGCGCGGTTAGAACCTTCGCCCCAGTATTCTTTAACCACGTTGCCGTTGATAACGAATTTTTCAGTCGGGCTTTCCTCGAACCTTGCAAAGTATCTGCCGAGCATTAAAAAGTCCGCGCCCATCGCCAGCGCAAGCGTCATGTGGTAATCGTGAACGATTCCGCCGTCCGAACAAACGGGAACGTACACGCCCGTTTCTTTGAAAAACTTGTCGCGTTCCGCGCAAACCTCTATTAAAGCGGTTGCCTGACCTCTGCCGATACCTTTCGTTTCGCGCGTTATGCAAATAGAGCCGCCGCCGATACCCACTTTAACGAAATCCGCGCCGCACTCCGCGAGAAACCTGAAACCCTCGCCGCTGACAACGTTGCCCGCTCCCACTTTAACTTTGTCGCCGTACTTTGCGCGTATCCAGCTTATCGTGCGTTTTTGCCATTCCGAATACCCCTCTGAAGAATCGATGCAAAGTGCGTCCGCGCCTGCCGCAACGAGAGCGGGTACGCGTTCTTCGTAGTCGCGCGTGTTGATGCCCGCGCCCACCATGTAGCGTTTATCGGCGTCAAGCACTTCGTTCGGGTTTTCCTTGTGCTGTTCGTAATCCTTTCTGAAAACGAAATATTTAAGTCTGTTTTGCTCGTCTAAAATTGGCAAAGAGTTAAGTTTATGCTCCCAGATTATGTCGTTGGCTTCTTTAAGCGTAGTGCCGACCTTTGCGTGAATAATGTTCGCAAACGGCGTCATAAAATCTTTAACTTTCATATCGGGCGACATTCTCGACACCCTGTAATCTCTGCCGGTAACGATACCCAAAAGCGTGCCTTGCGCCGTTCCGTCGCTCGTAATCGCAACGGTGGAATGCCCCGTTTTTTCTTTAAGTTCAAGCACGTCTTTAAGCGTGGCGTCGGGGGAAAGGTTAGAATCGCTTTCGACGAATCCCGCCTTGAAATCTTTAACCTTTGCGACCATCGCCGCCTGACTTTCGATAGACTGCGAGCCGTAAATAAAGGACAGACCGCCTTCCTTTGCCAAAGCCACCGCGAGCTTATCGCCCGATACCGATTGCATAATCGCGGACGTAAGCGGCGTGTTGAGAGTTATGGCGGGCTTTTCGCCGCGACGGAATTTAACGAGCGGCGTTTTTAAGCTGACGTTAGCGGGGATACATTCGGCGGAGGAATACCCCGGGATAAGCAGGTATTCGTTAAAGGTTCTTGACGGTTCGTTTACGATTTTTGCCATTTCTGCGCTCCTGTTATTAAATTATTTTAAATTTTTATTATTTTATCAAAATTAAGGTGCAGTGTCAAGCTTTTGCATAAAACACGGCTCGGTTTAGCGGGAAATTATCGAAAAAACCGTAAATTTCAACCTTAAAACGCTTGACAGCCGACGGCGATAAGTATATAATTAACACTGTAAAGTGTTTTTACTTTACAGTCTACCTAAGCTAATCGCATAATCCGACTTGAATTTGCGACGGGCGTGCGGGTTATTATGGAAGAAGATTTTTATTTTACGGAGCTTTTCGAGATTTACGAGGGGCTGCTTACGGAAAATCAGCGCAACGCGTTTTACGCGCATTACTGTCTCGACTTATCCCTTGCCGAAATTGCGGAGTCTTCGGGGACGGGCAGGCAAAGCGTTTACGAAACGATAAAAACGGTTAAAACCAAGCTGTCGGAATATGAAAACGCGTTAAAATTAAGGGCGAAATTCGCCAGGCTTAAAGCACTTGCAAACGGCGCGGCGGATAAAAAACTCGCCGAGGAAATTCTTTCCGCGATAGGTGAATAATGGCTTTATTTTCAGGCTTATCCGAAAAACTTAATCATATCTTTTCCAAGCTTACTAAACGCGGCAGACTTACCGAGCTGGAAATTAAAACCGCGATGCGTGAGGTGCGTATCGCGCTTTTAGAGGCGGACGTGAACGTTTCCGTCGTTAAAGATTTCGTCGCGCGCGTTTCCGAAAGGGCTGTCGGCGAGGAAATCTTAAAAAGCTTAACCCCGACTCAACAGGTCGTTAAAATAGTAAACGAAGAGCTGATTGCGCTTATGGGTTCGTCTAACGGCAAACTCGCCGTTTCGGACAATCCGCCAACCGTTATTATGATGGCGGGACTTCAGGGCGCGGGTAAAACCACGCTTGTGGGGAAGCTCGGCGCGTTCCTTAAAAAACAGGGCAAAAAACCACTCCTCGTCGCGTGCGACGTTTACCGTCCCGCGGCGATAGCTCAGCTTAAAATCGTCGGCAAAAACGCCGGCTGCGAGGTGTTTGAAAAAGGTCAGGGCAACCCCGTTAAAATCGCGAAGGAGGGCGTCGCACACGCCAAATCGTTCGGTTTTGACACGGTTATCATTGATACCGCGGGAAGGTTGCAGATAGACGAAGAACTGATGCGCGAGCTGGAAAAAATCAAGGCGGAAGTCAATCCTGCCGAAATTTTGCTCGTCGTGGATTCGATGACGGGTCAGGTAGCCGTCGAGGTCGCCGATACGTTCAATAAACGGCTTGAAGTTACGGGTCTCGTTTTAACAAAGCTGGATGGCGATACGCGCGGCGGCGCAACCCTTTCCATGAAAGCCGTTACGGGCAAGCCGATCAAGTTTTGCTCGGTCGGCGAAAAGCTCGGCGATTTAGAACCCTTTTATCCCGACAGAATGGCGAACAGAATTCTCGGTATGGGTGACGTTCTTACGCTGATTGAAAAGGCTCAGGACGCCGTTACCGAAGAAGAAGCCAAGAAAATGGAAAAGAAATTCAGGGAAAATTCCTTTACTCTTTCCGATTATCTTACGCAGTTCGAAGCGATGAAAAAAATGGGCGGGCTTAAAGACGTGCTGTCAATGCTCCCCGGCGGTATGGGCGGTAAGTTCAAAATAAAAGAGGAGGACGTGGACGAAAAGAAAATGCTTTCCATGAAAGCGGTTATTCAATCTATGACCGTTAAGGAACGCGAAAATCCGTCCGTCATCAACTCGTCGAGAAAGCAGCGCATCGCAAACGGAAGCGGCACGTCCGTGCAGGAAGTAAACAGAGTGCTTCGGCAGTTCGAACAGACCAAACAAATGATGAAACAAATGAAGAACAACAAAATGTTCCGTTTTTAATTTCCGTTCGGGACGGCAAGTCGGTTCGCCAAAGGCGTCCGCAACGCCGTACATGGGCGTGAAAATAGCAATAAAACCCGCGGAGCGCGGCGTTACTTTACACAAGAAAAATAAAAAATTTATTAGCCGAACGGCTTAAAGGAGATAAATATTATGGCAGTAAAAATGAGATTAACAAGATTAGGCGACAAGAAATCACCTTTCTATCGTATCGTTATCACGGACAGCAGAAACGCTCGCGACGGCGCGTATATCGACAAGGTCGGTCATTACAACCCCACCACCGTTCCCGCTGAAATCGTTATCGACGCGGACAAAGCGAAAGACTGGCTCGCGAAAGGCGTTCAGCCCACCGCTACCGTGAAAAACATTCTTATCAATCAGGGGATTTTACCCAAACCCACCAAGCTTTCCCCTGCAAAAACGAAAGTAAGAAAGAAATCCAAATAATAAAGGCACGGGTGATGACAGGTGATAGAACTTATTAAATTCGTCGTCGGCACATTCTCCGAACATCACGAAAACGTCGTTTACGACGTTAAAGAGGACGGCAGGACGGTAACGGTCGTCGTTACGCTCGACCCCGGCGATATGGGTAAGGTTATAGGGCGTCAGGGTAAAATCGCAAAGGCTCTCCGCGCGCTCGTTCGTGCAGGTTCAGCCAAAGAAAACAAAAAATATAATATCGAAATTAAGGAACGCGGGGAAAATTAATTCCCCGTTTTCGGTATTTAATCGTTATTTAATCGGTATTTTTAATGGAAAAGACCTTAAAAGTGGGTATTGCGGTCAAGCCGCAGGGTGTGCGCGGCGAAATTAAAGTCGTTCCGCTTACAGACGACCCTTCGAGATTCAAAAGCTTAAAACAAGCAATCATAGACGGCGTTCCGCATAAAATTCTTAACGTCAGAATAGGTGCGAACGAGGTTTTCGTTACGCTTTCGGGCGTTTCGGACAGAACTGCCGCAGAGGCTTTCCGCGGCAAATTTTTATACGTGGACCGCGCAGACGCTATCGTTCCCGAGGAGGGTTCTTATTTTATCGCGGATTTAATCGGCGTTAAGGTCGTTACCGAATCGGGCGAGGAACTTGGCGTTATTTCCGAAATAACCGAGGGCAAAACGGACGTTATCTGGATTGTAACCCCGAACGGCAAAAAAGCCGCGTTTCCTTTCCTTAAAAGGGTGCTTTCTTCCGTCGATACGGAAAAAGGCGTTATGCTCGTTAAAGACAATATCGGCGAGGTGATTTGTCGTGAGGATTGATATTTTAACCCTTTTCCCCGAAATGTTCGCGCCGCTGTCTATGAGCATTCTCGGCAGAGCGCAAAAAAACGGCAGGCTGGAAATCGTCGTAACCGATATCCGCGATTATTCGCTAGATAAACACAAAAAGTGCGACGATACGCCATTCGGCGGCGGCGCGGGTATGGTTATGATGGCGCAACCCATCGCTTCCGCTATTTCCGCACTCGACCCGGAGCATTGCGCAAGGCGCGTTTACCTTTCGCCCAAGGGCAGAACTTTTAATCAGAAAATCGTTACCGAATACGCCGCGCTCGACAGAATTTTGTTGCTTTGCGGGCATTACGAGGGGGTGGATCAACGCGTTCTCGATTTGTTCATCGACGAAGAATTGTCCGTGGGCGATTTCGTGCTTACGGGCGGCGAAATTCCCGCAATGGCGGTCGTGGACGCAGTAAGTCGTTACGTGGACGGCGTTATTAACCGCGAATCGCTCCTGTCCGAAAGCTTTACGGGCGGCATGCTCGAATATCCGCAGTACACCAAACCGCAGGAATTTATGGGGCTTAAAGTTCCCGACGTGCTGTTATCGGGCAATCATAAAGAGGTTGACCTGTGGCGCGAAAACGAAGCGCGCAAACTGACCGCGCTCCGCCGTCCCGATTTGTTAAAAGAGGATAAATAATGCAGCATTTACAATGGTTTCCCGGGCATATGACCGCCGCTATGCGTATGATGGAAGAAAATCTTAAAGCGGTGGACGGCGCGATTATGATTCTCGACGCGCGCGCCGCAAAGGCTTCCGTGAATCGCAAGCTTGACGGGCTTTTCCGCGATAAAAAAATTCTGTACGTGCTTAACAAGTCCGATTTGGTCGAGGAAAGCGACGTTCGCGCAACGCTTAAGGAGTTAAGGGAAAGCGGCAAAACCGCCGTTTCCGTTTGCGCAATGGACAAACGCGCCGTGGACGCGCTTTATAACGGGATTTTTAATTTATTGCAGGAAAAAATCGAGCGTTACCGCGCAAAAGGCATTGCAAGACCTCTTCGGGTTATGGTCGTAGGTATTCCGAATACGGGTAAATCGACGATTATCAACGCGCTTTGCGGCGGCAAAAAGACGCTTACGGGCAATAAAGCGGGCGTTACGCGCGGCAAGCAGTGGGTGAGGATTAAAGACCTCGAACTGCTCGATACCCCCGGAACAATGCCGCCGTCGTTCGACGACCAGACGCTTGCAAAACACCTTGCGTACATAGGCAGTATGAACGACGCGAATATCGACGCCGCAGAACTTGCTTACGAGTTTATTAAGGAAATGAAAATTTCGCACCCGCAAGCCATTGTCGAAAAATACGCTCTCGAAAGCGCGGACGCGTCAGAGTTGGAAATTATGGACGCGATTTGCGTTCGGCGCGGGTTCTTGCTTCGCGGCGGCGAATACGACTACGAGCGATGCGGTAAAGCCGTTATCGACGATTTCAGGAAAGGGCGTCTGGGCAAAATCAAGCTCGATTAACGCATAGTATAAAAAAACCGTAGATTTTAAATAATTGCGGTTTAATGCGCGAAAAAAGGTTAAAACGAAGGAAAAGAACGGTGAAAACTGCGGATAAAGAAGAATTCGACAATACCGAATACGAAAAAAAATATTACGAAAAAGGCTTCGGTTACGTCGCCGGTGTGGACGAGGTTGGCAGAGGTCCGTTGGCAGGACCTGTGGTTTGCGCGGCGGTTATTATGCCCAAGGGCGAATTCATCGACGGCGTGGACGACAGCAAAAGGCTTTCGGCAAAAAAGCGCGAGAGCCTTGCGGAAATTATTAAAAATACGGCTGTGGCGTACTGTATCGCCGAGGTTTCGCAAGAGGAAATCGACCGCATAAATATTTTGCAGGCGGTCAGAAAGTGTATGACGGACGCGGTGAACGGCTTATCGGTTAAACCGGACGTTACGCTCGTCGACGGGCTTGACACCAACCTTCCGTTTAACGCCGAATACATAGTTAAGGGTGACCGAAAAAGTTACACGGTGGGGTGCGCGTCGATTCTTGCAAAAACTTATCGCGACGCGCTTATGGTAAAATTCGCGGAGGATTATCCCGATTACGAATTTGAAAAAAACAAAGGCTACGGCAGCAAAAAGCACATCGAAGCCGTTAAGGAGAAAGGGCCGTGCAGACTGCACAGAAAAACTTTTATAAAAAACTTCTGGGTAGAGCAGGAGAAATAAAAGCCGAAAAATTCCTTAAAAAGAAAGGATACAAAATTTTAGAAAAAAACTATAAAACCCATTCGGGCGAAATAGATTTAATAGCCGAAAAGTCGGGCGAAATCGTGTTCGCGGAGGTTAAAACGCGCACGGACGACAGCTTCGGCAACGGCGCGGAGGCGGTAAACGCCAAAAAACGCGAAAGATATTTTAAGGTCGCTTCCGAATATCTGCTTAAAACGGACAAAAGCGATTTTCCCTGTCGGTTTGACGTTATTACGCTCGATTCGGGCGAAATACGGCATCTGGAAAACGCGTTTTTTAAAGCAAACCGTTAGTTTTTTCAGCGGTTATTCAAGCCGGTATCGCTTGAAAAACGTTAAACGAACGCGTTAAAACGTGCGGCGGCGCAACGTGGCAGACGCTTAATTCGGTGCAAAACAAATTATTTAAAAAATACCGAAAAAACGCGAATTATCCCGTTAAAACGCTTGCTTTCGTTGCTTAAATATGGTATAGTATATAGGCTTTCGGGCGTTCCGCTTACGTTTTTTTTCGGTAATGAACGCTTAGTTTATAGGAGGTTAAAGCAGTTATGAGTAAAATTATCGACGCAATCAATCAGGAAAACCTGAAAAAATCCGTTCCCGAATTCTCCGTCGGCGATACCGTTAAAGTTATGGTTAAGGTTATCGAAGGCGACAGAGAAAGATTACAGGCATTCGAGGGTATCGTTATCGCGAGAAAGAACGGCGGCATTTCCGAAACCTTTACGGTAAGACGTTTGTCTTTCGGCGTAGGCGTGGAAAAGACTTTCCCCGTCCATTCACCCAAGGTCGCTGACATTCAGGTCGTCAGAAAAGGTAAAGTCCGCCGCGCTAAACTCTACTATCTCAGAGAGAGAACGGGCAAGGCTGCCAAGGTTAAAGAAACCACAAGATAATTCGCTTGGGTTTTTTGGTTTTTACAAAAGAATAAGAACTTACCTTTTATTTTGCGGTAAGTTCTTTTTTTTCGTTTACATTTTGAAACAAATATGTTAAACTGTTATTTGTCGGAACTTGCGCATATATAATGTTTACGGATTTTCGTTTTTTCCGCCTTTTACGGCGGCGATATTCGGCGATTAAATCGGTAACGCAAAGCGCGCTTAAACACGATAGAAACAGCCGCGACGCAAAACGCGTTCGGGCGCGGGAATAACCGGAAACCACGGCGAAAACGCGTTCGACGGCACGACGTTCGCCGCGCAAAGGATAAATATGATTGCTAAGATAAGAAGCTACGCTTTGAACGGATTAAGCGGCATACCCGTCGTGGTTGAAGTGGATTCGTCTAACGGCTTGCCCGCCTTCGACGTGGTGGGGCTTGCCGATACAGCCGTTAAAGAATCGCGGGACAGGGTTCGCGCGGCGGTTAAAAACAGCGGAAGGGCTGTCCCCGCAAGAAAAATCACCGCGAACTTCGCCCCGGCAAACGTTAAAAAAGAAGGTTCGGTTTTCGATTTGCCGCTTGCGCTCGGGCTTCTCGTCGCGACGGGGCAGCTTATCGACGACGGCGACGGGGCTGTGTTTTTGGGCGAGCTGTCGCTCGACGGCGGGTTACGCAGAATCAACGGCGTGTTGCCCATTCTTATTTCCGCAAAGGAAAAGGGCTTTACCAAGTTTATTATCCCTTACGACAACCGTGCGGAAGCGTCGTTCGTTGCGGGGACGGAGGTTTACGCGGCGAAAAGCTTAAAAGAGGTTATCGATCATTTGTCGGGGCTTGCTCCGCTTGAAAAAGTCGAAAGCCGTAGCTACGCGGCAAGCAATTCCGTGGAAGCTTACGGCGCGGACCTTTCGCTCGTTAAAGGGCAGAAAACCGCTAAACGCGCTTTGGAAATAGCCGTATCCGGCGGTCATAACGTAATGTTCGTGGGCGCGCCGGGGACGGGCAAGTCAATGCTTGCCAAATGTATTCCGACGATTATGCCCGATATGACGTTCGACGAGGCGCTTGAAACTACCAAAATTCACTCGGTGGCGGGGGTGTTGTCCGATTCGGACGGAATCGTTACCAAGCGACCGTTTCGCAGTCCGCATCACACCGCAAGCACCGTTTCGCTGACGGGCGGAGGGAACAAGGTTAAGCCGGGCGAAATCAGTCTTGCGCATAACGGCGTGCTGTTTCTCGACGAAATGCCCGAATATTCGCGTTCTACGTTAGAGGCGTTGCGTCAACCGTTAGAGGACGGATTCATAACCGTTTCACGTGCGGCGGGGGCGGTGAAATATCCTGCGAACTTTATTCTTTGCGGCAGTATGAATCCCTGTCCGTGCGGCAATTACGGCTCGGAAACGAAAACGTGCGTATGTTCGCCGTCGCAAATCGCCAAATATAAAGCGAAAATTTCCGGTCCGCTTCTCGACAGAATAGATATTCAGGTTCAGGTGGACGAGGTTAAGTATACAGAGCTTTCTTCGTCGGAATGCGGCGAAACGAGCGCGCAGGTTCGCGAAAGGGTAAACCGCACGCGGAAAATTCAGCGCAAACGCTTTGAAAATGACGATATTAAAACAAACGCCGATATGGGAGAGCGCGAAATCGCAAAATACTGCGTTTTATCGCCCGAATGCGAGGGGATTCTTAAAGCTGCTTACGACAATCTGCATCTTTCGCCGCGCGCGAGAAGCCGCATAATCAAGGTTGCGCGCACCATTGCGGATATGTCCCTTTCGGTCGACATCGCGCCAAAGCATATTTTAGAAGCAATAGGGTATCGGCATTAAGCAAAATGAAATACACGAAAGAAGAATTAAAGATTATTTGGCTCGATTCGTTTATCGGTCTCGAATATAAACACAAACGCGAGATTTACTCGCTCGTGGCGGGCGACGCGGACGTTAAAGCCCGACTCGAAGCGAATAAGGATAACGTCATCGCGCTTATCGGCGAAAACGCGTTTAATACGGTTAAAGCCTCGATGAACGAAACGTATATGCGGTTTTTAACGGACGGGTTAGAACGCAAAGGCGTTTCCGTCGTTACCTGCGTTTCGGACGACTATCCCGACTCGCTAAAAACGATTGCGCTGCCGCCGTTCGCGCTTTATTGCAAAGGCGACTTAAAGCTGCTGTCCTCGGACAATTTCGCGATGGTTGGCAGTCGGAAAAGTTTACCCGTTTCGGTAAGCCTTGCAAAGCGGTTTTCCGAAACCTTTTGCCGGCACGGCTTAACTATGGTTACGGGCATTGCGGAGGGCGTCGATTCCGCGGTTATAGACGGCGCGCTCACCGCGGGCGGAAGGGTGATTTCCGTTATCGCGGGTGGGTTCGACCACGTTTATCCCGCGGCGAATTCTGGGTTACTCGATAAGGTTGCCGAAAAGGGGCTTGCCGTTGCGGAATTTCCGCCGGAGATGAAGCCCGACAGATTTATGTTCCCGATAAGGAACAGGATTATCGCGGGGCTGTCCAAAGGCGTTTTAATCGTCAGCGGCAGAAAGAAAAGCGGAACGCTTTACACCGCCGAGTACGCCGAGGAATTCGGTCGCGATTTGTTCGCCGTGCCGTACGGCGTGGGTGTGGAAACGGGCGAGGGTTGTAACGATTTGATTAAGCGCGGCGCGATGCTGTGCGATTCCGAGCGGGACGTTCTCGATTATTACGGAATTAAGAAAAAAGAGACTAAAATTCCGCTTAACGCCGATGAAAAAGCGGTTATCGCCGCATTGAAAGACGGAGAGCGGCATATAGAAAAAATCAGCGAAGCTGTCGGACGGGAAACGTATGAAATTCAAACCGTTCTCGCCGTTTTGGAAATAAAAGGAATAGTTTGTAAATGCGGCTTTAACGTTTACGGACTTTTAGGAATGGACACGGAGGTATAAATGCAGTTAATCATTGTGGAGTCGCCCCACAAGGCGAAAACCATTGAGAAATTTCTTAAAGGCGGATATAAGGTTGACGCGTCTAAAGGACACGTCCGCGACCTGCCCGTCAACAGAATGGGCATAAAAATAGATAAGGGTTTCGAACCTTTTTATGAGATTTCGCCCGATAAAAAGGCGGATATTAAAAGACTTAAAGACGACGCCGCGAAAGCGGATAAAATCTATCTCGCGACCGACCCGGACAGAGAGGGAGAAGCCATTTCGTGGCACTTGAAAGAAGTTCTGGGACTTAAAGACGAGGACGCGCACAGGATAGAATTCAACGAAATTTCCGAAAAAGCGGTTAAAAACGCGCTCGCCAACCCGAGAAGCATCGATATGAATCTGGTAAACGCCCAACAAGCTCGGCGCGTTCTCGACAGAATCGTGGGTTACAGCGTTTCGCCCGCGGCAAGTTGCAGGCTGAACGAAAACCTTTCGGCGGGCAGAGTTCAGTCGGTCGCGCTTAAAATGGTCGTGGACAGAGAGCGCGAAATCGCGGCGTTCGTTCCGCAGGAATACTGGAACTTAAAAGCGGAGGTTCGTCCTGAAAACAAGCAGGCGTTTAAGGTTCTTCTCGTAGAGAAAAACGGCAAAAAGTATAAGCCGTCAAACGCGGCGGAGGCGGAACAGGTCGAAAACGAGCTTAAAGCCGCCGATTTCAAGGTAGCAAGCGTTAAAAAATCGGTAGTTAAATCGCACGCGCCCGCGCCGTATATCACGAGTACCCTTCAACAGGACGGCTCGATTCGACTTAACATCACCGCGCCGCAGGTTATGCAGCTTGCCCAACGCCTTTACGAGGGCGTCGAAACGCCTAACGGAAACGTTGCGCTTATCACGTATATGAGAACGGACTCGGTGAGAATTTCCGCTGACGCGCAAGCCGCCGCGCTCGCGTTTATAAAGGAAAACTACGGCGAAGCTTACGCGCCCGCAAAGCCTAATATTTACCGTTCCAAAAAGGACGCGCAGGACGCGCACGAGGCGATAAGACCCATAGACGTAAAGCGCACGCCCGAAAGCGTTAAGGATTTTCTCGATAAAAATCAGTACAGATTGTATAAGCTTATTTACGAACGGTTTATTGCTTCGCAAATGTCGGAGGCTAAATACGACGCCGTGGCGGTGGACGTTAAAGCCGCGGATTACGGACTTAAAACGAGCGGCAGAACGCTTATTTTCAAGGGATACACCGTCGTTTACGACGACACCAAGAAAGAAGAGGACGAGGAGAACGGCAACGCGCTTTTACCCGAGCTTTCCGAAAACGAAGCTCTTTCGCTTATTAACCTCGTTAAAGAACAAAAATTCACGAAGCCGCCCGTGCGTTACACCGAAGCGACGTTGATTAAGAACATGGAAGACAAGGGCATCGGCAGACCTTCCACCTACGCCACGATTATGGCGAAGCTTACCGCCCAAAAACGCGAATACGTGAGAAAAGAGAAAAAATACCTCGTTCCCAACGACATAAGTTATAAGCTGATAGATTTTCTCGTTAAATATTTCCCCGATATCATGAACGTCGGCTTTACCGCCAAAATGGAGGACGAGCTGGACGACGTCGGCGCGAACGGCAAGGACTGGCACGAGCTTATCGCGGAATTTTACAAGCCTTTCGAAAAACAGCTGGAACAATCGCGGATTTCCGACGTGAAATGCGAAAAATGCGGCGCGCCGATGATTATGAAAAGCGGCAAATACGGCAACTATTACGCTTGTTCTAACTATCCCGAATGTAAAAACATTAAGCCGATGAACGAAAAGATTGCCATTCCCACGGATAAAATTTGCCCTAAATGCGGCAGTATTATGGTTGAAAGGGAAGGACCTTACGGGAAGTTTCTCGCCTGTTCCAACTATCCCAAGTGCAAGCAGACGATAAGCCTTTCCGACGATAATTTTGAAGGAGTTTGCCCCGAATGCGGCAAGCCCACCAAGAAAATGACAAGCAAAAAGGGCAAAATATTTTACGGCTGTTCCGCTTATCCCGATTGTAAGTTTATGAGCTGGGATATGCCCACGGGTAAAAAATGCCCCGAATGCGGCGCGTATCTCGTTTCCGTGAACGGAAAGGTCAAATGCTCGTCAAAGTCGTGCAAATATACGGAAGATGATAACAAAAATGCAAAAAGTTAAGGTAATAGGTGCGGGTCTTGCCGGTTCGGAGGCGGCGTTGACGCTTGCAAAGCGCGGCGTTAAGGTAGAGCTGTACGACGTTAAGCCCAAAGCCTTTTCGCCCGCGCACAAGTCGGAAAATTTTGCGGAGCTGGTTTGTTCCAACTCTCTTAAATCCAACGACGTTTACGGCAACGCGGCGGGCTTATTAAAGCAAGAAATGCGTATTTTAGGTTCGGAAATAATCGCGGCGGCGGACGAAACGAGCGTTCCCGCAGGCGGCGCGCTTGCAGTGGACCGCGAAGAGTTTGCAAAAACCGTTACCGAAAGAATCCGCAAAAACGAAAACATAACGGTTATTTCGGAAGAGGTTACCTCTTTTGACGCGGACGAGTATACGATAATCGCGACCGGACCGCTTACGCAAGGCACGCTTGCCGACAGAATATGCGAACTGTCCGGCGGGGAGCTTCATTTTTACGACGCTTCCGCGCCCGTCGTGTCTTACGACAGCGTCGATAAAACTTGTTCCTTTATCGGCGACAGATACGGCAAAGGTAACGGCGACCACGTTAATTGCCCTATGAATAAAGACGAATACGAGCGGTTTATAACCGAGCTTCTCGCCGCCGAACGCGCCGATCTGCACGAGTTTGAGAAGTCGGAAATTTTCGAGGGGTGCATGCCCGTGGAAATTATGGCTGCGCGCGGAAAGGATACGCTGCGTTACGGACCGTTAAAACCCGTGGGGCTTAAAGACCCTGTTACGGGCAAGTGGCCTTACGCGTGCTTACAGCTTCGGCGCGAGGACGAAAACGGGACTATGTATAACCTCGTCGGTTTTCAGACCAACCTTAAATGGGGAGAGCAGAAGCGTGTATTTTCGATAATTCCCGCGCTGAAAAATGCGGAATATTTAAGATACGGCGTTATGCACAGAAACACGTTCGTGAACGCGCCCGCGTGCCTTAACCCCGATTACTCGTTTAAAAAGTACCCCAAACTTTTTCTCGCGGGGCAGATAACGGGGGTTGAGGGTTACGTCGAGAGCGCGATGAGCGGGCTTATGGCGGCGATTTATGCAGAGAGAAAGTTAAACGCGAAGCCCGAGGTTTTAATTTCCGAAAAGACCGTTTCGGGCGCGCTTGCCAAGTATATTACGACGGAAAATAAAGATTTTCAGCCGATGAACGCCAACTTCGGCATTATTCCGCCGCTTGACGCGTTAATTCGCGATAAAAAAGAAAAAAAGCGTTTGCAGGCGGAAAGAAGTCTTGCCGAAACGCAAAAATTCAAAACGCTTACGGAGGTATAATTATGACGGAATTTATGGGTACGACCATTTGTGCGGTTAAAAAGAACGGACGCACGGCAATCGCGGGCGACGGACAGGTTACCATGTCGCAATCGGTGATTTTTAAAAACAACGCGGTTAAGGTTCGCCGCATTTTCGGCGGAAAGGTGATTTTCGGGTTTGCAGGATCTGTCGCGGACGCGTTTACGCTGTCGGAACGATTCGAGGAAATGCTTAACAAATATTCGGGCAACTTAATGCGCAGCGCGGTGGAACTTGCCGAACTTTGGCGCAACGATAAAGTAAGAAAGTTAGAAGCGATGATGATTACCGCGGATAAAGATACATTGCTTATCGTGTCCGGCACGGGCGAGGTAATCGAACCCGAGGACGGCGTTTGCGCTATCGGTTCAGGCGGAAATTACGCGCTTGCCGCCGCAAGGGCTTTATCGCAGGAAACCTCTTACGAGGCGGAAGAAATCGCGAGAAAAGCTCTTAAAATCGCAAGCGAAATCTGCGTTTTCACCAACTCTCACATTACCTGCGAAACTCTTTAAATTCGCTGCGATACGTTAAAAGGAGATTATTATGAATTTAAGCCCTAAACAAATTGTCGAAGAACTGAATAAATATATTATCGGTCAGGACGAGGCGAAGAAAGCCGTCGCGGTCGCACTGCGTAACCGTTACAGAAGAAGCAGACTTACCCCGTCGGAAATGGACGAAATTACGCCCAAAAATATTATTATGAAAGGACCTACGGGTGTGGGCAAAACGGAAATCGCAAGACGTCTCGCGAAGCTCGTCGGTGCGCCGTTTATTAAGGTGGAAGCCACAAAATATACCGAAGTCGGCTACGTCGGCAGGGACGTGGAGTCTATGATTCGCGATTTGGCGGAATGTGCCGTCAGACTCGTTAAGGAAGAAAAATTCAAAACGGTTACCGAAAAAGCGGGGGCGGCGGTCGACGCGAAACTTGTTAAAATAATCGCCGTGGCAAGGAAAGCCGACAAAGGCGAAACCCCCGACGCTATTTTCGAACAGAACATCGCGGAGGGGTTGAAAAAGGGATATTACGATAACGAAATTATCGAAATCGACGTTGTGGATATCCCGAAGCCCATGGAGCTTACCCCCGGCGGCGCGGAAATAAGCATAGGCAACATTTTCGGCGATATTCTGCCTAAAAAGCGGAAAAAACGCAAGCTTTCCGTAAAAGAAGCGAGGGCAATGATGCTCAACGAGGAAGCGGATAAGCTTATCGATAACGACGCCGTGAACGAAGAGGCTATTCGTCGCGCCGAACAGGAAGGCATTATCTTTATCGACGAAATAGATAAAATCGCCGCGAAAAGCTCGGGCGCGTCGGGACACGACGTATCGAGAGAGGGCGTTCAGCGCGATATACTGCCCATCGTGGAAGGTTCTACCGTAATGACGAAGTACGGCGCGATTAAAACGGACTATATACTTTTTATCGCGGCGGGCGCGTTCCACGTTTCCAAGGTGTCCGATTTAATCCCCGAACTTCAAGGGCGTTTTCCGATTCTCGTCGAGCTTAACAGTCTTACGAGGGAAGATTTCGTTAAAATTCTTACCACCCCGCGCAACGCGATTACCGTTCAGTACGCAACGCTGTTAAAGGTGGACGGCGTAGACCTTAAATTTACCGAGGACGCCATTAACGAGATTGCAAGCCTTGCCGAGGATATGAACGTTACGAGCGAGGATATAGGCGCAAGACGGTTGCATACCGTTATGGAAGAGCTGCTCGAAGACGTTTCGTTCGAGGCGGACGGCTCGGTGCAAAGGGAAGTCGTTATCGACAAAAAGTTCGTGCAGGAAAAGCTCGGCGCGGAAAACAAGAGCAAGGACTTAAAGAAATATATTTTATAACGAGGCGATGGGTTAAATGGTTAATATCCCTAAAGGTACTAAGGACGTTTTGCCGCAGGAATCGTATAAGTGGCAATTCGTGGAAAAAACCGCGCGCGAGGTCGCGGCAAAATTTAACGTTAAGGAAATAAGGACTCCTACATTCGAACACACCGAGGTTTTTCTCCGCGGCGTGGGCGAAACCACGGATATCGTTAATAAGGAAATGTATACCTTTAACGATAAGGGCAATCGAAGCATTACGCTTAAACCGGAAGGCACGGCGGGTGTTGCGCGCGCGTTCGTGGAAAACGGTATGCAGTCTATGGCGCTGCCCGTTAAGCTGTATTATATTACGCAATGTTTCAGGTACGAACGTCCGCAAGCGGGCAGACTGCGCGAATTTCATCAGTTCGGCGTGGAAATTTTAGGCGCGGCTTCTCCCGAAACCGACGCGGAGGTTATTCTTCTCGCAAAAGCCTTTCTCGACGCGCTCGGCGTGAAAAATATTACGCTTTATCTTAACAGCATCGGCTGTAAAAATTGTCGCGCGGAATATCACAATGCGTTAAAGGCGTATTTACGTGATAACTACGATTCGCTTTGCGACTTATGCAAGGACAGGTTCGACAAAAACCCGCTTCGTATTCTCGACTGCAAAAACCCCGAATGTAAAAAAATTACCGCGGGCGCGCCCAAAATCACCGATTATCTCTGCGATGATTGCAGAGCGCATTTTATAAGGGTGCAAAACCTTCTTTCCGCTTCCGGCGTGAATTTTAAGCTCGACCCGAATATCGTCCGCGGTCTGGATTATTACACGAGAACGGTTTTCGAATTCGTTTCGGAAAATATCGGCGCGCAGGGTACGGTGTGCGGCGGCGGCAGGTACGATAAGCTTATTTCGGAATTCGGCGGCGGAGACGTTCCCGGCATCGGTTTTGCCGCGGGGATAGAAAGATTGCTTCTGCTGCTTGAAAACAGCGGCGTGGAAATTCCCCGAGAATTTCCCGTTAAACTGTATATCGCGCCTATGGGCGAGCAGGCGGCGGAAAAGGCGTTCGCGCTGACCGCAAAACTCAGGCAAGCGGGCGTGGTTGCCGAAACCGACCTTATGGGGCGCGGAATTAAAGCGCAGTTTAAGTACGCCGACAAGCTCGGCGCGGAATACGTGGGCATTATCGGCTCGGACGAGTTGGCAAAAGGCGTTATCAAGCTTAAAAGAATGTCCGACGGCAAGGAAACGGAACTTGCCGCAGACGACGTTCCCGCTTTTTTCGGTAAGCGATAATGCGAGAGGCGGGCAAAGTCGTTAAGACGGAGGGGAAGTACGCCACCGTCAGGATAGACAAAAAGGAAGAGTGCGCCAAGTGCGGCTTGTGTCTTTTTTCGGGCAACGCGCAGTTCACGACCCTTCGTGCGCACAACGCCGTCGGCGCGAAGTCCGGCGATGACGTGATCGTCGAAAACAGCGGCGGTGGTAAGCTTTTGGGTGCGCTGCTCGTGTTTTTAGTGCCGCTTCTTTTAATCGGCGCGGCAACTCTTTTGGGTCTGTTCGTTATAAAAAAAGAGATTTGGATACTTTTGTTAAGTTTAATTTTTATTCTTTCGTGGTATACTATATTAGGGTTTTTCGACAAAAAACTGCGCAATTCCGACAAGCTTCGCACGGTTATCGTCGAAATTATCCCGACGGGAGATTGCGAAAATGATAACGATAACGAACAAGAGAGAATTTTATGAAGAAATAGCCGACGACGTGCCTGTGATTGCGGATTTTACAGCGTTCTGGTGCGCGCCGTGCAAACTTCAGACGCCTATTCTTTCCGAGTTGGAAAGCGGGCTTAACGGAAAGGTTAAAATTATTAAAATCGACGTTGACGAAAACGCGGAACTTGCTGACGAGCTTGGCATTAAAGCCGTTCCGACGATGCTTATTTATAAAAACGGCAAGCTTGCCGACAAATCGGTAGGGCTGTCCACGAAAGCCGTTCTTTCGGAAAAGCTTATCGGGTATTTATAAGCTTTTCCGCGCGTAAACGCGCGATTAGAAATAAAATCAAAAGAAAAAAATTTATAGGAGATACACACATGATTGATTACAGCGGATTTAAGAAATCCGACGCGGTTCTATACGGTGCAATCGCCGACGAGCTGAACAGGCTTCAAAGCAACATCGAGCTTATCGCAAGCGAGAACGTCGTTTCGGAAAACGTTTTGCTTGCCGCGGGGAGCGTTCTGACGAACAAGTATGCGGAAGGATATCCTGCGCATAGGTATTACGGCGGTTGCGAACACGTGGACGTGGTCGAAAACATCGCTATCGAACGCGCAAAGCTTATGTTCGGTGCGGAACACGTCAATGTCCAGCCGCACAGCGGCGCAAACGCTAACTTTGCGGTGTTCTTTGCGGTTCTTTCCCCGGGCGATACCTTTATGGGTATGAGTCTTGCGCACGGCGGACACTTAACCCACGGTAGTCCCGTCGCCGTTTCGGGCAAGTATTATAACGCCGTGCCTTACGGCGTGAACGAAAAGACAGGCCTTCTCGATTACGACGAAATGGAAAAAATCGCTTTGGAATGTAAACCCAAAATGATAGTCGCGGGCGCGTCCGCATACCCCAGAACGCTCGATTTTAAGCGTATTCGCGAGATTTGCGACAAGGTCGGCGCGTATATGATGGTCGACATCGCACACATTGCGGGTCTTATCGCGGCAGGCTTGCACCCGTCGCCCGTTCCTTACGCGGATTTTGTTACCACCACCACTCATAAAACGTTGAGAGGTCCTCGCGGCGGAATGATTATGTGTAAAGAAAAATACGCGAAGCTTATCGATAAAGCGGTGTTCCCGGGCACGCAGGGCGGTCCGCTTATGCACATAATCGCGGCAAAAGCAGCGGCGTTCGGCGAAGCGCTTAAACCAGAATTCAAAACGTATCAGCAGCAAATTTTAAGCAACGCAAAGGCGATGAGCGAAACTTTCGCAAGGCGCGGCGTCAAACTTGTTTCGGGCGGCACGGATAACCACCTTATGCTTATCGATTTAAGCGACAAGGACGTTACGGGCATAGAGCTTGAAACCATGCTCGACGAGGTACATATCACCGTCAATAAAAACGCAGTTCCGTTCGACAAGAGAAAGCCCACCGTTACGAGCGGTATAAGAATCGGCACGCCCGCCGTTACGTCCCGCGGATTTGACGAAAAAGACTGCGTGCAGGTTGCCGAAATCATCGCAGATATTATCGATTATAAGCAAGCCGCTTTCGAGCGCGTCGCGAAAGTGGTGGAAAGTCTTACCAAGGCACACCCGCTTTACGAAAACGTTTTTAAGGACTGATTTTTTCCGGGTTTTCCCGTTTTTGCAAAAACCCGCTTAAAATCAATTTATTTACCGCTTAAAGCGTTAAAAATCATTAAAAAAAACTAAAAAATAAAATGCTGAGATATGCAAAACATACCGAAGGCTTTAAGGATAAAAATTATGACATATCATTCGATTCTTAATCTTCTCGAAACGGAGGTGGCGATTAAGTTCGTCAAGGACACTTTTGAACGGGAGCTTGCAAAACAGCTTAATCTTACGCGTGTTTCCGCGCCGCTGTTCGTTCTGCCCGAAACGGGGTTAAACGACAATCTTAACGGTGTGGAACGCCCCGTCGCATTCGATTCCGCCGAGATGGGGCAGGGGCGCGTTATCGAAATAGTGCAGTCCCTCGCAAAGTGGAAAAGAATGGCCCTCGCGAAATACGGCTTTCAGCCCGAAACGGGTCTTTACACCGATATGAACGCAATCCGCCGCGACGAAACGCTTGATGCGATTCATTCTATGTACGTCGACCAGTGGGACTGGGAAAAGATTATCACCCGCAACGAACGCAAGCTTCCGTACCTTAAAAACACGGTTAAGGCGGTGTATAAAGCGTTGCTTAAAACGGAAACCGCGCTTGCTAAAAAGTATCCGCAGTTAGCCGTTTCGCTGCCCCCAAAAATCACCTTTATTTCCACCTCCGATTTAGAGGACCTTTACCCCGAAAAGACCCGCAAGGAACGCGAAAACCTTGCCGCGCGCAAATACGGCGCGATATTCGTTTACCGCATAGGCTGGGATTTGCGCGACGGTATGCCTCACGACGGCAGGGCTGCCGATTACGACGACTGGAAGCTTAACGGCGACATTATTTTGTGGAACGACGTTTTAGGCTCTGCTTTCGAAATTTCGTCCATGGGTATCAGGGTTGACGAGGTCAGCCTTATCAAGCAGCTGAATAAGCGCGGCGAAGCGTATAAAATGGCTAACGAATATTGCAAAGGCATTATACATAAAAAGCTTCCCCTTACCATCGGCGGCGGAATAGGTCAGTCAAGACTGTGTATGTTTTTGCTTAAAAAAGCGCATATCGGCGAGGTTCAGGCTTCCGTTTGGACGGACGAAATTATCCGCGAAAACGCCGAAAAAGGTATATTCCTGCTGTGAACGGGGCTTTTAAGAGAAATCGTCTGCTTATCGGCGATAAAGCGGCGGAAAGGCTTGAAAAAAGCTCCGTCGCATTGTTCGGCGTCGGCGGAGTGGGCGGCTTCGCCGCCGAAGCGTTGTGCCGTGCGGGCGTGGGCAATATTACCGTGTTCGATAACGACGTCGTTGAAGAAACAAACCTGAACAGGCAAATCATTGCCACCGTAAACACGCTCGGTCGCGATAAAACGGAGGTAATTGCGGAGCGGCTTAAAAGCATAAATCCGAACGTAAACGTTACCGCAAACAAGGTGTTTTATCTGCCCGAAAACGCGGACGAATTCGACTTTTCCGCGTTCGATTACGTGATAGACGCCGTCGATACGGTAACCGCCAAAATAGAAATTATCAAACGCGCCTTTGCGGCGGGCGTTCCCGTTATTTCCTGTATGGGTACGGGCGGAAAAACGGATATAACCGCGCTTAAAGTTGCGGATATCGAAAAAACTTCCGTTTGTCCGCTTGCAAAGGTTATGAGAAAAGAGCTTAAATCTCGCGGAATTAGCGGCGTAAAGGTGGTTTATTCTACCGAACCTTATACCAAGCCTTTCCCCGACGGGGAAAACGCGGGCGTAATTCCTTCTATGATTTTCGTCCCCGCAGCCGCGGGGCTGATGTTGGCTTGCGAAGTCGTATCATATCTTTGCGGCAAAGCATAGCGGCACGCCTTGCCGCTACGCTGTTTCTCGCGCTCGACGTTTGCGAGAATATGGTTTTCTTGCAAGGGCAAACATTTTTACAAAACAAAAGGAGCTTAATATGAAGTTTTTGATTGCTTCGGACGTTCACGGTTCAAGCTATTTCGCGCAAGCGATTTTAAATCGTGCAACCGCCGAAAACGCCGATAAAATAATCTTGCTCGGCGATATATATAATCACGGTCCGAGAAATCCTTTTCCAAAGGATTACGCGCCGATGCAGGTTGCGGAGATTTTTAATTCCGTTAAAGATAAGCTTATAGTGATAAAAGGGAATTGCGATTCTCAAGTGGATACGCTTATTTCCGAATTCGATTTTATCGAATCCGGCGTCGTCGTTTCCGCGGGGAAAACGGTTTTTTTAACGCACGGACACGTTTATAACAAGGATATGCCGCCGAAAACGCAGTTCGACGCGGTTATTTACGGACATTTTCATACGGGTTTTATCGAGAAAAGCGGTGACGTGGTTTTCGTAAACTGCGGCTCGGTCGCGCTACCGAAAAACGGCACGCCGAACAGCTACGTTATTTTAGAACAGGACAAAATCTCGCTTAAAACCATCGACGGCAACGTGATTGACGAAATCGATTTGTGATAACGGCTTATTTTTTACGATAAATTAAATACGGAAAATGAGAAGGGTATAGGTTATGCCGGAAGTGAAAAACCTGGTCAAGGTTTATTCCACGAAAGGCGGCGTGAAAGTGCGCGCGCTTGACGACGTATCCGCAACTAAAATTCCGATAAGAAAAAATGCCGCCCGCAGGGAGAATCCCTGCGGGCGGCAACCTTTTTTAAATCTTAACTAACGCTTAAATCACTTTATTATTCTTACTCTGATGATGCCTTCAAGCGCGGAAATGTGTTTCAACGCGCGATCGGGGACGTCCGCGTCGGTGTCTATCATGGTAACCGCGTAATCGCCTTTCGATTGATTAGAAAGGTTTGCGATATTTATGCCCTCGCTTCCGACCGTGCCGGTGATTTGCGCGAGGATATTCGTAACGTTTTTATGCAGAATAAGAAGCCTGCACGAGGTGGTTCTCGGCATTGAGCAAGCGGGGTAATTGACCGAATTAACGATATTTCCGTTCTCGATAAAGTCGATAAGTTCTTTTGCCGCCATAACCGCGCAGTTTTCTTCCGCTTCGGGCGTGCTTGCGCCGATATGCGGGGTGCAAATAACGTTTTTAACGCCGATAAGCTCGTCCGCGGGGAAATCGGTAAAATATCTTGCGATTTTTCCGCTCTCGGCAGCCTTGATAACGTCTGCGTTTTCGACAAGCTCGCCGCGCGCACAGTTGATGATAACCGCGCCGTCCTTCATTTTCCTGATAACCCCCGCGTTGATAAAGCCCTTATTCTGGCTTGCGATATAGGGGATATGAATGGTTATATAATCGCAATTTTTAATAATCTCGTCAAGCTCCTTAACCACGTTGACGTGTCTTGAAAGCTTTAACGCGGCGTTGACGGAAAGAAACGGGTCGTAACCGAAAACGTCCATTCCGAGTCCGATAGCGGCGTTTGCGACCTGCGCGCCGATTGCGCCAAGACCTATTACGCCGAGGCTTTTGCCCAAAATTTCGCCGCCGACAAACTGCGATTTTCCTTTCTCCACAAGCTTGGAGATTTCCTCGCCCTTGCCTTTAAGAGTGTCTACCCACTTAACCGAATCGATGATTTTTCTCGAACCCAGAAGCAAAGCCGAAATAACGAGTTCTTTAACGGCGTTAGCGTTCGCGCCGGGGGTGTTGAAAACCACGACGCCCTTTTCCGCGTATTCTTCGACGGGGATATTATTCACGCCGGCGCCCGCCCTCGCTACGGCGAGAGTCTGTTCCGACAGGGGATAACCGTGCATTTTGAAAGAACGGAGCATAATGCCCACGGGCTGTTCCGCGTCGCTCGCCACGTTATAGGAGGTGTCGAAAACGTCGTTAATCACGGGGCTTATCGCGTTTAATGTAAGAATATTTTTCATTTTACGCATTCTCCCTTTCAAATTTTTTCATAAATTCTATGAGAGCCTTAACCCCTTCGACGGGCATGGCGTTATAAATAGAAGCCCTCATACCGCCGACGAGCCTATGACCTTTAATGGAAACAAGTCCGTTTTCGGCGGCTTCCTTAACGAATTTGGCGTTAAGCTCTTCCGTCGGGCAAACGAAGGTAACGTTCATAAGAGAACGGTCCTTTTTGTTGACGTTGTTCTTAAATAGCTTGGAATTATCGATAAAATCGTAAAGCATAGCTGCTTTTTCCTCGTTGATTTTCTGAATAGCCTTAACGCCGCCGAGGTTTTTAAGCCATCTGAACACGAGCATCGCCATATAAATAGGGAAGCACGGGGGAGTGTTATAAAGACTGTCGTTCTTATCCTGAACGGCGTAGTCGAGCATGGTGGGGCAAATGGGAAGAGCTTTACCGATTAAATCGCGCTTAACGATAACGATGGTAAGCCCTGCCGGCGCAATGTTTTTTTGCGCGCCCGCGTAAATCAGCCCGAACTTTTTAACGTCGATTTCCTCGGATAAAATGCAGGAACTTGCGTCTGTAACGAGCGTCGCGTCGGTTTCGGGTAATTCCGTGTAACGCGTGCCGAAAATAGTGTTGTTATAGGTGGTGTGAACGTAATCGATTCCGTCGCGGAACTTAACGTTCTTCATATCGGGGATATAGGTGTAACCGTCCGCTTTACTTGACGCGGCAATCGCCATGTCGCCGTATTTTTGACCTTCTTCATAAGCCTTACCCGCGAAGTTGCCGGTAAGAATATAGTCGGCTTTGCCCTTTTGTAAAAGGTTAAGCGGAACGGCTGCAAACTGCTGCGACGCGCCGCCCTGAACGAACAGAACCGCATAATCGTCGGGGATATGCATCAGCTCGCGAAGGAGAGCGTTTGCTTCCGCGTTTACCGCCATAAACAGCTTGCCGCGGTGGCTCATTTCGGTAATGCTCATACCCGTGCCCTGATAGTCGAGAAAGTCTTTCTTTGCTTCTTCGAGAACGGGAAAAGGCAAGGTGGAAGGACCTGCTGCAAAGTTAAAAACTCGCATAATAAAAAACTCCTTATATAGATATTATCGGTGCGGAATTTTTTCCGCTTGACAATATTATACTATTATACGACTTTTTTTTCAACCGTTTGCAAGGGGAATACGCGATTTTCTTTTAACTTTCCTTAAATACGTTTTACTTTTTTTCCGAAAAATGGTAATATATATAACGTAAAACGAATTGCCGTAACGTCGTGCGTCGGATAATCGCCGCCGTCGTAAGCAACAATTAAGAGCTTTACCGCATATTTATTGCGGCGGTTATCGCTTTTTTGCGATTAACCATTTATATTTTTATTACAATTTAATTACGTTTAAGGAGACTGATTTGAAAAAAAACAAAAACGACGCCTTTCTTCGCGAAGGGCAGCCTACGCTTGCCGCGACAGATTTTGACGAGTTCGCGGCAAATTCTTCCGTACGCTCCGAAACTAAAAGGGGCGATAATCGCGTAAAACCCGTAAAAACGGTTAAGTCCGTAAAAGCGGATAAAACGGTTAAAACCGAAAAAGAACGTAAACAAAGCAAATCCGAAAAACTCGTTAAGCCCGAAAAAAAACAAAACGTCGTTAAACCCGTAAAACAAGCGGTAACGGCTATTTCCGAAAGCGTCGAAAACGGCGGCTCGGGAAAGGATAAAACGGCAAAAATGCTTAAAGTAAGATTTCTCGGCGGAGTGGGCGAAATAGGCAAGAATATGACCGCGCTCGAATACGGCAAGGATATAATCGTTATCGACGCGGGGCTTACTTTCCCCGGTGAAAACATGCCGGGTGTCGACCTCGTTATTCCCGACGTAAGTTATCTCGTGCAGAACAAAAGCCGCGTTCGCGGTATCGTTATAACTCACGGACACGAGGACCATATCGGCGGACTTCCGTATATATTAAAGGAACTTAACGTCCCCGTGTACGGCACGAAGCTTACGCTTACGCTTATCGAAAACAAGATTAAAGAGCAGAAACTCAACGACGTTACGCTTAACTGCGTAAAACCCGGCAACGTGATTAAGCTCGGGTGTTTTTCCGTCGAATTCATAAACGTCAATCACTCGATAGCGGGGGCGGTCGCGCTTGCGGTGACCACGCCCGTGGGTGTGGTTTTCCATACGGGCGATTTTAAGATAGATTACACGCCCGTAAACGGCGACACCACAGAACTAACGCGGATTGCGGAACTCGGCAAAAAGGGCGTTCTGCTTATGATGGCGGATTCTACGAATATTGAAATCGAAGGCAACACGATGAGCGAATCGGTCGTTAAAGATACGCTCGACCACGTTTTCGGCGATAACCCCGAAAGGCGGCTTATCATCGCAACGTTCGCGTCAAACGTGCATAGACTTCAACAGATTTTGGACCTTGCCGTTAAATATAAGCGGAAGGTCGCGTTTTCGGGCAGAAGTATGATTAACATCGCCGACGCGGCAAGCAAAATCGGCGAGCTTAATATTCCCGATAAACTTATCGTGGACGTGGAAAAATGCAAAAACTTTAAGGATAGCGAAATAGTTATCGTGTCCACAGGCACGCAGGGCGAACCTATGAGCGCGCTTACGCGTATGGCGAGCGGCGAATTCAATAAAGTTACCATCGGAAATAACGACACGGTCGTCATCTCCGCTTCCGTCATTCCCGGTAACGAAAAAATGATTTACGGCGTCATAAACAACCTTTACCGCCTCGGCGCGGAGGTTATTTACGAAAGTTTAGAGCCGATTCACGTTTCCGGTCACGCCTGCCGCGGAGAGCTTCGCGTTATCCACTCGCTCGTTAAGCCTAAATTTTTTATTCCCGTTCACGGCGAATACAGACACCTTAAAAAGCACGCGCAGCTTGCCGCAAGCATGGGCATGCGCGAAAGCAATATTTTAATCGCGGATATAGGCGATACCGCGCTCGTTAATTCCAAGGATATGAAGCTTGGCGAAAAATTCCCGTCGGGTTCGCGTTTCGTGGACGGCGTGGGAATAGACGGCGCGGACAGCTTCGTGCTTCGCGACAGAATTCACCTGTCCGAGGACGGGCTTGTGGTTGCGGTCGTTGCGGTGGACGAATATTCCGCAAAGCTTTCTTCGGTGGAGCTTGTCAGCAAAGGCTTGGTTTTGTCGGACGAATTGATTGCGGAAGCCAAAAACACGCTTATGAACACGCTTAACCAAACGGATATGCGACAGGTTCGCGACGAAACGGAGCTTGCGGGGATAATCAGAAGAAGTCTTAAAAACTATCTGTTTAAGGTTACGAAAAAAAATCCTATGTTAGTACCCGTGGTAATGGTCGTATAACGGCGGTGCTTTGCCGCCGGGAACTTGCGGGAAAGGTTAAAAATTATGCTTTGTCCGTTATCGGTTAAAACAAAAAGAGAAAACGCAAGGAAGGACGGAGAACCCGTCCTCCGCGACGAAACGCTTGAATTACTGCTGAAAATCGCCGCGGAAAAACGCCCCGCGTCCATTCTCGAAATAGGCACTAACGTGGGGCTTACCGGCGTCGCGTTGCTTTTAACGCTTAAAAACGCAACCCTTACGGGTATCGAAATCGACGAGGATTTATATAACGCCGCCAAAAGCAATTACGCGCAGTTCGGCGTTGCGGACAGGGCGAAAATCTTTCTCGGCGACGCGTCCGAGATTATACCCGTCATGACGGGCAGATACGACCTGATTTTTCTCGACGGACCAAAGGGGCATTATTACGAATATCTGCCGTATCTCAAAGCCGCGCTGAACGAAAACGGCGTGCTTTTTGCCGACGACGTGGCGTTTCACGGGTACGTGGACGGTGTTGTTCCGCGAAAGCACCGAGCAATCGTCAACAGCCTTAAAGCCTTTCTTTCGGATTTGAAAAACGACGCGGATTTTACGGTAAACGTATACGATTTAGAGGACGGCGTGTGCGTTTCGGAGAAAAAAGTGTGATGAATAAGGTTGAATTGTTAGCCCCCTCGGGGGATATGAATAAGCTTAAAACCGCGCTGTATTACGGTGCGGACGCCGTGTATATCGGCGGGAAATCGTTGTCCCTTCGCGCGCTTGCGGGCAACTTTTCGCGTGCGGAGATTGAAAACGCCGTTAAGCTTTGTCACGCTTGCGGCAAACGGGTTTACGTGACCGTCAATATCTTCGCAAGGAACGACGATATAAAGGAAGCGGAAGAATATTTTAAGTTTTTGGAAAGCGCGGGGATAGACGGCGCGATTATTTCCGACCCCGGGCTTATTTGTTGCGCGAAAAGCGTTGCGCCGAGTCTTGCGATAGCGCTTTCCACGCAGGCTAACACCCTTAACTATAAATCGGCGGAATTCTGGTTCAAGCAGGGAGTAAAGCGGGTTATTCTCGCAAGGGAATTGTCGCTTAAAGAGATTAAGCAAATTCACGAATCCGTCCCCGAGTTGGAATTAGAAGCGTTCGTGCACGGCGCGATGTGTATTTCTTACAGCGGCAGATGCCTTTTATCCGATTACCGCACGGGCAGAAGTTCTAATCGCGGCGAATGCGTGCAGGCGTGCCGCTGGAATTACGAAATCCGCGAAAAAGGTTCGTCGGGCGCGTTTATGGAATTACAACAAGACGAGCGCGGTTCTTATATTTTAAACAGTAAAGATTTATGCTTGATAGACTATATCGCGGAGCTGACGGACGCGGGCGTGTGTTCGTTTAAGATAGAAGGGCGTATGAAATCGGAGTATTATCTCGCGACCGTAATCAACGCGTACCGCCGCGCAATCGACGCGTTTTACGAGAAGGGTAGCGATTACAAGTTTAACGGATTATATAAAAGCGAGCTTGAAAAAACCGCGCACAGAGAGTTTACCACCGCGTATCTGCTCGGCGAAAACGACCGAACGGAAAATTTCGACGACAGCCAGAGCAAAGGCACGCACAAATTCATCGCGAACGTTTTGGGTTACGACAACGGCTTTGCCACCGTCGAAATGCGCAACCGCTTTAAAACGGGCGACCTGCTCGAAGTGCTTTCGCCGAACGATTCGTTTAATAAAAGCTTTTGCGTCACGGAAATGTTCGACCAAAACGGCGCAAGCGTTGCGGACGCTAAAATCGTTCAACAAATCCTGCGCGTCAAAACGGATTTTAAACTTTCCGCGGGCGATATGCTTCGCATTAAACAGTAAAGCTTTATCATAATAAATATAGGGGTTTTAACGCATTTTTTTTGGTTTTCTCCGCATATTTTTGCGAGGATAAAAAGATTATTTATAAAAGGGCGGGGCTGTCGCAGTTTTGCGACAGCCCCGCTTGTCGTATTAAGTATTTCACATAAATAAAATCAAGTTGTGCCGAGTTTTTTATATATAATCAAGCCTTTTTTCTTAAAACGAAATAGGTGACAGAGCCGCAAACGCAAGCTATCAGGGCAAGTACGATTAAAATGTTTCGCACGGCGATTTGCGATTCGTTGATAATCGCGTTGGCTTTAACGTAACCTTTTTCCCAGCCGTCGCCGACGTTAAAAAGAATTTCCGCAACGCCGTTCTTTTCGGAAAGCACTCTGACCGTTTGGTTTTCGTCAAGTTCGGCAATCTTCCGACCGAGCGAGGCGTTTTTATAAACGACGGTTTTCTTAACCTTTTCCGTCTTATAATCAGCGTATTTATAATCCTCCGCAAGCTCGTCCACGGTGAAATCTGAGGGGATATAAAAATAAGTCGCGTCCTGTCTCGCAAGGTAAAATTCTTTATCCAGCACGGTGATTTTCTTTATTACGTCGAGCGCGTCGTTTTTCTTAAACGTTATTTTTTCTTCCGTCTTTTCGTCGATTAAAGAGTAAATGTTTTTCTGCGTGATAACGGGGTGATAATACGCTTGCACGCCCGTGGTAACGAAAACCGTTTTGTTGCAGTCCTCGTATTTTCTGTCCTCGTAGGTCAGCTGCTGACCGCTGATTAACACCACGCCTTTTCTGCCTGCGCAAAAGTACAGGTCGCCGCGGCTCGGATTCGCATTAGCTATGGGCAGGTATTCGTCTTCCAACTCCGCAAGGTCAACAAACTCGACCAGTTCCTTCTTCGAAAGCTCGTCGTGATAAACGTTAAAAGAATAGGCGTTGACGCTCTTTTCGCCGTCCTTAACCTTGCATACTTTCAAAAATTCTTTGTCGAAGGAAACGCTCGTTCCCGTAAGCTTATAGCCGTCCGGGATTTCCACCGCCGACAACGCGAAATTGTCAAGCGTTTTCACCGAATATAAAAATTCCCTTTCGTTCGTGGCGTAAAACACTTCCTTTTTATCGAAATTCATTGCAAACGCGGTTACGTTTTTAAGTCCCGACCCGTGCCAGTTTTCGCCGCCGTTGTCCGTATAGCAAAGCTCGCCGTCCGTTTTTAAGCCGTAAACTCTGCCGTTCAGGTCGGTTGCGAGTTTAGCGAATTCGCTTCCGCCGTAAACCGGATTTCCGAAAACGTCCGCAGCGACGCAAGCCGTTTCCACGGTGCGTTCGGAAGCGGTTTTTTCTTTGTCGAAACCCGTTTCGGAAATTTTGAAGGTCAGATATTTAGTTCCGTTAAAAGTCAAAACGTAAAAGTATCCGCTCTGATAGGTTATATCCTTAATAATTCCTTCTTCCGCGGAAAACCCGACGCTGACCGTGCTGTCGGATTTCCCCGAGCTGTCAAGCTTAACGAATTCCGCCGTGCCGTCCGCCACCGCCGCCGCGAGCACGGTTTTACCCAGCGCGAAACAGGTAACGTTTTTGTCTTTCCCCGTATACAGGTTTTCAAACGATTGCGGATTATATCCGTCGAAATTTTCGTCAAACGTAATCACGGTAAGTTTTTCGTCCGAAAGAACCGCCGCTTTGTTTAAGTATCTGTCAACGTCTTTAACCGCGCCTATGCGGTTATAAGCGGTTTTGCCTTTCGTCACGGCAAACCCCGTAAAAACGAGCTTTCCGTCCTTAACGTAAAACTCCTGCACGGCGTTAAGCGCGGAATCGGTCACCAACAAGTTGTCGCCTTTAAAGCAAATCCCGGTGGGGGTGATAAGCTTGCCCAGCTCGAACGTTTCTTCCGTCGGGGTAATGTTTTCAGGCTCGCCGCCGTTCACGGAAATGCGGTAAATATCGTTGCGTTCTATATAATAAACGTAATCTTTATCGGCGACCATTTTGTTAATCTGCGTGTTCGCGCGGAGTTTTTGATTTTTCGTATTTTCGACGTCGCTTTTATAAAGTCCGCTGTCCTCGCCGACGAAAAACACCGCGTTATCCGCATTTATCGCTATCGGACTTTTGTTTTTGGATTTGAAACTTTTAAGGCTCGTTACGACAGTTCCGTCAATCGAATAGGTGATAATCTGCGTCGCGTTGTTCGCGATAACGTATTTGCCGTTATAATCGAAGTCAGAGCCTATGTTTTCGCCCGTCGCCGCGTTCTTCAACGGCGTCTTGTCGGTAACGTCGTTCCCGTTTACGGTAAGCTTATAAATAGAACCGTTGTCGGACACCAGAATTTCGTTTTCCTTGCTCATTTTAAGCGTACCGAGGTCGGTAAAGCTTATGGCGGAAAGGCTTAGCCGTTCGCCGCGAACGTAAACGCGGAGAGTAGTGCTGTTCTCGTTAATCGCAATCGTTTCGCCGTAAGCAAACACGTTTTGCGGCGTGGAAAGTTCGTCCGTTTCCATACTTTTAACGGGCAAAACTCTTTCGCCGACAACCGCCGCGCTCGCGCTTTTCGTTCGGAAATTGAACGCCGCGCCGGCGACTGCGCACGCGGCAAGCGTTAAAACTATTACAATATAAATTTTTTCTCTTAATGTTTTCATATTCTTCATTTTATCACATATTTTTGCTTTTGTCATTATTATTCGCCACATTTTTACAATCCCTGTCATTTTTTTTCCCCTTCAACCTGTATAATTTTTCGGATTTATTTTTAAATATGTCAATTTTTGGCAGTTTTGGGGTGTAAACTGTTCGAGAAAAGCGAACAAATGTTTGTATTTTTGTTTAAGTTAAGACATAAAGTATTGACTTTGAGGGTTTTGAGAAACTATAATGCAGGTGTTTTTCGGAAAACTATTATTTACAGCTTTGGGAGTTCAAAAATGAAAGAGTTATATGCAAAGGTTATTCTATATTCGTATCCGTGCGCGGACAGTCTCGTCGAACAAATTGACGAACTTGTCGAAAAAAAGGCTTTGATTTCGTTCAGGGATTTTTCACCCTGCGAGGAGCAGTGCTTCAAAATTTTAAGCTTGACCGAACAGAAAGACACTATTTTAAGACTTAAACAGTTCGTCGAAAAAGCTTTGGCAAAGTTCGGCGAAAACGATTTCGTGCTTCTCGATTATAAGTATTTTAAAAAATTGCCGAAGGAAGCTTACGCAGGATTCGATTTTTTTGAGAGAAAATATTTCCGCAGACAGGAGAGCATTTTAAAGCGTTTCGCAGAACTTATGGATAAATACGGGCTTACCGACGAGGTGTTTGAAAGCGAGTATCTTTCCATCGATTTTTTCCGCGAAATGAAACGTCGCGAGGAAAAACGCAGTATTTCTTACGATAAAAAACACAATTTCGGCGCAAAACGCAGTGAAAACCCCGCACGTAAACCCGATTCGTCCGCTACCGTTCCCGCTGCCGCGACAGCCGCCGTTTCCGTCGAGAAAAAATGGGGCGAGTCAAAGCAAAAATCGTTGTCGGCGTGATTTTCGTGTTATTCGTATATGGTTTATTCGTAGTCGTTTTCGTCGTAATAGCTTTGTTTTTTCTGCGGCGGTTTCGTCTTGAACGCTATAAATAAGGCGATTACGCCCGCAAAAATAAGGCATACGATGATAACGGCACGTAAGCTCACCGCGGCGGCGGTTTCGTCCTGCCCGTCTGCTTCGGGCGGCTTTGTATCTTCGTTCGGCGTCGGGACGGGTTCGGTCGGCTTGGGAATAAAAGTTAATTCGTTAGGGTGGTCAGGGATTACGAACGGCGTTATTTCCGATTCCCTTACGTAGCCCAACCTGTTGTTATAACCCACGTAATACAGTTTAGAACCGTCCGCCGCGTATATGAATCCGTAATATCTTAACCCTCTCGACGGAAAAACGTATTGCAGGGTACTCGTCAACGCCGCGTCGCCGTAAAGAATTGCCGTGGCGGAGGTTATTATTTCCAGATTGACGAACGGATTTTTAACCTCCAAGCCGTCGTTATACAACATTTCCGCGGGTACGTATCCGTCAAGTGCGGCTGTCGCTCCCGTTCCGTAAACCTCCACGCGCGTCATCGCGCCGTCTGCGCTTAATACTTTTACGTAATAGGTATAGGGCAAATAGAATAAAAGCTGCGTTGCGGCTTTATCCGCGTAAAACGGCGTAGTTTCGGTGATTACGCGCCGATACGCTTCGCCGCCAAACGCTTTTACGCCGCGAACGGGCGCAAAAGCAAGAAAAGGCAACGTTATCGCAAACGATATGAAAATACATATTATTTTTTTCATCTTTTCATTACCTCGAGTATCTATTTTAGTACATTATTTTACGCTTCAGATAAATGATTATAGCGCATAATGGCTTTTATCGTCGAAAAAACGGCTTCGTACGGCGTTAGGTCGTTTGTGTTTTGCGAGGTGGTTGCTCCGCGTGCAAGGGGGTTAGCGTCGTTAGCGTCAAGCAAGATCTATCGCGAAGCGTCGGGGTTGTGATACTCCGTTTTTTTGCTTAAAACGCCTAATAAAAGTTTTTTTACGCATATTATATATTATATGGTTTACGGCGACAGTGAAAAAACGTTAAAAACCGTCTATAAGCTTACGTCCGTTCTGCTCGTTGTTTTTTGGACGTTATTCGCGTTTGCGTTCGTTGTGGAATATTTTTCCAAAAAAACTTTCTATCCCTTAAAGTATCGGGAAGAAATTTTTAAGTATTCGGAGGAATACGGGTTAGACGCTGCGTTGATTTTCGCGATGGTTAAAACCGAAAGCGGCTTTAACGCGCACGCCGTCAGTTCTGCGGGGGCGGTGGGGCTGATGCAGTTGACGGCAGAAACGGGCGTATATATCGCGGACAAAATGAAAATCGTCAAATACGATTTGACTGATGCGGACACTAATATAAAGTTCGGGTGTTATTACGTAAAGTATCTTAAAGCGCAGTTTTCGGAAGAGCGAACCGCGATCGCAGCGTATAACGCAGGGGAAGGAAACGTAAAAAGGTGGCTATCGGACGAGCGTTACAGCAGAGATAAAAGGACGTTAAAAGACATTCCGTTTGCGGAAACGAGGGAGTATACGAAAAAAATTTATAAAAGTTTAAGAAAATATAAGAAATTATATGGAAAACTTCTTGACAAAAAGCTTAAAACCGAGTAATATATAAAGGCTGAAACGCGTGAGGGTGGCGGAATTGGCAGACGCGTACGTTTGAGGGGCGTATGGTTATCCGTGTGGGTTCAAGTCCCATCCTTCACACCAAAAAAGTCGTATCCTATTGATACGACTTTTTTTATACAAGCCGCAGGTTTGGTATATCATCACCGCACGAAGTGTGGTGGATATCATCAGCCCTTTGGGCTGTATATCATCACGCATCAGCGTGTAGCTTTCTGCGACTTGATGATATACAAAACTTCGTTTTGATGATATGCAATTCCTTCGGAATTGATGATATACACGCCTTCGGCGTGATTAGGATACGAGAATGCGAAAAGCTCTTGAATTGCTATGCAAAATATGATATAGTATTCTTGAAGGGAGTGATTGTATGGCTAAAAACTATTTGTTGATCTATTCGGAACAGCTTGCGACCGATATGGAATTACTTTGTCAAAATTTAAAAGCGTCATCCAACACAATTTTTCAAATACGCAAAAGTTCAAGCAGTGTTTATGCCAATATCCGTGAGGCAAACTACGGTCAAAGCAAAGCAGACATGCTTTCAAAATTTGAAATAGCGCTTAAAGAATGTAGTGAAACAGAAGGTTGGTTGCAGCTACTGTTTAATACAAATGGCATTGATGAAGATACATACAAGAAGCATCGTAATCTTTGCGGAAGAATCAGACGAATGTTGATTTCGAGTTGCAAAACATTAAAAGAACAAAAATAATTTATTAAAGAGTCCATTTTCCAAGGTTGTAGGCTACTTCGGAGGATGGGCTTTTTTACTATTATTAAATTAGTGGTTATCGTTAGATTTACGCGTGGAATGTGTTATCGATAGCTTCGGTAGCATTTTCAATATCAGCGCAAAAACTATATCATAATTAACGAGGAGGTGCGGTAATGAGAAAAGCAGATGCCGAGAAGCTGATTCCGTATATAAAAACCACGTTCATTGCTGCGTTTCCGACGGCAGTGAACTGAAAAGTGAGATCGGCTTAACGCTTAAATACCCGCTTAAACGGATTTTGACTATATTTTATCGAAAACATCGAAAAATTTTTTCGAAAAGACTTGATTTCTTGATAAAAGTATTATATAATAGGTAAAATTTTTTTAGTTACTGACTTTTAACGGTTATAAAAACTTTTCTCCGGGAATATTTTTTTATTAACCTTTTCGGGTGAGAGAGGAAAATGCTTAATAATTTTTACGACAAACTCGGGGGCGCGGACAGCGTCTCCGTTATAATTATTTCGGTTGCGTTTATGCTGATTTTCGGTTTTCTCGCAACGCGGCTTACAAAGCTTGTAAAATTGCCTAACGTTACCGCATACATTTTAGTCGGCGTCGCGCTCGGTCCGTTTTGCCTTGACCTTATTCCGCGCTCGGTCGTCGGCGGTATGGGTTTTTTGTCCGATATCGCGCTTGCGTTTATCGCGTTCGGCGTGGGCGAATTTTTCAGGTTTAAAACTTTAAAGGCTAACGGTGGAAAAATCGCGGTTATCACCGTTTTCGAGGCTCTCGCCGCTTCTCTTCTCGTGTTCGTTCTCGCGTTTTTTATTTTAGGTCTGGGAACGGCTTTTTCCATAGTGCTGGCGGCGCTGGCTTCCGCTACCGCTCCCGCTTCCACTATGATGACGATAAGACAAACGAAAGCGCGCGGGGACTTCGTCGATACGTTGCTTGGCGCGGTCGCGCTCGACGACGTGGTAAGTTTAGTGGCGTTTTCGGTCGCTATTTCGCTCGCCGTCGCGACTAACGGCGGAAAGGTCGGCTTTTCGGACGTGGCGTTGCCCGTCGTTTACAACGTTCTGCTTATCGGACTCGGTTGCGCGTTCGGGTTTTTGTTAAAGGTTTTAATGAACAAGCGTTCCACCGACAACAGGCTGATTATCGCAATCGCGTTTTTATTCGTCGTGTGCGGCGTTGGCGCGGCGCTCGGCGTTTCGCCGCTGCTCGGCTGTATGGCGATGGGTACGGTTTACATCAACGTTACCGACGACGACAGGTTGTTTAAGCAGCTTAACTATTTCTCGCCGCCCGTTTTGCTGTTGTTCTTCGTCTATTCGGGGCTTAATTTTAAGCTCGACGCGCTTTTCGATATGAACAGTTCGCTTAACGGCGTTCCGCTTATCGTTATCGGCGTAACCTACTTTTTCGTAAGGATTTTAGGCAAATACGTTGGCGCGTTTACGGGTTGTCTTATAACTAAAAAACCCGTTAAAACCCGAAATTATTTAGGGCTTGCGCTGATACCGCAGGCAGGCGTCGCGATAGGACTTGTCGTTATGGCGGCGCGCACAATCGGCGGCGAACAGGGTATGATGCTGCAAACGGTTATTCTGTCGTCAAGCATTTTATACGAGCTGATAGGTCCGGGCTGTGCGAAGCTTGCGCTTTATCTTTCAGGCTCTTACGGCGGCGAACAGACCGAACCGCCCGTTAAAACCGAAAAAGAGGTTAAAACGGAAAGTTTAAGAGAACAATTACTGAAAATAGAATCGGAAATCGCGCAGAACGAGTATTCCGCCACCGATGAGGAACGAGCTTTTAACGAAGCCGCCGAAAACGAAACCACTTACGGCGATTATTTAAGATATAACCGCAAATTCATCAACAGGAGATAACGTATGGATATAATAGGAAAATTTTTAGGAAGCTGGAGCGTTGAATTCAACGCGTGGTCGTGCTTGTTCAGAATAATTCTCGCAACCGTTCTCGCTATGCTTGCGGGTACGGAACGCTCTACAAAACTACACAGCGCGGGTATTAAGACTTTTATTTCCGTTTCGCTCGCGGGGATTCTCGGCGCGCTTTTAGACGTGTATCTTACCGAGGTTAAGTCTGTCGAATCCTCGTTTTTGTGTCCCGCGGTCATTATCGCCGTCGCGGTAATCAGCTCCAACACGATTTTGTTCAGTTCTAAAAACCAACTGCGCGGGCTTACGACCTCCGTCGGGCTTTGGTGTATAGGTATTATTTCGATGGTAATCGGTTACGGACTGTATTTCGTTGGGCTTGTCGCGTTTGCGCTGTTTATGCTCGTCATCGTTTTTTTACCCAAGTTCGAAAAGAAAATGAAAGAAGCCTCCGTGTATCTCGAAGTGCATATAGAGCTTAAAAGCAGAGAAGCGTTGCAGGTATTCACAAACTCTCTCCGCAGCTTCGGACTTAAAATCAACGATATAGAGATTAACCCCGCATTTGCTCATTCGGGACTCGGCGTGTATTCGATGACGATGAAAATCGTCAATCCCGAACTTAAATCCAAATCGCACAAGGAAATTATCGAAGCGATTTCCGCTATGGAAACGGTCAGCTATGCGGAAGAAATTTTCTGAAAAAGCGTTCCGCGCGGCGCGTTTCGTTTTGCCGTTTTGAAATTCAAGCGGACCTTGCGCCTTTTTTGCTAGTTTTTCGGGGTAATATAAAAATATTAAACGTTTATGATAAATTCTGTTCAAATTATGTTTAAATGGAATTGACTTATAAACGTTTTTTTGTTAAAATAATATATAGTATGGAGCGTTTTGATGAAAAAGGCGTATTTTTGATTACCGACAGGGTTACGCGCAGATACTTTTTATCCGCAGACATTGCGGAAGGGGTCTTGCTTTCGGGCAGTAAATCGGTGTTTTTTACCGACGCGCGATATTTTTACGCCGCCAAAGCCGCCATTGCAAAATCTTCGCCCGATACAGAATGCAGGCTTTACGGCGGATTAAACGACGTTGCCGCCGCGATTAAGGAAGACCGTGCCGAAACGCTGTATCTCGATTACGACAAAACCACGATGTCCGAATACGCAAAGTATAAGGACTTCGGGCTGCCCGTTAAGGACGGCTCGGCGTTTCTGAAAAATAAACGGCTTATTAAAACGGAGGCGGAAATCGACTGTATCCGCCGCGCTTGCGATATTATCGAAAGGGCGTATTACGCTATCCTTCCGCTTGTTAAAGAGGGAGTTACCGAAAAGGAACTTGCCGCCGCGCTCGAAACGGCGTGTTTAAACCGTGGCGCAGAGGGAATGAGTTTCGATACGATTGTGGCTTTCGGTGCAAATTCGGCAGTACCGCACCACGTGACGGGGGACGCGCGTTTAAAGCGTAACAGTCCCGTGCTTATCGATTGCGGCTGCAAGGTGAACGGTTACTGTTCCGACCTGACGCGTACGTCGTTTTTCGGCAATCCGTCGGAAAAATTTTTAAGCGCATACGACGCGGTGCTTAACGCTAATCTCAAAGCCGAAGATGAAATTTCTTCGGGCTGCGGGCTGATTCAGGCGGACGGGATTGCGCGCTCGTATTTAAGCGAACGCGGCTACGGTCCGTATTTTACGCACTCGTTAGGGCACGGCGTGGGGTTGGAAATTCACGAATCGCCTACGCTTTCGCCGCGGGCGGAAGGTGTTTTGCTTACGGGTGAGGTCTTTACCATAGAGCCGGGCGTGTATTTCGACGGCGAGTTCGGGATAAGGATAGAGGACACCGTTTTGCTGACGAATGACGGCGTTTCGCGGTTATTTACCGACAATAAAAATTTGATAGTTTTATAAAAATTATATATAACCATTGTTTAAGGAGTATTTATTATGACAGCAGGCGATTTCAGAAAGGGAGTTACCTTCGAATACGAGAGTTCCGTTTGGACGATTGTGGACTTTCAGCACGTTAAACCCGGCAAGGGCGCGGCGTTCGTCAGAACGAAAATGAAAAACGTTATCGACGGCAAGGTTCTCGAAAAAACTTGGAACCCCACCGAAAAAATTACCGAGGTTACCATCGAAACCAAGAATATGACCTATTCTTACAACGACGGCGAACTTTACTATTTTATGGACCAGGATTACAACCTTATCCCGCTTAATTACGAGCAGGTCGAGGACGCTCTTATGTATATTAAAGAGAACGACCCCGTTAAGGTTAAATTCTATAAGGGCGCGGCGTTCTCCGTAGAGTGCGACAACTTCGTCGTTCTCCGCGTTACCACCTCCGACCCGTCCGTTAAGGGCAACACCGCCACCAACGCGACCAAAGAGGCTATTTTGGAAACGGGCGCGAAAATTCAAGTACCTATGTTCGTCAACGAAGGCGAGCTTATCAGGGTCGATACGAGAACGGGCGAATATATGGAGCGCGTTAAAGGTTAAGCCTTTTCCGTTTTTCGGTACAGACTGCTTTTCGCCGCCGCAATACAGCCGTAACGGCTTTTTTGCGGCGGCGTTTTGATTTTTTACCCGCGGAAAGCGACGTTTAAAAAGCTGAAAAGCCGCGGTGAAGGCGTTAAGATTATCGGGAATTATTAAAAGGGTATTAAAGGTGTAATTATGAAAACTGCCGTAATTACGGGTGCTTCGGGCGCGCTCGGCAAAGCCGTCGCGGAAAAGTTTCTGGAAAACGATTATTTCACCGTCGGGCAATATAATACGGGACGCGACAGAATAGAAAAATTCGGCAATTTGCTTAAAAACATAGGGAAAAGCGATTATTTTTTTCCGTTTTGCGCAGACTTTTCTTGCGCCGACGGCGCGAACGCGCTTGCCGATTTCACGCTTGAAAATTTCGGGCATGCCGACGCTCTCGTCCTGAACGCGGGCGCGGATTTATATAAGCTTTGCACCGACACGGAGGCGGCGGAGTGGGACAGACTGTTCGATATAAACGTTAAATCGGCGTTTCTGCTCGTTAAACGGCTTTTGCCTTCTATGCTCGAACGAAAACGCGGCAAAATCGTGTTCGTTTCCTCTATCTGGGGCATAAACGGCGCGTGTATGGAATCGGCGTACTCTGCAACGAAAGCCGCGCTTATAGGCTTTTGCAAGTCGCTCGCCAAAGAAGTCGCGCCGAGCGGCGTTACGGTAAACTGCGTTTGTCCCGGGGTTATAGACACGCCCATGAACGACAGGTTTTCGGCAGAAGAAAAAGCCGAGCTTATCGCAAAAACGCCTTTAAATCGCTTCGGCACTCCGCGTGAAATTGCCGAACTTATCGCCTTTTTGTGCGAAAAAGCCGACTTTATCACGGGGCAGACGATAACCGCGGACGGCGGCTTTACCTTGTGATTTTTTTTGGTTTTCAGGGAGGTCGGAAACGTTTTCGCAATTAAAACGGCGCAATTAAAACGGTGTTGAAACGACGCAATCGAAAAACTAATAACGGGCATAAAAAATTTTAATCGTTATAACGTTGCAAAACTCGGCGTTATGGTGTAAAATCTTATTGAAAAAAATCAGGGGAGCAATCCCGACGGAGGATTATTATGTTGACCGCGATAACGGGTATCAACTGGGGAGACGAAGGAAAGGGCAGAATGGTTGACCTTTTGTCCGAAAATTACGACGTAGTGGTGAGGTATCAGGGCGGCAATAACGCCGGACATACCGTAGTAAACGATAAAGGCAAGTTTATTCTTAATCTTTTACCGTCAGGCATTTTGCGTGACGGGGTAGTAAACGTTATCGGCAACGGCGTTGTCGTTGATATCAAGCACCTCGTGGAAGAAATGGGCAGGGTTGAGGCGGCAGGCATCGCTATCCCGCCGGAACATCTTAAAATAAGCGACAGGGCGGTTATTTGTATGCCCTATCACGTTATGCAGGACTGTTTGGAAGAAAACAGGCTCGCAGGGAAAAAGTACGGCTCTACCCGCCGCGGAATCGCACCCGTTTACGGCGATAAGTATATGAAAAAATGCATCCGTATGGGCGAACTGTTCAATATGGACGCGTTAAGGGAGCGCCTTAAAGACATCGTGGAATGGAAAAACCTCACGTTTGTCGGAGTTTACGGGGCAGAACCCATTAAGCTTGACGATATGATGGCGCATTTAAAGACTTACGGCGAAAAGCTTTTGCCGTACGTTTGCGACACGTCCGTTCTGCTTAACGAGCTTGCCGGAAGCGGTAAAAATATTATGTTCGAGGCGCAGCTCGGCGCGCTTCGCGATATCGACTTCGGAATTTATCCGTATACCAGCTCGTCGAATTCAATCGCGGCTTACGCGCCCGTCGGCGCAGGCGTTCCGAACCGCAAGCTCGATTTGTCGATAGGCATTATGAAGGCGTATTCCACCTGCGTGGGCGAAGGTCCTTTCACCGTTGAATATTTCGGCGACAAAGCGGAACAGCTGCGCAAAGCGGGCGGCGAATACGGCGCGGCGACGGGCAGACCGAGAAGGGTCGGACCGTTCGACGCGGTTGCGAGCAAATACGGTATCCGTATGCAGGGCGCGGACGAAATCGCTTTAACCAAGCTTGACGTTTTAAGTTATGCGGACGAATTAGAGGTTTGCGTCGCTTACGAGGCGGACGGGGAGGAGATAACCGAATTCCCGCTGACCGAAAAGCTTAATCACTGCAAGCCCGTTTGCGTTACCCTTAAAGGTTGGAAAAAAGATATAAGCGGTTGCAGAAAAAAAGAGGAACTGCCCAAGGAAGCTTTGGATTATATAGAGTTTATCGAAAAAACCGTCGGCGCAAAAATAAAATACGTTTCCGTCGGCGCGGAGAGAGACGCTATTATAAATATGTTTTAAAAGCGACGCTTTTAACGGAGCGGGTTTTTCAGGAGAATAGCTTATAATTGCGGCAAATTTAAGAGTAAATTCTCGAAAAAAAAGTAAAATAACGAAAAAACGATCGGCGTAGCGAAGAGTCATTTCGCTACGCCGAAAATCAAAGAGGCAATGTTTAACGGCAAAAGAAAGAGCGGTGTTTTAATGCCCGTGTTTTCGCTTCCGTCGCGGTACGGAATAGGCGATTTCGGCAAAGGGTGTTACGATTTTATAGGTTTTCTTAAAAGAACAAAGCAAACGGTGTGGCAAATTTTGCCGCTGGTGCAGACGGGTTACGGCAATTCTCCGTACTCGTCCGTTTCCTCGCGTTCGTTTAACCCTTATTTCATTTCGCCGGAGGAGCTTGTCCGGCAAGGGCTGTTAAATAACGAGGAAATAGAGTTTTCCCTTTACGACGGCAAGTATATAGATTACGGTTTTTTGTATTCGGTAAGGTTTCCTTTGTTGCGCAAGGCGTTTTCGCGTTTTGATAAATCAGACGCGGCGTTTTTGCGATACGTCGATGGCGGAAATTCTTACGATTACGCGCTGTATATGACGCTTAAATACGAATCGGGGCAGAAGCATTTTTACGAATGGGAGAATAAATATAAATATCGCGACGCGTCGGCGTTAAAGGCGTTTGCCGAAAACTATCGGGAAGAGATACTTTTTTGGCAGTTCGTGCAGTTCGAGGCAGAGCGAGAATGGTTTAACGTTAAATCTTACGCGAACGAAAACGGCGTGCTGATTATGGGGGATATGCCCCTTTACGTCGCGCACGACTCGGTTGACGTGTGGACTAATCCAAAGCTGTTCAAGCTCGATAACGACTTTATGCCGACCGAAGTGGCGGGTGTTCCGCCCGATTATTTTTGCGCAAGCGGTCAGCTGTGGGGCAATCCCGTTTACGATTACGCCGAACACGAGAAAAACGGCTTTGCGTGGTGGACGGAACGGGTAAGTCACGCGCTCGAGCTGTTCGATTTGGTAAGAATCGACCATTTCCGCGGACTGGACAGGTTTTACAGCGTAAAGGCGGGCATGCCGGACGCGCGCGAGGGTAGGTGGAACGACGTTCCGTCGGACGAGCTTTTCGCCGCAATTCATAAGGCGGTGGATAAAACCCGAATTATCGCGGAGGATTTGGGAATTATAGACGACGGCGTAAGGGGATTGCTTAAAAAGACGGGGTATCCCGGCATGCGCGTTTTGTCGTTTGCCTTTAACGGCGAGCCGAACAACCCTTATTTGCCGCAAAACGTGGAGGAAAATTCCGTATGTTACACCGCCACGCACGACAACGACACGCTTAAAGGTCTTATCGAAAATTTTTCCGAATGGGATTATAATAATTTCATAACGGGCGTTAAAAACAGCCTTGCGGCGGAAAAGCTCGATTTACCCGCAGACGATGCGGACGAACTTACAGACGCGGTCGTCGCACTCGGTTTCGCGTGTAAATCCGTGTTGTTTATAGCTCCCGCACAGGATTTGTTAAAGCTCGGCGGCGATTACAGAATCAACGAACCGGGGACTGTTAAGCCGCAAAACTGGGCGGTTAAGTTCGGTTTCGGCGAGATAGAGCGCGCAGAAGAAAAGCTTTTGTCGCTTACCGTAAAACACGAAAGAACGTAAGAGTGTAAGCCTTTTGCATTAAAGCCCAAGTTTTTTGCGGCAGAGTGTAAGTTTTTGGTTAAATAACGACGCCGCCCGTTTGCATTTTGCAAACGGGCGGCGTGAATTTTTTAAATGGTTGCTTATAGTATTTAATCGTTATTTACGTTATGAAAGCAAGCCGTTCCGTGATTATCCGTTATTTAAGCATTTCGTCCGCAAGCGCGTCGATTTGCGCAAGGTTTTCAGCGTTGAGGGCGGATAGAATTTTAACCGTCGTGTCCGCAAAAACTATATTCTTGGAATTCGCGAATTTATCCTTGATGATTTTGGCGGCAAACGGCGACCAGGAGCCGTTTTCGATTAACCCGATTTTTCTGTTCTGATAATTACGTTCGGTAAGGTGTGCGATAAAATCGCGCATAAAGGGGAATATATCGCCGTTATAGGTGGTCGTAGCAAGCACGCACTTGCCGTATTTGAAAGCGTCCTCGACGTTTTCCGCCATATCGCTTCTTGCTAAATCGGACAAAACGACCTTGGCACAACCCTTTTCGATAAGCTTTTCTTTTAACAATTCCGCCGCTTTTTTAGTGTGTCCGTAAACGGAGGTGTAAGCGATAAATACACCGTCTGCTTCCGCGCCGTAAGCCGACCAGATATTGTATAAATTAAGGTAATATCCCAAATTTTCGGTTAAAACAGGACCGTGCAGGGGGCATATTGCGTTTATTTCGAGCGCGGCGGCTTTCTTTAACAACGCCTGAACCTGTACGCCGTATTTGCCGACTATGCCGAAGTAATACCTTCTCGCCTCGCACGCCCAGTCCTCGTCCGCGTCAAGCGCGCCGAATTTCCCGAACGCGTCCGCCGAAAAGAGAATTTTATCCGTTTCGTCGTAAGTTACCATAACCTCGGGCCAGTGAACCATCGGCGCAAAGATAAATTTTAACACGTGCCGTCCGAGCGACAGCGTATCGCCGTCGTTCACCACAAGACGCCTGTCGGCAAAATCCTCGCCGAAAAAGTTTTTCATCATCACGAAAGACTTTTTGTTGGAAACGACCGTCGCGTTTTTATACTTTTCGCAAAAGGCGGTAACGTTAGACGAATGGTCGGGCTCCATATGTTGGACGATAAGGTAGTCGGGTTGTTTTCCGCAGAGCGCGTTTTCGATATTAGAAAGCCACTCTTTGCCGAAGTCCGCGTCCACGGTATCTGTTACGGCGATTTTCTCGTCCTTAATAACGTAAGAATTATAAGCCATTCCGTTTGGTACGGCGTACTGTCCCTCGAAAAGGTCGACGGCGTGGTCGTTCACACCGACGTAAATGACGTCCTTCGTGATATTCATTGAATTTACCTCGCATTGCGTTATTTTTTCCGTTATATTTTAACCCGAAAGACGGGTGATAGTCAAGCGAATTCATAAACGTATTTATAAACGTACCGCGTAATATTAAAGGCGGCGGACGCAACGGCGTCCGCCGCCGACCTTTTAAATGTTAAAGCCGCAAACCGTTGTCAGGGCAGATTGTCGGCGAAAAAGCATACTGATTGTTAAAATCAAACAACCCACTCGCCGTCGACGAAAACGGGCGTTTCGCTTTTATCGTAACCGATGCCCGTAACCTTCAAATCCGCCGTACCCACCATAAAGTCCACGTGTTCGACGGAATCGTTTACGCCGAGCTTTTTAAGTTCTTTAACGGTCAGCTCAGAGCCGCCTTTAACCGTCGTGGGGTAGCCCTTTCCGAGCGCGAAATGGCAGCTTGCGTTCTCGTCGAAAAGGGTGTTGTAAAATAAAATTCCGCTTTGCGCGATGGGTGAATTTTTGCCGATTAAAGCGACTTCGCCGAGAGACAGCGTACCCGCGTCGGTGTCGAGCAGGTGCTTTAAAGTATCGTAACCCTTTTCCGCCGAAAAAGCTTTAACCTTTCCGTTTTTAAATGTTAAAGAAAAGCCGTCCACTATCTGCCCGTTATACGAAAGGGGCAGCGCGGATTTTACCACGCCGTTGATTTTATCTTTGTGCGGCGCGGTGAATACTTCTTCCGTGGGCATGTTCGCCACGAACGACACGCCGTCTTTGGCAAGTTCTTTTGCGGAAAGCCAAACGTGATTTTTTGCAAGCCCCACAGTGACGTTCGTCCCGTTAGAGCTTTCGTAACGCAGATATTCGAAGTTTTTTTCGTTTAAGAACGCGGCGCGTCTTTCAAGAGTGTCGATATGCGCCTGCCACTCGCCGAGCGGGTCTTTTTTGTCGAGCCGCATAGTTCGCTCGATAGCCTTTGAAAGTTCCTCCTCGGGCGCGGCGGAATTCGGAAAAACCTGTTTTGCCCAGTTTTCCGTGGGGACGGAAACCACGCACCAGCGAATTCCGTTACTCATAACGTTTTCCGAAAATTTCTTTAAAAGCTTGCTCTTTTTCGCGCTTACCGCGGCGAGCTTATCGGGGGACACGTCGCTGAACGCAAACGGGTCGTCGGCGGCGATTGCGACGTAACAAAAACCGTTTTTAACGAGATAGTTTTTGCTGTCCACGAAATGCCGCGGAATATCGGTGAGCGCGTCGGTCGACGCGTAAAGATAATTTATTCTGTCCGTTTTTTCGCACGTCCAACGCACGCTTACGATTTTCGCGCCGAGCTCGTAAGCTTTTTCGGAAAAAGCGGTTGCGACTTCGCTTTTTTCGACGGGGCAAACGATTTCAAGCCCCTGATTTTTTTGGAGATTAACGCCGACGGTCAGCACCAGTTCGGCAAAATCGTATAGTTTTTTTCCGCTTAACATAATTGCAAGCTCCTTTAAAACAATATATAAGGTTATATAACGTTTAGAATCGTCAATAAAAATTGTACACCGCGGCGAAGGGATTTGTCAAGCGCGAACGAAGGGGAATTATGCGATTTAAGGCAAAATAAAGCGGTTTTGACGGTTGACGGGCGAAATATCGGTTTTTGCGGCGTTTTTACGGGGATATTATAGACGTTTTTGCGCGGCAGGCTACTATTTATTCAATATTTGAGTCAAACCTTGACAAAAACGTAATTATGTAGTACAATAATAAAAAATCGGTATTAGTATGGGCGTGTTGAACGGATTAAAAGACCCTTCGGATATAAAGAAACTATCCTTTAACGAAAAATCGGCGCTCGCCGAGGAAATAAGAGATATAATATTTAAGGCGTGCAGTGAAAACGGCGGGCATTTATCCGCTAATCTCGGCATCGTCGAGGTTACGCTTGCGCTTTATTCCGTTTTTGATTTTCCGAAAGATAAAATCGTGTTCGACGTGGGGCATCAGTGTTACGCGCATAAGCTTTTATCGGGACGCGCGGACGGGTTTTCGTCAATCAGAACGGACGGCGGGCTTTCGGGTTTTCCCGACAGAACGGAGAGCGAATATGATTGTTTCGGCACGGGACACGCAGGCACTTCGATAGCGGCGGCGTTAGGACTGTGCGAAGCGCGCGACGCGTCGGGCGGGGACGAATACGTGATTAACGTGGTCGGTGACGGCGCGTTCGTGAACGGACTTAATCTCGAAGCGTTGACCGCTTCCGAAAAAAAACCTAAAAAGTACGTCCTTATCTTAAACGATAACGGTATGTCGATAAATAAAAACGTAAACGGCATTTACACGTTTATTTCCAAGCGTTCGACGAAAAGAGGGTACGTTAAAAGCAAGCGTGCATTTAAAAAGATTTTCGGCGAATCGTTTATTACTCGTTTTTTCAGAAAAATACGCAACTTTATCAAGCGGATTTTCAACTACGTAAACATTATGGAGCAGTTCGGCTTTAAATACGTGGGCGTGGTTGACGGCAACGACTTAAAGGGGCTTACCGATATTCTTAACAGAGTAAGGCTCGTTTCGGACGAAAAAGCCGTGTTTTTGCACGTAAAAACGGTTAAAGGCAAGGGGGTTAAACGTGCGGAGGAACGTTCGGATTTGTACCACGGCGTGGGGAAAAGTCTTTCATGCGGCGGAGGCAGTTTTTCCGCCGCGCTCGGCGAAAAGCTTAATTCGGTTATAGAAAAAAATCCGCAGGTGTTCGCGCTTACCGCAGGTATGAAGGACGGCACGGGGCTTTCCGCCGTCGAAAAGGCGCATCCCGATAATTTTTACGACGTGGGCATTGCCGAGGAATTCGCCGTAACGTTTGCTGCGGGTATGGCGGCGGGCGGACTTAAACCCGTCGTCGCGGTTTACTCTACGTTTTTACAGCGCGCTTACGACGAAATTCTGCACGACGTCTGCCTGCAAAACTTGCCGGTCGTTTTCTGCATTGACAGGGCGGGGCTTGTCGGAGCGGACGGAAAAACCCATCAGGGCGTTTTCGACATTTCGTATTTATCGCACCTGCCCGCGCTGACGATTCTCGCGCCGAGCTGCGCAAACGACCTTAACGCCGCGCTCGATTACGCGTTTTCGCTTAACGCACCCGTGGCGATTCGTTATCCTAAGGATTGCGTTCTTCCCGAACGCAAAGTCGCACCGTTTACCGATTCCCTTTGGGAAAGGATAAAGGAGGGCGACGCGCTGAATATTCTTGCGGTAGGACCCGATATGCTTGCGCTGGCTATTAAATTTGCGGAAAAGCACCCGTCTGTCGGGGTTATTTCCGCGCGCAGCGTTAAACCGCTCGACGCGGCGATGCTCGATGAAATTAAAAGTTTGCCCGTAATCACTCTCGAAGAGAATAGTCTGATAGGCGGTTTCGGCGATTCGGTTCGTCGCGCGCTGTCCGAAAAGTGCGAGGGGAAATTAAAACTTATTTCTTTGGGCGTTAAAGACGAATTCGTTAAACACGGCTCGTTCGAGGCGCAAAGAGAGGCAAACGGACTTACGGAGGAAGGGTTAGAAAAAGCCGCCGTCGCGCTCGGTGTTATGTGACGAGATAAGGGAGTACTCAAAACACGGGGAATTAAACACGCGGGGGATTTTATGAATATTCTTATATATACTTTAACAAGGAAATGCTTATGAGAACGAAAATCGGATTCAACAAGATTATCAAAATCGTAATTTACTGTGCTATCGACGTGCTGACCGTCGCGGCGGCGTGGATTCTTGCAATCGCCCTTTCGAGGTGCGAGTTTAACGTCGCGATGGGCGAAACGCTTTTTTTCTTTATAGGTGCTTTCGTGCTGGCGATAATTATCAACGCTTTGTTCGGACTGTACACCAAGCTTTTAAGGTATCTTGACGTTACGGACGTGGTTAAGGTGATACTTGCAGGCGGGATAGAAGCCGTGTATTTCGGTATAGTCGCCGTGTTATCCGAAAGCCTTACGTTAGAGTGGTTTATAATCGCGTCGCTTTTATATATACTCGCGTTTGGCGGCGGGCGTTTCGCGTGCAGAGTGCTTGTGTATTTAGAGACCGCGTCAAAGCGTAACGCCGACAAAAAGCACGGCGTAAGGGTAATGGTCGTGGGCGCGGGGGACGCGGGTTCGATAATCATTAAGGATATTAAAACCTCAGACAAAATCAGCATGTATCCCGTCTGTGCGATTGATGACGACGAATCCAAGCGCGGACTTATGATTAACGGCGTAAAAATCGTGGGAGGCACGGAAGACATAGTCGCCTGCGCGAAGGAATATAAAATAGAACAAATCGTCGTGGCGATGCCTTCGGCAAGCAAGCACGCGCTTAAACGCATACTGTCGATTTGCCAGCAAACAGGCTGTAAAACCAAGTTTTTGCCGGGCGTTTATCAGCTCGTTAAAGGTAACGTTTCCGTTTCGGACATGAAGGACGTGGAAATTACCGACCTGCTCGGCAGGGATTCCGTAAAGGTTAATCTCGACGAAATTATGGGTTATATAGAAAATAAAACGGTAATGGTTACGGGCGGGGGCGGTTCAATCGGCAGCGAACTTTGCCGTCAGATTGCCGCGCATAACCCCGCGCAGCTGATAATCGTCGATATTTACGAGAATAACGCTTACGACATTCAGCAGGAGCTTGTGCGAAAGTATCCGAAGCTTAACCTTGTCGCGCTTATCGCTTCGGTAAGGGACGAAAAGCGAATAGATACGATATTCGAAAAATACCGCCCGCAAATAGTGTTCCACGCGGCGGCGCACAAACACGTTCCGCTTATGGAATTCAGCCCCAACGAAGCGGTTAAAAACAATATCGGCGGCACGTTCAAGGTTGCGGACGCAGCAGGAAGGTTCGGCGCGGAACGCTTTATTTTAATCAGTACGGACAAGGCGGTTAATCCCACCAACGTCATGGGCGCGACTAAGCGCGTGTGCGAAATGATTGTTCAGGCGATGGATAAAAAGTACGAAACCGATTACGTCGCGGTAAGGTTCGGCAACGTGTTAGGCTCTAACGGCTCTGTCGTTCCGCTGTTTAAAAAGCAAATTGCGGAGGGCGGACCCGTTACGATTACCGATAAAAGAATAGTGCGTTATTTTATGACTATTTCCGAAGCGGTAAGTCTCGTTCTGCAAGCGGGCGCGTACGCCGACGGCGGCGAAATTTTCGTTCTCGATATGGGCGAACCCGTTAAAATTTACGACCTTGCGTTGAATATGATTAAGCTTTCGGGTTATGAGCCGTTTACCGATATAGACGTTAAAGAAATCGGCTTGCGCCCGGGAGAAAAGCTTTACGAAGAAAGGCTGATGGCGGAGGAGGGGCTGCAAAAAACCGCCAACGATATGATTTCTATCGGCAAACCGCTGCAATTCGACGAGGACGCGCTTTTTGCGGATATTAAAAACCTCGTGGACGAAGCTTATACCGAAACGGACGAGATTAAGGTCGCGTTAAGCAGGCTTGTCCCCACGTACGTAAAACAAGACTGACTAAAGCTGAAAGAAAAACATTCGGGGAAGAAAAAAATGAAGCGTATGAAGAAAAATAATTCCGCGCCGCTGAAATGGCTTGCGGCAAAATCACGCGGACAGCGATTCAATCTCGCGCTGTTGATTTTTTCCAACGCCTTTTTTTCTGTGTTATCCGTGGCGTTCGCGTTCGCGGTCAAAGCGATAATAAACGGGGCGACGGACGGCAAAAAACAAGAGCTTATTTACGGTGCGGCGGCTATCGTCGCGATAGTGTTGTTGCAGTTCGTTTTCCGTATCGTTATCAACGGTTTAGCGGAGCATATTCGCGGAAAACTCGAAATTGCGTACAAATCGCATATTTTTTCCGAAATTCTCAATAAAAAGTACGACAAAATCAATACCTATCACAGCGGGGAGCTGTTAAACAGGCTTTCAAGCGACGTTGCCATCGTGGCGGACGGCGTTACGGGCATAGTTCCGTCGGTAGTGGCGGCGGTGGTAAGGCTCGTTTGCGCGGTAATCGCGCTCGTTACCATAGACGCGGTTTTTGCGGCGGCGTTCGTCGTATGCGGCGCGCTGGTTTTCGCGACGGTCGCGCTTCTTCGCGGAAAGCTTAAAAGTTTGCACAAAACCGCGCAGGAAACCGACGGCAAAGTGCGTTCGTTTATGCAGGAAAGCATAGAGAACGTTCTCGCGGTAAAGGTTTTTTCGGTGAACGATAAAATCTGCGCGAAGTCGGACGAGCTTCAGAAAGAAAATTTCCGCATTAAAATGCGCAGAAAGAATTATTCGGTTACGGGACACGCCGTTTATAACTTTATATTCAGCGCGGGGTATCTTTTCGCGCTTATTTACGGCGCGGCTCGCATTTACGGCAGCGAGCTCAGCTACGGCGCGCTTTCAGCGATATTGCAGCTTGTGAATAACGTTCAGGTGCCGTTCGCGTCGCTGTCGTCGGTGTTTCCTAAATTTTACGCTATGATTGCTTCCGCGGAAAGGCTTATGGAAATAGAGTCGCTTGAAAACGAAAGCGGCGCACGGCTTGAAAATCCCGTCGGGATATACGAAAAAACGCGTGCAATCCGTGGCGAGAATATATCTTTTTCGTACGGGAGAACGCCCGTGTTTGCCAACGCGGATTTCGAGATAAATAAAGGCGAATTCGTCGTAATAACAGGCGTTTCGGGCATAGGGAAAAGCACGCTCGTTAAAATGCTGCTCGGCGTTTACGCGCCGAACTCCGGCGAACTGTATATCGACCTCGGCGAAAGCGGAAAAATCCCCGCGGACGCTTCGGCACGGTCGCTTTTTTCTTACGTTCCGCAGGGGAATATGCTGTTTTCCGGCACGCTCCGCGATAACGTAACTTTCGTTAATTCCGACGCGAGCGAAACGGAGATTGCCGCCGCGCTTAAAGCAAGCTGTTCGGAGGATTTCGTTAATTCGCTTCCCGACGGGCTTGAAACGGAGGTCGGCGAAAACGGAATAGGTCTTTCTGAAGGTCAGATTCAGCGGATAGCCATCGCGCGCGCGCTGCTTACGGGTGCGCACGTTCTTATTTTAGACGAGGCGACGTCCGCGCTCGACGAAAAAACGGAAGAGGCGGTGCTTAACAACCTTAAAGGTTTGCGCGATATTACGCTTATTCTTATTTCGCACAAAAAAGCGGCTTTCGGCATTTGCGACAAGGAAATAACCGTTAAAAAAGGTAAAATCGTTACGTCGATTATAAAAAATATCGGCTAAAAATTAAAAAAGGCGTTAAAGCATTGCTTTTTGATTGTTTTAATGGTATTATATATAATAAGTTTACTCTCTCGGCAGGGTTAAGCGAACGGGTTAAAGCCGCGGTTGGCGCGTGCGCTCGTTTGCGGCGTACACAATGCGCGGTTTTCGCGCTTTACGGAGGAATTTAAGTCGCTATGGAAGACAACACGGCTTACGAAAAGGAAAACGAAGGCATTTCTCTCGTCAATATTTTCTTTCTTATTAAAAAATATATACTGCTTATTCTCGCGGTTACGTTGGCGGCGTGCGTTATAGGCTTCGCTTTTGCCAAGCTCCGCAAGCCTAACTATATCGCCAAAGAAAGACTTACTTATAAGGTTACCTATTACGTGGACGTAAAGGACAAAGATGGGAACGTCGTGGGAAAAAAGGAAGATAATTATAATGCTACCAATTTCGCATTTACCTATTTCGATACCGTTCTCGATTTTTGCAAAACGGGTAAGGTGTTGGACAGGGCTAACCTTTATTACCGCGCGTATCTCGAAAAATATTTCGTCGGCGCGGACGGAAACAGAGAACGCAATATCGATAAATTCGTTAATTACGTGCTTACCGAAAAGCCGTCTTTCGAGGAGCTTGCCGACGATGCGGAACGCCTTATCAACGAGGACACGGTTACGGTTAAACGCCTTAATAGGGATAACTCTACGGATATAGAAATTTCCGTTAAAAACAAAGGCAAAGACAAAGCCTGTCTTCTCACGCGGATTTACGCGCTCGCCATAAGGACGGAAGCGGAAAACGCATTCGGTACGGACGTCGTTACGACGTTAAAAGAGGCTTTGCCCGACGACAGCGGGTTAAGCGCGATAAGCGTGACAAAGGACGTTTCTACCACGAAAATTCTGCTTATTTCGGGGATTATGGGTCTCGTTCTTTCCTTCATTATCATTTATCTTTTGTACGTCACCGACACGACGGTTACAAGTCCCGAAGAGCTTAACAAGATTTCCGGCGTTAATCTCTTATCGAGTATAGAAGACCAGGAGGCGCAAAATTTATGAGTAATTATTCCGTCAACAACGAAACGCTCGGCGAAAAAACGTCTACCTCCTTTTGGTGTGGCTTTCAGAGGTTTATTCTTTTTATCGTTATCGTAACGGTTATCGGCACGGCAATAGGCTGTTGCATTGCCGCGGTTAAAAACAAAACCGTTTACACCGCTAAAGAGTCAATTATGGTAATTTTAACGGTGGATGACGAAAAACAGAATGGTGTAAACGCATCAGCTATTAAAAAAGTTTTTTTAACATCTGTCTCTGATAAAATAAAAGAGAGTCCTTGTGTTGCAAAGGCTAACGATAAATATAAGGAAGTCAACGCGGATGCTTCCCCAAAAGCGATTTCTGCGGGAGCAATCAAAGTCGGCGTTAAAGAGGACAGCCTTATCATAACCGTTTCCTATTCCGATTTGTCAGAAAAGGCGGCAAAGGAAAAGCTGGGCGCGGTGATTTTTGCCGCAAGCGAGATTCTGCCCGAACAATACGCCGTGAAAAACTTAACCCTTTCTCCCTTGCAGAATAAACCCGAAATTTCAACGTCTGATTCGTTTTGGAAATTCGTTTTAATCGGCTTCGGCGCGGGGCTTTTGCTCTCGTTCGTCGCTTCGGTTATAATTAAGTCGTTCGATCAGTCGATTCGTTCTAAAAAAGAGTTGGAAGAAATCACGGGGGTGGGAATGCTGTCATATATCGAAGATTTCAAATCTTAATCCGATAGCGTTTTTTATAGCGCGCGGCGCGTGCCGCCGCGCGCGTAAACAAAAAAAATTCACGGACGGTTTAACCGTCCGTTTTTCGTTTGACTTTATTTGCGCGCTGTGCTAAAATCTTCACTTAGAAGATTAAGGCGTGTTTTTTATTTTGTCAGGGATTGAAAGCTCAGACCGTACTTCATTTAGTCGGGCATTGGGCCTACCGTTCGGAGAGTTTATGGAAACGATACTTGCATTATCAATAACGTTGCTTGCGGGGCTTTTAATGTCCCGAATAACGAAAATCTGGAATTTGCCCGCGGTTACGGCTTATCTTATCGCGGGGATTTTAATAGGACCTTACTGCCTCGGCGCGCTGGGGATAAAGGGCTTGGGCTTCGTTTCCGCGGCGGACGTGGCAAGCTTTTCTATCGTTTCGGATATTTCGCTTGGGTTTATCGCGTTCGCGATGGGCAACGAATTCCGCCTGTCCGACCTTAAAAAAACAGGCAGAAAAGCAGTCGTCATAGCGATTTTTCAGGCGATTATGGCGACCGTTCTCGTAGATATCGCGCTGTTATGTCTGCATTTTTTAATGCCCGACAAACTAAACGTTTCGGCTGTTTTGACTCTCGGAGCAATCGCCGCCGCAACAGCACCCGCCGCAACGCTTATGGTTATCAAGCAGTATAAGGCGGAAGGTCCGGTTACTAAAATTCTTTTACCCGTCGTCGCGCTTGACGATTTGGTGGGACTCGTTATTTTTGCTATCTCGTTCGGCGCGGCAAAGGCTCTCGAAAGCGGTCACGCCGTCGGTTTGGTCAGTATTCTCGTAAATCCGCTGATAGAAATTTGCGCTTCCGTGCTGCTCGGCGCGGCAACGGGCGCGTGCCTGCATTTTGTGGAAAGATATTTCCATTCCCGCAGTAAACGTTTAAGCATTTCCGTGTGCTTCGTCCTGCTCGCCGTCGCGCTTTCCAAATTATCGTTCAGGTTCGGCGAGGTGGAAATCGGATTTTCGCCGTTAATCGTTTGCATGATGATGGGTACGCTCTTTTGCAATCTTTGTAAGTTCTCCGAGGAGCTTATGGACAGGGTGGACCGCTGGACGGGTCCGCTTATGGTCGCGTTTTTCGTCATAAGCGGCGCGGGGCTGGAATTTAAGGTATTCTCCGACTGGGTAATCGTGCTTGCGGGCGTCGTGTTTATCCTCGTTCGCTCTTTCGGGAAAATTCTCGGCGCGAACATTTCGTCCCGGTTTATGCGTTGCGAACCCACCGTTCAGAAATACCTCGGCATAACTCTTTTGCCGCAAGCCGGTGTCGCGCTCGGCATGTCGATAACCGCAATGTCGCTCGGCAACGAAACAGGCTTGATTATTCGCAACATAGCTTTGTTTGCCGTGCTTGTTTACGAGCTGATAGGACCTTTGTTTACCAAAATCGCGCTCGATAAAGCTGGCGAAATTCCGCAAAAACCCGTTCCGCCGCGTTTGCAAGCGGATATAGACGCAAAACTTGCCGCCGAAGCGGCTTTCGTGTCCGTAAATTCCGCCGCCGACGCCGCACGGTCTGATGCCGCCGAAAGCACAGCGGGCGTACCTGCAGACGGAGTCGCTTGCTCGACCGAAAAATGCGAAAGCGTCGGCAATAACAATGGCGAAAACACAAATAAATAAAAGAAAATTTTTCCTTATCGACTAAACGCCCGCCAAACGCTTGACGGACGTTTTTTCATTTGATATAATCTTTTATGCACGTTGGGTTTTTGTCGAAATTCGGTGGATTTATTTTTTTGAGTTAATTAGATATGGGTAGTATCGATATAAAACTTACCGATAGGCGAACGAGACTTAAACGTTATAACGATTCAATTAAAAAAACGGAACGAAAATTAAAATAAAAAACACGGAGAATGGCGCAAGCGGGAAAGAGCCGGCCTTAAAAACGATTCGTGCGGGAACGCAAAAGCGGTCAGGCGCGGCAACGGCAAGGCTAAAGATTTTTCTCGCGCGGCGTAGGAGAGATGGTAAACGCGGAACTTAAAAAAGCCACGCTTGGCAGAGTGCCTTTGTATCTCGAATATCTCGACACCGTTTCCGATGACGCGGAATACGTTTCCTCGGCGGAAATCGCGCGGGGGTTGGGACTCGGCGAGGTTCAGGTTCGCAAGGATTTGGGCGCGCTTTCGGGTCGGGGCAGACCTAAAATAGGTTACGACAAAAACGAATTAAAAGAAAACCTTAAAAGTTATTTGAAAAACGGTTACGGCTCTAAAATCGTGCTTGTCGGCGCGGGGAAGCTTGGCAAAGCGATATTAGGTTACGGCGGCTTCGGCAAATTCGGGCTGGCTATCGGCGCGGCGTTCGATTCCGACGCGGACAAAACGGGCGTTACCGATTCGGGCAAACCCGTGTTTAATATCGGGGAGCTTCGGCGGTATTGCGAAATGCACGACGTTAAAATCGGCATTATCACCGTTCCCGTCGGTGCGGCGCAAAGCGTTTGCGACCTGTTGGTGGATTGCGGCGTTAAGGTTATATGGAACTTCGCGCCCGTGAAATTAAAGGTTAAGGACGGCGTTACCGTTCAGCAAGAGGATATGGCTTTATCGCTCGCTTATCTGAGCTTTAAATTAGAAAACAATTAAATTCATAACGGAGGATTTATGGGATATCGCATTGAAAAAGATACTATGGGCGAAATGCGCGTACCCGACGACAAGTACTGGGCGGCGCAAACGGAAAGAAGCTTCGAGAATTTTAAAATCGGCACGGAAATCATGCCGAGGGAAATCACTCACGCTTTCGGAATCTTGAAAAAAGCCGCAGCCATCGCTAACTTTAACCTCGGCAAATTGCCGAAGGAAAAGCTTGACGCTATCAGCAAGGCTTGCGACGAGGTTATTTCCGGCGCGCTTAACGAGCATTTTCCGCTCGTCGTGTGGCAAACGGGTAGCGGCACGCAGTCTAATATGAACGCCAACGAGGTTATCGCTAACCGCGGCAACGAAATCGCCGGCGCGAAAATTCTGCACCCCAACGACGATATCAATAAGAGTCAAAGCTCCAACGATACTTTCCCCACGGCAATGCATATCGCTGCGGTCGTCGCGCTCGAAGATTCGCTTTTCCCCGCAATGGATAAGCTTATCGCCACGTTCAAGCGTCTGGAAGCGGAGAACGAGGGGATAGTTAAATCGGGCAGAACGCATTTGCAGGACGCCGTTCCCGTCGCTTTCTCGCAGGAAATCAGCGGGTGGCGCGCAATGGTGGAGCAAACCAAAGCACAGCTTTCTTTGTCACTTGCGGGTTTAAAGGAGCTTGCTCTCGGCGGCACTGCTGTCGGCACGGGCTTAAACGCGCCCGCGGGCTTCGATACGGAGGTCGCAAAGCAGGTCAGCGTTTTAACGGGTAAGGATTTTAAGACCGCGCCCAACAAATTCCACGCACTTACCTCCAAAGACGCGCTCGTGTTCGCGCACGGCGCAATGAAGGCTCTCGCGGCTAACCTTATGAAAATCGCAAACGACGTGCGTTGGCTCTCTTCCGGTCCGAGAGACGGCTTGGGCGAAATATTTATTCCCGAAAACGAACCGGGTTCGTCCATTATGCCGGGCAAGGTTAATCCCACGCAGTGCGAAGCGATGACGATGGTTGCCGTTCAGGTAATGGCGAACGACGTTGCAGTGGGAATAGGCGCGTCGCAGGGGAATTTCGAGCTTAACGTGTTTATGCCCGTTATCGCGTATAACTTCCTGCAATCGGCAAGACTTTTAGCGGACGGCATCGTTTCGTTCGAGAAAAATTGCGTTACGGGTATCAGGGCGAACAAGGAAAAAATGGCGCACAACTTACATAACTCTCTTATGCTCGTTACCGCGCTTAATCCTTATATCGGTTACGAAAACGCCGCCAAAACCGCCAAAAAGGCTTATAAAGAGAATATCTCCTTAAAAGAGGCTTGCGTAGGGTTAGGTTTCCTTACCGCAGAGAAGTTTGACGAGGTGTTCCATCCTGAGGAGATGGCTTATCCCTTTAAGAACGTGTAAAGTCGGATAGCAGCCCGTCTTGCGGCTACGTGAATTCTTGCCCTTGGTTACGTACTAAAATGTACGCGCCCGTCGGGCGGCGAATCCCTGTTACCGCAATCCGAACTACTCTGCGACTTTATTGACGGAACGTTTCCCCGTCGGGATACAAAAGACTGTTGCGAAAATCCGCAACCTTTCTCCGTCCTTAAATCTAAAACAAACCAAAATAACTAAAACGGAAAAACTATTATGAAAATTTGTTATTACCCCGGCTGTACGCTTAAAACCAAAGCGAAGGAACTCGATAAGTATGCGAGGGCTTCCGCTGCGGCGCTCGGCGTAGAGATGGAAGAAATCGAAAACTGGCAATGCTGCGGCGCGGTTTATCCCACGGCAAGGGACGAAATCGCTACGAAATTGTCCGCAGTTCGCGCGCTCGATTACGCGAAAAACCACGGCGGAAAGCTTCTCACCTTGTGTTCCGCCTGTCATAACGTGATTAAACGCGTAAACGCGGATATGCTCGGCGACGATAACGTCCGCACGAAAGCCAACAATTATCTTGACCTCGAAACCCCTTACGCGGGCGAAACGGAGGTCGTGCATTATCTCGAAATGCTTAAAAATCTCGTCGGCTTCGACGTTATCAAAAGCAAGGTCGTGAACCCGCTTAACAGAAAGGTCGGCGCGTATTACGGGTGTCTTTTGTTAAGACCGTCCAAGGAGATGGCGTTTGACAATCCCGAAAACCCGACGATTATCGAGGACTTTATCGCCGCAATCGGCGGAACGCCCGTTAAATATCCTATGCGTAACGAATGTTGCGGCGCGTACGTTTCCTTTAAGAACAAGGAATTGACCGAAAAGCGCAGGGACGCGATAGTCAAGAACGCGCAGAACGCGGGGGCGGAGGAATTAGTTACCGCTTGTCCGCTTTGCCTTTATAATTTGCAGAGCAACGGCGCAGGGGTAAAGGTTAAATACTTTACCGAATTGCTTGCCGAAGCGTTAGGAGTGAAAGATGAATAAAACTGAAACGCTTGAAAATATCAATCTCATCAGCGGCACGGACGTTAAAAAGTGTATGAAATGCGGCAAGTGCTCGGGTAGATGTCCGGCTTTCCACGAAATGGATATTAAGCCGCATCAGTTCGTGACCTATCTCGTTTCGGGCAAGATAGACAAGCTTTTAAGCAGTCAAGCCGTGTTTAACTGCTTATCCTGTATGGCTTGCGTGGAACGTTGTCCGAGAGGCGTCGCGCCCCAGGGCGTTATCGAAGCCGTGAGAGATACGGTTATAAGAATGCAGGGCGGCAACGCATTGACCGCGGAGGAAATTCCGCCTGTTGTAGACGAACTTATCCCGGGGCAATTACTTGTTTCGGCTTACAGAAAATATAACAAATGATTTAAGAGGACATTCTATGCAGAGAATCGGAGTATTTATTTGCTGGTGCGGTTCTAACATTGCTGCTACGGTAGACGTCGAAAAGCTTTCGCAACTCATAAAAGCAGAGCCGAACGTCGTTTATGCCGAAAATTATCAGTATATGTGTTCGGAAAACGGTCAGCAACTCATCAAAAAGGCTATCGCGGAACACCACCTTGACGGTATCGTCATCGGTTCGTGTTCTCCGAGAATGCACGAAGCGACGTTCAGAAGGGCGGCGGCAAGCGCTGGGCTTAACCCTTATATGGTTGAAGTCGCGAATATCAGAGAACAGTGTTCTTGGATACATAAGGATAAAGAGGAAGCGACCGCAAAAGCGTTAGTTCTCGTGCGTACGGCTATCGCGAAGGTCAGACTTAACGCACCGCTCACCGAAGGGGAAAGTCCCGTTATCAAGCGTGCGCTGGTTATAGGCGGCGGCATCGCGGGTATTCAGGCGGCTTTGGACATAGCGGAAGCGGGCTATCCCGTGGACATCGTCGAAAAGAACGCCACTATCGGCGGCAGAATGAGTCAGCTTGATAAAACTTTCCCGACGCTCGACTGTTCGGCGTGTATTTTAACGCCCAAAATGGTGGACTGCGCCCAAAGCGACAAAATAGATATTTTATCATATTCCGAAGTGGAAGAGGTTAAAGGTTTCGTCGGCAACTTTAAGGTTAAAATCAAGAGGAAAGCGAGATACGTTGACGAAACGAAGTGTACCGGCTGTAAGGTTTGTATGGAAAAATGCCCCTCCAAAAAGGGACTTAACGAGTTCAATATGAATCTTAACAACCGCACCGCTATATATATTCCGTTCGCGCAGGCTATCCCTAACGTGGCGGTTATCGACCCGGAGCAATGCATAAAGCTTAAAACGGGCAAGTGCGGAATTTGTCAAAAATTCTGCGGAGCGGGCGCGATAAATTACGATATGAAAGACGAATTCGTCGAGCGAGAATACGGCGCAATCGTCGTCGCGACCGGCTTCCGTCCCATTAACATAGACGCTTTTAACGAATACGGTTATTCTGACAATAAAGACGTAATCACGTCTTTGGAATTAGAACGTTTAATGAATGCGGCAGGTCCTACGAACGGCACGCTTTTGCGCCCGTCCGACCTTACGCACCCCAAGGTTATCACCTTTATTCAATGCGTAGGCTCACGCGACGTATCCGGCTGCGGCAAACCGTACTGCTCTAAAATTTGCTGTATGTACACCGCGAAACATGCGATGCTTATCCGTGAAAAATACCCCGACACGGAGGTTCACGTTTTCTATATCGACGTGCGTACCCCCGGTAAGAATTACGACGAATTCTATCGCCGCGCGGTCGAACAATACGGCGTGGATTATATAAAAGGCATGGTCGGCAAGGTTTATAACGAAAACGGCAAGCTTATGGTTCAGGGTTCGGACCTTCTCAATAACGAACAAATCGTTATCCCGTCCGACCTCGTGGTGTTGGCGACGGCTATCGAACCCGAGCCTTCCGTAAGGAAAATCGCAACGCTTCTTACCGCAAGCATAGATACCAACAATTTCTTAACCGAGGCTCACCCGAAGTTAAAGCCGGTTGAAAGTCCTACTGCGGGCGTGTTCCTTGCGGGCGTTTGCCAAGGTCCGAAAGACATCCCCGAAACGGTTTCGCAGGCGTCGGCTTGCGCGGCAAAAGTCATCGGGTTACTCGCAAAAGAACACTTAAAAACCAACCCGTGCGTCGCTCACAGCAACGAGCAGATGTGTAACGGGTGTTCGCAATGCGCCAACGTGTGCGCTTACGGCGCGATTTCTTACGAAAATAAGGAATTCCGTATCGGTGGCGGCAAAACGGAAACGAGGAGAGTCGCCGTCGTTAATCCTGCGGTATGTCAGGGCTGCGGCGCGTGTACCGTAACCTGTCCTTCGGGCGCGATGGACCTTTCGGGATTCTCGTCCAAACAGATTATGTCGGAGGTTGAAGCAATATGCAAGAGATAGAAAAAGATAAAAACGAATTCGTACCGAATATCGTCGCGTTTTGCTGTAACTGGTGTTCCTACGCGGGCGCGGACCTTGCGGGTTCGTCGAGGTTATCGTACCCCGCGAACGTTAAGATAGTGAGAGTGCCTTGTTCGTGCAGGGTTAATCCTATGTTTATATTAAAGGCGTTTCAGCGCGGCGCGGACGGTGTTATTCTTTGCGGTTGTCACCCCGGCGACTGCCATTACGTAACGGGTAACTATTACACGAGAAGGAGAATGTCCCTTCTGTTTAATTTCCTCGATTATCTCGGTATCGAGCGGGGCAGAACGCGCGTGGAATGGGTGTCCGCTGCGGAAGGCGCGAAGTTTTCCGCGGTTATGAACGATTTTGTCAAAACCGTTACGGAGCTTGGCGAAAACAAACGCTTACAGGATTTAAGGGTAAAGGAGAACGCCGATGAGTGAGCTTTCGAATGCAATGATAGTTAAAGCGAAGGAGCTGCTTGCGGGCGGCGAAATTAAAAGAGTCGTCGGCTGGAAGAAGGGCGAATTTTTCCACGACCCCTCTCCCGCGACGTTTGAAACGGAGGAAAGCCTTTCGGAATTCGTTTATAACGATTTCTGCGGCGCGAACCTTTCAAAATACTTAATCGATATTAACAAAAAAGAGGGCAAAACCGCCGTGTTCTTAAAGCCCTGCGATACGTACAGCTTTAACGAGCTGGTTAAAGAACACAGAATCGAACGCGAAAAGTTCTACGTTATCGGCACGGAATGTCACGGCAAGCTCGATAACCGTAAGCTTTTAAGCTTGGGAATCGACGGCGTTACCGACGAAAAATACGAGGGCGAAAACGTTAAGCTTAACACCCTTTACGGCGAAAAGGTTTTGTCTAAGGGCGAGGCGATTTTAGAGAGATGTTTAACCTGCAAAGGCAAAAAGTTCATGGTTGCGGACGACACGGTCGTTATCGACGATACCGAAGACCCCGTTCTCGACCGCTTCTCTAATGTTGCCGAAATAGAGAATATGACTGCGGACGAACGCTTTAAGTTCTGGCAGGAGCAGCTTTCCAAATGTTTGCGCTGCAACGCTTGCAGAAACGTTTGTCCCGCTTGTTCGTGCGTTAAATGCGTGTTCGACAATCCCGCTTCGGGCGTTGCCGCAAAGGCTAACGACGTTACGTTCGAGGAACAGTTGTTCCACGTTATCCGCGCGTTCCACGTGGCGGGGCGTTGTACGGACTGCGGCGAGTGTTCGAGAGTTTGCCCGCAAAGCATACCCTTGCATTTGCTTAACAGAAAATTCATTAAGGACGCAGACGAGCTTTACGGCGAATTTAAGGCAGGCGAAACCGCCGACGGGAAAACTCCGCTCACGCAGTTTTCCACTGATGACGTTGACCCCAACGCTGCAGCCGACGCCGTTAAAAAGTAATACGGGAGATTCGATATGATTAAAATTTCAAGAGATAAATTAAACGACGCTTTCGGCAAGGTCGCCGAAGCCTCCGATTTGTTCCTGCCCGTAAAAAAAGCCGGAGAGGTAAACTACGGCAAATACGAGGCGGGCGCGGAAGTGGCTCTGGATACGCTGAAAACCGTTAAAAGCGCAAAGGATTTCTTCTTCCCTCAAAGCGAAACGATGATGAAGTTTAAGCTTTCGGGCAAGAATGTGGAAATCGAGGACATAAGGAAAGAACCCGCGCCGTTCGTTATTTTCGGCGTTCGTGCTTGCGATTTTCGCTCTTTCGCTATTCTCGACAACGTGTTTTTGCAAGAACCCGTGGACACCTTTTATAAGGCGAGAAGGGAAGCGGCGACAATAGTTACGCTCGCTTGCAACAAGCCCGAATTAAGCTGTTTCTGTAACGTTTTCGGCATTACTGCAGAAAACCCCGGCGGCGACGCTACCGGCTGGCTTGACGAAAGCTTTTTGTATCTTTCCGCCAACACCGAAAAGGGTGAAAGGTTTTTGGAAACGGTTAAAGAGTTTTCCGAAGCGGACGACGGGGCAAAGGTAGAAGAGATTAAAAAGCAAAGCCGCGAGATTACCGAAAAGCTGCCTTATTCTCACCTCGACTTGTCGCGCTTTAAGCCCGAAAATCTTAACGAGCTGTTCAACCTGCCCGTTTGGAACGAGCTGTCGGAGGCGTGCCTCGGTTGCGGAACGTGTACGTTCGTTTGCCCGACGTGTCAGTGCTTCGATATCAGGGATTTCAAAACGAATAAGGGCGTAAACAGATTCAGATGCTGGGATTCGTGTATGTATTCGGATTTCACGCAGATGGCGGCGGCGAACTCGCGTACCACGCAAATGCAGCGTTACCGTCAGAGATTTATGCACAAGCTCGTGTATTACCCCTCGCAGTACGGCGGCACGTATTCCTGCGTCGGTTGCGGCAGATGCGTCAACAAATGCCCGCAGCATCTTAACATATTAAAGGTTATTAAAAAGATAGGAGGCAAAAACGATGACTAACGAAAATCTTATTCCGCAAATCGGCGTTATCACCGATATAAGAAAAGACACGCCGGACGTCAAAACTTTCAGAGTGGTAGGCACGGACGGCAAAAAGCTTTTCGAACACCTCCCCGGGCAATGCGCGATGGTTTCCGTTCCCGGCGTCGGCGAGTGTATGTTTTCAATCACGTCCTCCCCGACGAATACCGAATATATGGAATTTTCAATTAAAAAATGCGGTTGCGTTACCGAGGTCGTTCACTCGTTAGAGGTCGGTCAGCAAATCACCGTGCGCGGACCTTACGGCAAGAACTTCCCCGTGGAGGGCGATTTTAAGGGCAAAGACCTGCTCTTTATCGCCGGCGGTATCGGTTTAGCGCCGCTGCGCAGCGTTATAAACTACGTTCGCCATTACAGAAAGAATTACGGCAAAGTGGTTATCGTTTACGGCTCGCGAAGCAAAGACGATTTGGTCGATATCGAGGAAATCAGGAACGAGTGGATGAACGAACCCGATTTCGAGGTGTACCTTACCATAGACAGACCGCAAGAAGGCTGGGACGGACACGTCGGATTCGTTCCCGCATACGTGAAAGAGTTAGGGTTAGACCCCACGATGACGGCGGTGTTATGCGGCCCGCCTATTATGATAAAGTTCACGCTTCAAGGACTTTTAGAGCTGGGCTTTAAGAAAGAAAGAGTATACACGACATTAGAACTCCGTATGAAATGCGGAATCGGCAAATGCGGAAGATGCAACGTGGGCGACAAGTTTGTTTGTAAAGACGGACCGGTGTTCCGTATGGACGAGCTGGACGAGCTGCCCCCCGAATATTAAGCCACAAGGAGATTATTATGGAAAATTTTGTAAACGTTTATTTTTTCGGTAAAAAATACAGCGTCCCCAAAAGCCTTACCATTATGAAGGCTATGGAATACGCGGGCTATCAGCTCGTGCGCGGCTGCGGTTGCAGAAACGGCTTCTGCGGCGCGTGCGCTACCATTTACCGTATTCACGGCAAGCAGGAACTGAAAACCTGTCTTGCTTGTCAGCAACAGGTAGAGGAGGGAATGTACGTTGCCACGCTGCCGTTCTTCCCGCTCGTTAAGCAGGTTTACGATATTGAAAAAATTAAGCCTACCGAGCAGATTATGATGCAACTGTATCCCGAAATTTATTCCTGCATCGGTTGTAACGCTTGCACCAAGTCATGCACGCAGGGGCTTAACGTTATGCAGTATATCGCTTACGCGCAGCGCGGCGAATACGAAAAATGCGCCGAAGAAAGCTTTGACTGCGTTATGTGCGGCGTTTGCTCGTCAAGATGCCCCGCAGGCATTTCGCACCCGCAGGTTGCGGAGCTTGCAAGAAGGCTTTACGGCAAATATATTGCACCCTCGTGCGAACATTTAAATAAGCGCGTTGAGGAAATTAACCGCGGCGATTTCAAGGAGCTTTTGGAAAGCGTTATGAATAAGCCCATAGAAGAACTTAAAGAACTCTATAACAACCGCGTTATAGAAAAGTAACCGCAGGAGATTAAACTTATGTATCATTACACCGAAGAACAAATTGTTTCGATGAAAAAAGTTGAGGAAAGCAGGCAAGACAGACTTAAAAACCTCTTTCCCCGTATGACCGCGGAAGAAAAAGACGCGGTGTTAAAAGAAAATCACCCCGATTATATCGAATCCGCTTACGAAACGTTAAAGGTCGGACCGAATAAGGGCGATAAGGTATTGCACGAGCTGGCTTCGCTTTTACAGGGTAAATCGCGCGTAGAGGGGCTTAAAATCGATCTCGAACACCCCGATTACGACGTGGACGTGTTGGTTATCGGCGGTGGCGGGGCAGGCTCTTCCGCGGCTGTTACCGCTCACGCGGCGGGCGCAAACGTTATGATGGTTACGAAGCTTCGTATCGGCGACGCCAACACGATGATGGCGGAAGGCGGTATTCAGGCAGCCGACAAGGAAAACGACAACCCCGCAATTCATTATCTCGACGCATTCGGCGGCGGACATTTTGCCGCAAAGCACGAGCTGTTATATAAACTCGTCAACGAAGCGCCCGACGCTATTAAGTGGCTTTCGGATTTGGGCGTTATGTTCGATAAGGACGAAAAGGGCAATATGATTACCACCCACGGCGGCGGCACGTCGAGAAAGAGAATGCACGCTTGTAAAGACTATTCCGGCGCGGAAATCATGAGGACGTTACGCGACGAAGTGCTTAACAGAAAAATTCCCGTGGTGGATTTTACCGCCGCTATCGAGATTATTAAAGACGACAAAGGTCAGGCTTGCGGCGCGGTGCTTATGAATATGGAAACCAAGGAAATTCTGGTTGCCAAAGCCAAAACGGTTATAATCGCAACGGGCGGCGCGGGCAGACTGCATTATCAGGGCTTCCCCACGAGTAACCATTACGGCGCGACTGCCGACGGGCTTGTTCTCGCATATCGTGCGGGCGCGAAGCTTCTTTACGCGGACACCTTACAGTATCACCCGACGGGCGCGGCAGAACCTACTCAGATTTTCGGCGCACTCGTTACCGAAAAGGTCAGATCGCTCGGCGCGCAGCTCGTCAACCGCGACGGCGAAGCGTTCGTTTATTCGCTCGAAACGCGTGACGTTACCGCTTCCTCGATAATCAGAGAATGCAACAAGCGCGATAAAGGAATTAAGACTACGGACGGTAAGGGCGTATGGCTCGATACCCCGATGATAGAGTTAATCGGCGGCGAAGGCACGATTGAAAAACGTATCCCCGCGATGATGCGTATGTTTGGGAAATACGGCATCGACATCAGAAAAGAGCCTATTCTCGTTTACCCGACGTTACACTATCAGAACGGCGGAATCGACATTTCCGCGAACGGCGAATCGGGCGTTAAAAACCTGTTTGTTGCGGGCGAGGCAGTTGGGGGAATTCACGGGAGAAACAGACTTATGGGCAACTCGCTGCTCGATATTATCGTGTTCGGCAGAAACGCAGGTAAATACGCTTCCGAACGTGCGAAAGAGGTTACCGTCGGCAAGCCGAATCTCGACCACGTTGCGGCGTTCGGCAAAGAGCTTGCGGACGCGGGCATCGTTCCCGAGAAATGTTCACCGCAAATTCTTCCCGATTACACGAGAAAGGATATGTGATTTTAACGTTAAAAGCATAGACTGTTAAAATCAAAAATTCTTAAAAATCGGAAAATCTTAAAATCAAAAAGCATAAGCGGCGCGATAATTCGCGCCGCTTAAAAATTATGATAAAGATATATAATATAAAAACGAAAAAGGTTAAAAGTTTTAATAAATGAGTGCTTTTATAGGCGATTATTAGTATTTTTGTTCGCCGAAGAGCGTCATAACGCCGTCGATAACGAGCGCGACGCCGCACACGACGAAAAACCAGTCCGCCACGAACCAGCAGCTTACGATAAGCATAATGCCGACGATAAGCGTAATAACGGGAACGATAGCTTCCTTAAAGCTCCGTTCGTGTATCGCTGAAAGCAGGATAGCCACGCCGACGATAGTAAGCATAATTCCCAAAAGCACCATTACCACCTGCAAAAACAGCCAGCCGCCGACGATAAGCAGAACGCCGATAACCCCGTAAACGGCTGCGGAAATCCAGTCTTGAAGGCTCAACGCGAAAACCGCTTTTACGATAAAAATCGCACCGATGACGGTCATAATCCAGTTAAGCACGCTGCCCCTGAAAATACAAAACAAAACTCCGACGGTTAGATAAGAAAGCCCTACGAGCAGGCGATTGTTAATTTCTTTTTTTTCGCTCATAATAAACGCTCCGTTGTATATCTTTTTTCAATAACAGCCCTATATAAAAAAATTTTAATACCCCGAAAAAATATTGTCAAGCGATTATGACAAAAAGCTTGCAAAAAATATTATAAGGTGATAAAATTTTAACGATATTAAGGAGAAAAGCTATGAAAATCGCAGAAAAGTTAAACAAGAAGAATAAAGACATCTACGGCGAAAAGCCGCTAAACCTCGTGTTTTTAGGGGACAGCGTTACGCAGGGTTGTTTTGAGTGTTATTACGATAACGATGGCATGCTATGCACGCGTTTTGACAGAAGCGCGGCTTATTCGACGAAACTTGGCGAGATGCTTGCGCAGCTTTACCCGTGCGCGCAGGTCAATATCGTCAATTCCGGTTTAAGCGGCGACGGAACGGACGGCGGGCTTAAAAGGTTTGACAGGGACGTCGCGACGTATTCGCCCGATTTGGTAGTGCTTGGTTTTGCGCTTAACGATTGCATGGGCGGCAGAGAGAAACTTAATAATTATACGGATAATATTGCAAAACTTATTGCGAAAAGCAAGGCTCTCGGCGCGGAGGTAATCGTTCTCACGCCGAATATGCTTAACACCGAGGTAAGCTGTCATCTGTCGGACGACAGATTAAAAAAGATTGCCGCGGATTTTATGACGAAACAGGGCGTGCTGGACGAATACGTCGGCGCGTTAAAAGTTACGGCGGAAAAGTGCGGCGCAAAGGTGTGCGACGTGCATAAATTTTGGAAGCAAATGAACGAAAACGGCGTGGACGTGACCGAGCTTTTGGCAAACAAGCTTAACCACCCCGTACCGCAGCTGCATTATTACACCGCGATTAAGCTTTTAGAGATTATGCTTGATAATTAACCTTACAAAACGAATCGAATACATCGGCAAGCCCGCCGCAAAATGAAAGTTTTGCGGCGGGCGATTTTTTTATTGCGCGGTATAAATTCGGGCTTTCGCGAATAATATTTTATTACCGTAAGCGTAACGTTTCGCGCGGCAAAGCAAAGCCCGTCCGAATGCGGGTGTCGGTTTCGGCAGCGTGCGGAAAGACGTTTTCGTCAAAATCGGACAAAACGCCTTAATATACGCTTATAAATTCGGTGTTCAAGGGATTAAAATGTATTTTGCTTGTGTAGTTAAGAAAAAGCTGTTTGCATTTGTGATAGTGATTCTCGTCGGAATTGTGGCGTTTGTTTCGCTTTCCGCAACGGGCGCGTACGCCGTATTTTACGGCGGCAATTTAAGAAAGCTGCCTATTTATTCGGTTAAAACGGCGGAAAAGAAAATCGCTATTTCATTCGATTGCGCCTGGGGCGTCGATTATACCGACAAGCTTCTTGCGACGATGAGAACGGAAAAAATAAAATGCACCTTTTTCGCGGTGGAATTCTGGTCGAACAAGTATCCCGAATACCTTAAAAAAATCGCGGACGAAGGACACGAAATAGGCACTCATTCCGCGACGCATCCGTATATGAGTAAGCTCGACAAGGCGGCTATCGAAAAGGAGCTTGCCACTTCGACCGCGGCTATCGAAAAAGTTACGGGCAGACGTGTAGAGCTGTTTCGTCCGCCCTACGGCGATTACGACGATTTGCTTATCCGGACCGCCGAAGAAAAGGGGCTTTACGTTATTCAATGGTCTGTGGATAGTCTTGACTGGAAAGACCTTTCCGCGACGGCGATTACCGAACGAGTTTTAAGCAGGATTGAAAACGGAAGCATAATTTTATGCCACAATCAGGGACTGCACACGGCGGAGGCTTTGCCGCAAATAATCAGGGGAGCTAAATCGCGCGGGTATGAGTTCGTCCCGATAGGCGAGCTTATTTACAGGGAAAATTACCGAATGTCGCCCGACGGCGCGCAGGTACAAAATTCATAGGAAATTCTTTGGAGGAAATATATATGAACAATCAGGCAGAAAGTAACAACAAGGTGTTTATCAGCGGCGAAATCGTATCGCAGGCGGAATTTTCGCACGAGGTTTACGGCGAAGGGTTTTACGAGATGAGCGTGCTGGTAAAAAGGCTGTCGGGGCAGGGCGACGTTCTGCCCGTAACGGTTTCCGAACGGCTTATTGCGGACAAAGCGTTAAAGCTCGGCAGCACGCTGAACGCGTTGGGGCAGTTCCGCAGCTATAACAAGCTCGTGGACGGAAAAAGCAAGCTTATGCTGACGGTATTCGTTAGGGAATTACTCGATTTTACGCCCGTTAAAAACCCGAACACGATAGTTTTATCGGGTTACGTGTGCAAGCCGCCCGTTTACAGAACCACGCCGTTTAACAGGGAAATCGCCGACATTTTGCTCGCGGTGAACAGGAGTTATAATAAATCCGATTATATTCCGTGCATAGCCTGGGGCAGGAACGCGCGGTTTGCCAAAAACCTTGCCGTGGGCGAAAAAATCGCAATCGCAGGCAGAATTCAAAGCCGCGAATACCAAAAGAAAATTTCCGAAGAAGACGTAAGAACGCTTACCGCTTACGAAGTTTCGGTTTCCAAGCTTGCCGCTTACGAAAACGTGGACAGCTTCGATATAGACGCGGAATTCGGCTTTACCGGTGGCGTTCCGCTCGTCGATAATCTTAACGCTTACGGCGAAAACAGGCTGATGAATAATATTTGACAAACTTAAACCGCCCCGCAAAACGGAAATTTCCGTTTTTGCGGGGCGGTATGTATTTATCCGCGTTTAACCGTAAATTTTCAAAAGTTCCTTCGTTTTTTCTATTATTTTAACCTTTAATTCCTTGGGACTTAAAACCTTTATCCCGCCGCCGAAGCTCATAATTTTGGTAACAAGACCGTCGTCGAAGGGGAGCGCCGCGCGCGCGTAAAATTTATCGCCCGTTTTCTCGACGTTTTCTATGCCGAGCCATTCTTCCACGTCGGAAAGAACGGACGGCTCGACGAGCATTTCGACGCGCTCCGCCTTAACCGAATTGTGCCAGAAATCGAGCGGCAAATCCATTTTCGACAAGTCCTGCCTGATAAAAACGTCGTTAAGCAGCGTCGCGGACTCAATTCTTCCCGTTTTGAAAAATCTGAAATCCTTTCGCAGCTCGCAATAAGCGAAAACGTACCACAACCCCTGCTTGAATACGATGACGTGCGGACGAATCACCCTTTCGGAAACGTTCCCGTTCCGGTCGTGGTAACGGACGGAAAGTTTTTTCCGTTCTTCTATGCTTTTTTGTATCAGTTTAAGCTTGGATTTATAGCCGACCGCGTCCCCCCAAGGTCCTGCGTCGATAATAAGGTTGCCAGCTTTCACGTCGAAGCCCGAATATTCGTTTTTAACCGAACTTTTAAGCTTATTTATCGCGGAAGACAAGTCCTTATCGGGAAAGCTCCCCGCGACGGCGGTCAAAGCGTCGATGGTTTTTTCGTATTCGTTCACCGTCATAAAGGTCGCGGGGAAACGGTACGTATCCACGATAGAAAAACCTCCGTCCCGTCCTCTTGTGGAATAAATCGGCACGCCCGCCCCCTCGAGCGTAGCGACGTAACGGTGGACGGTTCTCACGCTGATCTCGTATTTTTTAGCAAGGTAACTCGCTTTAACCGTTTTTTTCGACAATAAATCAAATAAAATTGCAATTGTAATCTCGTTTTTCATAAATATTCAATCTCCGTTTACCATATTGTAATGTATAAGCCGTTAAAAAGTCAATTAAATTGAAAAAATATTTTTAATATGACAAACAGTTGGCATAAAAGATTGATAAAATATAGTTGTAAATAAAACCGAGGCGGTGCGAAATGTTAGAAAAAATATTGATTAAAATTTTTAACGTAAAAAGTGCGGAGAGAAGCCGCATGACAGTTTTAAGAACGAAAGCGGACGAAAAACGGGCAAGAAACGCGGAAATAATAAGCGCGCCGACTTTCAGTCGGGAACGGACGGTGGCAGAAAAAATCGCGCGCGCCGAACGAAGGAGCGCGGAAATAGTGCCCGACCCCGAATTCCGCGGAAGAGCTTATGCGTTGATTTTTACCGCTTGTAATCTGCGATAACGCGCGATATAGCCCTGCTTGCGCTGTTTATCGGGTGCTTTTCGAAATTGCGTTTAAAGTTATAGCGATTTGCGTAAACGGCTTCCACCGCGAAAACAAGCGACTCCGCGGTAAGCGCGTCCTGATACAACACGTACGCAAGCCCGAGTTTTTGGAAGTACTCGGCGTTAAGGAGCTGGTCACCGCGTGACGCGCCCTTTGGCAGGGGGATAAGCACGCACGGGATTTTAAGGCACGCAAGCTCGAAAAGCGAATTTGCACCCGCTCGGGTAATGCAAACGTCCGCGCAGGCAAACGCCTTTTCCATTTCGTTTACGAATTCCACCGCGCGATAGCCTTTGCGGGCGGCGGCTTCGGGCAGATTGCCTTTTCCGCAAATATGCAGAACGTCGAACCGCGGCAGAAGCTCCGGCAGGGCGGAGGATACCGCGGCGTTCAAAGCCTTTGCCCCCAGGCTTCCGCCGGTAATAAGCAAAACGGGTTTTTCACCCGTAAACCCGAACGCCGAAAGACCGTCCTTACGCGTCGCACCGAAAAGCGAATCTCTTACGGGCGAGCCGCAGTATTCGCCGCGTTTTACGGTTTTTGCTGTTTCGGGGAATGACGTCAAAATTTTTTTGCAGTACCGCGCGGAAATTTTGTTCGCAAGACCGAGCGAATAATCGCTTTCATGCGCTATCACGGGGATTTTTCGATTTTTCGCCGCGATAACGACAGGCAAAGCAACGTAACCGCCCTTTGAAAAGACCACGTCCGGTTTAAGTTCGTCGAGGATTTTGCCCGCTTGCTTTACGCCCTTAATCACCTTAAAGGGTATAGCGAAATTTTTGCAGGAAAAGCTTCTTTTAAGCTTTGCCGATGATACCCCGTAATAGGGAATCTTAGCGTTTTCTACTATGCTTTTCTCTATTCCGTTTTCGCTTCCGATATAATAAATTTTTTCGAAATCGTTTTTAAGATAGGGTATAAGCGCAAGATTAGGCGTGCAATGCCCCGCAGTGCCGCCGCCCGTCAATATTACCGTAGACATATACCATAGTTATGCGTAAAAATTATAAAATGATACAAAAAGCCGCCGCGCTTTAATTTCGCGCGGCGGTTTGGTTATCGGTATATTATTTGATTATAAACGGTTAAAATTTGATTTTATCTTCGATATACTTAACAAGTTCCGCAACGGGAATACGTACTTGCGCCATGGTATCTCTGTCGCGTACGGTAACGCAACCGTCGTTTTCCGATTCGAAATCGTAGGTTATGCAAAGAGGCGTACCCACTTCGTCCTGACGGCGATAACGCTTGCCGATAGAGCCTGCTTCGTCGTAATCGACGTTGAAATGCTTTGAAAGCTCGTCGTAAATCACGCCGGCTTTGTCGCTTAACTTTTTGGACAGCGGCAACACGGCGGCTTTAAACGGCGAAAGGAACGGGTGAAGTCTTAAAACCGTTCTCACGTCGCCCTCCGCGATAAGTTCCTCGTCGTAAGCGTCGCAAAGGAAAGCCAGCGCGATTCTGTCCGCGCCGAGCGACGGCTCGATGACGTAGGGGATATAACGCTCGTTCGTTTCCTGGTCGAAATAAGAAAGGTCCTTTCCGCTGTGTTTGGCGTGCTGTGAAAGGTCGTAATCGGTTCTGTCCGCAACACCCCAAAGCTCGCCCCACCCGAACGGGAACAAATACTCGAAATCGGTGGTCGCCTTGGAATAGAAACAAAGCTCCTCCTTATCGTGGTCGCGCAGTCTGAGTTTTTCGTCTTTCATACCCAAATCCAAAAGGAATTGATGGCAATAATCTTTCCAGTATTTAAACCATTCCAAATCCGTCCCGGGCTTGCAGAAGAATTCCAACTCCATCTGTTCGAATTCGCGGATACGGAAAATAAAGTTACCGGGTGTAATCTCGTTTCTGAACGATTTACCTATCTGCCCGATACCGAACGGAATTTTTCTTCTCGAAGCGCGCTGAACGTTGGGGAAATTCACGAAAATGCCTTGCGCGGTTTCGGGGCGTAGGTAAGCGGTGGACGCGGAATCCTCCGTAACGCCGATAAAAGTTTTAAACATAAGGTTAAACTTTTTAATATCGGTAAAATCCTTTGCTCCGCAGTTAGGACACTCGATGCCCTTGTCTTTAATGAACTGCGCCATTTGTTCGAACGTCCAGCCGGCGGGGTTATCGTCCGTACCGTTTTTAAAGGCGTAATCCTCGATAAGCTTATCCGCTCTGTGGCGGGTTTTGCAGTGTTTGCAGTCCATAAGCGGGTCGGAAAAGCCGCCCACGTGACCGGAAGCGACCCACGTTTCGGGGTTCATGATAATAGCGGAATCCAAGCCCACGTTATATTTGTTTTCCTGAACGAACCGTTTCCACCACGCTTTTTTGACGTTGTTTTTAAATTCCACGCCGAGCGGACCGTAATCCCAGGAGTTAGCAAGTCCGCCGTAAATCTCGCTGCCGGGGAACAAGAAGCCTCTGCCTTTGCAAAGGTTCACGATTTTTTCCATAGTAACCTTATTAGCCGTCTGTTTTTCTTCCATAATAACATCCTTAACTTAACGGCGCGACGCCGTTATTATAGTATTTAACGCTCTTTATTGTAACCCAAAACGCGCGTTTAGTCAAGCGAACGGATAGTTTATTAAAGCATTAAGTGAATTTTTGCCCGATAAATCGGGGAATAAAATATTTTTTAACGTGTATACGCTTTTTAGGACGGTTATTTGCTTTTATTTTTTATAAAATAGTGATATACTTAAATAAAAAGTTTTAAGCTTGCGAGGCGAAGAACGCAAGCCAAGGTGATTTACGATGGAGCAAACGGAAACGACTAATTTTATAGAACAAATTATCTGCGACGAGCTGACAAGCGGCAAGGTGTGCGAAATTCAGACGCGTTTCCCGCCTGAGCCTAACGGTTATCTGCATATAGGGCACGCCAAATCCCTGTGCCTTAATTTCGGCGTTAAGGAAAAATTTAACGGCAAGTGTAATTTGTTTCTTGACGACACAAACCCTAGCAAAGAAAAGGAAGAATACGAGGAAGCTATAAAAAAGGATATCGAGTGGCTCGGTTTTAAGTACGACAAGGTTACTCACGCGTCCGATTTTTACGAGGATATTTATAATTTTGCCGAAAAAGAAATAATGCTCGGCAATGCGTTCGTTTGCGATATGACGCCGGAGGAAATTTCCGCTAACCGCGGCACGCTTACCAACGCGGGTAAGGAAAGCCCGTTCAGGAACAGAACCGTGGAAGAAAACCTTAAACTTTTCCGCGAAATGCGCGACGGCAAGTATCCCGACGGCAGCAAATGCCTGCGCGCCAAAATCGATATGTCTTCGCCGAACATAAATATGCGCGACCCCGTTATTTACAGAATTCTTCGCGAAACGCATTACCGCACGGGCGATAAATGGTGTATTTATCCCATGTACGATTTCGCGCACCCGATATGCGACTATTTGCAGGGCGTAACTCATTCGCTTTGCACGCTCGAATTCGAGGACCACAGACCGCTTTACGACTGGGTCGGCATAACTCTCGGTTTTAACCCGAAGCCCCGCCAGATAGAGTTCGCAAGGCTTAACGTCACCAACCTCGTTATGAGCAAGCGTTACCTTAAAAAGCTTGTGGAAGAGGGAAAGGTGGACGGATGGGACGACCCGCGCATGCCCACTTTGACGGGTATCAGAAGCAGAGGCGTCCCCGCGGAGGCGTTAAAGGATTTCTGCGCGAGAATAGGCGTCGCAAAAGCTAATTCGGAAGTGCAGATTTCCTATCTCGAAGCGTGCATAAGGGAATATCTCAATATCCACGCCGAACGCGCCATGGCGGTCTTAAAGCCGTTAAAGCTAACGATACAAAATTACCCCGACGATTTGACCGAGGAGGTCGATTTCGACGTAAACCCCAACGAAGAAATCAAAAGAACGCGCAAAATCAAGTTTTCCAAACGTCTTTATATAGACGCGGACGATTTTTCGCTTGCGCCGCCGCCTAAATATTTCAGACTTAAAAAGGGAGGCGCGGTTCGCCTTAAATCGGCGTATATCGTCCGTTGCGACGACGTTATCACGGACGAAAACGGCAACGTTACGGAACTTATCTGTTCTTATCTGCCCGAATCCAAAAGCGGCAACGATACCTCGGGGATAAAGGTTAAAGGCACGATTCAGTGGGTGAATGCCGACGATTGCGTGGACGTGGAAATAAGGCGGTACGGATATCTGCTTAACGACGAGCAGTACCCCGGGCAGGATTTCTCCGAAAGAATGAACGAAAACAGCTTAACCGTCTTTAACGGCAAGGTAGAGCCTTACGTTTTCGAAAATAACGACGACAGACCTTATCAGTTTATAAGGACGGGCTATTATAAGCGCATTGACGCGCACGGTAAACCCGCCGTCGGCGAAATCGTTTCGCTTAAAGATAATTTTAATAAATAACGAATAAATATTTACTGAAACCACTTTAATCGAACAAAAAAAGTTATATTACGGTGAGAAATTACAAATGAAAAAGTGCGTTGCGTTAATGCTGTGCGTTTTTTGCGCGCTGGCTTTGCTTGGCGGTTGCGGGAAACCCGACGAAAAAACGGACGAGCCGCCCACGGAGAATTCCGACCCATACGCCCCCGACCCGTTCTTGCTTAACGAGTTAGCGGAAGCCGCAAACCCGTCGACAGAACAAGCGGGCGGAGTAAAGGAAGCGAATGACGTGGTGGACGATATAACCGCTCATTCGGACGAAGACGAAACGAATAAAACGGAAGCGAATAGAAATGAAGCGGAAAATTCCGTATTTACGTTTATTGCCGACGAAGAGCTTAAAACTGCCGTCGTGACAGGGGTAAAGGGTGATTTTTACGACCTTCTTGATATTCCCGATAAGATTAGCGGACTGACGGTTACGGAAATTAAAGAAAGGGCTTTTTACGGCGTGACGGTTAAAAAGGTTATGATTCCCGAAAGCGTAAACAAAATCGGCGCGAACGCGTTTGAAAACACCAGACTTTCGGAAGCGATTTTTGCCGTTACTGACGGGTGGAGGTCGGACGGGAAAGCGATTCCGCCCGAGCTGCTGAAAAACAATTATAAAGGCGTTGCCAAATACCTTAAAAACACTCTTTGCGATTTTGTATGGGAGAGAACTTAAAATGGACGGGAGCGAATTAAGCAATTCACCTATGGAAGGCGTCGACATACACGGGAAACACGATTACAAGCTTTTTAAATTGCTTATAGCCGCGTGTTTCTCTCTTTATACCGCGATGATGTGCGCGAAAAGCGTGTTCGTCGCGGAGTTGGTTACTTTTATCGCGGAAACGGGCGTCGATAAAGTTACGGCAAGCCTTGCCAACACCTATTATTTTATCACTTACGCGGTCGTTCAGGTCTTTCTTGCGTTTTTTATGAATAAGCTGAACGTCAGGCGTTATCTCGTCGTGACCGTTCCCGTTGCGGCGGTTTGCGGCATCGCGGTTGCGTTTGCGGGGAACGACATAGTGCTTATCTGGGTACTGTTTGCCATTCAGGGCGCGTTTCAGGCGGGCATTTACGCAGGTTGTATGTACGTGTTGAGCACGTATTTGCCGCAATCGCTCGTGTCGGTCGGCAACGGGTTTATGCAGGGCGGTTTCGCGATAGGCAACACGGTCGCGTATATAATATCCGCGATTTTCGTCGCGCTCGGCGCGTGGCGCGTGCCTTACGTGTTTTTCGGAATAGTGTTTTTATGCGCCACCGTGTTTTTCGGCGTGGTTACGGCAAAGGTTGCAAAAAAATATCCGCACGTTAAAACGCACAGAGAAAACAGCGTTAAAGACCTTAAAGAAACGCACGAACACGATTCCGAACTGTTCTTTAACCGCGGCTTGTTCACGTTCAAAAACAACGGGCAAAAGGCGTTGTTTTACGTTTTAAGCGTGCTGTATTCGGTTATCGCAACCGCGCTTTATTACGCCGTAAACAACTGGGTCGGCAACTATCTTAAAGAGGTTTTCGGATTTACCGATTCGGTATCCATCATAATTTCCGTAGTCGTGCCGATAATGTCGTTTTTCGGACCGATTATGGCGATAGCCTACTCGAAAAAGCATAAAAACTACATAAAGTCGAGCGTTTTGTTCGCATTAATACCGCTTATAGCCGCGGGGATAATGATTTTCGCTTACGATTTCAACGCGGTTATCGCCGTTATCGTCGTTGCCGCGTTCATCGTCGGGACTAAAATGCTTACGGGGCTTCAAAGCGTTGCCACGTTCGATATGCGCACGGAATTAAACACGGGCAGTTATACGGCAATGGTAAACGCCGCGGCGTCCGTTTCGGCGGGGATTGCGCCCACGATTGTCGGGAAAATAATCGAGGACTTAAACAATTCGTCGTCCGTCGGGGATACCGTCGGAAAAGCCGGCTGGCTGTTTCAGTTTGTAAACGCTGCCGTTATCGGCGCGTTTCTGCTGCTGTTTATGGCGATTGTATACTTTTTAACCAAGCGCAAAACCAACCTGAATCAGGAAAAACTTTATTGATTTTTGCCGTTCTTTAACAATAAAACGTTTATAAGGAGATACTATGTCAGAATATTTTTTAGGCGTCGATTTCGGAACGACCTCGCTTAAAGCGTGTCTGTTCGACGAAAAGGGCGAACGCGTCGCTACCGAATCGGTACAATACAGCTTAATTACCGAGGGGGATTTTATAGAATTCCCCGCGGAGGATTTTTTTACCGCTTTTAAAACGGTTTTCGACAAAATTTCCGCGAATTATAAAATAACCGCGCTCGCGGTAGATACTCAGGGCGAAACGATGCTCGTTCTCGACAAGGACGGCAAGCCGCTTATGAACGCCATCAGCTGGCTCGATAACCGCGCGGACAAGCAAGCGCGCGACTTTGAAAACAAATTCGGACTGCGCCGCGTATACGAGCTGACGGGGCAGGCGGAAGTCCCCGCGGGTTATCCCGCGCCGAAAATCGCCTGGCTTAAAGAAAACCGCCCCGAAATATTCGAAAAAGCGGATAAGTTTTTACTTCTCGAAGATTATATAATTTATCGTTTAACGGGTAAATTCGCGGCGTCGCGTTCGTTATATTCGTCATCGCTTTTAATGAACGTTAAAACGGGCGAGTATATCCCCGAGGTATTAGATTATCTCGGCATAACCGAAAACAATCTTGCCACTCTTTACGAAAGCGGCGTTTGCGTCGGCGAATACGAGGGGGTAAAGGTTGTTACCTCCGCTCTCGACCAGATTGCGGGAATGACGGGTGCCGGCGTCGTTAAAGAGAACGTTATGAGCGAAACGACGGGTACTGCGCTTGCGGTTTGCGCCGTTACGGAAAAATTCCCGCCATATTACGACGGGTTAAAGGTTTCCGTTTATTACGTTAAAAAGGGACTTTATTGTCTGCTTATGTGGTCGCCGACGGCGGGTGCGACGCTTGAATATTTTAAGCGTACCTTCTGCGAGGGGCAGTCTTACGACGTTATAAACGAGCTTGCGGAGTCCGTTCCCGCGGGGGCGGAAGGTCTTATTTGCGTTCCGCATTTATGCGGCACGGTAATGCCTGAAAATCGTCCCAACGCGCACGGCGTGTTTTTCGGCGTGGAATTAAAGCACGGGAAAGGTCATTATATCCGCGCTATTATGGAATCGGTCGCGTATACGATCAGGGAATTTATAGAGTTTATGAACGTCGGCGTAAACGAAATCCGCTCGGTAGGCGGCGGGTCTAAAAGCAAGCTGTGGCGCGAAATAAAAAGCGCGGTTACGGGCAAAAAGATAGAAACGCTTAAAGAATCCGAAACCGCGTGCCTTGGTTCTGCGATATTCGCGGGGGTGGGCGCGGGCTTTTACGCAAGCGTCGAAAGCGCGGCGGAAAGCATAGTTTGCCTTAAAGACGTTTGCGTTTCCGAAAACGAGGCTTACGCTTCGCTTTATAAAACTTATAAGGATAAGGAAAGCAAGCTTTTAGCCGTTTATTAAGCGTTTTCGCACATAAACGCAAAATAGTTAAATTGAAAGGATTTAACTTAAATATTAAACGATAATCAATTAAATAATAAACGAATAAATTGATAAGAAGCGGCGGCGGAAAAGTTTTTCCGCCGCCGCAGCTATTCAATCGAAAAACGCAGCTATTCAATCGAAAACAATCAGAAGCAAATCGTAATAGTCATACTTTCGCCGAACTTTGAAACGGCTTTAATATCCCACTTATTCGCGTTCGCGATGCTTTTCGCGATGGAAAGACCCAAACCGCTGCCGCCCGTATCGCGAGAGCGCGAGGCGTCGCCGCGGAAGAACCGTTCGAAAATCTTGTCGGAATCGATGTCTTTAATATCGCTTCCCGTGTTGGAAATGGTCAGAACGTTTTTTGCGAGCGTAACTTTAATCGTGCCGCCGACGGACGAATATTTAACGGCGTTGTCAAGCAGGATATTCACAACCTTTTTAACGCTTTCTCTGTCGCCGACGTAATCGATGCCCGACTCGATTTCCGAAAGCAGAGTTTTCCCGTTTTCGAAAGCGACTGCGTCGAAAGGCAACACGGATTCCGTTACCGCGTCCGAAAGGTTAAAGCTTTCTTTAAGCGGGGTAAAGGTCGTTTCGTCCATTTTGGCGAGGGTGAGCATGTCGGTGACGAGCAAACTCATTCTTTTCGCCTGCGATTTAATGCTTTTAACAAATCTGTCGTTGTCGGTTTTGCTTGCCAGAACGTCGGCGTTCGCGGAGATAACCGCAATGGGCGTTTTCAGCTCGTGACTCGCGTCGGAAATAAACTTTTTATGCTTATAAAGCGTTTCCTTAATCGGCTGAAAGACCTTAAACGACAAGCCCCACACCACCAGCGCGAGGATCAGATATAAAATCAAAAGCGTAAAAAGGATAATCAGCACGCTTTTAGTTGCTTTTTCGTAATAATCGCTCATGTCGGCGGCAACCAACAGCGTTTCGGCTTTCATCGGAATAATCCGATAGTAAATTTTGTCGAAATAACTTGACGTAACCTGCGGATACTGTTCGTAGGTATTAAAGGCGGCGGACACGATTTGATAAATCTGTTCGTTCGGCATGCCCGCGGCGTCGAGGATAATAAAAGAGGAGGAGTGGTTTTGCTTGACAACGATAACGCCCTCGTGCGTCAGCAGAGCTTTGTCGTCCTCGTCCGTGTAAATTTTATAATACAGCGTCAGCCTGTCGAGCCTGCCGCGAATGGAAAGCTGACAAGACGCACTGCAAACGTAATACGCGACGCATAAAATCGATGCGAACACCGCGAAGAGTAACGCCATCGTTATGCAAAAAAACCGGATTTGCGCCTTTTTAATCATTTTTAGCCCCGACCTTATCGCAGAGGGTATAGCCTATGCCGCGCAGCGATTTAATTTCCGTTTTGCTGCTGACGGCGGCAAGTTTTTTGCGCAGGAATGAAATATAAACCTCGATGGTATTGTATTCCGCTTCCGTGTCGTAACCCCAGATTTTTTCGATAAAGCGTTCCTTGTCGATATTTTTGCCGGGGTTAAGCATAAGCATTTCGAGGATTTGAAATTCCTTTTTGCCGAGCGTGATTTTTTTCTCGCCCGAGCCTAATTCCGCGCTGTCGCGGTCAAGGAAAATATCGTTAAAGGTCAAAAGGTCGCCCGTATATTTTTCCTTTCTGCGAAGGAGCGCGCGTATTCTTGCAAGAAGCTCGTCGGTATCGAACGGTTTAGTAATATAATCGTCCGCGCCGAGGTTAAGTCCGCCGATTTTGTTAGCGGTTTCGGCTTTGGCGGTAAGCATAAGGACGGGAACGTCCATTTTTTTCTCTCTGATTTTTTTAAGCACGGTAAAGCCGTCTAATTTCGGCATCATCACGTCGAGGATAATCAGGTCGAAAATACCCGAAGCGGCGAAATCTAACCCCGTTTCGCCGTCGTAAGCGACCGTAACGCTGTAATTGTTTCTCTTTAAGATTTCCGTAAGTGCGGCGGTAAGGTCGCGCTCGTCGTCCGCAATTAAAATATTCATAAATTTCACCTCTATACGATAGTAATATAACCGCATTGAAAAAAGCTTTAAATTGCCGTAAAACGAAAAAAATAAAAAAATCTTAAAGTTTAAAGGTTTTTCAATGTTTTTTCAAGTTTTGTTTTTTACAATATAAGCGTAAAGAGCAAGCGGGCGCAACGCATAAAGTCGTAAGGCTCGGTAAAACTTCTCTTTACCGTTAATTTGCTCACACACTCTCAATAAACTTTTTCCTTTGGGCAAACGCCGGCGGTTTCCGTCGGCGTTTGCTTTTTAAATTTTATTTAAAGGGGCTTTTCGTTTCGTAAAGACCCTTAAAACAAGCAAACCCGTAAACGGTTTTTAAGTTTTCCGCATTAAGCCGTAAAGTCGACGTTGAATTAGTAAAGTTTCGCCCTTAAAAATTTATTCGAACAGGGGAATGGATGCAAGATAAAGCGCGTCTTTTCTGTCTTTTGCCGCGCCTTCCGCCAGAACGAAAAGTTTTTTATAAACCGTACCGCCCGCTTTTTCCACAAGTTTTTCCAAACCTTTAAGGCTTTCGCCCGTAGAAATAACGTCGTCCACGATACCCACTTTTTTACCCTTTAACAAATCCGCATCGTGCTTAGATAGGTGCAATTCCTGCGATTTACCGGTGGTAATGCTTGCGCCGTAAGCCACGGAGATGCCGTCCTGCATATACAGTTTTTGCGATTTTCTCGCAACGGCGTAATACTGCATGCCCAACTCCCTCGCGACGACGTGCGTCAGTTGCAGACCTTTGGATTCCGCCGTAATAAGCACCTCGCATCCGTCCGCAAGTTTAGCGAGTTCTTTTCCGCAATGTTCGGTCGTTATCGTGTCGCCGTGCAGGTTAAAAAACGCGATTTTAACCTTGGGCGCAATCTGAAGTACAGGCAATTTAGCCGTTAAGCCCTTAATGTCCACGCAAAATTCTTCCATAAAAAACACCTCGTTTTTCTTTCGCTAATAGTTTAGCACAAATTTCGGCGTTTGTCCAACGGACTATCATAAATTTACGGTTCTTTGCATAATTTTAATTATATCGTCGGAAAATAACCGCTTACGAGGTGACAAGTTTTATGGAGTTTTACGATAAAAGCGCAGAATACGCCGTTAAAAGTCTGAAAAGCAATATAAATTTCGGACTGACGCCCGCGCAGGTCGGCGAAAGGCTTAACAAATTCGGGTTTAACAAGCTTACGGGTGAAAAAAAGCGCGGGTTTTTCACGCGGTTGCTTTCCGCGCTGAAAGAGCCGATGCTGCTGATTTTAACTTTCGGACTGATAATCGCGTTCGGTGCAAACCTCGGCAAACTGTTAAAAACGGGCGAGGCGGATTTTTCCGAGTGCTTCGGAATTCTCGCCGCCGTCGTTTTGTCCGTGTCGATAACGCTTATTATGGAGGGCAGTTCGAGAAAGGCGTTCGAAAAACTTAACGGCATTTACGATAATCTTTCGGTAAAGGTAATCAGAAACGGTCGCGTTACCGTCGTGGGACAGCAGTTTTTAACCGTCGGAGACGTAGTATTGTTAGAGGACGGCGATAAAATCGTAGCGGACGGCAGGCTTGTTTATTCGAGAGCGCTTTCCGTGGACGAGTCCGCGTTGACCGGCGAAAGCGTTGCGGGCAGAAAAGATTACGCCGCCGTTCTCGATTACGGAACGCCGCTTGCCGAGCGTAAAAACTGCGTGTATTCGGGGACTTTCGTGGCATCGGGCGAGGGGAAAATGCTTGTTACCGCCGTCGGCGACGGTACGGAAATAGGTTCAATCGCGGGCGAGCTTAAACGAAACGAAGGAAAGGATACTCCGCTTAACCAAAAGTTAGCGCGTCTCGGAAAAATCGTGTCTATGTTCGGAGTTATCGCCGCGATTACGGTGTTTGCGCTGTCTGCGGTGCGGCTGTGGAATTCGGGCGAGCTGAATTTCGACACCGTTCGCGAACTTTTCATTTCCTGCATCGTTTTAATCGTCGCGGCAGTACCGGAGGGGTTGCCTACCGTCGTTGCGATTTCGCTCGCGCTTAATATGATAAAGCTTGCGCGTGAAAACGCGCTGATTAAAAAAATGACCGCCACCGAAACGACGGGCGCGGTAAGCGTTATCTGTTCGGATAAAACGGGAACGCTTACTCAGAACAAAATGAGCGTTAAATGCATTTGCGGCAGTAAGTTTTGCGTCCCGCCCGAAAAAATCTCGCAGGAAGCGATTTTGCAGAATTTCGTTTGCAATTCCACCGCGGAAGTCATCGAGGAAAAGGGGAAAAAGATTTTAAGGGGTAGCGGCACGGAACGCGCCTTGCTTTCTGCGGCACGCAAAAGCAAGGCGTATTCGGACAGAATAAAAAAACTGCCGACGGTGTTCCGCGTACCATTTTCGGGCGAAAGAAAATATATGATTACCGTTATCGACGCGCCCGCCGTCCGCAGAGAGCTTATCAAGGGCGCGCCCGAAAAAATCGTGTCGCGTTGCAAGCTTTCGGAGATTCAGAAAAAGGAATTGTTTAAGGATATGGAGGAGCATCAGCGCGCCGCCGCGCGGGTTATTTGCTTTGCGCATAAGGATTATCAAAAAAACGGGCAAAACGACGCCGTTACGCCGATTGAAAGCGAACGGTTTAAGGGTACGGACGTTTACGATAAAACGGATTATATTTTCGACGGGTTTGCGGTTATAAACGACCCTGTTCGACCGGAAGCGCGCGAAGCCGTCCGCGCGTGCAAAAAAGCGGGCATAAAAATAAAAATGCTTACGGGCGACGATAAAAGAACGGCGTTCGCAGTCGCAAAAGAACTCGGAATAGCGCGCAACGAAAGCGGAGTCGTTACCGCCTCGGAGATAGAAAAGCTCGACGACGCCGCGCTTCAAAAGGCGCTTGCCGGTATAACGGTTATCGCGCGAAGCACGCCTATAATCAAGTTACGGGTGGTGCGCGCGCTTAAAGGTACGGGCGAGGTTGTCGCGGTAACGGGTGACGGTATAAACGACGCGCCCGCAATAAAGCACGCGGACGTGGGCATCGCTATGGGCGGCGCGGGCAGCGAGATAACGAAGGAGGCGGCGGACGTGATTTTGCTTGACGACAGCTTTGCCACAGTGGTTAAAGCGATAGCTTTCGGCAGAAGCGTTTACAAAAACATACAGCGTTTTATACTGTTTCAGTTATCCGTAAACGTTTCCGCGCTGTTGTTTATAACGGTTACCGCGATACTCGGTTTTCCGTCCCCGTTCAACACGTTGCAGCTGCTTTGGATAAACGTGATAATGGACGGACCGCCCGCGTTGACGTTGGGATTAGAGCCGCCCGACGCGCGCCTTATGACGCTTCCGCCCGTAAAACGAAACGAAGGCATAGTCAACAAAAAGACCGCTATAAGAATCGCGCTGAACGGCGTGTTTATCGGCGGAACGCTCGTTTTTCAATTTCTTTATAACTTTCTCGGCGTAAGCGAGGGGGAAAGGGCGGGCGTGACGTTCACGCTGTTTATATTGTTCCACCTCGTCAACGCGTTTAATTGTCGTGAGCTGGGCAGCGCGGGAATTCTAAAAAACGCAGGCAAAAACAAGATTATGGCGGTAACGTTTTTCGGGGTATTCCTGCTTCACTTCGCGATTATAACCTTTTTTTCCAAGGCGTTCGGGGTAACGCCGTTGTCGGCGGCGTCGTGGCTCAAATGCGCGCTTACGGCGTTATCGGTGGTCGCGTTGTCCGAGGGGTATAAGCTGTTTTACCGTATGATAATCTCCCGCCGCGCAGCAAAAACGGTGACCGTCGAGGGCGAGGAAAGAGAAAATCCGGGTATAAGCGCATTAAAACCTTGCGCAGGTAAATAAAAAGCCGAGCGGAGCGTAAACTATAAAATATGACGAGAATAACCCTTACCGATAACGAAAACAAGATAAATAACCTTACGTATATAAAAAACTCTTTAAGCGAGCTGTTTTCGCGCGCGGGCGCAACGGCGGAACTCGACGTGGCGGATAAGCGCGCGCGGCTCGCGGTGGAATTCCCGGATTATTACGCGGATATCGTACGCGCGGAAATTTCCGATAAGCTGGGCGAGGTTATTGCCATAAATTATAAATACGACTTTTTCAAAAATCTGATTCGCGTGGCGGGACTGTCCGAAACGGAAAACGAAATACTGTTCGCAAGCCTCATCGCGGCGGATTTACCCGAGGATAAAAGATATTCGGCAGACAAATTTAAGGACGTAACCGACGCCGCAGTTGACGGCGTGTTTAATTTCAGGCTTCAACCGCTTAAAAAAAAGTGGAAGGACGTCGCGTCTTATATGCCGGACGTATTCGTGAATTCGCAGCTTAAAGATTTCATTTTATATCTTCTCGAAAACAAGAAAAAACGCGTTTACGTCAGCAACGGCAAGGTTTACGACGCGCATTACCGCAGGCTTAAACGTTGCGATTTGTTGTCGGGCGGCGGCGCGACGATTACGCGAGAGGTGATTTTGTCCAACTGCGGCGAGGTGGAACTGTCAGGCAAGGTGGACGCGCAGGACGAAAAGTATCTTAAAGAATATTACGGCGATAAAATATTTTTCTCCACCGACTATTTAACTTAAATTTTTTTTATTTAAACTTAATTTCTCTTAAACGGTTGACATTCGCGCGGATTTGGTTTATTATATGAGTACTATCTGAATTTTAAGCCATACGAAAGGGACAAGTAATACGTTTTCGGCGCGGCAAAGAGAGCGGGGGTAAGGTGAAAGCCCCGTGCGCGCGATTCGTTACGAAACCGCCTTTTTACGGCAAAGATTTCCGCTGTCTTTATAGCGGGAGAGAGGTCGCGTCGCCGTTTTCGGCTCGCGGCAAGTAAGGTGGAAACGCGGATTATTGTATAATTTCGTCCTTACGATGCGTTTTTTCGTGTCGTGGGGATTTTTTATTTCCGCTCCGAATTGCCTTCTTTTTTGCTTTTTTCGGCTTTTCGCCGTTAAATTTTACTATATAGTTAAGAGGAGTTTTGTTATGAAAATCACTTTGAAAGACGGCAGCGCGCTTAATTTCGACGCGCCCGTTACCGCAATGGACGTTGCGTCTTCCATTTCGGAGGGCTTGGCGAGGAATGCCGTTTGCGCAAAAATCAACGGCGAACTGAAAGACCTTTCCACCGTGATAGACGGGGACTGCGACTTTACGGTTATCACGCTTAAAGACGCGGAGGGGTTACAGGTTTACCGCCACACCGCCGCGCACGTTCTCGCGCAGGCGATTAAAAATATTTACCCCACGAGCAAGCTCGCTATCGGTCCTACCGTAGAAACGGGCTTCTATTACGACGTGGAATTCAAAACTCCCGTTTTCCGCGAAGACCTCGTTAAACTCGAAAACGAAATGAAGGAGATTATTAAAAGCGATCTCCCCATAGAGCGTATCGTATATTCCAAAAAAGAAGCCGCAAAGCTGTTTAAGGATTTCGGCGAGCCTTATAAGGTAGAGCTTGTCAACGACCTGCCCGCGGGTTCGGTTATTTCGTGCTATAAGCAGGGTGATTTTATCGACCTGTGCCGCGGTCCACATTTGCCGTCTACGGGCAGAATTAAAGCGTTTAAGCTTACCTCCGTTACGGGCGCGTACTGGCGCGGCGACGAGAAAAACAAAATGCTTACCCGTATTTACGGCACGGCGTTCGAGAAAAAGTCGGAACTCGAAGAATTCCTTAAAAAGCTCGAAGAAGCAAAGCTTAAAGACCACAACAAGCTCGGCAGAGAACTCGGGTTGTTTATGACGGAAGAGGCTATTGGTCAGGGACTGCCCATACTTATGCCCAAAGGCGCGAAAATCATTCAGATTCTTTCCCGTTTCGTCGAGGACGAAGAGGAACGTCGCGGATTTATGATTACCAAAACCCCGAATATGGCGAAAAACGATTTATACCGCATTTCGGGACACTGGGATCATTACAGGGATAAAATGTTCATTATCGGCGACGAGAATTCGCCGGAAGCGATGGCTCTCCGTCCGATGACCTGTCCGTTCCAGTATCAGATTTATAAAAACGGCTTAAAAAGTTACAGGGATTTACCCGTAAGATATTGCGAAACCGCAACAGAATTCCGCAACGAAGCCAGCGGCGAAATGCACGGGCTTATCCGCGTTCGTCAGTTTACTCTTTCGGACGGGCATCTTATCGTGCGTCCCGATCAGGTGGAGGAGGAATTCAAACGTTGTCTCGATTTGTCTTATTATTTCCTCGAATGTCTCGGCATGCGTGACGACGTTACTTTCCGTTTCAGTAAGCGCGGAAAGAATAAGGTTAAATATATAGATAACGACAAGGCGTGGGACGAAACCGAAGCGCTTATGAAAAAGATTTTGGACGATATCGGGCTTAGCTACGTAGAAGCGGACGACGAAGCCGCGTTTTACGGTCCGAAGCTTGACGTTCAGATAAAAAACGTTTACGGCAAAGAAGATACGCTTATCACCATTCAGCTTGACTTTGCCGCCGCGCAGTCTTTCGATATGACTTATATTGACGAAAACGGCGAAAAACAGTACCCGTTCGTTATTCACAGAAGCTCTATCGGCTGTTACGAAAGAACACTTGCTCTGCTTATCGAGAAATACGGCGGCGCGTTCCCGTTCTGGATTTGTCCCGTTCAGGTTAAGGTTATGAGCCTTACGGACAGAACGGCTGACTACGCAAAGGAAATTACCGATAAGCTTAAACTTGCGGGGATTCGCGCGGAATCGGATTTAAGAAACGAAAAAATCGGTTACAAAATAAGAGAAGCTCAGCTCGAAAAAATCCCGTATATGATTATCGTGGGCGATAAGGAGGCGGAAGAAAAAACCGTTTCCGTCCGTTCGAGAAAGGAAGGGGATTTGGGCGCGATGAAGCTTGACGTTCTTTGCGAAAAGCTTGTTGACGAAGATAAAAGCAAAAGAATATAAAAACGGTTAAAATAATTAAGCCGCGCGGCTAAGGGTAGCCGCGCGGCTTAATCAAAAAAAATAATAATAAAAAAATCCGAAAAACCTCGTTAATACGTTTGCAATAAAACTAAAAATGTGGTATTATCATAATGCTGTTTTTGAACGGCGGCAAACGCCCGTCGCGGCAAAAGCAACCCGCAAGGTAATCGATACGTATAGCGAAAGGAAGCGGAAACAACAATTTAATAGTTAAAGCGTGGGGGTATGGCTCAGTTGGTAGAGCGCCGCGTTCGCAACGCGGAGGCCAGGGGTTCGAATCCCCTTACCTCCACCAAAAAAAGTCGTATTATTTTGATACGACTTTTTTTATCCATTACGGAGTAATGGTATATCATCACGCAACTTGTTTGCGTGCATATCATCAAAAAGAGCGATTTCTTTCGCTCTTTTTTGCATATCATCACACTTCAGCGTGTATTAAACTCCGTAATGATGATATACAATGCTCTGCATTGATGATATTCAGCCGCTTCGTGTCCAATGATATACACTTTCTGCGAAAGTGATTAAAGTTACAAGCCTTTTTGCTTTTAGCAGTAAAATACAAATCGTTCAATTTATACCCCTTTCGTTCAATTTATGAGGTATCGTTCAATTATTGATTCGCTTAAAAGAATTTTTGATTTTCAATAAATTATGTGATATAATAAACTCACCGATAAATAAGAATTTGTGGAGGATAACTATTGTGGATAAAGCAGTTATTTATATACATGGAAAATGTGGTAATG
>CATZMZ010000003.1 GCA_958421945.1 uncultured Eubacteriales bacterium | reverse complement strand
AAATACTTAATTGGAGACGATTCGGGAAGATAGGTTGTTGCTGCATCCAAAAACAGGGATTTTGTAGAGATACAAAATCCTGATTGCCCCTTAGCTCAGTCGGTAGAGCATTCGGCTGTTAACCGAAGTGTCGTCAGTTCGAGTCTGTCAGGGGCAGCCAAGTGTGATGGTCTATAAGTCTTTTCTTATAGACCATCATTTTTGCATTTTTAGGGGCATTTTCGCCCCTTTTTGAGCAATTTCATAGCAAATCACCAGACCGAGGAACGGAGAACCCGTTGCCCGGTCTTTTTTTATGCCCAAAAAAAGCGTAATTTCACACTTGAAGTCTGTCGGACGATAAGCACCGTCCAACAGGACTTGAATATATTTGATTTTCACACTTAATTTATTTAGAAAAATATTGACTTTATTTTTCAAATATGATATCATAAATTCATAATACTATGATATCACTTTGGAGAAATGATTTATGAATAATACTAAAACTCCAACTGCCGAAAAAAAGATATTTCCGCTACGACTACCGCCTGACTTATATAAGAAGGTGAGAAATGAAGTGCAAAAGGAAAAAGATAAAGGCAATTATGCTTATAGTATAAATGATTATTTAACAGAAGTTATTAAAATTGCGACGGAGAAAAAGACTAAATGAATAGATATAGTATAATTGAATGCATTGGCGAAAAATATCATATTGGCAATACAGAAACTGGCGAGTTTAGTTATGCGAAAGCATTAAAATTGGTCGGTAAAGATATAAAAGATTATCAAAAGGCTGCTGTTGGAACGAAGCATCAATATTTAGATATCCGTTTTGAGAATGAACGCCTAGCAATATTGGTTGAATGCAAAAGTAAATTTAGCAGATGGGATAAAGCGAAAATTCAATCTCAATTACAAGATTATGTTCGTTATGAAAAGGCATACTCAAACAAAAAAATAGTAGCTATTCTTGCCGAAACCGAAGGTAACGATATTTGGGTCTGGTTCGGTCAATCCGTTATAATTGATGACGCCCACAAGGTTACTGCTGAAAGAGTATTGCGTTCGTTCAAAGAATATGAGGACCTTTGTTTTGGAAAAGTCAATGACAAAATTAAGGTTGTTGATTCGATAAAATCTCTAAATGAGAAACTCCATTCCGACGGGATAAATGAAAAACTGCGCAGTCAATTTGTGGGAACATGTCTACTAGCATTAAAAAATGGTTTAAATTATGCAAATATCAAAGAAACTTTGGATCCCAAAACCGGAAAAACTTTATTGCCTGAAAAAATTATTTTAAGGGATATAAAGAATATTCTTGAGGGGTTACTTACAAAGAGTGGAAGTATAGATTTAAACAAAGCAGGAAAGTTAACAATTTTAAATAACAAAGTTCTTGATGACCAAGATGTAGAAAGCCTTACATATGAAGAATTAAAAGATATATTGACATATATAGATGACAATGTAGTCCCATATATTAACGATAATAGCACTGCTGGACAAGATTTGTTAAATCTGTTTTTTACTACGTTTAACAAGTATGTGGGAAAGTCGGATAAGAATCAGGCATTTACTCCCGATCATATTTGTGATTTTATGAGTAAAGCGGTTGGTGTTAATAAAAACTCAAGAGTATTAGATCCATGTTGTGGAAGCGGTGCATTTCTGGTTAGGGCTATGACTGATGCTATGGATGACTGCGATACAGAGGAAGAACGTAATGCAGTTAAGAAAAATCAAATATTTGGTATAGAGTATGAAGACGGTGCATTTGGACTTTCTTCAACAAATATGTTAATTCACGGCGATGGTAATTCTAATGTAATACAAGCCTCAATGTTTGAACGTGGCAAATGGATTGAAGAAAAAGATATCAATATTGTTTTGATGAATCCGCCATACAATGCAACTAAAAAGTGCTGCAATCCTGATTATACTAAATGTTGGAGCGACAAACAAAAGGAGGATCCATCTAAAGGATTGCACTTTGTTGAGTACATTGCTAAACATGTTTCTAAAACTGCCAAAATAGCAGTTTTATTGCCTATGCAAGCCGCAATAGGAAATAGTAGTGAGACAAAAGAGTTTAAGAAAAAGATGCTTGATAGTTATACCCTTGAAGCAGTTTTTTCATTGCCTAACGAAATGTTTTATCCGGGAGCGTCTGCAGTAGCATGTTGTATGATTTTTGATTTAACGCAAAAACATGAACGTGCGAACAAAGCAACATTTTTTGGATATTATAAAGATGACAAATTTATAAAAAGGAAGGGGCTTGGTCGAGTTGAAAAAACAGATGTTAATGGTAATAGTCTATGGGCAAAAGTAAAGGAAACGTGGCTTGAGTTATACAAGAACAGGAAAGAAGTTCCCGGGCTATCTGTTATGCACAAAGTAACGTGGAAAGACGAATGGCTTGCCGAAGCCTATATGGAAACGGACTATTCCACGCTTACGCAACAGGATTTTCAGCAAACGATAAACGATTATCTTTCATTTTTAGTTAAAGAGGGTACCGTATATGAATCTTAATACAGAAAAATGGATAGATTTTCAAATTGAAAAGCTATTTAATGTCGAGGCGGGAAAATACTATTATAGTGATGAATATTCCGAAGGGGATACCCCCTATTGCTCTGCTTCAGCTGAAAATAATGGGGTTGCTAAAAAGATAGATTTGTTAGCAGATTTTGAAGGGAATAAGATTATTACTGGAAAAGTGGGATGCACAACTTTTTATGAGCCTATGCCATTTTGTGCTACAAGTGATGTTAATGTTTTGACGGCAAAATTTGATATGACGCCAGCAATTGGTTTATTCATTGCAACAGTAATAAACAAAAATGAAAACTATCGTTGGAATTATGGCAGACAATGTAGAGTAGGAAACACGAAAAAAATTACAATTAAATTGCCTGCCGTCATGCACAGTGATGGATGCTATGTTATAGACCAAGATAGAAAATACTCAAAGCATGGATATATTCCTGATTTTGCTTTCATGGAGCAATATATTAAGTCGTTACATTATAAAAGCATTACAACTCAAATAAGCAATAAACATGTTGTGGAATTAGATACTTCTTCTTGGAAAAATTTTTATTTGCATAAAGTTTTTAATGCAACGATGGGAAATGGAATTGATGCTATTTCTACAACGCATGAAAATCCCGTATTTAACTATGTTGGTAGAAGTGCAAATAATAATGGCGTAACCGATATAATAGATGAAATAGCTGGAGAAAAGGTATTTCCCGCTGGTGCAATAACATTGCCGCTTGGTGGTAGTATAGGGGCTTGTTTTCTTCAAACAAAACCTTTTTATACTGCTCAAAATGTGGCGGTGTTGTTAGAAAAAGTACCTTTGTCAATTGCCGCAAAAATGTTTATAGTGAGCATCATTAAAACCGAGTGTTTAATTAAATTTCAGCCATTTGGTCGAGAATTAAATGCCCATTTTAGAAAAGATTTTATTCTTAGATTGCCAGTCAAACATAATAGGGGGAAAATAGAGATTGACAGCAGAAATATTTTCTCAGATGAAGGCTATATTCCAGATTGGCAATGGATGGAAAACTTTATAAAAGAACTTCCTTATAGTGATAGAATATAACCTTTAGGTAAATAAAAGTACTTATTGTCCGACACACTCCCGAAAAGTGCCTTAAAAACGAAATTTTGTTATACATACACAACACGAAATAATTCGAACTTCTTTCCGATAAGAAAGACGTTCGGATTATTTTTATATTTATAGAAAATAAAAAAGAGTAGATAAAATCAAACGATTTATCTACTCTTTTTGCTTTAAACTCAATGTGTGCTCATTGATGACTAAGCCTATATGTATCTATAGCCAGAAACCAAATTATTATATGTTGGTTAAATCTTTATTTAAATTTGAATTATTAAGTTGTTCGTTTTCCCATTTTTCATAAGCCTTTTTGCCTTCTTCTGAAAGCAAAAAATCTCTTATGATAGGGAATAGTGTTCGTGCTAAAGATTTAAGGTTTTCTTCTGGAATCTCCAAATCTTTTGGTGTGTTATTTTTCGTATCATTTTCCTCGTGTCCTTTACTCGTTGATTTTTAATAATTACGTATGCTTTCTCATACCTCTAAATCTCCTTTTCTTTTCGCCACCCGTTACAGTGGGTTATTCTTTTTAACTTCCGACTTACGATTTCGTTTTCTCACCATTACTACTTTACTACGGTATTTTTATTAGGTCGCTGCCTACCAATTACTCTCGATTTACGGAAGGCTCTATATTCCTTACCAACTGTGAAAATAAGAAATATAACTAATAGTTGTTTTGTATCTTACTTATAATTGCTGTTAAATCGACTATTAAACGGCTTTGGTTTTTCCTTAGACTTTTGCAGTTCGCTATAAAGTTCAGGGTGCTCTTTTTGCAACCTTGAAATAACCGGCAAATGCTTTTAAAATCAAATAACAATCAACAGCCCCAACAATGCAGAAAGCAGGGTAGGAAAGCCGACCGACGCACCGTAGGCAATGTATCTTTTAAAGGAGAAATCGACTTCGAACCGCTTTAAAATAGATACCCACATAATGCCTGCCAATGCGCCCACGGGCGTAAAGTATGCGCCTATGTTAGATCCGATTATTGCAGAATAGATGCCCTGTAAATAGGCGGTACTCTCTCCGCCAGCACCAATGACTGCCCCGTACAAAACACTCATAGGAATGTTGTTTATTATGTTTGATATAAAGAAAGACGAAATTCCGACCGTAAAAATGGGTTGCCAAGCAAATAGTAGCTTACCAATCTTCTCGGTAACTAAGCAATAATCAAGGCTCAACACAATAACAAACATCGAAACCAAGAAGGGAATGAGTTCGTAAGGCAATCTTTTTAAGGTTGCGCCAAGCGGTTTGAGTTGTTTTTTACGGCAGAGCTTTAAAATCAATACGGCGATAAACAGCGCTATTGCCGTCCCCCCTGCAATCAAGTACATTTCTAAGGATATATAGGAGCTTATTACAAGCAAAACCGTACAGACAACAAGGCATATTAAGCCGACAATCAGCGAAGGCTTATCCTCTATGCACTCTTCGGAAGTTGCCACCGCCGTCATTGGTTTTTTAAGGCTCTTTTTAAAAATTAGCAACAAAATTATAAATGAGGTAATTCCTGCAAAACAGGTGGGCAGAGCCATTTTTAAAAGGTAGGAAGCAAAGTCTATCCCCGCATAGGAGGCGAGATAGATATTGGTGGGGTTGCCGATAATTAAAAGCATACTCCAAGTATTAGCTCCGACGAACTCGGCAAAAAGGTAGGGGACGGGGTTGATGTTAGCCTTTTTGCAAAACAGACAGATGAAGGGAGTAAAGGTGAGTACGACTATGTCGTTAGAGGTAAAGACGGTAAGCACGGAGACCACGATATATAGCGTAACGAACAGCTTAATTTGGCTGTCCCCTGTCCTTTTAAGTACGGCGTTTGCAAGGTAGCGGAAGAACCCTGCCTCGTCTAAAAATACAGAGATTGCCGTCATTCCGAAGAAGAGTACGAGTATTTTTAAAGGATTGACGGACGTCTTTGCGATAAGATTTTGCCAAAGGTAATTAAGGGGTACGCTACCCGAAATAAGCAGTACCACTGCACCTAAAAGCGAAATAAGCCAATAAGTACCTATTTTAAATTTACCTACGTTAAAATAAGGTTTAATCAGTACCGCCAAGAATACCGCTACGCCCGTGATACAGCTAACAATCAGCGCAAACATCTTTATCTATTCCCCAAAACTAAAAATCGACAAGCAGAATTTTACCACAAAACTCTAACAAATGCCAACCGTTTAAGACAAGATTTTTTATAGGAACAAATAGAAAATAGGAAATATAATAGAGAAAGTTATTTTTTTCACGCTATTAGAATGAACTGTTCTAGTAAATTTTACTTTGAGGAAGAACTTAATTAGATAATTTTTTTAATAATGACACATACGCCGTGCGGTAAAAGATCTTAAAAGAGAAAGGCTTCTTAAAGCCGAACAGCGATACCGCCCCAACGGCGACAAAAGCAGTTTACTGTATATTTTAACGGAGAGATGAATTATGATTTTACTGTTACTCGGGATAGGGATAACGAGCGGAACGATAGCGATACTTCATATACGGAAAAACCGGAAAGAAAAGTAAAGTGGAGAATAAGGAAAAAGTATAGCGGGGGCGATTTTTTTAATCGCCCCCGCCTGATAAAACAAAAAAATATATCTGACCTTACAAGGGGATAGTCCACCTTTATCTTGACAGGTGGCAGGTGTCACCGTGACGGGTGCAGGAGAACTTACCCCGTATATTTATTTAAAAGCAGAAAAAGAAACAATAAAAGCGGAAATTGTTGAATCTCAATATAAATAGAAGTATATAAGGGAACGACGCTTTTATTATAGAATTTTTTCAGTTGTGATAGGGCGGGATCTGTTTTATATTATAAAATGAAAAAATAATGCTATTGATTAAGTTGTCGATATTCGGTTGGTGTTTGCCCGACTATTTTTTTAAAAATATGATTAAAATGACTTAAAGAACTGAAACAAATTTTGTTTGAAATGTAAAGAATCGTGTAGTCGGTATTTTTAAGCATATTTTTTGCGTAGTTGATTTTTAAAAACGTAATATACTGTACGGGTGTTTGGTTAAAATATTTTTTAAAAGTTTTAATAATGATAGGCGGGGAATAACAGGTTTTATCATAAATATCCGTAATGCTTATAGGAGAAAAAATCGAGTTGTTTATTTTATCTAAAAGCTTGATGAACCATTCGGGCATTCCGTCCACGTTAAGAGTCATATTTTTAATCGTAAAGGACAAAAGTATGGTTAATAGCGTTGCAGTATAAGAGCATGCTTCGTCTATATTCTGATTGATAACCATATTTATAGTTCTTTTCCAAAAATCGAGTTGGTCATATTCTTGTTCGGACAGGTGAATAATCGGCGGAAACAATGGACTGCTTAAATTCTTGAACAAAGAGGAATTGAGACTGTTACAAAGTAGAGTGAAATAGTCGACTTTTACCGCGATATTGACGTGTTGCGCAACGGTATTCTTTCCGAAAATAAAGCCATGCGAGTCGGAAGGTCGTACGAAAGAAAAATCGTTTTTATTAAGCACGTAAACTTTATTGTTGATTTTATATTTTACCGGTCCTTTTGTAATATAAAAAAACTCATAATAATCCTTATGGGCATGGATCTCCGTTGCGGATGAGCAAATGTGGAAGTCTATGTTTTTCTGAGAGTCCAAAAAATTCGTAGATTTTAATCTTTGTATAACCATAACTTTATTATAATTAAAAAAACAACAAATGTCAACAATATAAAAGAGCGTATTCTTTAAAAAAACACCATATCACTTAAAAAAATAACAAGACATCGTTGCCGATGTGTGTTATACTTATATAAAAATAATCGGAACGGTGTTGTTAAAACACTGTAAAGTGAGGAAGATGATTAAAAAGATTTTTGTAGACTACGGTATTCCCGTAGGAGATATGAAGCCTATGCATGCTTGCGGGGCGGGACCGAAACAAGGGGGTAAATACCTGTCGTTTGACGCAACCGAAGAGTTTAAGGATATAGGCATACCATGTTGCAGATTGCACGATATCGAGGGTGCGTACAGCATGATGCAGTTCGTGGACGTTCACAATATCTTTCAGAATTTCGACGCGGACGTCGACGATCCTGCGGCGTATAATTTTGAACCCACAGACGAATATTTAAGAGCGATAAAAGAGGCAGGTGCGGAGATTTTTTACAGGCTCGGCTCGTCGATAGAGCATTTTAAGAAAAAGATGTTTATTTTTCCGCCGAAGGATTATTTAAAATTTGCTAAGATTTGCGAACACATAATAAGACATTATAATTATGGCTGGAATAACGGGCAATACTGGGAAATCAAATACTGGGAGATATGGAACGAACCTGAGAGTGCGGGAATGTGGCAAGGCTCAAGAGAAGAGTTTTACGAGTTTTACAGGGTGGTTGCAAATCACTTAAAAAAATGTTTTCCGGAGCTGAAAATCGGCGGATACAGCGCGGTCGGGTTTTATACGGAGACGAGAGAAAACGTAACTAACCCGTGGTTTAAGACGATCGTGCCGACTCTTAACGGGTTTATGCAATATATTACGGCGGAGGAAACCAAAGCACCGCTGGACTTTTTCTCGTGGCACTGTTACGCCGAGCGACCTGAGGAAGTAAAACTTGCTGCGGAGTTTGTGCGTAAATACTTTGACGATTACGGCTTTAATCATATAGAAAGTTTTTTAACGGAATACAACACGTTCGATTCGCTTTCCGTTTGTCCCGCGATAATTCCTTATTACGGCGCGGAGGTTGCGGCAACTCTTATCGAGGCGCAGAACAGTCCGTTGGATATGCTGTTTTATTACGATTTAAGGCTTGCCCCTATGAACGGCGTTTTTACGAGAGCGAGAGATTATTACAGCGCGGAAAAACTCCACGGGTATTACGCGTTAAAGGCGTTCGGGGATTTATACAGGTTAAAAACGCAGTATAAAACGAGCGAAAGCGATAAAGAGGTTTACGTTCTTGCCGCCGCGGACGGCGATAAACAAGGCGTAATGCTGGCAGTAAGGGACTTTCAGGGCGAGGTGTCGCTAAAAATAGAAAACCGCGCGGAACGTTACGCGGTGTACGAGTCTACGTACGAAGACGTTGAATTTAAGGAAATCGCTTTCAGCGATGATCGGGAATTAACGTTTAACGTAAAAAAGGATTCAATTTATTACTTGTGTAATAAATGAAAATATATAGGAAGGCAGAAAAATGAAAAAGATCAAAAAAGTTTTAACAACGGTTTTCGCCGGCGTAATGCTGGCGACATGCGCTTTCGGCTGCGGCGGTAAGAACGACGACAAAAAGAAGGACGCAACGAAAACGCAATTATACGTGGAAGTCGTTGACGTCGGTACGGGAACGAAATACGTTGAAAATCTTGCTAAGAGATTTGAAGAGTATGTTAAGGACAAATCTTACGAAGAGGGAAAAACGGGCGTTGAAATAAGACTTACGCCAAGAAAGGGTTATCTTTCGGAGGATTCCTTTACCGCGAAAGAATACGACGTGTTTTTTAACTACGGCGCGGCGGCGTTGCAGGACTGGATAAGGGACGGACACGTGCTTGACATAACGGGCGTTACCGAAGAAAAATTAACGAAATTCGGCGAAACGAGAAGCGTTAAAGACAAAATGTTCGAGGGGGCTGATAATTATTACGGGCGCGACGGTAAAATTTACGCTTTGCCTAACTTTATATATACTTACGGATTTTCATACGATCAACAGGTTTTTGAGGACGAAAAGCTGTATTTTAAGGAAGGCGGCGGTTTTACGAACGGCAAAAACAACGACAAAGCCGCAGGACAGGACGGAATTAAGGGCACTAACGACGACGGCTTGCCGAGAACGTACGACGAATTTTTTACGCTGTGCGACAAAATGCTCGACAAAGGCTTGCAGCCTTTGACCTGGACGGGAACGTATCGCGATTATTATCTCGAATGTTTTATGCAGTCTTTGCACGCGGATGCCGGCGGATACGACGCCACGAGAATGTTGTACACGTTCGACGGAGAGGCTACCGACCTTATCGAAAGCGTAGGAACGGACGGGAAACTTACCTTTAAGCCGAAAACGACTATAACGAACAGAAACGGTTACGAATTGTGGTCGCAATCGGGGATATATTACGCAACGTCATTTATGGAGCGTATGTTAAAAAAGAACGCGAAGGGCAATTATTATTACGATTATAATAAGCAACACGGGACGTATTCCAACATAGAAGCGGAAGAAGACTTTTTGATAACGCCCTACGAGTCCACGTCGAAAACGATAGCGATGTTGGTGGAAGGAACGTACTGGGAAAACGAAATCGCGGAATACGGGACTTTCGATTATATGTCCGGCACCTACGAAGGCGCAAGCAGGGCGGAAAGACGGCTCGCTTATATGCCGTTCCCTAAGCCCACGGAGGAGTTAGTCGGAACGGGGCATACCGTAATCGACGATAACTACGGAGTGGTTCTCGGTAACAACCATATGGATGATTTCAAGAAAGACCTGGCGAGAGAGTTTATTCAATTTTGCTATACAGACGAAAGCTTGCAGGAATCCACGGTAACGACATCGTTGTTTTTCTCTATGGATTACAAGCTGTCGGAAGAAAACTATAACAAACTGTCCAACTACGGAAAAACCGTTGCGGACCTTATGATGGCAGACGATACGAAAGTCGTTGTCGCTATGACGAAAAATCCTTTATATATGGATAATATCGCCGGCTTCGACGCGCATCGCAGATATACGAGTACCGTTTGCGAAAAGATGTTTAAGGGGCTTGCAGACAACGAGTTTAACGCAAAACAGGTTTTTGAAGGAATGAAAGAGTACAGACAAGAGAGTTGGTCTGATTATTCTAAATATTTTAATTAATATCTTTATAGTATTTTAACCGATGGTGAACAGTATGGCAAAAAATTATTCTGACGGATTGTCAAAGAGAAAAATCAAGAACGCCGTTTTTTATTCCGTTATGATGGCTTGGCCGATATTTCAGTTTATAGTTTTTTATATCGGCGTAAACTTTAACTCGATAATTCTTGCGTTTAAAGACTACAATAACGATTTGGGCGTTTACGAATTTGCGGGCTTTTCGAACTTAAAGATCGTAATCGACAGAATAACGAGAGACTCTAATATGCTTACGTATCTGAAGAATTCCATACTGTTCTACGTCATCGGGATATTCGGAACGTTGTTGGCGCTGTTGTTTTCTTATTATGTTTATAAAAAACTGACCGGATACAAGTTTTTCAGACTCGTGTTGTATTTGCCATCTATCATTTCGCCTATCGTATTATCCATCATATTTAGGTATCTGGTAGACAGGGCAATGCCTGATATATTTAAAGATTATTTTCATAAAGAAATTCTCGGATTGTTCGTTAACGGCAAAACGATGATGCCTACGCTGATATTTTATAACCTGTTCCTTTCTTTCGGCGTCAACGTTCTGATGTATTCGAGCGCGATGAGCAGCATAGACGATTCCGTTATAGAATCGGCAAGCCTTGACGGCGTAACTCCGGTCAGGGAATTCTGGTCGATAGTCGTTCCGCTTATTTTTCCCACGCTGGCAACTTTCCTCGTCGTGGGCGTTGCCGCAATATTTACGAATCAGGCGCAGTTATTTGCGTTGTTCGGCGCGGAGTCGTGCCCGGAACAACTTTATACAGTAGGCTATTACTTATACGCGAACACATATCTTGCCGTTGCCTACGCTACGGACGGCTCATATCCGCTGCTGTCGGCTTACGGCGTCGTTCTGACGATCGTAGCGGTACCACTTACGCTTCTCGTAAGGTGGTTGCTTAACAAATTCGGTCCGAGCGCGGAATAGTGGAGGTTTTTATGGAAAATACGGTTAGCGTAACAAAACGAGGAAGAAAAAAACTCAACGTTTTACAGATCATTTTGCTGATTTGTCTGATTTTATATACTCTGATTCTCGTGTCACTTTTCGTGTGGGCGATAATCACTTCTCTTAAAGATTCAAGGGAATTCAGGTTAAACACTTATAAATGGCCTGCCAAGGCGTCGATAAACAACTACGTAAACGCGTTCAGCGAGTTTACGATTAAAGTAAAAACCGGCAGGAGAGTTTCGATGCTGGAGATGTACTGGAACTCCGCATTATACTGCTTCGGAACGGCGTTTTTAGGGACTCTTATCCCGTGTATTACCGCATATTGTTGCAGTAAATTCAAATATTTTTTATCGAAGGTTGTTTCTACTGTGGTTGTAATCACGATGGTTATACCCGTAGTCGGCGCAGAGCCTGCCGCTATAAATATGGCGAGAACGTTCGGCTTTTACGATAAAATCTGGGGCTTATGGGCAATGGCGGCTACGTTTTGCGGAATGTACTTCCTTGTGTTCGAAGCGGTGTTTAACAGTTTTCCCAACGATTATGCCGAGGCTGCGGAAATAGACGGCGCGTCTAATTTTACGATAATGGTAAGGATTATTTTTCCTCTCGTCAGAAATACTTTCGCAACGGTAATGCTTATTTTGTTTATACAAAGGTGGAACGATTATTCGGCTCCCGCAATTTATCTGCCGACTCATCCCACAATCGCAAACGGAGTCTTTCTTTTCGCTTCGTCGTTGGATGCGGCGAAATCTCCCGTTACGATGAAAGTAACCGGTGCGATGCTCGTGTTTATTCCGATGCTTATAGTTTTTGCCGTGTTTAACGGCAGACTGATGGGCAATCTGACGATGGGCGGAATTAAAGGTTAATAAAAAAATGGAGGAAATGACAAATGGTAAAGAAACACAAACTGTGTCTGATAGCGATTTTATTTGCTTCGTTGCTGATTTCCGTTGTCTTATTTGTCGGAAACAAGCAGACGATAAAAATTATTCACGCGGAGGAACTTAATCCCTCGTATGCTTACGGCAGCAGTTTCATCGTGCCGAAAATGACGGTCGAGGTGGACGGAAAGCAAATAGAGGCAAGCTCTGCGTTGCGCTATCCCGACGGAAAAACTTTCGCAAAGGACAAGTATGCGTTGAATGTTGCGGGTCAATATTACGTGGTTTACACCGTTGAATCGAACGGTAAAGTTATCGACGTAAGCGAAAAAACGTTTAAGGTATATCAGAACTTAATTTCGATATCCGATTACGATTCTAACGCCGTCTACGAAAGCGACAGCGAGAAGCTTGCTTTTCCCGATTTGGGTGCGGGGCTTAAAGCGTCGATATATTCCGGCGGATGGATTAGTTTTAATCAGCCCGTAGATCTTAATAAGGTCGGCGATAAATCTCCCATCAGCATGTACGTCGTTCCTAAAAAGGAAGGAGTGGCGGATTTTAAGCGCCTGATAGTCAGATTCACTGATACCGAAAATCCGGATAATTACGTGGATTTTTACAGCAACTACGGCACTACCGGCGTTACGTATACAAGCATGCAGGCAGGCTCTGCCGAGCAGGATAAAACGGGGCGGGTTCGTTGGTGGTATCCTTCGGAAAACAGATGGATAGATTATCTTTCGGTCGGCGGACTCGGAGGTCAACCTGCGGATTTTTCATTTATAGGCAGACATACTACGGACGCGTACAGACTTTACGATCTAAGGCTTAAACTTGATACGAACGAAGTTTATATGCAGGGGAAAAAGATAATCGACCTTGACGATCCGCTTGATTTCGAAACGCTTTGGCACGGTTTTACAAACAATAAAGTGTACATTTCGGTCAGCGCGGAACTTGTTTCTGAAGTCAGCGCGGATTTGGTTATTACCGACGTGTTCGGAATAGATTTGTCCAAAACGGTATACGACGATAACGAAGGACCGGAAATGAACATTGACCTAATGGGTTATGAAGAAAACAATCTTCCTCACGCGGTAAAGGGATATTCTTACGTTGTATTTGACGCTAAAAGCGATAGAACGACGAATTCGGACGGGATTATAACGAAAGTTTATTATAATTATTCCGACGAAGCTTCGAGACATAACGTCGAAATAGTCGACGGGAGATTTAAAACAGAAAAAACGGGCATATACACGATAGAGTATACGGCGATGGATTCGTTATGTAACGCCACCGTTAAAAGAATAAACGTATGCTGCACGAACAAAACCGAGCCGCTTATTTTAAATCTTGAAAATTGCGAGGTTGCGGAAAACGGAAACGTCGGAGAAGAGATTTCGATTTGCAGGGATTTCGGTGCAAGCGGCGGCAGCGGATTATTGACGACTAAAATAGAGGTTGTTCAGCCGGACGGAAAACGAACGGAAGTTACCGACGGGTTTATGCCTACGCAAAAGGGCGAACACTCCATCGTTTATTCGGTAACGGATATGGCGGGGCAGACGTTCGGCAAAAGCTTCCTGTTAAACGTAGATTACAGCAAGAATTATATATTCAACACCACTCCGCAAACCGAAGAATATTATCTGTCGGGAAAGAAATATACGCTCGCACCGTATATGGGATATTTGTATGCGGAAAACGGAAAGATAACAGAATCGGTTGCCGCCGCGGCTTATAAAATCGACGGAGGACAGGAAATATCTATCCCCGCAAGCGGCGAATTTACTCCGATAGCGGAAGCGGCAGAGGGAACGATTTCGTTCGTATACCGTCTTAACGGTGCGGAAAAAACCGTTTCTAAAAAGATATTTAAGTTCACCACGGCGGGCAAAATCAGCTTACCGAATTATTTCGATAAATTCGGCGGGGCAGAAGTTAAAGTTTCCGCAACGGACGCAGAAGCCGTTTTGATTAGCAAAAATACTGCGGGAACGGGAGGAGCGATTTTCGTCAATCCGCTTTTAGCCGAAGGATTTAGTTCGGACTTAAAGATTTTAGATAACTGCTTCGGGTTTAAAACGCTTACGCTTACTTTGACGGATAAAAACAATTCGGCACAGAGTGTTTCAGTAATCGTATCTAACGAAAACGGAAATGCTTACGTGACGATTGACGGAAAGAGATTTTATTTAACGCAAAGTTTCACGGCGGGCGCGGACAAGAATATTTCAGCGGTTTTTTCTAACGGATATTTTTCTGTCAACAACGAGGCAAAAGCCAAGATTACCAAATACGACGACGGACGGGAATATAAAGGCTTCGATTCGGGCTTTATCTATCTTAAAATCGCGTTTACCGACGTGAATGGCGAGGCTGTTTTAAGAATTTTGCGACTGAACGGACAAAATTTCGACGCGACCATGACGGAGGACGAGCAAAAGCCGAGCTTCTATTTAAGCGCGGACAACAGCGGAACGTTCGACGTAGGCTCGATTTTTACGATATCCAAAGCTTACGGTGGCGACGTGCTTGACCATATGGTTAAATTTTTAATGACGGTAACCAACTCCGATAATGAAGTAATGGTTTCGGAAGACGGAATAACGTTAAAGAACGTAGACCCGACGAGAGATTACAATATAAGGCTCGACAAGTCCGGGAAATACAAAATAACTTACACGGTAGAGGATACTTCCGAAAACAAGCTGACGCAAAGCATTATCGTGACGGCGAAATCGTTTGTCGAACCGACGATTGAATTGAGCGGCAATTACGAGCAGACGGCAAAGGTCGGAAAAACCGTGAACATAGCAAAAGCCGCGGCAAAAGATGAAAACGGGAAAGCGGTAACCGTTTACGTTCACGTAATAGACGCGGACGGAACGTTTAACTATCTCGGAATAAGCAGCACAAGTTTCGAGGCAAAGAAAGCGGGAACGTACAGAGTATGTTATATCGCACAGGACGAAAGCGGAAATATGGCGTATTGTCAATATACCGTTACGGTGGAGGAATAAGGGCGTATGAAAAAAATTATAACAATAATAATTTGTATCGTATTAACGACGTCCGCAGTAATGAGCTTAGGTTGTAACTGCGGCGGGAACAAAGAAAACGGCGGCGGAGGAGAACCGAACATAAACGGCGTAAAGCCGATAGGCGGAGAATCCGAAAACATTAAGGCGAACGAAACGGAAAAATTCATTGCAAAGGACGGCGAAACCGACTACACGATTCTCGTCAGCGCGAGCGCGACGGAGGAAACGTTGTTCGCCGTTCAGGAAATGAACTATTTTATGAATTTATCGGCAGGCGTAACCTTCCCGATTAAGCGTGACGCGGGCGTAGAAATTACCGACGACAGCAAGTATCTTATTATCGGCAAAACCGAGCAATCTGAAAAAGCGGGCATAAAATACGGGTTCGACGAGTTAGGGACGGACGGTTATAAAATAAAGACGATAAATCAATGCGTTTTCCTCGGCGGCAACAGCGGTAACGGCGATATATTTGCCGTATATAAATTCTTAAATGTAGCCATCGGGTACGAATTTTATTCCGCGATTACCATAGAATACGACAAGAAAACGCAGGTTAAACTGTACGATTACGACGTGGTGGATATCCCCGACTATAAGTTGAGAATTACCGGAACGAGCGGCTGGCAAAGCGGGACGTATAACGTTTCCACCGTTAAGCGTTATCGCAACGACTTAACGGACGAGGTGTTTATTCACCCGTCGGAATTAAACGGTTACGGGCATTTCCACAACTCGGTAGACTGGCTTAATCCGAGCGTGTATTCAAGCGCGAATCCCAAATGGTATTCGGCGGATTTAGGGGAGTTGTGTTATACCGCGCACGGCGATAAAGACGCCTACGAAAAAATGCAGAACGAACTTCTCGAACGCATAAAAATAGCCTGTAAAAAACAGTATCTCGGGACTAACATAAACATTTCCATAGAAGATTTCGGCAGCAAATGTTCGTGCAACGCGTGCATGGCGGAATTGAATAAATACAACGGCTGCTATTCTGCGATGATTATTAAGTTTATGAACGATATGGAGCGCAAGGTAAACGCGTGGATAAAAACGAACACCGATAACTTACCGCAGGATAGAACGTATACGATACAATTTTTTGCTTACTCGTGGGCAGTAAAACCGCCCGTGCAGGTGAATTCCGACGGAAGTTATAAGCGCGACGCAAACGGAAACTACGTTCCCATTGACGACAGCGTGATATGCAACGACAACGTAATTCCGTTTTTCGCACCGCTCAAAATGCAAAACTTTGTAGATTCGATAGATGATGTTGGCGGAGATCAAAAGGAAAATTATCTAGCATGGAAATCGCTCGCAAAGAGAATCGACGTTTGGTTTTACGGCTGCTACTTTAACGATTACGCAAGCCCATACGTCGGATTGAACGGTTTTGTGGAAAACGCAAGATATTTAAATAAAAACAAGACTAGCGGTTTGTTTTTATACGAATACGCAAACAACTCGGTAGAAAGCGCGTTTTTCAAACTGACGGGTTACGTAGCGGCAAAGACTTCCTGGAACACAGGACTTAACGTAAACGACTTAATCGACAACTATTTTTATTGCGCGTTCGGACCTGCTCAGGCGAAGATGAGGTTATTATACAACGAAATAATGACGTATATGATAACCCTTCAGGAAACTAACGTTATGAGCAAAAAGGTGCAGGGTACGGTAAACGCGGACAAGAAAAATATATGGACGGAACAGATTCTTAACAAGTGGTTAAATAAAATCAACGAGGCTTACGCGGAAATCGAAACGGTGAAGGGCAGCGAAAAATATCAAAGATATTACGATGAAATAACAAGCGAAAGCATATTTATAAGATATTTGATTATAAAGCTTTATTCTTCGAGCTATTCGGGCTCACAGCTGAACGATATGAAGAAGACGCTGCTTGCCGATATGAATAGATTAGGCAATTACGTTGTTGAAGGGCATAATCCGTGGGAAAAGAATTATCCGGGCGTGTCCGCATGGAGAGACCAGATATATTGATAAAGGAGAAAATTATGAAGAAAGTTTTAATATTCATACTGTTAGTTATATCGGCGTTAAGCGTATCGGCGATTATCGGGTGTAACGGCAGTTGTGGCGGTAATCCTGCGCCGACGCCTGCGCCGACGCCGAATCCGCCGCCTACGCCCACACCTGCGCCGACGGGCGAAACGATTAACCTTTCGGCGGGCGGTTTCGAGCATTTAGAACTGTTGCAGGGCGAAAGCTTTACCGTTCCCGTAACGACAACCTTGTCAAACGCTGCCGTAAACGCGGAGCTTTCTGTCGAGACAGATAACGAAGAAATAATCTCCGCAGTCGTAGAGTCGGGCAAAGTTAAAGTAAGCGCGAAAGCGGTCGGCACGGCAAAATTGTTTATAACCGCAAGCTATAACGATATGGAAGCCGCAAAAGCGATAAACGTAACGGTAAAAAAAAGCATAACGATGGCTTTTGCGTGTAACGGAATCGAGTATATCGACGGCGAAAACGTTTTGAAAATCAAGTCGGCGATTAAAAACGCGGACGGCATATACCGCGCTAGCGAGATAGATCTTAACCTTGCGTTATACGTAAACGGCGAAGAGGTTACCGAAGGAATAAGCTGGAGCAACAACAATAACGCGGTCGTGTCGTTATCGGACGGAAAAATAACGGCAATCAGCGCGGGGCAAAGCAACGTGGTTGCGGAGTATACGCATAGCAACGGAGAAAAATACGAAGCAAAATTAAAGGTTATCGTTCAGTCCACCGAGCTTTCAGGCAACAAATCGGAAAACAGCAGCATGGTTTTCGAAATGAAAGAAATAAAGGGCGATCCAGTTATTTCAAAAGGAGTATTATTTACCGCGGGAGAGATTAAGTCGGTAAAAATAGGTCAGGACGACGTTTTGAAGTCCGTCGATTATAGCGGCAAAAAAATCGTTCTTGACAGAAGCAAGGTCGAGGAGTGCAGTTACGGCAACAATCTGCTTACGGTGGAAACCGAACTTATTTCGGTAGTTTATAACGTTGCGTTATGCGACAAAATGATTATGAATAAAGCCGATTTGGACAGTATCGACGAAATCGCGCGCGACAGCGCAAACCCGAGAGTGTGGAAAGGCTATTATATGCTCGGCGCGGATATAGAGTATTCCGGACGGTTTAATCAGATAGCGTCGTTAGGAGCAACGGGCGCGAAGGACGTTGGCGAAGAAAACTCGGGCGAAACGGGATTTATAGGCACGTTTGACGGCAACGGATACGTAATAAACGGAGTAACCGTAGGCGACGGCAAGGCGTTCAGTTCCGGCTTTTTCGGGTCGTTGGGCAACGGGGCGGTCGTAAAGAACGTGGCGTTTACCAACGTAACCGTTGACCACGGCGGCGGATACTCGGGCTTTTTGGCGGCTCAGGTTGCGGCTGCAACGATAAAGGACGTTATGGTTGCGGGCAAAATCGCGCGGGAAACGGGCGGATATTCGGGCGTAACTCTTACTTTCGGCATATCGAAGTGCGAAATTTCGAAAAACAAAAACGACGCATATAAAATGAAAAACGTTATCGTAATATTGCAAGGCTACCCGACGGAAGTAAATTATAAATCAGAGCCGTTTTATCAGAACGCTTTGGCGACGTATAACAACTGCTTCGGAATGCACTGGAACAAATCGTCCTCTTGCGAGGGGTTATCGTACGGCGGTTTCCATAACCGTTTAACCGTAAGCAAGTTAAGCGAGAGCTTCGAGCTGACCGAATTCAACGAGAAATGCTGGAGCTCGCAAAAGCACGGCGATAATTATTATTTCCTGTTCAACGAAACGAGCGACCTTGTAAGCTTTAAAATTTACGGCGGAAGCGAGGCGGTAACGACCGTTATACAGAATGCGAGAACGATAGAAATCGACTCGTTGAAAGACTCGCAAACGGGCGGAGAACAGGATTCCGGCGACAATCTTGTTGCAAGACCGGAGTCGTGGGACTGATACAAAGAAAATAACTCCGAAAAGAGTTAAATTAAAAATATTTTCTTAAAGAAGGAGGAGAATATGTTGAAGAAATACTGGCAACCCATTATTAAAGTAATGGAGATGCAAGCGAACGATTGTTTGAATGCATCGGGAGGACAAACCACGATAGGAGACGATAACGTGGTAACTAATTCATGGGAGGGACAATCATGATGACAAGGACGCTTAAAAGAAAGATTATAGGATTTTTGTTTGCGGTTACGTGCGTATGCTTCGCGGCTATATTCGTTGGCGTAAAAAGCAACAAGACTTTTGCCGACGACGTTAAACAAATGCCTCAAGGCGCGCTCGAAACGGTCGAAAACAAAGTTACTCTTGACGATTTCAAGCTTCTCGGCGGCGAAATAAGAATCGCAGAGCCTTACGGTTTACGTTTCGTAACGGCTATCAGCGATGCCGATTTGGCAAAACTGCCTAAAAACGCGGAATTCGGCACGCTTATAATTCCTGCCGACGTTTTAGGCGAGGGCGAGCTTAACCTTTCTACTCCGCAGGCGGCAAACGCGGTTGCAAAGGTCGGGTATTCCGTTGACGCGGGATATAAAAGATATACGGGTACGCTCGTAGGGAAAACCTTAGCGGAAAGCTTTTTAGAAAGAGATTACGCAAGAGGTTTTGTCGCGGTAGGCTACGTTACGTATACATACGGCGATAATCAAAAAGACACCGTTTATACGGAAAAGACAACCAAATATTTTGCCGGCGTGGCGAACAGCGCGCTCAAAACCCCTGAATACGCGGATAACGAAACGCTGAAAGGCTTTGTCAATACCGCGTTAAAGGATTTAACCGTAACCGCAGACAAAACCGAGTTGGTAACGGGCGAAACGGCAGCTTTAACCGTCGGCGGCGTGGAGCAGTCGGTATTAAATAATCTCGGTGCGGAAATAGCGGTTGCCGCAAGCGGCGCAGCCGGATACGACGGAACGGCGTTATACGGGAAAACCGTAGGAAAGGCTACCGTTACCGCAACGATAAAATCTACCGGCAAAGAGCTTTTTAACAAAGAAATTACGGTTAATCCCGTCGTCCTTGCGGATTATTTCGATAACGTGGAATTCAGAAGAAATAACGACGATAAAATCGATTTCTCGGCAATTACGGAAAACGCGGACGTTATCGAAAAAGCCTTTTTAACGAATAATTTAACTTCGTTTAAGTTAAACGACGAAGAACAGACGACAAAACCGACGATAAACGGCAAGGCGTTGACGTTCGCAGCGGACGCTAATCGCGGTAAATTCACCGCGCAGGCGGTGTTTACCGATACGGAAAAGGAAATTGAGTATACTTTTGAATTTAAAACGAGAATCGTCGATTACCTTATTTCCACGAAAGAGGATTTTGATAAAATCAACGAAATATCCGCTTTAAGCGGCGTTGCCGACGTAAACGACGGCTACTTTATGCTTGCAAACGATATCGAGTATAACGGCGTAAGACCTTACGATAAGGCGGTAGGAACATGGACCGATAACGGCGGAGACGGCACGAAAGGTTTTAAAGGCACTTTGGACGGAGACGGACACTTTATTAACGGTCTGACGGTTGTTGCGGGCGGCAGCAATTACTGGTTTGCGGGAATATTTAAAACGCTTGCAACCGGCAGCGTAATTAAAAACATTGCTTTCGTAAACGCGTATCTCGATAACGGCGGGGCTCACTGCGGATATTTGGCAGCAACCGCGTCCGACAGCGCGCTTATACAAGACGTTATGATTTCGGGTAAAATTAAAACCGAGGGTAGCGATAAAACCTTTAATCCTTCGTTTACGATAGGGTATTCAACCAAGGCGTATACGTGCAGAAGGGTAGTCGTTGTACAGGAAGCATGGATGAAGGAAACGAATTGCAAAGGAATCAACCCGATTGCCGTAAGCGCAGCCGCAACGTACGAGGATTGTTACGCTTTGGCTTGCAAATATAACGCTACTCACGAAGGACTTACGCAGAAACTTTTGACCTCGGGGGCTAATCAGCATCTGATGCTTGCAATCAGGTCAAACGAAAACGAGTATCTCGGCGAGTTGATAAGAACAGAAATAGACGCAAAATTCGGAACGGACGGCGTTTGGGGCACCTGGCAGGCAGGAGCGGGAACGGATACTTATAGCAGGGTATACCTTTGCTTTAAGAATTGCTTAAAATACTGCGACTGGTCTTTACACGACGGTCCGAAAGGCGAATTATCCGGGAAATATAACTTACCCGCAGCAGAGTAAAAGAATTGCGGAAAAAACAAATTAGCAAACGGCGGGGCATATATTTGTATATGCCCCGCAATAAACAGAAAAATGGATAACACGAAAAATAGGCTTGAAGTACTAATAAAAAAAATAAATACGAATATAAATAAAAAACGTCGGGAGATAGAAAATTTTTTCTATACCGAATGTGATTATTGCAAGCTCGGCGAATTTCCCGACGAAAAAGAGTTAAAAGTTTACGGCGGGGAGGCTTGGGGAAAAAATAAAGACAGTCACGTCTGGTTTATAAAAGACGTTACTCTGCCGGACGATTTTGACGAAACGAAAACCGTTATCGAGGTGGAAACTGCCGCGGAAGGGTATTTTTTCGGCAATCCGCAATTCGAGGTTTTTATCGACGGGGAATTGACGCAGGGGTTAGATTATAAACATACTTCTTTTTTCGTGCAGGGGAAACGAAGTTTTCGGCTTGCGCTTTACGGCTATATCGGGAAATACATAGCCGGCGGAAATAAAAGCGAAAGCATCGTGGCGGGCGATCCCGTTTTCAGGGCAAGCTTTATAGAAAGGGATACCGTTACGGAAAAATTTTATTACGACGTTTACGTTCCTTATTGCGCTTTGGATTGTTTATCCTTGTCAAGTAAGGAATATTATGATATATTAAATACGTTGCAGTCCGCTTTGACTGCAATCGATTTCAGAAAAACTTATTCCGAAGAGTATTACGAGTCTGTCGGAAACGCGCAAAAAATCATGGACGATTTTTACACCGAACAACGCGTTGCCGATAGTCCGCTCGTTACGCTTATAGGGCAAACGCATATCGACGTTGCCTGGTTATGGACGAAAAAACAGGTTAAAGAAAAGGCGATGCGTTCGTTTGCCACCGCGCTCGAGCTGATGTCTAAATACGACGATTTTAAGTTTATGATGTCGCAACCAGCCCTTTACTCTTTCGTAAAAAAGGAAAACCCCAAACTTTACGGAAAAATCAAACAAGCGGTTAAAAAGGGGAAATGGGAACCTAACGGCGCGCTTTGGGTAGAATGCGATTGCAATATGATAAGCGGCGAAAGCATGGCGCGTCAACTACTTTACGGCAAAAGGTTTTTCAAAAAAGAATTCGGAAAAGACGTTAAGGTCGCCTGGTTGCCCGATACGTTCGGGTTTTCCGGAGCGTTGCCACAGATTTTCAAAAAGGCGGGCGTAAACAGTTTCGTTACCAGCAAGCTTACGTGGAACGAAGAAGATACCATGCCGTACGATACTTTTTCGTGGAAAGGCATAGACGGCAGCAAGATTTTAGGGTATTTTCTCACTGCTCAGGATTATAAAAGGGAGGGCGTAAAAGAACGCCTTACCATTTATAACGCAATGCTTACCGTTTCGCAGGTTTTCGGCAGTGTGGACAGATACGAGCCGAAAAGGCTTAATAACGACGTTTTATTGTCTTACGGCTTTGGCGACGGCGGCGGCGGACCTACCGAAGAATATCTCGAAACGATGAAAAGACTGAACAGGGGCGTAAACGGGATTCCGAAAACCGAAAGCGGAACGCTTACTGCGTTTATGGATAAACTTGTAAACAAGTTAGCCGACGACAAAGCCCTGCCAGAGTGGACGGGCGAACTGTATTTCGAGCATCACCGCGGCACTTATACTTCGGTTGCAAAAATAAAAGCAAACAACAGAAAAGCAGAGTTTAGCCTTTTAAACGCCGAAACGGCTTCCGTCCTCGCTAAGGTGTTGTTCGGTATAAGTTATCCGAGAGAAAAACTATACGAAGCGTGGACGCTTGCTTTAACAAACCAGTTTCACGACGTTTTGCCCGGATCGTCGATAAAAGAAGTTTATGCGGAAGCCGCGCCCGAATACGATAAGATTTTCGGTTTTACGGACGACACCGTGAATTTCTTTATGAAACTTTTACAGGACAGTATTGCGGATAATCTTTACGTAGTGTTTAACCCTAATTCTAAAACGGATAAGGATTATGTTCGGGTGGACGGTAAATATTATACCGTGGAAAACCTCCCGTCAAAAGGGTATAAAAGCGTTTCTCTTACCGACGGGCAATGCGGGGTTTACACGGCGGATAAAAAAATCTGGAATAAATATTACACCGTTACTTTCGACGACGATTACAATATCGTAGGTATTACGGATAACAGAGTTAACAGGGAACTTATAAGGCCCGGTTGCGTTGCAAACAAGTTCGTCGCTTACGAGGATTATAACGCTTCCTGCGATGCGTGGGAAATTCAGTCCTATTACAGGGATAAATCGTGGGAAATTTCCGACGTCGTTTCGGTAACGAACGTTTACGAGGGGGCAAGAGCGGGTGTTTCGATTAAGCGCAAATACCTCGATTCCGTTATTTGCCAAAACATTTATTTGTATTCCGGCGGGGAGAGAATCGATTTCGAAACGACGATAGAATGGAATCAAGATAACACCATTCTTAAAGTTCAGTTTCCGTTTAACTTGAATTACTCTTACGCTTCGTACGACACTCAATTCGGCAGAGGAGAGCGTTCCGTTTGCAGAAACACTTCGTGGGACGAACAGAGATTCGAGGTGTGTATGCATAAGTTCGTTGACGTTTCCGAGTCGGATTACGGCGTCAGTATACTGAATAACGCCAAATACGCTTACGACACGCTGGAAAATATGATAAGCCTTACGCTGCTTAAAAGCGCAACTTTCCCGAACGTCGGCGAGGACAACGGCGTGCATAAGTTTACATATTCGCTGTTCCCGCATACGGGAAGGTGCGGCGTAGATACCGCGTTGGAAAGTTATAAACTCAACAACCCCGTCGTTTGCAGAAAGGGTTGCGGGAAATACGGGGATCTGCCCGAATTCAGCTTCATCGATTGCGATAAGGAAAACGTCGTTATCGAAACGTTAAAGTTGGCAGAGGACTCCGACGACGTTATCGTTCGCTTATACGACTGCGACAATCGTTTGACGAACGCTATTATTTCTTTCTCCTTTAACGTGGAACGGGTTATGGTTTGCGATATTATGGAAAACAACTTATACGACGTTCCCGTAAAAAACAATTCAGTACTTATTACCGTCAAGCCGTTTGAAATAGTTACACTCAAGGTTATCAGGAGCAAACGTTTATGATAAAATTCAAAAGAGCCGTTCATTTTGACTTCCATACCGTAGAAGGCGTTGAAAATCTGCTTTCGGAATTCGACGCCGCGGATTTTGCCGAAACGCTTAAAAAGGCTGACGTGGGATATATCAATTTTACCGCTATGTGCAATAACGGCTTTTGCTATTATCCTACTAAGGTCGGGTGCGTTTATCCCGGGCTTAAAAGGGATATTTTAGGCGAGGTTATTAAAGAATGCCATAAAAGAAATATCGGCGTAACGGCATATCTTAACGTCGGTATTAACTTTAAGGCGGCAAAAATTCATCTTGAATGGTGCAGAATAAGCGAAAACGGAAACGTTCTGGAAACGTATAACAATTTCGTTCACGACTGCGACCGCAGGGAGGGGAATTTTTTTACCAGAACCATGTGCTTTAACCAAAAAGGCTACGTGGAATTCGTTCTTGCGATAGTTAAAGAAATTTCCGGGTACGACGTCGACGGGATTTTTTGCGATGGATTTTATCCCGAATTGTGTTATTGCCCCGCGTGTATGGAAAAAATGCTTGCTTCGGGCGTAGACGTTTCCGATAAAGATCAGGTTTATGATTTTCAGGATCTGTCCACGCGCCGCTTTTCCGAGGAGATAAGAGCCGTTTTAGGTGAAAACAGGTACGCGTTCTTTAACGGTATCGCCCCCGAATTTATGACAAACGCTCACGCCGAAATAGAGTCGCTTCCGAGTTGGTCGTGGAGGCATTACGAGTTTTTTCCGCAACACGCTTTATATTTAAGCAATCTTTACGATACCAAAATATACATGACGGGTAGATTTCAGCGCGACTGGGGAGACTTCGGAGGAATTCGTCCGCGCGCGGCGATGGAAAACGATTTGTACGAGGCGCTTTTATACGGATACGAAATTTCTTTCGGCGACCATATGCACCCCGTTTACGGTATAAATAAGGAAATGTTCAAGGTTTTAGGCGATATTTTTGCCAAATCGGAGCAGTACGAGCCTTATACCGAAAATTCGAAAATTTATTCGGATATCGCCGTTCTTGCAAAAGATTACGCGGAGCTTGACGAAACGAGATACAGAGCCGCTTTAAGAATGCTTTCGGAACTGCATTACTCATGCACGTTTATAAATCCGGATATGGATTTTTCGCCGTATAAGTTGCTTATAATCCCGGATTGTTTCGATATGACAGACGGGCTGGTTAAAAAGATTGACGATTATATCGCAAACGGAGGAAAACTCCTGACGTCGGGTACGGCTGCGCTTAATCGCGATAAAACGGCTTTCGCGATTAAAGATTACGACTACGTGGATTTTTGCGGGCTCGACGAAAGCAAACGCGCGTATTTCAAACTCAACAGCGGGTTTAAGGATTATGCCGATTCCGTATGGTCGGTTTATTATTACAGCAAGGATAACGGAGAAATCGGCGGGACTGCCGTTAAAATGAAAAATAACGGCGGAAAGGAAATCGCTTCTTACGTAAGCGCGTATTTCGATATTATGAAACCCGGTATTCACGGCTGTTATTATACGCCTCCGAAAGAGGTAACCGAGTTTTCTTCCGCAATTCTGGGCGAAAATTCCGCTCACGTGTCGTTTGACGTGTTTACCGATTACGGAATTTACTTCTTATCCGCTCAAAAAGAACTCGTTAAACAGTTAATCGAAGAGTTGTTGCCGAAGCCCGTCGTCAAAGCACCCGACCTGCCTACGACGGCAAGAATCACCCTTGCCAAAAAGAACGAGTACGATTTGTTGCATATTAAAGTTACTTACCCGGAACACAGAAATTTCAGGGCGATTATCGAGGAACATAACGTCTTAGAACATGGCAAAGCGGTTTTCGTAAAGGGTAGGTATGTTTCCGCGCAGGTCGTTCCGAACGGAGAAATGCTGGAATCGACTTACGAAAACGGTTACACCGGGATTACTCTGCCAAGAATCGTCGGCTACGCCATGATTATGCTAAAAAAATAAAACATATAAAAGACTTAAAATAGCTCTCCGCCTTAAATCGCAAAAACGATTCGGGCGGAAAGCATCTTTTTAAATCAGGAGAAATAAACATGAAAAAATTTTTAATAGCAGAAAAGGGACGTTTTTATAAAGCAAATTTACATAGCCATTCTATTTATTCGGATGGAAACCTTACGCCGGAACAGATGAAAAAAGCGTATATGGAAAGAGGCTATTCTATAATCGCTTTCACCGATCACAATATATTTATACCGCACAACGAACTTTCGGATGGCGAGTTTTTGGCGTTGAACGGCTTGGAAATCGACTTTTACGAGGGGTGGAATCCCGGTTACGTTGATACGGGAAAAACTTTTGTATCGTGGAAAGGTTGCCATCTGAACTTTATCGCGTTAAGTCCCGATAACGAAATTCAACCGTGTTATAATCGTAAAAACAACAATATTATCGGTTCTGGACAAAAGTATATCGACCTTATAAAGTTTGATTCTTCTAAACCGGATTTCCAAAAGATTTATTCGCCCGAAGGCGTTTCTCAGGCAATGCTTGAAGCCCGTAAAAACGGCTTTTACGTCGTATATAACCATCCTGTTTGGTCTTTGGAAAACTTTGTCGATATTTCCGGATATAACTGGTTTAACGCAATGGAAATTTTTAATTATGGTTGTTATGTCGAGGGGCTTGACGAGTATAATCCTAAAATTTACGACGATGTGTTAAAAATGGGTAAAAAGGTCTTTTGCGTGGCAGGAGACGATAATCATAACAGTGTTCCGTTAGACGCTAAAAACAGCGATAGCTTCGGCTCGTTTACTATGATTAAAGCGGAAAAACTTGATTATCAGAGTATAGCGCAGTCCTTACTCGAAGGCAATTTTTACGCGTCGCAAGGTCCGGAAATATACGAATTGTACTATTCGGACGATAGAGTGTACGTTTCTTGTTCGGATGCGGAAAGGATTTGTTATACTACGGGCACAAGGCGTTCCGCATGTGCTTATGCGGAAAAGAATAAATCGCTTAATTTCGCCATATTCGACGTTTCGGACGAAGACGTGTATTTCCGTATAACCGTAGAGGATAAAAGCAGGTTGCGCGCTAATACGAATGCATATTTTTTGGAAGATTTAAAAATTCGGTAACGCAGGCGAAAATGATATATATCGTCCTAAATAAAAAAACGAGGTTAGTACGGGACGGATTGAATATGTAATAAAAACCTTCTTTCAGAGTTTTTTGGAAGGAGGTTTTTTATGCGTTGGAATTATTCCTTCGCGCCGTCGGTAATTAAATGCGACGGATTTGTAGATAGCGGTTAGATAGGGATATCTCGACGCTTTGGATTTAACGGTAGATATTGATATTCAGACGTTGCCTGTCGGGCGAAAAAGGAACTTCAAAACAGTTTTTACTCAACCGGGAATGAGATATTCGCAAGCAAAAAAACTAGTGTAATCAATGCTTGAAGACGGTGAGTTTCAGGAACTTTCCATAGGCGAAAGAAATGCTGTTATCGAACGGATTTTGAGCGATATAAAAGGCAGGATGATGGAAGACATTGTGTTGCTTGAAACAAAGATTGCAAATCCGAAAAAGCAGATTTTTCAGCTTCAGTTTGCCGTCGGTGAGTTTGATATGGTTGTCGCAGATGAAAGAAATCTGACTTGCGAAATTTACGAAGTAAAGCACAGCAAGGAATAAGCGAAAGAGCAGTACAGACAGTTAATTGATGAAGAAAAACTAAAAAGCACGGAATTCAGATACGGGAAAATTACGAAAAAAGTTGTTATTTATCGCGGAGAAAATACGACTTTGAAAAACGGAATCGAATACAAAAACGTTGAAGAGTATCTGAAATCACTTGTTTGATGTGAATTTGAATAGTTCGGAAATGAAGAGCAAAAAACGAAAAAATAAACAACTCGAAATCGCAGATAAACACAGCTATTTCGTACAACAAAGACATCTTTGTAGTACGAAAAAGCTACAACAGACAAAAAGCACAAGATACCCGCGTATCTTGTGCTTTTTTGTATGCTTATTTTGTGTTTTTGTCGTTGGACAAAATCTTTGAATGTGACAGCTGTATTTCGGCGTTTTTTTCGGAAAAACAGGTCTTGAACTTACGACATATCGTCTTTGCTCGATAGGGTTACTACAATTTTATAATAATTTTTAAGAGAGAACAAGTTTGTCAGATTTTTTTGTTTTGCAGGGCGGCTTCGGTGGCGGCGATTTTATTTTCCGCCAACGGCAAATGGCAGACGAGATAGGAATAGACCGCGTCGATTATCGCTAGTTGCGCGATACGCGAACTAAGACCTAAAATGCGGTAGTTGGTTTCGTCGGAAACGGTGCGTAAAACAATATCTGCCGCTTTATGTAAAGGGGATTTCTCCGCGCCTGTCAAAGCGGTGCAAAACGCGCCTTGTTCCCGCGCGATTTTCATTGCTTCAACAACGTCTTTCGATTGCCCGGAATGGGATATTCCCAGAAAAACGCTGTTGTTCGCGGCGTGTGCCGCCGCAATCGCCTGCATGTGATTATCGGTATACGCGCAGGCGTTCAGCCCAAGTCGCAGCATTTTATGCGCCGCGTCGGTGGCGACGGACGCGGAATTGCCCAGTCCGCAGATTAAAATTTTATCGGCGGATAAAATCTTTTCGCAACACGTTTGCAGATTTTTTGCGTCGAGGGCTCGTTTCGTCTTTTCCAAAGAGCAGAAAATATCTTCGCACACCTTGGAAAAAACATCATAGGCGCTGTCGTTTTCGGTGATATTCTCGCTTACGGGGTGCATATCCGCTTCCTGCGCGAGAGAAAGTTTCAGTTGCTGATAGCCCGAAAATCCCATTTTTTTGGCAAATCGAACGATTGCCGCTTCGCTTGTACCGCAGCGTTTTGCCAGATCCGTAATGTAAAGAGTAAGAATGCTTTGCGGGTTGCCCATTAAAAAATCGGCTATTTTTTTATCGGTTTTGCCCAGCGCGTTATATCTTGACTTGACGTTCAAAATCGTTTTTCCCATACGCCCTCTTGAAAATAAAAATGATTTTTATAATACAAGTATATCAAATGAAAACGGCGTTGTCAAACAATACCGAAAAAATGTAAAAAACCGGCGCGAAACGCTTGAAATTTATTTTCAGATATGATAGAATGTAAACAATGAAAACGCATATAAAAATAAAAACCGTTTTCACAAATCGCAAGAGGTGTATATGAACGATTTTTTGTTTACGCAAATTTTAACGGAACTTGAAGACGCGGTGGGCAGAGAAAACTGTTCGGTGAAAGAGATCGATAAAGTAACTCACAGCGTGGATTACTTCTGGCTTTCCAGAATGTGGGCGGACAGAGGCAGAAAAATGCCGCAGGCGGATTTTATCGTTTCGCCCAAAGACGCGCGGGAAACTTCGAAAGTGGTGAAAATCGCCAACTATTATAAAATTCCCGTTACGGTATGGGGCGGCGGTGGAGGAACGCAAGGCGGCGCGATTCCGCTTTGCGGCGGTATTTTGCTGGATACCAAGCGCATGAACGAGATATACGAAGTAAACACGCAGAGCATGTACATAGAATGCGGCGCGGGCGCGATATATAAGCATATTGAATGGGCGGCGAACGAAAAGGGATACGCCACCATGCACTATCCCTCTTCGCTTACCTGTTCTACGGTGGGCGGCTTTTTAGCGCATCGCGGCATAGGCGTGGTATCCACCAAATACGGCAAGATCGACGATATGGTTTTGCAAATGGAGGTTGTGCTTCCAAACGGCGATATTATCAATACGTCGTCTGCGCCCAAGCACGCGGCAGGGCCCGATTTGAATCAGATTTTCATAGGCAGCGAAGGGACATTGGGAATTATCACCAAAGCGCAGATCCGCATTTACGAACAGCCCGAAGTGCGGCGTTTCCGCGGATTTTTGTTCAGGGATATGTCCTCGGCGTTTCAGGCGAGCAGAGAAATTCTGCAGAAATTCAAGCCATCGGTAATGCGCTTGTACGATAACGCGGAAACTTCCACCCTGATTAAAAAAATCGTGGGCGTGGAAAAGCCGGGCGCGTTTATGAACGTGGCGTACGAGGGCGTGAAAGAACTTGTGGACGTGGAAGAAAAAATACTTTTAGACACGTTTAAAAAGTACGGTGCGGAGGATTTGGGCAGCGAATACGGCGAAAAGTGGTGGAAAGAGAAGATTACCTTCTTCTATCCCGGCAACATGATGGATCTGCCGCAGATGTTCGGAACGATGGATACCATCGCGCCGTACGATAAAATCGAAAAGATCTATTGGGCGATGAAAAAAGCGGTGGAAACCAACTTTCCGCAGGCGCGGTTTATCGCGCACTTCTCGCATTGGTACGAATGGGGCTGTATGATTTACGATCGCTTTATCATCGACGGCAAAGACGTGCCGAAAGATCCCGCAGAGGCAATGCGCCTGCACAACGCTATCTGGACGCTGGGTGTGCGTACGGCGATTGCCAACGGCGGCGTGGTGAACGATCATCACGGCGTGGGTATGAAACTGGGCAGACTGATGAAAGAGCAGTACGGCCCCGCCATGCAGGTGTTCGAAAGCTTGAAAAAATCGCTTGATCCCAACGGCATTATGAACCCGTTTAAACTCGGATTGTAATTATAGGAGAAACAACGATATGAATATCACGGAAAAAGCCAAAAATATCATAGATAATTGCAGATTTTGCTGGATGTGCCGCCACGTTTGCCCCATAGGCAACGCCACGGGGCAGGAGCGGAACACGGCGCGTGCGCGCGCTTTGGGCGCGTCGCTTGTGGTGCGCGGTGCAGCCGCGTTGAAAGAAATTGCGGATAACGTATACGAATGTACGCTTTGCGGCGCGTGTACGAACAACTGCGTTACGGGGTGGGATCCGAAAGTTTTTATTCAGGAACTGAAAACGGAAATCGTTTTAAACGGCGAAACACCCGCGTATATCGCCGCGTTGCTTGATAAATACCAAAAGACGGGCAGCGTGTACGGGCAAGAAGTATGCAAATGCCTTGACGAACTGTATAATACTTGCAGCGAAACGCTGTTGTTCGTAGGCGACACCGCTTTATATAACTCTCCCGAAAGCGTAAAGAACGCCGTTGCGCTTTTGAAGAAAGTAGGTGTGAAAGTAAGCCTTACGAAAGAGCAGGATTCCGGTGCGGCGCTTTGGTTTTTGACGGGCAGAACGCAGGAAACGCAGAACGTGGCGAAAAAATGCGCCGAAGATATGAATAAATATAAAACGGTGATCGTGTACGATCCCGCAGATTTAAGCCTGATACTTCACGAATACAAGGAATGGGGCATAGAAATCACGGCGAAAGTCGTCGGATTTAACGAATACTTGCTTTCATTAATCGAAAGTGGTAAAATGAAAGTGAAAAAATCGGCAAACGAATACTCGTTGCAAGATCATTACGCATACGCGCGCGAACTCGACGATTGCGAAACGGGCAGAAAACTGATAGACAAAGTCGGCGTAAACAAAGAGATGCTTTTAATCGGCAAAGAGGCGAACGCGGCGGCGCAGCCGATTATGGCGCAGTATATGCCCGACGTAATGACTAAGGTGGCGAAAGACAGGTGGAAGAACGCCGAAAACATGGGTTGCAAAACGCTGGTTACGGAAAGTCCCGCGGAATACGTTGCGTTGAAAGCGACTGCGCCGCAGGGGTATCGCGTGATTTCCGTGGAAGAAATGCTGATGGAAAATCTTTGAGGTGAGTCATGAATTTAAAAAAATCTTATAAAGAACAATACGGGTATACGCGCGTGGTAACGGACAGAAACAGTCCGTTGACCTTTGAAGAGTTGGACTTTTTAAAGCTCGCGGACGGGCAGAGTTTTACCGTGCACGAAACGGGCAAAGAATTCGTATTGATTATTTTGTGCGGAACGTGCTCGGTAAAAGGCGAAGGGTTTGCGTTTGACGGCGTAGGAAAAAGAAAGAACGTGTTTGACGGCGCGGCGGACGCCGTATATATCGGCAAGGATACCGATTTCACCGTGACGGGCAAGGGCGGCGACGTGAAAATCGCCGTTTGCAAAGCGCCTGCGGAAAAATACTATCCGGCAAAGCATATCGCGGGGGAGAGTTTGCCGATGAAAACGTTCGGCAAGGGAGCTTACGTGCGCGACGTTGCGATTAATTTCACCGAACAGGACGAGGCAAACCTTCTTTATATCGGCGAATTCTGGGTGGAAAACGGAAGCTGGGCGAGCTATCCGCCGCACAAGCACGACGTGGAGAACGGCAAAGAAGCGTTTTTAGACGAAATCTACTATTTCGAGTTCGATAAACCGCAGGGGTTCGGCTTTCAATCGGTATATACCAAAGACGGAGAAATCGACGAAACCTACCGCGTAAAAACGGGGGATCTGGTGGAAGTGCCCAAGGGGTATCACCCCTTTACCGTTGCGCCCGGTTATAAAAATTATTGCTTGTGGATTATGGCTGGACCTCGCCGCGGTCTGTTGAGCTCGCCCGACGAAGAACATAAGTGGATAAACAATTAAAAACGGAGCGATTTGATGAAAAGCGATTTTTCAAAATTTTAAAATTGCTAACGAATACAAATTGCTCCCGACGAATATGCGAACGAGCGTATTCAAGGACTTGTTTCGCATTGTAAAAAGTTCGGGTTTACCAACGTAATGTTTTTAACCACGGCAGAGGAATGGTTTCTCGGTCACGTTACGATAGAAGAGATCAAACCGTGGGTGAAAGTTATTAAAGACGCCTCCGTATATTTAGTACGGGAAAAATGAAAGTGTGGTAATGCTTGTAAACGGAACGTTGGAAAATTTTGAAAAAACGGAATTTTTCATCAAAGGCGTTGCTTTCTATACAATTATTTCCGTGGATAAAGACGGAAAAGATAGAGAAGCAGAATTCGAACGGACGTGAGATACGGTATGCGTAGAACGGCCGCTCCCGTATATGTCCACGGTAACGTTTAAGTTAAAAAAGAGGCAAATATGAAAATTTATTCTGTTCACGATAAACAATTTAAAACGTTCGGGCGGGCGGTGGAAAATCCGTTTTCCGAACTGTTTGAAAACGGCGCGAAAAATATAAACGTGCCGGAAAGCGGTTGTTCGTATCTGGCAAGCGTTCCCGCGTTTGAAACGGAAGAGGCGCTTGCATATTACCGCGCGTTTTTCGGGGATATGGACGTGCAGATCGGCTATTGCTGGGGCAGAAACGATACGCTGAACGCGTTGGAATGGCATAAATCTTCCGAGGTGCACTGCGCTTTGGAAGATATGATTTTGCTCCTCGGCGATATGCGCGATATGCAAGACGGCGTTTTCGATACGAAAAATATCAAGGCGTTTTTGGTAAAACAGGGCGAAAGCGTGGAAATTTTTCAGACGTCTTTGCATTTCTGCCCCGTATTGCCTTGCGGCGGCGTGTTTAAAAACGTTGTGATACTGCCGCGCGGCACGAATACGCCGCTTACGCGGGCGAGCGGCGATAAAAAACTTGTGGCGCGCAATAAATGGCTGATTTGTCACCCCGAATGTAAAAAGCAGACGGATCTTGGCAGAGTGGCGGCGATTACGGGCGAAAATATCAAGGTGCGGTAAATTTACGGAGAAAAAGCGTTATGTACGTACTCGGAGTGGATTTCGGCGGCGGCGCAAGCAAAGCCACGCTGCTGAACGAAAAAGGAGAAGCGGTGGCAACCGCCGTTTCGGAATATCCCACGTATTACGGCGCGGGCGGTAAAGCGGAGCAGAATCCCGAAGATTGGTATAAAGCCGCCTGCCGGAATATACGCGCGGTGCTTAGCGGCGTGAACGCCGAGGAGGTGAAGTGCCTCTGTTTCGACGCGGCGACGCATACCGCCGTATTATTAAACGAAAACGGCGAACCCGTGTGCAATTCCGTATATTGGACGGACACCCGTTGCGTAAACGAAGTACACGAGTTAGAGCTGCGTTACGGCGAGCAAATATTTAAAAAATGCAAGCACAAAGCGGATACCATATGGTCGTTGCCCGAACTGATGTACGTTAAAAACAACTTTCCGCAGGCGTATGCGAAGGCAAAGCGCATTACGTTTGCCAAAGATTACGTCCGCGGACGTTTTACGGGCGATTTTATCACCGATTATATCGAGGCGCAAGGCAGTATGCTGTTCGATTTCGATAAGCGGCAGTGGGACGAAACGTTACTTTCGCTTGCGGGGCTGACGCGCGAAAATATGCCCAAGGTGGTTTCTCCTTTAACGCTTGCGGGGCATGTGTGCGAAAGTGCGGCGCGCGATACGGGCTTATCCGGGCGAACCGAGGTGATCTGCGGGTCTACCGATACGGCGATGGAAGTTTTTGCGGCGGGCGGCGTAAACAAAAAAGATACCACGTTGAAACTCGCCACGGCGGGGCGGATCTGCGTGGTTTCCGATACGTACGCGCCCGATAAAAACGTCATCAACTATTCGCATTTAAAAGAGGGACTGTATTATCCCGGCAGCGCCACTAAATCGTGCGCGGCTTCGCTAAGGTGGCTGCGCGATACGTTCGGCGGCACGTTCGAGGAATTCAGCGCGGCGGCGGAAACAGTGCCCGTCGGCGCGGACGGACTTATGTTTCACCCTTACCTTACGGGCGAACTCACGCCGTACGGCAATCCCACACTTCGCGGCGGTTTTACGGGGTTGAGCGCGGCGCATACCAAGGCGCATTTCGTGCGCGCGGTGATGGAAGGCGTGGCGTTCAGCCTTTTGGATTGCATTACGTATTTAAACGGAAAGGGCGTTAAGACGGGGCAAACGGCGTATGTGATCGGAGGCGGCGCAAAGAGCGCGGTGTGGCGACAGATTGTGGCGGACGCGCTCGATCTTACGCTGATTCAGACGGAGAACAACGATTCGTCTTTCGGCTCGGCGATGTGCGCGGGGATTTACGCGGGATTTTTCAAGGACTTCGACGAGGCGAGCGCGGTTTGCAAAAAAGAGACGGGAAGAACGATTCCCGTTGCGAAAAATACGGAACAATACGCGAAACTGTTTGTAAAATACAAAAAGATCGCCGCGTTTTTAACGGAACTTTGCCATGAACAATAGCAAAATCGTAGTTACTCTGAAATACTTTCAGGGAGAACTCAATCCGTTCGACGGCGCGGCGTTGGAATGTGCGTTGGAATGTGCGGCGCAAACGGGCGGCGACGTAATCGTTGTGGCAATGGCGCCCGTAAGCGTGAAAGAAAAGTTAAAATCGCTTACGCGGCTGGGCGTAAATGCGGTACTGTTATCCGATCCCGCGTTTGCGGGAAGCGACACGCAGGCGACAAGTTATATTCTGGCGTCGGCGATCAGGCGGCTGCAACCCGATTTTATTTTCTGCGGCAGGCAGAGCGTAGACGGCGACACGGCGCAGGTGCCGCCCATGCTGGCGCAAAGGCTGGGATATCCGTTGATAACGCGCGTGATCGAAGTAAACGGGAACAAATTCTGCACGCGGGACGGCGTGCGCGGTGAATTTTCGCAAGGTACAGTGTACACGTTTGAAAAAATAAGAACGTTGCGTTTCCCGTCTATTTTTTCCGGGGCGGGAGAAGTGGAAACGTGGAACGCCGCGACGCTTTCGGCAAACTTGTCGCTGTGCGGACTCGTCGGTTCGCCGACAAGGGTGATTCAATCGTACGAAAGCGCCGTAGGAAGAAGAAGCTGCGCCTTCGTTTCCATGGAGCAGTTTTCGCAGTTGATAGAAACGCTGTTGCATAAAAAGCGGAAAGAGGAAAAATTGCAGGCATCGGGCGAAAAATTGCCGCAAGCGTTTTACGTGGGCAATATCGGATCGGTGGCGGAAAGCGTTGCGCAAAAAGCGGTTTTATTTGACGCGGCGGAAAAATCGCCCGAAACGGTAGCCGAAGAGTTGCTGAAACAAGGCGCGACAACCGTGCTGTGGGAAAATACCGAAGAATTGAAAACGCTTGCCGCGCGCGTCGCCGCAATCACGGGGGCGGGGCTGTGCGCCGATTGTATTTCGTTCCGTGTGGAAAACGGCGAACTGATTATGACGCGCCCCGCGCGGGGCGGCAACGTTACGGCGGATATCGTCGCCCGAAGCGAAATGAAGTTTGCTACGGTGAAAACGGCGCGGGCAGGCGAAAACGAAGTGATTTTTGCGGTGGGGAAAGGCTGCTTAAACAAGATAGAAAAGATCAGAGCGCTTGCCGTGCGTTACGGCGCGGAACTTTGCTCTTCGCGCGCGGTGGCAGATAGCGGGAAAATGCCGTATTCCACGCAAGTCGGGCTTACGGGCAAAACCGTATCGCCGAAAATTTACGTGGCGTTCGGTATATCGGGCGCGGTGCAGCATACCTGCGCCATTACGGGCGCGGACGCGGTGATTGCCGTGAATAGGGATAAAAACGCAAGAATTTTCGATTATGCCGATTACGGAATAATCGCGGAGGTATAAATCATGTTGAATTATAAATTGAAAATAGGGCTTTTGCCCATTAGACGGTGGATAAAAGAACCACCCAAGCGCATAGGAATCTTCCAGAGCGATTACGCGGTGGAAAACAAAAACGCCTGCGTGAAGTATATCCGCGAAAAATATGCGGACGAACAGACGGAGTTTGCGGACATAGAATGGCTTAACGACGAAGGGCTGTTATATTTGGATAGCGACTGCGACAAAGTTGCGGATTATTTCAAAGAGCAAAAAGTCGACGCGCTGTTTATTATCAACTGCAATTTCGGGCAGGAAAACTGCGCGGGGTTGGTGGCGAAGAAACTCAACGTTCCCACGCTGTTGTGGGGTCCGCGCGACAGGAATTTTTCGGGCGGCATACGCTATACCGATACGCAATGCGGGTTGTTTGCGATGAGCAAGCAGTTAAAGCGCAACAACGTAAAATTCAGTTATATCGAAAACTGCGATATTACCTCGCCCGTATTCGACAAGGGTATAAAACAGTTTTTCGGCGTGGCGTGCATGGTGAAAAACTTTAAAAACATGAAAGTTTTGCAGGTGGGCGCGCGCGTAAAGCCGTTTAAATCGATTATGTACAACGAGCTGGAACTGTGCGAAAAATTCGGGATTGACGTGGTTTCGTGCAATCTTGCCGAGGCGCTTTCTGATTTAAAAGAGATATACGAAACCAAGCAGGTAGAACTTGAAAAAGACCTCGTTGAATTGAAAAACACCTTCGATTGCGGAAGTTTAAGCGACGAATATCTTAAAAAGATGCTGGCAATCGTGTACTATTACGAAAATCTGGCGAAGGCGAACGACTGCAATATCGTCAGCGGCGAATGTTGGACGGGGATTACCGTAGGCTGGGGCGCGAATCCCTGCCTTGCCATGTGCCTTCTGGCGGAAAAAAATATCTACGTCACCTGCGAATGGGATATGCACATGACGATTACCAACGTGTTGCTGCTTTCGGCAACGCGCGGCAAGGAAAAGCCCATTCAGGGCGAATTCACCTGCCGTCACCCCGAAAACGACAACGCGGAACTGCTTTGGCATTGCGGTCCGTTTCCGCTCCGCTACAAAGCGGAGGGCGAAAAGCCGTACCTGTACAACACGAAGCCTTCGTTCCGCTTAAAAGACGGCGAATATACGATCGCGCGGTTTCAGGCGGAAAAGGGGAAGTATTATCTGTTCGCGGAAAAGTTCCAAACGTGCGACGGGCCTAAAACGTTCGGCACGTATCTGTGGGCGCAGTTTAAAAATCTGCCCGCGCTGGAAAGAAAGCTCGTGGAAGGGCCGTATATTCATCACATGACGGAAATTCCCGGCGATTATACGGAATATTTGAAAGAATTTACAAAATATATCGACGACGTTGAGTTAGATAACGCAGAATTATAAGGAGAAAGAAATAAAATGCTTGTTAAATTTCAGGAGATTTTAAAAGACGCATACGAAAAGGGGTACGCCGTGCCCGCGTTTAACGTGTACAATATGGAAACAGTGATGGGCGTAGTAAGCGCGGCGGAAGAAACGAGTTCTCCCGTGATTATGCAGTTTTACAGCCGCCTTGCCACAACGGGGTTTGCCGATTATCTTGCGCCCGTCATTTTAAAAGCGGCGGAAAAGGCGCGCGTTCCCGTCTGCATGCATTTAGATCACGGCGCGGGGTATGAGGCCGCCGCCAATGCGCTGAAAAACGGCGCGACGGGAATTATGGTGGATTTTTCCACTCTTTCTTTGCAGGAAAATATAGAAAAGACGGCGAAAGCGGTTCGCGTTCTTCAAGCCGCGGGCATAGGCGTAGAAGGCGAAATCGGGCACATCGGCAAAGCGGCGGACGGCGTTCCCACCGACTATACTACGGTGGAAGAAGCGAAAAAGTACGTAGAAGAAACGGGCGTTTCCGCACTTGCCGTGGCTGTGGGCACGGCGCACGGCAGATACAAGCAAGCGCCGAAACTTGCGATAGAAAGAATAAAAGCAATTAAAGACGAAGTGAAAATTCCGCTTGTGTTGCACGGCGGCAGCGGCGTGCCGGACGATCAGATTCAAGCGGCGGTGAAAGCAGGAATAACCAAAATCAATTTCGCCACAGATCTTTGCTATTCGTTTTTAGACGAGGTGTTCGCAACGGATAAAAACAAGGTGGCGATCGATTTGTTTATGTACGGGCCGATCGACGCGGTCAAAAAGTTTGCGGAAAGCAAAATACGGCTGTTAGGGGCGGCTGGCAGAGTATGAAAAAGGTTGTGGGTTTAGGCGCGTGCGTATTAGATACGCTGATTTCCTGCGATAAATACCCCCGCGAGGATACCAAACAAAAATCGGAAAGCGTGTTCGTATCGGGCGGCGGCCCTGTCGGCAACGCGCTTGTTGTGATGAGCAAATTAGGGCTTAGCGCAAGCGTTTTGGGCAACTTTGCCGACGACAACGCGGGGAATTATCTGTTGCAGGACTTTGAAAAGTATAACGTAGATACTTCGTACGCGCACGTCGTAAAAAACACGTCGTCGTTTACTTCGTATATCGTGCTTGGCGGCGATAAAAAAACGCGTACCTGTATATTCGATCGAGGCACCGTTCCCGACGATCCCGCCGCGCTTGATTTTTCCGTGCTCGATAACGCCGACGTACTGCATCTGGACGGTAATTATCTGCGTTGCGCCGTCGCGGCGGCAAAGTACGCCAAAGAAAAAGGCGTAAAGGTAAGTCTGGACGCGGGCGGATTGTACGAAAACATCGAAACGCTGTTACCCTACGCGGATATTTTAATACCGTCGGCGGAATTTGCAAAAGGGATCACGGGCGCGGCGGATATTCCTGCGGCGATGGAAAAGTTGCAGAAAAAATATGCGCCCGAAATTCTTGCGGTTACTGATGGGAGCAACGGCGGATATTATTATAAAAACGGCGCGGCTATGCGGTACGAAAGCGTGAAAGTAAACGCCGTTGATACCAACGGCGCGGGAGATACCTTTCACGGCGCGTTTATCGCCGCGTATTGCCAGGGAAAAACGACGGAAGAGAGTTGCGCGTTTGCAAGTAAAGTCGCCGCGTACAAATGCACGCAAAAGGGTGCGAGAACGTATCCGTTAAGTAAAGAAATCGTGCAAAGCCTGTTTTAAGGTAAGAGTATGCTTTATTCAACGGTAAAAACGAGATAATAAATTTTTCTCTATAACTTTAAAGGCATTAGCACATTCTTCCATTCCTTCGCCAAAACTTTCTGCTCTAAATATTTATTTTCGCCAACGTAAGATTTTTTCATATTAATTCTCCTTGAATATGGTTTTACTTTGGTTATATCACGCAAAAATCTCATAATCAAGGTTTACTGACACTCAAATAACTCTAAAAACACTAAAACAGCAAGGAAAACTCCTACTGTTTTAGTGTTTGAAATTTATTTTTTCGGCTTAAAAACAAAGGCGAACCCGTTTCCTAATGGAAACGGGTTCGTCTTTAACTTGTTTGGTGAACCGACTGTCAATTATCCGAACACCGATTATATCATAGGAAACTGTTTTTGCTTTATTGTTTGGGTAGATTAATGCCCGCCATATTAAAAGAATCCGAACACATATGGGGTTGTAGTTACCCGCGAATGGTTCGGATCTTTTTTTATATGGAATAATAATCAATCGACTGCCGTTATATACGACAGCTTTTGTAAGTTTGCATGGTTCGTTCAACCCATTTATAGTATGCTTTTACTTGGAGTTGGAATTTACTTTTACATTCGAGTCCTATAGTTATACTCGTTAAACTACAGATATTTTTCTTTACTTCCCTTATAGGCGTTCATAGACAGACGATTTGTTCACCTGTTGCGCTATAAGGCTGGAGTTAATGATAAGGCTAAGAGGAGTCTGGCAGATAGTAAAATACTGAAAGCATAGGGTTATTCTATTTGTCAGGCTTCTTTTTTGATGCCTTTTATGCCCGATTGCGAGGATTTTACCTCGCAGTCGGGCTTTTTCTATTTGGGGCGGAAATCTGTCCGATTGCGATTTGAGGAGTAAAAATGCTTATTTGTAAGGGCATTTTTTCGAAGAAGACAAAGGACTTACCCTTTTTTCTAAAACAAAAATCAAAAAATCGAAAGATTCCAACATGTAAGAGTAAGTTAATTCAAACTCAAGCGCTAATAAAATGACAGTATTTTACAAAAAAACGAAAGGATTATACAATACATGTTTCCTAATATGATTTATAATGACAAAAAAGATAGATACAATGTGTAAAAAAAATTTTTAGTAAAGTTAAAAATAAAGAATTACGTTTATAGTGATTTTGAACAAATATTACATTGAATTTTTTAAAATATTTTATATTTAATAAAAATTTATCATATGTGATTGTTTATGTGTAATTAAAATAATCTTAAAAGACAATCGCGATGGTTGATTATAAAAAAGTTTTGCTTATTCCTTTATAAAATAAGAAATAAAATTAAGTGAGGGAAAAAATGAAGAATGTAACATTAAGGAAGATATTAATAACATTATTTATTTTAATGTCTTTGTGTAGTATTTGTGTTGTCGCAAACTCTTTTACTACAAGTAAAAAAGTAGTAGCAGAAGCAACTACGATTGGTTCACTCGCTCAAGGCGATAGCATAGAGCAAGTAAATTATTGTACAATGTTTGGCAATAGTGTAGCCGTTACTCATACATTGACAAATGCGTCCGATCCAGGGAATGGGGTTAACTATGCATTAAATGGAGCAAATGCAGTTAAGTTTAATGTAAAGTTGAATTCTGAAAACATATGGAATCATTATTATACATTGTTTACTCCAAGTAGTACCAGTGCATATTGGGATGCTCCAAGATTTAACTTGTATGTTGGAGCAGGAAATCCTAATAGAGGTAAATTTTCTTTCGCAGGAGAAGAAGGTGCAGTAATGCATGATTTACCAAGTAATATAGATTTTTCAAGTGCAGATGCAAGTTATGATATTGAAATTGGTGGATTAAATATATATAATGATAGTTCTATCTATCAAGGAACATATTATTATTTAAAAATAAATAATAGTTTAGTCTACAATTATTACAAATATCAAGATGCCGAACCTACAGGAGATTATTTTAATATTGCGGCAAATACAACAAGTGCTACTTATACTGGTGCATTTGGTAAGAAAATAGGTCAACTTATAGATGGATGCACTATTGCCGAAAAGGTTCTGTGTCAAAATTTTAATGGTGCGTCAATGGTAATTGATACGAGAGCAGATAGTGGCGTTCAAGGGGATGGGGTTAACTATGCATTAAATGGAGCAAATGCAGTTAAGTTTAATGTAAAGTTGAATTCTGAAAACATATGGAATCATTATTTTGCTATATTTAATAATTCATCAGATGCTTATTATAGCAATAATTTATATTTCATGTTAGCAGTTGGTGGTGGTAATACTAATAGAGGGAAATTCGCCTTTTATGGAGAAAGCACAAAACCTAATTATCATTATTTACCAAGCGGAATAGATTATTCAAGTACAGATGCTAGTTATACAATTGAATATGGTGGATTAGAGATATTAGATATTAATACAAATCATAAGGGAACATATTATTATTTGATAATTAATGATATTATCGTTTATGAATATTATAAATATGGAGATACAAAACCTACAGGAACATACTTTAATATGGCTGCAAACTCAACAAAAGTTGTATATAGTGGTTTATATAAAGCAACGGTTGTAGGAGAATTATATGGTGATTATTCTTTGGAAACCCCTTCTGTTAGAACAACATTAAATGGGGAAACGAGTGTTAATAATATATTGGCTGATAGTAGTGATCCGGGAAACGGCGTTAATTATGCATTAAATGGAGCAAATACAGTTAAGCTTAACGTTAAGTTAAACAGTTCTAATATATGGAATCAATATTTTGTATTGTTTACTGAAAGTAGTTCTGGCTCATATTCTACAAGCGGAAAGAGATTTGACTTTTATGTAAGTTCAGCGAATCCAAATCGTGGCATGTTTGCTTTCTCTGGTGAAAATAATGGAAACAACAAGTATCAATTACCTGCAGTTGATTTTGAAAATGCCGGGGCTGAGTATGATATTGAGTTTGGTGGCTTGGAAATTTTAGATATCAACAATATCCATAAAGGGATGTATTATTATTTCAAGATTAATGATGTATATGCTTATCAATTCTATTCTTATGGAGAAGAAAAACCGACAGGAGAATATTTTAATTTAGCAGGAAATTGTGCTGATATTATTTATACAAGTCTTGCGCCGATCGAAGAAAAATATACAGTAAGAACAATTGTGGACGGAGTAGAATCAAGTAAAGAAGTAATAAAAGGCGAGACTTTTGTTCTTCCAACAGTTGCTTTAGAAAACAAGGTGTTTGTTGGCTGGGTAAATGATAATAACTTATATTGTGAAGGAAAGGAAATTGAAGTAAATGGTGATATAACCTATACTGCAAAATTCGTTCAATTCATAATGGAACAAGGGGCTCAAGTCAGGGCAAGTGGAAAGCCGGCATTAAGATTTATTTTCAGGATTGCAACGGACGATAGAAACGATTTAAGCCATTTGGTTTCGTCGCTATCGTTTGGTGCAAAGATAACCTCTTTGGATATGAACGGTTATATGATAAATGACGATATTAAAAACTGGTATGCCATTGAAAAAGATTATTCGGGAATAGCTTTTGATGTATATACAATTACTTTAACTAACTTTAACGTTGGTGATAAAGATTATTCAAATTATAGATTTGTTCCAAACGGAATTATGAAATTACAATATGCCGACGGAACGGAAAAAACAGTTAGTGCGAGTGGTAAAACTTTTAGTCGAAGTATCGCTGAAGCTTGCTTAATTGCGGCAAGTGATTATAAACTTGTTGCAGGCGGGGAATATACCGTTTTATATAATGGAAAATATTATAGAGAAAGCTTAACTACAGAAATGCTAGATTATATAACAAATAAAGCGAATGAATATCAACCTTCAGTAAGTTCTGCAAGTAGAGATATGTTTGCATATTATGGTCCAAGTAATGGTATGTATGCTTTACACACAGGTTTAGGCGATAAAGCAGGAACTGCTATGAATGGTACAGATACTCCTACTGATTTTAGAACGAAAGAACGCTATCAAGAATATAAAGATGCTGGATTTAATATCGTTCTTCTTGAAAACGAATGTTCATATCTTCCAACTGCCGAAGTTGGTTGGGCAGATAGCAAGTTAAAAGAAGTTATGGATATTTGTTATGAAATCGGGCTAAAAGTAATTGTATTTGATATTAGAATATATGCGGATTGTCAAAATACTGGAGGAATAATAGGCAAAAGTAGTTATACTAAGTTTAATGTTGAAAGTGAGGACAAGTTGGATGAATTGATTTATTTTTATACGAAAGACTATTCGAAGCATCCTGCATTTTATGGCGTGTATTTAATTGATGAGCCTTCTTCTGATTATTATATGTCTGTAGGTCAAATTTATAAATCCATCAAGAAAAATTGTCCTTCTGCATATGTTTATTTTTCTCTTGCGGGAGGGAACGCCCTTAGTCAAGAAGCCAAAGATCTTTATATCACATACGGAATAACAAGTGTTGCTGTTGATATGTATCCTTTCTTATATCGAAATAATTTAGATTATTCTGATCAATATTTGAACGATGGATATATTAGCACTATGAAAAAGATAAGTGATATGAGTAAAGAGTTAGATATAGATTTTACAGCAATATTCCTTCAATCTTTTTCAGGTCAATATAATGGCGTATATGGATATAGTCCGTTAACCGAAACAATGTTGAAATATCAAGCAAGTATAGTTTCAACATTTGCACCAGAGAAAATGGTTTATTTTCATTATTGGGCTTCTCCGTATTATACTCTTGATGATTACAAAGGGTTGAATTATAGTAGTTTTATTGATAAAGACGGTAATAAATTGATTTATGACGAAGCAAAAGCGGTAAATGAAGATTTGCTGGCGTTTACAAAGGCAATGTACGGATTTGAATATCAAGGCTCAAATGTTTATCATTCATTGTCAGAATTGCCTTACTACTATGGAGATTTTACTTCCGATTTCGTTTATGCTAACAATGTTGTATGTTCTAACACACATGGCGAAGTTGTTGTTGCAGAATTAAAAAATTCAACAGAAAACGGTCAATTTGAATATGGATATGTTGTCACAAACAGTACATACATAAACCAACCAGACTTTAATGATGACGTTAGTATTTCAATTGACTTTGGTAATGCTTCTAAAGTAATTATCGTTGCTAATAATGGCAATAAGAGTATTGTTGACTTAACAAACGGAGAATTTTCTTTCACGCTAAAAGCATGTGAAAATATTTTCGTCTTACCTATTTTTGATTAAAGGATGGAACAAGGTTTATGAAAAAGAAATATTTAGGAATTGGTTTTTGTATCTATAAAACATTGCAAGTGGATATTCTTGCAGGTTCGGGAAATAGAGATAATGATATGGATCTTAACGATTGGGTTAATGAACAAAATAATATTTAAACCACATATCTTTAATTTTTGATTATTTTTGTGCTATTTAAAAAATTATATCGATAATAAACAGTCTATTTTTATAAAAAATCGACTGTTTATTATTGTGTCCGTGTCAACATTATACATAATTTTAGTTATTATTTTTTGTGAGATTGAAAATTATGACAGTATTTTACTAAAAGTTGAGAGGATATTACAATACATATATAAATAATAAATTTATAATATTATAGTAAAGTTTTTAGATATCGTTGTGTCTATACGCTAAAGGTGTAATTCCCGTTACTTTTCTAAAAGTTTTTGAAAAGTGTGCGCTATCAAAAAAACCTGTGTTTTGAGCAATGGTCGTGATGGAGAATTCGCTGTTTTTAAGTAAAATTTTTGCATGTAAAATTCTTTGTCCCGTTAAATAATCCATAGGTGTTGAGTGAATGATATTCTTAAACGTTCTAAAAAAAGTGGATTCCGACATATTACATATTTTTGCTAATAAAGAAGTTGAAATTTTTTCCGAATAATTATTTGTGATATATTCAATTGCTTTATAAAGTGAAAGGCTTTGTTCAAACGTTTCTTTTGTAAGAGTTTGTTTGGTTATATGGTATTCTTTACAAAGGAAGGAAATGATTGACAGAACTAAAGTGTTTGATATAACGCAATCTTCGTTTGAACGGCTATCGATGCGGTCGTTTGTTAAAGAATTTTTTTCAAGTATTTTCCAAAAGGAATCGATTGTTTCCAACTGGGATTCGTTTAGTATAAAATACGTATTTAAGTTTGGAAGGAAAGGCTGTATATTAAATAGTGTTGAAAACTCTAAAAGAGAGTTAAGTTCGTTATTATAAATGTTAAAAAAATTATCGGCTATTAGTATGTGCCTAACATTAAGTCCTTTTTGGTTGCTATATGAGTGAGCGGTATTTGTCGGAATTATATAAATATTGCCACGGTGAACAGGTATATCTTTGTTGTATATATGATGAATTCCGTTCCCTGCGACAATGATATTTATTTCCGTAAAAGTATGCGAGTGTAGGGGGACGGAACAGTTTAAATGGGTATAGCATCTTGTTAAGTCTATATCTTTTATAAAAAAGTTTTTATCTAACCATATTTTTTTTTGTAGGTTTGAATTCATAATTAAGTCCCCCTTGATATTACTATTTTACAAAAAAAATCGGTATTTGTAAATACTTTCATATAAAAATTATATAAAAATACAAAAAATTGTTGAGTAAGATGAGAATAATACTATTTTTTGTATTATTATAAATTATAAAACTAAAGGAGTAAAAAAATGAAAAAGATTAAAAAAAACTTAGCCATTTTATTGAGTATTTTTTCAATATTTGGCATTGTAGGTTGCGGTGGGGTCGAAGGAAGTGATGTGAAAGAAAATGCAGGTATAACTTACTTGTATGTTGGAAACTATGGTGGTGGGTTTGGAGAAGACTGGTTAAAAAATATAGGTAAAGCTTTTGAGGAAAAATATAAAGATTATTCATTTGAAGAAGGGAAAACGGGTGTTAAGGTTCAGCCTGTAACGAATAAGAATACTATGTCAGGGAATGCCCTTATTTCTACTATGAAAACGCAACAAAGAGAAACAGTATTTTTTACAATAGATGCCCTTTATAACGATTTTATAAAGGAAAATTTGCTTTATGATATTACAGATATTGTTTCTGCAACACTTCCTGATGAGAATAAATCAATAAAAGACAAAATGACAAAAGAAGCAATAGATTATTTTACAGTTGATAATAAAATATATGCTATTCCATTTTGCGATATTTTTACAGGGATTATATATGATGTAGATTTGTTTGAAGAAAAAGGTTTTTACTTTAAAGAAGATGGTAATTTTGTTGAAAAAGAAAATGGTGCTAACAAATCATTAAGATCAAAAGGCCCTGACGGAAAAACTGGTGTGATTGATGGCGTTGATCATTCTGTTGATGATGGATTACCTGCAACATTTGAACAATTCTATCAACTTTGTAATGAAATTGTTAAAAAGGGTTGTATTCCTTTTATTTGGACAGGTGAATATTTAAATTATCTAAACCAATTCTTATATTCTGTTGCTGCAGATATTTTGGGTAAAGATGAAATGATGCTTAATTTTACTGCAAATGGTATCTCAAATAATATTGAAGGTGAAACAAATTATACCATTGATGAAACTAATGCTCAAATGCTTGCAAAGCAGATAGGTAAGAAACAAGCTTTAGAATTTGCAAAAAATATAGTTGATAACAGCAATTGGTATATTGGTTCAAAGTGTTTTTCAGGGGCGTTTAGCCATACACAAGCACAAGAGTATTTTGTTGGTGCTAAATATGATGGTGCAATTGGTAAACCTGCAGCAATGCTAATCGAAGGTAACTATTGGCAAAATGAAGCAAGTAGTGCTTTTGAAGAAATTGCCGAATTTGATGAAAGTGCTGCAAAATCAAATAGGAGATATGCTACAATGCCTATTCCAAAAGTTTCATCATTAGATTTGGGAGATAGAACTATAGCAACTTATGGCAATAGCTTATGCTTCATGAGCGCTAATTGTTCAGAAGACAAGGTAAAAGTATCAAAAATGTTTATTCAATTTGCTCATACAGATGCTCAACTTAAGGTATTTACAGAATTAACAGATATTGCAAGACCTTATGATTACGATATAGGAACATCTTATGATAAACTTACATATTTTGGAAAAGATTTATGGAATCTTCGTTCTTCAGCTAATATAGTTGCAGATTATAGAACTTCTACAAAAATGAAGAGAAATCCTTCTTCTTTTACAATAAATACTTTCTGGGGGGCAACAGGAACTTCAAATAATCCATTTGAGCAATTCTATGGTGACAAATCTTATACAGTTGATCAATATTTTAATGCAATGTATACATACAATAATAATTTATGGAAAAACTAGATTAATTTAACGAAAATATAATTAGGATAAATTTATGAAGCCAAAAACGAATACGATAGGAAGAAAAAAAGCTGTTATTTTTTATACTCTTTGGATGATAATTCCAATGCTGCATTTTGCAATATTCTATATAGGTGTAAATTTTAATTCAATTCTTCTTGCATTTAAGAAATATGACTATGGTATTAACAAATATGTTTTTAGTACGGATAACTTTGTTAATTTTATTAATGACTTACTAGATGTTAACATTTTAGGACAGGCACTACTAAATTCAATTAAAGTTTATCTTTGGGGTGCTGTGGTTGGACTTGTTTTTGGATTACTATTTGCATTCTATATTTATAAAAAATTTATTGGTAGTGGTTTTTTTAAGGTTGTTTTATTTTTACCATCGATTATTCCTAGTATTGCGATGGCTTTGGTTTTTTTGGTGTTCAGCGATATGGCAATTCCAAATGTTTTATCCTTAATTACAGGAAAAGAACATATGGGTTTGATGATTTCTGGTAGTAAAACTGTTTTTCCATCGATTATATTTTATAATATTTGGATTAGTTTCGGTATTTCCATGCTTATGTATAGTAGTGCAATGTCAAGAATTCCGGAAGATATTGTTGAGTATTCAAGGCTTGATGGGGTTTCTCTAACTCGTGAGTTTTTTCAAATTACAGTGCCTCTTATAGGTTCAACAATAGAAACATTTGTTGTAGTGGGACTCGCAGGTTTATTTGTAAATCAAGCAAATATATTGGCTTTCTTCCCACATACTGAAAATATGTCAATTCAAACAATAGGTTTTTATTTGTTTGTTCAAGTTTCACGTGGTGCAATCTCAAAATATCCATATTTAGCGGCAGGTGGGTTGATTTTAACTGCTATTACTTTCCCATTGACAATGATTGCAAAATGGTTGCTTGTAAGAATAGTCCCAGATGTAGAATATTAAGGAGAAAAAATGAAAAAGTTTAGTAAAGAACCTTTTATTATTTTTAGTTGTATAATTCTTTCGATTTATGCACTTTCTTTAATATTTACAATGGGATGGGCAATACTCTCGTCGTTAAAAAATCGTTTTGATTTATTGGGTAACCCATTTGGATTACCAAAAGTTTGGGTTTTTAAAAATTATATTTCTGCAGCAAAAAGCATTGCTGTTGATATTCCCCTTGGTTCAACTGTAAAAACAATAGGTGTCGAACTACAGCTATTTAATTCAGTTATTTATTCCGCTGGATCTGCATTCGTAAATTGTTTTACATTATGTTTAGTTTCATACCTTGTTGCTAAGTATGATTTTTTATTTAGTAAATTTGTATATAGCTTAGTGGTTGTAACAATGATTATTCCTATTATTGGAGCATTACCAAGTGAAATGCAAATTGTAACAGGCTTAGGATTGAAAAACTCTTTTCTCGGTGTTTTTATTATGAAAGCTGGTTTTTCAGGTATGTACTTTTTGATTTTTTATGCGCAGTTTAAGAATATTTCAAGAGAATATATGCAGGCTGCTTCTATCGATGGAGCGTCACATACAAGAATAATGTTTGAAATTGTTTTCCCTCTTGTAAAAGGAACTTTTGGTGTTGTTTTTTTAGTTCTATTTGTTAACTTTTGGAATGATTATCAAACACCTATGCTTTACTTGGCTAATAAACCAACTATATCATATGGACTATATATGCTTCATGCGCAACCAAGAGATAATTCTGCCGGAGCATTACCAATAAAACTTGCTGCGTGTGTTCTGTCATGTATGCCTGTTGTTATTTTATTCGTTATATTCCGTAATAAAATGATGGGTAATTTTTCAGCTGGTGGATTAAAAGGATAATATAAGGAGATGTTTTAATGAAAAAAAGTATTAAATTAAAACTAATTATATATGTTGCAGTTGTCTTTGTTGCATTACTTGCAACCTTGCTGTGTACAAGTTTATTTAAAAAAGCGAACGCATTTGTAATGCCTTCAGAAATTTGGGAAACATTTGATATTGAACTTTCTGATTTGGATAGTTATAAAGGTAGTATTTATAATAATGCTAGCAAGGGACTTAAAATAACGGGGACATACAATTCGTACGCCACATTAAAAAATGAGCAAAGCGGAGATTTGCATATTTCATTACTTTCTTTTTGCGAAGATGAAAGGAAAGATCAAAATGTTGCGATTAGAATAAAGAATTACAATAATAGTGAAGAATATTTTGATATTATTTTTGACGCGTCAAAAACATCAAATAATATTAGAGTACAAATTGATGGTTGTCAGTATGGAGTTTATAATGAGCTTAATAATACACAATCTTCTTTGTCATTATTAGGAATAACAAAGTATAAAAATTCTCAAGGCGATTATACAAAAGTAAATATAAAATCTTCTCTTGAATTATTTTTCGAACCTCGGACAATGTGTATTTATGCCGGTGATGGAGATAAAACTTTCTTAGTATGGAATTTTTCATGTGAAAGCAATGATGGTTGCTATTGTGGAAAAGTTTTTGATTGCTTTGAAAAGTATACTGTATCAATTCACTATCCATCAGCAAAATTAGGTGATAAAGTTTCTACATTGGTTTATAGAATCAATGGCTTAAATTTTGGGAACAAAACACTAGGGAACGAGGAAGTTAAGCTTAATGTTTTCCCTAATATTATTGGTAAGGTGAATAGAGAATATAGAATACCAACCCCATATAAAACAAGTGTTTATAGTACAAATAAAGAAAAAATATTTGTCGAGGTGAAAAAGAATAATTCAATAATTCTGAATAAAACAGAATACATAGATGATTTAACGTTTATACCAAAAGAAGCTGGTGAGTATGTAATAAAATATTCTTGTTCAGATATTGAAATAGAAAAAACAATTATTGTAAAAAATAATTTAAATGAAAATATAACAATATTTGGTGAATATAAATCTTATTATACATTGGGGGAAGTTGTTAAGATTTTACCTTGTAGTATAACGTCAGAGGCAAATTTAAATAATAGACAAATTGATGTCTTAACTACAGTTATTAGAGAAGGAATACCTGTTGATGGATTTATAAAACTTGATGGAAGCGCTTATTATTCTTATACATTATTAGAGAAAGGCAATTATTCTATAAAATATGAATCAAAAGATGATTATGGAATTTCACCAAAGGTAATTAATTTTAGTGTTGGTGATGATGGAGCTTGTTTTTCTATTGCAGAAATAGATGATGCAATTCTTGGTGATGAATTACAAATTCCAGATTGTTATGCTACTATACTAGGAGAAAAAATATCCGCTGTAAGTAAAATTATTTTCCCTTCAGGTAAATGTTTTTCTAATAAAAATATTATCCTAAATGAGTCAGGCGTTTATACAATTGTATATACAGCAAAACAAGATAATAAAACTTATGAAAATCTAGTAACCTTTAATGTTTATTCGAATGTTACCGATATAGTTGTTGTAGATAAGGCAGATGTTTATTATGGTGAATCGCTGTATAGCGATGAGATAAAAGGATTGGTTGTAGAAAGCGAAAATTCTGGGACAATCACTTTTAAGGATACAGTTGATTTTACGAATAAAACTAAAGACGATTTATTACTTGAATTGATGGTTGAACCAAGTAATTATGGAGAAGCTGATTTTGCAGAACTTGAAATAAGGTTTACAGATTTTACTAATGAGAATAATTATGTTTCGGTAATTTTATATTCTCCATCAGATTCTAGATCTTATGTGGGAACTGCTTGTACTGTTGTGGCAAAAGTATGTGGTAAAGAATCAAAAGCATATAGATTTAATATCAATGATAGTGGTACAGAAGGATGGAAAGAAGTTGTTGACGGAACAAGAGATATAGGGTATGTTTATCCTATGTCTTTTAAGGGAACAACATATTTCCAAAGTTTTGAGAAACAAACATTTAAATTGTATTTTGATTATGAAGAAAAAGCAGTTTATTTAGGTACTCCCTGGATAGCTCTATGGAGTTCTTATTGGAAAAACCAATTTAGTGAAGACAAAATAGCTAAACTTATAGATTTTGATGAAGAATCTAATTTTGTGGATCTTTGGAATGGATTTGCTAATGGAAAAGCTTTAGTTTCAATTACGGCAAATAGTCTTTCAAAGACAAGAGCAAAGTATATAGTTTCTCAATTTAACGGAGTAAGCTTAACCGAAAAACAAATAGTTGATAAAAACACTCCTATATTAAATATAGATGTTGATACAATTCCTCTTGCTGTTGTAGGAAAGGAATATAAGTTATTTGATGCTTATGCTTATGATGATAATTCTGGCATGTGTAGTGTATCAACAAAAGTATATTACTATGACAGTAATGTTGAGATGGATATAGTTGATGGTGTTTTTGTTCCATACTATACTGGTGATTATAGAATTGTTTATAGTGCAAAGGATGATTTTGGTAATTCTACTGAAAAAATTGTTTGGGTCAAAGCAAAAAATCAATTAGAAATTGAGCCATTATATATAACATTAAGTGGAGAATACACTTTAAGTTGTTTTGTTGGTGAAAAAGTTCAATTTGCTAAACCTGATATCAATGGAGGAACAGGATCAAATTATAGTCATGAAATAAAGGTTTTATATAATAATAAAGAGCTAAATGTTGATATAAATAATTTTATTCCAAAACAGGCAGGAATGTATACAATAAAATATATTGTTTATGATTATGTTGGTAATAGTGCTTATACTACATATGAATTACAAGCAAGCTATTCATCTACTCCAATATTACTCGATGAGATTTCTTATGCGCCATATTATGTAGTTGGTAGAGAATATAATTTGAATAAGAATAAAGCATTATTGTATAAGGCTGATAGTAGTATAGAAATTGAGCCATCAATAAAAGTAAGCTATGATGGTGGCTTAAATTATCAAGAAATCAATGGTGGTGTATTTATACCAACTCAAGAAGGAATTGTTAAAATTAAGTATAGTTATGATTATATTGGCTTTAGCAGTTTGATTAAAGAATTTGATGTGAATATTGTAAAAATAGATCAATCAAACTTTGATATTACAGACTATTTTGCAGTTGAATCTGCCATAAAGAGTGCTGATTCTTTTGGAACGATAATTACGTCTCAAAGTGAAAATGCGAAGGCATCATTTGTAAAAGAATTATATTCAGGTGTTTTCACAATTAGTTTAAAGACAGCTGATGATTCAACAATAAAAAAGTTCTCAATAGTATTACAAGATGCATTAAATGGGAAGACAATTAAATTTACAGTTTCAGGTGAAACAAAAGGGATATTATGTAATGCAATATTAAATAATACTAAACAAGTTAAAATAAAAAGTGTTTTAGGTGGACAAAATATTCTATCTTTAAAATATGTAAATAGTGAAAAATCATTTTATCTAGGAGATGGAAGAAGATTGTTTATTGCAAATACCGATGAACAAGGTAATAGTTTTGCTGGCTTTTCAGAATTTATTTATTGTTCTATTATAATTGAAGAGGCAAGCGAAGGCGATACATTAACCATAATGAGTATTTCTGAACAATCATTGGTTGCTAATAATGGCGACTATGGTATGCCCAAAATCGTGTATAGTGGCGAATTCGGCAGAAGATTTAAAATCGGGGAAACGATTATTTTGCCAAAAGCGAAAGGATTCGACGTTCTTTCCGACGTTGAATCTGTAATTTTGACTGTTCAAGGTGCATCTTTAACTAACGTTCCGGCAGATAAAGAATATCAGGTTTCGTTTAGTAAAGAAGGTAAATACGCCATAGCATATACTTGTACTGATAGTTCTGATAATACATTTATTGACAGATATATAATAACAGTAGTTGGTGATAAATCTTTTAATTTTTCATTAAATAATGAAATTGTCGAATCTATAGAGAAAGGGGGCAATATAGCAGTTCCCGAAATTACTGTTTCCGACGATAGAAGCGTAACGATACAAGTGTTTGCAATTTTGCCAAACGGATTGACGGAAAGAGTTGAAGGCGAATTTAGATTTAATGAAATCGGCGAATATACATTGCGTTATTTTGTTTACGATAAGAATTATAACTACGTAATAAAGGATTATAAAATAAGGGTGAAATAAAGGTGATAAAATGATAAAAATAAAAAGGGTTTGTTTAATTCTTTTATCGCTTATCTTTGTTGTCGGAATTTTCGGATGTTCTTGTTCAAATGAAGATAATAACGAAATAAACGGTGCCAAAGATATAGAAGATACGGATATAGTTTTGTTTGATGACGGTAGAACCGACTATAAAATAGTTATTCCGGAAAAGACTCGTGATGCGGAAACGTTTGCGGCAGAAGAAATCTCTTATTTTATATATCAATCTTCAAACGTCAAAGTAGAAATAATAAAAGATACCGGCAAAGTATTTAATAAATCGGAAAAACTGATTTCAATAGGCAACACGTCAATATTAGAAGGTAGCGGTTTAGAACTTGATAAAACCGAACTCGGAGATTCTGGATTCAAGATTAAAAGATACGGTAATTTAATTATAATAGCCGGAGCAAAAGAAGGTTACGGTAACGGTAATATATATGGCGCTTACGACTTTTTGTATTATGAAATAGGTTATGAAGCGTATGCTCCGGATGAAATTCAAGTCAACGGAGAAAGCAAGAGTTTTGTAAAAGATTTCGACTATACTTACGTCCCGACGTTTAATGAAAGATGTATCACGGAATATCTTTTGGAGCAAGACACATTGTATATGAATAGAATGAGATTAGTATCTCCATTCAAGTCGGAGTTTGGACTTTGGGGGCATACAAATGCTTTGTATATTTTGCCTTATTCAATATACGGTGCAAGCCATCCTGACTGGTATACTGCGTCGCCAGACTATAAAGGAGATTATAACCTATGCTTTACAAACGAAGAGATGCGTGCGGAATATGTAAACAGGTTGAGAGAAATAATTGACAGTAAACCAGATAAAAAGTATTTTATGTTAGGGCATGAAGATACTGCGCTTTATTGTACTTGTGATAACTGCAAAGCGGAAATTGAAAAGTATGCTCAACCGAGTGGATTGCAAATTGTATTTATCAATAATGTGATTGACGAAATAATGCCATGGTTTAACGAAAAGTATCCAAATAGAGAAATCGAATTTATTATTTTTGCCTATGAATATTCCGAAGCGGCACCTGTAATTAATGTTGGTGAAAACGAATTCAGAGTTGTACATGAAGATTGTATTCCGAGAGATAACGTTTCCGTTATGTTTGCTCCGATAAGAACAGATTGGGCAGAGCAAATAAAAGAAGGAAAAAATGCTGCAACATATCAAACATTAAAGAAATGGTCGGTAGTTGCAAAGAAGTTGTTTCTATGGAAGTATTCGTTTTATGCAAGTGATTCTGTTTTTGTTCCATTTAACAACTTAAATGCTTATAAAGAAATAAATGATACTTTAAGAGAATTTAATATTATTTATATGATGGAAGAAGCAGATATGGGTGTGCGCATGGCATCATTTGAGGAACTTCGTATATATGTACAAGCACAAATGATGTGGAATGGCGACCAAGCAACAGATAGTGTCATAAGAAAGTTTATTAAAGGCTATTATGGTGAGGCAAGTGATGAAATGTATTCATACTATATATTATTAAATACATGGATGGAAACATTGAGAACAACTGTTGGAAAGTGCAACGGAGACGTATGGGATACTCCGGCAGAAAAAGCTGCATATTGGCCACATGAGTTGTTGCTTAAATTTGATAATGCTTTAGATTTAGCTGAAGATAAGATTGCATCTCTAAAAGAGACAAACAAAGAAAGATACTATAAATTGCATAATAGAATTGAAAAAGAAAGGTTATTAAATATATATTTTAGACTTACTTTTTATAAAAATAATTATAGTAATAGTGAATTGAAATTACTTATAAATAAGTTTGAAGAAATAGCCAGTGCAAATGGAATTGTTAAGACTGGTACTGCAGCAGCAGCTACAAATGTAAGTGATTTTATTTTAGATTTGCGCTCTAAATTAAATTAAGGAGGAATTTATGAAAAGAGAATTTAATTTAAGAAAAATAGCATATATTGTTCTATTTTTTGTTTGTGTATTTTTGTCCATTATGTATGGATGTAATAAAAAAAATGAATCTATAGTAAATAACGATATACTATCATTAGATAAAAATGCAATAACAGTTTATATTGATGAAACAATTACAATTACTGCAAATATTGAAGGTGTAACTTGGACAAGCGACAATGAAACAATTGCAACAGTGAAGAACGGAGTAGTAACCGGTATTAAGTTTGGAAAAACAGTTATTACAGCGACAAAGGGAGAACAAAAAGCATCTTGTGAAGTTACAGTTAAGGAAAAACTAGTTTCAGAAGGTAATTTTTATCTGACAGCAGAAAAGACATCTATATTTAAGAATCGCTCTATAAGTATATCTGCTATTATGTATTTTGGTGAACAACTAATAGATAGTGATAATTTAAATTTTGTTTGGACTAGCTCGAATGAAAATATTGCAACAGTTGATCAAAATGGTAGAGTAACAGGAATTAACGTTGGTAATGCAATTATTACATGTACAGTAAATTATAATAACAAAGAGTATACAGATACAACTGAGATAGAAGTAGAAATGTTTACAGTTTTAATTTCTGATGAGGAAGAAATAAGGATTGCATCAGGAAATACTCTTTCAGGTAAGACAAATTCAAATAATACAGACACATTCACTTTTAAGGTCTATGATGAGAATGAAAACTTATTGAATATAAACATGGATGATGTAACCTATTCATCTAGTGATAATAATATTGTAATGGTTGATGAAAAAGGTAAATTAACAGCGATAAATACTGGCAAGGCAACAGTAACTGCATCATATGGTAATAATATATGTTCAGTAAGTGTTAAGGTAATAACATCAATTAATTGTATAGATGACATGGATACACTTGCTTATGCTGCAAAAAATGGTAACGACAAACTTTGGGATTCAGCAAACTATTATATTCTTACAAATGATATTGATTACAATAATAATGCAATAACTCCAATAGGAATTTGTGGGGTTGAGGGATATAGTTGGAGAGATTCTTTTGGAAATCTTAATCCAAAAGATAGATCGTTTGATGCTACATTTGATGGAAATGGATACACAATTAAGAATGCATTAATTGCAGAAGCATTGACAAGTGGAACGCAATCAGCAAGAAACTGTATATTTGGATATATTACAGGTACGGTAAAGAATATTTGTTTTGATAAAATTAGATTTGAAACACAAAAAACAATGATAAATTCTGGTATATTTAGCCAAATGTATGGAACTGTTGAGAGTATACTTGTTTTAAATGGTGACATAAATGCAAATGCTGGAGATTATAATGAAGGATTTATGGCATCGGCATTTTTGGCAGGAACAGTTCATGGAATAATGAAAAACTGTATAGTAGAAGCAGAATTCAGCGCAAATGGTGATCCTGCAATACCTGGTTTGATTTATTCATATGGTACAGAAAATTGTACACTGCAAGATGTTTATGCAGTAAGCGCAACTAATTGTACGTGGGTACATTATCATTCATCTGGTGTTATTCTTGAAGAAGACACATTATACAAATATAATACAGAAGCAGATTTGAATACTGCCCATCCAGAAATGTTTAGTGAAGATTCAGTGTTTGCTTATGACGAAACAAATGGTATCTCATTAAGATAATTTATTTGATTGTTTTTCCTTTCCATAATTAAGTGGAAAGGAAAAACCTCAAGATAGAATATTAAAAACAAGAAGATTAAACATTATGAAAAAGTGTTTAATATATTTGTTTTTTAAAAAAGGAAATAAAAAATATGTTAACTTACACACAATTAAAAAACAAGATTTCCGGATGTTGGAATGGAAAAAATATCGGAGGTTGTTTAGGTGCTCCATATGAAGGGCCAAGAGTAATTAATAATGTTTCATTTTATGATGAAGATACAATTGCTGATCCTCCAGCTAATGATGATTTGGATCTTCAAATACTATGGCTAAATGCAGTTGAACGTTTTGGAAAATTTGTGAATTCTGATATTCTTTCAGATTATTTTTCAGCTTATGTAATTCCAAATTGGGTAGAGTATGGCAGTGCAAAGTCTAATCTTCGTAATGGTTTAAAACCACCTCTTTCGGGAATAATTGATAATGATTATCACAATAGTAATGGATGTTTTATTCGTTCGGAGATTTGGGCTTGTTTATGCCCAGGAATTCCTGATAAAGCAGCTGAATATGCCTATTATGATGCAGTAATAGATCATGGGGAAGAAGGCCTTTATGCAGAAATCTTTTGTGCAACTGTTGAAAGTGCTGCTTTTATTGAGAGCAATACTGAAAAACTTATCAAAATAGGGCTTTCATATATACCTAAAGATTGCATATGTGCAAAAGCAATAAAAATTGTTATGGAAGAATACAAGAAAAAAACGGAATGGAAAAAAGTAAGGGTGCGATTACTTTCGGAAATTACTTGTAATTTTGGTATTCAGGATAAACCACCGGAAAAAAGATGTGATAGTTTTCCCATGGCAAGACCAGGTTTTGATTCTGCTTGTCATATAGGTTTTCTGATTCTTTGTTGGCTTTACAGTGAAGGAGATTTTGAAAAAGCTATTTGTTTAGCTGTCAATATTGGTGATGATGCAGATTGTACAGCAGCTACAATTGGTTCTATTTTAGGTATTATTATTGGGAACGATAAACTTCCAGAAAAATGGGTTAAGCCCCTGAATAATAAAATAGTAACAAAATGTATTAATATTTTATCTCCAGGTATTTCAGCTCCAAAAGACATAGATGAAATGACTGATAGAGTGTTGTCTTGTATTCCAGCATTTTTAGGCAAATATTGTGACTTTAGTATTCAGGGCGAAAAATTCGCAGTAAAGAATCGTGACGCAAATAAACTATTATTTACAAAATCACGTCATTTGTCTTTAATTGATACAAATACAATGGAACAATTTTTGCCATTTGAGCGTTTGAAAGAATTATCGCCATATATGGTGATTTATAACTTTCCAACATTTAATGTTGTATTAGATTTTCATGAATCTAACTCAATTTGTATTGGTGAAACAAAAACTGTTACACTATATGTCACAGATAATGGCATATTAAATGAGCAAAGATGGTTAAATATTTATGTCTTTACAAGGGAAGGATTAGTTGTTTCTAAAGGTAAATGTTCTTCATGTGCTTTACAGATTACACATAACTATCAAGCAAAAGTTGATATAGAATTTACGGCTGAAGATTTTTTTGGGTGTAAGTCAGAGTTCTACATAGATATTCAGGTGGCTAATCATTCAACTACTTCAATAGTTAAAAGTTTCTTTTTGAATAAATAATAGGGAAATACTAATGAAATTTGCAATAATTGGATTGGGTGGACGTGGACTTACATATGCGCATTTTATAAAGTATTATGGTTCTGAGATTACTTCAGTTTGCGATGTTGATATTAGTAAACGAGAAGTCGCAAAAGAATATGGTGTTAAATATAGTGGTTTTTTTACGAATGAAAGTGATTTTTTTAAGAAAAAAAGAGCAGATGCTCTTGTAGTTTCGACACTTGATCCTTTACATTATAGACAAGTTATTAAAGCCTTGGATTTGGGATATGATATTTTGTTAGAAAAACCTATAGCTGTTTCGCTTAAAGAATGTGAAGCAATTGCCGAAAAAGCAAAGCGTTTAGGTCGAAAGGTTGTCGTTTGTCATGTTTTGCGTTATTCTCCATTCTATACGGGCGTTAAGGAATTGTTAGATGGCAATGAGATAGGGAAGGTCATTTCTCTTTCGATGGTTGAAGAGATAGGATATTATCATTTTGCCCATTCTTACGTTCGTGGAAACTGGAGAAATACAAACATCAGCACTCCCTTGATTCTTGCAAAAAATTGTCACGATATAGATATGATTTGTTGGCTTTTGGGAAGAAAGTGTTTATCCGTTTCTTCCGTTGGCGAATTGTCTTATTTTAAACCTAGCAATGCGCCTATAGGTGCAGCAAGGAACTGCATAGATTGTAAATATAAAACCGATTGTAAGTATAGTTGTTATTATATTTATAATAACGAAAAATTTGAAAAAGTTGCGGGACTATCTAAACACGGACGTTTGGGTGATACCGAAACCGAAATCAATAATTCTCTCGCTGACAGAAATAACATTTATTCAAGATGTGTTTTCTATTGTGATAATAATATTTGCGATCATCAAACCGTCAATATGATGTTTGAAGGCGGAATTACTGCTCAATTTTTAAGTATTGCTTTTACTAATGATATAACAAGACATTTGAAAATCTTTGGTACAGAAGGTTTTATTTATGACGAAGATGGTGATATTGTAGTTGAAAAACTAAATGGGGAAAGACAGCTTGTTAAGGTTGAGTATCCAAAGGGTGGCTATGAACACCACGCCGGTGGAGATGTAAGTATTGTTAAACACTGTATTGACTATTTTGAAAACAATATTAAAACAAAAAACATAACAGATATTTCAACTTCTGTATTTGGACATAAAATAGCGTTTATGGCTGAAAAATCAAGAATACATAATGGTAAAAATATTTTGATTAAATAGATTGAGCGGAGAATACTTTAATGACTAATATTTTAGTAGATAAGAATAAAATCGTTGGAACAATCAAGCCTATGCACGCAGTAGGTCAGCCACCGATTGACGGAATAAACACGGAATTTTTTCATTACTTAAAAGACGCAAATATTCCCTATTCGAGATTGCACGACGTAGGCGGCGCTTTCGGCGGTAATTTGTTTGTGGATATCCCGAATATTTTCAGAGATTTCGAAGCGAATCCCTTTGACGAAAAAAATTATGATTTTTCTTTTACGGATATTATTATAAAAGGTTTAATAGAAAACGACTGTGAACCAGTTTTCAGGCTTGGCGTTACGATAGAAAATTACGTCCATATAAAGGCGTACAGGATATTCCCGCCAAAAGACTATATAAAGTGGGCTATTATTTGCGAACATATTATCCGCCATTATAACGAAGGCTGGGCAAACGGATTTAAGTACAATATTAAATACTGGGAAATCTGGAACGAACCGGATAATTCTGGCGACTTAAAAGAAAATATGATGTGGCAGGGTTCTATGGAAGATTATTTTAATCTTTACAGAATAACTTCAAAAAGATTAAGACAGTGTTTCGGAAACTCGATTAAAATCGGGGGATATGCTTCAAGCGGATTTTATTTTGTCAACGACGATATGCTAAACGGTGCAATCGCTATGGGCTTAAAGAGTATCGAAATAAGTAAATGGCAACAAAGAACTTTATATTTTAAGGATTTCTTTGAGAAATTTATAGAAATGGTTGTAAAAGAAAAATTGCCATTTGATTTTTTTTCACACCACAGTTATGCGGGCGTGGTCGATACGGTTGAAAGAGAAAAATACGTAGAGAAAATTTTTGAACAAGCGAGACTTTTTAACGTAGAAATACATATGAACGAGTGGAATACAAATGCTCGGGCAGAAGATTTGGGAAAATCAATAGCCTGCGCAAATTACGTTGCGTTTATGATAGGTATGCACGCTCAAAAGACCGCGCTAATGTGTTTTTACGATGCGAGAATGACAAGCAGTGCGTACGGTGGATTGTTTAATTCAATATATAAAACTCCCTATTGCTCATATTTCGGCTTTAAGGCATTTGGAAATCTCTATAAAATGGGAAATCAAGTAGAAACAAAGTGTGATAATAAAAACGTTTACGTTATATCTGCAACGGGCAACGGCAAACAAGGTATTTTAATATCTAATATCGGGGAAGATACCGTTATCAAAACGGATATAAAAGATGGGTTTAAAGTTTATTTAATAAATCAGGATAACTTTATGACGGAAACGAACATAAATGTAAATGAGTTTAACTTAAAACAATACGATGTTTTGTATTTAGAAAAAACATATAAAGTGAAATAAAAACGAAAGGAGCATTTGTAGGTAAATGATATGACCTCAAGTGTTAAATACTCTTGGGAGATTTGCGGGTAGGTTGGTTTTAAGGCTTTTTGTCAAATGTTGTGGTGGAGATAAAAATTAAAAAGTAAATAATTCTACGATTTCGGCAATCAGGCGCAAGCCTCGAAAATGACTTCGGGATATTTTTCGCGAATTTCAATTACCTATTCCGCAAAGGCATTAGCGCATTCTTCCAATCCTTCGCCAAAACTTTCTACTCTTAATATTTATTTTCGCCAACGTAAAATTTTTTCATATTAATTCTCCTTGAATATGGTTTTACTTTGGTTATATCACGCAAAAATCCTATAACCAAAGTTTATTGACAAGTGAAAGGTTTTAAAAACAGTAAAACAGCAAGGAAAATCCTTACTGTTTTAGTATTTGAAATATATTTTTTCAGCTTAAAAACAAAGGCGAATCCGTCTCCTAAAGGAAACGGGTTCGTCTTTACTTTGTTTGGTGACCCCAACGGGATTCGAACCCATGATACCACCGTGAAAGGGTGGTGTCTTAACCGCTTGACCATGGGGCCACTTCTTTCGGGTACTCTCAGCGTCCCGTTTACTGCCATTCCCTCTGCGTTTTGCGTTGCCGCTTTGCATATCGTCACGGTATATATTTATTGCCGACTTGCGCCGTGGTTTTATCTTGGTAGCGGCGGTCAGAGTCGAACCGACGACCTGCCGGGTATGAACCGGCCGCTCTAACCAACTAAGCTACGCCGCCATTCTGCAATCAAATGCTAATGTATTATAACGAAATTATGAAAGATTGTCAATTATATTTAATACCTTTTTGACAAATTTTTTCTAAAATTTTTTAAAACAAAAAACCGCAGACGGCTTAAACCCGTACTGCGGCATTTTATTCGTTAAAAACTTATATTTACGTTATTCGTCGTCCTGCAAATTTTCGGCGATGGGTGCGTTGGGCGATTTATCGAAGTTCTTTTTGCCGTTTTCCTTTAATTCGCCCAAAACGATTTTATAGAGGAACAACAGCGCAAGCGCGTTCGGCAAAACCATCAGGTAGTTAAACAAATCGGAACATTCCCAAACGAGGTCGTTTTGCAGCAGCGAGCCGAGGAATATAAAAGCTATAGATATTATCGAATAAATTATAGAGCTTTTTTTGCCGAAAAGGTAAACGAAGTTAATTTTTCCGAATAAATTCCAGCTGATTATAGTTGAAAAGGCGAAAAACAAAAGGCAAACCGCGACGAATACGGCGGCAATCTGATTTCCGAGCGAAGCGTTGGAAAAGAGGCTTGCGATACCCGTTTTAACCATAGTATTGCCGGAAAACCCCGCGTTTTTAAGCGCAGTCTGAACGTCTTGCCCGTTTGCGACAGCCTGAGCGGAAATTCTCGAAATCTCGCCGTTACCCACGTAAAGGGTGGTAATAACGATGAGAGCGGTCATCGTGAGAACGACGAAGGTGTCGAGGAAAACGCCTATCATAGCGACCGTGCCTTGCTCGTGCGCGGTTTTAACGTTAGCCTGAGCGTGTGCGTGCGGGGTAGAACCCATACCTGCCTCGTTGGAAAAAAGTCCGCGTTTCGCACCCATGCTGATAGCGGTTTTAAGGGCATAGCCGATACTGCCGCCGATAATGGCGTTGGGGGTAAAGGCGTATTTAATGATAAGCCAGAACGCCTCGGGCAGGACGGTGATTCTGCAACAGATGATAACGAGACCGCCGAGGAGATAAACGGTAGCCATAATGGGAACGAGTTTTTCGGTAACGGAAGCGAGTCGGGAGACTCCGCCGATAAAGATAAGGGCAGCCAGCCCTGCGATGATTAAGCCGATAATCCAAGACGGGATTTGCACGGCCTGATTAACCGCGCTTGCGATGGAATTGCTTTGAACCATAGAGCCGATAAAGCCGAGCGCAATGATTATTGCGACGGCGAAGAACGCGGCGAGGAACTTACCGAATCCGCCCGAAAAAGCTTTTTTTATGTAATAAACCGGTCCGCCCTGAACGCTGCCGTCGGGGTTGACGACTCGGGTTTTTTGTGCGAGAACCGCTTCGGCGTAAATGGTAGCCATGCCGAAGAATGCAATAATCCACATCCAGAAAATCGCGCCCGGACCGCCCGCGAGGAGCGCGCCGCACGCGCCGACGATGTTACCCGTTCCGACCTGCGCTGCAACGGCGGCGGTAAACGCCTGAAAAGAGCTCATACCGCCTTTTTGTTTTTCGCCTTTAAGTTTAAGCTTGCCGAACACGTTTTTCATACCCTGTCCGAAGCAACGAATCTGAACGAACCGCGTTTTCACGGTAAAGAACAAGCCCACGCCGATGAGAAGGACAACGAGAACGTAGTTAGAAAGGTTTTCGTTTAACGTTTTGACGATTTTAAGCATACCGTCTAAAAATTTTTGCATAGAAACACTCCTGAAACGATAAATAAAAAAAGAATTGCTTTCCGATGAAAAAGCAACTCTGAAAAAACAAACAATAAAGAAAATTGCCCTGTCCTTTTGCCTGAGAGATTTGGGGAAATAAAACCCTTTGCACCTTCGGCACTTCGCTTAAAGCGGAAGCTTCTCCAGAGTTTCTCCGTTTGCGGTTTCGTTTGTCCGTAAGTTAAGCGCGAAATAAAAGCGTATTTAACGCAAATTCAGCGCGTAACGAGGACGAGATTCCGTAAACATCATCGAATTACGCGGTAAAGTATAGCACAACTGCGCATATATGTCAACGGATAAAGTGGAAGCTGTGCAAAAAAAACAAAAAAAGGCGAATCGATTAAAATTCAAAGTGTAATCAGCGTGTCGGCAACGTCTAACAGTTTTTGGTAATTTTCATCCGAATACTCGATTTCGACAGAATATTCGCGCGCGGCGTCGGCAAGCGAGCAGGCGTTCTGCGCGAGGTTTTTGTTGCCTTCGTAAACCGCGTTTATAATAAACAGCGAAAGAACGCAAAAGAACAACCGCGATTTTAAGTCTGTTTCATCGAACGCTTGCGTAACGTGTCTGTGAATAAAGTACGCGGCGAGATTAGAAAAGGCTTTCTCGTCTTTAAAAACGCGCGCGGCGACGAAATCCGCGTTATCGACGCGCTCTTTCCATAAATCGAATAAAATTTCCAACTGCCTGAGCTGCCCCTTCCATTCCCGCTCGTAAAGATTTTCGCGCTTTACTCCGCAAATTTTCAAGGCGGCTTCGATTTTTAAGCCGAACGGAGTTTCTCGTTCGGCAAACAGCGAAAAAGCTTTTTCGCGGAATAAGAGCATTGTTCTTTCCCACTCCGTCTCGGCTTTGTTTTTCATGCCGTCAGGCGCGGAGAAAGAAACCCCGCAAGGATTATCGGAAGAAACATCGGGAGAACCGTCGGCGGAATAGTCGCGCGCATCGTCGGAAAGAATGGCGGGGAGTTCGCGCACGGCGTCTGCAGGGGCGGGGACGAGCTTTATATCGCCATTGAAATCGATAACGGCTTTCGCGCCGACCTCACAACAAACGCCTATTCCGTATTCGACGGAATCGCGCAAAAAATTCCTGTAACGCGGGTGGTCGCGGCAAACCTGACAAAGCGCGGTTTTGCCGAGATTAACGATAATATCGCAAAGACCGTCGGAGTTAAGAAAGAAGCACTTACCGTCGGGGCAAAGCTTAAAGCAGCCGTTTTTAAAGTCTACGCCCTGTTTAAGCTTTTTATAAAAAGGGGTTTTGCACTTTTTATAGCTTTTAAGCGTGGCTTCGTCGACGTCGATTTCCCAGCCCGTGCAACAGCTGTGGCGACATTCGCCCGCAAGACATTCAAAGTTTTCAAAAACGTTTAAGGTAAATAATTTCATAAGTGTTTAAGGGTTAAGCGTTTGCAAGCCGCAACGCGGTCGGCAAGAAACATTATATAACTAATTCGCCGCGAAAGCAACGAAAACGCGTTGTAAAGCATAAAAAATGCCGCCGCAACAAAAATTTGCCGCGGCGGCGTAAAGATTAAAAGCCGAAAAGGCTGAAAAACACGGTTTAGCCGAACTGCCCGGTTTTGCTAATCATGGCGGTTAGGACGATTAAAGCCCGTATGCCGTAACGAATCGGGATTGCGAAACAATCCGATAGACCCCGAATTACGATTAAGTCAATCAGGCATTGCAAATTCGCTTAATATATTTTTTCTCTTTTAAGGATACTTTGCCGTCCTCTGCGCCGAGCGCTTTAAGCTTTAATAACGCCTTAACGGATTTTTCCGCAAGGAGCGTGCCTACTTGAAACGTTGGTCAGTCATCTCAAGCCTTTCACTAATAAATAGAGAAAGGACGGCGCTATTGCCGTAAAAATTTGTACGACAATAAAACCCTAAATAAGCCGTTTTGTTTCCCTTTACATAAAACGACTTTGGGTAAACGGGAAAACAATCTCCCATAAGCGCACAAAAGAGTACACCAAACAAAGCCTGCCGATGCTTTCAAGCTTAACAAAGGGGCAGATTGCTCGCCGCAGACGGCAAACCCCTCGCAAACTAAAGTTTGCTTTCCCCTTATTAAGGGGCAGAAGCCCTTAATTATATATACCCACACAAAGCATATTCTAAACATATGTTCGTGTTTATAATTCTATTTTATCACAAGAATTTATAAAAGTCAATAGGCAAATGCCCACGTTCTTAGACACCTGACATCTTTTTGTAAGATTTTTTATCTTTTTTTGTCGAAGAAACGAGAAAGCGGTGGGCGATTTGCCCACCGCAGTATTTTTGTTTCAAGTCTGTTCGTGTTTCTTCGCATAGCAGACTTTTTTATGATTGATTAAAGTTTATTCATAAATAGTAGCACAAGGAACTAATGTTATACTACTTTTTCCGTCATATTCAACAATATAAACGCCGCTATTTCCTTGTTCTTTGCCGTCCCCAAAAAGGATATCCAATAAGTCTTTCCATTTATATCCTTTAAAATAAATCTTTCCGTCGTTTTCAACGATTTTTGCTTTATAATCACAAGAACCGCTTACCCACCTCTCTGCTGTATCCCCATCAATAACCCATCCAAAACTATCGCGAATATCATTTCCTGTAAGAATATAAACGTCTTCATTTTGACTCATCCCATAATAACCATTTGGAATAAGTCCCGTCTTTTTACACCCAAATAAACTTATACTCATACAAAGCATAAGTAAAAGCGAAAGCCCGATTGTAAATATTTTTTTAATCTTTTTCATTTTCTTATTCCTTTATCCATTTTGCATAGAGTTTTGTTTCTTGATAAATTTCTCGTTCTTGTTCGTCGTATTGCGCTTGCGGTAGGGTATCAATTTCAAAATCCCAAGCATTGATACACTCACTTTCATTATACCAACCGCCGAATACATAACCGTCACGGATAGGCTCATACGGCGTATTCTCTATTGTCGCGCCATATTCAAAATCATTGATAAAGAAATACCCGTCGTTAGGGCAATTTTCATAATTGAACATATACGCCGTGTTTGCAGGGAATACTTCTTTATACAAGAAACTTCTAAACTTCTTATTCACCAAATACTCGTAACAAACGTTCGTTACATAATACCTTACATTATCTAAATGAAAAGTATAGTCCGCATAGTCTTCTCCTTGATTTTTCATAAAACCCTGATTCCCACACCAAAAAGCACGCTCTAATGAATCGCTTTGAATAAACGGGGGAGCATGAGCCGTTATACTTAATACGCTATACGACACATATAAATCTTTCATAACATTGCTACGAATACGAGATGACGCTGCGTAATAATATGTCGTTCCTAAGTTATTAACCAACTTCCCATCAAGATAAGGCGGAATAATAACAATTTCTTTTTCTCGACCATTTTCGGATAATGAGCAAACAGTAATATATTTATCTCTTGGTAGGCAAACAAAATCACCACATACTATTTCTTGCCTTTTCTTACACCCGAAAAGGCTTATACTCATATAAAGCATAAGCAAAAGCGCAAGCCCGGTTGTCAATAATTTTTTAATCTTTTTCATTGTTATTATCCTTACTTATAAGACGAAAATAAAAGAATTATTACTCACTAAAATACTAAATTAGTCTAAAAATAAAAAAGTGCGCAGTCGAAACCACGCACCGAAAAACGCAGTCCCGCTTCTGTTGCGACACAGTTCACATCGTCCTAAGAGATGGCAAGCAAAGCCTACGTTTTTACCAAACGTAAACTTAGAACGAAAATATTTAACTGTGTCGCATAATCATTATACCATATCCTACGAAAACAATCAATACCTAATGATAGCTTTTCAAAAAGTTGATTTCGGCATAATAAAAGAAAAATCAGACTCCGTATGGAATCTGATTATTTCTTCGCTTGAAAGTGCAATTTTATATATTGTTTATAAAATCCCTATGGGGACACGCCGATTATCGCCGTGTGTTTAATCTTCGATAATAATTTCCTTACTCGGGTCGATAACTTCTGCAAGGAAGGGCAACTCGCGGAACTTTTCCGCGTAATCCAAGCCGTAACCTATAACGAAACCGCAAGGAATGTCAAAGCCAACGTAATCGGCGTTAATGTCTACCTCGCGGCGTTCCTTTTTATCGAGAAACGCGCAAACCTTAACGCTTTTCGGCTGTTTGTTTTTCAGCAGGTTAATAAAATAAGCAAGCGTCTTGCCGCTGTCCACGATATCCTCGACGATAAGCACGTCTTTATCTTTAATTTCCGCGGTAATGTTCGAAATAAGTTCCATTTCGCCGCCGACCGTGCCGTTTTTATAGCTCGACAGCCTCGCAAAGTCTATCATTATCGGCGTTTTAACGCTCTTTATCAGGTCGGCAAAAAAATACACCGCGCCTTTAAGCATGCATATTATAACGGGTTCTTTGCCCGCGTAATCGGCGGTTAATTGCGCGCCAAGCTCTTTAACGCGTTCCGAAATCTGGTTTTCAGTCAACAAAATGTTATAGTTTTTCATAGCCTTCCTTGTGTTCTTTGGTTATTTTAATCAACCTTTCGGTCGTTTCGTCCGCTTTAACCTTTTCCGACACGGCAACCCCGTATATCGCGTAAATCTCGTTCCCTTTCGCGATAAGCGGCAACTCGTCACGCTCCGCTTGCGGAATTTTTTTATCTGTAAAATAATCGTTAAGCTTTTTCGTGCCGCCGCCGAGCTTTGCGAATTTGTCCCCGTTTCTGCGCGTACGTATTTTCGCACCCTCGGGCAGTTTGCCTGCGTCAATGTAAAATCCGCTTTTTACGTCAACGGTTGCGGGAACGCGCTCCGCATTAAGCACGAACCGCCCGAAAATCTTTTCGCCCTCGCCGAACGCAAGTTCTTTTAATCTCTCGTTATTGCTCTGTGCGCGAAAATCACGCGGAATTTTCGCGTCTGCCCGATGGGGTATACCGTTTTTATAAAAGGCAATTTTATTGTACTCACGCCGCGCGGTAACGCCTTTCGGCAAATCGGCGCATTTGCCCGTTTGCTTTCGTGAAAGGGCAAGCACGTCGTCCACGTGGATTTTTTCCCAGTCTTTTTCCGCTCCGCACTCTTTAAACGCGCCGATTATCGCTATTCTTAAAAGCGCGTTATGCGCGGGGAGACTCACGGTTGCGCCGAATTCCGTTTTATTAAGCAGCTTTCGCGCTTCTTCTTCGAGATATTCGGATTGCTCTTTGGCAATGTCGGACAGCCTCGAAATGCTCCGCTCCGCTTCGGGAAAAATCTTCTTAATTTCGGGCAGTACGTTTAATCTTATATAGTTACGAGTGTATTCGTCGCAAAAATTCGTCAAATCGTTCACGAACGGAATACCGTTTTGCTTGACGTATTCGTCTATTTCTTCCTTTTTTAATCGCACGAAAGGTCTGATAATCGCGCCGCAATCGCGTATGCCCGATAAGCCTTTAACGCCCGTCCCGCGAAAAAGATTGAATAAAACCGATTCCGCATTGTCGCGTAAATGGTGTGCCGTGGCAACGAAATCGCATTTCCCGTCTTTAAGCGCGGAATAAAAACACTCGTATCTGAGCGCGCGCGCGGCTTCTTCCGTCGAAAGCTTGTTTCGTTCGGCAAAAGCGGGACTGTCCACGCGGAACGATAAAAGCGGAATGTTATTGCTTTCGCAGTAACGCGCAACGAATTCGGAGTCGTCAAGCGATTGTTTGCCGCGGATACCGTGTTCGACGTTAAGCGCAAGCACTTTAAAGCCGAGGTTTTTGGCGGCGCGGAACAGGTAATGCAAAAGAGCCATAGAATCGCTCCCGCCCGAAACGGCGACTGCAACGGTTGAGTTTTTAGGAATAAAAGACAAATCAACCAACATATAAGTATATTGTAACAAAGGCGGAAGAAAAATTCAAGCGATAAATGGAGAAATATCGAGAAAAACGTAATATTTTAATAAAACGAGGCAAGCGGAACAAAAAAAATTGAATATAGCGCGAATAATGGTTGACAAATTCGTTTAAATGTTATATTATAGAAAAGCTTTCCGAAAGAGAAGCGGAAAAGCGTATCGCGGGGTAGAGCAGCCTGGTAGCTCGTCGGGCTCATAACCCGGAGGCCGTGAGGTTCAAATCCCACCCCCGCAACCAATAAAATAAAGGCAATCCGAAAGGGTTGCCTTTATTTTATTGCATTAAAGAGTTTGTGTGGGATTTGAACGAGAGCGACGCCGTAGGCGGAAAAAGTTGCCTGTGGCAAGTTTTTAGCGCTGACCGAAGTCTTTTGCAAAGCATTAGTTTTTTCCCCTGCTCTGTTTTGCAAAAGGCAAGAAAAAATCCCACTCCCGCAACCAAGTGAGATACTGCAGAGCCACCTATGGCTTTGCAGTATTTTTTATTAGTAAAGATCTAATCGTTTTAAAAAGCAAAAATTGTAAAAAGTTTTTGCCTTTTTATTTTGTTGAAAAAATATTAAAAAAGTTATATAATTATGACAAAAGATGTCATTATGTTTGTTTATAATAAAAACAAAAAGGGGGAGTTATGGAAAAAGAAAAAAAGTATTTAATAGATAATCCTACCTTAATGGCAGAATGGAATTGGGAGAAAAATAGCGAATTAGGTTTAACCCCTAAAACATTAACTTGTGGTAGTGGCAAAAAAGTTTGGTGGAAATGTTGCAAGGGGCACGAATGGCAAGCGACAGTTAATAGTCGCTCAAGAGGTACAGGGTGTCCATATTGTTATGGTCGATACGCTATTAAAGGAAAAACTGACATAGCAACGACAGATCCAAGACTAATAGAAGAATGGAATTATAAACGAAATGGAGATTTGAAACCAGAACAAATTACAGCGCATAGTGATAAAAAGGTATGGTGGAGATGTAGGAAAGGACATGAATGGAAAGCAAGAATTGATCATAGGAGCAAAGGTGTTGGCTGTCCTATTTGTAGTTCTGGAAGGCGCACGTCTTTTCCTGAATATGCTATTATATATTATTTAAGTAAATATAATATAGAAGCATTGCACTCTTATAAAGAAAAAGGATACGAATTAGACATTTATATTCCGTCAAAAAAAGTAGCAATTGAATACGATGGGAATTATTGGCATAAAAATAAAAAAGAAAAAGAATTAAAGAAAAATTTAAAGTGCAAAGAAGATGGAATCAAACTATATAGAATAAGGGAGGGTTTGTCAACTCTAAATGATTATTCGATAGACTATATTGTTGATAAAAACCAAAAAAATTTAGCAGAAGTTATAAAAAAAGTTTTAAGTGGAATTATTGGAATTAATGTAGATGTTAACTTAAAAAGAGATGCGATTGAAATAGAGAATTTAAGGGAATATATAGAAAAAGCAAATTCTCTCTTGTTTTCTAATCCTGAATTAGCAAAAGAGTGGAATTACGAAAAGAATGGCAATTTAAGGCCAGAACATGTTGGTATTGGTAGTGGTAAAAAAGTATGGTGGAAATGCAGTAAAGGACATGAATGGCAAGCGACAACAAATAACAGAAACAAAGGAAATGGTTGTCCATATTGTTCTGGGCGATACGCCATTAAAGGCGAAACTGATTTGGCTACGCTTAATTCTAAATTAGTGAGCGAATGGAATTATGAACGAAATGGTGACTTGAGGCCAGAGCAGTTTACTGCAAATAGTGCACAGAAAGCATGGTGGAGATGTAGTAAAGGACATGAATGGCAAGCGACGATTGCTAGTAGAAACAATGGCAATGGTTGTCCATATTGTTCTGGGCGATACGCCATTAAAGGCGAAACTGATTTATCTACGCTTAATTCTAAATTAGTGAGCGAATGGAATTATGAACGAAATGGTGACTTGAGGCCAGAGCAGTTTACTGCAAATAGTGCACAGAAAGCATGGTGGAGATGTAGTAAAGGACATGAATGGCAATCATCAATAGACAATAGGAGCAAAGGAAGAGGTTGTCCATATTGTTCAAACAAAAAAGTTTTAATAGGTTATAATGATTTGGCAACAACAAATCCAAAACTAGCAAGTGAATGGAATTACGAAAGAAATGGTGCCTTAAAACCAAAAGATTTTACTGCGAACAGCCATAAAAAAGTGTGGTGGAAATGTGATAAAGGGCATGAGTGGGAAACTACAATAAAAAGCAGGAATAGTGGTACAGGTTGTCCATATTGTTCAGGTCGTTATGCAATAAAGGGGAAAACAGATTTGATAACGCGTAATTCCGAACTAGCAAGTGAATGGAATTATGAAAAAAATATCGGGGTATTACCTACTGATGTTATGCCAAATAGCCACCACAAAGTATGGTGGAAATGCAGTAAAGGTCACGAATGGCAAGCAACTATTGATAGTAGAAATAGGGGAAATGGGTGTCCATATTGTTCAGGTCGCAAAAAAATAAAAATCAAAAAGCGTTAGGAATTTTCTAACGCTTTTAATATTTATGGCTCTGCTGGTTCACCAGCCGTGCAACCAATAAAATAAAGGCAATCCAAAAGGGTTGCCTTTATTTTATTGCATTAAAGAGTTTGTGTGGGATTTGAACGGGTGGGTATCGGCAACTAAAAGGCTTGAGAGTTGCGCATCGTTGCCGACTATAGTGGACACCCACTATTTGCCACCCAGAGCCCGTGCCGAACTACGTTCGGGCAAATCCCTTCCTCAGCCGGAGACGGCTAACCTCTCGCAAACATTGTTTGCTTTCCCCTTAACAAGGGGCAGAAACCCCGCAAACAAGTGAGATACTGCAGAACCACCTAAGGTTTTTCTAGTATCCTTTGTTTTTATTGCAAATATTTGCGAAACATGATAAAATTATTATAAAATATTTTATGGTGGTGTTTAAATAATGAATTTTGACATTATATTGATAATTATAATTGGTTCATTAGTTACGTTAGCGTTGTTATTCTTTATAGTTTGGACTATAATGGCTTTTTGGGGAAAAGATGGAAAAGCTATTACAAATTTTATTATAAAAAATGAAGGAGGTTCTTTAAGAGAACTATCTTGCAAATTAAATATAAAAATAGGAAAAATTAAATTTTTGTTACCTTGGATATTATTCGATAACAAGGTAAATCAAAATTTTTATTATGACAAAGCAAAAGAATGTATAATAAAGGGTGTAAAAATTAATAATCAGACAACACAATCGGGGCAAAGGAATGTAGAAACAAGTAATTTTGTGCCAACTAAAACATTACCGATTTTGACTTGTGGGTGGGGTGTTGCAAAATTATTAATAAACAATGATAATAAACAGTTTCTTTATCAAAAAGGAAAAAATTCCTCCAAAGTATATAATTATTCTAATTTAATAAATTATGAAGTATATGAAAATGGAAAAACCCAAGTGCAAGGGCGAGCTGGTTCTGCGCTTATTGGTGGTGCATTTTTTGGGCTTGGAGGTCTTATCGTTGGTAGCAGTATGAGTCGTAATATTAACGAAAAATGCAGTCAATTAAAGTTGATTATACGGTTAAATGATTTTGACTGCCCGCAAATTGTGATTAACTATGTTAATAATGCGATTTTAGACAAATCAGACTCGTTATATATAAACATAAAAGAAAACTTGCAATCGGTTTGTTCTATGCTTGAATATATGTTAAATGAAAAAACGTTAGAGCAATCTTCTGTTGTTAAGCAGGAAGAAAAAACTGTTGCTATAAAATCAAACAAAGAACAATTACAAGAATTAAAGGAAATGCTTTATGACAGGTTAATCACTCAAGAAGATTTCGAGCAAAAGAAAAAACAAATTTTGGGTTTATAATGCGAAAACAAGAAATAATAGAAGAATTTCAAAATTATCAAAATATTATAGGAGAGATAGATTCATTTTATCGCATAAATGAAGCTTTATGTGATTTTTTTGACAGCAATAATACGAAATTTTATTCTTACGGATTAGTATTATCTAGTATTAATAGTGCATTGGTTTGTTGGCAACATAGTTTATGTTCAATACTCTTATGTCGAAATAAAGAGAGTAAAAATATACCATGTAGCATTGATAGAATTCTAAGTGAAGGAATAACAAATGATAAAAATAAGGTGCTTTACAATAAAATAGTTCCTTATTTAAAAGAGCTACAAAAAATAATAAATCAAGAAAGCGATAATATAGAAAAATTAAGAAATTTTAGAAATAATGTTTATGCCCATTTCAATAAAAAAATTTTTAATGAAGAGTGGCAAATTGAGTACAAAGAAGTAAATAATTTTGACTTTGTAAAACCACGAGAAGCCTGTTTGAGAATTTTTGCTAATATTTCAGTGATTCTCGAAATATTGGATGTAGAAACTTTTGAAAAATCTATCGTTTTGCAACGAGATATAAAGAAATTTATCGAAAAACTTGATTAATGATATTACATTAAGAACTAAAAAATACTTTTTGTCCCACACTCATACCCTAAAAACGAGATTTAGTTGCATACATACACCAGATACTCGTTTGAACTTTTTCGGTTCAAACGAGTTTTCTTTTATTTCTTCTAGATTTTTACCGTTTATTATCTCTAAGCACTCTTTTTTATTAAGTCTTTTAGTTTCTCGCTTGTTAGTATTATAGAGAATAATAACCTTATCGTCAAATAAAAACACACGGTTAATAAACGAGCTCATGAACTCGTTTTTTTCTTGCCCATTTTCATACTGTTTTCTACGGGAAACCCATATCTTATATCGTTTTCGAAAAATAAAAATTTTTTTTAAGTTTCGGAAGTAAGATTTGCTTCAGAAAGCTGTGAAAAATACAACTATTCGGAGCAAATCTATTATAAATTTGTTTATTTGCTCCAAAAAATACTGTTTAATAATATTATTTGGAGCAAATGCAATAAGTATCTAATATTAATAGTTTATAAGCCGAGAACTTTCTCTCCTTTTATGTTTATGGTTTATAAACTTAAAATCAAGCCGATTGACCATTTATAACTAAAAAGTTCAATTAAGTTAGCGCCCCCGCAACCACCAGATACTCGTTTGAACTTTTTCGGTTCAAACGAGTTTTCTTTTTTTTCTTCTAGATTTTTACCGTTTATTATCTCTAAGCGCTCTTTTTTATTAAGTCTTTTAGTTTCTCGCTTGTTAGTGTTATAGAGAATAATAACCTTATCGTCAAATAAAAACACACGGTTAATAAACGAGCTCATGAACTCGTTTTTTTCTTGCCCATTTTCATACTGTTTCCTTGTTTAGTAGTTAACATAATGATACGGCTTTGCTCGCACGAATGTTTTTTTAACCACCCGTTTGACGACGAAACGCGCCCCGTTAATTGCGAATTCGTTAAAGCAATCGGAAGCTGGGAAAAGTCGCTTCTATGATTTACGTATGGGATTACGACACTAACTCGTATTTCAGTATCGCTTATAACACTGTCATGAAAAACTTGCCAAAAAACGTCAAATTTTTTGCAAAGCATAAGGTAACGGGCGTGTTCGATGAATACGTCGGTTCGCGGCATACGGGATTATTCCCGCAAATCAGGCAGTATATGCCGGGCGCGGGGTTATGGAATCCCGATATGGATTACGAGGCGGAGATAGAAAAAGCGTTCGGGTTTTTCTTCGGGCGCGTTTTAAGCAAAAAATAAGCCTATTATAATAATGTTTAGCGGCAGGGCGCGTAACTATGTCCCGGACTAAGCGAAATCCACGGCAAAACGGGCGCGTCCGCGGCGCAAACGCAAAGCAAAAGGGAAGATAAAAGGATTTGGGGATATTTGGTTAAAAAATAATGAAAAAATCATTGAAAAATTTTTTCGGATATGATATGATATAAATACATAAAGATAAACGCCGAAAAGTGAAGAAAAAGCCCGAAAAATGTTGAGACGGGCAGTAATATTTTCAGAATTTTGATAAAAACGCTTGACTATAATGGCGTTGCGGTGTTAAAATGAAATGGAAATTAAGATTTTATGTACTCTCAGTCGGGCGTAAAAGCGTAATTAATGCCGATTCGCGGGGGGCGGTTAAGCCGAAACGCGAGTGAAAAAGGGAAATGAACGGCACGAAGCAGCTGATACGCGCGCAAGGCGAGTCTTAAAAAATATAAGTAATTGTCATAAGGAGAAGAGACGATGGCTGAAAAAAAGAAGATAGACTTAAGAGAGTAGATGAATGTTTACGAGTAGCTACCAAGACACAACAAATCAGAAGACTTATAAAAAATTATAACGAACATTATATTAAAGGAGCAAAAAAATGACTAAAACAATTAAAAAGGGTTTTATAGCCGTCTTAATGTTGGTGTTAGCCGTTTGCTCGGTTTTTGCAACGTTGAACGTTAAAAGTTCATACGCTGACGAACTCCCTGCTAACGTAACTGCTTTCAATACCAACATGGCAGCTTTCGAACCTTACAAGGAAGCCGATTTTACTACCGGTTTAGCGACCGCGAAAGAGGAAATCCTTGGTGACAACAATCTTACTAAGAAATATAACGATGCCCGTGTGTTGTATACCGAAACTATGACGCCTGACGAAAAGGGGCAGATTTCGATCGAAGTTAAAGATTTATACGATAAAATTGCCCTCGTTTTCTCGGACGCTATCAGGGTTTATTCTTATAACAACGCAGACTTGTATAAGGCTCTCAACGGTACCGGTGTTAAATATTCCATGAAAGCCCTTTTTGATGAAAACAAGGGGATTTACGACGCTATGACCGGCGTCGAAAAAACTTATACCGAAACCAACATGAAACCTTCTATTGTTTACGGTGTAGTTGAAACTGCTTTAGATGCTATCGAAACGCAAGCCGCTTTGGCTGTTACCGCAATCGGTAATATCGAATATCTTGTCGGCGCCGACATGAAAGTTCCCGCTGTGGACGAAACGGGCGCTATCGTTTATGACAGCAAAGCCTCTATGGACGCTGCTTTAGCTGCGCTTAACGCGATTTATAAAACCGCCGGCGGAGCGTACGTTCCTTACGAAACGTGGAAAAACGACGCTACCGAAAAGGCAGCTCTCAAAACCATTATAACCAACCTCGACGATTACGAGGCGGCAGTGGCGGCTTGGGCAGGACTTCAGGCGCAGGCAGACACTGTTGCAAACGAAATCAACACGTTATATGACGGTGCATATAATACGGACGGCTCTTATAAAAATAAAGACGCAATCAATACGGCAAGCACTAACTTCGAGGGGTTAAATACAACTCATAACGATTTGCGTAACCTCGTAGACGTTGATACCAAAGCTCACCTTGATGAAATGAAAGCTGCTTTGGCTGCGCAGGAAGCTAACATAGCAACCGCTAACGGAAAGATTGCCGCTCTTATCACGGAAAGCACTGTTGACGTTAATAACGGCGTTTACACCACGGCTTGCAAAGATAAGATTGACGCCGTTACGAATTATATCGTAGCCGTTAATTTTGATCAGTACATTCTTGATAATAAGGCAACTATTTTTACCGATTACGATAAATACGTTTCAATTAAAGAAGAGAATGAAGCAAAGAAAGCTGCCATCGATACACTTAAAGGAAAATTGATGGATATCAAAGAGGACGCTTCCAACGTTTCCGCGGATTTTGAAGAAGCAAAAACGATTTATTTGTCATTTGTTCCTAATCAGGTAAGCGAGTTCGAGGGAACTGCTATTTCTCCCGCAATCACTTACAGCTATACCGCTAATGACGGAACGCCGATGAACATTACTTGCAACAACTATAAAGATTTATACGTTGCAATCAGAGCTCACGCGGAAGACGTTATTTCTGCCGCGCAGATTATCATTGCTAAAATCAACGCTCTTAATTTAACGGTATTTGATTTGCCGCACTATCAGGCAGCTACCGCTGTTGACGGAGAATATAAGGCTGCTACCGAAGCAGTACAGCATGCTGTTTCTAACTACGATAAACTTAAAAATTATCTCGATACGTTTGCTACTATCCTTGACGGTGCCAAGACGTGGGCAGCTATGCCGATTCCCGATACCGTTACTTATGCCGATTGCATAGCGGGTGGTCAGGTTTATGCAAAGATTGCCGCTTGGAATTCTCTTGATTCTTTATTGCGAGAATATGTTGCGGCTACTACCGAAACCGAATATCAAACTGCTTACGTTAAGTTTATGAACGCGAAAAAGGCAAGCGAAATAATCGTCGGCACGGACGGAAACGGTGGCTTGGTTAAAGCTGCGAAAGACGCCGTTGCTGCTGTTGAAACGGTAACCGAACCGTTTACTCTTGCCGTTGGTCCTGCTACGACTGCTTTTGTTAATCACGTAAATGCTGCAACCACCGCTTTAGAGGCGCTTAAAACTGCCGGTATGACTGCCGAGTTAAGCTCTTCTATAAATTATGACGCGACTGACGCTGTTGCCGCTATCTTCTCTAACGATGGCGCGGCAATGAAAGCCGAATATGAAAATTATAAAAAAGCTTTAGACAAACTTCCTTCGTTCGAAGTTGAAGCGGCTATCGACGCTTTGTTTACAGGTACTACCTACGCTGAAGCACGAGCTGTAATCAAGCTTGCTTCCGAATTTGACGAAACCGATGCGATGGATGTTGTTACCAAAGAAGGTATCGCTTCCTTACTTGCTAAGGTTCAAAACATTACGGTTCGCGGTTACTACTATAACGGCGCTGACGTAAACGGCATTATCAACGGCGCGGTTACCGTATACGGTAAGTTGGACGCTGCGTATGCTGCGCTCACCGCTTTGAAGAACGGTTATAACGAATTTATTAACGATGTTAAAGCTTTGGCTGAAACCAAAGAGATTGCCAATAATATTGTTAAAATCGACCTTGAAACGCTTGCTAATTTAAATAACGGATACACCGATTTGGTCGGCTCTCCTGCTGATACGTATGTCGTAGAATACCTTAAAGACGCAAAAGACATTCTTGATGCTTTGGTTGCAAGAAATGCAAACTTGGTTGTAGACTTTGTTGCTAAAATCAATACCGTAAAAGCAAAGGACCTTGAAGGCAAGATTGCTGAAGTTAAAGAAGAAATTATTTGGGTTCAAACCACTTTTAACACCTTTACCGACAGCCAGAAAGCTCAGCTTACGGCAGAAGAAAAAGAACCCAGTGTTTACAAGACTGTTGAAGAGAAATATGGGGAATTTGCTAACATTTCCAAGAAATTCCAGTACTCCGAATATTTCACCGCTGCAGTAAGCAATCTCAAATTAAACTTTAATGTAGAAGGCAAATTGACCAACGAAGGATACATTCAGGTTAAAACGCTTCTTGCAATGTACAACATAGCAGCTCCCGACATACAGGCTCTCTTAGTTGAACCGTATGCTGATTTGACTGAAATTGCTAAAAAGTACGACGCTGAAGGTGCAGAGTTCACCGATATTAATAAGGTTGCTGCTAATCTCGAAGCGGCTAAGACGGAATTCGAAGGTCAGATTGCAACGATTAACGGTTTGATTGATGACCTCGAACAGGCTGATATCGATAACAAAGACGCAGTAATCGCTACACTTAACGCTGCTAAAACTGATTTGCAGGGCAAAATCGATACTATCAATACTACTCTTGCAAACTTGACTGCTAAAGATACCGAACTTGCAGGAAAGATTGAGGATATCGTTAAAACCGGTGGTACTTTAGATACCATGAAAGCTGCTATCGAAAACGCTTATAAGGCTGCCGACGAAGACCTTGAAGCTGATTACAAGGCTGCTGACGAAGCTATCAAAGGTACTGTAGAATCCTATAAGACTGCTCTTGAAACTGCAATTCAGGCTGAGCAAGCTGCTCGTGAAGCTGCAATTCAGGCTGAAAAAGAAGCTCGTGAAGCTGCGATTAAAGCTGCTAACGAAGCTCGTGAAGCCGCAATTAAGGCTGAAAAAGAAGCTCGTGAAGCTGCAATTAAGGCTGCTAACGATGCTCGCGAAGCCGCAATTAAGGCTGAAGCGGAAGCTCGTGAGGCCGCGGTTAAAGCTGCTAACGAAGCTCGCGAAGCTGAAACCAAAAAATTACATAACGCAATAGTTACTATATCGATAATCTTCTCCATCGTAATGGTAGCATTAGCTGCTTGTGTGTTTGTGCTTTTCCTTAAAAAGAAAGCATAATCGAGCAAAATCTATTAGACTAACTCGTAAAACAGTAAGGAAAACAGAACCCTGACGGGTTCTGTTTTCCGTTTAAAACGCAAAAAATGGGTAGGTGAAATCGACAAAGGGGTAAATAGCATCCTTATTCATGCTTATTCATTCTTACGTAGACTCCGCCTACGAAGTTTCTCTTTTTCGTCATTGCGGACGTCTTTTTCGAGTAATTTCCGCAACACGTCATTGATAAGCCCCAACGGGGCTGTGGTAATCTTCGCGGCAGCGAAAAAAATAGTTATTATCCTTACGTCATTACGAGGAGAGTAGCGACGAGGTAATCTCCGCGGCAGCGTGCTTCAATTCCCCACCTTTCGTCATTCTGACCCGACCGCCCGTGACGGATTTTGGAAAAATCTCTTTCCCCTCCTTACGTCATTACGAGGAGCGTAGCGACGTGGTAATCTCCGCGGCAGCGAAAACCTGTATATCAGTCATACAGTATATATGTAAGGGGTAGGGGCAGTTTTTAAAGTCCGTCCCTAACTAATTAACAACCATTTATCCTGAAAACTCCTCATATCCCTTTTATCTCCTTACTCTTTAAGGACAATATGAAAATTTTTTACTGCCCGTCAAAGTCGGTCGTGTCAGAATGACAAAGAAAAAAATAAAAATCCTTCCATAGCCCATCGGGAAATTTGGTGCGTTATACGGTTTCGATAAAGAGGACAATATCCGTCAGTAAAAAACGGGTCTAAAAAGGGTTATTATATTCTATTATTATAGAAAAAACGCCGCGCGATTGCGGGCGTTTAAGATTAAAAGCGTTCAATTACTTTTTTGTTATTCTTTTAATTACTTATATCTGATTCTACGGATTTTCGGTATTATCCGATAATGCCTTCGATAAGGTTTTTGATTGCAAGAACCATCAGTATAAGCGCGCCAAACCATTGCGCGTATTTCCCGAGGACTTTTCCTAAAGTTCTTCCTATAAATAATGCCGCAGCGACTATCGCAAACGTTACCGCCCCGATAATAAGCGAGGCGAAAAATATTGAAAACGTAAGGTTTACCGAAAAAGTTACGCCTATCATAAGCGCGTCTATACTCGTTGCGACCGCCTGCGTCATCAATATCGCAAAAGTGAAGGTCTGCGGCTTTTCGGTTTCGTGCTTGTCAAAGCTTTCTTCGGTTTCGCGTAGTTCTTTAAGGTTATCGAATACGATTTTTGCAGCAAGAACGAAAAAAATCAGTGCGGTGAGGTATTTAGACAGTTTTTCAAGGTATCCCGAGAAAACCGAACCGACGTAATAACCGATTACGGGCATCATAAACTGAAAAACGGCAAAAGCCACGGGCATTGCCCATTCCTTTTTTGCGTTCAGCCCGTCTTTGTACGTGGCGCAGTTCGCGATGGTCAGCGCAAACGCGTCCATTGCAAGCGCGACGCCGATAAGTATTATTTCCGTAACGGTCATTTTTTTCCTTTCAGCCGTGCGGGCGTTCAGGTGAAATTTAGAACTTTTAGACTGCGCCGCCCGTGGTAAAATATTTATAAATTTTTTCTATAATATTATAGTTAATTATATTGCCCAAGTCAAAATAAAATGATACAATATAACAAATAAATAAAAATTATCGGTGGGCGCGGTTGCCGATTGTCGGTCATTGTTTGTCGGTTGTCGGCTACGTCGACGTGTTTTTCGGTTTGTTAAGCCATATGCGATTTCGTCCACGCGGCACGCGCGGCTATCGATAATACGTTATGCCCGCGCAAACGTTTCTCGTTGCGAATAAGGAGGTTGGTTTGGTTAAAATTACCGAAGAGTGGGACAAAATTTTAAGCGCAGAGTTTGCGTCTCCGTCTTACGCCGCTTTGCGTGAATTTCTTAAAACCGAATATTCCGAACGCACGATTTACCCGTCCATGTACGACATATTCAATTCGATGAAAAAAACCGCGTTTTCGGATATTAAGGTCGTGCTTTTGGGGCAAGACCCTTATCACGAAGAGGGGCAGGCGATGGGGCTTTCGTTTTCTGTGCCGAAAGGGAAGGAAAAACCGCCCTCGCTCGTTAATATTTTTAAGGAAATTGAAAAGGAAACCGGCGACAAAATGCCTGCGTCGGGCGACCTTACCGGTTGGGCGGAGCAAGGCGTGTTACTGTTAAACACTGTGCTTACCGTTCGCGCACACGCGGCTAATTCTCACAAAAACAAGGGGTGGGAGGAATTTACCGACGGAATTATCAAAAAAATTTCGGACGAGCGCAAAAACGTGGTGTTTTTGCTTTGGGGCGGCAACGCGAGAGCTAAAAAACCGCTTATAGACGGCAACAAACATTTGATTTTAGAATGCGCACACCCCAGCCCATTGTCCGCGTATAACGGGTTTTTCGGGTGCGGACACTTTATTAAAGCGAACGAATATCTTATTAAACACGGGCAAATGCCCGTTATTTGGAGCAGATTATGAAATATATAGTTATTCTCGGCGACGGTATGGCGGATTATAAACAACCAAAACTCGGCGGCAAAACACCGCTTATGCTTGCGAACAAGCCCGCTATGGACGCGCTCGCAGCCGTTTCCGAAGTCGGTCTTTGCAAAACTATTCCCGACGGAATGAAACCGGGCAGCGACGTGGCTAATCTTTCCGTTCTCGGTTACGACCCGAAGGCGTGTTATACCGGGCGTTCACCTCTCGAAGCCGCAAGCATAGGCATTCCGCTTAAAAGTACCGACGTTACCGCGCGCGCTAATCTCGTTACGCTGTCCGACGAACCCGTGTTCGAGGATAAAACCATGATTGATTACAGCGCGGGCGAAATTTCTACGGAAGAGGCAAAAATTTTAATAGAGTACCTTGCCGAACGCCTTAACGACGACGCGCACAAGCTTTATGCTGGCATAAGCTATCGCCATTGCTTCGTCAGCGACCACGGCGTTATTTCGGGCGAGCTTACTCCGCCGCACGATATCACGGGCAAGCCCGTTAAAACGCATCTGCCCACGAACGAGGCGGGTTTGACGTATCTCGATTTAATGAAAAAATCGACTGAATTGCTTAAAGATCACCCCGTAAACCTTGCGAGAATCAAGGCGGGCAAAAATCCTGCGACCTCGCTTTGGTTCTGGGGTGAAGGCACTAAACCCGCGCTTCAGAATTTTAAAGAGCGTTACGGCTTGAACGGCGCGATGATTTCCGCCGTCGATTTGCTTAAAGGTATAGGCAAGCTTACGGGAATGCGCGTTATCGAAGTAGACGGCGCGACGGGGAATTACGACACTAATTTCACGGGGAAGAAGGACGCTTGTTTAAATGCGCTCGACAGCGGGTGCGATTTCGTCTATATTCATATGGAAGCTCCCGACGAGTGCGGGCATCACGGCGATGCGGAGCATAAAATATTCTCTATCGAACAGATTGACGAAAAGGTTGTTAAACCCATCGTTGACGAGTTGAATGCGCGCGGTGAGGAGTTTTCTATGCTTATTGCGCCCGACCACCCCACGCCGCTTTGCTGCATGACGCATGTTTCCGACCCTATACCTTATATAATATATCGCAGCAATAAAATCATCGATTCGGGCGTAAAAAGCTATACTGAGGACGACGCCGAAAAAACGGGCGTTTTCGTCGACAGCGGCGTAAAACTTATGAGGAGATTTTTGGGAAAATAACGGGCAACAGACGAAGAAGATAAAAAGAGTAACAAACAAAAGTGCAAAAACAGCCGCCGTCGCAATCGCGACGGCGGCTGTTTTTGTTGCGTTATTAAAAAGAGGATATCGGTGTCAAGGCGTACCGTCTTTTCCGAAAAGACGACGCAGTAATTTTGAGAAACCACGGCTCGCCGAACGACAAAGAAGTTATCGCCGCAACTTTATATTTTAATTGCCACGGTTTTTGCAAAAACCGTGACAATAGCTTTCATATTTTTAATTTGTCGGACATAACCGCCCTTTTGGTAAAGATCCGAACTCAAAGCCTATCCCATATTATATATTAAAGATACCAAAAAAAGTTATAGTTGAAATTATCAATGCTGCAACGGAAAAGCCCTTTCCTTTACCGTCAAGTTTTTTAGATTTCGATAAGCCTATACCGCCGAAAATCCAACCGAGAAGCGGTATAAAAAAAGAACAAACAAATCCGGCTATTAGTGGCGTAGCGATAGGGATTTATCGTTACGCCACAACTATATTTGCCTAACGGCAAGTGATATGCCTTCAGCGTGATATTTTACTAACGCAAAGTGATATTTTCACTTGTAGTGAAAGATAGGCAAATATAATATAACTTGCGAGAGAGAAATATAAGAACCTGCTATGCAGAACCTTGAATTTGCTCTCGCGAATATAACGCAAGATACTTGCATATCACTTTTAGCCACAAGGCTAAAAATATAACTTAAATCTTTAATTTTTGTGGATAAGAAAAGCCCACCATATTTCGCTTTTTGCGAAGTATAGTGGGCTACACTTTTATTTTGAATTAATATCCCTATGTCTATTGCAGTTTGCCATACCGTTCGTTTTTTTCTCGCAATCGCGGTTTTCCGTGGTGACTTCTTTTACCAGCGAACCGCAATATATGCACACAAAAGCGTTATCGTTGATTTCTTTGCCGCCGTGTTTACAAAACATATTTTTTTTCTCATTTTGGCAATAAAATAAGTTATTAACTTACCATTATGTGGTATAGTACGTTTTTAACTTACTGTCAAGTAATAACTTACTAAATGTTTAATAATTTTAACAAACATAATAACGAATATAATAGCAAACAAGAAGCAAATGCAATAACGAATATAATAGCAAATAAGAAGCGAATACAATAACGAATATAATAGCAAACAAGAGGCAAATACAATAACGGACATAAGGGCAAACAGGAAACAAACATAATAACGGACATAAGGACAAAACAGAAAGCGAATACAATAACGAACAAAACAGCAAACAAGAAGCAAACATAATAGCGAACAAAACAGCAAACAACAAGCAAACATAATAACGAAGATAATAACAAACAAGAAGCGAATACAATAACGAACATAATAACAAACAAGATGCAAACATAATAACGAAGATAATAACAAACAAGAAGCAAATGCAATAACGAATATAATAGCAAACAAGAGGCAAATACAATAACGGACATAAGGACAAACAAGAGGCAAATACAATAACGGACATAAGGACAAACAAGAAGCGAATACAATAACGAATATAATAGCAAACAACAAGCAAACATAATAACGGACATAAGGACAAAACAGAAAGCGAATACAATAACGAACAAAACAGCAAACATAATAACGGACATAATAACAAACAACAAGCAAACATAATAACGAACATAACAAGAAATAAAACAAAGATTATAATAAAGAACATATCGTAGGAAACAATAAAGAATGAGTTATTACAAAGATAATTACAAAGATTTTTACAAAGGGTTCAAAGAAAGGTTTAACGAATCTCTTAAAAATTGCGGGAAATCTCAGACTACTGTTGCGGACGCAATAGGGGTTTCGAAGCAATGCGTAAGCGATTATAAATCGGGGAAAAGCGTTCCTTCGATAGAAACGTTGTTTCTTTTATGCAAAGTTTTAGACGTTTCATCGGATTTTCTGTTAGGGCTTTCCGACGGAATCTGATAAATTTTTTAAAAAAATTTCATATCGGAACAAATCGGAGCATAGCGGGCGTTTTTTTTATTCTTAATGCGTCATAACGCGGGTTTTTTTATCATATATATTTTATACAACGACATTAAGGAGATAAAATTATTTATGAACGAAAAACTGCAATACGCCTCTATGCTGGATATGCCGGTAAATTCCTGCAATATTTCCTACACACCATTGAAAAGAAGAAAGGCTAAATCCAAAAAGCTTCGCGCTTCCGACGACGTGAAAAAACGCCTTCTCGATAAGGTTAATTCCGCCGTCGTAAGGCAAACGGAAGTCGACGACGCTTCGCAAATCGCTACGGAAATTTTGGATGAGCGCGAAACGTCGGCAGTTCCCGCTACTGATGCCGTACAGCTTTCCGCTTCGGAGTCGGCTGTCGTTGAAGAGCTGTCGGTTTCTGGCGTTAAAAAACAGCGCAAGCATAAATTTACAGTCGTTACCGCGCAGCTGCTTATTATCGGCGCGCTTATCGTAACCATCTTTTTAACCAACGCTTTTTATAAAAACAGCGGCATAAACGTGTTTTTGAACAGCGTGTTTTCAACTTCGGCTCAAAAAGAACAGTCGAAAACCGATTCGCGAAATTACGAACAGTTTAAGCCTGTAATCGCTATTAACGGCGAGAATGCCCCCGTAATCGAGAACGGCGTTATGTCCGTTGCGGGCAAAGGCAGCGTTTATTCGCCGTACGACGGAACTGTCACCAAGGTTACCGTTGACGGTGCGGGGAAATATTCGCTCGAAGTGTCGCATAGCGATAATTTTAAGACCGTTTTAAGCGGGTTGGATTACGCTTATGCGGAAATAAACGACAAAATTTACGGCAATATCCCCGTCGGATTCGTGGGGGAAAGCGGGGTTAAGATTTGTTTCCTCGGCGAAAACGACGCAGTTATCACCGACTATTCGCTTGACGGAAACACTGTCGTCTGGAAAGAGGCGTAAAAGATTTTTTAATAATACCTTAAAGGGTTTTGCCGAAGAGGAAAGGCGGCGTAGGGTGGGAAAATGAAGAACGCTGCCGCGGAGATTATCGCGTCGATACGCTCCTCGTAATGACGTAAGGAAGAAAATATAATTATAATTCCCGTTATACTGAGACTTACCCGCTTTGACTTGCTTATTGAGTATCTCTTTAAGATTCTTCCAAAGCCCGTCAAGGTGGTCGGGCGGAGAAACAAATAAGAAATAGGAAAAATTCCTATTTCTTGTCAACGTGCATTTTGCAACGCGCTAAAAAAGGTGAATATGCGGAAACGGTAGGGGGGAATTTTTTTAAGACTTTATGAAAATCACGATTCACCCGTTATTTGTTGCGTTCGGCGTGTATTACGCCGCCGCAGGCAGAATTTTTGAGTTTTTATCCTTTACCGTTACCGCGCTGATTCACGAAACGGGACATTCCGTCGTTGCTGCGGGGCTCGGTTACCGGCTTGATAAAATGGTGCTTATGCCGTTCGGGGCGGTTGCAAAAGGTGAAATAGACGGCTTAAAACTTAAAGACGAAATCAAAATCGCGCTGGCAGGACCTTTCGTAAACCTTGCCGTAGGGCTGTTTTTTACTGCGATATGGTGGATTTTCCCAGAGGTTTATGCGTTTACCGATATTGCCGCGTTTGCAAATTATTCTATGGCGTTCGTGAATTTAATCCCCGCGTACCCGTTAGACGGGGGTAGGGTGCTTTCGGCGGTGCTTGCGCTTAAAACGAATAAACAAAAGGCGCGCCGAATCTGCGCCGCGACGGGAATAATTTTTTCCGCCGTGTTATTCTTCGGGTTTTTGTGTTCTTTTATTAAAAGTCCCGTAACCGCGAATTATTCGTTATTGTTTTTTTGCGCGTTCGTGCTTTTCGGAGTTTTTTCGCACGAGAAAAACAACGTTTACGTTAAAATTTTCGGCGGCGTTACCGAGGCGAAGCTGTTGCGCGGAATGCCCGTGCTGCGGCAAGCCGTTTCCGAAAAAATCAACGTAAAAAAACTTATGAGCATTCTCGACGCGGACGCTGTAAACGAAATCGAAGTGTTTAACGGTGAAACACGCGTAGCCGTTCTGTCACAAAAAGATATAGACAAAATTATTCGGACGGGTGAGATTTATTCGCAAATAACCGATTTTTTATAATTTTTAACGGAAACGTTTTTAAAATCCGTCGGTAGTTCTAACGGCAACGCCGAATTCGTTTCGATTTTCAGCATGCTTTTTTGTCTGTCCCAAACAATGCTCACCGTGCCGTCGGTTACGCGCAAATTTTTAACTTTGCCCTTGACTAAAAGGTTCGGCAACGCGGGCAGAATTTCGATTTTCCCGTTCGCGCAGCGGATAAGCATTTCCTGAATCGCGCTGACGTACCCCATATTCGCGTCAAGCTGAACGGTGCAGGCGTCACCCTCGTGCATGCTTAACCCCATACCGCGCCAGTCGTTATGCACGGTGAAAAAATTGTTTAATAAATCGCCTTTGAGCAAAAATTTAAGACAATCGAAGGCTTTTTCGCCGTTATTTAATCTCGAATACAGGCAAGCAAGGTGGGTGAGCGACCAGCCGCTTTGGTGTTGAAGTCCGTTTTTCGTTCTTAATTCCAACGTTTTTGCGCAAGCGTCGTAAAAACGGCTTTCGCGCGTGATTTCGTCGCCCGGCCACAGCGGATATAAATGCGAAAAGTGCCTGTGGTCGTGGTTTTCTTTAAAATCTTTATAGCACCACTCTTTAAACGCGCCGTTTTCGGTTAAGTAATCGGGCAGCGCGCCGAGAATTTCCGAGATTTTCCCCTTTTCTTCTGCAACCGTATCGGCGGCTTCGCATAACGTGAGATAGTTTTTAAACACGTTTTTAATCAGCGCGACGTCCATCGTGGCGTTAATCGCGGTGGGCATCGGGTGCGAGAGCGTGTCTCCGCCGTCGGCGAAGTTTGCGGGGGAATTTTCGGGCGAAACGGAGGGGTAAATTTCGATTTTATTTCCGTTGTAATATAAAAAGTCAATATAAAACAGGCAAACCTCTCTTAAAAACGGCAGCGCGCGGGTTATTAAAAACGTTCGGTCGCCCGTGTATTCGTAATATCTGTAATAAAAGCTTGCTATCCACGCGCCCGCGCCTGTCCAGTTGGTTATTACGGGTACGTTTACGGTAATCGCGCCCGTTTCGGGACAGCTGTACGCGTGTATCGCTATTCCGCGACAGCCGAAAAGCCGTTTCGCCGCAAGTCTGTATTCGTCAAGGTTATTCTCGAAATAATCGAACACGGACGGAAGCGAATCGATAAGGTTGCCGCTGAAAACGTGTTCGTAAATCAGCTCGAGATTTTCGTTAAGCACGTTTTGTGACCAGACCGCGGAATAATCGCCCGCCCAGATTCCGTATTGCGAAAAGGGCAGTCCGCCTTTCGCCGTGCCGCTGACGAACAAATACCGCCCGTAGCGGTAAAGTTTTTCTATGATTTCGGTGGTTATTTCGTCCCGCTGAACGGACAAAAGCAGCTCCTCGACCGAGTGCGATTTGCCGCGATAAAGGCTTAGTTCCGTACCGCCGTAAAGCTTGAAAAAGGCTTCGGCGTGGGGTTTGAATTCCTCGTCGTAATCGCCTGCACATTCAAGCAATCGTAATAGCGAATCGCCGGGCAGACGGGTTTCGTTTGAAAACGCTTTCGCGATGACGAGAAGGTTTTTTGCGCCTTTAACGCGTACACGGTTGCCTTCCGTATACGCCGCTCCGTCCGATTTAACGAGAGCCGTGCAGCCGAAAAATTTGCCGTCGGAGTTCTTGCCGTAAAAACTCAAACGTCCGTTGTCTGCGTTATATTCAAATTGATTTTTTAAGTCCTCGGGGCAGGGGAAGCGGCTGTCGGAATCGTCGCGTTCGGTAAGCGAAAAAGCGAAATTCGCGGCTTCCCCGCAGGAAATTTCCAAAAAAATCAGGTCGTTAATTTGCGAAACGAACGCACGTTTTCTGAATTTTGCGCCGTTTTTCGTCCAGCTGCAAGTAATTTCGCCGCTGTTCGTGTCGAGCGTTCTTACGTAATCTGTAAAATACCCGCCGTTTTCCGCCGTAACGTTAAGCTGACCTATCGGCAGGGGCGAGGAACATGCGGCAGAGTATCCCTTTTCTTTTAAAGCGTTGCAAAGCTCGGCGTTCGCTTCCTTGAATTTGCCACACATGCGCAAGTCGCGCATACGTTTCAGCGCGTCCGAAACGTCGGGCAATTCCGCCGTTTTAAGCCCATACCACAAATCCGCACGGGTAATAACCAAAAAGTCGTTGCAAATCGCGCCGCACGCGATGACGCCCGTTTTGCCGTTGCCCGCGCAAAAGCCTTCTCGCCAAAGGTTTTTATGCCATTTGGCGGGATAATAGGAATAAATTACGTTCGTATTCGTTTTTCCGTGTTTATCCATAACGTTCTCTCCGAAATTTACGTTGTTACGCTTATAACTTTATTGTAACACAAATCTCGATTATTTGGTAATGGATTTTACTAATAAATAATGGATTAAAAAAGATAACGCGGCGCGCGGTGCGAAAAATCGTTGAAAATCAAATCCGAAAGGGATAATAATAGCGGAAACGAGCGGTAAAGCGGAGCGAAAAGCGGATTTCGAGCGGGGTTTTCTGAGCGTTTGAGCGTTTTTGTAAATTATCTGTTTTTTTTGCGCATTTGCGTGCATAACGCCGCACTTTGGTGTATAATAACTGTATCGTAAAGTTTTCGGAGCGTGTTGTTAATGATGGATTATTACGGCAAGGACTGTTCGGCGTTGAAAAACAAAAAACTGTGGTTATTCGATATGGACGGCACTATTTATATCGGGAATAAGCTTTTCGACGGCGCGTTGCGGCTTCTTTCCGACGTGGAAAAGCTCGGCGGGCGGTACGTTTTTATTACCAACAACTCGTCCAAGGGCATTGACGATTACGTAAAAAAGGTTACGGCGATGGGCATAAAGGCGGACGAAAGCAACTTTTATACCTCCGTTGACGCCGCCGCGACGCTTCTTAAAGAACGGTTCGGAACGCAGCTTATTTACGCGCAAGGCACTAAATCTTTCGTGAACAACCTTAAAGCGCAGGGATTGAACGTTACCGAAAAATACGACGAAAACGCCAAGTGCGTTATCGTGGCGTTCGATACCGAACTGACGCTTGAAAAGCTTTCCGCGACGTGCAAAACGCTGTTAAAGGACGTCCCGTATTACGCGACTAATCCCGACTGGGTTTGTCCGACGGAATTCGGTTACGTTCCCGATTGCGGCTCTATGTGTTTCGGCATCGAAAAGGCTACGGGGAAAGCGCCCGTGTTTATCGGCAAGCCTAATCCCGTTATGATAGACGCGGTCGTTAAAAAATTCGGCGCGAGTAAGGCGGAAACGGTCGTTATCGGCGACAGAATTTACACGGACGTGGCTTCCGGCGTGAACGCGGGCGTCGATACCGTCCTCGTGTTAAGCGGCGAAACTACCGCGGAAGCGTGTAACGAAAGCGACGTTAAACCGACTTTCGTTCTGTCGGACGTCGGCGAAATCGCGGAAATGCTGGAAAAATAACGCTGCCGGGCGTTATAAAAAACGGTAAGGCGTTTTTGTTTTTGCAAACGATAATACTCGGAACTCGGAGGAAAAGAGAATAATGAAAGAAATCAAGCTAAAAAAGCAATTTGAATGTTCCTGCGGAAGAATTCACCGCGCACCGCTCGAAAAGGCGGTCGTGGGGAGCGGTGCAATCGAATACGTTAAGCAGGCGGCGGAAGCGTTTAACGCAAAAACCGTTTTCGTGCTTGCGGACGCAAACACGTTTAAGGCTGCGGGCGAAAAGGTTTGCGCCGTGCTTAAACGGTCGGGGGTTAATTGTTCGGTTTACGTATACGAGCAAGCCCGCGTTATTCCAGACGATTGCGCGGTAGGGAAAGCCGTTATGGCGTTAGATAATACCGCCGATATGGTAATCGGCGTAGGTTCGGGCGTTATTAACGATATAGGGAAAATCGTGGCGACGACGGCAAAGCTGCCTTACGCTATCGTGGGGACTGCGCCGTCAATGGACGGCTACGCCTCCGCAACGTCGTCGATGGAAATAGGCGGGTTTAAGGTGTCGGTAAACTCCAAAATGCCGGAGATAATTATCGGCGATACCGACGTTCTTAAAAACGCGCCGTTAAAAAGCATTGCGGCTGGGCTTGGCGATATGCTCGCCAAGTACGTCAGCATTGCGGACTGGAAAATTTCCTCGTTGATTAACGACGAGTATTTTTGCGAAGAAATAGCGGAGATGGTGCGCGGCGCGCTTAAAAAATGCGTCGATAACGTTTCGGGACTGCTTAAACGCGACCATGCGGCGGCGGAAGCGGTGTTCGAAGGGTTGCTTATAAGCGGCGCGGCAATGAGTTACGCTGGGCTTTCCCGTCCCGCATCGGGCGCGGAGCATTACGTTTCGCATATTTACGATATGCGCGGGCTTGCGTTCGGAACGCCCGTGGACACGCACGGCACGCAATGCGGGATAGGCACGCTCGTTTCGGCGAGAGTTTACGATAAGATTAAACGGCTTCGCCCCGACAGAGAAAAAGCGTTGAACTACGTTAAATCTTTCGATAAAGCCGCCTGGTACGAAAAGTTGAGGGCGTACGTCGGACCGAGCGCGGAAACAATGATTAAGATTGACGAGGAAAAGGGCAGATACGACGTTGGCTTGCATGCAAAAAGGCTTGACCGTATTATCGGGCGTTGGGACGAAATTTTAGCCGTCGCGAATGCGGAAATGCCGTCGGCTGCCTACGTGGAGAGCGCGCTTTCCGCCGTGAACGCGCCGTTAAAGCCGGAAGATATAGGACTTTCGTCGGCGGATTTACCCTTTACGTTCGCCGCGACGAAGGATGTTCGCGATAAATACGTTCTTTCTAATCTGTGTTTCGATTTGGGCGTGCTTGACGAAATTATATGACGTTTTTCTTTTCATTCGTAAAATAAACACGGTAAAATATTGACGAGTTTTAAACAATGTATATAAAAATGTTCGGTATACGCCGCGCAGACGTTGACAAAAACGCCTTCGCGGCGTATAATTATAAAAAAACAAAGAGGGATAAATTATGAATTACGTTATCGAAAACGAAAAACTTAAAGTAGTCGCTTCTGACGTCGGCGCGGAGTTGCAGTCCGTTTACGGCAAAACCACGGCGTTCGAATATTTATGGCAGGGCAACCCCGAATACTGGAAGGGCAGAGCCACTATTTTGTTCCCCATTTGCGGCAGACTTACCGACGGCAAATACACCTATCGCGGCAAGGAATACGAGATGATGCTTCACGGCTTCGCTAAAAAAAGCGTGTTCGACGTGGCGGAACAGTCCGGCGACAAGCTCGTGTTTTTGCTTAAATCTGACGAGAATACGCTCGCCATTTACCCGTTTGAATTCGAGCTTCGCGTAACCTATACGTTAAGCGGCAGCACCGTCCGCACGGCGATCGAGGTAAAAAACACCGGCGCGGAAAACATGCGGTTTTCGGTCGGCGGACACCCCGGGTTCAATATTCCGCTTAAAGACGGCGCGGCGTTTGACGAGCATTATCTCGAATTCGCGCACCCGAGAAAGTGCGAAAAGCTGATTATGTCCGAAACGTGTTATTATACGGGCAAAAAAGAGCCGTTCCCGCTGGTTGACGATAAGATTTTACCGCTGAAACATTCGCTTTTCGACCACGACGCGATTTTCCTCGACAATATGGACGACGAGGTTACGCTTAAATGCAAAAACGGCGGCAGAACGGTTACCGTTCGCTTTGAGGGTATGACGCATTTAGGGTTCTGGCATAAGCCTTTGTCGGAAGCGCCTTACGTTTGCATCGAGCCGTGGCACGGCGTTCCCGCTTACGATAAAGTAGTGGACGATTTCGCGACCAAAGAAGAGCTTATGGACCTTGCGCCCGATAAAACGTATAACACGTTCTTCGATATCACCGTTTCGGAATAACCTTTATTAGTCGGCAGTTTTTCATCTTATTGACAAATCACGCATAATATGATAAAATGTCGTTATCAAGAAATAGTATTAAGGAGGGAAGTATGAATAAAATTATTACGATAGGCAGAGAATTCGGCAGCGGGGGAAGGGAGCTGGGCATGAAACTTGCCGAGGAACTCGGCTTCGTTTACTACGACAGGGAAATTATTACGCAAATAGCTAAAAACACCTCTCTTTCGGAGCAGTACGTGCAGCAGGTTATGGAAAAAAACCCGCACGATATGTTTCCGATTACGGTTGCGCATACGTTTTCGTACATAGATTCATACGCGATGCAACAAAAACAAGCTGTTTATGCGGAGCAGGAAAAGGTTATCAAAGCCATGGCGGAGAAATCCGACTGCGTTATCGTCGGAAGGTGCGCGGACTTTATTCTTAAAGATTTCAAGCCGTTCAAAATTTTCGTTTACGCGAGCATGAAAAGCAAAATCGCGCGGTGTTTCGAGCGGGAAACGGATAAAGAACATTTCACCGAGAGGAAAATGCGCAGATTTATCAAGTCCGTGGACAGAAACCGCGCAAGGTATTACGACTTTTACACGGGGCTTACCTGGGGCGACAAACTCAACTACGACATATGCATAAACACCACCGATATCAGCTTTGACGAGGTCGTTCCGCATCTCGTTAAGATGATTTAATCAAAACGCTTTTATTTAACCGTTTTATAAATTCGGTGCAAAAACAGGCGACACGCCGCATATCTCGCATATCTTATTATTTAACGACACAGTATTTCGTAGACTGACGAATGAAACACGATATAATTTTTTTGAATAACGCGGACATGAAAAGCTTAGGCGTTCTGGATATGAAGCTTGCAATTCACGACGCGAAAAGGGCGTATATTCTTACGGAACAGGGTGACGTGATTGCCCCCGGTAAATGCGTAATGCGTTGGGGCAGCACACCCGAGGACGAAAACGTGCTGGGCAGAATCAACGCTATGCCTGGGTATATCGGCGGCGAATACAATATGGCAGGCATTAAGTGGATAGGCAGCGGGCCTATGAACTATAAAAAAGGTCTGCCTCGGGCGAGCGTTACGGTTATCCTTAACGACCCCGACACCAAGCTTCCCGTTTGTATTGCGGACGGCACGGACGTCAGCGTTAAGCGCACGGGTGCTTCGGGCGGCGTCGCTATCGAGCTGTTATCTAAACCCGACGCGTCCGTTATGCTGATATGCGGAACGGGTGCGCAAGCGCCTGCACAGTTGGAAGCCGCGCTTATCGCGCGACCCACGATTAAAACCGTTTACGCTTACGATATTCGTCCCGAAAGTTCAAGGAAATTTGCCGAAAACATGCTTGCGAAGTACGACGGCATAAAGGTTATACCCGTCGACAGTCCCGAACAGGCTGCGAGAGAAAGCGATATTATCGATTGCGTTACGCTTGCTAACGAGCCGGTTATCAAGGGCGAGTGGATTAAAAAAGGCGCGCTCGTGATGAATATGGCTGATTTCGAGGTCGATTACGATTGCGTTAAAAAAGCGGACAAAATAGTTTGCGATTACTGGGACACGATAAAGCACAGAATGATTAGCACGGTTGCGCTTATGTGGAAGGACGGACTTATCGCGGACAAAGATATTCACGCGGAGCTGGGCGAGATTTTAAGCGGCAAAAAGCACGGCAGAGAAAACGACGAGGAAATTATTTATTTCAACGCCGTCGGCGCGGGAATTCTTGACCTCGCCGTCGTAACGAGATGTTACAAAAAAGCTTTGCAGGAAAATAAAGGCACGAGGCTGCCGTACTGGGAATAAACTTTTAAATCGTTGGCTTGCGTGCGGTGAACGATACCGTTTGCGACGGTTTGATTAAGTTGAGATTAAAAAAATGAAATAAACCGAGAAACCGCCGTCGGCATTGCCGACGGCGGCACTTTTATAAAGCAAAATAACAAATTAACGGATAAAGCCCGATTTTAACATTGTTTAATATAATGAACGAAAAAAACGAACCCCGCCGATACGGCAGAGTTCGTTTTTACGGTTTGGTGGGGGCGGTAAGGCTCGAACTTATGACCTCATGCATGTCAAGCATGCGCTCTAACCAACTGAGCTACGTCCCCGAAGCTTTTATATATTACCATATTTTTTTTGTTTTTACAAGCGATTATCGCGGATTATTTTAAATCCTGAAAAATTTTTGTGCGTTTGGCTCGTCGCGGGTTGTTTTTTTTCCGCGTTTAGTGTAAAATATATGCGTGAGGTGAATATATGTTCAAGCATATAGTTTGTTTTAAGCTTAAACAGGGCGAAAGCGTGAAAAAAGCCGCCGACGTGTTACGGTCGATGGTCGGCAACGTTCCGTCCGCTCTTAAAATCGAGGTCGGCGAGGACGTTTTGCACAGCGACAGGTCGTACGATATTATTTTACAGGTTACTCTGCAAAATCGCGACGCGCTCGACGTTTATCAGAACGACCCTTATCATTGTTCCGTCGTTAAAAAGCATATGCACGCCGTGCGCGAAAGCTCGGTCGCGGTGGATTACGAGTTATGAGCGGTGAAAACTTCGGCGCGTTTAAAAACGTTAAGGCGATTCTTATAGACGTGGACAACACTTTGCTCGATTTTAACGCCAGCGCGGAAAAGGCCATGAAGGACGGCTACGCTCGTTACGGCTTGCCTTGCCCCGATAACCTTTTTGAAACGTTCAAAAGAATTAACGACGATTTGTGGCTTCAAATCGAACGCGGCGAAATTACCCGCTTCGATTTACATAAAATCAGGTGGCAGCTTATTTTTAACGAGCTGAAAACCGATTTCGACGGCGTTACGTTCGAACAGACTTTTTTAAAAAACCTGCACGATTGCGCCGTTCCCGTTGAGGGGGCGGCTGAAACGCTTGAATATCTGGCGGGGAAATACCCCGTTTATTGCGCGAGCAACGCTTTTTACGAGCAGCAGGTTCACAGACTCGATATTTCGGGACTTGCTCCTTTCGTTACCGAACTGTTCGTTTCGGAAAAAATCGGCTTTTCCAAGCCCGACGGCAGGTTTTTCGATTATTGCTTTAATCGTATCCCGTTTTCACCGCAAGAATCGGTGATGATAGGCGATTCGCTTTCCGCGGACGTGGACGGCGGAAAGAATTACGGATTATATACTTGTTGGTTTAATCCCGCGGGTATGAAAATCGCCGCGCCGAAAGCGGACGTTATAATAAACCGCCTTGAAGAGCTGAAAGACCTTTTTTAATCGGGGTGTGAATTTCAATAAGGAATGTAATTGAAGCGCGCTGCCGCGGAAATAATTCCCCTTAGCGTTAAACACGGACGAAATCCGAGAAATCGTATAAATATAAACCGTTTTGCGGCGTATTCTTTGACTTTCACGCCGTTCGTGTGGTAAAATATTAAGGTAAAGGCGAAAAACGTCGCGCGCGACGCGCCGAATTATAAAAGAACTGAGGTGTAAATTGAAAAGGAAAAGCTTTTTTTACGCTGATAAAAACGTAGTTTCTTTGAAAATCAAAGAGGCTTTTTCTTCGGTTTTACCTATAAGCTTAATCGTAATTTTTCTTGCTTTAACGATTGCTCCCGTAGAAAACGATATTATGCTTTCGTTTCTTCTCGGCGTCGTATTTACCGTTCTCGGAATGGGGATTTTTACCCTGGGCGCGGATAAAGCGATGACGCCTATCGGCGAATACGTCGGCGTGAGCGTCGTTAAAACGAAAAAAATATGGATAATTTTGCCCGTGTTCTTTATTATGGGCGTACTTATAACCGTTTCCGAACCCGATTTGCAGGTTCTCGCGGGGCAGCTTAAAGAAACGATTGACAGCAACGTGCTGCTGTTTACCGTGGGCGGCGGCGTAGGTTTTTTCCTCGTAATCGCGTTTTTAAGAATGGTTTTGAAAATCAAGCTTAAATATCTGCTCGTCGTGCTTTACGGCGCGCTGTTCGTGCTGACGTTCTTCGTGCCGAAAAACTTTATTCCGCTCGCGTTCGATTCGGGCGGGGTTACGACCGGCCCTATGAGCGTTCCGTTTATTATCGCTATCGGTACGGGTATCGCAGCTCTCAGAAGCGATAATTCCGCGGAAGAGGACGGCTTCGGCTTAACCGCGCTTTGCTCGGTCGGTCCGATTATCGCGGTTATGATTCTCGGTATTATCTATAAGCCGGAATCGTTCAAATTGACCGACAGTATCATTCCTGATGCTTCCGATTCGCGCCAAATCGCGTTTTCGTTTTTGTCGAGCTTCCCCGTGTACTTAAAAGAAGTCGCGGTCGCGTTGTTGCCCGTTTTGGGGCTTTACGCCGTCGTGAGATTGTTCGGGGCGAAAACGGGCAGGGCGGACACGCTTAAAATTATCGTCGGCTGCATTTATACCTACGTAGGACTCGTAATGTTCCTCGTGGGGGTCAACGCGGGGTTCTTACCGCTCGGATATTATCTCGGCGAAAAAATAGGTAACCTCGATTATAACTGGATTGCCGTGCCTATCGGTATGCTTCTCGGGTATTTCGTCGTTGCGGCAGAACCTGCCGTCCACGTTTTAACCGTGCAGGTTTACGAAATTACCGCGGGCGCTGTACCGAAGAAAGCTCTTTCTGCCGCGCTGATGGTCGGCGTTTCGGCTTCCGTGGGGCTTGCAATGCTTCGGATTTTGTTACATATCCCGATTTTGTATTTTCTCGTTCCCGCATACGCGGTCGCGCTCGTATTGACGTTTTTAGTACCCGATATATTCTCGGCGATAGCGTTTGACTCCGGCGGGGTTGCTTCCGGGGCGATGGCAACGGGCTTTATTCTGCCGCTGGCGTTGGGGTTATGCAAGGCTGTCGGCGGAAACGTTGCGACGGAAGGCTTCGGCGTGGTTGCGTTCGTCGCGATGACTCCGCTTATAACGATACAAATACTCGGTTTGCTCTACAAGAGAAAGACGGCGGCGTTAAAGAAAGCGCAAGGCGACGCCGACGCGAAAGAAGAAGAAATATTAGATTAGGAGCGGTTTATGCGGGGAGTTAAATATTTCGTAGTAATTACGCAAAGGGAATACGCGGAACAGTACCTTGATTTTTTAAGAAAGGCGGGCAACGCCGCGGTGTTTGCAAAATTATCAAACGGCACTGCGACGGATAGCACGCTTGACCTTTTGGGTCTTGAAAAAACGGAAAAAATTACGTTTGAAGGGTTAATCCGCGAGGAGGACGTTCCGAAACTTAAAAAAGGGCTTATCAACGAGCTGGACATCAACTCCGCGGGTAACGGAATCGCGTTTTTTATGCCCGTGGACAGTATAGGCGGCGGAACTGCCAAAAATTATTTTATAGGAGAAGAACCCGTTGTCAAGCGTGAGGAGGAATCGGAAAAAATGGAAGAACGCAGTAAATTTGTGCTTATTATAACGGTCGCCGACAAGGGAAACACCGACCTCGTTATGGACGCGGCGAGAAGCGTGGGAGCTTCCGGCGGAACTGCCGTAAAAGCAAAGGGTACGGGCGCGCAAATCGCCAAGTTCTTCGGCATTTCCATTACGGAAGAAAAGGAAATGATTTATATCGTGGCAAAGCGCGAAATGCGCGACGCTATCATGCACGCGATTATGGAAAAAGCGGGTATGGACACTCCGGCGCACGGCGTTGCGTTTTCTTTGCCCGTGGACGGCGTTGCGGGAATCAGGAGTCTTGAAGATTAGTTATGATGGACGAGCAGATTTTAAGCGGCGACGCGAATTATCGCACTGAGCTTGAAAAGAACGGCGCGCTCGCTTTCGTGCCGAGCGGTAACAGCATGTGGCCGACATTGAAAAACCGCGGGCAGTCGGTTATCGTGGAAAGAAAAACGAAAAAACTTGCCCGCTTCGACGTTGCGCTGTATTTGCGCCCCTCGGGGACTTACGTGCTTCACCGCGTTATCGAGCCGACCGATTTCGGTTACGTTATTTGCGGCGACAGTCAGTTTGTGCAGGAACGCGTGTCCGAGGAACAGGTTTTCGGCGTGATGACGGGCTTTTATAAGGGTAAAAATTTCGTTTCCTGTTCGGATAAAAAATATATAGCAAGCGTCGAAAAATGGTACGGACACCCTAAAAAACGCAAGCTTCGTCTTAAAATTTTCTATTTCGGAATACGCGTTAAGGGCAAAATAAAACGCGCGCTTTCGCTGATTTTCGGTAAAACCGAAAGAAATCCCGACAATGCGGAAAACGAACGGGCGAAGGCTTCCGCAAGCAATTCCGCAAACAGTGCCGCAAAAAATCCGGCAAACGATTCCGCGAACGGCGCGGATAAAAGCTAAAAAAATCAAGAGGTTAAACGATGAAATATCTTAACGAACTCGGGGCGGCGGCGAAGAACGCCGCCGCACAGCTTAACGGGCTTACTGAAGAGGTTATCGACGCGGTTCTTAACGAAAGCGCGAAGCTTTTAAGGGAAAACGAGGCGTTTTTAATCGCAGAAAATCAAAAGGACATAGAGAACGCGCGTGCAAAGGGTATGACGGACGCGTTTATCGACAGGCTTACGCTTAACGCCAAGGTGATTGAGGGTATCGCGACGGGTATAGAGGAGGTTGCAAGACTTAAAAGCCCCGTCGGCAAAACGTTATATTCTTACAAAAACGAATATCAGGATATAGACATCAAAAAAATAGCCGTGCCTTTCGGGGTGATAGGCATTATTTTCGAGTCCCGTCCGAACGTTACCGCAGACGCGTTTGCTTTGTGCTTTAAGACGCGTAACGCGGTTATTTTAAGGGGCGGCAGCGACGCAATCAATTCTAACGTTGCTATCGTGGGGGTTATTAAAAACGCGCTTAAAAATTGCGGAGTGGACGAAAACGCCGTCGCGGTTTTAACGGACACGTCAAGGGAAACCGCCGCGCAGTTTATGAAGCTTAACGAATACGTGGATTTGCTTATTCCGCGCGGCGGCGCAAGCCTTATCAAAACCGCGCTTAAAGAGGCGACCGTTCCCGTTATAGAAACGGGGTTGGGAAATTGCCACGTATATATCGACGCTTCCGCGGACGCGGTTATGTCGGCGAACGTGGTTTTCAACGCGAAAACGCAGCGTTACAGCGTGTGCAACGCTTGCGAGTCGTTGGTCGTTCACAGCGCCGTGCTTAACGACGTTCTGCCCGTAATCGCCGAAAGGCTTGCCGAGAAAAACGTGGAAATTCGTTGCGACGAACGCGCATACGAGGCAATTAAGGACAGACCTTTCGTTACGCGCGCCACCGAAGAAGATTTTTATACCGAATACGGCGCGGCGGTAATTTCGGTTAAGACCGTGGATAGTGCGGAGCAAGCCATCGCGCATATCAACGAACATTCTACCCACCATTCCGAGGCGATAATAACCGAAGATACGGCGGTTGCGGAAAAATTCCTTAACGGCGTTGATTCCGCGTGCGTTTACCATAACGCCTCCACGAGGTTTTCGGACGGATTCGTTTTCGGGCTGGGCGCTGAAATAGGCATTTCCACGCAGAAGCTGCACGCGAGAGGGCCTATGGGGTTAGACGCGCTTTGCACCACTAAGTACGTCGTTAAAGGTAACGGCTCGATAAGAAAGTGATTATCCCTATAACGGGGTTAAGGGTTTATGCGTAATTTCGTTTACACCACGCTTAAAAGCGCGCGCAAAACAATCTGCGTCGAAATTAAACCGGACGGAGAGGTGGTCGTTCGCGCACCGTATGCCGCAAGCGTTGCCGCCGTGGAACGCTTTATCGACGAAAAAACGCGCTGGATAGAACGGCATCTTGAAAAATCGCGCCCGCATGAAGAGATAAAAAAGCTTACCGATTCCGAAATTAAAAGTTTATCGGAGCAGTTTTATAACAAATGCGCGCCGCGCACCGAGGCTTACGCGCGGCAGCTCGGCGTGAGTTACGGCAAAATTTCCGTAAGAGCTCAAAAAACGCTGTGGGGGAGCTGTTCGAGGCAGGGCAACCTTTCGTTTAACTGCCTGCTCGCGTTCGTTCCCGAATACGTTTCCGATTACGTTATCGTTCACGAGCTGTGTCACAGAAAACATATGAATCATTCCGCGGCGTTCTGGCGGGAGGTGGAAAAAATCCTGCCCGATTACAAGCTTCGCCGGGATTACCTGAAAAAAGATGGTCGGCGGCTTTTCGCGGCGTTATAACGGGGCGTTCGGCGGGGTTTTGCAAATGATTAAAAACCTTAAAAAATACGGCTATTAACGCGGGGTTAATAAAAACCCCGCGAAATTTTTTATTTTCTGCGATTTTTTTGCGTAAAAAAAAGGGTTTTTAAAAGTTACGGCGTATTATTATACGTCAGGGGTTTTGCACGCCGATAAAATTCAGTTTTTAAGGCTATTCTGCAGGGGAAATTATGAAAGAGAAAACTTTACAGATAGAAGAAATCTTCCTTTCTCCTTACGCGACGAAAAGTAAGGATTCCGTCGGCAGGCTTCGTTTCGAAACGCCTTGTCCGATGCGCACGGATTTTCAGCGGGACAGGGACAGGATTATTCATTGCAAGGCATTCAGGCGGTTAAAAAACAAAACGCAGGTGTTTTTCTCTCCCGAGGGCGACCATTACCGCACCCGCCTTACCCACACGCTCACCGTTTCGCAGGTTGCGCGAAGCATTGCCCGCGCGCTGTCTTTAAACGAGGATTTAACCGAGGCTATCGCTTTGGGTCACGATTTGGGGCATACGCCTTTCGGTCATTCGGGTGAACGGATTTTAAATAAGCTTAACCCCGTCGGGTTTAAGCATAACGTTCAGTCGGGCAGGGTCGTCGATATTTTAGAAAACGACGGCTTGGGCTTAAACCTCACGCGCGAGGTCGCGGACGGGATAGTCGAGCATAAAAAGAATTGTCACCCGAAAACGCTCGAGGGCAAAGCCGTTTCGATTGCGGACAGAATCGCTTACATAAATCACGATATAGACGACGCGGTTGCAGGCGGTTTTCTTACGCCGTCAGAGCTTCCGACAGAGCTTTTAGACGTTCTCGGCAAAACTTCGTCCGAACGCATCAACACGATGATATTATCCATTTATAAGCAAAGCGACGGGAAAAATTTTGTGGAAATGCAGCCGGAAATCGCGCAGGCTACCGAGGAATTGCGCGCGTTTTTGTTTGAACGCGTTTACGGCGCGGACACCTTCCGTAACGAGGAAATTAAGGCGGAGCGTATGATAACCGCCCTTTATGAGTATTATAAGAACAGACCGAGCGAACTTCCGGAGTTTTACGCGGGCGAAATAGACGAGTGGGGACTTGATACCGCACTTTGCGATTATATTTCGGGTATGAGCGATACTTTTGTGGTTAAAGAGTTCACGAAGCTTTTTATCCCCGACAAGTGGGAGCTGTGAAAAGGTTAAGGGAAACCGCGCTATTCGACGCGCCGCGAAAAATTTTCGATTTTGCGTTAAATTGCGTTTCTTTTTTTGAAACGTGATACGCCGTTCACGCGGGTAATTGCCTTTTGCCATCGGGAACGCATGTGTTTCCCGCTCGGCTCGCTGCGCGGTAGCGCTTAAAACAAAGCGGTTTTACTAAACGAAAGAGGTTTTCTTTTAAGATAATGAGAGGTTTTGACGCAAAGTTCATCGAAGAGCTTAAAAATAAAAACGATATAACGGATATTGTGGGGAGATACGTTCCGCTTGAAAGAAAGGGCGGCAACTTTTGGGGTAGATGCCCCTTTCACCACGAAAAAACGGCGTCCTTTTGCGTTAATCCGCAGGGTCAGTTTTATTATTGCTTCGGCTGTCACAAATCGGGCGACGTGATAAGTTTTATTCGCGAAATAGAAGCTCTCGATTTTTCGGACGCGGTTAAATTTCTCGCGGAACGCGCTAAAATGCCGCTGCCCGACGTTAATTACGACGACGAACAGATTAAAGAACAAAAACGCAGGAAGGAGCGGCTTTTGTCCCTTCTTCGCGAAACCGCGCTTTTTTACGCGCATAACCTGAGAACTCCCGCCGCCTCGCGCCACGCCGACTATATCTTAAAGCGTAAAATCACGTCCGAAACCGCGCTTAAATTCGGGCTGGGCGCGTCCCTCGATTTTAACGGGCTTCCGCGGTATCTTAAAGAAAAAGGCTATTCTTACGAGGAGATGGTGGCGTCGGGCGCGGTGGGCGAGAAGAACGGGCGTTATTTCGACTGGCTCGGCGGCAGACTGATTATTCCCGTTATCGACCACTTTAACAACGTGGTTGCGTTCGACGGGCGCAGAATAGACGACGGCAAAGAACAAAAATACATCAACACGCGCGAAACGGCGGTTTTTTCCAAGGGTAAAACACTTTTTAACATCAACAACCTTAAAAAAGTTAAAAACGAAAAGGGGCTTACCGACGTTATCATCGTGGAAGGACATTTAGACGTGATTACCGTGTCGCAGGCGGGTTTCCCGAACGTGGTTGCGAGTATGGGCACGTCGCTTACCAAAGACCAGGCGCGCATGCTTAAACGTTACACGGACAAGGCGTATATCAGTTACGACGGCGATTTTGCCGGGCAGAAAGCTACGGTCAGGGGGTTGGAAATTCTCCGCGACGAGGGGTTAGAGGTTAAAATCGTTTCCCTTCCCGACGGTAAAGACCCCGACGACGTGATTAAAACGGAGGGTGCGGACGCTTACCGCGGCTATATCGCGAACGCTATGCCGTTGATTGATTTTAAGTTGCAGGTTATAAAGCGCGCGTTCGATTTGAACTCGGTGGACGGCAAGCGCAAGTACGCTTCGAACGCCGTTCGCATTATCAGGGAAAGTCCGTCCCCCGCAGAGCAGGAGGACTTGCTTAAAGCAGTCAGGGAGGCGACGGGTTTTACATTCGAGGCGTTAAAGCGGGAGCTTTACAGCGAAGAGCCGCGCGAGGAAGAAAAACCGTTCGTAACGGGGGCGTCGGTTAAAGACGCGGGCGATAAAACCGCCATGGCGGCGAGGTTCGTGTTGTACGCGTTCCTGTTTAACAAGCGTTTCACGCTCGACACCTCTCTTAGCGAGCTGGAATTTCCTTCCGGCGCTTATACGGCGATAAAGGATTATATATTAGAAAAGCAGGAAAAGGGCGAACGCCCGAATTTCACCGATTTATACGAAATTTTGCCCGAGGAATACGGCGAGGAACGTGATAAAATCGCGGAAATGGAAACGGACGGGAGTCTGGGCACAAAAAAATTCGACGAAGCCGCGTATTTCGACGACTGCGTGAGAACGCTTAAAATCGCCGCGCTTGAATGTCGCGCGGAAATGCTTACCTCGCGTTTCAAATCGGAAAACGAAGATTCGGAAAAGCGAAAAATAGCTATGGAGCTTAACGCCGTTATGGCGCAGAAAAATCTATTATCCGGTCGATAATTTACGACGGAAAAAGGAGATACTTTACTACGATGGAAGAAAAAAAGATACAAAACGGACAGGGCGCGCAGAAAAACGTCGACACAACCGCACAAAAACCCGTCGAAGCAATCGCGCAAGAGCCCGAACAGCAGGGTTTAAGCGAAGAGCTTAAAACTCTCGTCGGGGATATTGTGTTAGAGTTCAAAAAAAGCGGAAGCATCACTACCTCGCAGCTGTTGGACAAGCTCGACAAATACGACGCAGGTCCTAACGATATCGAGGAAGTTTACAGAATTCTCGACACGTCCGGAATTCAGGTGATTAACGAGTACGAGCGCGATAAAGACCTTTACGACCAGCTTTTACAGGAAGTCAGCATGGACGACCCCGTAAAGATGTATCTTAAAGATATAGGCAAAGTGCCGCTGCTTTCCCCCGACGAGGAAACGGAGTTTGCAAGAAGAATGCTCGAGGGGGACGAAATGGCTAAACGCCTATTGTCCGAAGCGAATTTAAGGCTCGTCGTGTCTATTGCCAAACGTTATATGGGTAGGGGAATGCAGTTCCTCGACCTTATTCAGGAAGGCAATCTAGGGCTTATGAAAGCCGTCGAAAAATTCGATTATCAAAAGGGTTTTAAGTTCTCTACCTACGCCACTTGGTGGATAAGGCAAGCCATTACGCGCGCCATTGCCGACCAGGCGAGAACTATTCGTATCCCCGTGCATATGGTCGAAACGATTAACAAGCTGCTTCGCGTTTCGCGCAGGCTTTCGCAGGAGCTGGGCAGAGAACCTACCCCCGAGGAAATCGCAAACGAACTCGGTATTCCCGAAGAACGTGTGCGTGAAATTCAAAAAATAGCGCAAGACCCCGTTTCGCTGGAAACGCCTATCGGCGAAGAAGAGGACAGTCACCTTTCGGATTTTATCGAGGACGAGGGCAGCACCGCGCCCACCGACGCCGTTTCGTTCACTATGTTAAAGGAACAGCTGCTCGGTATTCTCGACACGCTCACCCCGCGCGAAGAAAAGGTTTTAAGACTTCGTTACGGCTTGGACGACGGCAGACCGAGAACGCTCGAGGAGGTCGGCAAGGAATTTAACGTTACGCGAGAGAGAATTCGTCAGATAGAGGCGAATGCGTTGCGCAAACTCCGCCACCCCAGCCGCAGCAAGCGGTTAAAGGACTTTATCGAGTGAAGGACAGATTAAAGGAAATCGTTTCCGCGCTTCCGCAGTGCCGCACTCTTGCGGACGTAGGCTGCGACCACGGTTACGCCGCTCAGGCGGCTCTTGCGCAGAACAAGTGCGAAAGGGTTATCCTTGCCGACGTCAGCGAAAAGTGTCTCGATAAAGCGCGGCGGCTTTTAAAAAACGAAATAGCGGACGGCAGAGCTTCGGCGTTCGTTTCGGACGGGTTCGACGCGCTTCCCCCGTGCGACGCGGGGCTTATCGCGGGTATGGGCGGAGAGGAAATCATTAAAATTTTGGATAACGCCCTTAAAAACGACCGACTGCCCGAGTTTTTATTGCTGCAACCGATGAAAAACCCGCAAAAACTTCGAGAAAAGCTCGTTGCCTGCGGTTACGAAATAGTTAAAGATTACGTGTTTTACGTTAAAAATAAATATTACGTGCTGATTTCGGCAAGACGCGGCGAGGACGTTTTAACCGAGGAAGAAAAGGAATTCGGCAGGACTAACGTTAGGGAATTACCGCCCGATTTTATAAGGTTTATCCGCGAGGAGCTTGATAAGCTTTACGCTTTCTCGTGCGGAATAGCGGCTTCGCGCAAGCACGGCGGGAACGAAAACCCCGAATCCGGTAACCTTTTGCCGCCCGACGCGCATAGTATATCGGAGAAAATAAAAAGGTACGAAAGGTATGTTAAAAATTGACGCATTGACCGACGCGCTCGATAAACGCGCGCCTTTATCGTTAAGCTTAAAACAAATAGAGCAGGGTGCTTACGACAACAGCGGCTTGTTGATTCGCGACCACGAAAGCGTGAATAAAATTTTGTTTGCGTTGGATTTATCGCTTGCGGCGGTAAAGTTTGCCAAAAGAAACGGCTGCGACACGGTGGTTACCCACCACCCCGCTATTTACGCGCCTCTTAAAACGCTCGATAATACGGGCGATTCCGCACCCGTGCTTGCCGCGGTTAAGGCGGGGCTTAACGTCGTTTCGATGCATCTTAATCTCGACGTTGCGGACGGCGGCATCGACGCGTCGCTATGCGCGGGGCTTGGCGGCGAAAAGTATAAAATTTTGTTTATGACGGACGAAAAACACGGCTATGGCAGGGAATTCGACGTTAAAAACACAGAGCTTTCCGTGTTCGTTAAAAACGCTAAAACCGTTTTCGGAACGAAGCGCGCGGTCGTTTACGGCTCGGGCAGAACGAAAATCTCTAAAGCCGCGAGTTTTTGCGGCGGCGGCGCGGAGTATTGCGCAAAATACGTTAAAAACAGCGGCGCGGCGGATTTGATTATTTCTTCCGACCTGCCGCACCACGTGATAAAGCTTATCGTCGAAAGCGGAAAATGCGTTTTGATTTTACCCCATTACACGGCGGAAAACTACGGATTCCGACAGTTTTACGAAAAAGCCGCGGCGGATTTAAAAGGTTTTGCGGAAACGATGTTTTTCACGGATAAAAGATTTAAATAACAAAAAGACAAACGAGAAATAATAAATAGCAATTAAAATAATAAGCGTTAAAAAGCGTTCGGCGGGTTTTCCGCGGCGCGGTTTAATATAAAGCAAAATAATTTCCAAAAGCAAGGAGAATTATATGATAGAACAATTATTGAATTATCAACAAGCGGACGCGAAGCTTCGCAAAATCGAAACGGAGCTTTCGGGCAGCGAGGCTCGCAAAAAGGCGATGGCGGCGAAAAAATATCTCGAAGGGGTGGAAGCGAACGTCGACAACCTCGACGCGCGCGCGGCAAAGCTGCTTGACGTTTACCAGAAAGCCGTTGCCGAGCGGGACAGGCTTATAGAGTTCGAGGCGGAATTCGAAAGCGCGATGAAAGACGCCGCCAACGAGGCGGAGTTGTCTTATCTCGTTAAAAAGGCGGACAAGGTTTCGCTTGAAATCAAGGCTCTTTACGCCAAGCTTAACAAGCTTGCGGAGGAAGTTCAGGCGGTTATGAAAGAATACGTGAATATTAAAAACACCACCAAGGCGATGCAGGCTCAGTACGCCGAGAACGGTAAAAAATATAACGAGCTTAAAGCTTCCCTTAAAGACGAAAAAGAGGCTGTTGAAAAGGAGCTTGACGGGTTGAAAAAAACCGTTGACCCCGTTCTGATGGAGCGTTACCTTAAAAAACGAGCGTCCAAAATGTACCCCGTCGTTTACGAGCTGCGTGATAACGTGTGCGGCGCGTGCAATATGGAACTTTCCATGTCCGAAATAAATAAGCTTAAAAGCGGGGAAATTATAGAGTGCAGTCAATGCGGCAGACTTCTGTACCGCAAAAAATAACCGCGCAGACAACTGCTTTGATAATCAGAATCAACCGGACTGCTTACCGTTAAACCGACCGTAAGCTTAACGTTCGGCAATTTGCGCGCCCGCGGCGATTTCGTCCGCGGGCGCGCCCCGTTTTAAAACGCGGCGCGCAGTTTATCGCGCGGATTTGCGAATTATCGTCATTAGGAAAAATATTCTTGAAAACCGTTCGCAAAAAGATTGTAAAAATCGCGCGTTTTTGGTATACTTAATTATATATAATTAAAATAGGAAATTTATCGTTAAAAGGGGCGGTGCTTTGAGCAAGAAAGAAAAATCCAGAACTAATAAAGAACAATCGCTTTTCACGAAGGAAACCATGGGTGTGGTTTTCGTATTATTTTCCGCGCTGTGCCTCGTGTTGCTTATTACGGGCGACGCCGTTTTCGGTAAGCTCGGCACGGTTATAGACGCGTTTCTTTTCGGTGCGTTCGGCAAATTTGCTTATGCCGTAACGCTTTTCGGCGTTATTTTCGGTCTTATTCTTATAACCGGCAAAAAAATCAAGCTACCGCTTAAAACCAAATTTTTCGGCACGCTCGCGTTTGCGTTCGCCGCCGCTTTTTTTCACGTTCTTACAACGGGCGTTGCGGCGGATTTGCGCAGTTATGCGGACGCGTCTTACCAAATGGGCGCAAACGGCTTTGCCTCCGCCTCCGCGGGCGGCTATTGCACCGCGCTTTACGCGTACGTTTTTTCTAAACTCACCGTCGCGGGCGGCTCGGTCGTTCTCGCGCTTTTAACGCTTATATGCGCATACTTCGCAATTTCCGAGGCGGTGCGGTTTAAAAAGCAAAACGCACCCAAAGAAGAACGCTTTAAAGGCGTATTCGTCGAAAGCGGCAAGGGCGCGCAGGGCGAAGCGGACGGCGTTTCCGCGGATAATTCGCAAACCTCTTCCGTCGCAGGTTTTAACGGCGGACAAGCGATAAACGGCACGGGCAACGCGGGTAACGGCGCGGCTTATGCGGGTGCGCACGCCGGCGTCGTTTCAAGCTCGTCAACGTTAAACGCGCACGGCTCGGCGATCGGCGGCGCGAATACGGAGCAACCGAAGGGCTGCGGGCTTTTCATTAACAACGCAAGCGATTTCGCGTTTAAAACCAAGCGCGAAAACAAGCAGAAAACGCCGCCCGTTATTAAAATCGAGGAAGCTGAAAACGGCTTGACGGTCGGCAACGTGGGCGCGTCTTATACGGACGCGCGAGTGGGCGATTTGCAGCAAAAATTAGAATATATCAAGATGCCCGCCAAAATAAATATCGAGTCGGACGGCGGCTACGTCAGGACGGTTAAAGGTTCTTCCGACGGCGTTCGCGGAGATACTAACGTATCCGACTATATTTCGCCCGAAAAACGCGGAAGCAGATTCGGCGGTTCGGTGAAAAATATTCCTATGTACGAACACGACGGCAATAAAACCATCGGTTCGGAAAACGGCTTTAAAAACGCTACCATCGACGACGCGACAGCACGTTCTGCGGAGTTCGACCGCAAATACGGTGCGTATAACGACGGAATCGTGCCTAACGTTCCCGTCGATTCCGTTAAGCCTGCCGAAGCGGTTAACCCCGAAGCGACTAAACGCGAAACCGTTACCCCCGAAGAGATTAAACCTGCCGAGCGCGCGGGTTTTATAAAGCCAAACGGAAACGCCGATTTCGCTAAACCTGCGACCGCGGAAAATTCAACGCCTTTGAGTGAGGGCGGTTCTCTCGGAGAATCGCGCATTACCCGCGACAGGAATATTTCCAACATACTGTTCGGCGACAACAAGGACGAGGCTAAAACCGCCGCTCGTTCGACGGATACTGGCTATGAAAGCCGCGTCGAAAAGGACGGCAACCGCGCAAGAACGGTATTCGGCGGCGACGGCGCGGCGAGCGCGTCGGATAATCGGAGAGCGACGAACGCCGACGGCATCGGCACGCGTAATTCGTTGAATAATCCGTCAAACGTTCTCGCGCGCGAGGGCTTAAACCGTTCGTTAAACGGCAACGAAAGCCATTCGGCAAACGGTGCTGAAAACGTTGCCGCGCGCAACGTCGCTTTGCATGAAACTTCCGCAGAGCCGCAGCGCGAAAAAAAGGTTATGCCGCTTAACGTGGAATATCATCGTCCGCCGTTCGACCTGCTTGAAACTTACAATCAGACGGTCGACGCGTCGGAGGAAAATCACGAAGAAAAGCTTGAAATTATACGGACGACGTTAGAGCAGTTCCACATTAACGTAGAGCCGCACGGTTACGTCCAAGGTCCGTCGATAACCCGTTACGAGCTGAACATGCCTGCGGGCATTTCGGTAAAAAACATATTAAAATTCGACGACGACTTGCGCATGCGTCTTGCTTCGCGCAACGGCGTGCGTATAGAAGCGCCTATTCCGGGGAAAAACCTCGTCGGGGTAGAGGTGGCTAACAAGCACAGAATCACCGTCGGATTAAAAGAGGTTCTGGAAGGTTCGGCGGGGCGTAAAACCAAAAAGAGCGAGCTTATTTTCGCGCTCGGCAAAGATATCGTCGGAAACGCAATCGTCGACAATCTCGCAAAAGGTCCGCACTTCCTCGTCGCCGGCGCGACGGGTTCGGGCAAGAGCGTTTGCCTTAACGTTATGATTGTATCTATGCTCATGCGTTACAGTCCGCAGGATTTAAGGCTTATTCTCGTCGACCCGAAGCGCGTAGGGTTCAGACCGTACGAGCATTTGCCCCACCTTTTAATAGACGAAATCATTACCGAACCGCAAAGGTGTATCGCCGTGCTTACCTGGGCGTATAACGAAATGGAAAGGCGTTACACGCTGTTTGAAACGTGCGACGAGGTTGTCAGCGACATAGACGCATATAACGCATACGTCGAAAGAAACGCAAAGAACACTACTCCGCGTTTGCCGAGAATAGTTATCATTTTCGACGAGGTTGCGGATTTTATGGAAACGTGCAAAAAGGATATGGAATCGCGTATCCGCGCGCTCGCGCAAAAGGCAAGGGCGGCGGGCGTTCACCTCGTTCTCGCAACGCAAAGACCGTCCGTTGATATAATCACGGGTACGATAAAGGCTAACCTTCCCTCGCGAATCGCGCTTAAAGTTATGAATTTTAACGATTCGCAAACGATTTTGTCGGAGGCGGGTGCGGAAAAGCTGCTCGGCAACGGCGATATGCTTTACAAAAACAACGCTATGCCGGAGTGCGAGCGGTATCAGGGCGCGTGGATTAGCGACAGGGAAATAAACAACGTCGTTTCGTATATTATCGAAAACAACGAGGCGTATTTCGACGACGAGCTGTCAGCGTTCCTCGACAAGGAAACGAAGTCCAAGCAAGACGAGGTTTCCGTTGCGGACGACGACGAGAACGGTAACGAGTTCGATGATTTATTCTTAAAAGCGTTGGCTCTCGCGATAAATTCTGGTACGGCGTCGATTTCGCAGTTCCAGCGCAGATTCCAGATAGGCTACGCGCGGGCGGGCGGAATAGTCGATAAAATGGAAAGATGCGGCTTTATTTCGGGCAACGAAGGCAGCAAAGCGCGTAAGGTTTTAATCACGCGCGAAGAATACGAGTCGCGGTTCGGTCAGATGCCCGATACCTTTTAACGGTTAACGCCGACGGTTAATGCTCCGCCGCGGACGCTTTGTCGGCGTTCCCGACGAGATCAGGGTTTTAACACATTTACGACGATATGGAAAATACTTACGAAAAAATAACGGGAAAGCGAGTGGGGGTTATTTCGCTCGGCTGCGATAAAAATCGGGTGGATACCGAAAAAATGCTCGCTATTCTCGCACGGAAACACGTTATAGTAAACGCTTTGGACGACGCGCAGATAATCGTCGTCAACACGTGCGCGTTTTTAGAAAGCTCACGCAGGGAAGCTATCGGCGAAATTCTCGACGCCGCCGCCTGCAAGACTTCGGGCTGTGCCGAAAAGCTTATCGTTACGGGCTGTCTGCCGCAAAAATTTATCGATGAGCTTTGGTCGGAGCTGACCGAGGCGGACGCTTTTCTCGGCGTTTCCGATTACGAAAAAATCAACGACGTCATAGACGAAATTTATTCGGGGAAAAGGGTAAACGCCGTGGGGGTTGCGCGCGGAGAATGCGGTACGGACAGAATTCCCACGACGACGGGTTACGCGTATCTTAAAATCGCGGACGGGTGTTCTAATCACTGCACCTATTGTTTAATACCCAAAATCCGCGGCAAATACCGTTCCGTGCCGATAAACGAGCTTATAGAAGAAACGAAGAAGCTCGGCTACGTGCGGGAGCTTATTCTCGTCGCGCAGGATACCACTAAATACGGCGAGGACTTAACGCCGAAAAGCAGTTTGCCCGAGCTTATCCGCGCGCTGTCTGCTTTGCCCGGCGTCGGCAGCATAAGGCTTTTATACTGTTATCCCGAAAATATTACGGACGAGCTGATAAACGAATTCCGCGTCAACGCGAAGATGATAAGGTACGTCGATATTCCGCTTCAACACGCGGACGACGGCGTTCTTAAAAAAATGAACAGAAAAGGCACGGGAGCGGAGTATCTCGCGCTTATCCGCAGGCTTAAACGCGAAATCCCCGGCATCGCTATCCGTTCCACGTTTATCACGGGTTTCCCCGACGAAACGGACGAGGCGTTCGACGCGCTGTTAAAATTTCTCGACGAGGCGGAGCTGTTTAACGCCGGGTTTTTCAAGTTTAGCAGAGAAGAAGGCACGGCGGCGTATTTACTGTCGGGGCAGATTAAGGAAAGCGTTAAAACGGCGCGGCTTAAAAAGCTGTATTCCGCACAGAAAAAGGTTGTTAAAAGAAATTATAAAAAGCTTATCGGCAAAACGTTTAAGGTGGTTGCGGAGGGTTTTGACGAAAGCCGTTTCGTGTATTACGGCAGGGCGTATTTCAACGCGCCCGACGTTGACGGAAAGGTTTATTTCTTTTCCGCGGAGCAGGTCGTTTACGGCGAGTTTTATAACGTTAAAATCATTAAATCGGACGGCTACGATTTGATAGGAGAGGTCGTTTCGGGTTAAACCGCTTTTAAAAACGGCGTTCGCTGCGCGGGAAAAATATCGCTTCGGGTTAAAACGCTTTTGCGGGCGGTTATGCGCGGCAGACGACGTTTCCGATCGATTAACGAACGTTGCGCGAGTTTTCGCGAAAGGAGAAAAAAATGAATTTACCAAACAAGCTTACGTTATTAAGGCTGTGCCTTATACCCGTTTTTACGGCGGTGTTTTTCGTTTCGGCGTTGCCTTACCATTATATAATTTCGGCAGTGATTTTCGTACTCGCCGCCGCTACTGATTTTCTTGACGGATATATAGCGAGAAAATATAACCTCGTTACCGACCTCGGAAAGTTTCTCGACCCGATTGCGGATAAGGTGCTTGTTTCTACCGCTTGCATAATAATGCTCGTTCCCGTCGGCGAAAGCCCCGCGGTTTTACCGTGGTACGGAGCGATAGGCACGGCGATTATTCTCGCAAGAGAGCTTATCGTCAGCGGTTTCCGCATGGTTGCGGCAAGCAAGGGCGTGGTGCTTGCGGCGGACAAAGCGGGTAAAATTAAAACCACCGTTCAGGATATCGCGGTTGCGGTGCTGCTCGTCGGCGCGGACGTTATGCCGGGGGCGTACAGCGTTCTTAATATCGCGGGGCTTTGTCTGTTCGGTTTGGCGGTGCTTCTCACGATTGTTTCAGGTACGGAATGTATCGTTAAAAACCGTTCGGTGATACAATCGAAATAACGGTTAAAGGGTATTGCGAATGAAAACGGCGTTATTATTTTTCAGAAATCCCGATTCCGCGCTCACGGACGATTATAACGCGGCGGCGCAGGTATTTCTCGCCGCGGGCTTTAAAGCGGATTCAATCGAAATTCTTTCCTTAAACGACGATTTGGGCTTTAAGCGCAGCCTTATCAATTTTAAGGAAACGGCGGACAACCTTGTCGTGTTTATAAACGACGGCGTAACCTTTAATATCAACGATATTATCGGTGAAGAACTTAACGCGCCTTTCGCCGAAAACGAGAACGCAAAACGATTTGCCGAAGCGGTCGCTAATTCTAAAAACCTGATTTATAAAGAGGAATTCGCGGCTATTCCCGTCGGCTCTGCGCCCATTCCCAACGTGAACGGCGTAAGGCAAGGTTACGTTGCGGACGATAAGGATTTCACGCTGTTCGTTTTGCCGGACGCGCCCGAAGAATTCCGCGTTATGTGCGGAAAATACGTTATCCCGTATCTGGAAGAAAAATATTCGCTTAACAGAAAAAGGCTCGTGCTTAAATATTTCGGTAATCGCGAAGCTCTCGCGAAAACGCTCGATAAAGCGCGCGAGGTGTCGGACGTCAAGTTTTCTTACGACATAAGCTTTAATAACGGCGATTACACGGTTGGCTTGTGCTTTGAAGATTACGCCGAAAACAACGGCGCGGCGGCTGTCAGATATATCGTTTCCGAGCTTAAAGACGATATTTACGCGGAATCGGACGTTTCGCTGTCCGAAAGACTTTTCGACCTGTTAAAACTCAGAAAAATGAAAATCGCCGTGGCGGAATCGTTTACCGCGGGCAGGCTCGCTGCGGAAATTATCAAGAACGCGGGCGCTTCTGCGGTCGTGTCGGAGGGGGTCGTTTCTTATTCGGACGAAAGCAAGCAAAGGCTTCTCGGCGTAAGGCGCGCGGATTTAATCAACGAGGGCGCGGTAAGCTCGGTCGTGGCGTATCAGATGGCTGCGGGATTGTTGCAGTCCGCTCCGTGCGATATTGCCGTAGCTACGACGGGACTTGCAGGTCCCGAACCCGATTCGTTCGGCAGACCCGTCGGACTTTGCTATATCGCGGTCGGCATGCGCGACGGCGTGCATACCTATCGCTTTAACTTTAACGGCGACAGAGAAACTATTACGGAAACGGCTAAAAATACGGCGTTGTTTCTCGCAATCAAAAAAATCAAGAGCTTAACGGAATAATTCCGCAGTACGATACGGAATACGAAAAACGAATTACGGATTTAAAATTTAACAAAAACCACGTTTTTGCTTGAATTTTTAATTATATTATCAATTTATTATTTATTTACTGAGAGGAAAATAAAATGGACGAAAACAAGCTTAAAGCTTTAGACGGCGTAATGGCTCAAATCGAAAAACAATACGGCAAGGGCGCGATAATGCGGCTCGGTCAGCAGGCTGCGGACGAGGGATTAGAAGTTCTGCCTACGGGCTGTCTGTCTCTCGACCTCGCTATCGGCGTCGGCGGATTGCCGCGCGGCAGAATTATCGAAATTTACGGACCCGAATCTTCCGGTAAAACCACCGTCGCGCTTCATTGTATAGCGGAAACGCAAAAAGCAGGCGGAATTGCCGCTTTCGTGGACGCGGAACACGCGTTAGACCCCGTTTACGCTAAAAATCTCGGCGTAAACCTCGACGAGTTGTACGTTTCTCAACCGGACACGGGCGAACAGGCTCTCGATATAACCGCGTCGCTCGTATCGAGCAAGGCTGTGGATATTATCGTCGTGGACTCGGTCGCCGCGCTTACTCCGAAAGCGGAAATCGAAGGGGATATGGGCGATTCGCACGTGGGCTTGCAGGCAAGACTTATGAGTCAGGCACTCCGCAAGCTTACCGCAATCACCGCCAAATCCAAAACTTGCATCATCTTTATCAATCAGCTTCGCGAAAAAGTCGGCGTTATGTTCGGAAACCCCGAAGTTACCGCCGGCGGCAAAGCGCTTAAATTCTACGCGAGCGTAAGAATCGACGTTAGAAAATCGGACGCGCTTAAAGATTCGGACGGGGCTTACGGCAATCATACCAAAGCCAAAATCGTTAAAAACAAGGTCGCGCCGCCCTTTAAAACCGCGGAATTCGACATTATTTTCGGCAAGGGCATTTCCAAGGGCAGCTGCGTGATTGACCTTGGACTGCAATACGATATTCTTCAAAAAAGCGGCGCGTGGTTCTCGTATAACGGCGAAAAAATCGCGCAGGGCAGAGAGAAAGCGGTGGATTATTTCGAGGGCAATCCCGAGGCGTACGAGGAGATTAAAGCAAAAATTCTCGACGCGTTCTATAATAAGGGCAATAAACCCGAATAATTCTTTGACTTTATCGCGAATTTGGTATACAATATATAATAGTAGTTATGGGGCTTGCCCCTAAACATAAATAAACAGGAGGGCATTATTAAATGCATACGTTAAACTACAGCTCCCTGTTCTTAGCAAGCGAAGGCGTTTCCATACCCGTGCTTATTATCGCGCTCATTGTCGCGGTTTTAGTGTCGGGTTCGGCGTGCGTTTTTCTCGGCTTGTATTTGAAAAAAAAGTCTTTTGAAAGAAAACAGGGTGATATCAAAAAAATCACCGACAAAATGCTCGACGACGCAAGAGAAGAGAGCAAAAGTATTAAAAAAGAGGCTATTTTAGAGGCGAAAGAACAGGAACTTAAACTCCGCAACGATTTCGAACGCGAAACCAGAGAAAAACGCGCCGAATTCCAAAAAACGGAAAACAGACTTAACCAGAAGGAAGAGTCGCTCGAAAGAAAAGAGGAAAACTTAAACAGACGTAACGAGGAAACTACTCGTCAGCAGAACGTGTTAAAGGAAAAACAGGCGGAGCTTGATAAAAAGCTTTTCGATATTTCCGAACAGCACAACCTGATGATTAAGGAGTTTGAGAAAATTTCTCAGATGTCTCGCGAGGAGGCTAAACAACAGCTTATCGAGGCTATGACGGACGAAGCCAAGCGTGACGCGGCAAGCACCGTCAAAAACATCGAGGCGGAAGCCAAAGAGGAGGGCGAAAGAAAAGCGAAAGAAATCGTTTCGCTCGCTATCCAGAAATGTAGTACCGAACAGGCTACCGAACTTACCGTTTCAGTCGTACCGCTTCCGTCGGACGATATGAAAGCGCGTATTATCGGCAGAGAGGGCAGAAACATCAGAACCCTTGAAAACGCCACCGGTATAGAGCTTATTATCGACGACACGCCGGAGGTCGTTATCGTTTCCGGCTTCGACCCCGTCAGACGCGAAACGGCAAGAATCGCGCTCGAACGCCTTATTCAGGACGGAAGAGTTCACCCCGCAAGAATAGAGGAAACGGTCGAAAAGGTTAAAAAAGAATTAGACCAGCAAATCAAGGAAGCGGGCGAATCGGCTATGTTCGAGTGCGGCATATTCGGCTTGCATCCGGAACTTGTTAAAATTCTCGGCAGACTTAAATTCCGTACGAGTTACGGTCAGAACGTGCTTCGCCACTCGATAGAGGTGTCCCACCTTGCGGGGGTTATGGCGAACGAGCTTGGCGTGGACGTCGCGCTGGCCAAACGCGCGGGACTGCTTCACGATATAGGCAAGGCTGTGGACTTCGAAATCGAAGGCACGCATATGCAGATAGGCGCGGACCTCGCTAAAAAATACAGGGAAAACGCTCACGTCGTCAACGCGATTCTCGCGCACCACGGCGACGTAGAACCTAAAACGATTGAAGCGGTTTTGGTTGCTTCCGCCGACTCTATTTCCGGCGCAAGACCGGGCGCAAGACGCGAAACGACCACTAACTATATCAAGCGTTTACAAAAACTCGAAGAAATTTCAAGCGGGTTTAAGGGCGTTGAAAAATGCTACGCTATTCAGGCGGGCAGAGAAGTGCGCGTTATGGTTAAACCCGAACAGGTTGACGACGGTCAGACGTTGTTTTTGGCTAAGGAAATTGCCAAAAAGATTGAACAGGAAATGGAATATCCGGGGCAAATCAAGGTCAACGTTATCAGGGAATGGCGCGCCACCGAATACGCGAAATAAGAATTTAAACGGCGAAACGGTTTTTGTTGCTTTTGCGACGGCTGTTCGCCGTTTGTTTTAAGCAGGTTGTGTTTTGCGCTTATCATCGCTGAAAGATTATAAAAAATTATTATAAAACGGGTTGTTTGGAGGGACTTTATGTTCGAGAAAGAGCTTGCCGCAAAATTTGCGGGACTTATGCGGGAAACGGAGGATTATATCTGGAATAACCCCGAAACGGGCTATAAGGAATTTAAGACGGACGCCTATCTTAAAGCGAAAATAAAGGGGCTTGGTTACGATATTATCGCGCCGGAGGAAATCACGGGATTCGTCGCGGTTGCGGATTCGGGTAAAAAAGGTCCTACCGTCGCGATTTTTGCCGAGCTCGATTCGGTTATTTGCAGAACTCACCCCGATTGCGACAAACAAACGGGTGCCGTTCACGCTTGCGGACACAATAATCAGTGCGCCGTGCTTACGGGGTTTGCCGCAATGCTTAAAGAGAAGGGCGCGCTTGACGGACTTTGCGGAAAAATCAAACTTGTTTTCGTCCCCGCGGAAGAGGGGATAGAGTTAGAATTCAGACAAACGCTTAAAGATAAAGGCGTTATCAAGTATTTCAGCGGCAAGCAGGAATTTATCCGCCGCGGCTATCTCGACGACGTGGATTTGGCGTTTATGCTCCACGCGGCAAGCATTGAAAACGACGGAACGGTTTTCCATATCGATAAGGGGCATAACGGGCTTATTTATAAAAACACCGTGTTCGAGGGGAAATCCGCGCACGCGGGCGGCGAGCCTCACGAGGGGATTAACGCCGTTAATATGGCGGCTTGCGCGTTGAACGTTGCAAACAATTTGCGCGAAATTTTCCGCGAAAAGGATTATATAAGATTTCATTATATAATAAATCACGGCGGCGACGCGGTAAACACTATCGCCGACAAGGTGTCTGTCGAAAGCTACGTTCGCGCGGCTTCTCCCGCCGCTATGACTGAAACGAATAAAAAAATCAACAGGGTTTTCGCAAGCGTTGCGTGCGCGTTTGGCGGAAACGTTCGGCAAACGGACACCGCGGGTATGGAAGCGGTTATTCCCGACGACAATATGAACGACGTCGCGGCGGAGGCTATGGCGGAGCTGGTCGGAAAAGATAAGTTCAGGTATGAAACGGAGTGGTGGGCAAGTTCTACCGATTTCGGCGATATAGCCTGCCTTGTCCCCAGCGCGCTTTTGTATTCGCACTGCACCATAGGCGGTGGACACGCGAACGATTTTAAGATGGTCGATTACGAGGTCGGCGAGGTGGAATCCGCTGCGCTGCTTCTTAAACTTTCCCGAAAGCTGCTCGAAAACAATGCGGAAAAGGCTAAATATATCATTAAACATTTTAAGCCCGCGTTTAAGAGCAGAGAGGAATATTTCAAGTATAAAGACGGGCTGAATAAGGACGAAGAAATGCTCGTTTACAATGCGGACGGCACTGTTACCGTCAAGGCTTAAAGGATAATTCGACGATATGAAAAAGCTAAAAAAATTCGTACTCGTTCCCGATTCGTTCAAAGGCACGCTTTCGTCCGAACGTATTTGCGAGTTACTATCCGATAAAATAAAAAGCGTTTTCCCCGACGCGGAAATCGTTTCGCTTCCCGTCGCGGACGGCGGCGAAGGTACGGCGGACTGTTTTTTAACGGCGCAAAAGGGTGAAAAAGTTTTTACGCGCGCAAGTAATCCTTTCGGCGAAGAGATTGACTGTTATTATGCACGTTTTAACGAAACTGCGGTTATCGAAACCGCACAAACTGCAGGGCTTCCGCTCGTCGGCGACAGGAAAAACCCACTTACGGCTTCTACCGTGGGGCTTGGCGAACAAATTTTGCACGCGATAAAGGGCGGCGCAAAACGGATTATCGTGGGTTTGGGCGGTTCTTGCACTAACGATTTCGGGTGCGGCGCGGCGGCGACGCTCGGCGTTAAGTTTTACGACGAATGCGGGCGTGTTTTCGTTCCCACGGGCGGCACGCTTAACGACGTCGTGCGGGTGGACGTTAGCGGTATAGCGGAAGAATTGAAAAACGGCAAAGTAAAGTTAATCGCGATGTGCGACGTGGATAATCCGCCTTACGGCAAAAACGGAGCGGCGCGAATTTTTGCACCGCAAAAGGGTGCGAACGAAAAGACCGTTCTCGTTCTCGACGACGGCGTTAAACATTTATGCGACGTTATCAGAAGAGATTTAAATAAAGACTATTCGAGGCTTAAAGGCGGAGGAGCGGCGGGCGCGCTCGGCGCGGGACTTAAAGCGTTTTTCGGTGCAGAATTAAAGTCCGGCATAGATACCGTTCTTGACGCGGTTGGCTTTGACTCGGTCATTGCGGACGCGGACTGCGTTATTACCGGCGAGGGAAAGATAGACGGTCAAAGCGTAAGGGGCAAAGCCGTTTCGGGCGTTGCAACCCGCGCGAAAAAACGAGGTGTTCCCGTGGTTGCTGTCGTTGGCGGTGCGGAAGGAGATATGAGTGCGCTTTACGACGCGGGTGTTACGGCGGTTTTCCCCATAAATAGACTGCCGCTGGATTTTTCCGTAAGCCGTTTCCAAAGCGAAACGAATCTTTGTCGCACCGCGGAGGACGTTTTGCGGCTGATTAAAGCGTTCGTCAATTTCTGATTACCGTGCCTGAATTTACATGAGGTTATCGAAATTGCTCGCGGCGGTGCGTTGTAGCGAGCAATCCGGTGGTTAAAATGCAGATTAAGACAGAAGAAAGTCAATTTTTCGTTATATAATTGACTTTTTTGTTATATAATGTTATCATTTTAAAAACGGCAAAAGGACTTTTGCCGATATTTTCGAAATTTTATTTTCAAAGGAGATTTATGGGCGTAAAGAATATTCCCGAAGCCTTCGGAACTAACGTATTTAACGACAAGGCGATGAAAGAACGGTTAAGCAAAGACGCTTACGAGGCTGTCCGCCGCGCAGTCAGCGGCGAGGCTTCGCTCGATAAAAAAAGCGCGAAAGAAATCGCTTCCGCTATGAAGGAATGGGCGATTGAAAAGGGCGCTACGCATTTTACCCACTGGTTTCAGCCGATGACGGGTATTACCGCCGAAAAACACAACAGCTTTATCGAGCCGGACGGCGACGGAAACGTTATTATGAAGTTTTCCGAAAAATCGCTCGTGAAAGGCGAGTCGGACGCGTCAAGCTTTCCGTCGGGCGGGCTTCGCGCAACGTTTGAAGCGCGCGGCTACACCGCTTGGGACCCCACGTCTTACGCGTTCGTGAAGGACGAATGCTTATATATTCCCACCGCGTTTTGTTCTTACGGCGGCGAAGCTCTCGACAAAAAAACGCCGCTTATGCGGTCGATGCAGGCGATTAACGAGCAGGCTTTGCGCGTGCTTAAATTGTTCGGCAACGACGTTTCGCGCGTTACGCCTATGGTCGGCGCGGAACAGGAATATTTCCTGATTGACAAATCCGTTTATGAAAAGCGCGCAGACCTTATCCATTGCGGCAGAACGCTTTTCGGCGCAAGACCCGCAAAAGGTCAGGAGCTGGATGATCATTATTACGGCGCGATAAAGGCGCGCGTCGCGGAATTTATGAGGGAGGCGGACGACGAATTGTGGAAGCTCGGCGTGTATGCAAAGACGGAACATAACGAGGTCGCGCCGGCTCAGCACGAGCTTGCTTCCGTTTACACTTCCGCAAACACCGCTTCCGACCAGAATCAGCTTACTATGGAAATTTTAAAGAGTGTGGCAAATCGTCACGGGCTGGTTTGTTTGCTGTCCGAAAAGCCGTTCGCAACGGTAAGCGGCAGCGGAAAGCACGTAAACTGGTCGCTTGCAACCGACACCGGCGAAAATCTTTTAGAGCCGGGCGAAACTCCGCAGAACAACGCGCGTTTTCTGTTGTTTCTTGCGGCGGTTATCAAGGCGGTGGACGAATATCAGGACTTGTTGCGAATCTCGGTCGCGACGGCAGGCAACGATTTAAGGCTTGGAAAAACGGAAGCTCCGCCCGCAATCATATCCGTTTATCTCGGCGACGAGCTGGATGAAATTCTTTCCGCGATAGAGAGCGGCAAGGCTTATAACGGAAAAAAAGGCGGCACGCTTAAAATAGGGGTCGGCGCGTTACCCGCTATCCCGAAAGACACCACAGACCGCAACAGAACTTCGCCGTTCGCGTTTACGGGGAACAAGTTTGAATTCCGCATGGTCGGCTCGTCCGCGAATATTTCCTGTCCCGTATTTATAATTAACGCCATCGTCGCGGAAGAACTTTCGAAGTTTGCCGACGTTTTGGAAAACGCAAAGGACTTTAACTCCGCACTGTCGGGACTTATCATGGACGCGATAAAACGGCACAAACGCATTATATATTCGGGCAACAGCTATTCGGAGGAATGGAAAAAGGAAGCCGCGCGTCGCGGGCTGACAGATTATCCCACCACCGTGGACGCGCTTCCGCATTATGCGGACGAGAAAAACGTTAAGCTTTTTGAAAAGCATAAAATTTTGTCCGAAAGCGAGATAAAATCGAGAACGGAAATCCTGCTTGAAAATTACACGAACACCCTGCATATCGAAGCTCTGACCGCGCTCGATATGGCGAGAAAGGAAATTACGCCGTCAATTATCGCATACGAAACGTTCCTGTTAAAGGCAATGAAATATAAAAAAGAACTCGGTGCGATCCCGTCGGGGCTGGAAACGGGCTTGATAAACACCCTTTCCGCGCTTTCGGAGGAATACGGCGCACAGCTCGATAAGCTGGAATCGTTGATAGAATCGCTTGAAAAAACGGAAGGCACGCTTAAAAAGGCGCGTTACTGCAAAGAAAAGATTATCCCCGCGATGGAAGCGTTAAGGAAAACCGCCGACCGCGCGGAGCTGATTATCGGAAAACGTTTCTGCACGTTACCCGATTACGAGGATATTTTATACAGCGTTAAATATTAAGGCAATACCGCTCGCACGAATGAATATATGCGCAGGTGAAAGGTTGACGAAACGATTGCGCGTATGCGCGTATGAAAAAGTGTCGATACGTTCATTCTAACAATATCATTCTAAAAATATCATATCTGACGGAACAGCGTTTACCCCGCCGCGCCCCACGGGGCGCGGCGGTTTGTCTTGTTATGCCGCATATTAACGCTATAAAAAAATGCGGCGTTCCGAATTATAAAAGGTTAAAGCTCTATAATAAAACTAAACGAAAGGAGAAAAATATGTGTAAAACCAAAAAACGTTTAATTGCCGCGGCGGTTTTCGCGGCGGCGTTCGTCGTGTTTACCGCGCTTGTGGCAACGGTAAACGTCGATTACGCGGGTAAGTACGGCGTGAAAGTCGGGTTTGCCGCGTTTAACGGCGCGATATTCGATTTTATCGGCGAAAGCAAGTTGTGCTATAAGTTGAGCGAAATAACGGGTTTATTAGTAATCGCAATCGGCTTGGCGTTTGCCGTGCTCGGCGTTTATCAGCTTATTAAAAGAAAGTCTTTTAAGAAAGTCGACAAGCATTTATACGCGCTTGCGGCGTTGTACGTGGTCGTGGCTATCGTCTACGTGGCATTTGATAAATTCCCGATAAATTATCGGCCGACTATGCCCGACGGTGGCGTAAACGAACCGTCTTATCCGTCGACGCACACGCTTATCGCGCTTACCGTCGGCGGCGCGGTTGTGTCGGAAGTATTCACGTATTTTAAGAGCGCGCGCTGTCGCGCCGCGCTGACGAGTGTAATCGTCGTCGTTTGCGGGGTAACGGTGATCGGCAGAATTCTTGCGGGCGTTCACTGGGCAACGGATATCATCGGCGGAATTTTACTTTCCGCGTCGCTCGTGCTGTTCTTTCTTGCGGCAAAGTCAAGGCTGTGCGTTACGGACGGTTGTGCTGCTGCCGACGATAGGGAGGATAAAACGAACGGCAAAGCGGGCGATAGTTCCGACGATACGGCAGGGAATTAAAGAGGATAAATCGTGCGTTTACACGGACGGTAAAATCGGGATAAGTCCGAAATTAAAGCAGGGCAACCCTTACGCGCAACGGTTGTTGCAATGTACGTCTTAATGCTTATCGCAAATCAGCGGTGCGCAACGTCAGGCGGAGTGAAAAAACAAAGAGTTGACCTATAACATTATGATAATATAAAAACAATAAATAAGCGGTCGGAGCAAACGCTCCGACCGCTTACGTTTAGTTTTGTCAGATTCGATTGAACGAATAGCCGGTTAATAATTTAAGGATTTACTTATTGTCTGAATCATCGGGTTTATCCTCGTTCGTTTCCGCATCGCCGAAATCCTGAACCTCGCCGTATACATAGGAATCGAGATTTTGTTCCGCTGCGCTTTCCGCCGCGTCGTCGGCTTGTTCGCTTACGGGCGCGTCATCGGTTACGTTTTCATCCGCTTCTTCCTCGATTTCTTTCTTCGCGGTTTTAGCGGTTTTGGCGTTGCGCTTCTGATTTTCGCGGTGAGAATCTATACGGCTCTTAACCTTGTATTGAGTTTTAGCGTCGTTTCTGTTCGCGATGCGTTTACGTCTTGCCGTTTTAACGATAAGAGCTACGATTGCGAGAATCAACACGACACCCAAAAGGATAGAGGAGAAGGACATCCAGAAAGCCGAGGGGTCGGTTTTCGCCGCGCAACCCGATTTGTCGTCCTCGTTGTTAATGTTCGCATAGGGGTCATTTTCGACCGCGTCGAGCGTGTTATAAATTGCGTAAATCATTACGTCGTTTTTCGCCCAAACGTAGGTGGGGTCGTAGGAAACGGCTTTATCGGGATATTCCTTATTGAACTTTTCTTCGGTAGAGGTAAGCGCGCGCTTGTACCCTACGAGTTCTTTAAGATAAATGGATTTAACGTCGAAAAGCGGATTCCCCGATGCGGAGAACGCGCTGCCCCAGGACGCAGGCTCGCTGAACGCCGACGAAGTGGAAACGGATACGTCCTTAACGAATACGTAGCCTTGCGATTTAGCCTCGCCGTCCCTCGAACCGTTCCAGATTTCCAGACGGAAATCCTTTGCGTTTGCGCCCGCCGCGACGTAGAACGTAACCGTAACCCAGCCGTCTGTGTTTTCGGTGTTCTTGTCAACGGTGAACATAAGCTGATGTTCAGCACCCTTGAACGCGTTGCCTTCGAGACCTATTTTATCCGTGTCGTTGCTGGCGGTAAAATCTTCAAACTGCAAAACGGTTTTCGCTTTCGTGGAAACGTCTACGAGATAGACGTAAGCTTTCGCGCTGTCAACCGCTTTAAGTGTTACCGAAACTTTCGCATACGCGCTTGCCGCGATGTTTTTGGTCGTTCCGACAAACCCGTAGGAATCCGCAGCGGCGTTATATATAAGGATAGGCTGAATATTGTCGTCGCCGTAGTCGCCGAGCTTATCGGCAATGTCGCCGAGACCCGCAAGCGTTTTATACTCGTTGAGGTACTTGGAATTGATAAGTCCCGCGTAATTGCCGTTGCCGTCGCCCGTTTTGCCCGTTCTGCCGTTGGTTGCGGTAACCGCGCCGTTTTCTTTAACCATTTCGTGTTCGCTGACGACGCCCGTGTAACCGTTCACCGCGGTGGGGAACTGTTCGATTTCGCCGATATTGCCGTCCGCGTATTTCAACGAATAGCTTGCGCTGTCTTTGCTTTCTTCGGTGTAATCCGCCGCGTTGCCCGCGTAAAGCGCAACCGTAGCGGTCGCCGTGGAATTAAACAGTGAATTGTAAAGCTTATATTCGGGATTGTCCGTGCCGTCCTCGTAATCTGCGGTTACGTAATCGGCTTTATCGATGCTTCCCGTTTTGAATTCGAAATCTTTAACGAGAACCTTACCCGTTGCGAATTCGGAATTGTATTTAACCGCGGCAACGTCGGAAGGTCCGATGGCAAGCGACAAATCGAACGTTCTGTCGCCCGACTCGAAATTGTTTTTAACAAGCACGCTTACCTTCTTCCATTCGGAGGCATCCGAAACGGCGGTAAAGGTTTTGCGCGGGTTTTTATAAGAGGGATTGTCGGTGGTAACGATATTCACGTCTTCCGAACCGAATTTGTTAAGTTCGGTTTTGATAAGGAATGACAAATAGTAATAGTTGCGCGGTGCGACGGTAACGGGGGCGTCCGTAAGCTTAACGGTCACGGAAGCGCCGTTTACGTTAACGGTGCTGACGCCTGCGTCCTGCGAAAACGAGAAAGAGCTTGCAGGGTTATACGTTTTGCTTGTGATAGGCGCGCCGTCTTTCTCGGCGTTGGATTCAGTAAAGTCAACGTCCGTAGCGGTAAGATTCGTAACGGTGCAGGGTGCGCCGAATGAAACGTTCATATCGTACGTGCAGGAAAGAACGCCGTCCACGTCAACGGGCGTAGCGTTAATTTTATCCGTGCCGCCGTAAGAAATAACGCTTACGGGTGCGGCAGCGGGAACGCTGTCGATTTCTTCCGCAACGACGTCGTCGAAGAAAACCGTGCCTTCGGAATAGTTCAACGCCTCGGAAGAACTGCCGTTGCCGTAACCGAGACCTAAAACCAAGGTAACGGAGCAGTCGTAGTTGGCGTCCGCTTTAACGTAAATCGCATATTGCGTCCAGCTGTCGCATTTAATGCCGCTGATACGGAATTCCGCCTGACTCGACCCGCCGAAAGTGTTGGTAAGTCTGATGTTTGCGCCGTCGCCTTTAACGTTCCGCGTTTTAACCCAAACGGAGATTTTATAGGTTTTGCCCTTTTCGAGCGAGAGGGAAGAGGACGCGGAAAGCTTTTGCGCAGTACCCAGCTCGAAATAAGATTCCGAGCGGATATTGTTAAGCATATAAGCGTAATCGTCCACGTTGTCGCCGGGGTGTTTTTCGGGGAGTTTAAAAAGGTTCTCCGCCACGTACTCCGCTTTGTCGCTTGCGGCTTCCAACGCTTCCTTTTTATCGGGGAAAACGTTTTTAACGTATTTTTCAAAGTCGGAATCGGAGTAAAGCGTGTTAACGGTTTTCGCCCAGCTGTCGGCGGTAAGCTTCACTATACCCGAATTAACGGCGGATGACGCCGAGGAATTATCGGTAGATTTCGTCCAGCCGGTAGCGGAGGTAACGGGAAAAGCCGAATCGGCGGTTTTGTCCGCATTAAGAGAGAAAGTGCCGTTTTTAATCTTTTCGTCTTTATTGTCCGTATCTTCCGTATAGGAATACGTCGGGTCGGTAACGCTTACGCTCTTTTTGCAAGCGGTAAATCCGAAAAGACACGAAAAAAGCAGGCACATTACCGTTAAAACAAGAATCAACTTTGTTTTAAGATTTTTTGAGCAGTCGTTTTTTGTCATACAATTCACCTTTATTATAAGTTGCTGTTCTTTCTCCGTTTCGTATAGCAAACGAGAATAATATAATCCCGAACGGTATAATCCCGAATAATATAATCCTGCCGAACCCGCCGCGTTTTTACGGCACGGTTTAAACTATATATAACAGAGTATGAAACCATTATATAGCATTTCGCCGTAAAAATCAACTTTAATAAATAACTTTATCGCGAATTGTACCAAAATTTTATATAAATTTTTTTTAATTGCCCAAAATAATCGCGTATGGAACAGAAAATTAAGAAAAATTCGCCACGTGCGGCAAAGCGTGATCGACAAGTTGCGGGGGCGGACGGCGTTCGGCACGAAACGCTTTTTTCCGTGTTGACGGGCGTTGCGGCGGGGCTTGTAAACGGTTTGTTCGGCGGTGGCGGCGGAATGATAGTCGTGCCGATGCTCGTTTTTTTGCTGAAAATGCAGCCTAAAAACGCGCACGCAACCGCGATACTGATAATTTTGCCGCTATCCGTGTTAAGCGGGTTGTTTTATGCGGCGTTCGGCGTGTTCAGGTGGCAGGCGGGATTGCCGGTGACGGCGGGCGTAATAGTCGGCGGCACGCTCGGGGCGTTGTTATTAAAAAAGTTGTCGTCAAAATGGGTGATAATAATATTTTCGGTCGTAATGGCGGCTGCGGGGATAAAAATGCTGTTTTTTTGAGCGAAAATACTGATTTTTTACGTCAGTGCGTCATTACGGTTGCCGCTTTGCAGTTTGTAATAACGAAAAAAGATGCTTCGCAGGCGTGTTCAAAGCGGGCAAAGCCCGGTATGACAGGAATAAAGTTAAAGTTTTTACATCACGTCATTGCGAGGCTTTGAAAAAGCCGTGGCAATCTCCGCGGCAGCGACAATATTACTATCTTTAGTAAAATCCCCTTAAAGAATAAGGGGATAAAGGGGTTTTGAGGAGTTTTCAGGGTAAGGGGTTTTTAGGGGTTAGGAACGGACTTTAAAAACAGTCCCTATTCCTTACAAAACGACCTTGTAACAAGAAAGATATTATAACGCTGCCGCGGGGATTACCACGTCAAGGCGTGCGCCTTTCCTCGTAATGACGTAAGGTAGGTATATAATAAAAATCCCCTTAAAGAGTAAGGGGATTAAAGGGTTTTGAGGAGGTTTTTATGCAATATGTATGGTACGGAATCGCGGGGGTGCTGGGCGGTATTCTCGGCGGTATGGGAATGGGCGGCGGAACGGTGCTGATTCCGTTGCTGTCGATTTTTTACGACGTGGGACAGCACACCGCGCAGGCGATAAACCTTATCTCGTTTATCCCTATGGCGGTCGTTGCGCTGATAATTCATATAAAAAACGGGTACGTGAAATTCAAAAGCGTGCTGATAATCGTGTTGCCGGGGTTGTTTACCTGCGTTCTCGGTGTGTACCTTGCGCGTGCTTTAAGCGGCGACGCGCTTAAAAAATGCTTCGGCGGCTTTTTGTTTGCCCTGTCGGTTTTTCAGATTATCTGCGGTTTAAAAGCTCCTAAAAATCAAAAGTAAATTTGTGCAACTTGCTAACCGTATTTTAGCCGTTTTGTTAAATTGTGATTTAAGAAAAAACGCCAAAAACTTTAATAATGTAAAGAAAATTAGCAAAAAACTTAAAATAATTTAGAAATAAAAATAATTTACCAAAAAAATGCACAAAAATTAAAAAACAACTGTACAAAGCCTTGCGCGTGTGGTATAATCTATGCGTAAATAAAAAATAAAGACATTATATATAGGTGAATATTTTGGAAAGAATTGCGATAATCGACCTCGGCTCGAATACGGCGAGATTGTTATTAGTGGACGTGATGGAAAACGGACACTTTCAGATTGTGGACCAGCTTAAAGAAGCGCCGAGGCTCGGCGAGGGTATGGAAAGGGACGGTTTTTTAAAGCCCGCGAGAATTCAGGAAACGTTAAGGACGCTTAAAATGTTCCGCAAGCTTTGCGACGTGAACGGTATCGAACGCATCATTGCGGTTGCGACGGCGGCGGTAAGACGCGCTAAAAACCAGAGAAGCTTTTTAGACGAGGTTTCCGCAACTTGCGGCATAAAACTTCGCGTGTTGTCGGCGGAGGAAGAGGCGATTTACGTGTACCGCGGCGTTATCAATACGATGGATATCCCGAAAGGTCTTATTCTCGAAATCGGCGGCGGCAGCACTAAAATCATTTATTATAACCGCCGTAATTTGCTGAATTACGAAACGTTGCCTTTCGGCGCGATTACTTTAACGGAGCTTTTTGCGGAGGACGGGCTTACCCCCGAACAGCAAGCCGCCAAGGTGGAGGAGTTCTTTAACGAACAGTTAAGCCGCATAGAATGGCTTAAAACCGTTGACCCCGAGGTGCAGCTTATAGGCGTCGGCGGCTCTTTCAGAAATCTTTGCCGTATGACCAAGATTATGAAAAAATATCCGCTTAAAACCTTACATAACTACGTCGTGCACGATAACGATTTCAACCACGTTTACGACTTGCTGAAAAGTCTTGACATTGATAGAAAGAAGAAAATTCGCGGATTATCGAGCGGCAGGGCGGACATTCTGCCCGCGGCGTTTGCGGAAATTTCGGCGTTTAAGCAGTATATGGGCTTAAAGGATATGGTTATAAGCGGCAGCGGTTTGCGTACGGGCATTATGTTCAATTACGCCGTACCGTCTACGATTGACAAGCCTATTTCGGACGTTCTTACGTTCAGCCTTAACACTTTGGTGGACTTTTTCGGGTGTAACCGCAAACACGTTGAGCAAACGGTTGCGTTGTCCGTTCAACTGTTCAAGCAGCTCCGCGTGCTGCATAAATTCCCGAGACAGTATCTCAAAATCCTTAAAGTTGCGGCGTTTATTTACGAATCGGGCAAGAAAGTGGGTTTCTATAACTTTGAAAAGCACAGCGCGTATATCGTGCTTAACTCTAATATATACGGCATCAGTCACAGGGATTTGGTTATGGCGTCGTTCGTGTGTTCCTGCACGGGCATTGACGATATTAACCCGCTCGACTGGTCGCGTTACCGCGATCTTGTTACCGACGAAGATATCGACGCGGTGAGAAAGATGGGCGTTATTTTGAGAATCGCAAGCAGCCTCGACAGAAGTCTTTCTTCCATTATCACGGGCATTAACTGCGATATTCTGGGCGATTCGGTTATTATGAAAACGGAAACGGACAGCGACGCCACGCTTGAAATCAATTCCGCGTTGGAAGTCGGTCCGGATTTCAGAAAAGTGTTCAGGAAAAATCTGGAAATTCTTTGATAACGATAAAAACGCTGTGAATAATATCACGGCGTTCGTTTTATTCCGGGGAAATCGGGTAAAACGAGGGCAATAGCTTAATCGGACAAAACGGCGGCGTAAAAGCCGATTTGGGCAAACCGAGGGCGTAAAGGTTAAAACGAAAGAATAAACGATAATAAAAGCGAAAGCGAGAGAAAGAGATATGGCTACCGAAAAATATGCGATAGACTTCGACAGCGTACGTACAAACATTTACAAGGCGGGAAGCGGCTTGGTTTTAAGCGAGCCTACTGTTGCCGCGGTTGCGGACGGCGGAAGGGGTGAGGTTAAAGCAATCGGCGCGGACGCGTATAAGCTCGTGGGGAAAACCGGTTCGGGAACGAAAATGGTGTTTCCCGTGTTCGAGGGTGAAATCGTGAACGAGCGCGTTGCGTGCGAGGTTCTTTCGGGATTTTTGAAAAAAACGTACGCGAGCGGGTTTTCGGGCGCGTTCGCTTTATTTTCCGTGCCCTGCGGCGTAACTGCCGACATGGTGGAAAAATTGACGCGCGTTGCCAAAAGGTCGGGCATAGGCAGGGTGTGCTTTGCCGAAAGTCCGTTGTTATCGGCGTTAGGGCAGAGAATCCCCGTGAACGACAGCGACCCGTGTTTCGTTATCGACATGGGCGGCGGCACGACGAGTATTGCGGCGTTATCGCTTGACGGAATTATCGCGGGCGTGTCGGTTAATTTCGGCGGAAACAAGATAAACACCGACTTAATAGATTACATTGCCGAGAATTACGGTATGCAGATAGGCTTGCAGTCGGCGGAAAGGATAAAAAAAGAGGTGGGCAGTTTAGAGGAAAGCGACACTCTGACTACGGTCGTGAACGGCAGGGATTTAAGAGAGGGAACGCCGCGCGCGTTTTCGGTTAAGGCGTCCGATATGTTTTACCCCGTAAAGAGGTATTACGACAAAATCGCCGAAATCGCCTTGAATTTACTGCGAAAGCTGCCGCCGGAAGTATCGTCGGAAATACGCAGGTCGGGCGTGTACGTTTCGGGCGCGCCGTCCGCAGTATACGGGCTTAAACGTTATTACGAGCAGGTTTTCGACGTGAAAGTCAACGTTGCCGAGGACGGGCTTTACGCCAACGCGCTGGGCGGCGGAATGGCAATTTCCAACCCGTCTTTACTTAAAAAAATAACCATATCCACAAGATAACGGCAGGGTGTTTTTGAAGCACTCGCCAAAATATTTTCGATAAAAATCCGCAAATAATTGTTTGAAAAGGCAAAATTTGCGGGTTTATTTTTTATATAATAACCGCGAAAAGCTTAAAAGCGGAAATCGCGATAACCGAAAACGCGGGGAATCAACCGCGAGTAAACGAGGGAATAAAAGTGGCGAGGAAAATCGTTGTTACCTCCGGCAAAGGCGGAGTAGGGAAAACCACAGTTACGGCGAATCTCGGTCAGGCGCTTGCCGCGACCGGCGAACGCGTCGCGTTAATCGACGTGGATTTCGGATTAAACAATCTTGACGTGGTAATGGGGGTAGAGAACAAAGTCGTATACGATATAAAGGACATATTAGAGGGGCGGTGCAGGGTAAAGCAAGCGCTCGTGCAGGATAACGACAGAAAAAACCTGTTCGTATTGCCGTCGGGCGGGCTGTTGCCGTCATCGCCGGTAACGGGTCAGCAAATAAAGCTGATAGTAGAGAGTTTATCGGAAGTATTCGATTACGTATTGCTCGATTGTCCCGCGGGGATAGACGTGGGGTTTCACCGCGCGGTATCGTGTGCGGACGAAGCGTTAGTGGTGGCAACGCCGTCGTTACCGAGCCTGCGCGACGCGGACAAAGCGTTAGCCGTGTTAAAAAGTTACAAACCCGATTTTACTGGTTTAATAGTAAACAGAGCGCGGGGCGACCTGATGTTGGACGGAAAGATGATGTATCCGCGTGATATAGAAGCGTTACTGAAAACGCCGTTAATGGGGGTATTGCCCGAGGAGGACGACGTGTTTTTGTATAGCGGATATTCGTTGCCGCGCGGGACGGAAGCGTATAAGGCGTATAAAATACTTGCGAATAATCTAAAACGGAAAACGGAAAAGCTTTTTGACGTAACGAAGAAGTACTGCGGATTTTTCGGGAGCATCAGAAGGAGTATAAAAAAGAGTATATGAAGAAGCAGAGCGATTTAAGCAGAATGGAGGAGCTGATACGGCACGACAGGCTGAACACGAAAGAAGAATTTTCAGAGCTTTTGTTAAAGGATTTAGACGCGTTGCTGCGCGATTATTTTGATTATAAAGGCGAACCGTTGTTAAGCATAACGCGCGCGGGCGACAGCTTTGCCGTAAACATAAGCTTTTGCGCGAATTGTTTGCGTTCTTTTTCCGCACTGCCCGAATAGAACGGCGATTAAGCGAATATGCAAAATGGAAGAATAATTCCGAAAACGCGGAAAAGTGAGAATAAAAGTTTAACCTTTGGTGAATAATTTACGCAGAGGTAAAATATGTTGATAGGTTTTATTTTCGGCGTTATCGTCGGCGCGAACGCGGGTTTTGTAATTTTTTCGTTATTGCTTGCGGGGAAGGTCGGTCGCCCGAAGAAAAGCGAACGAAAGGACGCGGCGGCGTTTAATCAAACCGCGACGGAAAAATCCGCGCAACCCGTAAATTCGGCGCAAGTTACGCAAGCGGCGCAAATAACGCAAGTTGCGCAAGCGGTACAAGCGTCAAAGTCGGCGCAAATAGAAACGGCGCAGGCAACGCATATAAAGTAAATAACGGCAAAAGCAGCTATTCGTTAATCAATTTTAAGTGACGGACTAGAGTGAACGCGTAAATGTTCCAGAACAAGAGGTAAAGAACGAATGCTATTGCGTTAGCGCAAAGAGCGGGATTTTCACATTTTTTTAAGGCGGGGATAAAAAAGTAAATAAAATCGACGACGAACACCGCGATAAACAGAAAGGAAATAATTGCAGAAGCGACGATGCAGGCTTTGGTCTGTTTGTAAGCGGCAAGCCACACGTTAAGCGCGACCGCGATGAACGAAACGCACAATTTAGCGGTAACGTAGACGCTTGCGAAGCTGCGCGCGGCGTTGGGTATAAGCGCGTGGAAATTCAGCAAGGCGGCGGCGTAAAGGAAGCTTGCAAGAGCGATAAGATAAAGCAAGCGCGAATAAACGCGATAATTAGCGCGTAATTTCTTGTCGGCATTAAAAGAATTCGTTTGCGGCTCGCATTCGGCGGGCTTTTTTTCGTTATCGCAAATACCGTTTTCGTTTTCCGCAAACTCTTTTTTATTAACCTCTTTAAGCTTATTAAATTTTTTAACCTTACCTTTTTCGTCAGACATTTCCCTTTTCCTTAAAATAAACCGTAATCGCGGTGCAAAACAATAGACGACGGCGCAACTCCGAAGCGAAGCCGCCCCGTCCGCGAACGTCAAAATCCCGAGAACACCCGAAAGACCGAGAGCGCAAAAAGGAAAACGCAAAACCCGGGGGTAAAAGCCCGAGAGCGGGACAAAACCCCGCAAAAAGCGTTTAAAAAATTAAAAAAGTGCCGTATTCATACGAAACGGCACCTGTAGAATATGCGCTCCGCATAGCTGCGACACTATCTGGCGGAAGGATATCAAAATCCTTAATTTACACAAAAAGGCTACACATATTTCTACCGAAATATAGTATGTGTAAACAAAGGATAAAAACGCCTATTATTCAGATAATGTCGCAAATTTATTTTAACATTTTTTTACGGTTAAGTCAACGAAAGCGGGAAAAAAATTTTAAAAACTGTGCGAGAGCGTGCGAAAGCGGCATTCAAAGCGACGCGTTAGGTGCGGGTATATTTAAATGTTTTATTCTTTAAGGGGATTTTTTTATTATATGCCCACCATACGTCATTGCGAGGGAAGGCGCACGCCTTTCCTCGCAATGACGTAAAAAAGTTGCCCGTCAAAGGCGGTCGGGGTCAGAATGACGTAAGGGTTGCTTTTTTCGTTAGTTTGTCAGTGTTTGGCGGTGCGATTTATGCGCTCTTTCGTGGCGGCGCGGCGGTTATGCGTTTGCGGAGTTAAAACAGTTGCATCCGCTATTCGTCGTCAGCAACGCCAACAACAGCAATAACTGCGTTTTGTTTATCGTATTATTATTCGTCAGTAAAAAAAGAAGCGCGATTAAAACTATTTCGGTTGAATTCATTTTTTTCCTCCTCCTTTTTTTCGCGTTTGACTTTATAAGTCATTTTTCGACATTACTCGTCGTTTTTTTTGCCCCCGTTTCTATGAGATTTGTGTTAATATATTCATATATTCATTTTAACGGAGGCTGTTTTGGTTTTATGAACTTCTTTTTACGCTCGCTCTATACGCGACTGGCTTTATTTGCTTCTCATATTCATTATATGAATCCCTTTTTCTTTTTATGAACGTTTTACTCGATAAAAGATTGCAGGATTTAGTTACCGATTACGTCCCGCAGGGCGAAATTCTCGACGACCTCGTGTGTTTCTTCTCTATTTTTGCCGATTACACGAGATTAAGGCTCGTTTCCGCCTTGTCTATTTCGGAAATGTGCGTTTCCGATTTGTCCGCACTGTTAAAACTTAACCAAACTACCGTTTCGCATCAACTGCGCTTGCTTAAAGACCTTAACGCCGTTAAAACCAAGCGGCAGGGGAAGGTCGTTTTCTATTCGCTTCGAAACGAGGCGCTCTCCGATATTCTGCTTAAAGGCGTGGAGTTTTTGGGGTATTAACCGCTTTCTTTATAGTTTTAAATTTTGCCGCCGAAAGTGGCGTTCTTCACGTAATCCCGTAAGCGCGGCAATTTCGTTTAATGCGCGTCGGCAAAACCGCTCCTTGGGTCGGGCGGTTTTGCCGACGCGCGCTTTTTTATCGCTGAAATCGCCGTTATTTAATCAGCGGTTACCGTTCCGCCAACGTTTTGACAGTACCCGAAAATTACACGCGTTTTTGATTGATAATTTTCTTAAAATACTGTATAATACTTTTATGAGCGTTATTGAGGATAAGCTTAAACTTCTGCCGTCTAACCCCGGCGTTTACGTTATGCTCGATAAAAACAGGCAGATTATTTACGTCGGGAAAGCGAAAAATCTTAAAAATCGCGTCAGACAGTACTTTTTTAACTCCGCTAAATCGGATAAGGTTTCGGCGATGGTTAGCAACGTCGCCGACTTTTACTATATAATCGCGCCTTCCGAAATCGACGCGCTTTCTCTGGAAAATAACCTCATTAAAAAGCATAAGCCTCGCTATAATATCCTTTTAAAAGACGATAAAACTTACCCGTATTTGCGCGTTTGCCTTAAAGAACCGTTCCCGGCGTTTACCGTTACGCGCAAAATTAAAAAGGACGGGGCTAAGTATTTCGGTCCGTTTATGGGCGGCGTTAACGTACATTCCGTTCTCGAATTGCTCGTTCTCGTCTACAAAATCAGACCGTGCGATAAAAAACTCGCTTACGATAAACAGTTAAAGCCGTGCCTCGATTTTCAGCTGAATCGCTGCCTCGCGCCTTGCGCCGCACGCGTTTCAAAAGACGATTACCTCGAACGCGTAAACGACGCCGTCGCTTTTTTATCGGGCGATATTGCCGCGACCGAAAAAGCGTTAAAGCTTAAAATGTTCGCCGCCGCGCAAAACGAGGAGTTCGAGGTCGCACTTAAATGCCGCGAACTACTCGCTTCTCTCGATAAAATTAAACTTAAACGCGTTACCGCCCTCAACAAGTTTCTTAACGCCGATATTATCGCCTGCAAGGACAACGGCATTTTCTGTGCGGTTAATATCCTTATCGTCAGGCGAGGTATGATGTCGGGCGGCAAAAACTTTTCTTTCGAAAGCGCGGCTCTCTCTACCGCCGATTCGCTTTCGGAATTTATCGCCCGTTATTACGCCGCAGCGGAGGACGTTCCCGACGAGCTTATTCTCGCCGAACCTTTACACGACGCGGACGTTTTAGAACAGTTTTTTAAAACAAAACTCGGCAAAACAGTTACCATTTCCGCCGCTAAACAGGGCGTTCGCCGTCAGCTCGCCGATATGGCGGAGGCTAACGCGGACGAGCATCTTTCCACCGCCGTAGACAGAATTCAGCACAAAAACGATATGACGGTTAAGGCGTGTGAGGCGTTAATGGAAAAGCTCGCGCTTAAAAACTTTCCCAAACGCATGGAATGTTACGACATTTCCAACATTTCGGGCGTCGATAAGGTCGGCAGTATGGTCGTCTTTATTAACGGCGAAAAAGCCGCTTCCGAATACCGCAGATTCCGCATTAAAACTTTCGAGGGCGCGGACGATTTCAGAAGCCTTAAAGAGGTGCTTTCCCGTCGGCTCGATAAGCTTGCTTGCGGCGACGAAAAGTTCCCGAAGCCCGACCTGATTATTATCGACGGCGGCAAAGGACAGCTGTCGGCGGTTAAAGAGATTTTCGACGAACGCGGCGTTTCCGATATCGACCTCGTTTCTCTCGCTAAAAGGGAGGAGGAGATTTTTTTGCCGAATCGTTCCGAACCCGTCGTTCTTTCTCACCGCGATTACTGCCTTAAAATGCTTCAACGCATTCGCGACGAGGCGCATAGATTCGCCATTACCTATTTCAGAACTCTTCACGGCAAGCGTTCCCTTTCGTCCGTATTAGACGGCGTTAAGGGGTTGGGTAAAGTTAAAAAAGCCGCTCTTTTAGAACGCTTTAAGGATTTGGGCGGCATCATTTCCGCCGATAAAGCTCAGCTTGCTTCCGTCCGCGGTATAGGCGAGAAGGAGGCTGACGCCGTTATCGACAGACTCACGCAGGAAGGTCTTATCTGATTATGAAATACAAACTTTTTATTACCGATTACGATGGTACGCTCGGGCGGTTTTCCGTTATCGAACCGGATACGCTCGCCGCGGTTAAAAAATTTATCGCGCTCGGCGGCAAGTTCGTCGTTTGCACGGGCAGAATGTTGTTTTCTATCCGCGATATTATGTTGAAGTACGGCTTGAATTGCCCCGTGATTTCCTATCAGGGCGCGTTGATTGACGAGCTTGCTTCGGGTAAACGTATTTTCTCGGGCGGGATTGATTATAATTTCGCCGCGGAGGTCGTTTCCGCCGTTAAATCCGAAAACGCGGACGTCGCCGTGGACGTGGGCGAAACGCGTATTTACGAAAAAGCGTCCGAATTTACCAAAACCTACGAAACGGTTACGGGGATTCACGGGAAGCTCGTTGATAATCTGGAATCGGAGATTTTATCCCGTCGCGTACCCGTGCTTAAAATTACCCTTCTCACCACGCCCGAAACAGCAAGAATGCTTACCGAAAAGTACTCGAAACTTTACAAAGGCAGGCTGCTCGTCAATAACGGCGCGGAAACTATCGTGGAATTCGTCAACCCCGACTGCGACAAGGGCAGGGCGGTGGAGCGAATTGCAAAGTATTTAGGCGTTCCGCTGTCCGAGGTTATCGCCGTCGGCGATTCCACCAACGATATCACGCTTATCAACGGGGCGTGGCACGGCGTTGCCGTGGGCGACGCGCGCGAGGAGCTTAAACGCGTGGCGGACGAAATTACCGTTCCGTATGACGCGCAACCCGTTAAATACTTACTTGAAAAATATTGCTTTTCATAACGGATTATTACTTTTTTCCGTTATATCGGAGGTCTTATGGACGATAAAAACAAAATAAACGGCGGCTTGAACGCCGAGGACGTTGCCGAAAGTGCCGACAAGGTTAAAGACGGCGTTGAAAACGGGGACGAAGTCGCGACCGAAACTGACGAAGAAACCGTTATAGAAAAAATTTTACCGGTAGTTCCGCTTCGGGGCAAAGTTTTGTTCCCGGGGACTTTTCTTAATTTCGACGCGGGCAGACCCTCTTCCGTTGCCGCAGTCGAGGCTTCGGGCGAATACGGCGGAGAGATTTTTATTACCGCGCAGAAAAACGCGTTCGTCGATTCGCCTTCTAAAAAGGAGCTTTACAAAACGGGCGTTATCGCGAGGGTTAAGCAAATCATAAAGCTGCCGAACAATACCGTTAAGCTTAACGTGGAAGCGTTGGCGCGCGCAAAAATCAAGCAGTTCGTTACGGTAAAGGGCTATTTTGCCGCCGCGGTGGAGGAAGCACCGTATATCCCGTGCGAAAACGCGGCTCTTATCGAGGCGCATTTCCGCCTTGCAAAAACCGTGTTTTACGAATACGCGCTTTTCGATAAACGCATAACGAAAGAAATGATTACGACGATTACCGCCGTGGAAAACAGCAACTCGTTTATTGACAACGCGCTTTCCGTTGCGCCGATTAAAGATTCCTCCGCGCAGAAAATTCTCGAAACGGACGACTCGGTCGAACGGCTTTCGGCTTTTGAAAAGCTTTTTTCTTCCGAGCTGGAAATTGCCAAGCTCGAAAAGAAAATCACCTCCAAGGTGCGCGCTAATATCGACAAATCTCAAAAGGAATTCTATTTAAGGGAGCAAATACGCGCCATTCACGACGAGCTGGGCGACGCGGACGACGAGGACGAGCTGATTAAAAAAATCAAAGCCGCCAAGCTCCCCGCCGAGGTGGAGGAAAAGGCTCTTTCCGAAGCGAAACGCCTCGATAAAATTAACCCGTCCTCACCCGATTATTCAATTATTCTGAATTATCTCGACTGGATTTTAGAGTTGCCCTTTAACGTCGCGACGAAAGATAATTCCGATTTAAAAGCCGCGAAAGCCGTTCTTGACGGCGACCATTTCGGTTTAGAAAAGGTTAAGCAAAGAATAGTGGAATATCTCGCGGTGCTGCATTTAACGGGCAAAATCAAAGGTCCGGTGTTGTGTTTCGCAGGTCCTCCGGGGGTGGGCAAAACCTCCGTCGCGTCGTCGATTGCGCGCGCTCTCGGCAGAAATTTCGTCCGAATGAGCCTCGGCGGGCTTAAAGACGAAGCCGAAATCCGCGGACACAGAAAAACCTACGTCGGCGCAATGCCCGGCAGAATTATTAACGGGCTTAAAACGGCAAAAAGCAATAACCCCGTGTTCCTGCTCGACGAAATCGACAAGCTTTCGTCTGACATTCACGGCGACCCCGCAAGCGCGCTGTTAGAGGTTCTTGACCCCGAACAGAATTCCACTTTCCGCGACAGATTTTTAGAACTGCCCTTTGATTTGTCAAAGGTTATGTTCATAACTACGGCGAACTCCGTGGATACCATTCCGTATCCGTTGCTCGACCGAATGGAAATTATAGAGATTAACGGCTATACCAACGAGGAAAAAAAGGAGATAGCCAAACGCTATCTTATTCCCAAACAAACGGAAGCGAACGGTCTTACCGCGGCGCACGTATCCTTTACCGACGAGGCGGTTACGGAAATTATCGAAAGCTATACCATGGAAGCGGGCGTCAGAAATTTAGAACGCGAAATAGCAAGCGTGATAAGGAAAATCGCCACGAACGTTGCCGAAAATCCCGACGCGCCCGCCGTTACGGTCGGCAAGGACGACGTTTCTACGTATCTCGGCGTTAAAAAATATCTCAAAGACGGCGCGCTCGATAAAGACGAGGTCGGCGCGGCTACGGGGCTTGCCTGGACGAGCGTCGGCGGCGTAACTCTTACCATCGAGGTCAGCTTGCTGCGCGGCAAGGGCGATATCATTTTAACCGGTAAGCTCGGCGACGTTATGAAGGAATCGGCGCGCGCTGCGATAAGTTATATCCGCGCTAACGCCAAAAAATTCGGCGCGGACGAGGAGGCGTTCGAGAAAACGGATATTCACATTCACGTTCCCGAGGGCGCGACCCCCAAAGACGGACCTTCCGCGGGTATAACGATGGCTACCGCGATTTTATCCGCGTTCACCGATAAGCCCGTTAAAAAAAGCGTCGCCATGACGGGTGAAATAACCCTTCGCGGCAGAGTTCTGCCCATAGGCGGGCTTAAAGAAAAGGCGCTTGCGGCGTACAGGGCGGGTATTCCCACGGTTATTATCCCCAAAGCCAACGAAAAGGATATAGTCGATATCCCGCAGGAAATAAGAAAGGACATCACGTTTATCCCCGCAAGTCAGGCGGACGAGGTGTTTAAGGTCGCGCTTGCGGAAAAATAAGCCGCGCATTAAACTCGTTGCGTCCGGTTTTATCCTGCCATTTAACGCTTGCTTTTTCCGCTGATTTTTCGCGCGGGGTTATTCGCGCGAATGCTTAAAACAGGAGCAGTTTATGAAAATTTCCGCTAAATTTATAACGAGCGTCAACAGCGCGGACAGGTTTTACGTCACAGATAAGCCGATTGTCGCTATTTCGGGCAAGTCCAACGTGGGTAAATCTTCGCTTATAAATATGCTCGGCTTAAACAAGAAACTCGCAAAAACGTCGGATACGCCCGGCAGAACGCGGCTTATAAATTATTTCGATTTCGGCGATTTCGTGCTGGCGGATTTACCCGGGTACGGCTATGCAAAGGTCAATAAAGAAGAAAAAGAACGCTGGGGCAGACTTATGGACGAGTTTTTCGCCACGCAAAGGCTCGCGCTCGTCGTGTCGCTCGTGGATATCAGGCATTTGCCTACCGCCGACGATACGGCTATGATAAATTATCTTTATCATTACGCCATGCCGTTCATTCTCGTCGCAACAAAAGCGGATAAGCTTTCCCGTGCAAGCGTAAAGCCGCAGCTCCTTAAAATCGCCGCCGCGTTAAAGGTGGGCGTCGATAATATTATCCCGTCCTCGTCCGAAAAGGGCATGGGCAGGGACGAAATTCTCGCCGCAATAGCGCGCGCCGCTAAAATTTAAGCGCGTTTTTAGAGTAAAAATCGCCGTCGCTTTCCACGTAGGGAAGGCGACGGCTTTGTTATTTTTGTTTATTAAGTTCTTTCGGCGATGGACGTCCGGCTGTTTGCGTTCAGTCCTTTTTTCCGTAAAACTTTTCGCCCGTTCGGGGTAGTGCGGTTTCCGCGTTTCCGAGCGGCATATTCGCGTTTCGGTAATCGTGTTTCGCGCAGAATGTGTTTAATTCCCCGTGCAGACGGGCTACGGCTTTGGCTTGCACGTCGGTTACGGCTTTAAGATAGTCCTTCGTCATAAATCCCGCGTCGGCGGAATATTTAAGCAGTTCCGCGTAATGGTTAAAGCAAAAACCTTTGCTTGCGTAAAGCAGTTTTGAAAACTCTTTTTCCCGAGCGAAAAGCTGCGCTATGGTTTTGTAATACTTAACCATGCTTTCGTTAAGCAACTCGCAAATAACACACGAATCGAGCGATTTTTTAACTTCCGCGGCGCGCTTCTTTGCCTGCCCGGCGGACTTAACCGGTTCAAATAACCCGCCGAGCGCGCTTAACCGCGTTTCCATCTGCAACGCGACCGAAAGCTTGTTCTGCCCCGCAAACAGCTTGTTGAAATGTTCCGCGCAAAACCCTTTTTTGCGCACCTCTACGCGGCAATCGTCGGCCATGACCGCATCGTTTAAAAATTCGTATAAAAACTGCTTTTCCGCCTCTTTCTTAATCTCGCACAACGGACATTCGCAATCCGTATTGAACTTGTCTTTTATAAGCGCGGTGTCTATATGATATCCCATACGTCAAGTTTACCAAAAAAAATGGTTTTTTTCAATTATTTTCGGGCGTTTTAATTGTGTTTTTTTTACAATCGTGATAAAATGAATGTGTTTTTACGATAATGCGCCCGCCCCGACGCTTTTTCTGTCGGTTGCCGGGCGTTCGTTTGACACTCGTTCGGCGGTTATTCTGCAAGTTAACGGGGAGGGGAAAAATATGTTTACAGAAAAAATTGATTTGTATAAGTATTTCGGCTTGGTTCGTCCGGATAAAGCAGACGGATACCTTACCGCTTACGTTCATGATGAAACGGAGAATAAACCTAACCGTATTCGCCCCGCAATGCTCGTAATAGGCGGCGGCGGTTACGCGTACGTTTCGCAAAGAGAAAAAGAATGCGTCGCACTGTCCTATCTCGCGCAGGGGTTTAACGCGTTTACTCTTCAGTATTCGGTCGCTCCCGTAACGTATCCCGCGCAGCTTAACGAGGGGCTTATGGCGATAATCTATATCAGGGAAAACGCCGCAAAATACGGGGTAGATAAGGAACATGTCGCCGCGATAGGGTTTTCGGCGGGCGGTCATCTTTGCGCAATGCTTGCAACACTGTTCGACAGCGCGGATGCGGTTAAGATTTTCGGCAATAAAACCGCGCTTGCCCGTCCGGACGCGGTCGTGCTTTCTTATCCCGTTATTACTTGGGGCGAAAGCGCGCATAAAGGCAGTTTTGATAATCTTTGCGGAGAGAACGAATCGCTTAAACAGGAGCTGTCGCTTGAAAAACGAGTTAAGGCGAATTCCTCGCCGGCGTTTATATGGGCAACCGCAAACGACGCCGCCGTTCCGGTTGAAAACAGCTTATATTACGCGCTCGCGTGCAAAAAACACGGTGTTCCGTTTGAATTATGCGTTTTCGAAGACGGGCAGCACGGTTTGTCGCTTGCAAATGAAGAGGTTTTTACGGTTAATAAGCCTGTGCAGAAATGGTTTAATTTGTCGGTTGAGTGGTTGCGTCGTCGCGGATTTGTCATAAACGACTGCGAATAGTATAAAAAAATAAAAAATTTTTCAGGTAATAGATTAAAACTGTTGTTTTTTTTTGTAAATTATGCTAATATGTTAAGGCTACCGAGAGGTGGCGAATCAAAGACGACCGGAAAAATCGGTCGCAAGCTGGTGTGGCTCAGTCGGTAGAGCAGCTGATTCGTAATCAGCAGGTCAGCGGTTCAAGTCCGCTCACCAGCTCCAAAAACCCCGATTCCCAAAAAATGGGAATCGGGGTTTTATATATAAAGATAACGGACTTGAATTAGGAGCCAGCCGCGTGCGGCGTGCTTGCCAAGGGCAAGAAAATAGTCCGGTGGACTGTTTTGCGGGAGGCTCGAGAGAAGCAAGTCCGCTCACCAGCTCCAAAAACCCCGATTCTCCAAAGGAGAGTCGGGGTTTTATATATAAAGACGTATGCCTTAGACCGTGTGGCGAAACCTTTTTTAAGTCCGTGCTTTTTCTCGAATTTCGCAAGCCATTGTGCTGTGCTGGATATCCCTTCCGGCTCTCTTAATAGATTGACCGAAAAATAGTATTCGTCCAACTTTGAATCGAATTCGTCGTCCGCAAGTCTGAACCAGTCCATATACTTTTTAAGGTCGTCTATAAGTTCCGCAGGGGGCGGAATATCCCTTTTTGACGTTTTAGACTTCGGATCTTTTCCGTATACGCCAAAGCCATCGGCGGAAAGTCTGTTTCGTCTTATGCGGACAAGTCTTTTCTCGAAATCGAAATCCGACCAACGTAAGCCATGCAATTCCGCCATTCTCATGCCCGTTAAAACCATAAATTTCAACGTAACGCGTCGATGAAACATAACAACTCCCTGCGAAAAAATCTTTTCGCAGGGAGTTGTTATTATACAAAAATTTACAGTGGAGAGCCTTTTAAAATAATGTCTTTTATATAAATAAAGGCAGAATTTAAGCAGGGTGACGTTGTCGAAACGATTATCACCTGTGCGAACGGAGAAGTGATTTCGCTGAAATTAGACACCACGTTGCCGCACCCGTATTGTCGCGAATTTGCGGTGAACGGTACGCGCGGCTTTTATAATCAACAGGGTAACGTTGCTTTGACCGACGGCGAGTTCGATCACGAGAAGGATATAGACGAATATTACGGCTCGGCAGAAAAGTACGCGGACTGTATGCCGTTATTGTGGCGTAATATGATGAAAGAACAGATAGATTCCGGGCACGGCGGAATGGATTATCTTTTGCTTCGCGCTTTCGTAGACGCCATAAGAAACGGCGAAGAAATGCCCATCGACGTATACGACGCGGCGTCCTGGATGGCAATAACCTGTTTGTCCGAAGAGTCTGTTTCAAAAGGCGGTGTGCCCGTAGCGATACCCGATTTTACCAACGGACAATGGATTATGCGAGAAAGAAAAGACGTCGTGCGGTTTTAACACGCACAAATAAAACGATATTTTTTAAGAGGATTATTCGGATTGTATAAGGTTAAAAAAGAAATGCCAAAACACACCTTTTATATCGAATCTGAGAAAAGGCTTCAGCAAGCCGCGTTGACGGAGATAAGCTCTGTAAACGGAGTTTCGGTATATAGGGCGGACTTTGCTTTTGAAAACGGGGTCGAGTCGGGGACGATCGGAATTTCTATGCGATTCCCTATGAAAAACATTTTGCAGATTTTTGCACCGACAACGGATTTTAAACGCAACAGAATGGTTTGGCAATGGTTTAATCCTACGTCTATGCTGTCATCGTTCGCTTCCGGGTTGCCGTCGCTTTCTGCCGTAAAAGACGGAAAAAACAATTACGTAACCGTTGCCGCTTCGGAAGCGGAATGTAAATGCACGACGGAATTTTTCGCGGACGATTTTTTCGGAAACGACGAAGTGGTTTTTCGTCTGTGGCTTTTTCAGGATTTTGAACAAAAAAACGATTATCGCGTATTTATCAGAATCGATGAGAGAGATATTCCGCTATCGGCAACGTTGCGGGAACAAACGCAATGGTTTTCAGAATTTTATCATTCTGAAGGTTCTTATCCCGAAGCGTGCGAATATCCGTTGTATTCTACGTGGTATAATTTTCACCAGAATCCTTCCGACGCAAAACTGAAAAAGGAACTGATCGGTGCGCGGGAACTCGGCTTCAGATCCGTTATTTTAGATGACGGCTGGCAATCCGACGGAACGGGAAGCTCCGGGTATGAAAGCTGCGGCGACTGGGAATTCTCCAAGGAAAAATTTCCCGACGTAAAGGAATTTTTAAGCTTCGTTCATTCTCTTGATATGAAAATCGTATTATGGTTTTCGGTTCCGTTCGTAGGAAATAAATCAAGCGTTTATGAGAGGTTCAAGGATAAATTCTTATACAAATATTACGACGGAACAGGTATTCTCGACGTCCGATATAAAGAAGCGCGCGAGTTCGTGGTCAACACTGTTCGCCGTTTAATGAAATATGGATTCGACGGAATGAAGCTGGATTTTATCGATTCGTTTAAGCTTCAGAAAGATTCACCCGTATATAACGATAAAATGGATACGAAAGAAGTCTCCGCCGCGACGGTCAAACTTGTTTCGGATTTATGCAACGCGATAAAATCGGTTAATCGCGAAGCAATGATAGAATTCAGACAAGACTACGTAGGACCGTCGATCGTAAGATTCGGAAATATGTTGAGGGTTGCGGATTGTGCTTTCGATTCAATAACAAACAGAATAGGTATCGCCGATTTAAGAATGCTTAATTATAATCTCGCGATTCATTCCGATATGCTTTACTGGACGAAATCCGAATCCGACGAAAATGTTGCCAGACAGCTGACTAATATTATGTTAGGAGTGCCACAAATATCCGTTTTATTAAACGAAGATTCGCGTTCTCATAAGGAAGTGATTAAAAAGTTTATTGAATACTGGGAAGCGAATAAAAACATACTTCTGCACGGGGAATTTGAAACGGAAGGGGAAGATTGCACTTACTCTATGCTCGCCGCAAAAGGTAAAGACAAAGCTATAGTCGCGTTGTATCTTAAAAATTATTATACGTATAAAGGTAAAAACGCGGATATATTTAACGGAACGAGCGAAGAAAAAAAATATATATAGACGCGGGAAGACTTTCGTGCAATGCTAAAATTTACGATTGTAAAAATCATTTAGCGGATGAAAGAAGCATTTCCGGTATAACTGCGATAAACGTTCCTTTGGGCGGAAGAGTAGAATTGAGGTGAGCATTTATAGGTTTTGCCGATGAAATTAAATAAACAAATCAAATTAAACCCGTAATAAGACTTTTGTATTTGATATTAAAACTTACAAAAAAAATTTCGGTAAAACGCCAGCCGCACTCTATTAAAGAGTGCGGCTGGCAGCGTTACTTTTTAAAAACCCGAATGTTATCGTTAATTTCGAGCGGTTCTGCTGTAACTATTGTACAAAAAGATAAAATATAACAAGCGCATGCTTTTGCCAGGTGAGAGAAGAAATAAAAACACATATAGAAAAAGTGTGGTATAGTCCGAATATTTGTAAAAACGAGTAGAAAAATTTATATATTTGAGTAAGAAAATTTTTTCAAACATCATCAACTTGTTTCAAAATGGCAAAAAAGAAAAGTAATAAAATAAGAAATCTTTACTTTTTTTCTATTTAATCTTTACTTTTTCCTTTTTGCATGATATAATAAGTAAAGAAAAAGGGAGAAAGGTATGTATTCCTATAAGACATTAGAGAATAAACTTAACAAAGTTGGTTTAACCAAGTCTGATTTAACTGTTAAACTCGGAATTTCGTCAAGAACTATTGCTAAAATTTCAAAGGGCGAGAAAATTGCCAATAATGTGCTTGTTAAGATAGCGGATTTCTTGAATTGCAATCCTGACGATTTGTTCAGAGAAGTTTGCGATAATCACATTCTGCAAATTTTGCGTGAAGAAAAAGAAGCTAAGATTTCAGGCGGACTTTATCATGAATTACAGGTCAGAATGACTTATAACTCTAATCACATCGAAGGTTCTAAACTTACGGAAGATCAAACGAGGTTAATTTTCGAAACAAGGACGATTGACGTCGGCGATGGAATCCCTGTTGATGATATTATTGAAACAAGCAATCACTTCCGAGCAATCGATTATGTGATCGATAAGGCATTAGAGCCTTTGAGCGAAAATATTATCAAGCATCTCCATTTGCTATTGAAACAAGGAACCAAGGATTCATCTCTCGATTGGTTTGCCGTTGGAGATTATAAAAAGCGAGCAAATACCGTCGGCGGAAGAGAAACTTGCAAGCCGAGCGAAGTTCACAAAGCGATGGATAAACTTGTTACGAATTTTAATTCTAAAAGTGATATAACCATCGACGATATTATTGAGCTTCATGCCACCTTTGAATATATTCACCCGTTCCAAGACGAAAACGGCAGAGTCGGCAGATTGATTGCTTTGAAAGAGTGCCTTAGGTTTAATATAATTCCATTCATTATAGAAGATTCCAAAAAGTCTTTCTATTATCGTGGGCTCGCAAACTGGAATCAAGAAAAAGGCTGGCTAAGAGATACTTGCCTTGATGGTCAAGACACTTTCAAAAGAATTCTGAAAGTTCTTGATATTCATGAATAGAGTCGGTGTTTTCTCTCAGTTCGTGATAGTTACAGAGCTTAAAAGCTCGGCACTTACAAAGACGGATAACTCCAACCCTTATTTCCCATAAGGCATAGTTTTGGCATAGTTTTAGGCATAAAAAATATTTTCGACAATAAAAATTGCTTGCATTGCTGTAAAATAGGATATAAAATGCAGGTAAAATACAGAAGTTGGCGAACAAAATGTGCAAAAATGAGTGTTTTTAATGGCGTTTGACAGGATAAAATGAATTCCTAAGGGTGAATTTTAGCCGTGTAAAACCACAAGATGTTGTGTTTTTATCGCTCATCAAAATCAATATATAGAAACAAAGTCATTTCGAGTATAGTTTTGGCATAGTGTTCAATGCCGACAGTATCTTCCAAGTCATAAAATTTCTTCCGTTTTATGAGTTTTCATTCCTAAAATGGAACAAGCCTTTGATTTTTTGGAGAAAAACATAAGAGAATTTCTCATTTGGGTTGAGATTCGTTGAAGGTCGTGTTAAAATCTAAACGTGAGTGCATCAAGTTGATTTTTTCTTTAGTGAAAAAGTAGTGCTGGATAACTCCAACCCTTATTTTCAAAACAGCATAGTTTTGGCATAGGTTTTGGCATAGAAATTGCTAAAAGATATGAAAATTGATGCTTGAAACATAAAAAACAGGGCAAAATAGACGAAAAAAACACACAAAAGTGCGCGATTTGCAAGAAAATTGCCTATTTTAGAGCAATTTGGCGGCTCAGAATCGACTCCTAAGCGACCGATTGGGGTTCGATTCTCGCCGGGAGTACCAAAAAAACCACAGTATATTGTGGTTTTTACTATTTTAGGGCAAAAATCGGTCGTTTTTGGAATAATTTTGAACTATTCCACTATATCCACCCCAAGAGAAAAGATAAGGGATACCCACAATCAAGTAGGTATCCCATTTTTATTCTTAAAACAACTTATTTAGTGCATTTAACGCCTTTTCTTGAGTATCGGGGATAAAGTGACTGTAAACTTGTAAAGTAATGGTTGAGTCGCTATGTCCCATATACTTGCTAAACGTTTGTAAAGGAACGTTTTGCGATAAGAGTAAACTGCAATACGATAGCGAAAAGAAAAACAAAACGGAGAGCGAAAAAATACAACGCCCTCGTTTATTCTTTCTATTTAATTGTAACGGTTTTTATTTTGGAACGGAATAATATAATTCCTATTTATCTAATTTATTTATACTTAAAACTCCTACTTTTAATTAAACCGACTTGTCAAAAACTATTTTTATAATAGTAAATTGTTATGTTTTCTTTATTAGGTACTAAAAGTTGATTTTAGGACTATAAAATTTGCAATAATCGCTATTGAAAAATAAAATTTAATGATATAAAATATAAGAAATAAATTTTGACGCGCAGGAGGTACAAATGCTTAACATATACGACAAAATATTGGGGTGTTGGTTAGGTAAATGTATTGGCGGAAATATCGGACAGGCTTACGAGGGAATGAAACAAAGGATGGATATTTTCGTTTCGCGGGAATTTATAGAAAAGGCTCTTCCTAACGACGACCTTGATCTTCAAATTTTATGGCTCGACGTGATTAAAAAGAAAAAATTGGAGTTTAATGGCGAAGATCTTGCCGACGCTTTTTCTCTAAATTGCCCTTATGCTCCCGGTGAATATGCATATTTCAAAAAAAATTACCGAAAAAATATAATGCCCCCGCTTTCCGGAAAATTTAACAATGAGTTTTTTCATGAAGGAATGGGATCTCCGATACGCAGCGAAATATGGGCGTGTTTGTTTTTTGATGACGTGGATTTCGCTGTTTCGTGCGCAAAAATCGATTCTTCGCTCGATCATTACGAATACGGTGAATCATATTACGGAGAAGTATTTATTACGGCTCTCGAATGTTTTTGCTTTTACGGCGGAAGTCCGAGAGAATTGGTAGATAAAGCGCTTCGTTTCGTACCTGAACGTCACGAGTTGTATAAAACGATTAAAGACGTTGAAAATTTATGCGAGAGCGAAAGCGATATGTCGGTTATTCAAAAAAGTATAATACGTCGTCACGGGCATAGCGAATCCTGTATGGCTAAACAAAACATAGCATTTCTTATCGCCGCATTTTTATTGTTCGGAATTGATTTTGAAAGGGGAGTGACCGAGGCTGTTAAGTGCGGTTTTGATTCGGATTGCACCGGAGCGACACTCGGTTCGATTTTAGGGATTCTTAACGGCGGAGAAGCCCTTAAAAAACTTTTAGGGATAGATGACGCCGATTATAAACTCGGAGTGAAGGCATCGAGAACGGAAGGAAAGGTTTCTAATTTGGCAAAGGAAGTTTTTGATTTGCATAACGAGTTTTCCTCCGGCAAAAAGAAAATAAAAGCAGGTTACCCCGTCGAGCAAAAAGGCAATCCGTGTATATCTTTCGGTGAAGAAAAAAGTATTACGTTGAAAATCGCTTCGGATACAATCGCAAATAGCGACGGAATAGAAATAAGAACGGAATATCCCGCAACGATATGTAGAATGATAAAAGACGAAAGCCGATTGAAAAACGGCGAATTTTTAGCGGATATTAAACTTAATGACGTCGGATTTGCAAACGAAGGAATTAAGGGAGAAGTGTTTTGTAAAGGCGTAAGGATAGGGCGTTTCGGACTTTCGGTAAGAAGACAATGGAAGGTTTACGGACCTTATTGGAAAAACGAGGTGACGATTCCGCAACTTAACGTCGGAGAAAAATATGGGAAATACATAACGGGAACAGGCAGAGAGGAGCGTACGGACAACATCAGAAGATTTCACCTTTCATGCATACCGGATAAAGATGCCGTGACCGATATTTCTTTGCTAAAAAACGAACCTTTTGAAATTGCGGAAACGGAAACAGATATAATAAAAATAGACGAATGCGTGGGCTTTGAGGGAAACGCGATATATTACTTTCAAACGGTTTTCTGTTCGGATGAGGAAATGCTTGCGGATGCGCAGTTCGGCAAAAATGTTCCGATAAAAATCTGGTTTAACGGAGAGTTGATCTCGGAGAAAAGCGGAAACGAACGCTTTTATTACGAAACTCTGCATAAATTCGGGCTACAGATAAAAAAGGGCGAAAACGTTTTAACTTTTGAAGTAGAAAACAATATCGAAAAAGGAATGTTTTCTTATGAGTTTCTTACGAACGGCCCTTGTTCCGACCATTATATGTTTAAAATAAAAAATTTGAAGAAGGATTAAAATATGATTAGACTTGCGGCATTTTCGGATGAAGCGGACGTTCTTCTGGACGGACAGATAAAGGCTATGCTTGATAACGATATTTCGTTAATCGAGATTCGCGCGGCGGAGGGCAAAGGCGTTGCGGAGTTTACCGTTTCCGAAGCAAAAGAATATAACAAAAAACTTTGCGACAACGGTATTTCCGTATGGTCGGTGGGTTCTCCGCTGGGGAAGGTCGATATTAACGTAGATTTCGATAAATATCTCGATTATGTAAAGCACGTTTGTGAACTTGCGTGCATTTTCAAAACCGATAAAATAAGAATGTTCAGTTTTTATAACGCATATAACGAAAGAAACAAAGTACTCGATTATCTTAATCGTATAACGGAAACCGGAAAAGAGTACGGCGTATTTATGTGTCACGAAAACGAGAAGGACATTTACGGCGACGTTTCGGAAAGAGTGGAAGATATTTTAAATAATGTAAAAGATATAAAATGCGTATATGACCCGGCAAATTTTATTCAGTGCGATGAATCTGCTGACAAAACGTTAGAAAAGATATATCGTCGCGCCGATTATTTTCATATAAAAGACGTTATAGCCTCTACGCAGGAAATAGTGCCTGCGGGGTACGGCGACGGGAAAATAGATAAAATGGTCGCTATGGTAAAGGAAGATAAAGTTTTTACTCTCGAACCTCACCTTAAAGCATTTATCGGTTATTCCGATTTGGATAAAACGGCAATGAAAAATAAGCTTTCATTCATAAGCGGAAGGGAAGCTTTCGATTTCGCGGTAAAGGCGTTTAAGAAAATATTAAAGGAATCGGGATATAAGGAAGTAAACGGAGCGTTCGTAAAATGAAAAAAATAAGATTCGGCATTATAGGTTGCGGGAATCAGGGTAGTTTTTATGCGGGTTTGTTTATCGCAGGAAAAATAGAAAACGGAGAAGTCGTCGCGTTATGCGATATAAACTTCGTGAAGGCGGAGAACCTTGCGTTGAAGTTCGGGAACAGTAAACCGAAATTGTTTTCCGATTACAGAGAAATGATAAAAGCGGGAGTGTGCGACGCGGTGATGGTAGAAACTCCGCATTATTTGCATCCGGAAATTTCCGAGTATTGTTTAACTCGCGGAGTAAACGTGTTATGCGATAAGCCTGCCGGAGTTTACGCAAGGCAAGTAAGGAAAATGAACGAGGCGGCGGAGAAAAGCGGCACGATTTTCGGAATGATGTTTAATCAGCGCACGAATTGCGTATATCGTAAAATGCGCGAAATTATCGCGAACGGCGGAATAGGAGATCTTCAACGTGTAACGTGGATAATAACCGACTGGTTCAGAACGCAGGCATATTATAACAACGGCAGTTGGCGCGCGACGTGGCGCGGCGAAGGCGGCGGCGTGTTGATAAATCAATGTCCGCATCAACTCGATTTGATACAATGGGTAGTGGGAAAAAGTCCCGTTGCGGTAAACGGGTTTTGTAAGTACGGGCGTTGGCACGACGTGGAGGTCGAGGACGAGGTCACCGCTTATTTAGAGTACGATAACGGCGCGACGGGAGTATTTATAACTACTACGGGAGAATTTCCCGGGACGAATCGTTTTGAAATATCGGGAACGAGGGGTAAACTGCTTTGCGAGAACGAAAAACTCGTATGGTATAAAAACTCCTGCGACAGTTCGGAATACGCAAAAAACAGTCCGACTATTTTCGATTATCCGGAATATGCAAAAGAGGAAGTGGTGACAGACGGAAAAAATCCGCAGCACGCGGGAATAATAAATAATTTTGCAGAAACGCTTTTGGGAAATGAAGAATTGTTCGTACGCGGAGAAGAAGGGATAAAAGGCGTGGAACTGATGAACGCCATAGAATATTCTGGTTGGAACGGCGGAAAAAAGGTGAACTGTCCCGTCAACGAGGACGAATATCTGCGTGCGCTTGATGAACATAGGGCGAAGTCAGAAATAAAAACGTGCTGCGATGAGAAAGTTGCCGATACAAGCAATACGTTCGGAAGTAAAATAAGTTAAAAGCGCGGCGTTATGATTCATTCGTTTTTAATGCTCGGGCAATCTAATATGGCGGGGCGAGGCTTCAAGGAAGATGTAGAGCCCATAAATAATCCGAACCTATTCGTACTGCGTAACGGTCGTTGGCAAAATATGTACGTTCCCGTAAATTGTGACAGATCGTTTTCGGGAGTTTCGCTTGCGGAAAGTTTTGCGGACGAGTATTCCAAGGCGCATAATGGCGTGTCGGTAGGGCTTATACCTTGCGCCGACGGAGGAACGACGCTGAACCAGTGGAAAGAGGGCGGATTGCTTTTCGACAACGCAATATATGCGGCAAGACTTGCGTCGAGAACATCTGACGTAGCAGGCATATTATGGCATCAGGGCGAAGTCGAGTGCGGGGATAAGTCCTATCCGCTGTATTCCGATAAAATTACGGCAATAATACGCGCATTCAGAAAAGAAAGCATTTTGAAAAATATACCTTTCATTATGGGCGGGCTTGGCGAGTTTTTAGTAAATCGGGAGGATTATTCGGGTAAAAATTATACCAAAGTAAACGAAGCGATAAAAACGGTTGCGGAGTGCGAACCGAATTGCGGCTTCGTTTCCGCCGACGGACTTAAAAGCAATCCGGACAATTTGCATTTTTGTTCAAAATCTTTGAGAGAATTCGGTAAGAGATATTTTCGCGAATACAACCGAATTGCCGATCCGAATATGATTTTTACCGAAAAACCGAGAGAGGACGGAGCTGTACGTTCGGTTATGGAGTTATTGTAACAAATGAAAGTTGCTGTCATAGGACTTGGAAACATAGGAAAATTACATAAATACGTCCTCGAAAAACTCGGCATAACGGTTAAAGCGATATGCGACGTCGAAGTGAAAAAGGCAATCGGGTATTCAGGGAAATTTTATACCGATTATCGTGAAATGCTTGATAACGAAGATATAGACGCGGTGCATATATGCACTCCGCATTACCTTCATGCGGAGATGATAATTCGCGCGTTAGAGAACGGAATAAACGTTTTATGTGAAAAGCCGCTATGTATCGAATTAAAGGATATTCCGAGAATTTTAAACGCGGAGAAAAATTCACGGGCGATACTCGGCGTGTGTCATCAGAACAGATTTAACGAAGTAAACGTTTTTACAAAAAAATACATAGAAGATAAAAAAATAATTTCCGCACACGGAACGCTTGTATGGAGAAGGGATGCTGAATATTATGCGAGCGGGAGTTGGCGCGGGAAAAAAAGCACGGAAGGCGGCGGCGTGTTGATAAATCAGGCGTTGCATACGCTTGATTTGATGCAATGGCTTTGCGGTATGCCGAAAGCCGTTTCCGCGAGCGTCGGCAATTTATCCCTTAAAGGCATCATCGAAACGGAGGATACGGCAAGTCTTTATTGCGAAGGAACAAACGATTTTACTTTTTTTGCCACCAACGCAGGGAAAGCCGATATGCCGGCAGAGATGGAGTTTATGCTTGACAACGGTGAAACTCTTAACGTTTTTCCCGATAAACTTTTGATAAACGGCGAAAAGGCGTTCGGAGAGGATCTTTCTTGCGAAAACAGAAAAAACTGTTACGGCAACGGTCACGAAAAGCTTATAAAAAGTTTTTATTCTTGCGTTGCGGATAAAAGGCGATTTGAAATAGACGGAGAGGAAGGCTCGAAGGCGGTAAAAATAATTCTTGCCGCCTACGCAAGCGGCGGAAATCGTAAAGAAATAAATTAAAAAAGAATCCGACTTTACGTTTTGTCGGATTCTTTTTTATTGCCGTATTTTTTCCGATATTCGAGAGGGGATAAACCCACGATTTCTTTAAATAACTTAAAAAAATGTTTGGGAACGGTATATCCTACGTTTTCTAGAATCGATTGAACGGAATCGTCTGTGTTTATAAGCATTTCCTTGGCTTTTTCTATACGAGTTTTCTGAATGAACTTTTTAGGAGCCATTCCGGTGTAATTTTTAAAAAGCGTGATGAAATAATAGTAAGAAAAAGCAACCTGTTTCGCAAGTTCAGAGATAACGATTTCTTCGTTATAATGTTTCGTTATGTAAGAAACGGAATCGTCTATCATTTTTTTGTTTACGAGCGAAATAGACTTGGAATCGCTTAAATGCTCGTGCAGTCTGAAAATCTTTATTAAAATAGCAAGCAGACAATGCTTTACCGCATCGAGATAATGGTCTTCGCCATATTGAAGTTCGTTTTCTACTACGTTGAACAGTGTGGAAAAATCGCGGTTTACGTCTTTGTCGATATAAATATAATCGAGTTTTTGCGTAAGCTTTTTGCCGAAAAGATATTCGTAAATTTCGTTCAGGAAGTTGTCGGACGAAAAGTTTCCGAGAAAATCCGAAAAGAAGATAAGGTTTTTAACGCTAATTTTCTTTCCGTCGGCTTCATAGGGTATATATTCGTGCAGAACGTTCGTGTTCATTATAAATATACAGCCGTTACAGATATTGTAAGTCGTGCCGTTTATGGTGTGCGTTCCGGTTCCTTCCTTAAAATATACGATTTCTATAAAAGCGTGGTGATGCGGTTTTTGACAGTTGCTGAAATTATAAATTTCTACCTTGTTTTTTTTAAGGGTGTCATCTCCGCCCATAAAATAATATTCAGATAAATCTTTCATAGTTTTTACACTCCACTTTTTTTAATTATAACACAGTATAGGTAGAAAGTCAACTCGGCTTTCTAATCTTTAAATTTACAACCATAGTCAATCAATAGAATCGTTAAGGCAAAAATTCAACTACACGCCGTAAGAGTTGAGTTTAGAACTATAAATATAACAATTTACGCTATTGAAAATTGGTTTTTTATGGTGTAGAATAAAAAATAGGGAGGATAAAATAATGAAAAAATATTTAAAGCCGCGTGTAGATTTATTACATTGCGACAAAACGGATTTGTTGGCTGTGAGCGGACCGGATAACGATCCGTTTCTGAAAGATCTCTATGAATTAAACTAAAAAAATAGAAGAGGATAAAATGATGAAAAAGAAAATTTCGATCTGGCTTTTTTGCCTTACATTTGTAATATCTGTCGGTTTAGGGGTATTCCCGTTTTTTACTCAGGTAAAAGCCGACGCCGGTTTTGCTATGGTGAACGGTGCTTCCGTACGTCTTGACGAAGACGGCGGCATTCGTTTTATCGCAGGTCTGGGCAGCGAATATGACGAGAGTTCAAACGATAAGTTTTATATGCTTATCGTTCCCGATTCGTATGTGACGGAATACGCGCCCGAAGGCGGCGATTATTATAAGCTTATCACGGAAGGACTTAAAAACTCCGGAAAGAACGAATTCGTCGCTAATATGGAAACGTTCCCAGTAGTTTTGGGAAAAAACGATCTCGGTTTATCCGAAACGGAGTATTATGTGAGAGGCTCGTTGACGGATATCAAATTCGATAACGTCAACACGGGCTTTTTTGGAATAGCGTATAAAGAGAGCGAGACGGGTGAGAGAGTATATGCGTCTTTTAACGAAGGCGAAAACGTGAGGGATATGTTTTATGTTGCTTCCGCCGCGCTCAACGACGAACAAGCCGATTATACGGAAGCCGATAAAGGCGTTCTTGATAAATATATTTTGAACGGTTTTAAAAAAGCGGAAGGAAAAACGGAAAACGATGCTTACGAGATAAATTTGTCCGTTGAACCGAAAAACATTTCCGCGCTATCCGGAACTACGGCTAAAATAAGCCTTACGGGAGTTCCGAACGGAGTCAATCTCTCAGTTAAATATAGTTCTTCCGCAGAAGAGGTCGTTTCCGTGGGGCAAGACGGTGCCGTTACCTGCAAAAATTCGGGAACTGCCAATATAACGGTAAGAGTTCTCGGTAAAGATTATATTATCCCCGTTAACGTAAAGAAGGTTGAAAAAGCCGTTCTTACCGTTGAGGATAAAGTCGTTGCCACAAATACGACTTATGCGGGGAACGTAAACGAAAACAATAATCAAACCGTTATAACTTCGTCGATAGAAGGTTCGTCGATAGAAGGAGTGACGTACAGAGTGTCTGATCCCGCTGTGGCCGAAATAACCCAAGACGGCGTGCTGCGCGGAGGGTCTAAACGAGGAACTGTTACGGTTTATGCAGAGAAAACGGATGCGGACGGCGACGTTATCGTGAGCGGAGAAACAACGCTCGAAGTATATACCGCAGTCAACAGTAAATTTGATTTCGATATGCTTGCACTTGCTTATGCGAGGGGCGTAAACGAAAGCGATTGGGGTAAAGATTCGAAATATATATTAACTTCTGACGTGGACTACGGCGGACAAGCGTGGATACCGATAGCTGCGATATTCGCAACGAGTAATTCGGCGTATACGCCGATTCTGTCGCCTGTATGGAAGAATATGTTCGTTGAAGGCAACGAGTACGGAATAAATTACGACAAATTCAGAACAACCGGATTAAACAGGTTGAAACCTCCGACTAGCGGAGACGCGGCAAAAACAGAAACGCAGGCGTTCCAAGGAACGATAGACGGAAACGGTTATAAGATAAGCAACGCAAAACTTATGTACGGGGCGGATATGGCGACGTATGACGGCAATGCGTATTCGGGAACGAACTTTATCGGCTGTCTCGGAGGGAACGGAGTTCTAAAAAATCTGACGATAGAAAACGTAAGTTTCCAAACTTATCAGGAAGCGTTCGGAGCAGAAAAGACTTTTGATAAACTGAACGCGGAAGGAACGGTAACGGCAACGAAAGAAGTATTGCAAAGCGGCGGATTTTCGTCGGGAATGTTCGCGAATATATACGGAACGATAAAGGATTGCAAGATAACGTTTATAGGAAAAGAGTCATTACCGAATAAGTCGATTCATGGTAATATATTCTTATTCGGAGATTTGTACAAGACGGGAGCTTCGATAGAGAACGTGATAATAGACGTAAGTGCTCTCGGAAATTATCAGGAAGGATATGCAACGACTTATGTATTCAGACTTACGGAAGCGGGAGTGAAAGTAAGCAATTTCTATATAGTATCGTCGGTAACAAAAATTGAGAACGGAATATACAAACCCTTCGAAAAGGTAATACCGAACGGATATACGGTACTTAAAGACGAAGCCGCGTTGAATGAGATGGCTAAGCCTAAAGAGTTCGTGAATTGGACAAAAGTCGAAGGCTATGCTCCCGTGCTTAACATGGGTATAAGCAATTCGGACAAGAACGTTACGAGATACGAATTGAAATTCGATATAGAAAGAAAAAAACTTGCTACTTCTATGACGTACGGTAAAAAAGCAAACATCGCATATACTTCCTCGCCGTATAGTTTAAGCTTATTCGTAAACAATGTTCTTTCGGACATAAAAGACGTAACACTCGTTTCGGATAAAGTAGACGTAGCAAAAATAGAGAACGGAAATATCGTTGCAGGCGAAAAGAGCGGCATCGTAACAGTAACAGCTTCTTACACTGTAAACGGTGAAATCAAGTCAAGCGTTTCTCATACGCTCGAAGTATATACCGCAGTCAACAGTAAATTTGATTTCGATATGCTTGCACTTGCTTATGCGAGGGGCGTAAACGAAAGCGATTGGGGTAAAGATTCGAAATATATATTAACTTCTGACGTGGACTACGGCGGACAAGCGTGGATACCGATAGCTGCGATATTCGCAACGAGTAATTCGGCGTATACGCCGATTCTGTCGCCTGTATGGAAGAATATGTTCGTTGAAGGCAACGAGTACGGAATAAATTACGACAAATTCAGAACAACCGGATTAAACAGGTTGAAACCTCCGACTAGCGGAGACGCGGCAAAAACAGAAACGCAGGCGTTCCAAGGAACGATAGACGGAAACGGTTATAAGATAAGCAACGCAAAACTTATGTACGGGGCGGATATGGCGACGTATGACGGCAATGCGTATTCGGGAACGAACTTTATCGGCTGTCTCGGAGGGAACGGAGTTCTAAAAAATCTGACGATAGAAAACGTAAGTTTCCAAACTTATCAGGAAGCGTTCGGAGCAGAAAAGACTTTTGATAAACTGAACGCGGAAGGAACGGTAACGGCAACGAAAGAAGTATTGCAAAGCGGCGGATTTTCGTCGGGAATGTTCGCGAATATATACGGAACGATAAAGGATTGCAAGATAACGTTTATAGGAAAAGAGTCATTACCGAATAAGTCGATTCATGGTAATATATTCTTATTCGGAGATTTGTACAAGACGGGAGCTTCGATAGAGAACGTGATAATAGACGTAAGTGCTCTCGGGAATTATCAGGAAGGGTATGCAACGACTTATGTATTCAGACTTACGGAACAGGGAGTGAAAGTAAGCAATTTCTATATAGTATCGTCGGTAACAAAAATTTCGAACGGAATATACAAAGAATCCGAATATAATACCAAACCGAACGGATATACGGTGCTTAAAGACGAAGCCGCGTTGAAGGCGATGGTTATGCCGAAAGAGTTCGTGAACTGGATAAAAGCCGAAGACTCTGCTCCCGTGCTTAAACAAAACATTACGTTGGGTTAAAGACGGAACGAACGATAAAAAGGCACAGAATTCCCCTTCCCGTGTTTTTACGACGGGAGGGGGATAAATTAAAAAAAATTCGGGAGATAATATGAGAAAGACAATCGCGGTTATTCTGGTGACGCTCGTTACGCTTGCATTCTGTTCTTTTTTTGCTTGTTCTGATCCGCCTGCAAAAGGAGAAGAAAAGTATTATACCGTAACGTTCAGAGAAGAGGGGTACGCCGATATAGTTATAACAGTCAAGGAAGGCGAAGGGCTTGCCGAAAAAGATTTTCCGCCCGTGTCGGTAAAAAAAGGGTATTGTGCGGAATGGGAGAAAACAGATCTTTCCGAAGTAACGGGAAACGTTGTGGTAAAAGCGATTTTCACCCCGAACGTATATAAAATAGAACTTGAAACCGACGGCGGAAGAGCGGAAGATAAATATCTTTACGTTAAATACGGTTCGGAATTCGTTTTGCCTGTTCCTGTTAAAGAATATTGCAAATTTCTCGGATGGTATTGCGAGGACGGTTCGGAGTTCGTAAAAAACGTTTATGACGAACCTGCGAACATCAGATTAGTCGCTAAGTGGAAAGTAACGGAAAAATGGTCGCATTTATACTGATTAGGTGAAAGAGGTTTATGAATACGAAAAATAATATTTTACTCGGCACTTACGGTTCGATTTCGGACGGGTATACGGAAATAGATCATAAGCTGTACGACGCGGTTTCCGGCGAGGAGATAAAAGAAAACTCCCCGCAGGTAAAGTCGCTTATTACGAAAGAAGATTTCGAATTATACCGAGATTGCGGTTTTGACGTTATGTCTACGGGTATAACTCCGTATTACGGAACGGATTACGAAAATTCTTTTGTATATAAAACGCTTAAACTTGCGGAAGATAAAGGGTTGAAAGTTATCGTTCTGGACGGCAGACTTCTTGATTTATGTAATTCCGAAGCGCCGTTGGTGGGTAGCGGAAGGAAATTCGAAACGCGTGAGAAGCTGGACGAATATGTTGAAAGCTGCATAAAAGAGTATAGAAAAAGCGACGCTTTTTTTGCCCTTAATCTTCGGGACGAGCCTAAATATACGGCTTTTCCCGCGATTTCGGAGGTCTATAAGTCGCTGAACAGAATCGCTCCCGAAATAAAGGTTTTTATAAATCTTCTGCCGCTGGTAGAAAATTCCGTAACGGCTTCCTGCTATGCGGAAGGCGGAACGAGTGAGGATATAGAAGGCGCTTATTTAAAGTATCTCGACTCGTTTACGCAAGCCACCGGTTTGGATTATATAATGCTCGATTCATATCCTTTTTGCGAATCCGCGGACGGCAGCTGCACAAGGATGAATCGCCATCATCTGCGTTGTATAAAAACCGTCGCCGATTATTGCGCGAAAAGGAAATTGAAATTTTATCTTATCGTGCAAACGTTCGATATGGACGCATACGACGGGAAAAGTAAAAAACTTATAAAATGGTACAGAAAATGCAAAGAGAACGACGTTTATTGGCAAACGAATCTTGCCGTTGCGTCTGGCGTGCGTTTTTTGCAGTATTACACATATTTCCCGCACCGCGGGAACTGTACCGAAAGCGAGATGTTCGGAAACGAAGGCTGTATCGTTAAAAGAGACGGCACGCCGACGCCGCTTTATCAAAGCGTAAAAAAAATTAACGGAGAACTGAAAAAGATTGCACCGGAAATACTTTCATACGAGTATAAAAAATGCGGCGTCAAAATCTCCGACGAACTTGCGCGTTCCGAATTTTTCGACAAGGAATATCTCGATAAAGTTAACGCTTACGACGAGGAATTTGATCACATTTCTTTAACAGCGGAAGAGGGCGCGATATATGTTACGGAAAAATATAATCCGAAAAACGGAGCGTTTGCATATATGTTGATAAATATCGCCGATCCTTCCGCAAACATTTCCGCGGTGGCGAGAATAAAAGGTAAAAATTGCAGATTGAGATTGTCGGAAATTATAGAAGCTGAAAACGAACTCGACGGCGAAACCATATGCGTTCGGCTAAACCCCGGACGTGCGGCGTTTGTCGTAGCGGACTAATAAATTACAAGGAGTGTTATATGAAAAAACTTATCACGACGTTTCTTGCCGTAGTTATCTCGGTAGGTTCTGTTTTTATAGCGGGTTGCGCGGATGAAACGGTAAAAGTTGACGAAACAAAATCACAGTTATACGTTCAGAACTGCGCTAACGGTTATGGTTCGGAATGGTTAAATCAAACTATCGCCGCTTTTGAGGACTGGGCGAAAGACAAGCATTTTGCGGAGGGAAAGACCGGCGTACAAGTCCATTCCGAGAACAACTCCGATTCCGGTGCTTCCATCCTCAACAAAATGGCGGACGCTACGATTCAGGTTTATTTCAGCGAGGAGGCGTATTATTATAATTTCGTTTCCAAAAAACTCGTTAAAAACATAAACGAAGAAGTTACAAAACCGTTAACTGAATTCGGCGAAAGCAGGTCTATACTCGACAAGCTGAAAGCGGCAAGCGGTACGCAGTATACGGAATCGCTGACGGGAACGGACGGCAATTATTACGGACTTCCGTGGTGGGCGGGTATTCGCGGATTTAACTACGACGTGGATCTTTTTGACGATAACAACCTGTTTATCGCAAAAGGGGGGTGCCCCAGCGAATATAACCGTACCAACAAAAATTGCGACGCGGCTTTAACGGGTAAATTTTCCAAATATAAATGGACGAATTACGACGGCGAACGTTCCGCAGGACCGGACGGAAAATACGGAACTTATGACGACGGCTTGCCTGCGACGTACAACGAATTTTTTGCCTTATGCGACCGAATGGTGGACGAGGGGATAGTTCCGCTTATCTGGACGGGCGAACATCAGTATATAGATCACGCTTCGAGAAATTTGCACGCCGATTACGAAGGAGCAGACAATTACGAGCATATATTGAGTCTTAGCGGCAACGTAAAGGACATCGTAGATTTGGAAAGCGTTAAGGGAAATCCCGACGGTACCGTAGATTTCGATTCCGTTAAATATTTAGGCGGCGAAAACGGCGTTGATATAAATTACGATAACGGGTATCTTATGCAAAGACAGGTCGGCAAGTTATACGCTCTCGACTTTGCAAAAAGACTTATGAGCCATACTGAGTATTACGACGAAAGAAGATGTACGAGCGCGACGTTTTCTCATCTTGATGCCCAAAGTTATTATCTATATAGTAAATACGATTCCGACAAAACGCCGATAGGCATTCTTTACGACGGTTCGTGGTGGATGAACGAGGCTTCCGATACTTTCGATACGATGCAGGAAGCCGCATATGAAAAATCCGGAAGATACGAAAGAAGATTAGGCTTTATGCCGTATCCGAAAGCGACGGACGAGAAAGTCGGAGAAACTTCGGTAGTGGTGTCGCAAAGCGACGCGTATTGTTTCATCAACAATAACATAAAGGACGAAGAAACTCTTGCCGTGGCAAAAAGTTTTTACCGCTTCTGTCATACGGATCAGGCGCTTAAAATATTTAACGGCGTAACGGGCGGCATAAGACCTTTCGATTTCGAATACGAAAAAGAAGAATACGATAAATTGGATAATTATGCAAAGAGTACTTATCATATTCTTTCTAATTTCGACGTCATTTATCCGCTTCGCTATAACGAGCTTTTTATTATGAATCAGAGTTATTTTACGGCACGTTATATAGATTTCTATTCTACCGTGAACAATTCTTATCGTGCGTATAAAACTCTTAAAGACAACGTTACGGTAAAAGAATATTTTGAAGGTATTGCGGATTATTACAGCGAGAGCTATTACAGAAACCAGTTCTATTACTACTTTAACAAGTGAGGCAAAGAATGAAAAAGCATAGGGGAAGCACCCTGTTCAGCGACAAGAAGGCGTTACTGTTCTACATATGTATAGTAACTCTTCCTTGCATACAGTTTATTATATTCTGGGTATGCGCGAATTTCAACTCGTTTTTTCTGGCGTTTCAGAGGTATGATCCTTTAACCGATAAATTCGTCTGGTACGGATGGGGCAATCTGGACAGGTTCTGGAACGATTTATGTAATCCGAATTCGATGTTCAGAGACGCGTTATATAATTCGCTGATAGTTTATGTTTTAACGACGGCGATAGGCGGACCCGTTAATATGATATTTGCTCTTTATATCGCTAAAAAGAGAGTCGGAGGCGGAATATTCAAAATTTTGCTTTTTCTGCCGCAGATATTGTCTTCCATCGTTATGTGTACTTTGTATAAGTATTTCACCGATCAGGCGATTCCCGCAATGTTTTATAAAATGGGGTTTACGGAATTTCCGATGTTGTTGACGGAACAGCGAACCATAATGCCCGTTCTTATTATGTATACGTTTATATTCGGGTATACGAACATTCTTATAAATATAAGCGTAATAACTCGAATACCCGATTCAGTGCTGGAATATTCAACCTTGGACGGGATTACGCCGATGCAGGAATTGATTTATATTACTTATCCTCTGACGTTTCCAACAGTGGCGATTTTTTTCGTTATGGGCATACCGGGAATATTTACCAACCAACTTAATATATACAACGTGTTCGGGGCGTCTCCGCCCTATCCGGAAGTAACTTCCATAGGTTATTTTCTGTTTAAGAAAGTCGCGGGGTCTTCCGGCTCGTTGGGGGAATTTCCGTATGCTGCGGCGGGAGGTTTTATGTGTACGATAGTTGCCATACCGTTGGTATTTATAGGCAGACATTTTACGAGCAAAATTTGTAGGGATATAGAATTCTGAGGTTATTATGAAAGAAAAATCGAGTCTGACCAAAAGATATTTTTCGGTATTTTTTCTTGTGGTCGGAATAGTTTTATTGTTTATTTGCCTTTTTGAAATATGGATGCTTGTCTGGGGATTAGTTTCGAGTTTTAAATCGAGAATAGATTTTATATCGAATCCTGCCGGCTTCCCCCAAAAGTGGGTTTGGGGATATACCGCCGTTTTTAAAAAATTCGTCGTTCCGATCGGGAGCAAAAAGATTTATCTTGGAGAGCTTCTGTTTAATTCGTTATTTTTGTCCGTCAGCTTTGCAACGGTGCAAACGATAGTGCCTACGTTTATGGCATACGTTGCAGCAAAATATCCTTTTAAATTCAACAAGGTGATAAACGGTATCGTATGGGTTGTTGTAACCGTTCCCATAATAGGATCTACCGGTTCAAGCATTCAGTTGTCTAAATTCCTCGGCGTATACGATAATTATTTCGGACAGATGATAATGAAGTTTTCATTTCAAAGTTCCACTTATCTCGTTATGTTGGCGACGCTCACCTCGCTTTCGACCGAGTATGCGGAAGCGGCTTTTATGGATGGCGCGGGACATTTCGGCGTAATGATAAGAATTATGTTGCCGATGGTATTTCCGACTATATCCTGTTTGTGGCTTCTGAGCTTTATAGCTCACTGGAACGAGTATCAGTCCATAATGATTTATTATCCTTCGAGACCTACGGCGGCTTACGGATTGTTTTTGTTCAGAACGAATACCAAGAATTCTATTCCTATGACTTTGCAGGCTTGTTTTATTATGATAATGCCTACCTTAGCAATTTTTATAGCGTTCAGAAACAAAATTATGGGAAACTTCACCATCGGAGGGTTGAAGGGGTGATGAAAAAAACTAGAAGAATAATTATACTTGCGCTTGCTTTTGCGCTTATTTCTTGCGTTTCTGTATTCGTAATGATGCCTTTCGGCAACAAAGAAGTTTCCGCAACGAAGTTTTGCGTGGATCTTTTTGACACGAAGGGTGTAATTTTTGCCGAATCTCGGCTATCGGACGAAAAATCGTTATATAAGGACGGCAGAAGGGGATTGAATGCGTTTCTTGAAGAAAACGCCGAAATAAAGATTCGTGAACTTTCCGGAGAATTTACTTTTGATTTTATGCCGGAAAACGGCATAAACGCTCTGACGTTTTCTTTTAAGGATTTAAGCGATGATAATAATGGATTCGATTTAAAAATCAGGTTTTACGCAACGAACGTTACCGGAAGCGTGTTGCTCGGCGGTATAGAATCTGGAATTTATTATGACCCGAATTACGGCGCGGTTAAAGCCACTTCGCAATATAACGCGAGCAATACCTATACGGAAGTTTCTAACGATTACGGCGCGGTGAAAATTTCCTATAATCCTTTAAGCAATTCCGTTAAACTTAACGATGCAAAAATTTGGGATTTGTCACTTAACGTAAACGACGGAAAGTACATTGACCGCACTCTTAAACCGATGAAAAAATATTCGGTTTCGGTTTCGGCGTCTTTGTCGGAGCAACGCGGCTCGTTGATGTTATATGGTTTTAACGAAAAAAGCCTTGATAAAGTTATTATTACAGAATCGCCTACGCCGCGGATTTTTGCAGATTTTTCTTATCCCGCGGTAAAAGGGTACGAGTATAAACTTCCCGAGGGTTTTGTTTTCGATGTAAAAGACGGAATCATTTCTTCCGAAAACGTTTCCGCGGAGTTTTTATACGGACCGGAAAACGTTTCGGTTGTCAGCGGAGCATTTGTTCCCGAAAGCGTCGGGGATTACGTTTTCTCCTATTCGGTAACGAACTCTTCGGGAAAAACCGCTTCGGAAAATTTTGTCCTTTCCGTTATCGAAAAAATGGAAGGGAAGTTCGATTTCGGGGCGAAGCTTCCTGACGAGAGAACGGGACAATATACTTTCTGGGAATTGCCTTGTGTAAGTTACTCTTTTAACGAAACGGGTCTAAATAACGTTCCCGTAGGGATAGAATTGTTTTTAAATGGCGAGCAGATCGCAAAAGAAGACGAATTATCGGATGGCTTTTCGTATATTTTCAATAAAACGGGCGACGTGAAAATGATTTTTACACCCGTTCACGAGTATTATCGTAACGATAAGTTTGTTTACGAGTTCTCGGTAGACGATTCCATAGAGGGGTACAAGCTTTCTTCCGCGATTAAACCCGAATATAATCTTAACGATTCGTTCGACATTCCTTCGATAGTTATGATAACCGAGAACGGTAATTTAAAATCGGACGGCATACTCGTTTATCCGGACGGCTCGGAATACCTCGGCGGCAAGGTATGCTTATCTCAACCGGGCGAATATAAAATTCGTTACGATTGTGAAAGCGTGGATAAAAAGTATAATAAAATATTTACCTTTTTTACCGGAACTTCGCCTGCGGAAGGTTTTACCGCCTGCGGAGAGGCAAGTGTTAAAGACGGCGTATACTCGTGGAATCACGAGTATTCCGGCGTTGTTGCCGAAAGCAGAGAGGGCGGGTACGTCAAATATAACGGCGTAATCGATTTTAATACTTACGATTACGAAAACGACAGAGACAGCGCGCTTTTGTTCGACGTTATACCCGATCCCTACAAAACTTTTTTTGCGGATTATACCTATCTGTATATAACGCTTACGGACGTCGAAGACGAAAACAATAAGGTTACTTTCAGTATTTGTTCTCCGAATCAATCGTCCAACGAGGCGAGAGCAGTTATGCTTGTAAAGGTCAACGATATGCCTTGGACAGGTATAGAAGGTTCGAGAATAAATTTCGGAAGGGCGGGAACTTATCTTAATTGTAGCCTTTCTGCAACGCCTTTTCCTGCGGGCGGCGTTCTTACCGGAGCAAGAGTATATTTCGATTACGACAACCTTAGAATTTATACTGTTGAAAACGAAAGATACAAGCTTGTTGCGGATATGCGTGATAAAAAACAGTTTTCCGAAGGTTGGAGCGGTTTTAAATCCGGTAAGGCATACCTGAGTTTCTGTATAAACGATTATATAAACGCCGAAGGCAGGTTTGTTATTCTTAACGTCAACGGGCAATCGCTCGGCGGAGGTAATAGAAGAGACGTTACCGCACCGGAGATAAACGTGTCCGCGCCGAACGTTATATTTAACGGGGTTGCGGGCAGAAAGTATCCGATTTTTCCCGCGTATGCAAACGACGATACCGACGGGTATGCGAATGTAAACAAATACGTTTATTATTCCAACGGCATATCGGACGCGCTTGTCGCGGTAAACGAAGATTATTTCGTTCCGAAGTATTCCGGTAAGTACGTTATAAAGTACGAGGCATCCGACGGAAGCGGAAATACGGCACAAAGGTATTTGTCTTTTACGGTCAATAACGAAAAATATTATGAAAACAATCCTATATCCTTAAAAATATCAGAAGACTGCGTTGGCGAAGCGTTTGCGGGGGATCTCGTAAAAATTCCGTATGTCACAGAGGCATTCGGCGGGATAGGAAGCGTTGAGATTACCACAGAGTTGATTACGCCTTCGGGAGAAATAATTTCAGGTCCGGAGCTTGGATTCGTTGCGGAAGAAATCGGTAAATATACGGTCGTTTATAAAGCGACGGACGCTTTGGGAGAAACGGAGAAAATTGAACACGAAATCACCGTAAAAATTCCCGAGAAGCCGATTTTTGAATCTGACGGCATAGTTCCGTCCTTTCTAGTTGTCGGCAACACTTATAAATTCGGCGTCGCGGGGTTTATGGATTATTCTTCCGGCATTGGGAAAAGAAACGAAGCGAAGGTTTCCGTTGTCGGTGAGAAAACTCTTGTCGCGGGCAAAGACGGCTATATTAAAATGGAGAATATAGGCGAAACGGTAACCGTAAGATATACCGACGAAAAAACCGGAGAGATAAAGGAATACGAGGGCGTTAAGGTTATAAATCCGTATAAAAACGTAAAGGACGCGGAAACGGACGAAGTTATCGAGGTGTTGGACGTTACGAAATATTTTTATAGCGAAAAAGCCTCCGTTATTGCAGACGAACGCGCCGTGGAGATAACGCCCGATAAGGTCGGCTCGGAAGTGACTTTCGTTAATCCCGTGCTTCTCTCGAAATTTTCGTTGAAACTCGGCGGCGTATTTAAAACTCTTGCCGACGGGAAAAGAAAATGTACGTTGAAATCGTTTTCGCTGAACGTTCGGGATTACGAAAAATCTTCCGATACTGTCAACATAAGATTTTACAACAAAAACGCAACGCCGGAAATAGTAAAGGATTCGGGCATTTCGGTTTCGTTCAACGGAAAAAGCAGGACGGATTGTTTCGGCTCGTTGTACGGAGAATCCTCGATTTCGGTTATATTCGATAACGGCGACGGAACGTTCCGCGACGGAAACGATAACTTGCTCGGCTTTTTACCGGAAAATAAATTCGCGAGCGGAAGGGTGATTTTTTCCTTGACCTTTGATGAGTTTTTCGTTGACGAAGCGTGCGGAATAAGAGTGGAAAAGATAAACAATCAATTCGTAAATTCTACGATTACCGAAGATAACGCCAGACCTGAACTTTACTATAAAAGGACGATAGCGCATTTATACAGCGTCGGGGATAAGGTAACCGTGCCGCAAGTAATCGGGGCAGACGTTTTCGGAGGAGTTATAACTACCGTTACGGTAAAAAATTCAAGCGGGAGCATTGTAACGTCCGAACGCGGAGAAAAAATAAACAATCTGATAATGAATGAAGAAATAACTTTTGTTATAAAGGAGAGCGTAAACTATCAGATTGTGATAACGCTGACGGACGATTCGGGTAAAAAATCGACGCAACCCGTAGCAGTGTTCGTTCAGGACAACGAACCTCCCGTTATTACGGTTGACGGACAAGTTCCGCAAGATGTCGCTTTGTATTCGGAAATATTTCTTCCGCAAGCGGACGCTTCGGATAACAACGATAAAAAACTTACCGTGATGATAGTCGCCGTAGCGGAGGATAATACGTCTCGTATGTTGAAAGACAATATTTTCAAGCCGCTCAAAACGGGAAAATACAGAATAAAGTATTTTGTATTCGATTCCTCATTTAATTACGCGGAAGTCGTATTTGAAGTAACTGTAAAATAGGAGGACTGAATGAAAAAAATCATTAAAACGGTTTCGCTTATCCTTACGGTTTTGATTGCGACCGCAACGTGCGGTTGCTCAAAGGAGAGCGGGAATATAATAAAAGACACATCCGATATTTTTTACGAAAACGGAAAAACGGAATATGTGGCTTTGATTTCCGATAATGCGACGGATAACGAGATTTTTGCGGCAGACGAACTTAAAGAGCTGTTTAAGAAAGCGACAGGAACGGAGATAAAAACGGTAAGAGAGTCGAATCTTAAAACGGGCGACAGGTATATTTCTCTCGGAAAAACCGACGAGCTGGCAAAGAGCGGTATAAAGACGGGAAATCAGGAACTTGGTTTATCCGGATACAAGATAGAAACGAAGGGTAAGAACGTTTATATATTCGGTGACGACGATAACGAAAGCGAAGGAGTGGTGTACGGCGTTTACAAATTCCTGAATGCAATCGTAGGATACGTTTATTATTCGGACAGAAACATATACTTCGACGTTCCTGATAAAATTATGCTGAAAAACTTTAACGTAACGGACGTTCCCGATTTCAATAGGCGGTACGTTAACACGCTTTCCGCAAACGTAAGCAGGACGTATCGTAGCCGTATGAGATATACTTCTCGCGAAAATATAAGCAAAACGGTTTCCAGACATAATTCGTTTAATATGATAAATCCGGAGATTTATTACGAAGCACATCCGGATTGGTTTAGCAGAGACGCAAAGGACGGTAAATATCCGAGTCAGCTTTGTTACACCAATAAGGAAATGATTGCGGAATATATAAAAAATCTTAAAGAAGCGATAAGAAAAGAACCGGATAGAACGACTTATTATTTACAATGGGAAGATAACGTTAAGTATTGCGAATGCGAATCTTGTTTGGATGGGTTGAGAAAATATAAAAATTACGGCGGCATAAACTGCGTATTTATGAATATCGTCGCGGAAGAAGTTCAAAAATGGATAGAAACCGATTTGCCAGGAAGAAAAGTTAATTTCAAGACGATTGCATATTACGCTACCGATCAGGCACCGGTCGAAAAAAACGACGACGGAACGTATTCGCCGGTCTGCGAGGAAGTCGTCACTCGTCCGGATGTGAGCGTTCTCGTGTGGCTTATCAATAATAAGCTCAGGCATAAATCGCTTGACGATCCCGAAAATGCTTACGCATATGAAACTTATAAACAGTGGACGGCCGTCTGTTCGGACATCGAAGCGGGAAATTACGCGGTAAACTATTACGAAACGGGTTATATGTATGCCATTAACGATTTCGACGCGGTTGAGAGAGATATGGAAATTTTTCACGAACTCGGCGTAAAAGAGGTTTTATACACCTTTGCTTATCAGGTAACGGATATTGCTCCCTTTTTTGATTTGAAAGCTTACTGTTTATCTAATCTTATGTGGGACAGTTCGCTTTCTTACGAGGAGCTCGCAAACGATTTTATAGAGAAAAATTACTTATCCGCCGCGCCGATTTACAAGGAGTATTACAACATCTATAAAACGTGGATGACTTCTTTGGAGCTAACCTACAAAATGCAAACCTCCAACGGATGGATGATAAATACCACGACGTTTCCGAAAGCGTTGGTAGACAGATTTTTTTCCTTGCTTAACGGAATTCAGACTGAGGCGGAGAGATACAGGGATTCCGATCCGGAAGTTTACGAAAGAATCTCCGCTTCGGTAAGAAAAGAAAAAATAATGCCGTTGTTTATGTATGTAAATTTATACAGAGATAATTTCGGCAAGGACGAAATCAGAAAAATGATAAACGATTTTGAAAGCTACACGCTAGAATTTAAAATTCTGTTGTACGGCGAGAACTTTTTTATAAGAGATCTTTTGGCAAATTGGCGGGCAAAATCAGGAATAGAGGACTAAAAAATGAAAAAAAACAACGTTAAGATTATAGCTTCGATATTAGTAGCCGCGGCGTTGCTGTGCTTTTTGGCAGCGTTTCTCTGCGGTTGCAAAACGGTTAAGCTCAATAAAGACGAGATAACAATCGCAAAAGGAGAGGAATACGTTCTCGAACTCGAAGGCGGCGACGACAGCGTTATATGGAAGAGTTCCGACGAAAGCGTTGCGACGATTAAAAGCGGAAGAGTAAGCGGTATAAAAGAAGGCGTAGCCGAAATAACCGCCGTATTCGGAAATGCCGAATACGTTTGCCGCGTTACAGTCACGAATGAGGCGAAAGGCGTGCCGTCGCTTAAAATAGACGCAAAGAAATTTTCGATTTATAAAGGCTTTTCTCTTGATATAAAAGCGATATTTAAGATAGGAATTTACGAGAAAGAGCTGCCCGACGGCGAAATCCGATGGTACTCCGACGATGAGAAAGTGCTTTCCGTTCACGACGGTAAAATAGAAGGTAAAAACGTCGGAAAAGCTGTCGTGACGGCACGCTGTTCGTACGGCGGAGAGGAATATTCCGATTCTGTCGAAATAGACGTTATAGAACTTCTTTCTTTGGCTTTTCAAAAGGAAAACGACGTTATCGCTACTTCCGTAACTTACGCAGGGAACGGAAACGAAAACGGTTCGTCTTGCGGCTTTTCGATTTACGTTGTAGACGAAAACGGTGAACGCAAACTCGATAGTTTTGAGAATATAGATTTTGTGAGTTCGGACGAGGATGTTGCGATAGTTAGAGAAGGCAGAATCGTAGGAGGGAAAAAGGCCGGAAGAGCGGAAATTACGGTAAACTATAAGAATGCCGAAGGAGAAATAATTGCGAAAGACGTTTCATCCGTGTCTGTAAAGACAGCTATGAATTCCAAAAAGGATTTCGATATGCTGGCTTTAGCGTTTGCGAGAGGGGTGAATAAAACGGCGTGGGGTAAAGATTCCTATTATATTCTCACTCGCGACGTGGATTATAAAGGAGAAATTTGGATACCCTTGGCGTGCTCCAAAATAAACGACAACGCAGTGGCAGAATCTCAAAAAACTACCGTTCTTTCGCCTGTCTGGAAGGAAATGTTCGGGACGGGCAACGAGTATGGAATATCTTATGAAGAGTTCAGAAAAACGGGACTTAACGGCGAGGCTCTTAACAACGTGCTCGCGACGGTCGCCGAAAAATCGGAGCAGGCTTTTCAGGGGACTTTGGATGGAAACGGTTACAAGATAAGTAACGCGAAGCTTATGTTCGGCGCGGATTTGAGGATTATCAATAAAGAGGCGCACGGCAACACCAACTTTGTTGGCTTTTTAGGCAAATACGGCGTAGTAAAAAATTTGACGTTGGATAATATATCGTTTCAGTCTTACGAAGAAGCTTTCGGTAGCGTTACCGAGTTCGATAAACTCGGCGATGACGTAATGGTAAAGGCGACGAGAGTGAGACGAAGCGGAACCGAACCGGGGTTATTCGGATTCTATCACGGAACGATAAAGGATTGTAAATTTTCTTTTACGAACAGAGATACTTTGCCTAATACCGTGATACAGGCTGCCTATGTATTTTTATACGGCGGCTCGATGACCTCCGGAAGATCCGAAAACGTTATCATCGACGTAAGCGATTTGGGGAATTTTAAGCAGATTTATTCTAACCTCTTTATATTCAGAGCATATAATCAGGGAATAAGCCCGCTTAAAAATGTGTACGTCGTATCTTCCGTAGAAGATCAGGCGGGAAAACTGTATATGACAAGCAGCGACGGAAAAATGCCCGACGGCTTTACCGTTTTAAGCACCGTAGGTGAATTAAAGGATATAACTCTTCCTGCGTCTTTTGTAAATTGGGAAAAAACCGTAAACGAATTGCCTTCCGTAATAAAAAATGTAACGCTTAAACGCGGATTGTGAAATTGACAGAGAAATGAATAAAAAAGTCGATAAAATATTTCCTTTCTTATGGGTTCACGGAGAACCTCGCGAGAGAATTCTTTCGGAAATAGAAAAAATAAAGGAAAGCGGAATCTCCTCATTTTGCGTAGAATCAAGACCCCACCCCTCTTTTTGCAAAGAGGGGTGGTGGGACGATTTCGGTTTTATTCTCCGCGAAGCAGAAAAACGTCGGATGACGGTATGGCTTCTCGACGACGTACACTATCCCAGCGGCAGAGCGAACGGAAAAATAGAGGAATGCAGAGATCTCTGGCAAAAAAATATAATAGTTACCGAGACGGATGCGATCGGTCCAGTAAACTGCGCTAAATTTCTTCTCAAAACTTACGGAAAAGAGGAACGTTTGGTATCTGCCGCTATTTTTAAGGTAGGCAAGAATAATCGTCTTGTGTTTGAGTCCGGCAAAGACGTTACCGAACGGGTTAAGGACGATATTTTATATATAGACGTGCCGAAAGGGCATTTCAGAATTCTGGCGACGTATACTTCGCATTTAACCGCCGACTATAATTTTGTGGATTGTCTTAATCCGCAGTCGACGCAGCTTATGATAGATGAAATATATCAGCCTCATTTCGAGCATTTTAAGGAATATTTCGGTAAGACGTTCGCGGGCTTTTTTTCGGACGAGCCGAGGTTCGGAAACGGCACGGCTGACGAAAGCCTTATGTTTGTCGAAAGAAAATTTCGTAATTTAGGAATATTCAACGCCGCATACCCTTATAAAGATTCGCTTTTTTCCGAACTTAACGAAAAAGATAAAAGATTGATTTTTTCTTTATGGTATGATTTTAAGAACGACGAATGCGCCGGATTCCGCGTGCGGTATATGGATTTTATTACCGAAGAATATTCAAAGAATTTCAGCGGAAAAATCGGCGAGTGGTGCAGAGAGAAAGGCGTGTTGTACGCGGGACACATAATAGAGGACGAGGGGGCGCATACGCGTACCTGTTGCAGCGCGGGACATTATTTCAGGGCGATGAACGGACTAGATTTTGCGGGAATAGACGTCGTTTACAGACAGCTGCGAAAGGGGTATTCTAACGCCGTATACTCTTATTACAGATATCCTCATTATCTTAACAGCACTTTCTATAATTTTACCCTACCTAAACTCGCTTCGTCCGCGGCTCGTGCGGATAAGAGAAAAAACGGAAAAGCGTTATGCGAAATATTCGGGGCGTTCGGTTGGGGCGAGACGATAACGGAAATGAAGTGGCTGGTAGATTTCATGATTTCCAGAGGGATAAATAATTTTATTCCTCATGCATTTAATTGTAAAGAAAACGATGAGGATTCTCCTCCGTATTTTTATGAGGGAGGCAAAAATCCGTCGTTCACGGCTTTCGGGACTCTTATGAAATATACGTCTGAATTATGTGAAATTTTTACGGGCGGACAAACGACGGTAAACGCGGCGGTTCTTTACCATGCGGACGCGGAATGGAGCGGACTTCCGTTTCTTGCGATAGACGAAGTATGTAAATATCTTACCGAAAGACAAATAAATTTCGATGTTGTTCCGGAGTACGATATAGAATATGCAGACGAACGCGGAGTGCATACGAAATACGCCGATTACGCTATGCTTATCGTTCCGTATAGAAAATATTTTAAGCCCGAATTAAAGAAGAAATTAGAAAAGTGTTCCGACGCTTGGGTTATGGTGAATAAATCCGATCTGAAAAAAGAACAAAAGTTTTTAGAAAAACTTCGTCAGAATGTTTCTTATCGGTTAGAAAAGTCTGATAAAAATTTGAGAATATACGAGTACATAAAAAACGGAGAAACCCGTTATTTTGTTTTTAATGAAGGTTTATCGGCGATAGAAAATAAACTTTTTACCGAGAGATTCGGTTATTATGAAGCAAAAGACTTTGCTTCGGGAGCGGAATATTCAGGTTCTGCCGAGAAAGGTATTCCCATAGAACTGCGTTCGGGGCAAGCCGTTGTTTTAACGGTTGGCAACGAAGCAAGAAAAACGCAAAAGTTTTCTTTACGTTTTATAGGCGAAGTTAATCACGAATTAGATTACTATATTTCCGAATATCCTTTTGACGAATGGCAATTTTATAAAAAAACGGAGAAGTTGCTCGATATAGCTGACGCTTGCGAGAAGCCGGGGTTTTCAGGTAAAATAAAAATTTCGGGTAAATTCTATATGGAGGAAGGAAAAAATCTGTATATAGATTTCGGAAGAAGTTTATTTCCCGTTGAACTGACGGTGAACGGTAAGCTTGTCGGGGAAAGGATAGGAGAACCATTTCTTTTCGGCGTAGGAGGGTATACGACGCGCGGCGATAATTATTTCGAGGTCGTTTTATCACCGACGCTCGTTCTTGAAAAAAGAGATCCTATATCTCATTTCGGCGTAATAGGAAAATACGGATTTCAGTCTTATCCAAAGTTATACGTCGGGGAAAAATAAATATTTAGGAGAAACTTATGAAAATAGTTCTATACGGAGATTCGGTAACGGATATGGACAGAATCAGAGAACCAAATTCCGGAGTACGCAGTTATGGATTCGGTTACCCGTTTTTTATTGCGGGTGAACTGTTTGCAGAAAATCCTAATCGTTACGATATAATCAATAACGGAATCGGTGGGAACAGGGTTGTTGATCTTTACGCGAGAATTAAGAGGGACGTATGGAATTGCGAACCCGACGTTTTAAGTATTCTGATAGGCATAAATGACGTTTGGCATGATTTAAAACCAAACGGATTGGCAAATGGCGTTGATATCGAAACCTATGAAAAATTTTACAGGATGATTATCGAAGACACTGTCAAACGTTTTCCTGACATAAAGATTATTTTATTAGAACCGTTTTATCTTAAAGGTTCTGCAACCGCAGAAAGATATGATTTTTTTCAAAGAGTAAAAGAATATGCAAAAATTGTAAAAAAGCTTGCGGGTGATTACGGACTTGCATTCGTTGAATTGCAGAATAAATTTGATCTTGCGGCCGAAAAGTTCGGCGCGGAAAAGTATTTATACGACGGAATTCATCCTGACGTTGCAGGAGCAAAACTTATAGCGGATGAATGGCTTAAAACTTTTAGGAATGTGATAAACAAATAATGAAGTTGACGTTTCGCTGGTACGGGGAAAAGATTGTATTCCCCTGAATTACATAAAGCAAATACAGGGAATGACGGGAGTAGTGATCGCCGTGTACGACACGCCCGTGGGCGAGGTATGGGAGCTTGATAAATTATTGAGATTAAAATCCCTTGCAAACGCCGCGGGACTGAAAATGGAAGTAATAGATAGCGTTCCCGTACACGAGGACATAAAGCTCGGCAAGCCTTCCCGCGATAAGCTGAAAGAAAATTACAGACAGAACATAATCAACTGCGGCAATGCAGGGGTAAAGTGTATCTGTTATAACTTTATGCCCGTGTTCGATTGGTTCAGGACAAACCTCTACTATAAACACGAGGACGGCTCGACCTCTCTTTCATATAGCGAAGAAGATTTCAATAAACTCGATAAAATAAATCTGCGCCTCCTCGGTTGGGACGAGAGCTATACGAGCGAGGAGCTTAACGGACTGCTCAAAGAATACGAGGGAATGACTCACGGAAAACTGTTCGATAACCTCGTGTATTTTTTAATAGGAAATGAACTTTTAACAAGACGATAAAAGAATTAAATACAGAAAAAGTCGAATAATTCCGAGGGGGATTGTTCGGCTTTTTTCGTATACGAAAAAATAATTAGCGAATGTTCATACGTTGAACAATCTGACGGCGTAATATAGGGATAAAAAGCGAAGGGGAAAAAAGAGAAGCAGGTATATACAAAACGACATACTGGTATTTCTTGCGGACAATAAAGTACATACCGCGCAGGAAATATCGGGTGAACTGAATATCGGCATATCGACGGGGTATCGACGCGTTCGGGATTTATCGATAGACTATCCCATAATTATGAGTCGAGCAGGTGAGTTTCGCGGAATAAAATTATTAAGCAATGCCTTCATACAGCACCGACATTTGTTTCGTATTCCGCAACACCGGTGTTGATGTCGGCGGTGCTATGGAAGAAATTAAACAGTCCCATCTTTTTCTCCTTACAGCATTGCTTCAATTTGCTCTTTCGGTCTGTAGCCAACAACCTTATTTTCGAGTTTCCCGTTTTTGATTACAGCGAGCATCGAAATGCTCATTACCTGAAACTGTGCTGCAAGTTCCGGCTGTTCATCAACATTGATTTTGCCGACTTTAACATCGTTTCGCTCATTTGCGATTTCCGATACGATCGGACCTACCATACGGCAAGGACCGCA
>CATZMZ010000002.1 GCA_958421945.1 uncultured Eubacteriales bacterium | reverse complement strand
GTTATTTGATATTTTTTGTTGTGTTTTTCGGAAATCCCTTTCACTATTAATTGCACCGTATGCGGTTATATTCACGAGGGAGATACTCCTCCCGAAAACTGTCCTGTCTGCAAACAGCCGAAAGAAAAATTCGTAAAGCTTGAGGAAGAATCCAAGAATCCCTATGCCGGTACCAAGACCGAAAAGAACCTTTGGGAAGCATTTGCAGGCGAATCTCAGGCAAGAAACAAGTATACATACTTTGCTTCTGTTGCAAAGAAGGCAGGCTTCGAGCAAATTGCAGCACTTTTCTTGAAGACTGCCGAAAATGAAAAGGAACATGCGAAACTGTGGTTTAAGGCTCTCGGTGAGCTTGGCGACACTGCCGAAAACCTGCTCCATGCAGCGGAAGGCGAAAATGCCGAGTGGACTGATATGTATGATCGTATGGCAAGAGAAGCAGATGAAGAAGGCTTTCACGATTTGGCTGATCAATTCCGTGGTGTTGCCGCTATTGAGAAAGCACATGAGGAAAGATACCGTGCTCTTCTTAAAAACGTTGAAACCAGAGCAGTATTTGAAAAGTCCGGTGTAACAGTTTGGGAATGCCGCAATTGCGGACATATCGTTGTTGGTACTACGGCTCCCGAAATATGTCCTGTATGTAAGCATCCGCAGGCCTATTTTGAAGTTCGTAAAGAAAATTATTAAAGAGAGAAAAGTAGATATCGCTTCCGCCTTACGGTATAGGCTTAAAAAATAACGAAAAAGTGTATGTTTCGATGCGATTCATACACTTTTCTCTTTAATATTGATAGTGTCCATAAAATTAGGTGTCAACTCTAAATTAATATTAGTGGGTGGATATAGTGGAATAGATGAAAATTATTCCAAAAATTCCTATATTTTGCCCTAAAAATAGTAAAAAACCACAAAAAATGTGGTTTTTTTGGTACTCCCTGCGGGAATCGAACCCACAACTAGCCCTTAGGAGGATATATCTGACCCTAATGTAGGGTTTGCAAAATACCTAAAACGCATATTTTGCGTAGATTTAGCCGTTTTTTCGCCGTATTTTGCGTAATTTTCATATCGTTTCATAGCTTTTATAGCGGTCAAAAAACCAAGGCAACCAAAAAGGTCACCAAATTTGGTGACCTAGTTTTTTATGGTAATCCGAAGTATTCGTGAGGATAGCGCATTTCTTGAATAGCGTTATAGAAGTAATCAGCATAATTCCAGTCAGCCTCGTCAATGTTTTCTTTTAAGAAATGAACACAATAATCGTCGAAGAATTTCACCAACTTATCCAAAAGCGCGTCAATGTAGTTTTCTTCAAGAATAATCCAGTCGCCAGCAAACATGCCGTTTTCGTATTCCTGCTTTGCTGTACCGTTTTCTACGCAACAAACATTCTTGGGATAAAATCTTTTCAGTTTATTATAAGCCTCAACGGTATTGTGCTTTAAGAAATTGTTGATTTTATGCAACAAGTTATACGCATTATACTTTTTCAACTGGCTGATTTTTTTGCCCGTTTTGTCCTTTTGTAAGCCGTCAGAAAACTTTCGAAACGAATCGAAATTGTAGTCATTTCCTTTATAACCAAGTTCACACATCACGATAAGTGTATAGCGGTCAATTTCAGTTGCCAGTTTTGAAATAAAAGAACAATACAACGATTGAATAACGGTATTGTATTTTTTATAACGACGCACCATTGCAAACATAGCGTCTTCTTCGACTGAATCAATATCCTCAGATGAAGAAATCATAGATAATCCGTTAAGTCTTGCGTTTTCACGAACTTGGTCAGGTGTGCGTATAAATTCAAAAATAGGTTTGTATTCTTGAAACCAGTCACCTTTAAACTCAAAAATCAAGTCCCTAAACATATTGACTTTGTAGTCATACTTTGCTTTTTTCGCTGGAATAAAACAACCTTCGTTGACGTCTTCCCATTCCTTAGGGATAAATTCAGTAATACCTATTTCGTTGCAAACTTTCTTATAGCGAGCAATGTCAATATGTAATTCACCATCAATTTCGTGCAGTCCCCAGCAAGCAGGGTCTTTTTGTTCGGGATTATACCACGCTTGTTCTTTTGAAAACTTTGAGTAGTCAAATTGTTTTGTTTGTTTCATGATTTTTACTCCTTGTTATTATAATCCTTTATAAAAGAGTAAAACCTTGTTAGATAGCCTAACATTAATACTATAACACTCCCTAGCAAAAAAATCAACCATAAACAAGCCATATAAACAAAAGCGTGATAAAATTAAAATTGTTCACATTTTAGCAATTTAAGCCACAAACAATAAAAAATTGCTCATATATTAGCACTTCTTAATCTCACAAATTTAGCACGCTTTCGCTGGGCTCTTGAAAACCTTTACGGCATACTTTGCTTAACAATAGTATATGGAGGCAAAAATGGCAAGTATATACGGGTTTTCATTAAAGAACAGAAAGACCTTTCAAGGGCTCGACTGGCAAGGAAACCAAGGCAATCTTTATTATAACGGAAAAAAGGTGGCTTGGTACAACGACTGCGGAAACGGCAGTTCATGCGATATCGTATTTTACGATAACAACTACGCACCTATCCTGGAAGAAACGATTAAGCGCTACTTCAAGGAACGACCGATAATCACGGAATACGGTGAGTTAGACGGCGACGAAGACTTGTTTATGGCAGAGCTCCTGCAACTGATGGATGACGAAAAAGAATATAAAAAAACCGTCAAAAAAGGCTATTCCTGCCTTGCCATGTATACCGACGCAAACACTCACTTTTCCTACAGCATGATGTGCAACGAAGACACCGTACAAAAAATGTGCAATCGTACTGATATTACGGAACTAAAAATATATCGCTCCGAAAAGGACTTTATAATAGAATAATCACGCTATCAGCAAGAAATAAATAATTTTGCATACAAAATACAATAGTTTTTTGCCGATAACGGCAATTTCTGCCCTATCTATAGGGCATTTAGTAATTTTAATAAAAATATTTCAAAAAAAGTTTAAAAAATGTTCGCAAAACTGTTGACAAATAATTTTCTTGGTGTATAATATATGTGTTAGCAAAAAAGCGAACATATAGTAAGGAGTACGTTATGGCAAAATACAAGGCTATGCCCAGAAGAGAAGACGGGACGGTAATTGCAAACGCAAAAGGCGTTACCTTTGGAAAAATGATAAAAGGTTTACGAGAAGGCTGCAACCTCTCTCTCCGTGGCGCATGTGCCAAAATCGGAATTTCCCCGGCATACCTTTCCGACCTGGAAAACGATAGACGATATCCTCCCGTGGGAGAAGTGCTCACAAATATTCTTAAAACCTATCAGGTGAATGAGGAGACTGAATACGAGGTAATGGAGCTTATCGGTCTTGGCAGAAAGGAGCTTGCCCCTGATATGGCGGAATTTATGAGAAAAAATCAGTTTGCAAGGCTTGTCGTACGCAAGTTGATGCAGGTCAATGATTTAGACGCACTCGTGATAGATCATGAAGACGAAAGCCTTGCCGTTATAACCGCCATAGAAGAATTGCTGTCAAAGGGAACGAAATTATCATCTACCGATGAAGTAGAAGACTAATCATATATTTTTAAATTAAAAAGGACCGCTGATCCTTTTTAATTTTTAACTATGTGTTCGCAAAATTGCTTACAATACTATATTCAGGAGGAAGTAAATGACGAGTAGTAGAAATTACATTAAACTGGACGAAAAAGTGAACGCAATCCATTCTATTCCACCGAGAGCGAAAATTCTTCACGGAGAGATTTGTGCCCTATCGCAGAGTGATGGGTACTGTTTTGCATCGAATAAATATTTTGCAAAACAATTAAACCTTTCCATTCAATCGGTAAGTAGGTTGATCGGGATACTTAAGCGTTACGACCTAATCGCCGTTACCCGTACCACGGATGATAACGGTTATCGTAAGCGTATTATTAAACCGAATTCTTCCATAGTGTTATCAAAAATAAGCGTAGGTAACGCTCAAAAACGCGAAAAGCCTACGCTTAAAAACGTGAACCATAATATAGTAAGTAGAATAGATAAAAATAATACTTCTTACGAAAGCAATTATGGCATTGACTGGGGAAAAGATAATTCATGAAAAAAATAGAATTACAGGCAGACGAATATTTGGGGGAAGACGGGTTGCCGTATTGCAAAAACTGCCACACGCCACGAGCGTTTTATATGCAAGAATTCGACTGTTTTGCGCCAACCTCCTGCAAGTGCCGTCAGGAGGCTTATGAGAAGGCGGAAAAAGAACGCCGATTACAAGAACGGAAAGCCAAGGCGGAAGAATACCGCCGTAACAGCGCTCTCGGCAAGCATTTTAGGAACTGCACCTTTGAAACGGCTAAAATTATCCCTAGCAATCAAGCCGTCTACCAGATGTGTCGCAACTATTGCGCGCACGCGGATACGATGTATGATGCGGGTGTCGGCGCTTATCTTTACGGCGTCCCCGGCGTGGGAAAAACCCACCTTACCGCTTGCATGGGCAACGCCCTGGCGGACAAACTGTACACCGTGCTATTTACTAGTTTCGTGGAGATTGAAAGCAAACTAAAAGAAGGCTTTGGAAACAACTCGGCGCAGTCCGCCGTACTCCGTAGAGCCGAAACAGTTGACTTTCTCTTCCTGGACGATATCGGTACGGAAAACATCAAGGCTGGGACAGGCTGGCTACAAACGATAGCGTTTGACCTTATCAACACGCGAATTAACGCTAAAAAGCCGACTATCTATTCTAGCAACTACCGCATCAGCGCACTTATGGCAAATTGCAACTATGAAGAACGAACGGCGCACCGTATTAAAGGCTCGTGCCTATTCGAACAACAGTTAGACTGCGAAAACATGCGTGACCTCGTACGCAAACAAAACGAGGAAAAACTATTAAAATTTATTAACGGAGGAATTTAAAATGTTAGAACTTAAAAACGCACAAGAAAAAAGAATGAAAGATATTATCGGAATTTATGCTCAAGAAAGTGGTGACGACGGCTGGGTACTCAATACTAAGGAATTGCAGGATATCTACAATAACGGATTACCCAAAAACGAACAAATTGATATAATTACCGCTTACAACTTAACGTTTGAACTTGAAGAATTCTTGAAACGTCGTTGTTATATCAAGCACGAGTACACCCAAGAACTGGACGGCGCGTACATACACTACTTCGCACTAATGGAGCATTATGAAATCAAGCAAATGGAAGATGAACTTGGTAGGATTTGACAGCGTGTACCCCCAGGGGGAGGTCAAATCTCTACGCGAATCGACCTATAAGCGGGGCGGCAATCACGCGTAAGTTTTCGCGTAATCAAAAATCAAAGCGCAAAATCAAAATTGCTTTTCAAAATTCGTTCAAGGTGGCGAAAACGGCGGTTTTTATGGCAAAACCGTTGAAAAATTCTAAAAATACGCCACTCCGTTCGGTTTTGATTTTTGATTTTTATTCAAACTAAAATCAAAATTTATTCAAAAATTCAAAGATTTCAAAGATACGAAGATTCAAAGAACGACGCAACAATGCAACGACGCAACGAAGATACAAAGAAACAAAGATTCAAAGAAAAGGAGAAAAATTTATGAGTATTAAGGAGCATTAGATGACGATACCTAGAATGAGAACGATAACCGAAACCATCGCCGAAATTAAGGCAATCGACCCTATGACGGCGGTAACCCCTAACTGTATTAGAACCCTTTGCAAAAGTGGTAAAATACGGTGTGTCTTCACGGGAAAGAAACTTCTCGTGGATTTAGACGATTTATTCAAATATTTTAGCGGTTCGCAAGGCTAAATCGCTAGACTTTTCTAAATTTTTACGGCTTCCTTTTGTTAAGGGGATTGCTATGTCCCCTTAATGAAAACACCGTAGGAGGTAATTAAATGGCAAGTATAAGCAAACGACCTAGTAAAAGCGGTATGACCTACCGCATACAGGTCAAAATTAAGGACAAAGGTAGCGGAGAAATTAAAGTTCACTCTACTACCTGGAAACCGCCCGTAGGACTTACACCCAAGCAAATGGAACGAGAAGTCGTGATATTTGCAAGCGAATACGAGAACGCGATTAAAATCCTAGAAACGGCGTCAGGAGAGCCGACAAAATCGGCTGAAACCACTTTCTCGGACTACGCGCTCTGGTGGCTAAAAAGGCGAAAAAACGAAGTCGCAGCAAGTTACTTCGTCAACTGTGAAAGCGCCATAGAACTCACCAACAAGCATATCGGCGGTTATAAACTAAAAGAACTTACACCGAATATCATACAGCAATACTACGACAAACTAGACCGTATGGAAAAGACTGTGACCGTCGTTACGGCAAAGCCTGCTCTTCGGGAGCGTATGAACAAAACGGGTATCGGATATATGAAACTTCGGTATGAGAAAAACTTCAGTAGTTGCTCCCTTTCCAACGCGCTGGCAGGCAAACAAATCAGTTACGAGTACGCCAAACGGCTAGCCGATACGCTAGGCGAGAAAACGGAAAACTTATTTAATGTCACGCATACGACGCAAAAGTATGCCTACGAAACGATAAGCAAGATTAAGCGCACCATACGAGCGGTTCTTGCTACGGCGAAAAAACAACGACTGATAGCAGACAACTACGCTAGCGCCGACTACATAACCTTCCCCAAGCGACCGCCACGCGATATTGACTATATGGATGACGAAGACGCCAAAAAGTTCTACAAGGCGGCGGACGAGTTTCCAGATATTCGATACAAGACAGCTATGCTCACCCTTCTTCTAACGGGTATGCGCCGTGGCGAACTGTGTGGACTGGAATGGTCAGATATCGACTTCGATAACGCTACGATAACTATAGCAAGGTCGCTCACCGCCGTTCGTAGGGTTGGGTTAGTATTAAAAGACCCGAAAACGGAAAGCAGTAAGCGTGTAATCGCCATATCGGATAAACTGATAACGGTGCTGACCGAATACAAGGCTTGGTATGAAGAATACCGAGAAATGCACGGCGATAAGTGGGAAAACAGCAACCGATTATTTATAGGCGAATACGGCGGAAACATATATCCTGGCACGATAAACACGTGGATGAAACGGATATGCCAGACGGCAGGACTTGAAGAACGAACCGTCCACAGTCTACGACATACGAACATCACTATGCAAATAGCCGCTGGAGTACCTATCGTAACGGTCGCAGGTCGAGCGGGTCATGCGCGAACTAGCACGACCACCGACATATACAGCCACTTCCTAAAAACAGCCGACCGTTCCGCCGCCCAAAAACTGGAAGAGATATTCGAATGAACATAATGACCCTAATGTATGACGTTGGGGTCATTTTTTATTGTCCTTTTTCTAAAGAAATTCTTTAGATATGCGAAGAACCTACTTGATTAAATTTTTTATTTGTGGTATAATGATAAAAATACCGTTCAAGGGGAATTTTTATGGCAGTAAGTTACGACAAATTATGGAAAAAACTTATAGATAAAAAGATGACTAAAAACGCACTACGCGTGCAGGCTGAAATGTCTTCTTCCACCATGGCAAAGATGAGCAAAAACGAAACCGTATCAATGGACGTAATGCTCCGCATTTGCAAGGTATTACAATGTAATATCGGCGATATAATGGACGCTACTGAGGAAGAAATTTGAAATGACAAAAGAAGAACAACTACAACTAATGATACAATCCGAATTGGATTCGTTTGATAACAATTACTATCCTGAAGCACTAAATGCTTATTTTTCAGGTATACACGAGGCTTTACCTATTTGCGATTTTATCAAAATTCAATTTTGTATTGAAAAAATTTGTGAATATTATGGCGTAGACAGCTCAAAACATTATACTACTCTAAAAACATTAAGAGCCACGCTGAATGAATATAATACAACCGCAAATACAGAACAAAAAGAAAAAGAGAATTTACATAAATTTTGGATTTCTTTTTCTTCTTGGTATGACGAACAAAAGCAAAAAATTAGTCCTATGTTTGATGAAAAAGTTATTTACGGACATGATGAATTTGGTTTTTGGGTAAACGACGGTATTAATTGTCAAGAAAATTTACATTATCGTATAGAGTATGGAGAAGAACTACAACTTCAAACATTTGCAAATATTCCTTTCCAAGTTATAAAAAATTACATAGAACTTATTTATGCAAAATTCTTAAAAAGTGGCACAGAAGGACGATATCCATTCACAAAACAAGTGAATGACACTTTTACAAAATTTGGATTACCTTACAAAATGGCTGGGGGTAAAATAAGAAAGCAGAATTATAAAACATCCTTTATCCCTGAAAAAATTCTTAACTACGAACAATTCGAAAGAAAAATTGCCTTTTCCGAGCAGATGATTTTATATGATGACTTTATGGACAAGCATTCTGCTTTGCAATATATAGCCGACGCCTTTTGCTTCTTCTATTCTCTTTTTAAGAATGATGGGACAAATATATTGACTGATGAAAAAACAAATATTAAGATAGCCGAAATGGTTCACTCAAATAAAAACGAAAAAAAATACAACCTTATCAAAAATGAAATAGAAAATGTAAAAAGAATTATAAACAGCGATTATGATATAAGACATAACGAATATTATCGTTCTGAAGATAAAAGTAAACGAGAAGCCTTAACGGATATCTATTTGGTGGAGTATTTATATAACCGCATATACGCATTGCTTTATGTTTTACGGTTAAAATACAAGCCTTATACTAGCACAAACTTACCAGAAATAGATATAGATAATTTACCTTTTTAGGTGCAGGAGAACAATATGATACTTACTTACGAATTCTTTGTTGAAAAACTTAACGAAAAAATTAAATCCGATGCGGATTTTTGCTATGAATTACTTAAAAATGTTATTGATAACCCCCATAGATATACGGGCATTTTTAGATTAAGCAATGCCAAAACGAAACTTATTCAAAACGTTACACAAAGTCGAGAGATTAAATTTGGCGATTTCATGGAATACATAGTAACCCTTTACATTGAAAAAATGGGATATACTAACCTTAATAAGCGTATCGGCACGGATGAAAACGGCGATGCCTTAAATGCTGACCAAGTATTCCTTGGCGGTGATACGGTATTTTTGATTGAACAAAAAATCAGAGATGACCACGACAGCACTAAGAAACGTGGTCAATACGCTAACTTTAAAAAGAAGTTTTCTCTTTTGGAAAGATTATATCCTAACAAGAAAATCAACGCTACAATGTGGTTTATAGATGGAAGTTTGGTTAAAAATAAAAACTACTACATTTCAGAAAGTAATAAGGATATTACCACCAATCGACAATTAAATGTTTTGTACGGCGACGCGCTCTTTTCTTCTTTGTTCAACAGGATGGATGTTTGGGAAGAACTCACTTCTTACTTGCAACGTAACAAAATGGAAAGAAGTGATGAAATTCTTTCTATTCCCGACTTTGATACCAGCGATGAAATGCTTGTTGCTTTACGTCGTTTGAAAACGGAAGAACCTGGTAAATATAAAAAATTGATTTCGAATAAGCCTGCATACGTTCAGCTTCGTGCAGAATTATTTACAAACAATGTCAATTTGAACCGTATTTGATAGACTTACAAAAGTCTTTACGGTATTGTTTGTAAAAAAGGAGAAAAACAAAATGTATCACAAAATTATCAACGGCGAAACCTTGAACGAAATGCAAAAAATGCCCGCAAAATCAGTAGACTTGATATTTGCCGACCCCCCTTATTGGATGCGAACCGAAGGGGTGCTTAAACGTGTAGAAGGCACGGATTACAACGGCTGTGCGGATGGCTGGGACCAGTTCAATTCTCTTGAAGAATATGAAGAATTTACCAGAAAATGGTTAACCGAATGTTATAGAGTATTAAAGCCCAACGGCGCTATTTGGGTAATCGGTGGTATGCAATGCATATACACCATAGGAGCTATTATGCAACAATTAGGTTATTGGATTATCAACGACGTTGTATGGCATAAAAAGAACCCTACCCCCAACTTTATGGGTACGCGTCTCAATAACAGCCATGAAACACTTATCTGGGCAACAAAAAGCAAAAAGGCTAAGTTCACCTTTAATTACAAGACGGCAAAAGAACTTAATATCGATACCGTAGATGAAAACGACTTCAAAAAAGGAACTCGTAAACAACTTGGTTCAGTATGGAAGATTGCAGTATGTCAAGGCACGGAACGTGTAAAAGACGAAAACGGCGAAAAACTTCATAGCACCCAAAAGCCTGAAGAATTATTATACCGTGTAATCGCAATATCCAGCAATAAAGAAGATGTTGTCCTTGACCCCTTCGGAGGAACAATGACTACGGCCGCCATGGCAAAAAAACTTGGTCGCAGTTCCATTATGATTGAAATGGATAAAAAATACTGCGAATATGGACAAAAGCGCGTTGATGCTATCGAATACGAAGACACACCTATTGCAAACGCTGTGTTTGACCAGAAGCCTAAAAAAGTTACAATGACAGAAATGATAACTGCTGGCTACTTCTATGTTGGAGAACCCTTCTTCTTCCGCAATGGACAAAAAGTTGCCACCTTACTAGAAGACGGACGCTTACTCTACAATGAACAGCCTATGGATATGCATTCGTGTGCAGCAACCGCTCGTGAAGTGCAAGCAAAACGATTAAATGGCTTTGATGTATGGTTTGTAAAAAGAAACAACGAGTTAGTGTCTATCGCCGACATCAGAGAAAATTATAGACAAACGATATAAAAAGCAAAGGGAGAACTATGAATTACACCGAAAAACAACTAATCGCCCCGGCACTCTATTTGATTGATACCTATCCTGGAATTAAAATGGATGTCCTTATAAAAAAGATGGAAAAAGCGATGAAACCAACTGGCAAGGATGCAACCATCCTTGCTGGGCGTGGTGATACATACTTCTCCCAAAAAGTGAGAAACTTAAAATCGCATCGTGATAACAATAAAATGGCGGAATACACCGACTTAACACCGTCAGGTGAATACTTTATAACCGACAAAGGAAAAAAGGCTTTAGAAGACGATTATTCAGCAATGCAAGCTCTTTTTTCTTTTGATTGTGATGATGATACGCTTGAAAAAGTCATTAAAACTCGCCTTTCAAAAAGCAGTAAAAAGGTAACTATTTTCGCCGAAGACGATTTGATTTCCGAAGGAAAAGCATATACGCGTAGCGTAAAAGCGATTGAACGTTCAGCAAAGTTGAGAAAATTTGCCGTTCAGCGACAACAATCCATTGGCGATTTTTCTTGCGCTATTTGTGGTTTTAATTTTGAAAAGGAATACGGCGAATTAGGTAAAGACTATATTCAGTTTCATCACATAAAACCTTTAAGCGAATACACTGATGCCGAGCTTAATGACCAAGCTTTGAAAGATGCGGTGGCAAATCTTATCCCCCTTTGTCCTAATTGCCATTGCATGGTACATAAATGTAAAGAACCTGACCCCGTGGCTTTTATTAAAGCACTAATGAAAAAATAATTATGGATTATGTTGAATCAACAGAAATAACTGGCTTGGCAAAGTTGTTTTATCAAGACAATCGCCAAGTAATGAAGAAAATTCCAGATGCGTCCATTGATTTAATACTCACCGACCCACCATATAACATTTCAAAGTATTCATCGGGAAATATTGACCTACCAAATAGAACACCTCTTAACAATGATATCGCCGACTGGGATAAAATTGAGGTAGATCCTACGGAATATGTGGAAGAATTCAAAAGAATATTAAAACCAAACGGAAACATCTTTGTTTTTACGTCCTATAACAGTATCGGGAAATGGCACGCTGCGTTCGACCATAAATTTGATACAGCTCAATATATGGTATGGCACAAGACCAATCCTACCCCCAGCATTTTCAAAACGACCTTTCTTAAAAGTTGCGAATTGATAATTTGTTTCTGGAACAAGGGTCACGTATGGAATTTTACATCACAAGATGAAATGCATAATTTTATCGAAACGCCTATTTGCGCTGGCCCAGAGCGATTAAAAAATCCAAAGCACCCAGCACAAAAGCCTGTACAACTACTGGAACACATCATAGAAATAGCATCAAATAAAAATGCATTAGTTTTTGACCCATTTATGGGTGTAGCCTCCACAGCGATTGCAGCACTAAAAACAGGTAGACGCTTCTGTGGATGCGAAATTATTAAAGAATACTACCAAGCAGGCGTCGACCGCGTGAAAAATTTTATTGTGGAAAATGATTGCTAATACCAAAGGAGAAAATTTTGAAAGATACGTCTTGGATAAAACCACATTTAACGGAATATTTTTCACCACAACGCAGCGATTTAAAGTGTGCGTCGCTTCTTGATGAAAAAATTTGCTTATTTGGTGGTAAATTATACAAGTATTATTCTTTTGAAGACCCATACTCCCTGAAAAACCTTTACGATAAAACTATACACTTTAGCAAACCTGAAAGATTTAATGATCCCTTTGACTGCGCTCTGGGTTTTTCGCTCGACAAAGCTGTAGCAGCATTTTTACCAAGCGTTATAGACACTAAATTAGAGTTAAAAGGCGAAAATGGAGAACAAACCAAGCAACTGGTTAAACAATTAGTTCTTGGTGAACAGCCCAGCGTTAAAAGTGATAAAACAGCCGAACTGATTAGTTTTTTCTTTTCAAAACCACAATTCGTTGACATAATGAAAAAACATCAAAATGGTGAGTTTTCAACAGAAGAAGAATTTAATGAGGGTTTAACAAAATTATTTTTAGAACCGCAGACATTAACGGATTTGATGATTTTGCTTTCTAAACCGGGGAACGAGCATTTGTTTGATAATTTTGGAAACAATATCGGCGTGCAAACCATAATGGACGCTTTTATTAAAAATCCTACGGAACTTGTAAAACTCCTTGCTCCCGACCAACAAACGCCCGAAATAGAAAAAGGCTTTTCCATTATTTCTTCGCTTTCAACAGAAAAGAGTATTTCTCAAAAACTTGTAAAACTTGCTGAAATTACTGGGGATACCAGCGGACGCATTCAAAGAGAATTTGAACGCGTTAAAACAATTTTAACACCAATAATTGCAGACACTAAAAAGAAAATAAACGATATGTTTGCTATTACCTGTTTTTCTGAAAAACCCGATTCTATTTTGATGTGGTCGCATTATGCTAATAAACACACGGGGTTTTGCGTTGAATACGATTTAGCAAAATGCACGTCATTGTCCGCCAAAATGTTGCTCTTCCCTGTAATATATACAGAAGAACGTGCTACCATACCGATGAGCCTTATTAACTTTGAAGACCCAACACACCCTAAAACAGCCGACCTTGATAAATTTGCGCCTGATTTTGTTGTTTCATTACTTACAAAAAGTAAAATTTGGGATTACGAAAACGAATGGCGAATAATCGAATTTCAGTCAAATTTAACTGATAGGCATTTATTACTGTCGGATATGATTTCAAAGGTTTATTTAGGTGCGAATATTTCCTCAGAAAACGAAACCGCTATAAGAAATGCACTTGGCAAAAATATTCCCATTGAAAAATACGAAATCGACACGGAAAATTATAAATTGAACTTATTATAAGGAGAATTAATTTGTTAACCGATAATAATAGAAAAGCCACGATTTTGGCGTATTATTTTTCAAAATTTGATAGGGATGCAATGAAAGCGCTTGGTTATTCTACGTTAACCGAGGCTTTTGGTGATTTGTCCTTAAAATTTGGTAAAGATAATCATTACCTAAAACTACGTCGTGATGAGTTTGACCCATTAACAGGTAGTCACCGCGTTGGTTTCAATAAAAGGATGCCTAACGCCGTAGTTGAAACCTTTCACAATGGCTTAAAGCACTACACTTTTGAAGAGTTAACTAAAATTGTTCAGTCTATTTTAGCCGATAACGAAGTAATAACCATTGAGGAATACGAAAGACAGCAAGCGCGGAAAATTATCCACGGGTGCTCCGAAGACGAATTAGAGGCAATAATAAACGGCAAGGACAGCACGGCTCATATTATCAAAACAATAAAAGAATCCAAGAACCGCGTATTCGACCCCAAAATTCAACAATCGCTTAAAGGATTGTATGAGTTCCGTTGCCAAATATGTGGAGCACGCGCAATTGAAATGTATGGCGTTGATGTAAGTGAAGCGCATCACATTCAACCCTTCTCCCTCACAGCAAACAACGACGCGAAAAACGTGATGATAGTCTGTCCTGACCATCATCGCATAATACATAAAGCCAAACCAGTCTTTAATTACGACCAAAAAGCATTTTTATACGACAACGGTCGTGAAGATAAATTAATGTACAATATACATTTATAAAGTTTGTTAAAAAGAATTAACTACAAAGGAGCACTTTATGAAAGAAATTCACGAAAGAAAAATAATGTACCATATGATTATGGCATTAGAGCATGATTTGATAGAATTTTTATATCCCGTTTTATCAATAAATGATTTTACTAATGAAATGTTAGCAAAAATCGAAGCAAGAAACGCTAAAGCATACAGTATAAAAGAAATGCTAGAGCAATTGGGTATTGGGGATTTCATAGAAATAATAAACAAATGCAGAGGCAAAGTAGAGCTCACGCAGAATGAGATTGATTTTATAAATAAAAACTGTGGAATGAATATAGTTCAAATACGCAACCGCGTAATGCATCCCAAGCCCTTAATGTTTGATGATTTTGCAGTTTTGCAAAATTTATTTAATAAGATAGACCAATATATACATTCTATTGCTTGGCTTAATGTAATTGCATCACGTGATGAATTAGAAAAAAATTTAAGATTAATTGAAGAAACTGAATGCTAGCACAAAAACGGCCGATAAAAATCGGTCGTTTTTCTTTGCCTTTTTTTGTGCGTTATGCTGGACTTTAATTGCCGTTTACGGTATCGTTTGTTTACCAAATACAAGGAGCAAACAGTATGAATAAAATCGATTATGAAAAGGCAATTACCGAGGCAAAAGACAAAGGCGAACTGATAGGCGTGATAATCGCCTTCTCGCAGGATACAAACCTACCGTGGGCAAGCTTTAGAAAATACTACAACCAAGCGCACCTGCGAATGCTGACCGAATTTAAAGAAGAATAAACAACACGCTACAATACAAAAACGACCGAGAAATCGGTCGTTTTATTTATTCGCTTTCTTCTTCAAAAAGTTCGTCTTCTAATAAGTTATAGTTTTGTTTAATATCACCACGCCTATTAAAAGCATAGATTGAATCAGCAATGCGTTCCTCGTCCCTAAACATAACCCCTACACGGGCCTCGTTGAGAAATAAGGCATTTATGTACTCAACGTCGTCTTGGTAAATTTTTCTCACCCTATAGGTGTACGTGTCACTAGGAAGAAAAGCCGTCGCCATCGCTCGCTTGCTTTTAGGCGGTATAATCATATCGCCAGAAATTTTAGAGAATGACTTGATTGTTTCGAATAAAGGGCTATCGACCTCGTCCTTAAACATAACGTGGTTTAATATAAGCATTCTTGTTGGTGATAATGGATAAAAGCAATGCATATGCAAATTTATACCAGGTTGTACGGGGAAAATTTCCAAAGTCGGATAAATATCCGTTAAAAGAAATTCTCCACCACGCGCATCAACAAGAGTCATATACATACCCTTTAAATCGTTAAAAAAGTCGGTTTTTATAATAGGGTCAACAACTTCGTTTGATTCCACGTCTGCGTAAGAACGGCATTTTGCCAGTTCTTCTACTTCGCGTTTCCATAAATCTTCAAAACCTTCAGGAGAGTAGTTTTCTAGGATTTTACGAGTGCTTGCGTTAAAATTGTTATTACGATATTGCTCCATTCTTGAATTCGAGCGAAAAGACAACAACGATAAAAAAATTCTTAACTTTTCAAGTTCCTCACGGGTAATCACAACTTCGTTACTAGTTAAAAATTTCCCCTTTATAAGTTCCGCGATTTCTTGTTCAAAAACAGCTAAAGTACTTTCTATGCTGGTAGGATCGTCCTGATGATTTATTTCATCACGATACATATTCATGTTCATAAACACACTTCTAGTATTGCGTTTTTCTAGTTTACTGTTTTCTATATCCCAGTATGATACTTGCAAGTTTTCGTCTTGGAAATTTCGCAAAATAAATTGCGGGATATAGTGGTGTCTTTTAGATTCTGGTTTCATAAATAACTCCTGAGATAAATCAAGGCCACATTATAAATGTAGCCTTAAATTTTGGTATGCCCGGCGAGAATCGAACTCACAATAGTGCCTTAGGAGGGCACGGTTATATCCATTTAACTACGGACACATATTCAATTTTACAGGATATAGCAATACCCGCTTTGGCGAACTTTTTTCGGCGTGGTCACCAAATAGGTCACCAAATTTTATTTTAGCCGTCTGCCGTATCGGCAAAATGCACGATTTTAAGCAGTTTTCGCTTTGTTTTGCCCCGTTTTGACGGGTTCATATTAGGAATAACACACCCTTAGGAGGGGCTTGTTATATCCATTTAACTAAGGAAGCAAATGAGAATATAAAAACTGTTATTATCGGCATTTTCAAAAACGTAGCCAAAATGGATAGAACAATGTTTAGCCGAGCAAAGCTTGCTTTGCGAACGCCGTCGCCAAAGGCGACATATCCATTTAACTACGGAAGCAAATGAGAATATAAAAAACTGTTATTATCGGCATTTTCAAAAACGTAGCCAAAATGGATAGAACAATGTTTAGCCGAGCAAAGCTTGCTTTGCGAACGCCGTTGCCAAAGGCGACATATCCATTTAACTACGGAAGCGTTTTTAGGTTGCGGGTTTTGGTTGAGCGGAAAAACATTTTGTCTGACCACGCTTATATATTTTACTACAAACCAGGCGGGACTGTCAATCCCAAAGAGCCTTTTTTAGCATTTTCGGTATATTTTTTATCTTTACGGGTAACATTTTCTTACAAGTAACCCGAACTGAACCGATTTACATATACTGATAAGGGAATTACTTGACGCATCGGAGACCTGTAATGATAAAAAGAGGAGAACTTTATTACGCCGATTTAAGTCCCGTGGTCGGCAGCGAACAAGGCGGTATTCGCCCCATTTTAATCGTTCAGAACGACACGGGGAACAAATACAGCCCGACGGTTATAGCCGCGGCGGTTACGAGCAAGCTTTCCAAAGCAAAGCTGCCGACACACATTGAGATATGCGCAAACGAGTTCGGTCTGGTAAAGGATTCGGTAATTTTGCTTGAACAAATCCGCACGCTTGACAAGCGCAGACTTAAAGAACGCATCGGCGAGCTTTCCCCTCCGACGATGAAACGCGTTGACCTTGCCCTGCTTATAAGCTTAGGCTTTGACGACGCGCTCGGCATAGTAAACTGACTCCGATAATTTTTCCGCAACGCGACCGTCCGTACGATTTCACGGTCTGAACGGTTTCGTTTTAAGCCGATACTCCCTTTGTTATGCCTTTTATAACAACTTCTGCCCTTTTTGCTTTTACCTCCGCGCCTGCAAAACGTGTAAGCGTGGAGGTATTTGCATATGCGCATACGTGCAGTTATTCGTTTAACAATCTATCGCAGCGTTAAATAAATTTAACCGTTTCGTCGAAATTTTTTCTCGTCTTTTTTCTCAGCGGGCAATCGCCATAGCCGACGGCAATAACGACGTTGCACGTTTCCTCGCGAGGAAGCTCCGCCGCGGCGGCAAGTTTTTCGGCGTTTATCCAGCCGATAATGCAAGTATCAAGCCCGGCAGCCTTTGCCGCAAGCGTAATATACGCCACAAACTCGCCTATATCGTACTTGATAAAGTGATCTTCGCCGAATTTTTCCTTTGCGCCGGGTTTTAATCGAGCGAAATCAAATTCCGAAACGACGATAAAAGCCGGTACTTCGGACGCGAACGAGTTTACACCTCCGTCCTGCACCGCCTCGGCAACGCGTTTAACCTTTGTTTCGTCCGTAACGCAATAGGCTTTCCACGGCTGACTGTTGCAAGCGGACGGCGCGAGAACTGCCGTTTCCATAATCCGTTTCAGCAATTCGGGCTGAACTTTTTTATCGGAAAAACTCCTGCAAGACTGCCTCGCAGTAACCAGCTCTTTAAAATCGATTAACTGCATATTATTCCTCCCCGAAAATTCGTTATTTTAATAATAACACAAAGTCCGACGATTGTCAATAATGAGAATTGTCGATAATAAAAATAGTCGACGTGGCGGAACTTGCCGACGCCGCCGAGCGAAAAAAATCAATGCGCGAAGCTCAGCGCGTTTTCGCGGTTATACCGTTCTACGGCTTTAAGGTAGCGTTCGGAAAGCTCTAAATTATAGCGTTGTTTTTCCTCGTAAGAGAGCGACTCGTAATAAACCTTATCGGTAAGTCTGCCGATGGCGTTGGAAATTTCCCCCTCCGTATCGAGGATACGCTTAACCTTGCGGTAAAAATCCTCGTCGTTCTCGTCCGAGCGGCGTATTTCGCTTGTAATTTTAGAGGAATAATAGTCTTTGATTTTAGATTCGGAATAGCCGTATTCCTCCGCACGGGAAAGCTCTTCTTTAAGTTTTTCGTGGTATTCCTGCCAGAAGCCGTTTTTAAGTCTTTTTTTAGCCTCTCTGCAATACTGTTTAAGTGTTTTTTGTTCTTCCATTAACTTTTCTCCTTTAATTTTAACGCGGGGTAAAAAACCCGTTAATTTTCTAAAATTCGACAAAATAAAATCTTTTTCGCGGGTAAAAAGAAAACCTACCGATTGCTCGGTAGGTTTCGTTTTATCCTTTAATGCTTCTTTTTCTCGCCGCTTCGGACTTCTTTTTGCGTTTGATGGAAGGGCTTTCATAGAACTCTTTTTTACGGAGATCGCCGATAATTCCGTCACGAGAACATTTTCTCTTAAAACGGCGCAACGCGCTGTCGAGATTTTCGTTTTCACCGACTCTGACTGTACTCATTTTTTCACACTCCCTTTGCCCCACGGCGGTTATTTGCATAATTCACGGAAAATCCGAATGCTATAACAGTATAGCGAATTAAACTTTTTTTGTCAATTATTTAAGCGCATATTTTTCTAATAAAAACTAATTATATCAAATTATAACTAATTAACTCTTATTATCCCGCATAAACGCGGTAAAGCTTATTCTTTGACGCTCTCTTCGGCGGTCTGAACGCCGTCGGAATTTTCGTCAGACACTTCCTCGTCGTCGGAATCGTCGAGACTTGCTGCGATTGCGATGTCGATTTCGTCGGCATTGCAGCCCGTTTCTCTGTTTTTAAGCAACGGGAAATAAATTATCGCGGACAGCGCAAGCAGTGCGTAAGCGGTGATAACGATGCCTAAACCGTCGCCGCTGAAATTTCCGCCGGGGAAAATTATATCCTTAACGCCGAACACTTCTACCACGAGAATGAGAACGGGCGTTACGTATTTAACCATTACGGCGAACACTTTGCCGAACTTGCCGAGCGACAAGCCGTCGTTTTCGAGCGTTCTGAACGTGTTCATCGGGTTTGCCGTCAATTTTTTATCGATAAACCAACCGATAGCGAGACAAGAACCGAGCGCGCAAACGGGCATAAGGACGGTGTTGGTAACCATATCGATAAAGTCGAGCCAGTTCTGACCGCACAACGTCATCGCGTCTTTCCCCGTTAAAGCGAAGCCCAAAGATATGCTTATGGGAATGGAAATAGCAAAGCATATAACGGCAACGACCATAATAGCCTTCTTTCTGTGAACCCTGAACTTCTGAATAACGAATTGCGTAACAACCTCTAACAATGAAATGACGGAGGTAAGCGCGGCAATAACGACCATACCGAAGAAGAAGAAAGAAACGACGTGTCCGATTGTTCCGAGGTTGTCGAAAACAAGCGGTAACGAAGAGAACAACAGCATAATACCGCTGGTTTTCAAGTCGGTGCCACTGGTGGCTTTATAATGGAAAATCGCAGGGAAAACGGCAAGACCCGCAAGAAGCGCGACGAGCGTGTCGAAAATGCAAATCATAAGCACGGACTGCCCTACTTTAATGTTTTTGCCCGCATAAGACCCGTAAGAAATAATAATTCCCATACCGAGCGAGAGAGAGAAAAACGCCTGACTCATAGCGGCAAGAATGCCCTTAAAGCCCAGTTGAGTGAAATCGGGTTTGAGATAATATTCGAGACCGTCTTTAACGCCTTCGCCGAGGGTTAAACAATAGATAACGACCGCGACGAGCAAAATAAAGAGCGAGGGCATAAGCACCTTGCTTGCCTTTTCGATACCACCCTTAACGCCCGCCATAACGACGACGAGAGCGAGAACAATGAAGATAGCGGTGTAAAGAATAACCTCTCCGATATTGCCCGCGAACGCGGTGAGAATTTCGGAATTCTTATTAAAAGAATTCAGCGTGAACTTGACGGTATAGCCGCCGAGAATAGAATAATAACAAGTTATTAAAAGCGGAATAACAATAGCGAAAAGACCTAACCAACCGAGTCCCTTATTCGCTTTTTTGTAAGCGGTAACGGGGTTAGCCTGAGCGCGTTTGCCGAGGTAAATTTCCGCAAGCATAACGATAGAGCCGATAACGATAACGCTTAAAATATAAACGATAACGAAAGCCGCGCCGCCGTTAGCACTCGTTTTGTATGGGAAACTCCACAGATTGCCGAGACCGACGGCAGAGCCTGCCGCAGCGAGAATAAAGCCTATACCGCTGGCAAAGCCGTTCCTCCTTTTTGTTTTTTCCATTGTGTAAACCTTCCTTGACGATAAAATAATGAAAAAATTATACACTTTAAAAAAAATAAAGTCAAGAACTTTTCTAAACAAAGCTTGAAAAAACCTTAAAAATACCCCCCGTGAACGGTTGACTCGCGTACGCCGCGCGAAAAGCCGTATTTTCAGCCGAGCGGAAAGTTATGTTTTTTTTGCCGAAACTCGCGTATCCGGCATCGGTTAAGCGATAAAGAGAATAAAAATTACGCGGGCGTCCAACCCATTTTCTGACCGGAAAGGATATGTATGTGCAAATGAAACACGCTTTGACCGGCGTCGTCGCCTTGATTTATCACTAATCTGTAACCGTTTTTAAGCCCCAGCTCCTTTTCAAGCGCGGGAATTTTTTTAAAACAACGGCGCAAAATTTCGCTTTGCTCGTCCGTCATATCCGCCAAAAGCTTAAAATGTGATTTCGGAATACACAAAAAATGGTTCTTCGCTTTTGGCTCGATATCCTTTATGATGAGCATATCGTCGTCCTCGTACACCTTGGTTGACGGGATTTCGCCCGCGATAATCTTACAAAACAAACAGTTCTCCATAAAATACTCCTTTTCGTGTTTATTTTAACGCCGACCTAATCCTTTAACGGTTGAGCGAGCGCGCCGTCCCGAAACGGTTTAAGCACGCGCACCCTTTCCGGATTATCGGAAACGTCGGCTTTGACGTAAATTCTTAAATAATTGCCCGTATACCCCGTCGTATAGCCGTTTTTGCGTTCCTCGGGCAAAAAATCGAGCGCTTTCCCCTCCTCACGGAGAGCGAACGCGTTTTTCAACTCCGCTTTAACGCGCAAAAGCTCGTCTAACCTTGCCTTTTTAACGTCGTACGGCAAATCCTGCATTTTGTAAGCGACCGTGCCGCTTCTGGGACTGTAAATAAACGGGTGAATATCGGTAAAACCCACCCTTTTTATAAGTGAAACGGTATCGGCAAAGTCGGCGTCCGTTTCGGTGGGAAAACCCGCGATAACGTCCGTGGTAATGCCCGCGTCGGGGAAAAAGCGTTTAATCAGCTCGGTTTTCTCAAAAAACTCCCTCGAGGTGTAATGCCTGTTCATTTTTTTCAGCACGGAATCCGAACCCGACTGCAAGGACAAATGAAAATGCGGCGCGAAAGCGTAAAGCTCTTTGCACGCGTTAAGAAAGTCCTCGTCGATTATGCGCGCTTCCAAAGACCCCAGCCGTATACGCGTTTTAACCGCTTTCAGCTCCCGCAAAAGCCCCGCGAGAGTTAAGCCGTTAAAGCGATAATCGGAAAGGTCGATACCCGTAATAACGACCTCCTGCGCGCCGACGGAAATAATCTCGTCTTTAATTTTTTGCGGGCTTCTGCTGCGGCTTCTGCCGCGAAGATACGGAATTATGCAGTAAGAACAAAAGCTGTTGCACCCGTCCTGAACTTTAATAAACGCGCGTTTTTTCAGCGATTTTACGGGGGTAAGCTCCTCGTACTCGGACGCGTGCGGAAAGAGCATTTCGCCCTTTTCGTCTAACAATTCCAACAGTTTATTCTTGCCGAAAACGCCCGTAACGAGATAATCGTCCGATTTGTTTTTAAAACTTTCGGGGTTTTTCTCTACGGCGCAGCCCGTAAAAATAATCTTCGCGTCGGGGTTAAGCCTTTTAATTCTGCTTGCGGTCTGGCGGGATTTTTTCTCCGCCTCGGCGGTAACCGCACACGTGTTGACGATATAAAGGTCGGCTTTTTCAAGCTTATCCGTTACCTCGTAGCCGCGCTCGGCAAGCCCCGCGATTAACGCTTCGCTTTCACAGCCGTTCACCTTGCAGCCAAGCGTAAAAACCACCGCTTTCATAAGCTGACGGCGTTTTTAAACGCGAGCGCCGACCATTCGCCGCGAATTTTTTTGTCCGCGAGAATAAACCCGACCTTTTGGTAAGCGGAAACGACTTTATCCGTTCTGTCCGTTAAAATACCGCTTAAAATAATCGTGCCGCCGTCGCGCAGATTTCCGCCGATAAACGGCGCGAACGCAATTAACGCCTCCGCCATAATATTGCACACGATAACGTCGCCCTTTACGGTGTTGTCGTCGAGAAGATTTTTAAGCAATACCTGCGCATTCGTAACGCCGTTCAGCCTGCAATTTTTAACGCTTGCCTCGATTGCACACTCGTCGATATCGGTCATAATGACGCTTTTCGCGCCGAGCTTAGCCGCGGTAATGCCGAGAATACCGCTTCCGCACCCGACGTCGATAACCACGTCGTCGGGTTTGACGTGTTTTTGAAGCAACTCCACACACATGGCGGTGGTTTCGTGTTCGCCCGTGCCGAAAGCCATATTAGAACCGATTATAACCGTTTTTTCGTCGGATTTTTTATCGTAATCTATCCATTCGGGAACGATAACCACGTCGTTGATGCGTATGGGTTTAAAATGCGCTTTCCATTGCTCGCGCCACAAATCGCCGTCCGTTTCGCGCTTAATCGTTTCAAGCGAGCCTAATTCGAACGGACTGTTTTGCTTTAACGCGCACAGGCGTTTTTCTATTTCGGAAATAACGCGCTCGGCAACGTCGGCTTGAAAATAACCTTTAACGAGTACGGTTTTATCTTTTTTGTAAAGCTCGTCGTCGGCGTAATCCCACGTTTTGCCGCGTCTTTCAAGGTCGATAACGTCCTCGATATCCGAAACGGCAACCCCCTCCTCCGTATACTCGGAAAGAATGTCTGCAACAAGCTCGCCGCCGTCGTGCGTGGTTAAAATTGTAAGCTCTATGTATTTATTCATAACGTTTAATAAACTCCCTTATAAATAATAAAGGCGTTGTTTAATAGGGGTCTATGCCGTACATTGAGGACATATTTTCCCGATATTGCTTCATCTGCGCACACTGTTTCACGTCGATTTCCGTTTTCAGCTGTTCGACGACTTGCTTTTGCGCCTTGTTAAGCTTGGTGGGGACTTCAACCGACACCTCCACGTAAAGATCGCCCGAACCGCGGTTTGTTTTAATGCCCTTACCGCGATAGAAAAATATTTTTCCGTTCTGCGTGCCTTCGGGAATGTCACATTCCATAACCTCGTCTATAAGCGGAACTTTAACCTTGCCGCCCAGCGCCGCCGTGGTAAAGCTTATCGGGACGTTCACGTACAAATCGAAATTTTTGCGTTTGAAAATCTTGCTCGGCTCGACCTTGATAACGACGATAAGGTCGCCCGCTTCTCCGCCGTTTTTAGACGCTTCGCCAAACCCCGGTTTTCTTAAATAGCTGCCCGTGTCCGCGCCGGCGGGAATATTGAGCGTAACCTTGGTTGACACCCTGTTATACCCTTTTCCTTTACAATCGGGACACGGCTCGATAATCTTTCTGCCCGTCCCCTTGCATTCGTCGCACGGGCGAACGGAAACGGAACGGAAAAACCCGTTCGACGTGGCGTATTCCACCTGACCGCTGCCGCCGCATTTGGGGCAGGTTTTATAAGAAGTGCCGTCCTTCGCGCCCGTGCCTTTACACGAAGCGCAGGGCTGATTTCTCGAATACACGATTTCCCTTACGCAACCCTTCGCCGCGTCGAGAAATGAAAGCGAAATTTCCTGCGTAACGTCGTCGCCTTTAACCTTGGTCTGAGCTTTTCTGCTTCCGCCACCGCCGAAGCCGCCGAATATATCGCCGAATATATCCTCGAAGCCGCCGCCCGAAAAGCCCGAGAAGCCGGAAAAGCCGCCCGTGCCGCCGAAGCCGCCGCCCATATTCGGGTGTTCCCGCTCGAAATCGTATTGTTTTCTTTTTTTATCGTCGGACAGAATCTCGTTAGCTTCGTTAATCTCCTTGAACTTTTCCGCCGCCTCTTTATCGCCGGGGTGAAGGTCGGGGTGATACTTTTTAACGAGCGTTCTGTAAGCTTTTTTTATATCGTCCGACGAGGCGTTTTTATCTACGCCTAATATTGAATAATAATCTTTTGCCATAAAAAAATCCTGTTTTAGCACAAACTGAAAGGCACGAAATTGTGCCTTTCAGCGTGAGTTTTTATTAAATATGCCGTAGCAGTCGGGCATAGAAACGGGAAATTACTGTTCGCCGCCCTGATGGAATTCGGTATCGTCCGCGCCGCCCTCCGGGTTAGCTCCGCCGTTGGGGTTAGCCTGCTGATAAACCTTGCCGAACACCTCTTGCGAAACGGAAGAAAGGTTCTCGAACGCCTTATCCATTCTTTCCTTGTCGTTGGATTCAAGCTCACCTTTAGCGGTCTTGATTTCGCTTTCTAATTTAGCCTTATCTTCTTCGGTAATTTTCTCGCCCAAATCCTTGATGGATTTTTCGACGGTGAATATCATACCGTCAAGCTTGTTATGCGAATCGACCGTTTCTTTACGTTTCTTATCCTCCTCCTCGTACTGTTTGGCTTCCTTAACGGCTTTGTCTATATCCGCCTCGGAAAGATTCGTGGAAGAAGTGATGGTGATGTTCTGGCTCTTGCCCGTGCCGAGGTCCTTTGCTGAAACGTTCACGATGCCGTTAGCGTCGATATCGAACGTAACCTCGATTTGCGGAATTCCGCGCGGAGCGGGCGCAATTCCGGTAAGCTCGAAACGACCGAGCGTTTTGTTATCTTTCGCGAATTCTCTTTCGCCCTGTAAAATGTGGATATCGACCTGCGTCTGATTATCCGCGGCGGTGGAGAATACCTGCGATTTCTTAACCGGGATAGTGGTATTTCTTTCGATAAGCTTGGTGCAAACGCCGCCTAACGTTTCGATACCCAAAGACAACGGAGTAACGTCAAGAAGAAGCACGTCTTTAACTTCGCCCGAGAGCACGCCGCCCTGAATAGCCGCGCCGATAGCGACGCACTCGTCCGGGTTAATGCCCTTGAACGGTTCTTTGCCGGTAACCTGTCTTACCTTGTCGATGACTGCGGGAATTCTCGTCGAGCCGCCGACCAGAATAACTTTATCTATATCCGAATAGGAAAGCTTCGCGTCTGCCATGGCTTTTTTCATCGGTTCTACCGTTTCGTCGACGAGGTCTGCGGTAAGCGCGTCGAATTTCTGTTTGGTAATGTTAATATCGAGGTGCTTCGGACCGGTCGCGTCTGCGGTGATAAAGGGCAGGTTGACGGTGGTGCTGCTCATGCCGGACAGCTCGATTTTAGCCTTTTCGGCAGCTTCTTTAAGTCTTTGCATAGCGAGCTTATCGCCAGATAAGTCGATGCCCTCTTTTGCTTTGAATTCGGAAACGAGATAATCCATAATTCTCTTATCGAAATCGTCGCCGCCGAGTTTGCAGTTACCGTTGGTTGCGAGAACTTCGAAAACGCCCTCGCCTATTTCCATAATGGAAACGTCGAACGTGCCGCCGCCGAGGTCGTAAATGATGACCTTTTGGTTTTTGCCTTCCTTATCGAGTCCGTAAGAAAGTGCCGCCGCGGTCGGTTCGTTGATAATACGCAACACGTTTAAGCCCGCGATTTTGCCCGCGTCCTTGGTTGCCTGACGCTGACTGTCCGAAAAGTATGCGGGGCAAGTGATGACCGCGTCTTTAACTTCGCAGCCGAGATAAGCCTCCGCGTCCTTTTTAAGTTTGCTTAAAATCATAGCGGAAATTTCCTGCGGGGTGTAGCCCTTTCCGTCTATTTCTACCTTATAATTTTCGCCCATATGTCTTTTAATGGAAGAAACCGTTCTGTCGGGGTTGGAAACCGCCTGACGTTTAGCAACCTGACCGACGAGCCTTTCGCCGTCTTTTTGGAACGCCACCACGGACGGGGTCGTTCTCGAACCTTCAGCGTTGGCGATAACCACGGGTTCGCCGTTTTCCATAACTGCCACGCAAGAGTTTGTCGTTCCTAAATCTATACCTATCGTTTTCATAATTATATTCTCCTTATGCCTTATTTTTTATTTTGTTTTATATCGTGTGTTTTACGATTGTCGTGTTTTTTTATTTTTTTCCTTTACTCAGACCGCGCCGCGCTATTTGGTAACGCTGACCTTTGCGTATCTGATGATTTTGTCCTTAAACTTATACCCCTTTTCGAAAACCTGTTTAACGCAATCGCTTTCGTCGCCGTCGCCCTTTTCCACCTGCATGACCGCTTCGGCAAAGTTGGGGTCGAACGGCTCGCCCACGGGGTTGATTTCTTCGATTTCCATGCTTTTAAGCGTTTCGTCGAACTTTCGGCGGATTGCCCTTATGCCTTCCTGCGTTTTCTCGTCAAGCCCTAACCCTAACGCCCTGTCAAGATTATCGCCGACGGGAAGAATTTTGATAACCACGCTCGAAATGCCTTCGTTAAAAGCCTCCTGCCAAAGCTTGGCGTTGCGCTTTTTGTAATTATCGAACTCCGCAACGTTGCGCATCCATTTGTCCCTATATTCCTCGACCTGTCTTTTAAGCTCCTCCGTCTGTTCGTCGCAAGCGTTTTCGCAAACGACCTCCGGAACGTCCTCGTCCACGGCGGCTTCCGCTTCGCGATTGTCGTGCGCTTCGTGTTTGTCGTGATTGTCGTCCGGACGGGCAGCCTCCGCACGCGCGCCTTCTTCCGCTCTTTCGTTATCTTTTTCAAGCTCTCTGTCAAGCTCGGTTTGTTCGTGCAATTTATCTTTCATCATAACATCCTTTACAATTTATTTCGGTCGGATTTTGTCGAGTTAAATCGATTGTACCGTTTATAACCGCGTTTATTAAACGCATAACCGCTATTTTTTATTGAGCATATCCTCTAAAATTCTGCCGACGCCCTCTAAAACGGAAACGACCTTTTGATAGTCCATTCTGAGCGGACCTATAACGCCGTAAGTTCCGATTTTAACGCCGCTCGCGGAGTACGTTGCGGTAACAAGCGAGCAGTCGTTCGGCATTTTTTCGCCGTCCTCTCCGCCGATTTTGATATTGATTTCTATATTATCGTTATCCTCGGTTAAAAGTTCCGCGATTTTATCTTTGCTTGTAACGACGGATAAAAAGTTTTTCATTTTTTCCGAATCGTTGTTGTATTCGGGGTGATTAAGGATTTTCCCCTCGCCTTCCATAACTACGTCCGCACGGTCGTTTTCCACGTAATCCTCTATGGCGTTCATAACGCTTTCGAAAATATCGCGGTAACCTGCGAATTCTTCGGTAACGGCTTCCGCCGCCTCGCCGACCTTGTTCAACTCCTTCCCGACGAACAGCCTCGAAATAAGCCTTGACGCTTCTTCTATCTGCGCGTCCGTCATCGTTTCGGGAATGGAAATGAATTTGTCGCGGATAAGCGTGGTTTCGGTAACGATTAACAAAAGCGCCTGATTAGCCTTGTGCCTGAAAATGTCGAGTTTAAGAATTTTCTCGCTGTCGCTGTGGCTCGACATCGCGACGGACGTGTAATCGGTAAGCTCGCTTATCACCTTAACGGTGTTCTGCACGACCTGCTCCAAATTATCCGCGTGGTCCTTAAAGGCGTTTTTAATCGCGACGATTTCTTTGCCCGAAAGTTTGCCCTTATCCATAAGCTCCGTAACGTAAAGCCTGTACGCTTCGGTTGACGGAACGCGTCCGCTTGACGTGTGCAGCTGCGATAAATAACCCATTTCCTCCAAGCCCGCAAGCTCGCTTCTGACCGTGGCGGAGCTGACGTCCTTCATATACTTTTCCGTAATGCTTTTGGACGATACGGGCTGGGCGGTCGCAATATAATCGTCCACCACGTATTGCAAAATCTTCTTTTTTCTATCGGAAAGTTTCATCGGTTTTTACCTCTCTCGCCGTGAACGGCAGGCTGGCAAAGTTAAAAGTTTTTTGTTAGCACTCTTGCACTCCAACTGCTAACTTTGAGATAATTTTACACTTATTATACGTCTTTGTCAAGGGTTTATCACGACATTTTTAAACTTTTTAAAATATTTTTCCCGGACGGGGTTTTTAACCGATAAAAACGCGCCCGTCCGCGATGAAAACGGGACGAAAAACGCCCCCGAAGCTAATCGGGGGCGTGTAAAACGGGTTTACATTTTTACGACGGCTTTAAGCAGTTTTTTCTGTTCGTAGACGAGATGGTAATCGTGGAATTCTCCGCGGTTTATATCGTTTAAGAAAACGCGTAAATCTTCAATCACGCCGTAATTTTTCGGGTTAAGCACCCAGGAAACGGGCAAAAACGCCACTATGCCCTCGTCCGTCGCGAGCGGAAAACGCGATTCGTCGAAATCGTCCGGCAGTACTGAAAGAAACGCGTAGCCGATTTCGTCGTCGTAATTCCACGTAAATTCCGAAATAAGTTTAACGCTGTCCACGATAACGCCGCTTTCCTCTTTTATCTCGCGCTTGGCGCAGTCCTCCGCGCTTTCGCCCGCCAGAAGATGTCCGCCGACGGCGTTCCACATTCCCATAAACGGCGGCTTCACGCGGTTTTGCATTAAAATTTTATCCTTGTGCATAACGAAGCACAGCGTGGCTTTTTCAGGCATGATTTCACTTTCCTTTTTATAGTTTTATCGAGGCAAAACCGTTTTGCGGCTTTTGCCGTTTTTCTTCTTCGGATTATCAGGGCTTTAACGCCGGGTTACTCCGACCTTAACGCGACGACGGGGTCTTTTCTTGCCGCCGCACCCGACGGAATAATCCCAGCGACAAGCGTTAAAACGATGCTGATTGCGACTAAAATAAGCGCGGCGAACGGGTTAAGCACCGCGATACTGCCGACCGCCGGCACGAGCTTACCGACAATCAGGTTTATCGGGATAGACAACAAATACGTTACGCCCACGCCGATTAACCCCGAAAACAAGCCGATAAGGAACGTTTCCGCGTTGAACACGCCCGCTATCTCCCGCTTTGCCGCGCCGAGCGCGCGCAGAACGCCTATCTCTTTCGTTCTTTCCACGACGGAAATATACGTTATTATGCCTATCATTACGCTTGAAACGATAAGCGAAATCGACGTGAACGCGACAAGCACGTATGTTACGGCGTTGACCATAGTGTTAAGCATACTGAACATCATACTCATCATATCCGAATACGCGATATAATTTACGTCGCTTTCCTCTTTGCCCTCGTTCCATGCGTCAATACGGTTTTTAATCTGTTTTTTGCTTTCAAAATCCTTCGCGTAAACGCTTAACTGCGACGGCGTATCCACCCCCGCGAGCGAACGGAGAGTAAAATTACTCGTTACGGGGACGGGCTTACCCTCGTTCATTTTAACGCCCGTCACCGAGATGGTCTTGGATTCCTCCGCGCGGCACGATTTGACGATTTCGCTTTCCGCATTCTGCGCAATAACCTTTTCGGTTAAAGCCGGCGAATAAGCTACGCCCGTTTTAAGTATGCCGTCGACGTTTTCTTTAACCCTTAAAATGCCCGTAATTTCAAGCTCCTCGAGTCCTTCCGTTTCCGGCGTTAAAGCCGCGACCGAATAGCCCTTATCCGTTTTCTTAAACATAACGTCGTTGTTTGCAAGGTAAAACTTATGTCCCACCATCTGTTCGGGCGTAAAGCCTTCCGCAGGCAGCTCCGACCCGTCCTTTGCGGCGAAATGATAATCGTTGGTTTCGTGGTCATAGCTTCCCGAAATGTATCCGAGCAGCATAAGCGTTATGTCCGAAATTTCATTATATTTGTCCACGACGAGAACGATTTTACCCGCGTTTTCGGCGTTAAACTCGGGCAATTCGCCGTATAAAACGTCGTACTGCTCCTGAATTAACGCTCTGTCGGGCATCTCGGCAATCGTGGGAATGTACTGCCGCACGAACCCCGTGTTCAGCCCCATTGCGTCTTGAAGCTTCTCGTCGAAATCCGCCTCGATGATATTGACGAGGTCGTCAATCGATATAAACAAGTCTTTGCCGCCGAGCGAGAATTCGGTATAAAAATAGTCGTTCATATCGAAGCCGTACGACTTGGATATGGCGTAATACAGCGATTTGTCCGTTTGCTCCATATAATGCACGAAGCCGTTTTCGGACACGTCGGACAGGTTGTTATTTTTAAGCATGCCCGTAAGCTTTTTGAAAGCCGTTTTAACGGCGATATTATCGAGCGCCGGGAATTTTTCCTTCGCGTCCGTTTCGTAAATATCCGAAAAAGACGATAGGTCCACCGAGCTTTCGGATATAGTCAACGGATAGGTGGCAAGCGTGTCCGTCTGCATACGCGCCATGTACGCGTTAAAGCCGTTTGAAAGGGCAAGCACGAGCGCGACGCCGATAATGCCTATACTCCCCGCGACGGACGTGAGAATCGTTCTCGCCTTTTTGGAAAACAGGTTTTTAAGCGAAAGCGAAAAGGCGGTTTTAAACCCCATTTTAGGTTTGCGCATAACTTTGCCCGACTCCCCTTCTTCGCTTACGAACGGGTCGGAATCGTCCACCATTTCGCCGTCCAACAGCCTGATTATCCGCGTGGAATATCTCGCCGCAAGTTCGGGGTTATGCGTAACCATAATAACGAGCCTGTCTTTCGCCACTTCTTTAAGCAGTTCCATAATCTGCACGCTCGTTTCGGTATCGAGCGCGCCCGTCGGCTCGTCGGCGAGGATAATTTCGGGGTCGTTCACGAGCGCGCGTGCGATAGCCACCCTTTGCATTTGCCCGCCCGAAAGCTGATTAGGCTTTTTGTTTTCCTGACCTTTTAGCCCTACCCGTTCGAGAATTGCGAGCGCACGTTTGTTGCGTTCGCGCTTGGGGACGCCGGAAAGCTCCAACGCCAGCTCCACGTTGGCGATAACCGTCTGATGCGGGATAAGGTTATAGCTTTGGAAAACGAAGCCGATGCAGTTATTGCGGTAAGCGTCCCAGTCTTTATCGTTGTAACGCTTCGTGGACTTGCCCTCGATAATAAGGTCGCCTGTGGTATAGCGGTCAAGCCCGCCGATAATATTTAAGAGCGTGGTTTTGCCGCAGCCGGACGGACCTAAAACGGACACGAACTCGTTTTTGCGGAAATCAAGACTGACGCCTTTAAGCGCGCGCACCTGAAAATCGCCGCTTCCGTAAGTCTTAACTATATCTTTAAGCTGTAACGCACACGCGTTTTTTAATCGCGCCATAACCCCGGTCGCCTCCTTTTAATCGATAATACCTTTAATGTCTTTTCGGCGATAACGCCTTTAATTAACGATGATTTTTAACACCTTTCGGTATATGCTTTTTAAATTATAGTTATAATAAATAAACAATATTTTTTAAATAATATGCCGCGAACCTTTAATAAGCATTGAAAAGTCGCGGCACGGTTTAAATTTTTCTTTTCGGAATTCAGATTATATCGCAAAGCGCGGTTACGAAGCCCGTAACGTCGTCGATAGGCAATCCCTCTAAAATTCTCGCCTGTTCGTAAAGCACCTCGGCGTACTTTTTAAGCGCGTCCTTATCCGTTTCGTAAAGGTTCAGCAGCTTATCGAGAAGCTTATGAGTAGAGCTGATTTCGAGAATTTTATCCGCCTTAACTCTTCCGTCGGCGTTAGGCATAGAGTTAAGCACTTTTTCCATCTCGATGGAAACGTCCCCGCCCGAAATAAGGCACACGGGGTAGGTTTTCAGGTTAGCCGTAAGCCGTACCTCTTTAACCTTATCGCCCAAATCGTTTTTGATTTCGGCAAGCATATCCTTATGTTTTTCGTTCTTCTCTTTAAGTTCTTCTTTTTCGGCTTCGCTGTCGAGTGAGAAATCCGCTTCCGAAACGGACTTGAATTTCTTGCCCTCGTATTCCATAAGGATTTTAGCGACGAACTCGTCCACACCGTCTTTAAAAAACAGTATTTCGTAGCCCTTTTCCTTTGCCTTTTCTATCTGCGGCAGCTTGGCAATCTTGTCGTAGCTTTCGCCCGAGGCGTAATAAATATCGTTCTGCCCCTCAGCCATACCTTCGACGTATTCTTTAAGCGTAACGAGTTTTTCCTTTCTCGACGAATAGAACATAAGCAGGTCTTTAAGCTTATCCTTATTCATTCCGAAACCCGCGTAAACGCCGAATTTAATGGAAAGACCGAATTCCGCAAACAGTTTTTCGTACGTTTCCCTTTCCTCGTCAAGCATTTTTTTAAGCTCGGAAGAAATTTTCTTTTCGATGCTGTTCGCGATAGCCTTAACCTGTCTGTCCTGCTGCAAAATTTCACGCGAGATATTAAGCGATAAGTCGGCAGAATCGACTATGCCCCTGACGAATCCGAAATAATCGGGCAGCAATTCCTCGCACTTTTCCATAATCATTACGCCGTTGGAATAAAGCTTTAATCCCTTTTTGTAATCCTTGGAATAATAGTCGAACGGTGCTTTCGACGGGAAAAACAACAGCGTGTCGTAAGTTACCGAACCCTCGATTTTGGCGTAAACGCCCTTTAACGGGTCGTTCCAGTCGTGGAATTCGTTTTTATAAAACTCGTTAAGGTTTTCGGTCGTAACCTCCGCTTTCGGCTTTTTCCAGAGCGGAATCATACTGTTAAGCGTTTCTATCTCTTTAACGTCTTCGTATTCGGGCTTGTCGTCGGGCGAGCCTTCCTTTTTATGCGAATGGGTGCAGAGCATCTGAATGGGATAACGAATATAATCGGAATACTGCTTAACTAAATGTTTAAGCCTGTATTCGTCCAAAAACTCGGAAAACTTGAAGTCGTCGGTGTCCGCTTTAAGGTAAAGCACGATTTTGCTGCCCGTTTCCGCCTTTTCCGTTTCGGTTATTTCGTAACCCTCCGCGCCGCGGCTTTCCCATTTATAAGCCTTGTCCGAACCGTAAGCCTTGGTATATACCTCAATCTTATCCGCGACCATAAACGCCGAATAAAAACCTACGCCGAATTGCCCTATAAGCTCGTTTTCTTTGTCCGCGTTTTCCTTCTTGAACGCGAGCGTGCCGCTTTCCGCTATCGTGCCGATATTCTTTTCCAAATCCTTGTCCGTCATACCGATTCCGTTATCTTCTACGGTAAGCGTTTTAGCGTCCTTGTCGGGCGTAATCGTAATCTTAAAATCCGAATTAACGCTCGTGTCGGTAAGCGATATGAATTTAAGCTTATCTATCGCGTCCGACGCGTTCGAAAGCAGTTCGCGCAAAAATATCTCTTTGTTCGTGTATATAGAGTTAATCATTAAATCCAGCACTCTTTTGGATTCCGTCTTAAATTGCTTCATTTTTATTATCTCCTTATTCGTAAAGCTATAAACCGTTAGCACTCGTTTTATTTGACTGCTAATTACATTATATTAAATAAAAAAATTTTGTCAACGGTTTAACGGGTTCTTTTTCGATAAAAATCAAAAAAAGAGAGGCGAACGACGCCGTTAGCGCCGTTCGCCCCGGGTTTTTACCCGCGGAAAACGCTTTTGGCGTAATCCGTTCGTTTTTCCGCTTGCTTTTCGGTTTGCCGTTTCGCTCCCTTTAAGTTTGCTTTTAGGCTTGCTTTTCGGCTTACCTTGTGCGCTTATCGCAGAAGCTTATTCGATAGCGATGTTGCCGTTATGAATTTCCTTTTCTACTTTTTTCGGAACGGAAATCGCAAGCACGCCGTTATCGTATTTGGCTTTAACGTCGTCCTCGGTTACGTTGTCGCCCACGTAGTAAGAGCGAGAACAGGAAACGCTTCTTTCTCTGCGAAGATAGTTTTTGCCGTTCTCCTCTTTTTCGTCGCGCTTCGCCTCTACGGTAAGATAACCGTCTTTAAGCGTTACGCTTATGTCCTTTTTCTCAAATCCGGGCATATCGACGGCAAGCTCGTACCCCGTTTCGGTTTCTTTAATATCCGTGCGCATAGAGCCGTACTTGTCAACGTGTACCGGTTTGAAGAAATCTTCGAACGGGTTTTCCCAGAAATTAAGCCCCCAGCCTTCGTTACCATTGTTGTTTCTCTTTTCAACGTAGTTTTTCATAATAATCCATCTCCTTACTTTTATTTTCTGTTTTTAGCAGTTAAGGGTTTTAAGTGTTAGCACTCTTTTCTCTTGATTGCTAATTCCTATTATATACAAAAATATCTTATTGTCAAGAGTTTTTTAAAAGTTTTTTAAATTTTTTTAAAAATTTTCGGCGGCGCGAAAATTTTCCGCGCCGCCGAGGGTTTTTATTCACTTATCAGTAAGGACCTATCCATAAATTTATAAGTTCGGGATATATCGTGATTTCCGTTCCGATTGCGCCTTCAAACAATTCTTCGTTAAAAACGGTGTCCTTCTTTATTTCAATCGTTTTTCCGTTAACATAAACAACCCATTTTTTGAAACCGTATTCTTCCGGATTAAAAACGACGCCCGCGGGCAGTTTGTCGCCCAACGTTTCACCGATGCCGATAAAAACGTCTTTATATTCGTCGCCGATGATTACCGTCCTGTCCGGCTTTGTATTGTTTCGCGGCGCGTTTGAAAACACGACCGAATAGCTCGTAATCTTCCACTGCGCAACCACCGTAACAGCGCCCGTCCTGTTCTTAATTTCGGTTATTATTTCGGACGATCCCTGTATAGCCCAACCGAGAAATTCATAGCACTTTTTCGAAGGAATTATCTTTGACAAATCAACGACGTCGCCCTCTCTGTATACGGTAACCTTTTCGCCCGAATAAACGCCGCCGGCAAAATCGTAAGTTATGGTATAGCCTTCGCCTTCTTCCCAGACAGCAACGGCAACTATGTCATTTGCGAAAGTCCATTTCATACCGGAATCGAGCGGTTCTCCCGCTTCGGATTGCACTTTCCACCCCGCAAACACGTAACCGCCGCGCGTGGGAACGGGCAAATCGCCGAGCGTACCGTAATAGGTGACTTCCATTTCGGCAGGGACCTCGCCCGAACCGCCGTTAAGGTCGAACGACAGCGTATACTTCGCCGCTTCCCATAACGCTTTAACGGTTAAATTTTCTTTGATTATCGAAAAATCCTTGTCCCAGCCGTTAAAATTATAGCCTGTCTTATTATATACGGGGGCGTTTATTTCTGACGCAAACTGAACGGTTTGCGACTCTTTGCCCGAAACGAGCGTACCGCCGTTTCCGTCAAAGGTTACAGTATACTTCACCTCTTTCCATTTCGCTTTAATCGTGGTATCTTCTTTAATATCGTCGAGCAGAACGCTCCACCCGTCGAATTCATACCCCTCTTTTTCGTATTTAGGCGGTTTAATCCCCGATGCAGACGTTACGGTTTGCACCTCTTTGCCCGAAACGAGCGTACCGCCGTCCCCGTCAAAGGTTACGGCAAATTCCCCGTCAAAGGTTACGGTAAATTCAACGTTGCACCCGACGAAAGCAAGCGACGCGAACACCGTAAGACAAGAAAGCAAGCATATTAAAAACTTCCTCATAGCTCCCCCTCCGAAAATTTTTGCTATTTCCGAATTCACTTTAACAAACGTTTTACTGTTTCGCTGTTATGCGATAGCTTATATATTATATATCATAAGCCGAGAACTTTGCAAGGTTTTTTCAAAATTTTTTTCGCAAACGCTAAATTTACGGCAAATCCGCCCCGTTAAAGCCCGTCTACGCCCCGTATTTGGACATTATTTTTAATAGCGCGCCCAAGCCGTCGTTGATTCGCTCTTTAATCTCGAACGCGTCGTTGCCGCGCTCACCCTCGTTCAGCGCGAGTTCAAGCTCGTTTACGACGCGCTTATCGGCTGTCGAAAGCGAAAAGTAATCGAGCCGCGATATTACCGAACGAATATGCGCAAAATCGAGGTCGCACGGTTTAATTTTCTCTCGCGAGGGTTTGCCCGAGGTTTTAAGCACCTCCACCGCGCCCGCGCGCTCGCTTTCCCGCGGTAACGCGCAAGTCTCCGCCGCCCGTTGTAAATTTACCCGATTCTCCCCCGCCGTTTCGCGTTTTGCGCTAACCGTTTCGGGGATAACGGTTGGTGATTCGGGATAGTCCGCGCATTTAATTTTAGAGTCCAGAAACCTTACGAGTTCGCGCTGTTTTTCGGTGATTTTAACCGTTTTTACGCGAACGCCCGTTACGGGGATAGCCAGCAACGCCGAAAACGCGACGAGAAGCTTTACGAGCGAATTATCCGCGCCGCCCGCCACCGCGGAATAAAAAGTTATCGCCGCAAAACTTGCGAAAAAGTAGCCCGTCCGTTTTTTTCGTTCGAAATTCGGCACGGTTAAAGCGAGTACGGTTTCCGTAACGCACGCAACGAAAATCACGGCGGCGCACACGATGAAAAGCTCGCCCGAAACGCCGACGAGCGTTTGCAAAATCACTTGGTTAAAAAATTCGCCCATACTTTTCTCCCGAACGGCAAAACCGTTTTACGGTAATATTAAACCATATATATAACGGCGCAATACCGCATATTTTGGCGAAAAAGCGGGTATTTTAGGTGATTTCTATAACTTCGCCCGAATAAAGGTTGACAAGCGTTTTAAACTCGATTTTTTTGCCGAGAACGCGCGCGGCAGTCGACGCGTAAACGTCCAGCTGTTTTTTGTAACGCGCTTTAAGCCGAGCCGCGCCCGCACGCGAATATTTATAATCCACGACGGCTATGCAATCGTCTTTTACGGCAAGAAGGTCGATTACGCCCTGAATAACTACGCTCTCATTCGTGTCCGCGCCGAAAAGCTCTTTCGCCCCCGCCTGCGCGATAAAGCTTTTTTCCCTATACAGTTCGTAACCGTTAAGCCGCGTAAACACTTCGCTTTTTACGGCTTTTTTTATCCTTTCGGCGTTAATCTGCGAAAGCTCCGACTCGCTAACGACGCCCCGCAACAGCATTTCGCTTAACTGAATATCGAATTCATCCGCTCGTGCAAAATCGAAATGCTGCAAAATTTTGTGCGCAATTACGCCCCTTTCCTCGTCGGTCGCGTCGTTACGCCTGCTTTTCCTTTCGGTCGTTTCGGGCGGATTAACGTTCTCGTCGATGAAATCAACTCTCTCGTCCAATCGTTTAACGATATTATCGGGCGTATTTATAATCGGCTCGTCCGTTTTGTCGTAACCGTCCGCCCGTTCGGCGTGCAAAAGGGCAGTAACTGCGGTTTTAAGGGGCAAAGCGCAATCGGACGAAAACGGATAGACGTAATCGAAATTATTACGCATAAGCTTCGCCAGTCGTTCGTCGGGCTTGCCGACCAAAATTCTGCGCGGAGATAACGTCATTTCCGCCGCGCCGAAACTATCTCTTTCCCAAACGGTAACGGGCATATCGGTCGGCACGTAATCGAGGAAACTTTCAGCCCCCGTGAAAACCGCTTTTCTTTTATCCTCTTTCCCCTCGAAAGTGAGATGCAGCGAATACGCCGCGCGCGTGGTTGCGACGTAAAACAGCCGCAGTTCCTCTTTCATACGGCTTTCGCGCATTTTTTCTTTGATAAGTCCGCGTAAGGGCGTTTCGCGGTAAGTTCTTTTTTCGTCGTCGTAAAGGCGAGCGGCAAAACCCAGCGTCCTGTCGGACAGAACGTCGCCCGTTTCCTCTCTTTTATTCGATTTGCGCTCTAACCCGCACACGATAACCACGGGAAATTCTAACCCCTTGGAAGCGTGAATGGTCATAATTCTGACGTTATCCTCGCCGCCGCACTCGGAAACGGCAAAAGCGTCGCCGCCGTTATCGGCTTTTCGCAGGAATTCGGTCACGGTGAGCGGCTTTCCGTTACCCTCGGCAATCGATAAAAACCTTTTCACTCGTTTAACCTTAATCGCGCCGTTCGGTTCGGATAACAAAAATTCCTCGTAAAAGCTATCCCTGACGAGCTTGTTAAGCGTTCCGCCCGCGCCGAGATAATCGGACAGGAAGCGCACCCGCAGGAAATAATCGCGGAAACTCGTCAACCGTTCGTGAAGCTCGCCGTCGGCGTGAGCGAGATAATAGACGAACGCGTCGTAAAACCCGCCTTTCGCGTCGTTTGCGTTTTCGGCGTAAAACAAAGCGATGCCCGCCAAATCCTCCTCGGAAAACCCGCCGAGCTTGCTTTTTAACACGGATACGAGCGCGATATCGTCGATAAAACATTCCGTAAGCTTTAACGCGTTTATCAGCACGGCAACCTCGGGGAAATCGCAAACGTTCTGCTCGACCTCGGACGCGACGGGTATTCCGCGCCGCACCAGCCCCGAAACCAGCTGCCGAACGTACCCGCTGTTACGCGTTCGCGTTAATATAACCACGTCCGAAAAGGTTACGCGCTTAAAGGTTTTAGACTTCGGGTCGTAATACTTTTTTTCGAGTTCGCCGCGTATCAGGTTTGCGACGAGCGCGGAAATATCCGCCTTAACCGTCTTTTCCTTTTTGATTTCTTCTAAAATGTCGTAAATACGCGGCGTTTCCTTTTCGCGCGGTTCGCTTTCGGTTTTTAAAAGGTGAAGTTCTGCCCTGCCTTCGCCGCCGCCTTCGTAAACGCCGCCCGCCTTTAATTCCGCGTTGCACGCATAGTTCTCGCCGAAATACGCTTCCGTCATCGAGTAGTCGAAAATTCCGTTTACCGCGTCGATAACCGCGTCGGAAGAGCGGAAATTGAAGTTAAGCAGCACGGTTTTTTCGCCGCGGTCGCGCATTTTTGACAGCTTTTCCGCAAAAATCTCCGGTCGACACCCGCGAAAACCGTATATGCTTTGCTTGACGTCGCCCACCATAAACGCATTGTCTCGCGCAATGCGTGAAATTATTTCTTCCTGCACGCCGTTCACGTCCTGATATTCGTCCACGAAAATATATTTATACCTGTTTCTGACCTCTGAAAGGACTTGCTCGTCGCTTAAAACTTTAAGCGCGTAATGCTCTAAATCGCCGAAATCGAGCGCGTTCTCCGCGGCTTTCTTTTCACCGTAAAGCTCGGCAAACCTGCGCGTGATTTTAAATATCCCCTCGGTATGGGTTTTAAGCTCCGCAAGCGCGGCGCGGTCGGAATTTTCGTCGCCGAGATTAGGTATAATCCGATTAAACAGGGTTTTAAGCGCGTTTCGCGCACCGACAGCCAGTGCTTTATATTCCTGATTTTTCTCGTCTAATTTGCGCGGAAAGGAATAGGGCGGCAGATAGTCGGCAAATTCCTTTACCTTATAAATACCGCCGCTCTCCACGGCGCACATGTCGTCGTAAACGCGTTTCGCGAATTCCTCGCCCTGCTTTAACTGCGTTTCCTTAAACCCCGAAACGGCGCGTTCGAGGTCGGCTTTAAGCGGCTTTAACTCTTTTAACAAATACCGCTCGTATTCGCTTTTAACCTTATCGAAGCCTTCGTCGGAATACGCGTCGAGCGTGGCGCGAAACAGCCTTTCGGGGTCTTTTTCGGTGTCGCAATAATCGAAAATCTCTGCAATCAGCTCCTTAAAGGCTTTGTCCGAGCGTTTTTTCTTATACCGGTCGCAAACGGTTAAAAACCATTTCTCTTTGCCCGCGTAAAACTCACGGAAAGTCTGCTCCATCGCCTCCGTTTTAAGCTCTCGCGAATCGTCACCGTCGATAATCTTAAAATCGGGCGCGACACCCGCAACGAAAAAATACGTCCTGATAAGTCTGCCGCAAAACGAGTGTAACGTGCATACGTCCGCGGTGTAAACGTCCGCAAGCTCCGCGGCAAGCTCGGTTTTGCCCTCCGCGATTTTTTCGGTAAGAGCCTTTTTAAGCCTTTCGCGCATTTCCTCCGCCGCCGCCTCGGTAAAGGTCGCCGCCAAAATCTCTTTAACCTTCGCCTTGCCCTCGCATATAAGCCTTATGGCGCGTTCTATCATAACGAAAGTTTTTCCGCTCCCCGCCGAAGCGGAAACGAGGATATTGCCTGCGTCGTGGAATATCGCTTCTCTTTGTTCGGGTTTTAATTCGGGCATATTCTCTCTCCGTTTTCTTCGTTTTTATAAGTTTTATCCGTTTCGGCGCGGTTACCGTCAGCGTTTCGAGAACGTTCGCCCGTATTGACGGTAACGCGTTCTTGCACGTTTTCGCCAAAATTATCCGATTCGGAGTCTGCTTGCTCTATAATAGAGTCGTCCACCGATTTAACCGAACGTTTTTCGGGTTCTTCCGCCCCACACATAGCGCGGAACTCGCAATATTCGCACACGTCGCCGAACGGTGAGGCTACGATAACGCCATCGTCTAATTCCCTGGCGGCGTTCTCGCTGATTTTAAGCGCGTAATCGACGAACGCTCTCATAGTTTTTTCGTCGTAAACGTTTTTAAGCTTACCCTTTTCCGTGCTGACGGGGATAAAATCGCTTCCGCCTGTTTCGGCGATGCTTTTGTCCTGCGCGATAAGACTTTCCGGGTCGGCGAGCGTCTTTCCGAGCGCAAGCGCGCTTTTTTTCTCGTCCGTCTTTTTAAAAGCGTTCGTAACGGGTATGTAATACGCGCCCGCAAGCTTTTTGTCCGTTATCGCAGCGGCGTAAAGGTAAAGCTGCAACCGCGTTCCCGAAAAAAGGCTCTTTTCGGAATCGTCCGCCGAACCCGTTTTATAATCGATAATTCTGCAATAATCCTTATACGTATCAACGCGGTCGATTTTGCCCGAAAGCTTTACTTTTCCGTTTAGCAGCCTGAGCGCGGGGTACTTCGCGCCGTAACCGTCACCGAATTTAACCTCCGTATGGCTCGAATCCGTTTTAAATGCCGACGCGGAAAGCCATTCGTAAAACCTTTTGCAGTATTTTTTACACTCGGAAACGAGTGCGTAAAATGCCGCCGTAGACTGTTCGTCCGCGAAAAAATCGTTATACCTGCCGCTGTCGAGCGCGGTTTTAACCGCCGAACCGAAACACTCGTCAAAACTCGTCGTTTTGCCTATTTCGTCCGCGTTATCCGTAAAACATTTAAATATATCGTGCGCGAGATTGCCGTTTTTAAGCCCGTCCACTCGCCCGTCCTCTTTCTCTTTCACGTTAAGCCCGTGGATAATGAACGAACGGTACGGACATTTATAAAAATCTTCGAGCGCCGTCGGCGAGGTAACGTTTTTAAGCAGCGCGCGCGCGTTCTCACCCAGCTTGATTTTAACTTCCTTACCGCTGTGCGACAAGATTTTTTCCGCGTCCGCCCTGCGCGTGGCTGCGTAAAAAGACGCGCTTTCGGTGAAATCGTTAAGCGTGCCCTGAATAAATCTCCCGCACGAGGACGCGAAAACGTAAAGCCCTTGTTCTTCGGTCAGAAACCTCGTGTTTTCGGGGAACGCCGAAAGAGTAAAATTCTTCTCTAAAAAAACGAGAATTTCGCTTTTGACGTTTTTACTGCCCGAAAAGTCCGAAACGGGATAGGATACGAACAGTTTTTCCTTGAAAGCGGACATTCCGAGCGCGGTAAACTCGCGTTCGCGGTGATTAACCACTTTGATTTTCGGGTCGACTATAAGCTTAATTTCCGCAAGCCTGTCAAGGTCGTCGTCCGAAAGCAGCGCGGTATCGTCCGTCGTTTGCGGAACTGCCGAAGTCAGCCCCGTTACGAAAAGATATTTCGCCTGTCCCAACGCCGCCTCCTTAAATCCCCCGACGAAAACCGCGTCGTTATACTGCGGAATTACCGACAATTCGAGCGCGGCTATACCGCTCGCAAAAAGCCTGCCGTATTCCGCGTAGCTTATTTTAACGCCGCCGAGAAGCATTTCCATTTCGGAAAGAATTTCGCAGACCGAATCGTAAATCTGCGCGTTTACCGCCGCAATTTCGTATTCGCCAAGCTCTTTCAGGCTTTCGGTGGCACGCTCGATTTTATCCTTAACGTTTAAGAATTCGAAGGCGTTTTTTAACGAAAACTCTCTTAACGCGCCGAGCGCGTACACCCTGAACGCTTCGTAATCGGCGTATTTTTCGTCCCCGTCGTCGGGCAACGACTTTTTGATGCGCGCCCCGTCGACGTTGTGTTTTAACAGGTAATTTTCAAAGCCGTCGGTGAAAATTTTGTCATCACACACAAGCGGATTTTTGAAAAAAGAGGTAAAGGTTACGGCGGTTAAGCCGTACTTGAAAACGTTGATAAAGCTTTCGGCAAGCGAAACGAGCGGATTTGACGGCGAAACCTTGCGTTCGTCCAAAAACATAGGCACGCCCGCCGCGCGGAACGCATTTTTAAGCGAACTTCTGTTCGCCGACGGGTCGGGAACGATAACCGTTACGTCGCGAAATCGGCACTTGCCGTCCATAACCAGCCTTTTAATGCTCGCCGCGACCCTCTCCGCTTCGCGCGCGGGGTTTTTCGCAGCCAACGCGCATACGTTCGACGTTTGAAAGCTTTTTGAGGGATAAACGGGGTTAAAAAGCCCGTCTTTTATGATTTCGCCCTCCGTCGGGTATTTGCTTTTATACTGCTTTTCCGAAAGCGACAGCCCGAGCGAGGCGCAAAACCGCCTTATACCGTCCGCCGTTTCGTTCACGAATGCGAACGCGTTTTTACCCGCGGGCAAAATCGCCGTAACGTTTTTCGCTCGGCGCATAAGCGTTTTTATTACGTCCGCCGTTTCCGCGGTAAAGCCGGTAAACCCCACCAGATACACGTCCGCGCGCGATATTTCCTCCGACTGCCCGATAAGCTTGGGCAAATACGTAAGCGCGGAGCTTTGATCGTCAAACCCGCGTTCGGTTAAAAATTTCTCGTAAGCGGCGTACACGGCGGCTATATCTTTCAGTTTGTCGGCGAGAATTCCGCTCGCTCCCGCCGCCGCCCTTTCAAGTGCGTCGGGCGTTACCTTTGCGCTTTTCAGCTGCGAAATAAGCTCGTACATAGCCGGCGCGAGCGAAGCCTTGCTGCGGTTAAACCGCGTAAGCGTTATTCCCTCGAGAACGCGCTTGACCGCCATCGCCGAGCCTTCCTTCGTCAGAATTTTGTCGAACGTTTTTTTAGAACGCAAATAATTTCCGAAAGAATACACGTCCGTGTTAAAACTGCCGTTAAACCTCGCGCAGATAAGCCGTTCAGCCATCAGCGAGGACTTTTCCTCGCAAAAAATTAAGTTTTTTCCGTTCAGTCCCGCCGTTTTGCCGTCAAGCTCGCAAAGCAGGGCTTCGAACAGTCCGAAATAGGACTCCGTCGTAATTAAACGTATCATATTTCTATTTTAGCATAAACTCCGGCAAAAAACTGTCATAATTAAAAAATTTTCCGTTATGATTTTACAATTTCTTTTAAATGTGCTATTATATTATCGTTCGGCGCGGTGCGCGCCTTAAAAAAACAATTCGGCGGCAGGATTTTCCGCGTAACCTTGGGGATTTTCGGGGTTTTTCGGGTTTTCCGCCGAACTACGGAGTTTTGTATGAAAAAAAGAATTATCGCAATTTTGTGCGCGATTGTCTGCGCGTTTCCGCTTTTCGGCGCGTGCGGTTGCAATTCGCTTGAACCGTTATCCTTCTCGACCGCTTTTATCGGCGAAAATTCCGCGGAACTTACCCCCGGATATAAGGAAAAACTCGTCTACAAAGTCGAATACCGAAACGACGCGAATTATTTTAAAAAGGACGAGACTATTACCGACGAAATTCTGTCCATGCAATTCACCGACGGCGCGTACGTTTCGGAATTAGAGGTGCTGACGGGTAAGCCCGACGACGTTTTAAGCGATATCAACGCCGGCAGCTCCACCGTTTTTTATAAGCTTACCACAAGTTTTTCTATTAACGTCAGCTACAAAACCGCGGACGACAAAATCGAACGGACGGATTCCATATCTACCGTTTGCTATTTCTATTCGGGCGCGCTCGCCCCGCTTTATTCGGAAACGAAATCGTCATGCACGTACGTTTCCGTCGGCAAAAACAATGCCAAGTTAAGCGTTATCGACTCTGTCGGGCAGGTTTTTTATAACGAGAAAAAATATAAAGTCGTTACCGATTACGCCTATTATAACTCGGACAAGGACAACGACGAACAAAGACCTAAGCTCGACGGTTCTAACCTTAAAGAAAAGGAATACGATTACGAAAGCAAAACGCTTATCGATAACGCGGAATTGCTGTTCGCTTTAAGAAACGTCGCCGTGGACGAGGAAAAAACCGTCTATATCCCCACCGTCGCAACTAATTACGGCGATTATAAAAGCCTCGCGATAACGAATAAAGCGGAAAACGAACAGGAAATCACCGTTAAAGTAAACGGCTCGGAAAAAACCGAGAGAATTAAGGTTAAAAATTTGTCCTACGCAATCAATTCCAAGAACGGCGCGGGGACGAGTCAGAAGGTAGTGATTCAAAAAAGCGACAAATCGTCGGCAATCCCCGACAAAGCGTTAATGATAGAGTATGCAGAACCGTTAATAACGCAAAGCTCGCCGTCAAAGCTCGGCGCGCTCGTGTACACGTTGACGGAAGCGTATTACGGATAATCGGCTAATCGGCGCGGGTTTTCTCTTATCGCGGCTTCGTAAAACCGCCCTGCTTCGTTATAACGGCAATCCCCGTAGGGATTTCGGAATTTTTAAAAGGATAGCAAAATACGGCTATCCTTTTCGTTTTTAAATTATGTTTTTGTTTTTCCCCGATAACTTATTGAATTCTGTTATAATTCTAATTCGTCAATAAGTGTTTTAGCTTTTTCTTTTTTATCTTGCGTGATACTTTGATTAAGCTTGATTTCGTTCATCGCGTGTTTTCTTCCGCCGCAGAATAATATTCTGAACCACCGCCGCACCTGATAAACCGGGAACAGTATAGGACATTTTTTTAACGATGGGTAATATATTGACATATCGGCATACGAAAGAAATATTCGGCTTATTAAATGCCTGAATTTCCCGCCCTTTTTGTTCTGCGACATCGCAAGTTGTTGTTCGAGCGTTCCGTACACCCCGCCTTGCAGAACGTAATCTTCCATTTCCTGCGTTATTTCGGAATGATCTTTATCTTCGAACCACACGCTCATCAAATCAATCGAACGCTCGTAAAACGCAAGCAGTTCGCTTTCTTGCAACATTTTTTGCGCTTTTTCCTCGTCAAAGCCTACCTTGTTTTTAATTACCCACAAATCTATAAACGGCTTTATCCCGCACCCGCCGTTGATAAAATGCTTCGCCATGTGGTAAAAATATATGAAAAATATTCCGAAAACGCATATAAAAAATTGCCGACAATCTTGACTACCAACCGATTTGTATGAAATAAAAAATCGCCAGTAAAATACTGACGATTTCTGGCGCGCCATAAGGGAGTCGAACCCCTAACCTCAGGTTCCGTAGACCTGCGCTCTATCCAATTGCGCTAATGGCGCGTACGCTGTTTGTTTGTATTTTTTTGCATTTTGCCCTAAAGGCTTTCGCCGTAATCCCGCAAGAACCACAGTGCACAAAACGTCCGTTCCGTAGAGCTGCGCCCCTGTCTGCGCAGACGCGCGTTTGCGGTATTCTCGCGCCGCTTTCATTCCAGCTTTTCTATTCTATAACATTATTTTTGATTTGTCAATCAATAATTCGTTGTCGCCGACATTTTTTTATATTTTATGTGTCTGCCGCGGAGCGTAGCGGTTTTGCTACGCTCCGCGGCAGAGTTTGCAGAGTTTATCGTATGCGCTTTTATTCTTTTTACGGTATTGCACCGCTTTGTTTTAATATCGTCGCCGCCTCGGCTAAATTTATCGCGGTTTCGTTTACAAGTTTATCGCCGCGCCGATTATTCCAACACCGCTTTAATTCTTCTGACGCCCGACGACGAGCTTTCTTCCTTAACGATTCTGAATTTTCCGAGTTCGGAAGTATTGCTTACGTGCGGACCGCCGCAAATCTGCTTATCAATACCTTCGATGGTATAGATGGAAACGATTTGCTCGTCCGAATCCGCGTGGAACACGCCGTACGCGCCTTCCGCCACTGCTTTTTTATACGGAACTTCCGTTCTTACCACGTCGATTTTTGCGGCGATGGCGTCGTTTACGAATTTCTCGAGCGTTTTTAACTCCTCATTCGTCATTTTATGGTCGCAATTGAAGTCGAAACGCAAGCGTTCATCGTTAATGTTAGAGCCTTTCTGCTCGGTTTTTTCGCCAAACATTTTGCGAAGCCCCGCGAGCATAATATGCGTGGCGGTATGATACTTGGTGGTTGCCTCGTTTCGTTCGGTAAGTCCGCCCTTTGCTGCCGCCGCCTGCGCTTTTGACAGCTCCTGATGAGCTTTAAACGCTTCGTTAAAGCCGTCTTTATCAACCGAAAAACCGCGTTCCGCTGCGAGCTCCTCGGTAAGCTCTAAAGGAAAGCCGTAAGTGTCGTAAAGCCTGAACGCCGCCTTGCCAGAAATAACCGTTTCGGGGACGAACGAACCGTCCTTTTGCGACATGAACTCGTTTTTACGCGCGATGCCCGTAAGCGTTTTTTCAAATTCCTTCATGCCCGAAACGAGCGTCGCCTCGAACTTTTTGCTTTCCTTTTCGATTTCGGAAAGAATATACTCTTCTTTTTCGACGAGCAACGGATACGCTTGGTCGTAAATTTTTTCTATAAAGATTTTCGCTACGCCATTAAGTTCGAGCGCGTCGATATTAAGACTTTTGCAGTATCTGATGGCACGGCGGAGCAGTCTGCGCAAGATATAACCCGCGCCGGTGTTAGAGGGTAAAATTCCGTTGGCGTCGCCGATAAGCATAACGGCAGTTCGAGTATGGTCGGCAACGATACGCATAGCCTTTCTCGCTGCCGCGTCGTTATCGTAGCTTTTGCCCGAAGCCGCTTCGAGATATTTGATTGCCTCGTCGAAAAGGTCGGTTTTATAGCCGTCGCTTAACCCGTTCAAAAATACGAGAAGCCTGTCAAGACCAAAGCCCGTGTCTACGTTTTTGTGGTCAAGCTCCGTATACTTGCCGCCCTCGCATTTTTTGTACTGCATATAGACGTCGTTGCCGATTTCGACGTAACGGTTACCCGTTAAAAAGTCGGAAGAATCCTTGCCGTCCTCTCTCGGATAAAACCATTCGTTATCAGGACCGCAGGGAGTGCCGACCGTACCTTCAAGCTCCCACCAGTTGTCCTTTTTGGGAAGATAAAAAATATTTTCGGGCTTAATTCCGAGTGCTTTTAACAATTCCGCGGTTTCGTCGTCACGCGGGACGGACTCGTTTCCCTCGAAAACGGTGGAACAGATTTTATCCTTATCGAATCCGAAAACCTGCGTAAGCAGCTCGAACGTCCAGGCGGTTTTTTCCTTTTTGAAATAATCGCCGAGCGACCAGTTGCCCATCATTTCGAAGAAAGTAAAATGCGTGGCGTCGCCGACGGAGTCTATATCGACCGTTCTGACGCAGCCCTGAACGTTACACAGGCGCGTTTTACCGGAGGGGTGCGGCTTGCCTAACAGGTAAGGCATAAGCGGCTGCATGCCCGCAACGTTGAACATAACGCCGGTTGTGCCGTCGCCGATTAACGACACCGCACCGATGTTGAGATGTCCTTTGGATTCGTAAAATTTAAGCCATTTTTCTCTTAATTCTTTAGAAGTGATTTTATACATAGCATAATCCTTATTATTAAAAGAACTCCCGTTCTCTGATTTTCTTTTTTTGCACCCGTTCATAACCTTTACCATAAAAATTGCAAGCGGAACGCCCGACAAGCCCGCTACGGGTAAAGCGGTAAACGCGAGAAGTCCGCGTAGAGCGAAAACGTCTACTCCGAGCGCGGCGAGAATGGGAATATGCAGAATTCCGACGACCACCGCCGCCACGGACAGTATGCCGAAAAGTATAAACCCTGCCTTTCCCGCGCGCGGTTTCATTTTGTCCTTGTAAGCGTGTAACCGTCTTTGGAAATAGCCACGTTATAGCCCGCGGCGTTTATCTGCGCGCGGTAAGCGTCCGCCGCCGCGTAATCTTTCAAGGCGCGTGCCGACTGCATTTTTTCGGCAAGCTCGATAACCTCCGCGGGAATCCCCTCTTTTTTATCGACGGAAGCGAGAAAATCCTCGGCATTCGCGCGGAACAAGCCCAAAAGCGAATAGGTTTTTCTGATTTGGTTAATCATTGCGCCTGCGGTTTCGTCGTTCGCCGCGAGCTTCGCTTTGACGGTTTTGAAATATCCGAACAAATCGCTCAACGCGAGCGCGGTATTAAAGTCGTCGTCCATAGCGGAGTTGAATTTTTCGTCGATTTCGGGGTACTCGCCCGTGAGCGGAACGCCCGCCTTTTCCGCCGCCGCGATAACGCCGTAGAAGTTAGCGAGGTGTTTTTGCGCTTCGGGGAAAAGCTCGTCGGTAACGTTAATGTCGCCGCGATAGTTGGTGGAAAGCAGCGCGAATTTAATGGTTTCGGGCGAATATTCATCGAGTAAATCGCGAAGAAGCAGGCTGTTACCAAGCGATTTGCTCATTTTTTGACCGTTCACTTTGATAAGCCCGTTATGAATCCAAAACTCCGCGAAAGGTTTACCCGTAAGCGCTTCCGTCTGCGCGATTTCGTTTTCGTGGTGCGGAAAGATAAGGTCTCTGCCGCCGCCGTGTATATCTATTCTGTCGCCGAAAGTCTTTCTGTTCATTGCCGAACATTCTATATGCCAACCCGGTCTGCCCTTGCCCCAAGGCGAATTCCAGAACGGTTCGCCCTCTTTTGCAGATTTCCACAGCGCGAAATCGAGCGGGTTACGCTTTTGCTCGTCGTTTTCGATGCGAACGCCGTTCATAGCGTCCTCTAAATTTCTATGCGACAATTTGCCGTAACCTTTAAAGCTGTCCACCGAAAAATACACGTCGCCCTTGTCGGTGGGATAAGCGTGCCCTTTTTCGATAAGCGTTTTTATAAACCCTATAATATCGCCCACGCAGTCGGTCGCCTTTATCCAGACGGTCGGGTCGTCCACCTGAAAACGGCGCATCTGCTCGTCGATATTTTTAATCATATCGCGTGCGTATTTGTCCGCGGGAATACCCGTTTCGTTGGATTTTGCGATGATTTTATCGTCCACGTCCGTATAATTTCGCGCGTACACCACATCGTAACCCTTTTTTTCGAGATACTTTCTTATTATATCGTAAATCAAAGCCTGATACGCGTGTCCTATGTGCGCTTCGCCCGAAACGGTTATGCCGCAGGCGTACATTTTGACTTTGCCGTCTTCTATCGGTTTAAATTCTTCTTTTCTGCCCGTAAGCGTATTATATATTTTCATTTTCGTCTTCCTTATCCGCTTTCTGCGGTTCTCCGTTTTCGGGCAGTTTAAGCCCGTTTTTCGCGATGATTTCTTCCAACTCGCACACCCTGTCTCTCAAATGGCACACTTCGCGTTGAAGCGGGTCGCATTTTTCTTGTTGCAGGTCGGTTACTTTCTCGCCGTTTATTCTCACGACCATTCCCGGCACGCCGACTACCGTAGCGTAAGGCGGAACTTCTTTTAAAACCACCGCGCCCGCGCCTATCTTGGCGTATTCGCCCACCGTGAACCCGCCGAGTATCTTCGCGCCCGCGCTAATCATCGCGCCTCTTTTAACCGTGGGGTGGCGTTTGCCCTTTTCCTTACCCGTTCCGCCGAGCGTAACGCCCTGATAGATAACGACGCCCTCTTCGATTTCCGCGGTTTCGCCGATAACGACGCCCGTACCGTGGTCGATGAAAACGCCGCCCGCTATTTTCGCCGCGGGGTGAATTTCTATGCCCGTTAAAAATTTAGCGAACTGACTTGTCATTCTCGCTAAAAGTTTAAGCTTGATTTTATAAAGGAAATGCGCCCATCTATGCCAGGAAAGAGCTTTAACGCCCGAATAAGTAAGAAAAATCTCAAACTTATTCCTCGCCGCGGGGTCGTTGGCTTTCGCCGCGTTTATATCCTTTCTTAAATTCTTAAAAAACATAATATTATTTTCCTTTTATGGAAAGTGTTAAAGGTAAAGCCCGATTGCCGCGCCGCCTTTTATAAGCGGTTATAACAAGGGGGGAAATTTAATCCCCTTTAATCCCTCTATTCTTTAAGGGTATTTTACTAAGGTTAGAAATTTTTTCGCTGCCGCGGAGATTGCCACGTCGCTTCGCTCCTCGCAATGACGTAAAAACGTTGCCCGTCAGTACAGTCGGGTCAGAATGACAAGGGTCGGGCGTGTACAAAGGCGTACACAACCGAGCGCAAGGAAGAACGTAGCGGCAACAGGCGCCGTTATGCGGCTTCAAACAACTTTTATGCCTTGCCCCTCTATCCCCGCTTTCAACTCCCTTGAAAAGTTTTTATCAACCACCATACAATTTACGTCGGTTAAACGCGCAAAGGTGTAAGGGGTTTTTTTGTTCACCTTGGAGCTGTCCAAAAGCATTATCACGTAATCCGCTTTTTCGATTACCCTGCGCTTAACCTCGGCTTCCGACTGACTGCCGCAGGTAAAATCGCCCGAATCGCGAATATACCCCGTGGCGGTCATAACAGCCGTTTGAATATTAACGTTATCAATAAAATCCTGACAGGTTTTGCCGACGGTGATAAAATTGTTCTTTTTCAAATCTCCGCCGAGAAGCGCGACCGTGGGTTTATCCTTTCTTAAAATCGTTTCCGCGATGATAAGCGCGTTAGTGAGAATATAAAAGTTATCGTCGGGCAGAGCGCGCGCGAAATAAGTGGTGGTAGATCCGCCGTCGATAAAAACGCAGCTTTTCGGCTCGACCAAAGCGACGGCTTTTTCGGCGATTTCAAGTTTTTCGGTCGCGTTATAGTTTATGCGCTTGGAAACGTCCGCTTCTTTGGCGCGGACGACGGAATCCATAGAAACTGCGCCGCCCGGAACGCGAAGAACGGCATTTTGTTCTTCTAGGCGAATAAGGTCGCGACGAAGCGTCATGGAAGAAACGCCGCGGAACGCACATTCAAGTTCGTGAACGGTTACTTTTCCGTTTTTATCAATGAACTCTTTAATATGGAACAATCTATCCTTCATAAAAACACCTTTTGAAATATTTTAACATTGTTTTCGAGTTTTAGCAAACGGATTAAGCGTAATTGTAATAATTTTGATAATTTTTTTCAGAACGGGCGCGTCAAAAACCGTCCGCAGGCTGTCAGTCTGCCATACGGGGGCGGACAAAAGCTATTACGGAGGCGGTTTTCGAATCGTTCGCAGACTGATCTAAAACGGTTAATATATCCGCGAAAAGAGTTTTTGTCGTTTTATAACGGGTTAATAATCGCGATGTATCGTTCTTTACACGGGTTAAAACGGCTAAAAGACGGCAAATTTTGCACGGGCGATAAGGAATTACGGCGCGGATACAAATATTTTGGGAGCAAGTAAACCCGTTTGCTTGATTTTCTCTGAAAATGTCGCTATAATATATACATTGTTATTAACGGTTACGGAGTCGGTTATGTTAGACTTAAAAAAGATTCAGGAAAACAAGGAACATATAAAGGCGTTGTTACTTAAAAAGGGTTACGACGCGGATTTCGACGCGATTCTTGCGCTCGACGAGAAAAGAAGAAAGGTTATTTCCGAGGTGGAAGGGTTAAAAGCCGAACGCAACAGAGTTTCGGCGGAAATTCCCAAGCTTAAAAAAGAGGGTAAACCCGTTGACGGCATCTTTGCCGAAATGCGCGCGCTCGGCGAGAAAATTTCCGCGGGCGACGCGGAGGCAAAAACTCTCGAACAGGGCGTTTTCGATATGCTTTGCGTTATCCCCAACGTCCCCGACGAGGACCTTAAAGCGGGAGAAAAGGAAAACAACGAGGTAATTAAGGTAGTGGGCGTTAAGCCCGAATTCGGCTTTGCGCCGCAAAACCACGTCGACATTTGCAACAAGCTCGGCATAATCGATTATCAGCGCGGCGTTAAGCTTTCCGGCGGCGGATTCTGGGTTTATCGCGGCGAGGGCGCGCGGCTCGAATGGGCGCTTTTGAATTTCTTTATTTCCGAACATATTAAAGACGGATACGAATTTATTCTTCCCCCGCTTCAACTCGGATATAATTGCGGTTTCGGCGCGGGACAGTTTCCGAAATTTTCCGACGAGGTTTACTGGCTTGACGTGGACGAGGACAGGCAGAAAAACCGCTTTATGCTTCCCACGGCGGAAACGGCGCTTGTCAACCTTTATTCGGGCGAAATTCTCGACAGAACCAAACTCCCCTTAAAGCTTTTCGCCTACACCCCCTGTTTCAGAAAAGAAGCGGGCTCTTATCGCGCCGAGGAACGCGGAATGATTCGCGGACATCAGTTTAACAAGGTGGAAATGGTACAATACACTACGCAGGAAGGAAGCGACGCGGCGTTTGAAGAACTTGTCGGCAAAGCGGCTTCTTTAATGGAAAAATTAGGACTTCATTTCCGCATAAGCAAGCTTGCCGCGGGCGACTGCTCCGCTTCTATGGCGAGAACTTACGATATCGAGGTTTGGATTCCGTCAATGGGCATTTATAAAGAAGTCAGCTCGGTATCCAACGCGAGAGATTATCAGGCGAGAAGAAACAACACAAAATACCGCGACGAGAACGGAAAAACGCGTTTCGTACACACGCTTAACGGCTCGGGCTTAGCCACGTCGCGCGTGTTCCCCGCGATTATCGAACAGTTCCAGAACGAGGACGGCTCGGTTACCATTCCGGCGGTGTTAAGACCGTTTATGGGCGGACAGGAAAAAATTACGCTTTGATTATTATTTTTACGGCAACGCGATTAACGAGATTTTAAAGCGCGGCGTTCCGAGGGGAAAACCTCGGAACGCCGCTTTTTATGTTTTTATATGATTTTTCAATAACTTTTAACAGTTTTCGGAGCAACTTGCCGCCCGATTAGTCAAAAATTTCAGCCGTTCTGTCAATATTTTTTAACGATTTCGTTCATTTCAGGCAAAAGTCTTTCCATATCGGCAATAAGCTTAAACTGCGTTCTTGCTCTGTCGAGGTTCTGATTTTCGCGCGTAATATGGAAATACACGTCGCCGTCAATATGGTCGGCAAGGAAACGCATGCCGCACTCGTAAGTCATTAAAATCGACGAAAACGCAAGGTTGTCGCGTTCGATTTGCGTCGCGCTGTCGCCCAATGCGGACAAATAACCCTTCGCGTACTGCTCGAACAGGTTGATATCGAAATTAACCTTGCTTAAATCGCGCTCGTCCTCCGCGCAGGGGTTACACCCGAATCGTATGCTGTCGCCGAAATCGTAGCAAATGCTGCCGGGCATAATGGTGTCAAGGTCGATAACCGCAAGGTACTTGCCCGTGTTCTTATCAAACATAACGTTGTTAAGCTTGGTGTCGTTATGCGTAACCTTGGTGGGCATTTTGCCGCTGTCTAAAAGTTTGGTTATTCTGTCGCAATACCCTTCGCGCGCGAGAACGAAATCGATCTCCTTTTTCACGCTTTCCGCCCGACCCGAAGCGTTCTTTTCAAGCGAAGCCTTGAAATCCTTAAATCTTTTTACCGTATTGTGGAAATTCGGAAGCACCTCGTAAAGGCTTTTCGCGTCGAATTCGGCAAGAAGATTAGCAAAATTGCCGAACGCCACCGCGCTTTGATAAAAATGCTCGGGTTTTTCCACGACCTGATAAGCCACGCCGTCAATGTATTTATAAATTCTGTAATTTCCGCTATCCGCTTTTAAATACGGCTTTCCGTCCGCCGTGTAAATAAGCGTTAAGCTTTCCCTGTCGGGGTCGCCGCCGCGCTCCGCGATTTTCTTTCTGTTAAATTCGGTAACAAGCTCTATATTATGCATAAGCTCGCTCGCGTCGGGGAAAAGAGTAGAATTTATCTTCTGAAATATATATTTTTTCTCGTTTCCGTTTAAATCGGTTTTCACGAGATACGTTTCGTTAATATGCCCCTCGCCGAAGCGTTCCGCCGACACGGCGTCTCCCTCGATTTGAAATTCCTTCAACAGTTCTTTAATTTTCCCTTCCGTCATTTTCGACCTATCCTTTTGCGTTCGGTAAATAATATTGACTTTTCAGCCGCGCGGCAATCCGCGGTAACCGCCTTGACGTAACCCGTAAGCTCGGCTTTGGTTTTTCGCAGCAAGTTTTGTTAAATCCCGACGAAATACGCACGACATATTAATTTATTATATAACTTTTCTTATCGGCTGTCAACTTAAAAACGCTTTTCCCGTCCCGCCTTTGTTAGATTTACGGCATTTTGCCGAAAAACACGTGAACCGCGTGAAATCTGTTGAAATCGCCGTATTTGTATGATATAATAAACTTGTAAATCATTTGCGAGAAAAAGTTAATTATTGAGAATACCGTTTCAAACGCGTTTCCCACGGACGAGTATCAAATGATTTTAAGATTTTTTATTTGCTTTCGTCAAGGTGTAGTGATTTAAGCCACTCTTTCTTTAACTTTTGAAATTGCTCGCCGTTTGGATTGCAATACGACAACATCAAATTGTAGTGTTTCAACTTGTTTCTCACTTTGTCTTTCGGATCATCTTCATCAGAACACGGCTTACGAAATTGACCATAGAAGAAAACAACACTTGTCCAACTATACGCTTTAAGACCTTACTTTGCCGATCGCTTACAATATCTTCGCCAACACAGCCAAAGTGAAGATTGATGTTTTCGCATTTGAAATTCTTTCCACTTAAAGTCAGGAATCAGAAAACCTTCTCCTTTCTTCATATATTCTGGAAAGATAATATTCTTCAATTCTTCGTTATCTAATTTCGATAATTCGTCTATTGAAATTTCTATATCCACTATTCTATACTGTCATAAAAATAAAGTCAGCAATCGTATCAAGTTTTGCTCCAAATTTTCTAACCGTTCCCGTTTTTCTCGCTATCGCTCCGTCAATCATATCGGAAAGTCCGCAAAAAAGATAGAGTATGTAAAACCATACCGATGATAGAGAAATGAATAGAAGTAGCAAACTAAACGCAACTCTACTCCCTGTAATGATGTTTGCAATATATTTCTTCATAAATTGTAATTTGTTTATTTCTTTTTCTTCGGTTCGGGGAGTTCCTCGTACATAGTTTCAAACAGTTTTTTCAAAAGTTCTTTATCCTCTATATCTTCTACAAGAAGCATCTCTTTTGCCCCTTTGTATGGCAGTTCTCTTGGTGCGTTTGGCAGCAATGCAACTGCCGATTTCGTAAGCTTTATAAGTAAGCGGTTATCGTAGATGCCACCAACAACCTTACCACCGTAATATAGCACATATTCGCCCATCATAGCACGAGCAGATAGACTGCTACATTGTTCCAATACAAACTCTAAATATTCTTTACTGCTTGCCATAATTACCTCGTCAAATTGGAATTTAACAGTTTGGCGCCGGTGCTTTAACAACAATAAACTCCAGCGTTTCTTCAGAAACATTTTTTAAGTTCATTTTTGTATGGAATGGAACTTTTAATACTGTTCCTGCCTGATATTCATGTGTTTCCTGTTCATTCAAAGTCGCTGATAATGTTCCGCGAACAACTGTAATATACACATTTTTTGCATTTGAAAAATGCTCTGGCAGACATTCACCCTTATTCAAGATCATATGCATATAGTGTATATTTTCATCAACAATTACCTTTTCAACTGTATTTTCATTTCCTTGTGTTAATTTAAAAATTTGTTCAATCATATTTTTCCGTCTCCCTTTGTGTTTCATCAACTCTGTAAATTACTATTTATTATTTTGTTTTAATCCCCATTCTAATCTATTATCAAATTTATATTTAGATTTATTAGGATTACCTTCACAGATTTCATTATATAACGTATTCAAATCATATACAGCAGACCATATTGTATCAAAATGAAGTTTCTTTTCAAATTGACATATAAATCCATATTTCCCTGAAATAAGTTCCTTGCATTTATTAAAATCAATAGTAGCATTATTTTTCAAATAATTATCTATTGTATTATATCTGTCATTTGTATAATACCAATTATCTTCTTTATTATTATATTTAATCATATTATTTGATATAAAATGATTTGTAGCTATTACATAATCATCGCTATATCTAACATTTATGTCTTCGCTTGTACACTCAACAACTGCCATTTTTCCATTTTTATCTGCAATTACTAGATTATGAGATGATGAAATAGGAATTGTTTTAATTAACTCTATTGCTTCATCTGTTGTTTTACATTCTTCTAATACTTTTCTTACAATAAAGCCTCCATTAATACCCGGTTTTATCTTCTTTGATAGAAGAAATGTTAAAGCAATACTTAATCCATGTTCATTTATTCCATCTTCTAATAAAATCATTGCAGTTGAATGTGCTAGAAATGTGTTTTCCCCTTCCACTCTATATAAAACACTTTCACTTGTTTTTTTATATTCTGGAAACATATCCATATTTCTTGCTAAATATACTTTATCTTTACTTTTAACTGCAAAAACTGTACAGCCATGTTCTTCTTCATTACAATATATATTAAATAACCAACAAGCTAAATCCTCATATTTTTGATGTAAGCCTTCAGCTAATCCTCGTACTTCCATCATTATTTCACTCATATATTTTTCATATATAGGTAAACATTTTTGCCCAAAGGATTTTTGTTTATCAGATAATTTAATTACTGATGATAAATCTTCACCTGTTTTATACAATAAATCACCATAATGTTTTCCCATATCATAGTGCTTACCTTTTAATCTTGGATGATACATCTATTTCAACTCGCTTTCAAATTACTATTTTTTATAAACTACTAAATTCTTATTTATCCATCAAATCCTACTTTGATTCTTATCAGTTATTCTCTCGCTATATCTTCTGCGGGTCTAAGCGCATTTTTTTGCACCATAAATGGAATTTCTCTTTCGCTGCACGCTTAACGCCCTCGCCAAGCCTCGAGGGAATACAAACGTAATCGGAAATTAACGCGCTCACTTTTTTCATCGTTTCCGTATATTGAAACTCAAATCGATAAGAACCCGTGTCGTACCGCTTAAACAACTTGAAAAATTGCGATTTTCCGTAAGGTTTTTTGCCTGCGGCTAACGTTCTTTTATAATATCTACGCCACATTACGAAAACCGTAAGCCCTCTCTTCTTTTTATCCTTTTCGAGCGCAATGAAATCGGGCTCTTCGTAGCCGTTTCTATGCACGCGCTTGGGATAAAGCTTTTCAAGCAACTGAATATCCGACAGTAATTCAAAGGCAGGCTCATCAATAGCACATTCTTTCGCTCTTTTGATCGTTTTCAAAACGGTTGTACGCGAACATTCGCAAAGCTTAGCGATTTGCGTCGTCGTGTTTCCCGAATATTGATACTGTAAAATAGCTCTATAATTGGTCATTTTGCCTTTTTCTACCCTTTTTTGCTTGAAATCTTATTTATGTATATTGTACCACACAAAAAACAAAAGTAAAATGTTCAACTTAAGTGGAATAAAACTTTTTTTGACCATTTTTCGGCTTATTTTTTGCCTAAAAAACGTAAAAATTGAGCCTGCATCTTCTCGATGCAGGCTCATAAACACAAGATATGGTGTTTTTACTAAATTTTAATCCAAAATTTAGCCCCTAGGATTACGGATATTAGCCTGTGCAAAAGCTTTTATTTGCAACCGATAGGTAACATTACTGTCTGCAATCGAAAATCGCCCGTCTTCGGGATATATATTATCGCCCGACTGTATGCAATATTTTTTCTGCGTTTTTCCTGCGCCGTTTTTCCGTATTTTTTCTGAATTTTTCGCCAATAACCGCTAATAATAAAACTAAAATAAAGAACAATTAAATGCGGCTTTTTACGATTCCTTCAGCCTCTTTAACAATTCCTTGACAACGGTCACCACCTCTGTATACGGATTTTTTGAAAGTAAATTAGGTTCCTCGGCATACCTGCTATTTTTTGTTTCCGAATTTTTGATTGCAATCCAATGTTTGTCATACAGATTTGCAACATCCACAACATCCATACTTTCCGTATACCCCGGTAATTTCTTTACCATTTCTTCTTTAACGCGTTGAGATGAATGAACCACTTTGGGCGCTTCTGTAAAATAATATAAAAGCCAGATTTCAAAGCATGGATTAGACGGAATAATTTCTATGTTTTTATATTTCTTTTTGGCTTTGGCGTATTTCTCATATTTACATTGTTCCAAATCTAAATCTACCAGGCAATACACCTTATCTCCCAATTCAAGAGCCAGTTGATTATCGATAAATATATCTGCGGCTTTTTTCGCCATGCTGGCTATATCTGTAGCCTCACTGTTCACTATATGTAAATTGAAAGGTGCTTTTCTGGTATTGAAATGCCCGAAATACGTTCTTTCAGTCTTATTACGCCCTTCACAAACAATAAAAATAAGAGGTTTTCGGTCTCTCTTATATTTCGCGCGCTGAGTCATACTATACCCCCTTAATGAAAGGAATAGCACCGAATCTTCCCAGAAGATACGCCTTTTCAATGTTTTCGGATGTTCTCGGCGAAAAATCGGATAACGGATACATTTCCGTTTTACCGCTTTCATAATCCCTTTCCGTAAACCAGATATCGTCTCTCCTGAAAATATTTAAGTCAAGCAGATTCGTGTCATGCGTATTTGCAATAAGCTGAGCATTATTCGTATTGATGTTTTTGTCCAGAAACATCTTTACAAGATATTCTACCATCAACGGATGAAAACTTTTATCAAGTTCATCCACAAATAAAACTTTACCTTCTTTAAACACATAGTACAGTAACGGAGAATACATAAACATCTTTGTTGTGCCGACAGATTCTTCGTTTATATTCAAAGCATATCTTCTGGCCCCCTTATCACTCATAACGTCATGATACGTCATAAAATCGTATACGTTTGAATTTTCAAGATGCGCTATCGCTTCTTCATTCCCTTTGGTTGCTATACGAAGAAATTCCTTGATAGTGTCTATGTTTTTACCGACATCTTTAATCTTTTTTGAATCCACGCTGAAATCGCTTATACTTATATCCGCACTATTCAACATTTTCAAACAAAATGCTTTATATTCATTGACTTCATTATTGGCATAAATTCTATCCAGATTTGCTTTCCAAAGCGGCTCTATATCCAATGCGACCATTATGGTATTCAGAAAATAATCCACTGCCGGTTTAGTTTTTTCATAATTCCACGATGCCGAGGTAACCAAAAACAACTTGTTTTCCAGATTTCTGTCTTTCAATACATTCAAAAGCTTTCCATCTTTATTAAAGTCGTAATTATTTGTATTCGTTCTGTTGAAAATCATTGTAGGCTTCGCCGAATAATAAATATCCAAGCGTTCATCGATTACCTTTTCTCTCGTACAACTAAAACGATAAGCGTACTTTAATCCATCCTTAATAAATGTAACGGAAAATTCCGACGGCTTATTAAAACAGTCGTCGCAAAACTTAAACGGACTTACAGGTATAGGTCTTTTTTCGAGTAAAGCGTTTGAGTTGGCAATAAACGAAACGACAAAAAGCATCGCATTGATAAAGGACGATTTACCCGAAGCATTTGCCCCGTAAATCATTCTTGTTTTCGAAATCCTGTCTTTTTTCTCAACTATCAGATTTTCCTCATGCGATTTATCTTTGTTTGCAAGCATTGTAAAATCACATTCGTCGGCAAACGACATATAGTTCTTAAATTTAAAATCAATGATCATAACGATACCTCTTGATTATATTATATTTTTTAAACTCCAAAAAGTCAACCAAAACCGCCTCATTACGCAAATATTTTTGCCGTTTCTGCATTTTTTATGCAAATCTAATAAAAATAATTGGTAGATGACGGATTATTTTCTGATAATCCCATTCGTTTTGGTTCTTCAGATCTATTGTCAATCTCTTATTGTCTTGTTGTAATAATTTTGTCAAATCAAGATTAGACTAATCTTGATTATTCAAAAAAGAGTTCCTCTACGTATATAGAAGGAATAAAATCGGATATTTATTTGTTGCAAAAAGGAATAAAATCCGATATTCGTTTCTTCTAAAAGGGAATAAAATCGGGATATCAAACCCGAAATTTTTTTATTAGTCTGAAAGCATTAAAAAACGCCGTCCTCCGCAAAAGCAAAGGACGGCGTTTTTCTGTCTGTCGGTAAAGTTACATAAACACTCTTACCGTCAGGTCGTGCCATTGATTTTGCCTGAGCATTCCGTCTCGCTCTTTCCGGTAAGATTTCGCTTCTTTATAATCTATCGTAAACTCCCACACGAGTCTTTTCATATCGTCGGGTTTGTCTGCAAGGTCGAAATTCATATACCAGTTGAAACACGTTTCCGTAACAGGAACAATCGTGCCGACGAACTGACCGATTACGTCTCTGTCGATACGATGGTCGGTAAAATCCATTTTCGCCAGCAAAAAATCTTCCACCTTTTTCGCTGGATCTTCCGGATTTCCGTTCGGCACCATTCCCGCATCCAGCACCCGCCGTTTGCTCAGCAAATCGAGTTTTTCTTTCTCTATCTCGCTTTTGAACTCGAAATACGATTCCCGCGTTATTTCGTCCTCCAGCCGCATACGGGTAAGTTTTTTCAGTTTTTCATCTAACTTGACAAGTTGTTCCGTTACCCGGTCTTTCACCGTTTCGGCTTCGCGATATTCCATAAACATGCCTACCTGATATAACGACGACACTTTGTTCAGAATATCTTTCTTGTTTCCCCATAAACCCGAAAAAATGCGTCTTGCCATCATTTCAAGTTTCCAATCGCATATTTCTCTAAGATTACAACTTTTTGAATCGTCAATCCCTGCTTCCATTCTAACATCCTTAGAACCATAGTTAAGTTGGTTATAGCATTTATATCCATAGATGACTTCGCCGTTTTTATTCTTGCGCCATTTGTTTTTGCGCATTTTATAACCGCATCTACATTTTAATTTCTTCGTCCAAACGTCGCTACTTTCGTGAATGCCCGTTTTGTGAAGAACTTCCCCGTTTTCCGTACGGAATTTACTATACCTTGTACGTTGCTCTCTTATCTGCTTGCATCTATCCCATTGCTCTTCGGATATAATCGGCTCAAAATCGCCTTTTACGTAAAGATAGGTATCTTCGTCACGGTTTAAAATAATTTTTTGGTCAAGGAAATTATTTCTTCGTGATTTTAAGTAGGCAGGATAGCCTTTATAGGTTGAGTTATGTAGTACTCGTGATACTTTCGCGTTCTCCCATCTAACTAACCCCGAACTATCTTTTCTTTTACGTCGTATCATCTCATCACGAATTTGAGATATCCCTTTACCTGCCGAATACATATCGTAAATCATACGCACCGTTTCGGCTTGTTCTTCATTGATTACGTAAGTTCCTTTTGCCTTGTCCCTATCATAACCAAGAATATTACCACTTCCATACAAAACGCCCTTGTCTCTACTGATTTTTTGCCCCGCGCGCACACGCTCTGAAATTTTTCGACTTTCTTCTTGCGCAAGCGTTGCCATAATCGTAAGCCTAAGTTCGCCGTCTCCGTCCATCGTCCAAATGTTGTCTTCTACGAAATAGACTTCAATGCCGTACTCTTTTAATTCTCTCGTAACTACGAGCGTATCAACCGTGTTTCTTGCAAAACGACATACTTCTCTCGTTACGATTAAATCAAACTTCTTTTGTTTAGCGTCTTGTATCATCCTTAAAAATGCAGGTCGCTTTTTCGCTTGCGTTCCCGTAATCCCTTCGTCCGCGTAAGTACTTTATGGGGTACACAGTAATTACGTGGAGCGTATTTTGTTGTTTTGTTATAAAACCGAGTCAATATCGACTTTGTAAACAAGCTGTATCAGCCGCGGCGCGCCGTTCGGCGGCTCTTTCTCACCGATGATGATTTTGTCGAACAATTCCAGCATCATTTCGCGCGTTATTACCGTTACGTCAAGATACTTCTTAATGCGGCTCATAAATTCGTCGATATTTTCCCGCATGTCTTTTGCGTTTCTCAGTTCCGCTTCGAGTCCGGAAACTTCCTTCCACAAATTCTCCTGCTCGGCAAGGTAGCGGTCGATAAATTTCAGACAAAGTTCTTCGGGCATCTTCCCTAAAAGTTTATCTTCGTATGCCTTGCTCATCAGATCGTCCAGCGCGGCGATTCTCGCTCTTTTCGTCTTTATTGCCTTTGCCGTTTCTTTATCCGACTGTTCGGCAAGCATCGCGTTTCGCCTGATAAATCTTTTACGAATACCCTCTTCGTCCTCGGCTACGATTTTCGCTTTCGCTCGTATATCGTCGAGTATGATTTTATGAATCACGTCCCCGTTGATATAATGCTTCGTGCATTTATCCGCGCCGTACCGATTCCGCAATCCGCATTCATAAGTAACGATAGGTTTTTTATGTCTGCCGCCTGTCGTTCTATGGTATTCCATCGTTGCGCCGCACGTTGAACATCGCATAATTCCCGAAAGCGCGGGCGTTACCCGCTCTTTCGTTATCTTACCCGTACTCGCCGTCGCTTCGAGTTCTTTTACCTTATTCCACAGTTCGCGGCTTATAATCGGCTCGTGATTATTCGGAATAATGACTTGCTCTTCCTTAGGGACTTTTACGACCTTCTTATTTTTGTAAGAAATATGCTTCACTCTCTGCTGAACCAAATCTCCGACGTAAAGTTGCTGCGCCAATATACTTCTGACAGCCGCGGGTGACCAAAAATTATGTCCATCGCCCGTAACCTTTTTCCCGAACTTGCGCTCGGCATACACGGCAGGAGATGAAATCCCGTCCGCCTGCAAATCCAGAGCAATCCGATACGCACTTTCGCCTTTGGCTCGCCGTTCAAAAATTCGTCTTACAACCTGCGCCGCTTCTTCGTCTATAATCGGCGTATGGTTTTTATCGTCTTTTCTCACATAACCGTAAGGCGCTTTCGAAGCAAGATATTTCCCTGCTTGCGCGCATGAATATTTTACCGCACGGATTTTTTTGCTCGTATTCGCCGAATGCCACTCGTTAAAAACGTTCATAATCGGCATCATATCCATTGCCGACGTATCTTTGCTCGCAGTGTCGATTATGTCTTCTATCGCGATAAATCTTATCCCGAACGACGGAAAAACATAATCGATATACTGTCCGACGAGAATATAATTTCTGCCGAAACGAGACAAATCCTTTACTACGATCGTATTGATTTCTCCCGCTTTCGCGTCGTCGAGTAAGCGTTTCACTCCTGGACGCTCGAAATTCGTACCCGAATAGCCGTCGTCGACATATATGTCTTTTATCTCCCAGCCTTTTTCTTTTACGTATTTCGTTACGAGGATTTTCTGATTCTCGATTGAAAGTGATTCTCCCGCGCGTTCGTCGTCGCGGCTTAATCTCAAATAAATGCCTGCTATGTAATTTTTATACTGCTTAGGCTCCATGTTTTACCTCCCGAACCGAAGCGATTTTTTCACTTGCCTTTATTTTACCACATTTATAAAAATACTTCAAGCTGTTCATGCCCCGTACACCCCGTTGTTCTTTCTGTTCTGCCGCATTTCTTCATACGCTTCGTTTTCCGCTATGCATATCAGCGTATCGTGCATGTTTTTCCTCCCGATATAATAACTTTCCACTATGTAATTTTTCCCCTTTATGCTTGTTTCCGCACTCGTTTTCGGTGCGGATAAATAGGACTTATCGTCCGTTTGCCTTTTGCTTCTCCCCACGTTTCCTCGCTGAATTCGTTATTTGTTGTCTGTTTTCGTTTCTTCTCCTTTATGTTTTAAAAACTTTTTTCCGTTTCGCCTTTACGCTTTTCGATTATTACTTCTTTCACAATATCATCCCCGGCCAATTTTCGCCGTATTGTCTTTTTAAGCGCAGGCTCCGGCGGCTTGAAAGCAACATCACTTTCGGCCGTCGGATTTATAATTTAAATATTTTTTATCTGAGCAATAACATTGCCGTCATTATACTCTGTGCCAGCAATAATGCAGGCGTAAGCCAGAAAAATAATTTACGGAAACCGCGCTCGAATCGTATATTGTCTTTCGCGCTCTCTACTTCTTTTTCAAGGGCTTTCACTTTCTTTTTCATCTCTTTAGCATGCTCGTCGAGAGTTTACGCCGCACTGTCCGCTGCTTCGGTAACTTTTTCCTTTAATAGTTCGCCCGCTTCGTCAGTCGCCTTTGCCATAGTTGTATTTACTATTTCCTGTATCTTCGTTACCGTTTCCGTGATCCTTTGAAGCGTTATCCGCATGCTCGCAAGCATGTTCCGATTTTCTTCTTTTATCTCTTTCGTCAGCTTCTCTGCGTCGTCTTTCAAACTCGATGCGAGCTCTTCGTTCATCCATTTTACGCTCCTCACTTGCCGCGTCAAGTCCGTTACCCGCGCATTCAGCTGCAAAATTAAGCCGTTGCATTTCTCGTTCGATACCGCCAAGGCTTGCTCTAATAACGCTTCCCGCGTTTCCGCCGTAAGCCGCTTTACTTCTTCGCACAGTTCCGATGCCGGTATATTTTCCGACAAATCCACTTCTTCGTCCGGTATACGCTCCGGACTTAACCCCGTTATTCTGTTCTCCAATTTTTCTAAACACCTCGCTTTTTGTATAATTTGTTCCGAGCCGCTCCCCTCGGATCGGTTTTTGTTTTTCGGGGTGCAGGTAGGAATAATCCTTGCCGTCCCGCGTAATTTTTACGCCGTAGCACTTATCCAAGTATTCTTTGAATTCTTCCGGCGTTTTTGAACTTTTGATTCCTTCGGCAATTACTTCGCGCAATTCTTCTTTCCAACTCGTTCCGCCTTTTAATATGATTTTCTTTTCTGCCGCCGTTCTACTGTTTTTGCCCCTCTTTCGGAATTCCGTTTCCGTAAAGCCGTATTTTCTGCCGATTGCATTTACTTCGTCTTTCATCGCGGCGTATTCCGCTTTACTGAATTGCAACTTTTTCCCCGTAATCGGATCAACCGCGTTTACGATAATATGGCTGTGTACCGTTTCGGTATCCGCGTGCGTTGCGATCACGCATTCGTAATTCTTAAAAAATGCTTCCGCAACTTCTTCGGCAAAGTCGTGCGCCTGGCGCGGCGTTACGTTATCTTTCCGTGCGCAAGACAATTTGAAATGATAGTATTTCCTTTCGTCGAACTTCTCGCCCTTACCGAACCTTTTCGCCGTTTCTTCAAACTGTTTTGCGTAATCTTCGTCCTCAAATAAATTTTTCGCCGACACGATTGCTGCCTTCTGCGGATCGGTGATATACCTTATCCCGTTTTTCGGTTTTGCCTTACTTGCGCTGCATTTGAAAAGAGGCATCACGCACCGCCTGCGGCAACGGAAATTTTACGGTATAATTCCTTCAGGTCGGCGATACAACTTTTTATTTCGCGCTCTATATTTAATCCGTAATAATTGTTCCTCACAGTCTGATTCAGATTGTTTCCATGCCGCTTCAATTCCGTAAGTATTTCGCCGATTCGCTCTATTACGATTATCGGTTTGTTCGTGATAGAGCGTAAAATAAATTCCCGCATCGTAAGCCCGCTCTTTGCTACTTTTCCGTCGATTAAATTTTCCTCTTGTTCGCTTACCCGAAAGGTATACGCGAACGGTCTTGTCCTTTTTACCATAACTCTTCCTCCCGTAGTTTTTTAATTAGTTACATAAATTCCGTTTTACGGCGGGCGATAAAAATTGTAATAATTCATTTCTACTTCTCCTCGTCTTGATTTTGGGTATAAAAAAGCCGCCGAAACCTTTACGCTTCAACGACTTTAACCGTATCTGACAACTTTTTTGTCCTATGATGGTCAATCATTCTATTTAATTGCTTTTTATTATATTACTGAAAAATTCTCCGTTTTGTAAACTGATTTTATGTTTTTTCGTTCGTTATTTTCAAAAGGGTCTTAGGGAAATCTTTTCCCTAACGAGGCGACTTATTAAGTCGGTATTTGGCAAGCCAAATACGTTCCTCGCTATAACCGTTACGCATACACAACCCCCTGTTCTCACAAATTGTTTTTCGACAAAAATATTGCCGTCTTTCTTCCCAGAAATCATAAATCGGATTATCTTTTTCTATAAACTACCCTTTGTCACTTTTACAACGTTAAATATCTTATTTATGGCATTTTGCCATAAATATTTCATATAAAGCCGAAAAAATATACCGTCAGAATACCGATGGCGCATCTTGGGATTTTTGTCTTTTCCCGTTAAACAATGATTTGCTATAAATTGACTTAAAGAAAATATGCGTAAACAAACATGTTTGAATTTATAGTTGAAAACAACGATAAAATCTTAGCGGAAAACGATATGTTGACTATTCCGTTATACAAGGTTTTCCTTTTAGTCAACGCTCCGGCAAATGAAAATTCATCTATATAGTTTTATAAAAACTCAGAAGCCTCGATTAAACCGACCATTCTGAGTTTTCGTATGCTTTCAAAATAATTTTTACGACTTTAGACGCTTCTTCTCCATCTATAGGGAATTTAATCTTTTTACTTACACAATCATAAAAAGCTTCTATAAGGCTAAAATGTCCACCGCCATAACATTTTTTTCCATACCCTTTATCGTTATCAAAAACGGTTAATTTATCGTTGATTAAAACCTTGCCGTTTGATATGAAAATATTTTCATTCTCCGTTTTTATCGTAATATTTACCGGAAACGTACAATTCGAACCGTTCGTTGCAGACAAAGTAAAATTCGCACCGCCGCAGCAAATAAGATTTGCAGTATCTTCGACTTCTATTTCTCCTTTGAGTGTAATATTCGATAAAGAACTTTTTACCGTTTCAGGCATGCCCGCAAACCACTGCAACAAATCAATCGTATGCAACGCCTGATTGATAAGTACGCCGCCGCCCTCGGTTTGTCTTTTTCCTCTCCACGGAGAACTATTGTAATAATCCCTGTCCCTATGCCAGATCATCTCTCCGTGAGCCGAAATAACGCGTTTATCTTTCAGATAATCTTTAACAAAAATATTTTCTTTGTTGAACCTGTTTTGATGACAAACGCCTAACCGTGCTTTCGATTTTTTTTCGACTTCTAAAATTCTTTGGATATCTTTATAATTAATACATAACGGTTTTTCACATAAAACGTTTATATTTCTCATTAAAGATTCAATAATCATATCGGCGTGCAAATAGTGCGGCGTACAAATATGCACGACATCGGGATTATATTCGTCAAGCATCTCAATGAAATCCGTAAATTTATATTCACACTCGAAATTATCGGTTTTAGACTTATCCGTATCGCACAGTGCCCCGACGCGCAGTCCCAAATCGTTTATAACCTGAATATGCACGGAGCCTATCACTCCGCATCCAACGACGGCAATTTTCATATTATTTGCTTCCAAAAGTATTCGCAGTGTCAGCGACTACGTCTTTTACGATTTTTTTGGTTTTTGAAATTGCAATGTGTTTGTTTAACTCGCTTAAATATCTATCTTCGTCTATAGGCAAAGCAATTTCCTCTCCGTTATTCCATCCGGAAAGTTCTATCGCGTTCATCAGTTCAACCCCGTTTATACCGTCAACGCCTTGCACGAATTGTTTTTCGATGCCTAAAAGCGAATTTGTAAAATTATTTATTATTCCGGCATGTTGAGGATTTTTTCCGTCCGTTTCGACAACTACTTGCTCGCAAGCAGGCGTATCGAAGCCCTTATCGCTTGTTTTACACACCTCGATACAATCACGATCGTTTTTAAACCAAATAAGCTTTCCGTCCTCGCAAAGCAATTTCCCCTTGGAACCGGACACCTCGAAACGATTAGTTCCGGGAGCCTCTCCCGTCGTGGTAATAAACACACCCGTAGCACCATTTTTATATTCGAAATACGCGGTAACATCGTCTTCGACTTCGACGTTGTGCCATTTCCCGTAATGGCATACCGCTCTAACCTTTACGGGCATCTCCCCGACTATCCATTGAATAAGATCGATCTGATGCGGGCATTGATTTATTAAAACTCCGCCTCCTTCGCCTTTCCACGTTGCGCGCCAACTGCCGTTATCGTAATAAGACTGCGTTCTGAACCAATCGGTAATTATCCAGGTAACTCTTTGAATTGAACCTATATCGCCGACGGCAATGATTTCTCTCATTTTTCTGTATAAGCAATTAGTCCTTTGATTGAACATCATTCCGAATTTTACGTTGTGTTTTTCGGCATAAGTATTCATTTCCTTAACTTGTTTGGTATATACTCCCGCAGGTTTATCGCAAATAACGTTTATGCCGTTTTCTATACAATCCATAACTATTTGCGGATGTTGGTAATGCGGAGTTTCCACCATAGCCACGTCTATCAAGCCGCTTTTCAACATTTCGGAATAATCGGAAAAATATTCATAACCTCCACCATATTTTGCCTTTGCCGTTTTAAGTTTATTTTCGTTATTGTCGCAAAGCGCGGTAAGAACGCCGTTCTCAATCTTGCCGTCCGCGAACATTTTTGCATAATAGCTGCCTTGATTTCCTACCCCTATAATCCCGTATTTAATTTTATTCATACCCAACTCTCACTTTATAAAAATCTTATTTTCTTCCTTATATCCCGCATTTTTTAGCAATGATTTAAGCGAAGCAACGGCGGTATCGAAAGCCTCTTCGTTAGACGAAAAAGTGAATTTATTTTTCATTTCGGTATTATCTATTTGAGCAAAACCTTTAAATATAGCCAAATGCGGTTCAACGGACAAAACGACGTTTCTATTGCCTATCATATCAATAAGTTTATCTATTTTACCGTCGCCAAAACCCGCCGGAACAAGCTCTCCCGTAGATTGTATAACGTCCTTTATATGAAAGTAATCCGTTCTGTCAACCAAAGCGTTTAAGGTGTCGTCCGCATATTCTCCCGTTTGTATATAATTTGCGGGATCGTAAACACTGTGCAATTCGGAGTTAAAATCCAAAATCTCAACAACCCTTTTTAGAACGTCGCCATATATATCCTTTTCGTTCTCGTGATACATAGTAACGTTTTCATCTTTCGCAATATCCGTAAATTCTTTAAGATATTTATGAACCTTTTCGCCTTTTTTATATGCATTGAAGAAACTGAACATGCGAATTTTATCGGTATGAAAAATTTTAGCAATTTTGCAAATTCTTTTCGCCGTTTTTTTATATTCCTCGAAGTCGCACTCAATATCGACTTTTCCCAAAGGCGAACCGATTGACCAAACCTTTATATCTGCAGCCTTTAATTTATCGTATATGGCAAAACACTCATCATCTGTTAATTTAGAAACGTTTTTACCATCAACGCTCCTTAATTCCAAATAATCTATGCCGTTCCTTTTCAACGCCTCGATTTGTCCTTCGAGCGAAGCCGAAGACTCATCCGCAAAAGCACATAATTTTATCATATTCTTATCCTCCGTTTTATAACGCTTCCATTACAGAACGAACCTCTTCGGTATGTTCCTCAAATATTTTATTTTTATCGTATTGATTTAAATATTCGTCAAAATATCTTAATCCGAATTCATAAAGAGACTTAGAATTAAAATGCAAGCCGTCGTCTTTCGGCTTTAGTCCGTCAGCAGAAACGTACCCCACCATCGCATTTTCTTTCGCCACTTGTTGTAATTGTTCGTTTACTATATAATAATTGCGTTGAGTGGGCCATCTTTCGTTATCCTTAAAATAATCTCCGAGCCCGCCTATCAAAATCGGAACGTCGTTAATTTTCAAATCTCTTTTAAGAGCAAAAAGAATTTTTTCAAAACGCGTCCTATATGATCTTGCAAGATCTTCCGCACAATCCCCCTCGCCCTGATGCCATAAAACTCCTGCAAGAGCGGATGTCCTTACGGCTAATTTCGTCTGATATACGGCATTATCGTACAATAAACCACCCTCTTCCCATTGATCAAGACTCGTTCCGCCATCCGCGCAACATATCAGCCCTACGTCAACGTTAAATTTTTTTGCATAAGCCTCGGCAAAACTTTCCGCAAGGTTTACCCCGGCAAAAGATCTGTCGGGATTAATCGGTCTGAACATCGGTTGCCAACGTCCGTTCCTTAGTATTTTAATATGCGAATCGTCAACGGGAACCGCTTCGGCGATCTCGCCTCTCCCTGCCATATTCGATTGACCTATAAGTAAAAAAGAGTGTATCATTTTTCCTCCGATTCAAGCCGTTTTACTTCGATATTCGGTTCGCAATCGACAATATCGGTTTTTAATATATTCGAACAACGAATAAACGGCTTGACAAAATTATAAAATTTTACGTTATTAAGCACGATTGACCGATTATTTTCTATCTCCATGATTTCCTCGGCGGATTCTTCGCTTATAACCGTACAATCCCGCATTACAAAATTCAACGGCTCCGCTGACGGCGCTTTTGATTTAATCGGAACGCTAATCCCCTCAAAAACGCAATTATCAAACATAATTCCTTGCAAAGCCCGATTTTTACACCATATAGCTCCGAAAGGCGCTTCGAAGATAGTTTTTGCATTTTTAAAACTGCAATGTCTGATCGTTATGTTCTCGGGTGTCTTTCTTATTTTAGCTCTTTCATCGCAATAATATTGAAAAACGTGATGACACTGATGTCTGCAATTTTCGTCAGTCGGCGCTCTGTTTTCTTTTTTCGTTTGTGACAGATGTCCCCTGAAACCGTAAATAGATGGCGAATAACCTATACAGTTTTCAATCAAAACATCCGTTCCGCCAAAGCGCATAAAACTGCAAGCGCAATTAAATACGCAGTTGTTTACACGAACGCCTATATTGTCAAACCCTGCCAGGCAATCGTCTCCTGTGTAAAATTGGCAATTTTCCACCGTTACGTTATCGCACGTTCTCACGTCGAATCCGTCGTGTCCGCCTAAAACGGTTAGGTTTTCGGCATATATGTTTTTACTGTTGAAAATCGCATGAGCCCAATTCGCGCTATCTTTTACCGTGTACCCCTTCAATACAATATCGTTGCAAAGCCAGAAATTGATAGCGTGCGGACCGCGGTAATTCTCCTCTCCGTCTTTATCAAAACAATTCTGCCCGTCTATCACCGAACCTTTTTCTCCGATAATCGAAATATTTTCGGCTCGTATTGCTCTTATTATCGCATTATTCCATCTGCTGCAGGGAATAGCCGATCTTGCGGCTATCAAAGACGAATATATTTTTTCTTTATCTTCGGGTATTATCGGTTCGATTGCATCGTTAAGATAGGAAAAGTAATCTTCCGGATCTATACTTCCTTTGACGATCGCGTTCTCCATAAGATGAAGCGTTACGCCGGATCGCAGTCTGATTCCTCCGATTAAAAACTCACCGGACGGTACGACGACTTCGCCGCCTTCTTTTAAAAAGCAATCGTCTATGGCTTTTTGAAATGCCGTCGTACAAAGAGTACCATCCGACTTTGCGCCATAATCGGTAACGCAATATACTTTTGAAGTGTTTTTCATATTCATAATTCTCCGTTAAAATACTCTTCGGTATTCAGAATCGAGTAATAGTAGATCGGCATCGCCGACCAACCGTGACAAAGACTGCCCGTATTCGTAAGAGACGATGCACCTTCTTCGGTCTCCCAAAAAGTAGTTGCTCCTTTTTGCAACATTCGACCATATCTCTCATCGATATCGTCTATAATGAATTCTGCATACTTTTTATCGGTAGCAAGCAGCGCGTCGTAAAAAAATATGCTCATTGCCAACGTAACGGGTACTATCTCTTTGCTTTTTAACATTTGCTCGGCAAGTCGTTTGTCGGCGACGCCGCTTAATATGGCGAAGCTGTTTCCGAGAATGCTGTAAAAGGTATTTTCTCTGTCGTTTGCTTTATACAATCCTTTTTCTCTATCGTAAAATGCCTTGTGAATTCTTTCAGCCATTACCTTTTCGTCAAAAGAATACTCTTCTCCTTCATAAGCGCATAGTTTTTTATAGTATTGCATACTCCAAAGAAACATACAATTTAATATTAAATCGTATTGATGAGGATAATAATCGTCTTTTTTTCTATCAATCTGATCCCCGTTGGAACTTCCTTTAGACCATTCGTAATAATTCCAATACGGATACGGGAACGCCGCGATTAAGCCGTTGTCCTCAATCTTCGAGATAAAGGTTTTTACTATGGTATCGAGCGTTCCCCTCACTTCTCTTAAAACGGTTGTATCTCCGCTATACCTGATATACTCGTAGACCTGAACCGCAAATATCAGACTGAACGACGGTATCGGTATATCTCTCCCCGCAGGATAACAAATGCTAAGCAGTCCGTCGCTTCTTATCCCTTTTGAAATAAGAACCAAATTAGATCGGGCAAACTTATAATCGCCGTATGCGAAATAAGTACAAAGCATTTCGTTTCTGCAGTCCATAGTATATAAAGCCTGTTCTCTCCAGGGAGTATCTTCATAATGTTCGTGCATACAATTATGAAGAGTTCTTAAGCAGGTTTCGTATATGCGGTTATGTAACCGGTTTTTAAAACATACGGGTCTGGCAACGACCGGGTACTCAACGGGACGAATCCCAACGTAATTTATTTTTATAGGTTTTTCGGCAAAAACTTGTAAATATCGTCCCGAAAGACGACGAAAATAATTAACGTATTTATTTTCGCCACGTTTTAATTTGCACCTGACGCTGAAATCCATTGTATTTATAAGTCGGCGAACTTTCCCGTTATCGAGAAATTCCCCATAAGCGATAACAATATTTTGCACGCAGACGCTTTCGATCTCTATATCTATAAAGCCGCATGTTTCTTTACCCATATCGACCAGATAACTGCCGTCCGATAACAAAACCGTTTTGACGGGAACTCTGTTTTTCAGAACAAGTTTATCGTTAGGTCTTTTATTGAGATTCATGCTTTTCTCAATTTCGACGCTCGGCGAGAAATTATTTTTTTCTTCCGGTTCGTTCAGATATGCGAAAGTCAAACCTAACTGAGAACTAATTATTTTATTTCTATGCTGAACATAGTAAGGAGATAGTCGGCTTAATACGTGTCTGCCGCTGTACTCAACGCATTCGCCGTTTATAAAAACCTCAAAAATCGCGCCTGGTTTATCTTTTATATAGTTTTGCGTATCTATGCCGTAATACCAAACCAAAATTACGATCTCGTCATTGCCGGTTAAAAATTTCGTAATGTCAATCGTATCGTAAACTTTATACGTCGGATAATCCGCATATTGTCCGAAAGCAACCGTTTGACCGTTTATAACAAGATTGTAATTACTGTCGACGGCAATATTTATTTTAGCAATATCTATCTTTTCGTTTCTTTTTAAATGAAATTTAAATTCGACGTATTCGTCGCTCAAATAATTTTCACTGTTCCAAATCCATCTTGCCTTGCCGAATTCCTGCATAATATACGCCTTATAATTTCAAATATCTCTATATTGTTCAATCAACGCCGCATATCGATAAAACGATTGTTTGGGTATCTTTTCATAAGTTTTAAAATCGGTATAAACCACGCCGAACCTTTCGGAAAAACCCGAATTCCATTCGAGATTATCGTACAAAGACCAATGAAAATAACCGCATAAGTTTATCCCGTCTTTTTTCGCCTTTACGACTTCTTTAATATGTCCGACCAAAAACACTTCGCGGGCGTCGTCGTTTACCTTACCGCCTAAGCCGATTGTATCAGGTAAAGAAATTCCGTTTTCTGTAATATATACGGCTATTCCGTTATATCTTTCGCTCATATATTTAGCCGCGTAGTATACGCATTGAGGAACGCAATTACTACCCGACGAGGATTTTAACGTGTTTAAAGGCTGAAAAACTGCTTTATATCCGTCGTTTTCAAGCGTCGTTATTCTTTCTGCCTGATATACGTTAAGTCCGATAAAGTCGATATCGACTTTAATATCGGTCATATCGTTTATTCCGTATATATCTTTTCTTGAAAACCCGTTAAGAATATTTTCGGGGTAACGCCCGAACAGTATTGCGTCCGTAAACCAGATGTTGTTGAAAAGGTTATCTCCTTTGCTTTGGAACATTGCCGTCCTTGCGCTTTCAAGGTCGTTTTCTTTATCAGGCATTTTAGGAGAACAAGCCAAAACAAATCCGACTTTAGCTTCGCTTGTCGCGTATTTTTTTATAGCCTTATAGGCTTTACAGTTTGCTTTTAAGAGATTATGCGCCGCAATAACGGCTGTTTCTATTCCCCCGTTTATATACGGAGCGTGCAAGCCTTTACCATATCCAAGATCACATATACATTCGGGTTCGTTAAACGTAGTAAAATAACGGACCCTGTCGCCGAAGACTTTCGCGCAAACGGAAGCGTAATATTCAAACCAGTCGGCAAAATCTTCGTTTAAAAGACCGCCTTTGTTCATAAGACATTGCGGCAAATCCCAATGATATAACGTAACAAAAGGTTCTATATCGTTTTCCAGTAATCCGTCTATAAGTTCGTTGTAATACCTTACGCCCGCCTCGTTGATATCTCCCGTACCTTTCGGCAGAATTCTGCTCCACGAAAGCGAGAATCTATACGAATTCACGCCTAATTGTTTTAATATTTTAACGTCTTCGGCAACGTTGTTATACGTGTTGCAAGTATGAAAGGTCGAATGCCCGTCGGTAATACGCCCCGTCAAAGAAGCGACGTCCCATATCGATAAGCTACGTCCGTCCTTATCGTATCCACCCTCAACCTGTGCGGCGGCAGTCGATACGCCCCATAAAAATTTCTCCATAATATTCACCCGTTATCTATAAAGGATTGAAGTGTCAGAGTTCTCTCCGTTGAAATATTTATACAGCTCAATCGCTATCGGCTTCGGCTTTCCTGCCCATTCTTCCGTGTCGTTCGGAGAATAAAACAATCCGAATGAATTCTCATTGCTACCGGGGCGATAATACTCCGCGATATTTGACAACCTGAACATAAACGCTGTTTCAATAAACGGCAACTCTTTTTTGATTATATTTAACGTTTCCGTCGCTAATTCGGCAATGTTTTTTTGTACGCCTTCGGTATCGCGTTCGGCACTGTCGCCGCCGAATCTTCTGTCTGAAAAACCAAATTCCGTAAGGAAAACAGGCTTACCCTCATCGCCGTTATCTATAGCCACCTGATACATCTTTTTATTTGCTTCTAAAAACTTTGCGCTATCCGGCGGATACGGATGCCATGCTAAAATATCAAAATAATTATCGGGATCCATATCGGAATATTCTTCTGCCGTCGGCAAATATCCTGACTTTATCTTCTCGTAAATATATGATAAGAATTGCATAGACTCGTCGTTATATGAAGAGCAGGTCAGCCCCGGGCAAACGATCTTTGCTTCGGGGTTTACGGCTCTAATTGCCCGCCTTGCATACCATAACAAATCCGCCGAAATATGCGCCCCCTCGTCGGGAGTGAATTTATAACTGTTTGCGGTATTTTCCGTATATCCCTTTTTATGGAACCAAGACCCGTGCGATATATCAGGCTCGTTACCTATTTCCCAAAAATTTATTTCGGGAAATTCTTTAGCAAGCAACGTATAGGCATCGCTCATTACGTCCAAAAACTTTATATACATATCGTAATCGTCATACACCGACGGAACCGCCGTCGAATCGGAACAATTAAATTCATAAGGAGTAACGAAACTCGTAATCATTCCGACAAATCTTTCCACGCCGTTTGATTTTAATTTCGATATATAATCGTGAAGTATATCGCAGTTGCCTTTAATCAAAGACAATTCGTTACTGTTGGGATTCCTGTTTATATGATATCCCATATAAATCCAAAGACGAGTACTTTTTGCTCCCAGCGCACCGATTTTATTTGCAGACCACTCGTTATTTACACGGGTATCGATAATACCGGGAAGCTGATCGCTTGTAAGATTACATACTCCGAATAAATATTTGTCTTGTCGTATGTTCGCAAACTTCTTTTCTTCGTTGCATCCCGTAAGAAAAACCGCGGCCGAAAACGCACAAATTAACGACAATACGATTGCTGTGATTTTTTTCATACCTTACTCCTTTTCTTTGCGTCTGTACGCTACGAATGCAATCGCAACTATCGCCGGAACGATATAAATCATTAAATCCGACGAAACGCTACCTTTACAACCTGCGGATTCCTGCTCACGATGCGGTTTAATGACTAGCTTGTTGTATTTTGCCTCTTCCTCTGCATCGTAATTTTCGGTTGTAATATCTATTTTCGAATTCATTGAAACGGTATACGCACTTTTAAGCTCTATATCGACCGTACCCGAAGAAATATTTATTACAGAATGTTTCTTTTCGGTAAACACACCTGTCAAAACGTCATCATATAACTGATTTTCCGAACCGTTGTGACGAATGCCTATATAAAATTTATTACCGTAAACACACAGTCTTAAATAGGATCTCGCTTCAAGCGAACCGAAATCGAACGAATTTTTCTCTATTGTTATATTGTCGCCGACCGACACTCCGGTTTCGCTTAAAATGATTTGCGCGCCGTTAAAAGATAATTTAAGTTCGCCGTTGACGTCGGATTTTAATCTTAATATACTAATAAAATTGTCGTATTCGTCTTTCGTCGCTAAATTTCCGCTTTTGGCAATTTTTAAACTATCGGAAGTATTTATAGCCGAGCCGTTAAGTAAATAGCCTGTAAAATCACCGTCCTTAGCCCTATTCGGACTTATATTCGTTATAGAAACGTCGGACAAATAGAACGATGCGCCGGTATTACCGAAAATCGCTATCGCCCCGTAAATGTTTGCGTTGACGTATTCCGCACGGAGTATTTGCATTTTGCTCTCGTCTTCGTTTTGCGATTTAAAATATATTTTTACGGAATTGTTTTCGGCAACGATCATAAAATTGTAAATCGTTTCCGTGTCCTGCCACATATCATACTCACAAGACAAATATTCGTTTTTAGAATCGACATATTCGACGGAAGCGTCGTGATAAACCTCGTCCATATTAACTCCGCCCATCAACGTAGGAGTTTGTTTCCCGCTGTGAGTGTTTTGATTTTGCCAAAACACATACGAACCCGAAGTCGGCGAAAAATAATAACTCGACAAGCCGAACCCGACGCCGAATCTTGCGTAATTTGTCGTGTTCGCGGCATTTCTCGCCATTCTTACGTTAAAGCGAACTATCGCGTCGCTATAAACAGCTTTGGGGATAAATGCGGAGTTTTCGTTTGCCGACGAAAAAATAAGATAGTTTTGGTTTACGTTTTCTTTATATTTAGGCAACGTTATATTGCTGCCTATATAAAACTTATTTTTGTTTATATAGTAGTCGTAATACGTTTCACCGTCAAACGTTTCTTCTTTTACGCCTTTAAAATTAATCGCCACGTCGGCTGCCGAAGAATCGTTATAAAAATATCTTGTAAAATCAAAGTTATCGACGTACGCGGTAACAGAATTATTATCGCTTATACAACCGACTGCAAAATATCCTTCTGTATCGACGTTATTAATATCGTAACTATCGCCTAAAAAATTTACCGTAACGTTTTTTCCGTATTTACCGTTTACGGTGAACTTGCGAAATTCACTATCGGAAATAAGCTCCTTTTGCGTAAAATTGCCTTTAACGTCGATTACCTTGCCGTACTTAACGTGAGCGATAAAATACGAATCTCCACGCCTGCCTACGCCGATAAACGAAGAGTCGTCTAAATTACCGACTTTATTAAGCCCTAAACCGACGCCGAAATACGAACCCTCGTTCAATTCCGTTAATTTAACGTCGAAAGAGCTTTCAAATAAATTTTCGGAATTCGCATTATTCTCTATGGGAACGGAATATTTTATATACCCGTCATTCGTGATTTTTACCGAGTTGAATGCGCCGAGTTTAGCGTTTGTTACATCGTATTTATGAGTAACGTACCAATCACTGCCGCCGATACCGGTACTCTGATAACCGAGTTTACTGTTTTTAAAATCGTCTGAATACACAACCGCAGCGCCTTTTTTATATTCGAATGAATATATATCGACTGAGGTGTTACCCATTGCGCCAAAACCCATATAACCGTCGAAAAAAACAGATGAAAACTTACCGATAAAATTTAGATTCGTTCCTTTTTTACCCGAAAATATCGAGATATCTCCGTTTTCTTCGATAAAGATTTTAACAGTATAACAGGTTTTTTGCTCGCCGAAAACTTTCGGTAACGTAGCAAAATTATCCATCGTTGAATTATTCAATTGAGTGCCGTCTTTTTGCATCAGACGAGTTCTGTCGGCGTACATAATAAGTGCTGTTTCGGCGTATAAAAATCTCGAAGTGTTTTGCGGTAAGCCAAAAGCCAATCCGATCCATTGTCCTGCTTTAAAATTAGCGTCAAACGTAATGGTAGTACCTTTTTCGATAGGATAATTCGATAAATTTACGCCGACACCCCACGCATCGAAATCTATTAAAGCAAGCGCGTAATAGTCGTTTTCCAAAGTAGCGTTTTTTGCAATCCATTTTTCATTAAATTCAGAACCCGCAAACTCATCCGAATACTCAGCTCGTTTATTTGTTGCGGCATAAGCCTTATTCTCTGTTTTTCCGACGACGCATACGCAAATCGCCGAAAAAACGAACAAGAAAACTAATGTTAATAAAAATTTTCTTTTTACCGATTTTAACATATATTGCACCTGTATCAAGAGAGGTCCGGCGTAAGTTTTTTTACTAAAAGTCTCGTCAATACAATCAACGGAGTATTTAACAAAGTAAACAATACGCCTATAGTGGTAACTGTAATAATTGTTCCCGCACTGGAAGAATTTGCATTGCCGAATATAAACCATGCGGTAGTCATAAATCTTCCGTTATCGCCGCCGCTTTGAGCAAGAAGCATAGGAGCCATCAGAAACCCCGAAGCCGAGCCCATCGTTTGTATAAAGTAAATACCGATAGTGGACAAACTCATAGGAAGCGTGATGTGTATGAGTTCCTGAAAGAATCCGCAACCTTCTAAAATAGCGCTTTCGCTTATTTCTTTGGGAATTTTATTCATCGCTCCGCGCATCATTATAACGTTAGAACCAAGTCCCGACCAAATACAAAACAACCATATAACGGGCCATAAAAAATCCGATTCGACCGATATAAGGTCAACCGATTCAACACCCTTCATCTTTGCGATCAACAACGCAACGGGACCGAAATCCGCGCTGAACATATATCTGAAAGACATTGTTAAAACGACTATCGAGATAAGTTGCGGTATATAAAACATAACCGAAAAGAATGTTGTACAAGGCATTTTTTTATAAAACGCATAAGCCGAGAAAATCGCTATGGGCAAAATAATCAGGTTAATACCTATCGCCTGAAACGAGTTAAAGAATGCGCGTTGCATGCTTAAATTTTTGCCCAAAACCATTTCCTTAAAAACTCTTATATAGTTATTAAGTCCGTACCATTCTAATTCTCCCGTGTACACGTTGAATTTTTGGAACGTCATGATAATCGCATCGAAATTAACGTATATCCAAAACACGATAAAATGTATGACGGAAAGTATAACCAAAGCCAAACCGAAAAGGTTGTCGTATATTTCGTTTTTTTTGATTTTTTTCATATAGCAAGATCCGTTTTATTGTCCTAACGCAATAGTCCAATCATCCCAAACTTTTTTAGATTCGGTAAACACGCTTCCCTTTCCGTCTCCGTTTGCGCCGTCAACCATAATTTGTCTGCCGGTTTGCGTTCTCATATTACGCATGCATTGAGCCACACCGGGGCTTTGGAACAAAACCGGTGTATAAGTAGTATAATATAAGCTTACGCTATCCGTTTTAGCGGCGTTCATAGGGAAATTAAATAAATTATAGTCCGCATTTTTCTTCATATCGTAACAAGATAAGAAGAACTCGCTCCATTTGACGGTTTTATCATTTTTGGTAAGCTCAACAGGATCGTAATCGAAAGGTCTTAAACAACCCGTCTGAAGAGAAAAGTCCAAAAGGTACTTTTCGTTACACATAAACGCCAAAAACTCTTTTGCGAGTTCAACGTTCGTAGCCTCTGCAGGAACAAACATCATATCGTTTACCGAGCAGTAATTAATCATAGAATTCGTTCCGTCCTCGTTTTTAAGCGCGCCTTCGGAAAGCGGAACGTACATCATCTTGTAGTTAAAATCAGCCTTTCCGTCGTTATTCTGATCCAGATAGCCAAACATACCCATTTCGTTTTCAAAGAAACTTCCGCCCAAGAACAAAACCGATTTACCCTGACAAAAGCTTAAAGCCGCTTCCATAAACGTCTTTTGAGAAACAAAATTCTCGTCAAAACTGTTTTTCCATTTGCCGTTGGATTTATCGACTATAATATTTGCCCACTCGTCGATTGCTTTCTGGATTCCCGTTTGCTTCCAGACGTCGGGAGATTCAAAATTCCAAAAATCGTAATAAGAACCTTCGCCGTCGATTTTCGACTCATAAACGCCTTGTTGTTGCGCCCAAAGAACGTTTAAAACATATTCAAAATAGTTTATGTTTCCGTAAGTCCATGAGAACGGAACAACGGTGCTACCATAAACCCCCGCCGCGCTGGCAGCGTTTATGTCGTTGCATAAAGCCGACAGTTCCTGCATCGTTTTGGGAGTATCTGTCCAAAAGCCGCCTGTAGACTTCGGCGTTTTGTTCATTAAATCTTCATTATAAATAATACTCGTTTCAAGCAAAGACCAAGGCATAATCCAAGGATGTTCTTTACCCTGTCCCGCTTTTCTGCGCATATAGCCTTTTTTAACGACTTCGGGAAGCAATAAGTCTTTCACTTTGATTTTAGATCCGTCAAGTCTTTCGACCTCCGTTTCGTAAACAGATTCCAAACTTGCAAGTTTATTACCGTTAGTAACAAAACCTTGCCATTCGGCGTTTTGCGTCATGTAAATATCAGATAAATTTTTGCCCGAACCTAAATAAGTCTTAACTTCCGTAGTAATTGAATCGGGTTTTCCTTCTAAAACGTAAGAAATTTCGATACCCTCGGATTTTTTCTTTGCTACAAAATCGTCAAGTGCGGTTGTAAGCCATTTTCTTCCGAATCCGCCTTCAAAGAAAGTAACTCTGAGTTGATTTGCTTTTCCCGTTTGATTTTTGCAACCGACCAGAGACAGCGATGTAACGCTTAAAACAAGCGTAATAAATAACGTAAGTAATCTTTTTGCTATTTTCATAATTTTATCCTCTTATAATTAACGTTTTTAAATTAGCCCTTTATTCCGCCGCCCAAATCCCTGTTGTTTATCGGCTTCTGGAAAACAATGAACAACAATATTACGGGAATAATGGTAATTATCATTGCGGCAAACAACTTCGGATATTCCATCGCAAAAGGTCCCGCTGTAATATTATCCGATATATACTTGATCCCCGTAGAAATGGTTTGTTGACTCGGCCAGAACAAATACGGCGTAGCGTAATTGTTCCACTGCCCGATAAAACCTAACAGCCAGAACGAAAGAGAAGTGGGAATGACTTGCGGAAAATATATTTGCAAAAATATTCTGAATCTGCCCGCGCCGTCAATCTCCGCAGCCTCTTTATATTCTCTCGATATATTACTATAAATTCCGTGGAATATCAAAAACTGAAAATTCAATCCGCCCGCACCCATTATCACTATACCGAAAAGCGAATCTATAAGCCCCAAATCGGTCATAAGCTTATAAAGAACCGGCAGTGTTCCCGAAATATGCACGAATATGTTGACCATTGCCAAAAAATAACAAGTCTTCTTACCTATAAACCTGCATTTAGCAACGGCGTAAGCCGCCATATTTGACATAAAAATCGAAACGGTAGGCAATATCAGGCACATAGCCAAAGTATTAAGAAACATTTTCGGAAGATTGAACGTCGTAAACATTACGAGATAATTTTCAAAATGCAACTTATCAAACGACATCAAAGACATAGGATTGTTTAAAAAATCCATTTTTGCCTTGACGGAGTTGTTGATAAGCCATAGAAAAGGAAATATCAACGTAAAACTGTATAAAAAGAATAATGCGCAAATAATTATCAAAAAAGGTTTATTAGCGTTTAAAATTCTTGAATCGTCTTTTACCTTTTTTCCCATAAATACTCCTTCGTAAATCAGGCGCGTTCCGTCACTCTGAAATTGCAAAGCGACAACGTTCCGCTCCTGTTCGCGTTAAACAAAAACGTGAATACAAGATCTCCGATATTTTTCGTCGCCGTAACGTCTATCGAAATATTATAAATCGTCTTATTACCGTCGGTTATCTTTGTTGCAATACCATTTTGGCACATATCTGCAAGCGAATATGCGCCTTTCGTATTTGACGACGTTCCGTCCGAACCTAAATATCCGTAAAGTCCGCTGACTCCGGCATATATATCGGCATCTTTTTTCGTGAACGTCGTACCGTTGTACGTCCCTATCGGATAATCGTTATTCACTACTATATCGTATGCGATCGTATAATTTTTTCCCGCCGATATTCCTACGCCCGTAGAATAATTCAACCGCGAATCCTTCAATGTGCTTTCTTGATTAGCATCTTTATATCGATTCACAATCAAAGCGTAGGCGGCATCGCCCGTCAGATAATCTGCGTTATCGGTAATCCAAGCGTTAGTATAATTCGCATAAGGATACCACGTAGAATGAAATTTAATCACTCCGTCCGCTTCGTCGGAAATTTCGGCGCATATCAAGTCGCTTATTTCTATATCGAGTTTCGTAATGACATCTTTTGTTTTTATTTCCAGAATCAAATCGGAAATATCGCCTTTTGCGGTAAACCTGATTTTATTGAACAATTTTACGCTCTTATTATCATACAATGAGGCATAATCCGAGCTATAAGACGTTTCGCCCAAAGTTTTATTCTGAACGACATAATCTCCTCCGCTTCGCAAAGATGCAGATATCGCGCCAGTCAATTCTCCCGCTGCGCTAAGGTCGCAATTCTGACGCAAGCAATAATATAACACGTAATTTTTGCCTTTTACCAATTTCATCGTCATCGGAATTTCCGATTTATACTCGCCTTTTTCTCCGGCAACGATTTTATACACCTTATCGTCGGAAGAGCAGTACACGTTACCGCTATTTTTGCCGTTAATCACAGCAATATCGCTTTCCGTGTATACCGCATCGATTTTCTTTGTTGTAAACTCCGCTACCTCGAAGTTGCACAGCCCCATCGTTCCGCTTCTGTTATTAAAGAAGAAAAACGTAAACGTAAGATCGCTCATGTCAACGGTTGCCATCACCTCTATCGTAACGTGATAAACGGTTTTGCCGTTAGCCGAAGTCTTAATCGCCTTTCCTCCGCTTACAAGCTCCCCGAGCGAAAACCCGTCGTTTGAACCCGTTTCTCCCGGTTTTCCGTCAGAGCCGAGATATCCGTAAAGCTTAGAAATACCCGTAAAAATTTTGTTATCGGCTTTTGTAAACGTTTTTCCGTTATAAGTTCCCAACGGATATTTGTCATTTACGACTATATCGTAATTGATTCTGTAAGATAATCCGCTTTTTATCGAAATCCCGGTCGAATAATCAAACCGCATATCTTTCAACTTATTATCTTCGTTGGCGTCCTTATATTTATTAACGACGATAGCGTATTTCGCATCGCCCGTCAGATATTCTGCGTTATCGGTAATCCACGCGTTAGTATAATTCGCATAAGGATACCACGGCGAATTGAATCTGACCACGCTTTCGCTGTTTTCGGAAATTTCTATACAAATAATATTGCTTATTTCCAAATCTAATTTCGTAAAAGCGTTTGTTGTGTCAAAGCGTAAAACCAAATCGCTAAAACTCTCTTCAGCCGTAAACTTTATCTTATTAAGCAGTTTTACGGAAGTATTCTCATATAACGCCGAATAATCGGAAACGGTTGAAATTTCGCTTAACGATGCGTCTTTAACGATAAATTCCTCGCCGCTTATTATGGATACAGATATCGAATCGGTAAGCGCCGCGGTATTTACTATTTCGCAATTCTGACGCATAGCGAAGTAGAAATCATAGGATTTTCCCTTTAAGACTGATATATCCGTATTTATTTTCGCCGTATGCTTTCTTTTTAGCTCCGACACGATTTTATAAACTTCTCCGTCGCGATAATATAAGTTTCCCGCACTCTCGCCGTTTATTACGGGTATCGTGCTTTCGGTAAACGTAGGAGTAATTTCTTCTATCGTGTCTTTGACGTATAATGTTTTTACATCGAAAACCCTATCGTTATCAGCTTGTTGCGCTTTAATAACGGTAGTTCCCGCCGAAAGTATCGTAATTTTACCGTTACCGTCAATCGTAGCCACGCTCGGCTCGGACGATTTCCATACGATATCGAATTCTTCCGAACCGTTGCTGACCACGGTAGCCGTCAGCGAAGGTATATCTTCGTCTAATTCGACTTCGTTTTCGGGAAAACCGCTTATTTTCAATCCGAGCAATTTAGTGTTTATCGTAACGCTGTTACTTATGCTTTCTTGATTTTTAAGCGAGGCAGTAATCACCGCACTGCCTTCGCTTAAAATTTTAACCAAACCGTTTTCAACGGTCAACACTTTTTCGTCGGAAGAAACCCAAACGACTTCGTAATCGTCACCGGCGGTACAACCTAATTTGAATTGATTATTATAGTCGTTAAACACAACCGTTCCCGTCGGCACGTCGGTGATAGATATGGTCGGAGTATTACCGCCGTTGTCATCGCCGTTATCGGGATTGCTTTCTTTACAACCATAAACAACAAAGCAGGAAAGAGTTGCAATCAGCACTATAAAAAGTATTGATATTTTCCTCAATTTCATTTTCTTACCCATAATACTTTATCTCGCTTTTTCGCAATTATGCGCTTAACAAAGGCGTCACGACGAAATTACATAACCCCATCGTTCCTCTTCTGTTATTGTTGAAGAGGAAAGTAAACGTTAAATCGTCAATAGCGTTCGTCGTAGTCACGTCGATGGTTACGCGGTAAATTGTTTTATTGCCATCGGTTATCTTTGTTGCAATACCGTTTTGGCACATTTCAGCAAGCGAATATGCGCCTTTCGTATTTGACGACGTACCGTCCGAACCTAAATATCCGTAAAGTCCGCTGACTCCGGCATATATATCGGCGTCTTTTTTCGTGAACGTCGTACCGTTGTACGTCCCTATCGGATAATCGTCATTTACGACTATATCGTAAGCAATATTGTATGAGCCTGCATTTAACGAAATGCCGGTAGAATAATTGACTTTGCTATCCAGCTTCAAAGTCGAATCCTCATTTGCATCTCTATATCTATTAACAACCAACGCATATTTCGCGTCACCCGTCAGATACTTAGCGCCATCGGACAACCACGCGTTAGTATGATTATAATTATAATCCGGGAATTTCTGTTGAGTGAATTTTGCAACGGTATCCGTGTTTTCTCCTGCTTCAACACACACAATCTGATTAATTTCAACATCGAACTTACTGAAATAACTGCTAAAACCAATTTCAAGAATAATATCCGTAGCGTCCGCCGTCGCCGTAAAATCAATTCTATTTAAAAACTTTACTTCGCTCTGCGAGCTTAAACTTCTGTAATCTTCTATTCCGGATAGAGTCTTTAGAGTCGCAACATTTGCAAAAGTTTTCCCCCCGCTCTTCAGCGCAGCAGTAATTTGCGAGGTCAGATGTTGATTATCGCCCGTTGTGCCACCGGTGCACGCCTGACGCATAGAGAAGTAAAACGTATAAGCTTTACTCTTTTCTACGTCGCACGAAGTAACAATCCTTACGGTATGTTGCTTTGCTTCTTCGCTTTGAATTTTCACAACTTTTTCGTCTGCCGAATAATATCCGACGTTTGCGGTGGCAATCGTACTCGTAGTTATCGTCGTTGTCGCTCCTGTATTCGAATATGCAAATAATACTTTCAAATCGGGATTACACAACTCCGCATTTAAATTGCAAAGCGTGAATTCAAAATTTGTGAAATCATATACAGACAACACGATATACAGTACGAAAGGATTGTTTTTGCCGTAATCTTTATCGGCGGTAACGGAATAAAAGCAAGAATATATTTCGCCTGTATTATATCGTGTTGCATAAATCGACTTTATGCTTCCGGATTTAAAACCGCCGCCTTCGCGACGCCCCGTACTATCTGCAGTATTCAATAAATAATAAAAGTTATCATTACCGCCCTTATTTAAAATTTTGAAATCGAAAGACATCGCATATGTTTCGCCCGCTTTCATTTCGGTATTTAAGTTAATCGGTAAATAGTAAGAAGTTGCATCTTTTTTATAAGACGCATTGATTTTAATGCCTACGCTCGCTCCGTTTGCCAAATCGGCTTTGTTTTGCGTATATACGTAAGTAATCTTTTCCGGAAAACGGCTTTCCACGCGCGCGCCGCACAATTCTCCGTTTACCTTTTCAATCAAATCATCCGAAACCAAAGCTTTTAATTTCTCATATTCAAGTCGTTCTTCTTCAGAATAATCATCGAAAATACCCGCCATACTTGCGGTGTTTACGGTTTGCCTGAAAGATCTCTCGGAATAATATGAAGATTCCGCAACTATGCCGTTTGCGTTTTTAATTATAGCGGTTGCTTTAAAAACAGTGTCGGGATCAACGTCATTTAAAACAACATTAAATCTGCTGTAATTGTCGTCTATTGCAGAAAATTTCTTCGCCTCGAAGAACCTTGTTTCGTTACCGTTATTTATCGACATGCCTATGGTATAATCTTTGCCAATATATTTGTTTGCCGCTTTTGCCGAAAATCGTATACCCGCGGTAGTTACGCCATTCTCGGTTGTGCAACGAATGGACGCCCCGCCCATCATTTCAACCGCGACGGCATCCTCGCCCGCTGCCCGTACGACGTAATTATTGTTAATAGTCGCTATACCTGCAACAAAAGATAACGCCATAGCAGCAAAGACCAAGACGATAAAAAATCTTTTAATTTTACTCATTAGAAGCCCCTCCTTCGCTTTCAAGCGAACCGTCTTCCCAGCCGTATAACGTATCGGCAGACGATTTAAACATCATTGTCACATCAAGCAAGTTTGCAATGCTTAAAACATTAGGTTTTTGATATTGTTTTTTTTGCATTTTTCTCCTCCTTTTGAGTATGCCAACTCATTTTTCACTTCCATTATACAACGTATTTTTTCCTTTTTATATACTAATACTTACATAAAGTTATGTATTTTTAACATTTTTCATTTCTAAAAAAAGCTTCTTTTTATGGAAACTTTGTCAAAATCGGCTTGTTTTTTTCAGGGAATATAAATTTATTTGTTTTTTTTTAACTAATAATTGACTTTTTTCAACTTGTATAATACAATAATAATATATTCTTGCTCATGGAGGCATCAAATGCTTCATTATAACGAGAGAACCATTAAATATTCTCCTTATACCGCAATAATCGCCATGCCCAGCACGCAGCCGCACACTATGACTTACTGGAAGATTACTTACGCTATTGAAGGAACAAGCATTCAACGCACGGACGGAATCACCCGAACGCTTTCAAAAACCGGCATACTCATAATCAAGCCCGGCGCGCAACATCAAATCATTTCATATTCTAACGAAAAATATCGACATAGAGATATTTATGTTTCGGATTCAGACATGAAAAAATATTGCTCGTTCTTAAAATCCAACCCCTACGATTATTTAAGCTCGAACTCTACATTTTTCGAAACAAATATTCTCGCAATAGAAAATCTGGAATACACGCTGAATCTGTTTCCGACAAATTCCTCGGAAAAAAACGATTACCTGTCATCGCTTCATACATCGGTAGTAATAAATGTTTTAGCGTTATTTTTAGAACATCAGGAAAAATCTTTTGTAAAGCCCAAATGGATTACTATGATTGAGAATCGAGTAAACGACGTAACTTATTTACAGAACAACGTCACTTTTCTCATTCAAGACATTCCGTATAGCCACGGTCATATTTGCCGCGAGTTCAAAAAGTATAACAATACCACTCTGACCGAATTTCTTAATAGAGCCAAAATCGCCTATTCTAATATTTTGTTAATGGACAAACAGAAATCCATTGCAGAAATAGCGTATTTCCTTGGTTTTACGCAGCAAAGCGCATTTATAGCATATTATAAATCATATTTTAAAATTTCTCCCGGCGCATACCGAAAGAAATACTTGCCTAACAAAGATTTATCATCTACTTCTTTTTGGGGTGAATGACTGCAATGTAAAATTACCGTTAACGTTTTAACCTTTTATATGTTATAACTCATTTTGGCGATGGGGCGTGTGTATGGATAATATAATATAAGAGGCTTTGTCTTCGCGCTTATCGCTCGCTGCGCCCACGCCGTCGATCACAATTTCGCACGGCTCGTACAGCATATAAGCGCGCCGCAACGGTCAGCCTGTCGTAAGCTATCGTTTCAGTCATCGTTAAAGGCAATGCATGACTACATACAAAAAGCTTTCGTCGGCAGCTCTTTCAATTGTTTGTATCTCGAAATAATATACGATCGGATTGTAATACAAAACTTCTCCGTCTGCTGCAAACAAAAGCATATCGTTTTTTTCGGTTTAGGTTATCGGAGTGCCGAATCGAGAAATCTCATATCAACAATCAACGCGATTCGCGAATACAAAAGTATATCCTCTGCTATCTTGTTTATTATCTCGGTATCCTAAGGTCTGCTTACAATTATTTCTTTTAATATAAAAGATGACCGGCTCATAATTTTTGTCGTTTTTCAATAATTTTTCAGCATTATATTAACACATATTGCGCGCCGTTTTCGGGACGTTTGTCACATCTCCGTACTTGCCTTTCATTTCAGTGAAAAAATTGCTCCGATTTCTCATTTTTTTAATTTTTGTTCCCCATAAATCATTCCTTCATCGATATACTTTTTTAAAATGTACCAATTCGGATTTTTCGCCGCTATATCGTCATACCACTGTATCTGATTTTCCAGCGCAGCCAATTGCGCTTCATGTTCCGTACTTACCCTCCCGTAAAATACAACTTTCCGCTGTCTTTTACGGTCGAAGTTTACGTCTGTCGGCATTACCATACCGTTTTCAATCATATTGAATCACCGCCTTTTTTGTCTTTCTTTTGTCTATCACGTTCCCCTTGTAGCGGGCGCGCTTTTTCTCGACCTTTGCATATTCGCTTTCGTCTATCAATCCGTTATTCCGCATGATTTCAAGCATTCTGAAAGCGATAACGGTATTGAATACGTCGGTATTCAACTGCGAAGAATCGAATTCCGCTCCCGCTTCGGGAAGTTTTTGTTGTTTGCCTTTTTCTTCTCTCTCTAATTGTTTTAATTTCTGCTCGTTCAAGTCTCCTTAAAATTTTTGTGTTTTCGTATAGGTTGCGCCGCCCGGGATTTCTGTCTGCATTTACACTTTTATCTATTATTTTCCCGACTACTCTCCGTAGCGGCGCCGTAATTATTTTCCCTGCCGTACTTTTAACGGAAAGAAAAGCACGGTCTCTCCTATCACACAATATCTCCTTATTGATTCCCGATATCACGGGTTGGATAAGCCACAATCAATTATGTGTTCCGTTGTTTTCGGACTTCATTATTTCGTATGCCGTTCTGATAAAGTCCACTTTTGTCATATTACGTTCTTTCAGAAACGCATTGATTTCGTCAAACAAATCGCGCGGAATCATCGTTCCGAAATTTCCGCTTGTCTGCTTACGCTTGTCTTTGTTGCGCTCCTCGTAACTTCTTCTTGCCGCTCTGCGCGGCGTCGTTTCTTTCTTTTCCATAAAAACCTCCATTAGCCTTGTGAAGTGATGGCACAAATCAACGCACCTATGACGTTCATTACAAAATGCCCTGCAATAAGTACGCCTGCCAAAGCAAATCTGCCGATAGTTCCAATTACTTTTAACACTTTCATTTTGATACCTCCGTTATTTTACATAAACGATTTCATTTAAGATTTCTTCTTCGATAAGCCGTTGCATTTCGGTTTCCCTTTTCAGGTTTTCCATAAAGTCTGCCGATCTTTTGAAACGCTCTTCTTTCGAGAACTTTTCATACATCGTTTCATACATTTCGTCGGCGGCTTTATCTACGCCGTGCAAGTATTCGGGAAGATTAGCAATCGTCCAATCGATTCCTTTCTCCTCCAGATACTGTTTAGCAAGCGTTCCGTACTTACCGTAAACTTGCTTTTCAGGTTTAACGGTTGTCTGATAAACCTTGATTTCCGCTACGGTCAATCCCTCGCCCGCTTCCGCTTTTCGCATTACTTTTGCTTTGTTCATAGTTCCACCTCCGATTTTCTTTCGTCGTATTAATACGATAGTATACGATCCTGCATTTGTCAAGCTGTTTTCGCAAGAAAAAACAGAAAATTTTTTATGGTTCGAATGTAAAAGTTTGTTTTCGCTATTTTTCGGTTTTAATTAAATGTCTTTTCCCCTCATTTCCGAGGTCTGCCCTAAAGTGAAGGGCAAACCTCATCTGCTGTTATAATAATTGTTTTTCGCCGCGGCTTCGCGCTCTTCCTTTTCTTTTTCTTCCTTCATTTCGCGTTCTATCTCCTGCAAACGGTTTGAATAGGCTTGCGTTTCGGGTATAAACAAATCGAACACCGAACCGAAAAAGTTAGAAAGTTCCCTGCCGATTTTATTATCTGACACGGCGATATGGCGTTTAATCGACTTATCGTTGGCTTTTCTCTTTTTCGTCCGATTATACTTATAGGCATTCTCCTGAATATACTTCACCTTTTTAAGAACGATATTCCCGAGTCGCCTGCGATAATCCCATTCCAGCCTGTCTATCGTCCGGATGTGTTTCAGCCCGAAAAATTCGGAAGCGTTCGTCATTTCCTCTTTGAAAACGCCGTCATCTTTCATTCTTTTGGCGTAATATTTCCCCATAATGCTTTTCAGCGCGGTTTCTTTTCGCATAAGTTCTGCTCTGAACGCACTGTCGGCGGCGCACACGTCCTCGTCCACCATAGCAACCGCTTCCACAATCCCGTCAATCTCCCGACGATACATAGCCATATCTTTTTTGCCGTACTGAAACGAAGCCGTCGGCGGAATCTTTTCCGCAAGCTCTTTCATTTTCTTTGTCGCCACGTCGCGGCACAGCGCTTCCGAAAAATCTTTACGTTTATATAACGCGCTCCGCGCTTCGTCCGAACGTTTTTTCAACTCGTCGTCTATCGTGTAGGAAGTCAGCCGCTCCACCATATTGTCTATGGCTTTTATCGGCACTTTTCCTTTACTCCGCTATTTATATCCGGCGGCGCGCTTGTTTTTCAGCCACGGACGCTTTTCGTAAAACTCAAAATGAAAGTGCAGATGCGACGGTCTGTCCAGATGCAAAGCGCATATCAGATCGACTTCGCGCGGATCCAGCCCCACATCGCGAAAAAATTCATTGAACGTTTTCCGTATCAGCACGATACACTTTTCGTGCGTATCGATCTCTCTGGAATTTTCTTCGTCGAACGATACGAACCCGCTCCAGATGTTGCCTTTGTTTTCTTTCAGCCGTCGTTTCATTTCTTTTAACTCGTCCTTGCTTATCATTCCGTCGCCGTTGAACACGCCCGTGGATTTTTGCAGATAATCGAGCATCGTGAATTTTTTGGATTCGTTTCCCGTCAGTTTTCCCTCGGTCGTCATATACCTGAGATAATTCGTATCGCCCGTAAAATCGTAATACGCACGCTTTTCCGCGTGGGCTTTTATCTCTTTTTCGGTTGAACCCTTTTTCAGTTTATACGGCGTATATGCCACGTTGAATATTACCGGCGTTCCGGACAAAATTTTCCTCCTTTTCCCGTGTATTTTTGCTCTCGTAAATGAAAGGCGGCTGTGCCGCTTTCCGTAACACAAAATGCGGCGAAGGCTGCATTTTCTTAACCTGCTTCGATTTTACCGTGTTTTGCTCCGTTTTTGCTTCACGGTTTGCTCCGTTCTTTTTATCACCATGCATTGTTCATTATCTCCTCTTTATGCATCAGAATCCGATACAGGCTGTCGCAATCTTTATAGTCGCTTTTCTCCAGCCCGCAATCCAGTTTCATCCAGTTCACTCCGTCCAGCAAATGCATCCTCGAAGCATATAAATCGTTTTTTATCTGCGGATTTTCCGCCATGAAATCATCGAACGAAACATATTGATTTTTCTTTTCGGTTGCCTTTGAAATCTCTTTATCCGATACCTTTACGCGCGTTGTCGCGCCGCCTTTACTTCCCGAAGATTTTCTTTTCCGGGATAATTCCAGTTTCTTTTTCGCAAACGAAAAATACATATCTACGGGCGGTTTCAACTTCCGTTCCGTCCCGAAAAACATATACTCGCAGATTGCCTTTATATACTGCCCGCTTTCCGCATCCGTCATCAGTTTCAGCGCCTTGTCGTAAGTATCCGTAAACGTAAAATGCGGCATCTTTTCATTAAGATTTTTAGGCATTCGTCCGCCTTCTTCTATCCGCTTAACCTCTTCGAGAACGTCCTCGATATTACTCCAAAAGAAGTTTTCCCTGTCGTCCTGCGGTTCCGGGATAGTCTCGTTTGAAAACATAAATTTGCAGATGTTTTTCGTCATTCTTCCCGCCGCCTCGTCGGGAAGTTCTTTCAATGCCTCGTAATACAAATCGTAAAACGTAAATTGTTTTAATCTTTTTTCTTCCATTTGCCCTCCTCGTTTTTTCAATTTTTATGTTATTTTCTCGCCCGTTCACGGCGGGCGATACCGATTGTAATTTTTCATTTTTCGCTCCTTTGTTGAGAATAAAAATTGCCGGGATATCTCCCGACAATCGCATACAAAAAGGAAGTCAGACTTTTATCCGGCTTCCTTTTCATTTTCTATTTAGTTGTATTTTCACAATTTATGTATCTGAAGAATTTGTCTCTTTGTCAATCCATCGTATCCATTTTTTTACGATTTCAATGACTTCATTTTCGCCGTTTTCTATATACACTGCGGCAATGCACGCCTCCATTGCGGTCGCGATGTATTTGTGCCTGTCTTTATCGTTTTGTCCTTTATGTTTATAGTTCCGCGGCTTTTGCTCTTTGGGCTTACCGTTTCCCTTTTTATCGTATTTGAGAAATTTCAGCAATTTATAATGCTTCGCAACAACCCGCACTAAAACTTCATCGCTTTCATGTTTTTCCTTCCATTTTGAAAGATTATCCGAAAACTTTATTCCCGCATTTTTCCTATCCCGATAAATTTTACACAACGCAAGTTTCAATACAGCATCCCCATACGTTGCCAGTTCAAAATTTGTATCGTAATCGCTAAAACTATGATCTATGTTTTTATACGAAGTATCGGTTAATGCTTGTTTTTGCAAAACTGTCTGCGGATTTTTTAATAATTCCTCTATCTGATCCATTCTCTTTTTACCCCAAATCATAAAGCGATTTTAATCTTTTTCTCCGTCGCTGTCCGTTTTCACTTCAAGCGCGGGCTTGTCGCTCGCATTGAGCGGAGAAATTACCGATTGTCCCAACTGACTTTCGATGTCCGTTCTTGCATTTTTTGCTACTTTTCCGCCGCGTTTTGCAATCGTTTTACTTTCTTCAAACGTATCGGGCTGTTCCCGTTTCGATATCGCCGTCGTCGTAACTTCCGCAAGCATATTCAGAACGAGTTCGATATTCGTCATATTATCGCGCAGATTTTCCTTTTTCAACCCTTTGAGTTCTTTATACTCTTTAACGGATAAGCCGCTCCACGCTTTCGTCATTTCGTTCGTTAAAATCGCGTAATCTTTTTCCTGCTCTATTCCGCGCGCCTTCCACTCGTCGGTCAGTTCTTTACGCATTTCTATCGTCTGCAAGCGCTGATTGATCCAGCCTTCCGTATACCCCTTGGCACGGTAAAAATCCGCGCCGCGAAGTATCGCCTTTTCGGGATCTGCTATTTCGTCAAGCCGCTCGCTTCCAACCTGCGCCAGCCACATTTTGAACGGTTCCGCTTTCGGCGACGGAATCGACTGTACAAGCCGCAAAACGCCTTTCGTATCAAGACAATCGGTCTTGTAGTATTTTCCATCGGATGCTTGCATTTTCAGTCCGTGACAATTTGTCACGACCTCGCTTCCTTCATTTTTTAAGCGCTGTTTCAGTTTACGCCAGTATGCACCCGGATCTTTACTTGCGGAATCCGCCAGAACGTTGCATATGTCCACTACGGAAAAATACCATTCTTCTTCGTCGGCGTTCCATAACGTCCGCACCTGCTTATTTTCAAACACTTTAATTTTGTTTTGCATTTTAATGTTCCTCCTGCCTGCAAAAAAGTTTTACACCTATCAAGCGAATAAAACGCCGAAAATATTCCGGAATATAAAAAATTTCTTAAATTATTTTTTCTTGCGGAATTCCGGGTTGGAAAATTCAGGTATCGGACCGTCTCCGAATATATCCCGAAGTTGTTCTTCAATAGGTCGTGCGTCGGTTTCGTCCGCCACAACGATATTCTGATATTTCCACCTGTAATCTTTGTAACGTTTCCCGCGTTTTTCCGCTTCTTTCGGTATAAATCGCTCGTTAACAAATTCCTCCGCCGTCATTTCGAGCCGCTTGCAGATTTCTTCCGCTTTCTGAAAAATCTTCTCGAAATTCGTTCCCGCGGGCTTCTGCGGAAAAGTTTTCTTACGGTTTTCCACCTCTTCGCAAAGCACAAGATACAGCCATTGCAGTTCTTCTACCTGTCCGTCGAAAATTTCGTAATACATATAACGGCTGTGATAAGGCAAATCGTTCATTCTGTTCCCGAATTCGGTTTGGTCGGTTACCTTATCGAACGGGCGAATTATGAGATACGACAGCCCGAATTTATAAAATTCGCGATAACTGTAAAACCAACTTGCAATATCCGTCTGCTCTTCAACGGGCAGCAGATACAAAAACATATCCCACAAAATATCTTCGTCGTCATCCGTACGGAATTTGTGAAGAAACTTCTCCCACTGGGCGTTCGCGCGATCCTCGTCGGTTTTGTTTTCCTGCAATGCGTCGCCGATTTTCATCAACCGTTTTGCGACGTAACCTTGCGTTTTTTCGAGTTCTTCCGCAATTTCCGTCTGCCTGAAACCGTCCACATAATACATTTTGTAAATCGACCGGTCGCATAATGAAAGCGCGGCAACTTTTTTATCAATATCGCATTGCTTGTGAATTTTACAGGTAAAGTCCGCGCCGGAAACATCGTCGTCATCCGGCTCTTCCCCCGAGGCTTGTCCGAAATCGTCCTTTTCTATATCGATTTTCTTATAACCGTTGGTATTTGCGAACTTTTTGAACGTCGTTTTATGATTGTGTTCACGGCGTTCGAGATTATAATACTCCCTGTCCATTTCCACAAGTTTATCGAACTGCTCTTCGGGAAGCGCAACCGACGTCAGCTTTTTGCGGTCGTAAAAATAATACAGAAACTTCCCGTTTTCCTCCGTCGCCCGCTTTTCCTTATTCAGTTTATATGCTTTCGGAGTATCCGTCATTGTCTATCCTATCCTTATAATAAATTAAATTATTTATCGTGCCAATACACTTAATACAATAAAATAATGAAGTATTACAAAACAGTTCTTTGTAATATTTCAAATTCGTATCGCTTTAACCCCTTCTCAAATACTGAAATATTGCTTTTAATATAATCAAAAAGTTCTTCTTCTGTAAGCTTATCTATATTTAATTTAGAACTTTCTAAAACACGTCTAACTGTTTCAACAGCATTTTGAGGGAGTCCGTACTCTAATAAGATTCTTAACGAGGGCTGAATAAAGCTATTCTCAACCATTTCAGCTACATATGAATAATCACCAGGATATTTCCCATGTTTTTTGCAAATATATTTTTGTAGAGAATCAACAACGTTCAACCACTTAGGTGCCCTATATTGTTGCCAATTTTTTTGAAACGCAAAAAGTTTCTCTATGACATTGTCAATTTTAATTTGGGCCTCATTTGGAAATTGTTTATAAATTTCACCAATAGATGAATAGCTAAATTTGTTCTTTTTTGCTAATTCTTTCAAGTAATAATTTATGTCGTTTTCTATCATTTTCCCAATAGAATCACCATAACAAACACTAACTATTTTATTTCGAACCCAGTCCTTGGGCCCAAAAGATTGCCGCTCGCTTTTAGTAGAAAGATTCTCCCAGCACAAATCTAAGATATAATTTATATGATCGTGCAAATATTTATCAGGTTGACTCCAACATATTAACTTATGTCCTTCTATTGTGGAAACATCTTTTTCAAGTCTATTTAATATATTTATTTGACCTTCAATGGAAACCGCATTTCTTTTCAAAATACATTGTAAATCACTATCCAATGATTTAAATTTGTCATACCTTTTCTTATTATCATTTATATCTTTAATTTTATCTTCCTCCAAATTTACTAATACTTCACTATCTATTGGATTTTGATCGACAATAGGAATATCAACTTCAACTTTTTCTTTTTCTGGAGGCTTTTTTAGATTGATAATTCTACCAACATAATGTTCCATTAACCGACCAGCTCGTCCTTTTATGTTAGCATAGTCAAAATAATCCACCTGTCTCTTTCCTATATAATTATCATAAAATACAACATTCTTTGCCGATGTATTTACCCCTTCAATAATCGTATTTGTGCAAAATAAATAATTTAACCTTTTTTCGTTGAAATAGCGAATTGTAGATGTTGTTATATGTTTTGGCATTGCCCCATCATGTACGCCAATTTTTAAACTTAAACACTTTGTTAAAGACCATCCCCAACTAATATTTGAGTCAATCCACTCCATTAGTGGCAATTTAGAAAATTCAACATTATCATGGCTGTTTTTTATATGTTCACAATATGCAAAAGCTAATTTACGCGCTGTAGCAGGAGAAGAACAAAAAATAAGAGTTTGCTCCTTCATTGTATCAAGAATCTTAAACAAATCATCTTCTTCAACTTTATTGCCATTTCTTACTGCTACATTTGAAAATTCATTGATTGTGTCCGTTGAAACCAACGAATAATTCGTTTGATAAAAAACAGCATTATACTTTTTTAAAAAATCTTCGGAAACACTGTCTATATTAGGTCCTAATAAATAAAATTGACACTGCTTGTTTTTCATGATTTTTAAAAAAGCGTTATTTAAAACATTACTTCTATTATCTCCCCTTAAATTACTCAATTTATAAAACTCATCTAACACAAGAAAATCAATCACAGGCAAATTTTCATACTCTAAAATCCTTTCGGCAGTAAGCAAAAAAATATTTTTCTTTTCAGAACTATACTTTTGTGATGTTCTAACTATTATCTTATATTCATCTCTGTATTTTAGAAGTTTCTGTCTTGTTTCATCCAATAGCGCCAACGTTGGCTGAATAATAACAATATTGTTAAATTTTTTACTTGCAACAATTTCTTCAATCAATAAACTTTTTCCAAAACTAGTTGGAGCACTAGCAACAACATTGTTTTTACTAAAAATTAATTCTGACAATTCTTTTTGCCCATTATGAAGATACTTATTAAGTGATTGAGAATAATGAGTTTCCTTTCTCAAGCAATATCCTAAATCCGTAGATTTTAAACCAATTTTATTTATGTATGGATAAAAACCAGCGCTTTCAAGTAAGTCTCCCCAAATTTCCTGAGTGTTTTCTGGGATATTCTTCCAATTGTCCAACACATAAATAATTATTTTTAATGCCTCATCTCTTTCATCCAAAGAAATAAGCTTTTCAGAGACACTTTGAGCCAATAAAAAACTTTCATCATTAGTTATCGCTAATTTCGATTTTAATTTTTCAATTATTTCTATCATGACAACCTCACATATTTTGCATGTGCCATAATCTTTCATGTAACCTTTTTACTAACTCTTCTTTGCTTTTTATTGGCAAGAGAAATAAAATAACATTACATTTTTCTCTTAGGGGATTTTTATTTCTCTCCTCGAAATACGACTTTAATTCTTTCACATTAACCTCATGGTAATTTGAGGCCTCATCACTTTCAGTATCATAAAATCTGTCATAGATATCGTTTTCATAAACACACAGCATCGATATATTGATAAATTTTAATTTATCCTTTAAAGTTCCGCTTTCTGTAAGCTTTTTGATCCATATATCTCTTTGAGGAATAGAATTATTTGTAATATTTTTTCCAATTAGAACAAATTGATCATTTAAATAATCTGTTTTTAAATGATTGTCTAGATCTTGAACAAGAGCTTTGATTCCCTCTTTTGCATCCGTATATAATTTACTTTCTCCTAACCATAAAATTTCATCATCAGGTGAAATATGGACGGCATCAAACCCATGGGCTGGGACACCCGAAGAATCCTTAAAATACACCTTCGACACCAATGGAATTGTATTTTTAAAATCCCTTAATAAAAAATGGAGAATTATTTCACCAAACTCGCCTCTATTCCTAAATGGCATTTTTTCTAATTCTATTTTTGCACGCTTTCGCTCTTCAACATCAGTAGAACAATAAGCCTTATACATCAAATCAAATTCTTTTATCTTATAAATAGCATTTGCAGCCTCTTTAAGTTTTTTGTATGCATTTGTTTGTCCTATTCTACTCCCTTGATAATCAGCATACGCATACTCAGGAATAACACTCATTATTTCTTCCGTTAATAAATTTAATGGATATTTTGATTGAGCATTATCATCAATGTCATTTTTAAGTAAAAACGACATCAAATCTTTTTCATCAACCTTAACCATTATAACATTGTAAACATCAAATGTCTTATTCATATACCCCTCTCATAATTTTATTAAAATCCTTATTCTCTGTTGAAAATAAGGATAAAAGTATCATTTTTTGTTCCAGTCAACTATCATTTCACAGCTTCTATCAAATCTCTCTTATCCCTAAGTTTTTCAAATACTGATATGTGCCGTCATAATATTCCGGCAAGCGTGTGCTATCTTCCCAAAAGCCATTCGGATTTTTATGAGCGTTCCCCTCTGGAACACATATTACCATTCCCACCCTCGCTCTTGTAAGAAGCACACGATATGCATTTAACATATATTTTATCAAATCTTGTTTACTTTCGGTATTTGCAGTTTGCTCAACCCATTTTGTCTGTCCATTAAATCTGTAAAAACGCCACTTGCCATTATCATATCGCATATCTGCATCCCAAAGGATACATGTATAATCAAGTTCCAAACCCTGCACCTGTATTTCTGTAGCAGCGTCTTCAAGATAATTTGATGATCTTGTATCCACCTTATCTTCCAAAAACCAATGCACCGCGTTTTCATCTCCAGAAGGCAACACATGTATTCCCAAAGGCTTATACCTCGCAGATTCTTTTGTTATTAAAACGCCTGTCCGTTCTGTGCCTCGAACTTTCTCATGAAGCCACCTTTTGCTTTTTCCAAATCACGTGTAAGCACAATCGGGTATTTATCTTTAATTTCTGCATAAATTTCAGAAGCGTTCTCATTAAACGACAAAAGTGCATGCACAAATGCAGATAATTTTTCCGCTCTAAACGACCTAAGTGAGACACTTAGATGTAAATCATCAGAATAAACAACTCTCTTATTATCTTTTAATAATTCGTTAACTCTACCCTCAGCATATTCTGCTTCCGTCAATTTTGGCGAAATATATACATCCCAATTTGTAAATTTCTCATTAAGTGCCTTTATCCATTCGGTAATTCCAGCTTCTCCCGTATTGATTTCCTGTCCTCCGCCAACAAGACAAACAATCGTGGCCCAATCTTCTCTTTGATCTAATGACCAGATTAAAAAGGCGGCTTCAGACATAGGAAAGTTAGGAACTTTCAGTTTATTGCCATAAGTCCCTCCTCTCTTCAAATATTCAGCAAGTCTCTTATGCGTCCAGGCACGTTGCGCCTCGTCAAATATAGCAACATGTTCAACTTCGCCAAACCCAGATTCTTTCAATTTAACAGCTTTATCCGGATCAATTTCAAGAATTCCATCTTCAACAGGATTCTTGATTTTTGCCAGCATATTATCACGGTATCGGTGAATCATTTGTATGGATTTGCTAACCTCACGACATGAATCCGTTAATTTCTTTTTTTCTCCCCTAATGTTACATTTTTTATAATTGTCTTGCGCAAGAGCTTCATTTAATACCGCGACTAAAGATCCATTCCCTGATAAATATACAGCGCCTTCATCTTCTACAGGTGTATCACTCCCTTGATAGGTTTGCTTTATTGCAACATCCAAACCCACCAAGGTTTTGCCCGCGCCGGGAACGCCGGTTACAAAACATATACTTTTTCTTCCATTTAACTTACTATTTTTAATTACCTGTAAAATGTAAGAAATCGTTTTATCTGTAGAAACCTTGTCCGCCTCATGGTGAGTGATACTTTCAACAGAATGATTTTCATATAAAGATTTAGCCGCTTCGATAATCGTTGGTGTAGGCGCATACGGACTAATTATCCAATTTGGATTTACAGGAGTCTCACTCGGAAACTTATTTAATACTGTTTGTATCAGCGTCCCTATGCAAAAAGAACCAGACACAAGCGGATTTACAACCCTGTCGTCATAAACCGACATTTGAATGTTTGTAGAACAATTTTTATAGTTAGTTGCAATTAAAATTGGAACAATAACTCTATCTTGGCTATAAAAATGAAAGTTTTTCAAATCAAGCGCGTAATCCAGAACCTGATCGATGTCAGCCTCTAAAATATTTGATTGATTTACCTTAAATTCAAGGCAAAATATAATACCTTTATACAATAAAACTATATCTACCCTCTTTCCTAAACGAGGAATATCGTATTCAAATATAATATCGCCATTTTTATCAGATAATCCAGATAAAACTTCCTTCATGATGGTAATTTCAGCTTTCCACGCTTCTCTTGTTGTTGTAAGCGCTTCACCATGATAATTATCACATAATTGTCCGAACACAAAATTATCTTCCGTATTCAAAAATTTTTCAAATTTGTTATTATATAAACAGCGGTTCATTTTATCCCTCTTGCTAATCCGGTTATTAAATACTTCTATTTTATCATACAAAACATGACAACTACGGTCATAATTAAAATATTTCTCTTAACTTCGGCAATTATTTTTCTTCGTCCACGATTTCGACGATATCGTCAAGCGTACAACCAAGTGCCGTGCAGATTTTTATAAGCACGTCGGAATTCACAGAAACGCCGTCCTTCTTCATTTTTGCAAGCGTTGCGGGGCTTACCTTTGCGAGCGCGGCGAGTTCTTTGCTCTTCATCTCCCTGTCTATCAGTAATTTGAATAATTTTTTATAACTTGCTGCCATAATACACCTCATTGACTACTTTATTCGATTATAACATAAATAAAAATGCTTGCCGGCAAGGGCATTTTTATGATTGCTTTCAATCTCGCAGCCGTGCCGAAGGCGCGGGGGAAAGCGAAAGCTTTCGTTTTGCAGAATGCAAAACTCTGCGTTCATTATACCATATTACGGTATGTTTTGCAACAGGTATTTGAAATAAATTCAAAGAAGTTTTAATTTGTTTTACTTTTCTCTATTGTCTATAATTTTGCTTTCGTCCAATCCAAGCGATTTCAGCCACATTTCCTTTTCCGTCTGAATCACGGAATACATCACCTTATCGCTCTCGCAATAAGCCAACAAAAAATTGTAATTTTTCAGTTTTGTTCTGATTTTGTCGTCCGGATCGTCAACCTGTATTTTCGGTCGGCGGTAATCGTTATACGAAGTCAGAAACACTTTCCAACTGTATGCCGCAAGGTTTTGTTTCGCCGCGCGTTTGCAATACCTCCGCCAGCAAAGTCTGATTGACGAACGGTGCTTAACCATCTGAAACTCTTCCCACTTAAAATCGGGAATCAGATAGCCTTCTCCCGGTTTCGCCCTTTCCGGGAAAAGCAAATAAGCGAGTTCTTTTTCGCTCATTCCGTTTAGTTCGTCAAGTCCGATACCGATAACACTTACCCGTTGCAGAACGCGCCAGACCGTCATACGGGAACAATCGCAAAGCGTAGCGATCTGCATGCGGTTGTTTCCTTTTAGATAATACTCTAAAATCAATTTATATTTCGACATAAAATACCTCTCTTTTATCGCCCTCTTTTACATACAACAGTATATATGGAAAAATGTAACATTTGAGGAACCACCCCTCTATTTTAGCACATTTTCCGATTTTCGACCGCTTTCAGAAGAGTAAAAAAACAGCCAGACTCAAGCGAGAATGGCTGTTTTTCATAAAATTCAGTATTAAAATGCCGGAATTTAACCGTTTTTTGCCAAAAGCTTACGCCCTCGGATTACGGATGTTAGCCTGCGCGGCGGATAACCGTGCAATTGGGACGCGGAATGGCGAACACGATACGTAATCTAACCCTATCTCGTGACAGAATTCTATCGAGGACGGGTCGCCGCCGTGTTCTCCGCAAATTCCGCAGTGCAACGTCTTTCTCGTCGCTCTGCCCATTTCTACCGCCATCTTCATAAGCTTGCCCACGCCTATCGTATCAAGCCTTACGAACGGGTCGAATTCGTAAATCTTCGCTCCGTAATACGCGGGTAAGAATTTGCCTGCGTCGTCACGCGAGAATCCGAACGTCATCTGCGTTAAATCGTTAGTTCCGAAGCAGAAGAACTCGGCTTCCTTGGCGATTTCGTCAGCGGTGAGAGCCGCTCTCGGAATCTCTATCATCGTGCCGACTTCGTATTTAAGCTCTACGCCCGCTTCCTTGATAACCGCGTCCGCAGTAGCGACCACGATTTTTTTGCAGTAGGCGAGTTCCTTGATTTCGCCGACTAACGGAATCATGATTTCGGGAACGATATTCCAGTCCGCGTGGCGTTTTTTAACAGCAATGGCAGCTTTGATAACCGCTTTGGTCTGCATTTCGGCGATTTCGGGATAAGTAACCGCAAGGCGGCAACCGCGATGCCCCATCATCGGGTTAAACTCGTGCAAAGCGTCGCAGATTTCCTTAATTTCCTTAACGGACTTGTTCTGCGCGATAGCGAGCGCCTGAATGTCTGCTTCTTCGGTAGGAACGAACTCGTGAAGGGGCGGGTCGAGGAATCTGATAGTAACGGGCTGCCCTTTAAGCGCCTCCATAAGTCCCTCGAAGTCCGCTTGCTGCATCGGTTCAATTTTGTCGAGCGCCTTTTTCCTTTCTTCAACCGTTTCGGCGCAAATCATTTCGCGGAATTTATCTATTCTGCCCGGACCGAAGAACATATGCTCGGTACGGCAAAGACCGATACCCTGCGCGCCGAGGTCGGCTGCTCTCTGAGCGTCCGCGGGAGTATCCGCGTTGGTTCTTACGCCAAGAGCTTTATATTTGTCGGAAAGCTGCATAATGCGTCCGAAATAACCGCTGTTGGGGTCAACAGGAACGGTTTTGATACTTACGTCGTAAATTTTACCCGTAGAACCGTCCAAAGAAAGAGCATCGCCCTCGTGGAAAACTTTTCCGCCAAGCTCGAAATACTTTTCGTCCTCGTGCATTTTAATCGCTTCGCAACCGGAAACGCAGCAAGTACCCATACCTCTTGCAACGACCGCCGCGTGAGAGGTTTGTCCGCCGCGAACGGTGAGAATACCTTTCGCGAATTTCATACCCTCGATATCTTCGGGGGAAGTTTCCAAACGAACGAGAATAACGTCTTTGCCTGCCTTACCTTCTTTAACAGCCTCTTCGGGAGTGAAAACGATAGTACCCGCGGCAGCGCCGGGAGAAGCGGCGATACCCTTGCCCACGACGTTGTTTTTATCTGCGGCTTTTAACGCAGCGACGTCGAAAGTGGGGTGCAAAAGCATGTCGAGCGATTTTGCGTCGATTTGCATTAACGCTTCTTTTTCGGAAATCATACCCTCGTCGATGAGGTCGCAAGCGATTCTGATAGCGGCAGCGGCAGTTCTCTTGCCATTTCTGGTCTGTAACATATAGAGCTTACCTTTTTCGATGGTAAATTCCATATCCTGCATATCTCTGTAATGGTCTTCGAGCGTTTTGCAAACGCCGAGGAACTGTTCGTAAACATCGGGAAGGACCTCAGCCATTTTGGAAATGGGCATAGGCGTTCTGACGCCCGCAACGACGTCCTCGCCCTGCGCGTTCATAAGGAATTCGCCCATAAGACCCTTTTCGCCGGTAGCGGGGTTACGGGTAAACGCAACGCCCGTGCCGCAATCGTCGCCCATGTTACCGAACGCCATCATCTGAACGTTGACCGCAGTACCCCAGCTGTACGGGATATCGTGGTCCATTCTGTAAATATTAGCCCTGGGGTTGTCCCACGAACGGAAAACCGCCCTTATAGCTTCGAAAAGCTGAACCTTGGGGTCGGACGGGAAATCCGCGCCGAGCGCCTGTTTATATTTTGCCTTAAACTCGTCGGCAAGTTCTTTTAAATCCTCAGCGGTAAGCTCAACGTCGAACTTAACGCCTTTCTTTTCCTTCATCGCGTCGATAAGGCTTTCGAATTCCTTTTTAGAAACTTCCATAACGACGTCGGAGAACATCTGAATAAATCTGCGATAGCAGTCCCACGCCCAGCGGGGGTTGCCGGATTTTTCGGCAAGCACCTCGACGACCTCTTCGTTTAAGCCGAGGTTTAAGATGGTATCCATCATGCCGGGCATACTCGCTCTCGCGCCCGAACGAACGGAAACGAGCAAAGGATTTTCTTTATCGCCGAATTTTTTCCCGGTAATTTGTTCGAGCTTTGCGACGTTGTCCATAATTTCGTTTCTGATATCGTCGCTGATTTGTCTGCCGTCCTCGTAATACTTGGTGCAGGCCTCGGTGGAAACCGTAAAGCCCTGCGGAACGGGCAGACCGATGTTTGTCATTTCAGCAAGGTTTGCGCCTTTGCCGCCGAGAAGCTCGCGCATTTTGGCGTTGCCTTCGGTAAACAGGTAAACGTATTTCATTTTTATCCTCCAAAAATTTTCGTGAAAAATTTATAGTTCTAACGATAATAAACCGAACTTGTTACGCTCGGCTGATATATTGTACAATAAATCGCGCAAATTTTCAACCGTTCGACGGGCGGTTTTAAAATTTAATTGCAAATTTTTAATAATTCTTTTAAAGCTTTAAGGTTTTCCTCGGGTTTTACGGAAATATAAAAGTCTAAAAGCTTAAGCGCGGCGACGCTTTCTTTAACGGAAACGCATTCGCCGTCCGCCGTCTTTTTCAGCGCGAAGAACGTTTCGGCGTTAATTTCCCGCCCTGCGCCGTCAAAACACTTTTCACAATAAAACGCGCCGCACGAATAATCGAAAAACACGCGACCCTCGGGAACGACCTTACACCGCGCGCAACCGGAAAAGTCAAGCGCGTAACCCGACAACTTTAACGCCTCCGAAAGAAATTTAACGAGCGAAAGCGTGGGTACGCACGCACCGTACGCGAGAGCCTTTAACGTTTCCACGGCGAGAAGAAACAAATCGACCGAAACGACGTTTTCGGGGACGAACCGCTTAACGTATTCCAAAACCGCGCCGCCGCAGTAAAACTTAACGATGTCAGTCCTTAACGGGTAAAAGCTGTCGGTAAGGCTTGCGCCGATAACCGTCCGCCTCTCACCGCGTACGGAAAACACGAATTCCGCAAAACAAAAAGGCTCGGAAGCGAATTTAAGCTTCGCCCCTGCCTTTTTAACACCCTTTATAATAGCCGAAACAGTACCTTTTTCCAGCGTGAAAATGTTAAGAATCTTGTCTTTTTCCCCAAACGACACGCCCGATAAAACTATACCGTTTAACTTTTCTTCCATAGTAACCCGACAAAATTATTTTTTCATCAACTTTTTATAAAGCGAATAGTAAGACGGATTGCCCGTCCGTTCAAACAGCGCCCACGCCGAATCGGCGGGGTTATTAAAATCGAATTTATCTTTTCCGTTCATAACGCCTCCATACGGTAGTATGGAGAAACAAGAGGTTTTTATGCGCCGTTATACGGTTTCAAACGCTTTCGTCGTAGCCGTTGCGCTTAATTAAGCGCAAACTATCCCTCCAATTTTCTTCCACTTTAACGTATGTGGTTAAAAACACCTTTTTGCCGAGGAATTTTTCCATATCGGCGCGCGCGAAAGAGGATACTTCCTTTAACGCCCTGCCGCCCTTGCCGATTAAAATCGCTTTATGGTTGTCACGCTCGCAAATAACGTCCACGTCTATATCGTAAATTTTGCCGTCCTCTCGCAAAGCAAAGCGATTGACGATAACCGCCACGCCGTGCGGGATTTCCTTATCGAATTTAAGCAAAATCTTCTCGCGCATTATTTCGGAAATCATAAACTTTTCCGAACGGTCGGAAATAACGTCGTCGCCGAAGATTTTTTCGCCCTCGGGAAGCTTGTCTTTGATAACCTTTAACAGCTCCTTTATGTTTTTGCCGCGCCGCGCGGAAACGGGAACGACGTCCGCTTGTACGTCCGACAGCGTTTTAAGCTCCGACAGCAAAAGGCTTTCGGGCATAATATCCGTTTTTGTAAGCACCGCCACGGCGGGAATTTTCAACGAAGTGTATTTTTTTATCAGCGTAACGTCCTTTTCGGTAAGCCCGTCGTGCGCGTCGGTAACGAAAAGCAACGCGTCAACGTCCTGCAAGCTGTCCTCTATCGTCTTTTGCATAATGGAATTAAGTTTGTTTTCCGCCTTGTAAAGCCCCGGCGTGTCCACGAAAACTATCTGGCAATCGTCCGAATTATAAACGCCGCAAATCCTGTCGCGCGTGGTCTGTGGCTTGGGTGAAACGATTGATACCTTTTCGCCGACAAGGACGTTTACGAGCGTGGACTTGCCCGCGTTCGCCCTGCCGACAACCGCAACGAAGCCCGCTTTCATCGTTCGTCCCCCGTTTTCCCGTCCGCTCCGACGGGTTTAACGCTGCCGAGGCTTTCGGCTGTCTTTTCGGGAATAACGTCCGAAACGTTTTCGTTCGTCTTTTCGTAAACGCCGTTTTCGGCACTATCAGCGTTTGCGTTTTTATCGTTATTATCGTTATTTTCGGCGTTTTCGTTGTCCTCCGCGACGAGCTTGGCGTATTTTTTATCGATTTGCGCCAAATACGCGACCGCCGCCTTTTCCTTTTCGCGCATTTCTTTTTTGTCAGAAGGGGTTAAATGGTCGTAACCCATAAGGTGCATAAGCCCGTGGATAATGAGGTAATCGCGTTCCGCCTCCTCGGAATGTCCTAATTCCGCCGCCTGCGAACGAATTTGCGCCTCGCACAGCACGATCGAACCGATAAAAATATATTTCCCGTCCAACTCCGTATTGCACTTATCGCGCTGTAAAACCTCGCCGCGGATACCGTCGAGACTCGGAAACGACAGCACGTCCGTCACCGAATTGACGCCGCGCGAGGAGCGGTTAAGCTCGGTCATATCGGAGCTTGCCTCGAAAACGAGTTCGGCTTTGAGATTAGCGGTTTGCCCGAGCACGGTGTAAACGGCTTTGGCGAGTTTTTTGAGTTTTAGTTTTTTTTGCAGACATTCGATTTTAAGCTTGCCCATTTCGTAATAATCCCTTTTGCGTAATTATTCTGATTAAATTATTCTTGTTCTTCGTTAGAAAGCTCGGCTTCCTCTTTTTTAACGTCTATCCCTTCCAGACTTACGGTGGGATATTCGATGCGCTTGTGGTAAACGCCCGTCAAGCGGTTGACGACGGTGTTGATAATAATGTTTATTTCTTTAATAGTCAACTCGCACTCGTCGAACTGCCCCAACTGCATTCTGTCGCTGACGATTTTTTTAACCGCCTCGTTCACCCTTTCGCGCGAACGGTCTTTAAGCGACCGCGCCGCGGCTTCGCAACCGTCCGCAATCATTATAATAGCGGAAATTTTGGTCTGCGGCTTCGGTCCGGGATAGCAGAACTGCCGGATAGGCACTTCTCCGTCGGTAAACTTCTTGGCTTTCGCGTAAAAATACCAGATGGGAAGCGTGCCGTGATGCTCTAAACATACGCGCGCGATATCTTCGGGCAGGCGCGCTTTTTTCGCGAGCGCGTAACCGTCCTGCGTGTGCGATTTGATAATATTAGCGGAAAGTTCGGGCGTAAGATCGTCGTGCGGGTTTTCGCCGTCGGCTTGGTTTTCTTTAAAAAATTCGGGACGGCGAAGCTTGCCTATATCGTGGTAATACGCGCACGTTCTCGCAAGGAGCGCGTCCTCGCCGATAGCGGTTGCGCACGCCTCGGCAATATTAGACACGACAATCGCGTGGTTAAACGTGCCGGGGGCTTGTTCTATCATTTTCCTTATATATTTAGATTTATGGTCGGTAAGCTCCGCGTATTTAAAACAGGTAACTTTTTTAAAAACCGACTCGAAAAACGGGAGCAGAATAAGGAATACGGCAATAGCGAGCGGACCTGAAAAGAACCCCGCAAGCAACGATAAAAGCAGGTTGTCCCCGCCGAAATCTATCATAGGGAGCGCGATACAGATAAGCACGGGGATAGACACGGGAAAGGACAGCGCGATAAGCTTGCCGCGCGAATAAACGTCCGACAGCACGTAAACCGAGATTATGCCCGAAGCCGTACCCATTACGAAAAAGAACACCGCCGAATAACCGCTTAACCCCGTCATCGCGCCCGAAAACGCGTCGAACAAAAAGGTTAAAATGCAAAACACGAAGTTGACGAAAATCGCGGTGCGGCTATCGACCAGAAACAGCGTCATAACCGCCGCAAACGCGAGCGGGCGCACGTAAGCGTTAATATATCTGTTGCTTAAATAACAAATGCACAGCCCTAATTCTATAATAAGGAACAGCATTTCGGAGTTCGCGGGGGAACGCAGAAAATCTCTGCTTTCAAACAGAAAGTAGAGCGCGGTAACGCCGACGAGCAAGACGAGAACGGCTATAAAACTGAATAAATTGCTGAGCGAAGAGAAATAATCGGCAAAGTCGGTTACGCTGCCTTTTGAATTGAGATACACGGCGACGACGAATAAGCCTATCAGCACGAAAACGTTTACGACGTAAACCGCAGCCACGCCGACGACGTTCTTTTTGCTCCAGGGCAACAGCTTTAGCGAACCTTTGTTATCCATAGAATTTTAATCCTTCGGATTTTTTACCTCGGTATTCCCCGAATACAAAATCCTTTTGTAGTAAAGAGTGATTTTATAAATAATTTTATCTTCCGCGGCGAACTTTTCGACGACGCTTTCCGCCGCCCTTTCGCCCAGCGCGTTTTCGGCAAACAAAACGGCAAGCTCCTCCTCCGAATCGGACTCCGAAACGTATTCGTAAACAAACTTCGTTTTAATCGCGGCGTAGGCAAGAACGGAAGTTTCGACGCGCTGTTCTTTTATTTCCGCGTACGGCGCGACGAGAATATCGCCCGCCTTGACCTCCTCTCCCACGGCTTTAACGGCAGTTCCGCGGTAAACGCGGAGTTCCTCTAAAACCCCGTCCGCGCAAGCGATAAGCGGCAGCGGCGCGGGTGAAATCACCCCTTCGCCGTTTTCCTTTAACGCAAGCTTAACGATAAGTCTGTTCCCCGATTTTTCGCACCGCACGAATGTAAGCCGAGGATTATCCGCGAGAATATCCGCCGAAAGAGCTTTAAAGTCCAGCTCCGAAAACCGCGAAAACACTGTTACGCCGCGCGCGGCAAGGTATTCGGACACCTCCCTTTCGCACACCGCTCCCGAACCTTGATAGGTAAAGCCGAAGATAAAATCGCCCGACAGCGCGGTTAAAACCGCGAATAAAATCGCGCCGAGCGCAAGCCCGAAATTGCGGAATAAATAAAAAAGCGGACGGGCTTTGCCGAATTCTTTTATCTTTTTTATATCAGTATACCACAAATCGTTACAAATTGCAAAAAATTTTTTATCGTCGTGAAATTTTATGCCGAGCCGAACGGTTTTTGCGGTCGTTTTTTTAACGCGGTAAACGCCGACTCCGTTTTTTTGCAGTCGGCTGACGAGCGAATCGAGGTTCATGCCCGTTATTTCGTAAAGGGTATACATATCCCACCCGCGCACGTATTCTCCGCGAGTTAAGTTCTTTCTATCGATTTTATCGTTCCGCACACGGCAATATCCCCCGCGCAATATTTTTTTATAACGAGTTTCTTACCCGATATTTTAAGTCCGCCTTTTTTTAAGACGAGTTCTATTTTATCGGGCGAATAGCTTTTTACCGAGCGCACGTTTTCGAAATACCCCGCGCCGTCGCCGATAAGCACCGCGCGAAAGCTTTGTTCCGCGATAAACCCGTCAAGCCCTAAGCTTTTAACGATATTCTCCATAAACCCCATATATAAAATAATATGCGCATTTTTAGGGTAAAATGAGCCGCGGGCGGAAATTTTCCGCCCGCGGCAGCTTCTTTTTGTTTTTTTAACCGCTTCCGCCCGTTTCCCTATTGCACGGCTTGTTCCGCAACGAAAACCCGACGTCGGTTGCCGTTACTTTTTATAATAATTGATAAGGCAGCCTTTAAGAATAATATCCCTTTCGGACGGGGTAAGCGCGCCGAGTTTAAGCTTAATCGCGCGTTTTTTGCCGTCATTGCCGCACACGGTCGCGGGGAATTCCTCGTCGCCGTTCTTTATTTTTTCCGCAACGCCCTCGACGTAAATAAGCTCGCCGACTTCGAAATCGTTTTTGCCGAACGTGAAAGGTATCATGCCCCAGTTAATCAGGTTGCTTCTGTAACGCTTGGTCGCGTATTCCGTGCAAATATTCGCCGCGCCGCCTAAAACCCTTTGGCAGGAAGCCGCCTGTTCTCTCGCAGAGCCGTCACCCGGCTTAATCGAACATACGACGCTGCCGTACGTAGTGACGGATTCGTCGTAACCGCAACCTTCGGGGAAGCCTTCCGCCTTAACCGCCTTGGCGCGGGCAACGTATTCGGGGTCTTTTCTCGACAGTGCGAATTCCGCAAGCCTTAACGGATTGCTGCGATAAGACGACGTTTCGCCCGACGGAATAAGCTCGTCCGTGGTGGTTACCGCGTCGTGCAGGGAGCTTACCACCCGTAACAACAGGTTTTCTTTAAGCGGCGGCATTTCGGGCCAGTCGGCAATGTTAGGTCCGTAAACGAGCGAAACGCTTGCGTCCGCTTTGCCCGAACCGTTAAATACGCGCGCTTTATAAATCTTTTCGTCGAATTTGTATTTTTTGATTTTGCCGTTATAAGCCACGTCCATAGCGGAAGTGATTGCTCCGCCGTTCTTCGCGGTTGCTGCAATGCTCCTTGCGTCCATAAGGAAAACCGCGGCAAGCTGACCTTCTTTCGGTTTGCTGCCCTCTCGGCTTTCAAAGTTGCGGGTGGTGTGGCGGATAGAAAGCCCGTTATTCTGCGGAACGTCCCCCGCGCCAAAGCACGGCCCGCAAAACGCAGTTTTTACCACCGCGCCGTTATCCATAAGTTTGCCTACGTAACCGTTATCCACAAGCCCCTTGTACACGGGCTGACTTGACGGATAAACGTCCAGCGTGAACTCGTTGTCGTTAATGGCGCACTCGCCCAGAATCTCGGACGCTTCCGCGATATTTTCGTACATACCGCCCGCACACCCGGCGATAACGCCCTGCGTCGCGTAAACTTTGCCGTCCCTGATCTTGTCGGTAAGGCGGAATTCGCCCTTGCCCGCGGGCAACAGCTTCGCCCCCGCCTTTTCGCATTCGGACAGCAGCTCGTACGGGCGGGACAAAAATTCCTTAATCGTATACGCGTTAGACGGGTGGAAAGGAAGCGCAATCATCGGTTCTATTTTGGAAAGGTCAATCACTACCGCTCTGTCGTAATACGCGCCGTCCTCAGCTTTAAGCTCCTTATACGCGCCTTCTCTTAAATGCAGTTTATAATAATCCCTGATTTTATCGTCCGTTTCCCAAATTGACGAAAGGCAGGTGGTTTCGGTGGTCATAACGTCTATGCCGAGCCTTTCCTCCGCGGAAAGCCTTTTAATACCGTCGCCGATAAATTCAAGAACGCGATTTTTGACGAAGCCGTTTTTAAACGTTTCTTTAATCAGCGCAAGCGCGACGTCCTGCGGGCCGACCCCCTTTCTTAACTTGCCTTTAAGCAGCACCGCGACGATTTCGGGCATGTCCACGTCGTAAGTTTTACCCAAAAGCTGTTTAACCAGCTCCGGACCGCCCTCGCCGACAGCCATGCTGCCCAGCGCGCCGTAACGGGTGTGAGAGTCCGACCCGAGAAACATTCCGCCCGAAAACGCGCGCATTTCACGCATATATTGATGAATAACCGCGATATGCGGCGGCACGAACGCCCCGCCGTATTTTTTTGCGGCGGAAAGTCCGAAAACGTGGTCGTCCTCGTTAATCGTTCCGCCGACCGCGCAAAGCGAGTTGTGACAGTTCGTCAGCGTGTAAGGTATAGGAAATTTATCAAGCCCCGAAGCCTTCGCCGTCTGAATAATGCCGACGTAGGTAATATCGTGGGAAGTGATTTCGTCGAATTTAATTTTAAGCTTTCGGTCGTCCCCCGACGTGTTGTGCGCGGAAAGAATTTTATAAGCCAAAGTTTTTTTCTTCGCGTTAAAATCGGAGGAATCCGCTTTAACGAGCTTTCCGTCCTTATAATAAACGCCGTACTTTTTAAGTTTTACCATATAATCGCTCCGTAAATGATTATTATTTAATAATATTATTGAAATACAAAAAACATTTTATCAAACGCGGGCGGAAAAATCAAGCGTTATCGCGCCGTAAATTTAATTCTTAACCTCCGCGCCCCGTTCGTTACGCTTATCCGACCCCGAAAATAACTATTTTATTCGTTTCGTTGCTTTTTTAACGGAAATGTCGTATAATTTAATTATGAAAAAATTTTCTTTTAAAAACTCGGTCGCAACGCTCGCGTTATTGATAGTCGTTTGCTTATGCTCCGCAGGCGGCTTGGTTTGGAATATTTTTAACATCGTTTCGGCTATGCGCGCGCAAATGCCGTTCGTTTCATACTGTATAAGTGCGATGTTGAACGTTTTGCTTGCGGCTCTCGCGGTGTGGTTTATGTTCGGTGAATACGTCGTTACGGATAAAACCATAAAGCTGCGCGGCGTCGGTCCGTTTTCTTTCTGCACGCAAACGGGCGACGTGGTTAAATTTGTGTTAAACGAAACGGAAAACAAGCTTTATATGTTTACGGCAAACGGCAAGGTCACGACCATCGTCATCTCGCCCGATAAATATACCGATTTTTTCGACGCGGTGTCCGCCGCTAACCCAGCCGTGTATCTCGATTGCGTTATTTCGGACAAAACCGACAAGCCCGACGGCGGCAAAAAGAAGGGCAAAAAACGCGACGCGGACGATGACGACGACAGCCGCTTTAACGACGATTAAGCCAAACCCGACGGCGAAAGCTTTAACTTAAACACCTCGGTCTTAACAATATTTTTCCAAACAGCGTAAAATGTATTAAAAAAATGTTGACATTACGCTTATTCGGGATTAAAATTATATATAATTCAAACTTAAATAAATATCCGGTAGGTAAGGCTACCATAGGGATACGGATTGCTACCGCGAAATAGTGGAGACACTATGAGAAGGTCAAGAGATTTCGTCGAAGCCAAGGCGTCATTTAATGCAGTTACACCGCCCTACGGAGTTAAAGCCAGAATGGTCGTTCTCCCGCAAGCGCGGGGTTTGTTTTCGCGATTTAAGACTTTTAGCTTGCCCGCCGCCACGCGGGCTTTTTTACGTCCCGAAAGGAGGTTTTATGTTCAGCGAACCGCAAGAATTATTCGATAAATTATACGACTGCTTTGCCGCGCGCAAGTTCGCGGATTTGCGTATGCTGCTGCTCGATATGGAGCCTGTCGATATAGCGGACTTTATGGAAGAACGCCTCGACGAAACAAATATGCTTATGTTCTTCCGGCTTTTGCCGAAAGAACTCGCCTCCGACGTTTTTGTGGAAACGGATTCCGACACGCAGGAAGAACTTATTAAAAAGTTCACCGATAAAGAACTTAAAGCCGTTATCGACGATATGTTTTTAGACGATACGGTGGATATTATCGACGAGATGCCCGCGAACGTGGTTAAGCGTATTCTCAAAAACTCCGACCCCGAAAACCGCAAACAGATTAACGAGCTTTTAGAATACCCCGACGATTCGGCGGGTTCGATTATGACCACCGAATACGTTTCTCTTTCGGCAAACATGACGGTGGAGCTTGCTTTCGATAAAATCCGCAAAACGGGGCTTAACAAGGAAACGGTATACACCTGTTACGTCACCGACGGGAAAAAGCACCTGATAGGCGTTATCACCGTTAAAAAGCTGCTCCTTTCCGAAAAAACCGACGTTATTTCCGACATTATGGACACTAACGTTATTGCTGTGGAAACGCTTGAAGATAAAGAACAGGTCGCGATGAAATTTTCCGATTACGACTTTCTCGCGCTGCCCGTTATCGATAAGGAAGGCTGCATCGTCGGTATCGTTACCGTCGACGACGCCGTGGACGTCTTAAAAGAAGAAGCAACCGAGGATATTCAGAAAATGGCGGCTATCGTCCCTAACGAAAAGCCGTACCTTAAACAATCGGTTCTTAAAATTTGGAGCATAAGGCTTCCCTGGCTTCTGGTGCTTATGATTTCCGCAACCTTTACCGGCATTATCATTAACACCTACGAGCAGCAGCTTAACAAATTAAGCGCGTTGCTTTTTGCGTGTATTCCTATGCTTATGGACACGGGCGGAAACGCCGGAAGTCAGGCTTCCGTTACGGTAATTCGTTCCCTCGCACTCGGCGAGCTGGAAATTAAAGACGTGCTCAAGGTGCTGTGGAAAGAAATACGCGTTTCCATTCTTCTCGCCGCAACGCTCGCGCTCGTTTGCTTCGGCAAGCTTTTACTGCTCGATAATTTTGTGTTCGGCTACGATTACACGCCGAAAATTTGTTTCGTCGTGTCGGCGGCGTTGTTCGTTACCATCGTGGCGGCAAAGCTCGTCGGTTGCGTGCTGCCTATTTTGGCAAAGAAAATCAAGCTTGACCCCGCCGTCGTCGCAAGTCCGTTCATAACCACGATTGTGGACGCGTTGTCGCTTATAGTTTACTGCAACATAGCCATCTCGCTGTTGTAAGCTTTCGTTTTTCCGCCTTGCAATCATAATAAAATAATTCGGGGCGGTCGCTCGGTTGCGACCGCCCCTTCGTTTTGAATTCCGCTTACGATAAAAGCGTTATCGTTTGCTTTCCAGAAGTTCTATGATTTTTTTAAGCAAGTCCGTTTCGGTGGGGTTGGCAAGTCTTTCCGCAGCAGCCTTTTCGTCGGCAACGCGTTGTTCCTCCGCCGCCTTTTCCGCAGCAGCCTTGTCCTTTTCGTCAAGATATTCTTTTACCTTTTCCGCGTCAAAAATGCTTATTTTGCGTCTTTTCAGTTCCTTTTTGTCCGCTTTGTCAAGCTTTTTGTAATCTTTAACGAGCCTTTCGCCGCCTTCTTGCAACTTGTTTATCGTTTTAACCACCAAAAACAGCACGAACGCAATCAAAAGGAAGTTAATAATCGCGCTGATAAACGCGCCCCAGTCGATATAAATCGCGCTGCTCAGGTCGGACGCGTCCCCTACGAGAAAGGTGTATACGCCGTCAAGACTGCCTTGCGAACCGGATATCAGATAGATTATCCAGTTGATAAGCGGTTGTAAAATATTCTTTGTGAGAGCGGTTACAATCGCCGTGAACGCGCCGCCGACGATTACGCCGACCGCCATATCCAAAACGTTGCCTCGGGTAATGAACGTCTTGAATTCCTTAAAAAATTTTTTCATAGGTTCCTCCTTTTCCCTTACGTTTATATAAGGAATATTAAATTTTTTCTTTTCGTTTTAATTTCAACGCCACAAGTTTTTTGGTAAGCCTTGCACATTCCTTCGGGGAAGCCGCGTTAAGCTTTGCCGTAAGGCGTTCTTCTGAAGTTTTAGCTTTTTCGGCGTTTTTCATACTCGCTCCGCAACCGCAGTAATCACCGTTACCGCGCTTATAACCGCGAGATACAGCGAAAACCATTTATAATCGGCTTTTCTTATTATTTTAAGCATAAATTCTATTGCTATGTATCCCGTTATCGCCGCGGTAAGCACGCCCGATATTATCGGCAATGCGGACACGTCGGATATTCCGCCGCTTTTAACGCAGTCAAGCGTTTGCGTAAACGCCGCCGCCAGAATGACGGGAACGCTCATTAAAAAGGAAAACCTTGCGGTTACGTCCCTGTCCGTCCCGGCAAAAACACCGAACGCCGCCGTCGTGCCGCTTCGCGAAATTCCGGGGAAAACGCCCACCGCCTGCCCGACGCCCATGGAAAGCGCGGTTTTAAAGTTCAACGGGCAACCCGTTGCGGCTTGGCTTTTCCGACTTTTTGCGATTTTTTCCGCAAGCAAAAGCTCCGCCGCGGTAAAAGCGAAAGCTGCGGCAAGCAAAATCAAGCGTTCGGAAAACAACGCGTCAAGGTCGGTTGTTTTCGTTAAAATCAAGCCGAGCGCACCCGCGGGGATTGTCGCAATCGTTAAATAAAGCAGCTTATCGAAAGGCTTTTTAAATAATTCGGCAATCTCGCGCCTTAACACGAAGATTACGGGAATAAGCGTGCCTAAATGAAGGGTTACACTGTAAAAAAGCGCATGCTCCCTTATGCCGAACAGGTGCTGAAACAAAATAAGATGCCCGCTCGAAGAAACGGGTAAAAATTCCGCGAAGCCCTGTACCGCTCCTAAAACTATCGCCTGCCATATTTCCATCACGCGCTCTCCACGACAAACGGATTAAGGCGCAACGAGCAAGCCTTACGCCTTACTATTTATTTTATTAACGATAAGCTTAATAAATTCGCGAACGGCGAAAGTCGGGTTTTCGTTTTTCGGCAACGCAAGCGCGAGCGCGCGCGCAGGCAGCACGGGGTCGGTTTTAATCTCTTTAAGCGAGCCTTCCGATAATTCGCGGCTGACGAATTCGCGCGGGATACAGGCAATGCCTATTCCGTTTTTGGCAAGCTCCGTCATAAGTTCTAAACTTGCAGGCTCGATTTCGGGGTGTAAATGCACGCCCTGGCTGCCCGTAAACGCCGTTATCGCCTGCTGCGTTGCGGTTGACGCTTCAAGCATCAATAAAGGGTAATCCTGCAAGCTTTTTAAGTCTACCACGCCGTCAAACAGCTCCGAAAAAGCGTCGTTTGCAACGAACACGTCGTGCAACTGCATTACGGCGTTCATTAGGTTAATTTCGCTGTCGTCGATGGGAAGATTAACGAAACCTATATCGCCCTTTTGATTTTTTAACGTTTCAATCGTTTCGGAAGACGTGCCGTTTAACAAGACGATGTTTACTTCGGGGAATTTATCGTGATACTCTTTTATGTAGGGAATAAGAAAGTGCGTGCTTACCGTGTCGGACGCGCAAATTCTGACAACGCCCGTAGCGGTATCTTTAAGCTCCGCGTATTTGGCTTCGGCTTCGTCGAACAGCTTTAACGCCTTTTCGACAATGGGAAGAATTTGTTTGCCGCCCGTTTCGGAAAGCTCTACCCCCTTGTGCGTGCGGTTAAAAAGCGTGCCGCCGAGCTGTGTTTCCAGCTGCTTAATCGCCTGCGACACCGCGGGTTGAGAAATATAAAGTTCTTCGGCGGCCTTGGTAAGGCTTCCGCACTTAGCCACCGCGTAAAAAACCCTGTATAAATCGAGATTAACCATTATTCCCTCCACTCGGTTAAAGAAGATTAAAAATTCCGCCGTTTAATCGCATACGAAACGAGCAAAACAAAATAGCGCAAATCCTCGTAACGACGGGGTTTGCTTTGGTTTTGCACGGACGGGTGAGTTTCCGCTTGACAGAGTATCAACGGAGAAAAACACCGTTATTTACCGACGCAAAACTTGCTGAATATGTTGCTTATTATCTCTTCGGTAGCGGTTTTGCCCGTTATCTCGCCTAACTTTTCCCACGCGGCTTTTACGTCTATTGATAAAATATCCAAAGGCTCTTTGCCGAGCGCGTTAAGCGCGGAAACAAGACTTGCCTGCGTGGCTTTTAACGCCGCCAAATGCCGTTCCTCACACAAATAATCGGCAGACGTATCGACCGTGCCGACGGTGCGCTCGTATAAAAGCTCCTTCAGATTTTCCACGTTTTCGCCCGTTTTGGCGGAAATATAAATATCCGCCCCGTCGATTTTGCGGTCGCTTACGTCCGTTTTATTTACGACGAATATGCAATTATCCCGCTTAACGGAAGCGTAAATCTTCTCGTCCTGCTCGTTAAAATCGCCCGCGTCCGCAACGAACAGCACCGCGTCGCTCTCGCGCGCGACCTTTTCCGACAGCGCGACGCCGATATGTTCCACCTCGTCGGAAGTTTCACGTATGCCGGCGGTATCGAAAAAATTAAAACGCACGCCGTTATAATCGAGCGCACCCTCGACGACGTCCCTCGTCGTCCCCGCGACGCCCGAAACGATAGCCTTATCGTATTGCAAAAGCGCGTTTAACAAAGAGCTTTTCCCCGTATTCGGCTTGCCTGCAATGGCGATTTTAACGCCGTTTTTAAGCACCCTGCCCGTTTTATACGAGGAAACGAGCGATTCGACTTCTGTCAAAACGTCTTTTAAGTCGTCGCGCACGGCTTTCTCGGAAATTTCGGGAATATCCTCTTCGGGGAAATCCATATCCACGTCTATGCGGGAAATAGCGTCCAACAGCTTATTCTGCATCGCGTTCACTTTTTCCGTGAGCTTTTCGCGGTAAAGCGCATAGCCGGCGCGAACCCCGCTTTCCGTTTCGCTGTTAATCATATCGATTAACCCTTCCGCAGAGGAAAGGGACATTTTGCCGTTAATAAACGCGCGTTTGGTAAATTCGCCGCGTTCGGCGAGCCTTGCGCCCGAACAGAGAATTTTGCTTAAAACGCCCTTAACGATGGCAGTGCCGCCGTGGGTGTGAAATTCCACCACGTCCTCGCCCGTAAAAGATCTGGGCGCTTTGAAATAAACGCACATACAGCGGTCGCAAAACGCGTCCGCGTTAAGTTCGCCGACGTACATTTTATTCGGCTCGAACCGCGAAACGGGGGTTTTGCCGATGGGTTTAAAAATTTTTTCGGCGACCTTTAACGGAGAATCGCCGCTGATACGTATAACCGCAACACCCGCCGCGCCGAGCGCGGTAGATATTGCGGCAATGTTTTCGTTAGTCATTATTTATCTTCTTTTTTATCGTTATCGGAGAATTCCGCAAAGGGGTCGCCGGGGTCTTTATCGCCGCGTTCCGCAAACTCACCGAAAGGACTTTCGGGCGGGCGCGGCGTTCCTTGCGGCGGATTCTGACCGTAAGAATCGGCGTAATAAAAACGCGAACGCAGATAATCCGCATAATTCACGGGTTGCATGTTTCTTATCGCGAATACGAACGGCGGGAACAATCCCATAACGGACAACACCGACGCGAGAATGTAATGCTGCGGCCAGAACTTTCTGAAAAGCGCGATAAACGCGAAAACGATAACGACCGTAACCACGAGCGACAGCACGCCGTTCACGTAATACGTAACGTTGAGGAACGCTTTAACCGCGTTATAATTAGAATAAGGGTTGAGGAAATCCTCGCCGAGAAAGAGTTTCATTCCGCCGTTTTCCTCTAAAAGAGTAATCGTGCCGCCCTGCAAAAAATAGCCGATAACGGGAACGTACGATAACGCGTTATACAAAATATCGAAAATTCCGTTAATCGAGAAAACCACGAGCGCGAGCAGCGCGATTTGCTTGAAAGTCCAGCCGAAAAACCGCCCGTCGCCGATAAGCATGCACACGACGTAAATCCAGGCGAAAGGAATCCACGCGACGAACGCGCCTTTAACGCCGTTCTTTTTTGCAAGCGTATAAAGACCGAGCGAACGCAGCACGTAAAACGCGAGAGTCACGGCGAGAACGGCGCAGGCGATTGCAATCATTCCGCCGAAAGGCAACGCATCTTGCATAGTGACGTCGCCGACAGTTACTCTTAACCCGATTTCCTTACTAATTTCAATAACCATTAACAAAATCCCCTTCGAGCTTACCGCGGGAACGGTTAATAAGCTCTTGCAAAAATAACCTTATGCTTTGCCGGCTTGCCGCAGACGGCGCAACGTTCGGGAATACCCTCCTCGTCCGCCATAACACGCGCGGTGGCCTGCGCATATTCTTTAACCTTATCCTCGCACTCTCTGCAACCGCACCAGCCCGCTTTAACGAAATTTTTACCTTCCACGCCCGAAAGTATACCGTCGAGAGAGTCCGCTTCAACGATTTTCGCGTCCCTTCTCTTTCTTGAATTTTCGAGCATATCCTTTTGAATTTCCCCGAGCAGGCGTTTGACGTAACCTACCAGCTCGTCAAGCCGGACGGTGAATTTTTCGAGCGTGTCGCGGCGCATAACCACCGCAACGCCGTTTTCCAAATCGCGCGGACCGACCTCTACGCGGACGGGAACGCCTTTCATCTCCCAGTCGTTAAACTTTCTGCCGGGACTCATATCGCGGAGGTCGAGCTTAACCCTTACGTCCGCCGCGACGAGCGACTGCATAAGCTCCTGCGATTTTTCGTTCACGCCGCCTTTGTGCGCGGCAACGGGAACGATAACGACCTGATAAGGCGCAACCTTAGGAGGAAGCACCAGCCCGCGCTTATCGCCGTGCGCCATGATTATCGCGCCTATCATACGGGTAGACGTACCCCAAGAGGTGGTATAGCCGTATTTAAGAGAACCGTCCTTATCGAGATATTTTATGTCGAAAGCTTTGGCGAAGTTCTGACCGAGATAGTGAGAAGTGCCTGCCTGTAAGCTTTTGCCGTCGAGCATCATTGCTTCCATGCCGAACGTTGCGACCGCGCCCGCGAATTTTTCCTTTTCGGTTTTTCTGCCGCAGATAACGGGGATAGCGAGCGTTTCTTCCGCAAACGATTTATACACGTCGAGCATACGCATGGTTTCTTCCATCGCTTCCTCCTCGGTCGCGTGGACGGTATGCCCTTCCTGCCATAAAAACTCGCTCGTACGGAGGAACGGACGGGTTGTTTTTTCCCAACGCATAACGTTACACCACTGATTCATAATCACGGGTAAATCGCGGTAAGACTGAATCCATTTGGAATACATAGTGCCGATAATCGTTTCGCTCGTCGGGCGGATAGCGAGCGGCTCGTCGAGCTTTGCGCCCCCCGCGTGCGTAACCACGGCAACCTCCGGCGCGAACCCTTCGACGTGTTCCTGCTCTTTGGTAAAAAAGCTCATAGGAATAAGCAACGGGAAATACGCGTTCTGCGAACCCGTTTCCTTAAACCGTCTGTCCATATCCTTCTGTATATTTTCCCATATAGCGTAACCGTAAGGGCGGATAACCATCGTGCCTTTAACCGGACCGTAATCCACAAGCTCGGTTTTTAAAACCACGTCGGTATACCATTGCGTAAAGTTTTCGTCTATGTCTGCTATTTCTTTTACAAATTGTTTCTCGTCCATAATATCTCCGCGAAATAAATCGCCATTTTGCGCAAAATTTAAAATGGCGTAGTATAATTATTGCACGAGTTAAGCGAATATGTCAAGTTTTTTATTATATTTTACATATATTTTAGTTAAAAAGACTTGAAAAAGCCTTGAAAATAACCTATAATATAACTAAAACGAACGCGCGGTGTCCGAAAGGAGAAATTCCGCGCGATTTCAGGAGGAAATTATGGCAGACGTTAAACAACTTACGGTAAACGCGATAAGAATGTTATCCGCGGACGCAATCCAGAAAGCTAATTCCGGACACCCCGGTATGCCGCTCGGCGCTGCGCCCATCGGCTACGCCGCTTTTACCAACATGACCTTTAACCCGAAGGACACCGCTTTCGATAACCGCGACAGATTCGTTCTTTCCGCGGGACACGCTTCCATGCTCGATTACGCGCTTTATTACCTTTTCGGCTTCGGTCTTAAAAAAGAAGAACTTATGAGCTTCCGTCAGTTAGGCTCGCGCACGGCGGGACACCCCGAATACCGCGTTTGCCCCGGCGTGGAAACTTCTACCGGCCCGCTCGGACAAGGCATCGCCAACGCCGTCGGTATGGCTATCGCGGAGAATTATCTCGCCGCCAAATTTAATAAGGACGGTTTCCCCGTCGTCGACCATTACACCTATGCGCTTTGCGGCGACGGCTGTATGCAGGAGGGCATCGAAAACGAAGCCGCTTCTCTTGCCGGCTCGCTTAAACTCGGCAAGCTTATCGTGTTCTACGACGATAACGACATAACCATCGAGGGCAGCACCGATATTACCTTTAACGAGGACGTCGGCAAACGTCACGAGGCGCTCGGCTGGCAGGTTATCAAGGTTAAAGACGCTAACGATCTCCCCGCGCTTAACCGCGCGATTAAAAAGGCGAAAGCCGAAACGGAAAAACCCTCGCTTATTATCGTTAAATCGGAAATAGGCTTCGGTTCTCCCTTACAAGGCAAGGCAAGCTGCCACGGCGCGCCGCTCGGCGAGGAAAACGTCGCCGCGCTTCGCAAAACGCTCGGCTGGGATTTGCCTCCTTTCGAAGTCCCCGAAGAAGTTTTCAAACATTGCAAAAAGTTTGCTAACCGCGGCAAAAAAGCAGAAAGACAATGGAAACAACTCTTTAAAGATTACGAAGCCGCGTACCCCGAGCTTGCCGCCGAATACAAGGCGTGGAAGAAAAACGATTTCTCCGACGCGCTCAACGCCGCCGAAGAGCTTTGGCAGTTCGAAAAGGACGACGCTTCGAGAGGCTACGGCAACACCGTTTTAAATAAACTTGCCAAATACGTGCCTAACCTTATAGGCGGTTCGGCAGACTTAGCCCCCGCTAATAAGTCTAACATTAAAGCGCGCGGCAGCTATTCCGCCACCGAAAGGACGGGTTCTAACATGCACTTCGGCATAAGAGAACACGCTATGGCGGCTATCTGCAACGGTATGTATCTGCACGGCGGACTTATGCCCTATTGCGCGACCTTCGCGGTGTTCTCCGATTATATGAAGAACGCTATGCGTATGTCCGCTATTATGGAAATCCCCGTTACCTATATCCTTACGCACGATTCCATCGGCGTCGGTGAGGACGGACCTACCCATCAGCCTGTCGAACACCTTGCGGGTCTTCGCGCTATGCCGAATATGAGAGTTTATCGCCCCGCGGACGGCAGAGAAACGGCGGCGGCGTGGATTTCGGCTTTAACGGGCAAAAACCCCTCTTGCCTCGTGTTATCGAGACAGACGCTGCCTATGCTCGACGGTACGGGCAAAGACGCGTTTAAGGGCGGATATATCCTTGCCGACAGCACCAAGAAAGTCCCCGACGTTATCCTTATCGCAACGGGGTCGGAGGTCGGACTTGCGGTCTCCGCGAAAGCCGAGCTTGCCAAAGAAGGTATCGACGCGAGAGTCGTTTCTATGCCTTGCGTAGAGGATTTCGAGGCGCAAAGCCGCAGATATAAAGACAGCGTCCTGCCCAAGTCGGTCAGAGCGAGGGTCGCAATCGAAGCCGGCTCGCCCATGTGCTGGTATAAATACGTCGGTCTTGACGGAAAGGTCGTCGGTATCGAAACGTTCGGCGCGTCCGCACCCGCGAAGCAGCTGTTCGAAAAATACGGATTTACCACCGAAAAGGTCGTCGAGGCGGCGAAAGAGGTTTTGTCTAAATAACCTTTACACCTTCTGTTCGGAAAACCGCAATTTAAAAACTTTACGCCCGAAATATCTCGTTTGGATATTTCGGGCGTATTTTCGTTTTGTCAAAAGCCGTTATTAACGAAACAGAGCGAAAAACTGCGTTTAACCGTCGGAAAAGGCGAGTAAAAACAGCGAAAGTCCATAGAAAAAACGGAAAACGCTGTAAATTGCGGGAAAAGAAAAAACGGCGAAAGTAGGATTCTCCGACTTCCGCCGCCTTTTTATAGGTCATATTGAACTGTTTTCACACGACTTACGGTTTTTTGTAACCGCATTTGGGGCAAACGCCGTTTTCGTCGAGCGTGATTCCGCAGAGCGGGCAGCGGCTTAAACTCAAGCGCGAAGGAAATTCTTCCGAAGCCGCGTTGACGCCGCTGGTAAAGGTAAGTTTTACGATATTGAGTTTGTCTTTCAAAAGGTCGTAAACGATTTTTATCATACCTTCCACCGTCATCGTTTCTTTGGTAACGACGAGACGGCAATCGGGATACGCTGTGGCGAGTTCGGTGCTGAACGCAGGTCCTTTCATAACGTTTGTGGGCGCGCCGTCCTTTATTCCCTGTTTTTCATATACCGCTAAAATCGCGGGAAGAAGCGGGTCGTCTTTGCGGAGAATGAGCGCGTGGTCGAAGTTTTTAAGAACTTCCCAGGCGGTCTTCTGTATTTCGTTGCAGGGGAAAACCATATTAACGCCCGCGTTGACGGAGTCTTCCACTTCTATGGTAAGAGTCCCCGTGTGTCCGTGAAGATACTGCGCTTCCCCCTTAAATCCGTAAAAACGGTGTGCGTACTGTAAATCGAGTTTGGTAATACTTTTCATATGTATACTCCTTTAATATTTTTTCTGCGGATATGCTCCGCAATTGTTTCAGGTAATCGGTTCAAAATCCGCCGCGCCGTGTTTACACCACGGGCATACGAAGTCGGGCGGCAGCGTTTCGCCTTCGTAAACGTATCCGCATATCTTGCATACAAACCCCTTCGCCGCCTTGGGTGCGGGTTTGGGTTTGACGTTTTTGTGGTAATAAGAATAGGTCATTGTTTCGCCTTTTGAAAGATTAGCCGCTTCTTCTACCGAACATATAAACGTGATATGCGTGCCTGAATCTATTTTCTCTTCCACCGCGAGCGATAAAAACGAATTGACGTTTTCCGAAAGCACGACTAAACCGTTCGCGCTGCGTTTAAGATTTTCTTCGCCGAATTTGTCGACGGTTTTGCCGCTTTTAAAACCGAATCTTTCAAAAGTGGAAAAGGGTGTGCTTTCCGTAAGACAGTTGACGTTCAGAACGCCCGTTTTAACAATCGTTTCGCACGTATAATTCTGTTTGTTTACGGTTACCGCCACTTTAAGCGGAGAAGACGTAATCTGAACCACCGTATTGACTATGCAGCCGTTATCCTTTTTCCCGTCGTTGGTGGTAACGACGTATAAGCCGTAACTTATATTGAAAAGCGCGCTTGCGTCTACGCCGACGGATTTTACGTTATCGTTGTTCATATCGGTATCCGTCAATAATTTTCGGCGTGAACTTCGAAGTAACTCTGAGGATGAGCGCAGGTGGGGCATACTTCGGGCGCTTCTTTGCCGACGACTATATGTCCGCAGTTTCTGCATTCCCATACTTTAACTTCGCTCTTTGCGAATACTTCCGCTGTTTTTACGTTTTTAAGCAGCGCGCGGTATCTTTCTTCGTGCGATTTTTCGATAGCCGCTACGAGACGGAATTTTACGGCAAGGTCGTGGAAGCCTTCTTCTTCGGCGGTCTTGGCAAATCCGTCGTACATATCCGTCCATTCGTAATTTTCGCCCGCCGCGGCGGCGCAGAGATTTTCGGCGGTGTCGCCTATTCCGTTTAATTCTTTGAACCACATTTTGGCGTGTTCTTTCTCGTTTTCGGCGGTCTTAAGGAAAAGCGACGAAATCTGTTCGTAACCTTCTTTCTTCGCTACCGACGCGAAATAGGTGTACTTGTTTCTCGCCTGACTCTCCCCGGCGAACGCCGCTTCGAGATTTTTCTCGGTCTTGGTGCCTTCGTATTTGTTTTTCTTGGGTGCGCATTCGTTTTCGTTTACTTTGCAGTTGCAATCAGCCATTTTTTGTTCTCCATAAAAATTTTTTATTTTCCGTCCGCTTTTTCAGCCCCTTTTTTCTGACAATCGGGGCATACCCCGCGGAACATAAGGTCATAACCGTTAATTATAAATCCGTGCGTATTGCGTACGTTTTCCTGAAGTTCGCCAATATACGGCATATCCACGTCGAACAGTTTGCCGCACTTGTCGCAGCGGACGTGGTAATGCTTTTCCACTATATGGTCGAACCTGTCCGCCCCGCCGGCGTTGTTTATCCTTCTTATCTCTCCGCTATCCGAAAGGTCTTTGAGATTTCTGTAAACCGTAGCGCGGCTGACGCTCGGATGCTCTTTAGACACTTCTGCGTATACTTCTTCAACCGTGGCGTGGCAATGAAGACTGTTGACCGCTTCGAGCGTTAATTTTCTTTGAACGGTGCTCCTTTTCATTCGTCGTCCGCCTTGTTTTCTCCTCTTTTTCTCTTTTATTAATGATATTATATCCTATTTAGGAATATATGTCAATTATTCTTACGAAATTTTTTTAGATTTTTTTCGGTAATTTTTAAGCGGACGCCCGTCGTGCGCCCGTTCGCTTTGCGCCGATATACGATTATATTTTACCCTTTTTCGATACATTATATATAAATATAATATTTCGTATATAAATAATATTGACGTAATCGGGCGAAAAACGCCGAAAACTCCGCACGGGCGGCACAAATCGAAAAACGGGAAACTCGGTAAAACGCTAAATGGTCCGCTTATTATTCCCTTAATAACTCCACGCGGCAAGATTCTCTTCGCAGAATTTAGCCATATCTTCTATGCTTTCGCGCACAGTTCGGTAACGGTTATTCTTTCGTCTTTTTCCGACGCATAAGCGCGATAAGCGCGCCCTGCAAACTCTCTTCTACTATCGCGTTTATTTCTTCCGCTTGCTTTATTAATCCTGTCAGCCTGCTTTCCTCTATCATAACAACTACGCCCCTTTTGTAATTTGCGTTATTTATACCGACGCGTCGGCGGACGCGGACTCGGATTTTTTAAATGCGAACGGCGTTAAAACCGTTCCTATGGAATATAATGAAAATCTTTTCGCTATCTTTTTTATTGCTTTTGTGTCATTTGTATTGTAATCCTACACTTTTTGCATGAAAATAGAAGGCAACGCTTGAACTATTCACACTTTTATGGTATAATACGTCTATAAGCCTTGGCTTGAATATTTTTATCGGAGTGTGCTGTTTGAAAAACACCAACCTTTTGGAGATTGTACTGTAAACGAGAGGTTTGCAAATACATTCTCGGCATTCCTCTCGTATTGAGCGTCACAACTATGAAAGGATTTAAAAATGAACAATTTGACGATACGTTTAGAAACAGAAAAAGATTACAGAGCAGTAGAAGAGCTTACTCGCGAGGCGTTTTGGAACGTCTATAAACCAGGCGCGGACGAACATTATTTCGTCCACATGATGCGTAATCATCCCGACTTCATTTCCGAGCTTGCATTCGTGCTTGAACTTGACGGCAAGATCGTCGGCAACATTATGTACACGAAAGCTTGGCTTGAGGACGAGAACGGTGAACGTAAGGAGATACTCTCTTTCGGACCGCTTTGCGTTGCTCCCGAATATCAACGGCAGAAGCTCGGCAAGATCTTGATTGAGCATTCCTTTGAGGTGGCACGCAAGATGTGCTACGACGTGAACATCATTTTCGGCAATCCGGGCAACTATGTCAGCCGTGGATTTGTGAGCTGCAAAAAGAAGAACGTGAGCTTCGTGGTTGACGGCAACTTCCCAACGGCACTTCTCGTCTGTGAGCTTGTGCCGAATGCACTTGACGGCAGAAAGTGGATGTACATTCCATCTACCGCCGCCGACTGTTGTGAAGATGCCAACGCTGTCGAAACATTTGACGCGACATTCCCACCAAAAGAAAAGAAGTGGATGCCGAGCCAAGAGGAATTCTATATCTATAGTCATTCTTCAATAGTCAGATAAACGTAAAAAAGCCGCTGAGGTTTCGTAAGATTCCTCAGCGGTTAGTTTTATCTCTCCCACCCGTCGCGTTCTCGTTTAGATTTACTTGGAGATTTACGTTCTTGCTTTTCTTCCGACGGAGCTTCATAAACGGGCGTTATCTCCGCTTCTTTCTGCTGCGGCTCGTCGTATTCACCGATGCGCTTGTCGATATATTCCTTGCTGTCGGCAAAATCGAGGTCATCACAACGTCCGTGTTCCTCGTGTATCTTCTTTCTTGCTTCGCTCTCCTTTATTCCGTATCGAATTATAGCAAACGGATTATTCGGCGTTAGCCTTCTCGATTTCGGAAGCAGCCGATTCCGAAACGGATTCGGGGATAATTGCTTCCGCAGGGATATTCCCCGCGACAGCCGCGCCGTCCGCCTGCGTTTCGGCTTCCTCGGTCATTTTGGGAATCAACCAGGTTTTATTCTTCTTTAAGCCTATATATCCGATAATCGTGGCGGTAAGCGCGCCCAGAGAATCGGTTATAATATCTTTCATTGTATCCCTTAACGCCTTGTGCCCCTCGAGCATTGTTCCGTCCGCAAGCATAAACTTTTGCATATTAAATCCCAAAAGCCCGTCGAACGTAAACTCGTAAATTTCCCACAGCGCGCCGATCGATACCGCAAAACAAAACGCGAACAGCGAAACGAAGAATGGCGATAAATTCATAAGCGCTTTTGCGTCGCGGTTAAGAATGGTTATTACCATAAACCCGAAAAACCCAAGCATCAGACTGCTCGTACCGTGCAGAAAGCTGTCCCACCATTTAAATTTGTAATAAAAACTTCTCACTTCGCCGAGAAAAATCGCGCAGTACAGGAAGAAAATGTAAAACACGTAAAGGAAAGGCGGCACTTCGAAGCGAAACTTCTTGCCGAGAATGGACGGAAGATTTATGACGAGAACACCTAAAAGGCATTGAACAATCATCAGAATATAATCCGCGCGCGAATGATAACCCGCTTCCGCCCCATCGAATTTACCGAAAATAATCTTAAAAATCAAGTAAATAACGGGGATTAAAAAGCTCACGAGAGTAATGACGTATGCCGCGACCTCTATTTTTTGCTGTTTGGTTTTTCTGACGTTTGCGGACGCGCTTGCCGTTTCCGCGTTGTTGGTATTGACTTTGTTTTTCATAAGTACCTTTATTTCTCCCTCTTAAATTGTGCAGATTACGGATATTTAACCGTTTTTTATTAAGCGCAAAGCCCCGACGGGGCTTTGCGCTTAATTCGTCGTTGTTGCTATTTAACGGCGGTTTTCGCTTTCGCCACCCTTTTAACAGCCCTTTTCGGCTTTTCCGCTTTAGTTGCGGCAACCTCCGCCGCCCTCGCGTCCTTTGCGCCTTTCGCAGCCTTTGCCGTTCTCGCCTCTGGTTTAGCGTCTTTCGCCGCTTTTGCGGTCTTAACGGCTTTTTTGGTGTCGTTAAAAGCTTTATACGCCTTATCGCAAGGATTGTTTAAGGTTTTGTCGCACTTTTCGCAAAAATCGAACGTGCCGCACGCGTCCCTGCCGAGTTCCTCGCTTTTTTCCCATTTCATTTTATCTATTTCCATTTGTTTCTTGGTTAATCTCATAATAATAACCTCCCTTTTTTTTCAAATATAGCAAAAAAATTTTATTTTGTCAATGAAAAGGTAAGTGTTTTCCGTTTTCGGGCAATTTCGTGCGGATATGACGAATTCCGCGCTTACCCGTTGGTCAAAAAGCCCCGATGGTCATCAGGCAAGTCCTTCTTCCGCCGTTTTAAGATTCATTTCGTTAAGGCATTTAAGCTCGTAGAATTTGCCTTTTTTCGCCATAAGCTCCTCGTACGTACCCGTTTCGACCGCAACGCCGCTTTCCATAACCACGATTCTGTCCGCGTCGCGAATGGTGGAAAGCCTGTGTGCGACGATAAAGGTCGTTCTGCCCTTTATTGACGACGAAATAGCCTGCTGAACGTGATATTCGGAAATATTGTCGAGCGCGGAAGTCGCTTCGTCGAGAATAAGGATTTTCGGGTCGCGGATAAGCGCGCGCGCAATGTTTATGCGCTGTTTCTGCCCGCCCGAAAGCTTGTCGCCGTTCTCGCCGATGCGTGTGTTTAAGCCGTCCGGCAGCTTGTTGACGAATTCGCTGAGGTTTGCCATTTCGATAGCCTTGTTCAGCTGTTCTTCTGTATACGAACCGAGTCCGTAAGTAATATTTTCCCTTATCGTCCCCGAAAAGAGTATGCTGTTTTGAGGCACGACGGAAATATAGTGGCGGTATTTGGAAAGGTTAAGTTCCGTCAGCGGCTTGCCGTCGATAAGCACCTCGCCCTTCGTCGGAACGAGAAAGCCTATGATAAGATTCATAATCGTGGACTTGCCCGAACCCGACGCGCCGACAACCGCGATACATTCCCCGCTTTTTACGTTCAGGTTAAAATCCTTAACGACGTAATCGGAACTGTCGGGATATTTATAATAAACGTCTTTAAATTCCACGTTGCCGTCGATATCGGGAATATTCTTTTTGCCGACGTTGATTTCCACGTCTTGCGCGTTCATTATTTCGGAAACGGAATACAGCGATTCCATGCCCGTCGATAACTGCGGGAAAATTCCGATTAACGAGGACACGTGCCCGCTTATCGATGTAAATAACGATTGATAAAGCACCACCTCGCCCACGCTGATATGCCCCAGCAGCGCGAGAACGGAACAGAACACGAGACAGGTTGCCGAAAGCAGAGTGTTGGTAACCCAAGAGCATGCCCCGAACTTACCGAACGCTTTATCCATTTCTATTCCCGAACCGGTCAGCTCCGCGACGGATTTTTCCACGGAAGAAATTTCCGTGTTTTCAAGCCCGTGAGCTTTCGTTACGGGCATCATCGTGAGCATATTAGTCAGCTTGACGGAAACACTTTCGTTTTTTATTCTGTAATTATAGTTTACCTGCCGGACCTTTTTGCGGAACAACCAGGTAAGCCCGATATTAACGGGAATAACCAAAAGAAAGAACAGCGAAATTATACCGTTTTTATAGACGGAAATAGTGATGGAAACGGTCGCGCTGATAAGGCTTTGAATAAGCGAAAACGCGACGAGACGGAAAAAGTTATCCACCTCTACCGTATCTTTAAGAAATTTTGACTGAATTTTACCCGATTCTATGTCTTTATGATAAGTTATGGAAAGGCTTTGAAGCTTTCGCACGACCGAACACTTAATGCCCGCGCTGATTCTGCGAAGCATTTTGCTGTTAATTTTCCAGCAGAGCATAGTCGAAGGGATATTTTGAAGAATAAGCACGGCAAGAACGACGGCGTTGATTATTATTTTGCGCCAGACTTCCGCAGATACGCCCGTGCCGTTTTTAAGCGTTTCGGTGGTAATATTGATAATGTTAGAAGTAACGATAGGCATCGCCCACGTGGGGGAAGCCTGCAAAAGGTACACAAGAGCCGCAAGAAGAATCGACCAGATATTCATTCTTAAAATTTTTCTTAAAAATCGGGAATCCTTTTTGCCTCTGTTTAAGGGGGCTTCGCTGAATAAATACTCGTAATCGGGTATTTTGTTGACTTTTTCCTTAACGACTTTTCGTCGGGGGTTTTCCCTCTCCATAACGCACCTCTAAAATTAAAGGCTTTAATCTACAAAAAGATTAAAGCCTGTATCTTGCAAACAGTTTAGCATACAAAAAATATTAAGTCAACGCTTTTCGCAAAATATTTTTTATTATTTTATTTTACCGAAACGCCGCCCGTCGCGGGTTTGCGACGGGCGGCAGATTAGTTTTTTTCGTTTTGCGATTAACTCTTTTTAAGTTCAACTCTTCTCGTTTTGCGCTTATCTTTTAACGTAAGAGGTATGCAAAAGCTCGTGCTTTAAGTGTTCGTCCATATTGTCGAGAATATTTTTAACGAGATCGTTCTGGTCGGACGCGCGCTTAACCTCCACCTCGTCCGCACGATACAACCCGTCGCTGCGAAGCTCTCTTTCTTTAAGCTCCGCTCTCGGCTGACCGCCGCCGTTGATACATCCGGACGGACAAGCCATAACCTCTACGAAATCGTATTTAACCTCGCCCTTTTCAAGCTTTTCGATAAGCCTGTCCGCGTTAGCCAAACCGCTGACGACTGCGATTCTGACGTCCTTTCCCGCAATTTTGACGTTAGCTTCTTTAACGCCGTTTAAGCCTCTGACGCCCGTATAAGCGATTTCTTTAAGCGTTTTTTCCGACTTATCGCTCGCGGCAAAACGAAGCACTGCCTCGGTAACGCCGCCCGTAACGCCGAATATAACCCCGCCGCCCGTAAATTCTTCAAACGGGTTGTCGACGGCAACGCTTTCCGCGGCAACAAAGTCTATGCCTGCGGTTTTTATCATAGAGATAATTTCCTGCGTGGAAAGAACCGCGTCAACGTTTTTAACTCCGTCTTTCGCAAATTCCTCACGGTTGGCTTCGAATTTTTTGGCGGTGCAAGGCATAATCGCGACGTGGAAATGCTTTTTTTCGCCCTTGTACGCGTGCTTAACGACCGAAGCGAACATTCCCATCGGCGAGCGGCAGGTAGAAATATTGTCGAGCAGCTCGTGATGCTTCTTTTCGGCGAACTTAACCCACGCGGGGCAGCACGACGTGAACAGCGGAAGCTTTCCGCCGTTGTTTAATCTGTCCAAAAACTCTGCGGCTTCCTCAAAAATCGTCATATCCGCGCCGAGAGACGTGTCGTAAACCTTATCGAACCCGAGAGCTTTAAGCGCAAACACGAGTTTGCCCATAAGCGGCTCTCCCTCTTTAAGCCCGAACGCCTTGCCTAGTGCGACGCGAACCGCGGGCGCGACCTGAACGGAAACCTCCGTTTCCGAATCCGCAAGCGCTTTCCATACCTTTTCGCTGTCGTTTTTAACGACGATTGCGCCGACGGGGCAAACCGCCGCACACTGACCGCAGCCGACGCAGGGCGAATTTGCAAGCTCGCCGTCGAAAGCGGTTACGATTTTCATTTTAGAACTTCTGAAACCGTAATCTATCGCGCCGACGTTCTGAATTTCGTTACAAACCCTGACGCATTTCCCGCAAAGAATACACTTTTCCGCGTCGCGAACAATTGAGCAGGAAGAAACGTCTTTGGGGGTTACGGTGTAATTATTCGGAAATCTTACGTCGGTAAGGTTATAACGCCGTGCGAATTCCTGCAATTTGCAGCTATTGTTTTTAGGGCAAACCGTGCAATCTCTGCAATGGTTGGCGAGAAGCAGCTCTAACACCATTTTTCTGTATTTGCGGAGCTTCGGCGTATTAGTTTTAATAACCATACCGTCGCGCGGCTGTGCGGAGCAGGACGCGTCAATACCGCCGCGCTCGTTCTCGAAAACGCACATTCTGCACGCGCCGTAAATAGACAGCTCCGGGTCGTAGCAGAACGCGGGGATATCGATGCCCGCCTTTCTTGCCACCTCTAAAATATTGCGTTCGCCGTTAATTTCGACGGTTTTGCCGTCTATCGTCATAAATTTTTTATCCATTCCAACTCTCCTTTATTGCGCCGAAGGGGCAAGCGTCTAAACAAGTGCCGCACTTAATGCATTTAGCCTGGTCGATTTCAAAAGTCTTTTTAATTTCGCCGCTAATTGCGAGAACGGGACAATGGCGCGCGCATTTACTGCAACCCTTGCACAGCTCGGGGTCGATTTTAATGGTTTTAAGCTTCTGGCAAGCGTTTGCGGGACAATGCTTGTCGTAAATATGCGCTTTATATTCGTCTTTAAAATATTTGATGGTCGAAAGAACAGGACCTGCGGCGGTTTTACCCAAGCCGCAAAGCGCGGTTGCGGAAACGGCTTCGCCTAATTCCTGAAGCATCTCTATATCTCCGTCCTCGCCTTTGCCCTCTACTATCCTGTTAAGAATTTCAAGCATGCGCTTCGTACCCTCTCTGCACGGAACGCATTTTCCGCACGATTCGTGCTGGGTGAAATTCATGAAAAACCTTGCGACCTCTACCATACAGGTATGGTCGTCCATAACGACGAGTCCGCCCGAACCGATAATCGCGCCGACACTTTTAAGCGAGTCGAAATCGAGCGGCAAATCGAGATGTTCCTCGGTAAGACAACCGCCGGAAGGACCGCCTATCTGCACGGCTTTGAATTTCCTGCCGTCGCGAACGCCGCCGCCGATATCGAAAATAACCTCGCGCAGAGTCGTCCCCATGGGTACTTCGATAAGACCTGCGTTTTTGATGTTTCCGGTAAGCGCAAACGTTTTCGTGCCGGACGATTTTTCCGTACCGATAGATTTATACCACGCCGCGCCCTTGTTTATAATAAGCGACACGTTAGCGAACGTTTCAACGTTGTTAAGCACGGTGGGCTTATCGAATAAGCCGTGTTCGACGGTACGCGGAGGCTTCGTTCTCGGCATACCGCGTTTGCCCTCGATTGACGCGGTAAGCGCAGAACCCTCGCCGCAGACAAACGCGCCCGCGCCTTTATTTATATGCAAATGGAACGACCTGCCCGAACCGAGAATATCATCGCCCATAACGCCGAGCTCGGTTGCCTGACGTATCGCGAGATTAAGTCTTGCGACCGCCTTGGGGTATTCCGCGCGGACGTAAATATAACCGTTTTTCGCGCCGCAGGCTAAACCCGCGATAATCATACCCTCTATCATTCTGTGGGGGTCGTCCTCCATAACGGACCTGTCCATAAACGCGCCGGGGTCACCCTCGTCGCCGTTACAAACGACGTATTTTTCCTCGCATTTCTGCGCCGCGACCTGACTCCATTTTTTACCCGCGGGGAATCCGCCGCCGCCTCTGCCGCGCAGCCCCGAATCGACGATTTCTTTAACCACGTCCTCGGGCGTCATTTCAAACAACACCTTTTCGAGCGCGGTGTAACCGCCAAGCGCGATATATTCATCTATGGAAGAAGCGTCGATTTTGTCGCAGTTATCCAAAACGACGCGCGTTTGCGATTTATAAAAGGGAACTTCCTTTTGCTCGCGATAAATTACGCCGTTTTCGGTGTAAGCAAGCCTGTCTACACATTCGCCGCAGGCAACCGTTTTGGCAACGATTTCTTCGCAATCGTCCGTCGTAACTTTAACGTACAGCCAGCCCTGCGGTTCGATTCTGACGAGCGGACCCATTTCGCAAAAGCCGTGGCAGCCGCTTTGTTTAAGGCGGGTGGAATCGCCGTGCGGTTCTTTTTGCAGTTCAAGCGAGAAAGGAATTCCCTTTTCGCGCATTATTTCTTCTAACTTAGCGTAAACTTTAAGCGCGCCCTTCGATACGCACCCCGCGCCGGCGCAAACGATAACTCTTTGTTTTTCCGCGCCGTAAGCTTTGGCAAGCTCTTTGCGCAAGGCAACCAGTTCTTCTCTTGAATTAAGCATTTTTCTCCCCCTGTAACGAAATAACCAGCGCAATGGCTTTATCGGGATTCATCGTCGGATAAATCTCGTCGTTCACCATTACCGCGGGCGCGGACGAGCAAGCGCCAAGACACGAAACCGTTTCCACGGTAAACATTCCGTCGTCGGTAGTCTTTTTTGCTTCTGACAAGCCCAACTCCTTTCTTAAAGCCTCTAAAATAGGCACGGAATGTCTGACGTGACAAGCAGTGCCGTCGCAAACCTTAATAACGTATTTACCCTTCTTTTCAAGCGAAAAATTCTCGTAAAACGTTGCAACGCCGTAAATCGCCGCTTCGCTTACGCCGAGTTTTTCCGAAAGATATGGGAAAATTTCGGCAGGAAGATAACGGTAAGCATCCTGCGCGCGTTGAAGAATCGCTATAAGCGAGCTTTCCTTCGCGCCGAATTCCGCTATCGCCTTGTCGAGGACAGTAAAATCAATAGTACCTTCCATAGTATCTCCGTAAAAAGTTTTGTGTAATAAATTTTATATAATTTGCAGTTCGTATTGTTTTTTTGATTATACGCTTTTTAATCCCGTGTCGTTTTTAGCGTTTTATAATTTTTGAACGCGTTCAGCCTTTGCCGCAACGACGCAATTTATAATTCTCTGATGATTTTTGCGGGGTTGCCGGCAATCACCACGTTAGATTTAAAGCTTTTGGTAACGACCGCACCCGCGCCCACAACCACGTTATCGCCGAGCGTAACGCCGGGACAGATTACCGCGCCGCCGCCCACCCAGCAATTATCGCCGATGGTTACGGGATAGCCCAGCTCCACACCGTTATACCTTTCCTCGGCGCGCACGGGGTGCGTTGCGGAATAAATGCCGACGTTCGGCGCAATCATACAGTTTTTGCCGATTTTAACCTTATTAACGTCTAAAATAATCAAACCGTAATTAGAAAAGAAATTCTCGCCCACCTCGATGTTTACGCCGTAATCGCAATAAAAAGGCGTTTCCACGCGAATGTTTTCACCCGTTTTGCCGAAAATCTTTTTGATAAGCTTTTTCCGTTTTTCGGGCTTGCTCGCGGGGATTTTGTTGTATTTTTCAAACAGCTTCTGCACGCGTAAATGCATTGCGTGAAGCGTAGGGTCTTCGGGCGAATAAAGCTCCCCCGCCAGCATTTTTTCTCTTTCCGTCATAACCGCAATTATTTGTCGTTATATTTTTTGTTTAAAATCTTATTGTTATTTATTTTGCTTACTTATTCAAAAACTCGTCAATCGCTTTCGCGGCGGTTTTGCCCGCACCCATAGCGAGAATAACGGTGGCTGCGCCCGTAACGGCGTCGCCGCCCGCGTACACCGCGGTAACCGAGGTTTTGCCGTTTTCGTCGGTGATGATTCCGCCGTGATTGTTCACTTCAAGCCCCTCGGTCGTGGATTTGATAAGCGGGTTCGGCGAAGTGCCGAGCGCCATAATAACCACGTCCGCCTCTATATCGAATTCGCTGTTCGGGATTTCCACGGGGCGCGCTCTGCCTGATGCGTCCGGTTCGGATAATTGCATTTTTACGCAAGTAATCGAATTAACCCAACGCTTTTCGTCCCCGTTGATTTTAACGGGATTAGTGAGCAGCGTGAAAACGATGCCCTCCTCCATAGCGTGTTCGACTTCTTCCTTTCTTGCGGGAAGTTCGTTAAGCGTTCTTCTGTAAACGATATGTACGTCCGCGCCCAGGCGTTTTGCGCAACGCGCCGCGTCCATAGCAACGTTTCCGCCGCCGACGACGACGACCTTTTTGCCGCGCTTAATCGGTGTGGAAGAATCCTCTTTATACGCCTTCATAAGATTGATACGCGTTAAAAATTCGTTTGCGGAATAAACGCCGTTAAGGTTTTCGCCGGGGATATTCATAAATTTGGGAAGCCCCGCGCCCGAACCGATAAACACCGCCTTAAATCCGTATTCGGCGATAAGCTCGTTAATAGAAAGCACCTTGCCGATAACCATATCCGTTTCGACCTTTACGCCGAGCGTTTTAAGCGATTCGATTTCTTTTGCGACGATAGACTTCGGAAGTCTGAATTCGGGAATTCCGTAAGAAAGCACGCCGCCCGCGAGGTGCAACGCCTCGAAAACGGTTACGTCGTAGCCTTTCTTCGCAAGATCGCCCGCGCAGGTAAGACCCGCCGGGCCGCTGCCGATAACAGCAACCTTTTTGCCGTTGGATTCCGGCTTAACGACGGAGTTTGCCGCGTGCGCATTGTGATAATCCGCAACGAAACGCTCTAACCTGCCGATGCCGACGGGTTCGCCCTTAATGCCGCGGATACAATGCTTTTCGCATTGAGTTTCCTGCGGGCAGACCCTGCCGCACACTGCGGGAAGCGACGACGTTTCGGCGATAACGGCGTATGCGCCTTCGTAATCCTTTTCTTTTATCTTAGCGATAAATTCGGGAATATTAACCATAACTGGGCAACCGGAAACGCACGGCTTATTCTTGCAATGCAAGCATCTTTCCGCCTCGGAAAGCGCGTCCGCCTCGGTGTAACCCAAAGCTACTTCTTTAAAGTTTTTGTTTCTTTCCTCCGCGCTCTGAACGGGCATCGGATTTTTAGTTAAAGACATATTAGGCATAATTATTTAACCTCCTTTTTAAAAAGGTTGCAGGTTTCTTCGTATTTGTGTCTTTCCCACTCTTTATAGCTTGCGCCTCTCGACATAGCCTCGTCGAAATCAACCTCGTGACCGTCGAAATCCGGACCGTCCACGCAAGCGAATTTGGTTTTTCCGCCGACGGTAAGGCGGCAGCCGCCGCACATTCCCGTGCCGTCAATCATAATGGGATTCATGCTGATAACCGTTTTAATGCCGTACTCTTTGGTAAGGCGGCAAACGAATTTCATCATAATGACAGGACCTATCGCGATAACTTCGTCGTAATTCTCGCCCGAATCGATAAGGCGTTTAAGCGCGTCGGTAACAAGTCCTTTTTCGCCCGCAGTGCCGTCGTCGGACATAAGAACGTATTTATCGCTTACCTTCTTGAATTCGTCCTCTAAAATAACAAGCTCCTTATTGCGGAAGCCGACCACGGAATGAACCTCCGCCCCCTCGTCGTGCAGCTTTTTCGCGACGGGATACGCGATTGCGCAGCCCACGCCGCCGCCCACCACAGCGACTTTTTTAAGTCCCTTCGTTTCGGTGGGATTGCCGAGCGGACCGACGAAATCCGCGACGCAGTCGCCGACGTTTAAGGTGTTCAAGATACACGTCGTTGCGCCGACGATCTGAAAGATAATTTTAACAGTACCCTTCTCCCTATCGAAATCCGCGACGGTGAGCGGGATTCTTTCGCCGTCCGCGGTAGCGCGAACGATAACGAACTGTCCTGCCTGCGCTTTTTTAGCAACGAACGGAGCTTCTATTTCAAGCTCCGTTACGGTAGGATTAAGAGATTTACGAGCAACAATTCGAAACATTTGTAATACTCCGTTTGTGATTTTTTATAACTATATAATTTTAACATAAACCCGCGCGATAATCAACCTTTTTTTGAAATTAATTCGCATTATTCGGATTATTTTCGTTATTTATGCAATTTATGACGTGTTCCGCGTAAAGCTTTGCGATATTTTTGTGCGTAACGCTTTCCGTTCCCTTAAAAAACGCGTTGGAATTAACTTCGCAGATATACGGTTCTCCGCTGTCTCCGTAAAGCAAATCCACGCCGCAGTAATCGAGCATTAAAATCTTCGCCGCGCGCTCCGCCGCCTCCGCGAACTCGTCGCTTAAAGCTATCTCCTTGCCCGTTCCGCCGAGCGCGAGATTAGAGCGGAAATCGGACGGGTTGTGCCGTTCCATCGCCGAAGCAACCTTTCCTCCGATAACGATAACCCGAACGTCCGTACCCTTTCTTGCGGAAAGATATTGTTGATACAGGTGCGGCTTGTTTGCCGTTTCGAGAGATATTTTTTCAAGCTCCGTAGCGTTTTCGGCAAGCATAACGCCCGTTCCCATCGAGCCGTAACTTTCCTTAACGACGAGCGGGAAACCGAGTCGCCGTGCCGCGCAATCCGCCGTTTCTTTTGCGATTTTTACGCTCGTTTCGTCTTTTTTATAACAAAGCGGCGCAAAAACCGTGTCGGGCATTTTTAAGCCGCTGTTCGCCAGCGCGATGCACGTTTCGCCCTTATCGTCGCACAGCTTAATCGCTTCGGCGCGGTTAAAAAGTCTTATGCCGTAAGCCGTTAAAAGCTCCGCCAGGTACTTATCCTTATCGAGAAACACGGCAAAATCGGGTTTTTCGCCCGCGGAAAACCCGTGGCACTTTCCGTCCTTTATGCCGAAAAGTCTATACCCGTCGGAAATCGTTTCCGTGCTTACGCCAAGCGCGCTCAATTCCTCTTCGATTCTTCGCGCCTGATATTCCTGCGCGGAAAACCCCGAGCGGTTGACAATAATGATTCCTTTCATAATCCTCCGTCGCTTTTATTAAAAGTTTATAACATAAAACTCCGAAACGGTTAAATTCGCCGAATCCGTTAAATCCGTCAGAGCCGTCTTAACGATTAAAGCAATCGGAACGCCGTTTTAAAACAGTCCGACGATTTTCCCGTTTTCGTCCACGTCGATGTTTTCCGCCGCGGGGACTTTGGGAAGCCCCGGCATCGTCATTATATCACCCGTAAGAGCGACGATAAATCCCGCGCCCGCCGACACCTTAACCGACCTGACCGTAATCTTAAACCCTTCGGGCGCGCCGAGCTTTTTCGCGTCGTCCGAAAAGGAATACTGCGTTTTCGCCACGCATACGGGCAGTTTGTCCATTCCCAGCTTGACTATTTCGCGAAGTTGCCTTTTTGCTTCCGCCGTAAATTCCGCGCCGTCGCCGCCGTAAACCTTAACCGCGAGCGCGTTCATTTTTTCTTCTACGGACGAGTTTTCGTCGTAAGCGAAGCGGAATTCGTTTTTCTCCTCGCACAGTCTTAAAACCTCGTCGGCAAGCTCCTCTCCGCCCGCGCCGCCTTTCGCCCACACGTCGGACAATATCGCTTTTACGCCGAGCTTTTCGCAGCTTTCTTTAACGAGCGACAGCTCCGCCTCGGTATCCGTAGGAAACCTGTTGACGGCAACCACGGCGGGCAGCCCGAACGTCTCTTTAATATTGCGGACGTGCCTTAAAAGGTTAGGCAAACCCCTTTTTAGCGCGTGCAAGTCCTCGGCGTTCAATTCGGTTTTGCTTAAACCGCCGTGCATTTTAAGCGCGCGCACGGTTGCGACTATTACCATTGCGGACGGTTTAAGCCCCGTGCTTCTGCATTTGATGTCGAAAAACTTTTCCGCACCCAGCTCCGCGCCGAAACCCGCCTCGGTTATCACGTAATCGGCGGTGGCGAGAGCGGTTTTCGTGGCGATAACTGAATTACAGCCGTGCGCGATGTTCGCAAACGGTCCGCCGTGAACGAAAACGGGCGTTCCCTCTAACGTCTGCACGAGGTTAGGCTTTATCGCGTCTTTCAAAAGCGCGCACATTGCGCCCTGCGCGTTTAAGTCGCCCGCGGTTACCGGTGCGCCTGCAAAAGTATAGCCGACGATTATTTTTGATAGTCTTTGTTTTAAATCGGTTATGGACAAAGCCAGACACAAAATCGCCATAACTTCGGAAGCCGCGGTAATTTCGTAACCGTCCTCCCGCGGGACGCCGTCCGTTTTTCCGCCGAGCCCGTTCACGATTTTGCGAAGCTGTCTGTCGTTCATATCCACGCAACGCTTCCAGACGATTCTGCGCTGGTCAATACCGAGCGCGTTGCCCTGATAAATATGGTTATCGAGCATTGCCGCGAGAAGGTTGTTTGCCGCGCTTATCGCGTGGAAATCGCCCGTAAAATGAAGGTTAATATCCTCCATCGGCACGACCTGCGCGTAACCGCCGCCCGCCGCGCCGCCTTTTATGCCGAAAACAGGACCTAACGACGGCTCTCTTAACGCCGCCGCGACCGAAACGCCCTTTCTTTTAAGCGCGTCCGCAAGACCTATCGAGGTGGTCGTTTTTCCCTCTCCCGCAGGAGTGGGCGTCATCGCGGTAACGAGAACAAGTTTCCCCGTTTTACCCCCGCGCTCCTCGCGCGATTTCAGGTAAGACGAGCTGATTTTTGCTTTGTAGTTGCCGTAAAATTCAAGATGCTCGCGCGAAATACCCGCGCTTTCCGCGATTTTTTCAATGGGTTTTAAAAGCGCGTTTTGTGCAATTTCGATATCGGTAGGCATTAAAATACTCCCTGTAAAAATTATTATGACTTGGTTTTCAGCGTTTAAGCCTCCACCGTATTAAACGCGGAAAGACGCCGTCTTTTTCCGCGATTGTTTTCGCCGTTAAATTTGCCGCAAACGTTTTCGTCACGCACGTCTTTTCGCCGCGAACAAGGTTTGCGATTATCGCGCCGAAATTATTTTTTCCACGTTCTCGGAGCGAAAAGGATAAGTATCGGGTAAATTTCAAGTCTGCCCGCAAGCATTACGAAGGACAGCACGCACTTGGAAAACGCCGAATACCCCGAAAAGCACAGCGTCGGTCCGACGAGGTTAAAGCCCGGCCCGACGTTACTTATGCAGGTTAGCGTCGCCGAGAAATGCGTAAAGAAATCGCCGCCCGCGTAAGAATCGAAAGATAAAAGCAGTGTGGAAACGATAACTAAAAGCACGTAAAGCACGAAAAACGAGTACACGCCCGACACGAGCGTTCTGGAAACGGGCTTGTTTTCAAACTTGACCGCAACCACCTCTCGCGGGTTGACCGTTCGCCTGATATCCGCCACGCACGACTTGATTAAAATCACTATGCGAGAGGCTTTCGCGCCGCCGCCCGTAGAGCCGCCGCACGCGCCCATAACCGTTAAAAACATAAGTATGCTTTTAGAAAGAGCGGGCCATTTATCGAAATCCGCCGTGACAAAGCCCGTCGTGGAGCTTATCGACGACACCTGAAAAAACGACAACCTTAACGCCGTGGAAAAATTCGCGACCGAACCCATGATATTTATCGCGATAACCAACCCCGACACGAGCAGTGTGGACGCGTAAAACAAAAATTCCTCGCTTTTTAACGCTTTAAGCACGTTGCCCGTGATGATTAGAAAATACAGGTTAAAGTTTATGCTGAACAGGAACATAAACACGGTGATAACGATTTCCGCATACGCGCTGTTATACGCCGCGATACTGCCGTTCCGCACGGAAAAACCGCCCGTTCCCGCCGTGGAAAAGGCGGTAAGCAACGCGTCGTAAAAATTCATTCCGCCCGAAAGCAGAAGCACCGCGAGAACTACGGTTAAAAAAATGTAAATACCGTATAAAATGCGGGCGGTATATCGCATTTTCCCGACCATTTTGGACGCGGACGGACCGGGCGACTCCGCACTGTAAATATACATGCCGCACGTTTCGCTTTCGGGGATAACCGTAAGCACGAAAACGAGAACGCCCATACCCCCTATCCAGTGGGTAAAAACGCGCCAGAACATTAAGCTTTTAGACAACACGTCCACGTCGTCGAGTATGCTCGCGCCGGTGGTGGTAAAGCCCGAAACCGTTTCGAAAAGCGCGTCGATATAGTTGGGAATCTGCCCGCTTACGACGAACGGCAACGCGCCGACGAGAGAAACGATAATCCAGCAAATCGCAACGATGACGAATCCCTCTTTCGCGCCCGAAACCGCACCGCGAAGCTTAATGCCGGACAAAGCCGTTCCGACGCAAAACAACGCCGCCATAGGCAGGATAAACGCGTAATAGCAGTCCGTCTCGCCGTAAATCAAGGCGGTTATCAGCGGAAACGTCATCAACGCCGCCGCCGCGAACATCGTTTTCCCTATTACCTTTAAAATAAGCCTGTAATTCATATTATTTTAAGATACCTTCGAGGGCGTTTATTCTTTTAGTCGCGGAAACGACGATAACCCTGTCGCCCACGGTAAGCGCGGTGTCGCCCTTCGGCACGATAAACTCGCCGTACCTGACGATTCCGCCGATAAGCACGTCACGCCTTATTGAATAGCTCGACAAAGGCTTCCCCTCGAACGGATAGCGCGCGGTAACGGTAAATTCCGACGCCTCCGCCTTGCCGTAAAGTTTATATAACGCGTTCAGCCCCGCTTTGGAATCGGCAAGGTGCGCCCTTACGAAACGGAGAATGTGGTTGGCGATGGAACGGCGCGGACTTACGACCGTGTCGAGTCCCAGAGTTTTAACCATCTCCGAAATGGAATTCCTGTTTACCTTGGTAACGACCTTTTCGATCTTTTCGCGCTTGGCGTAAAGCGAAATGATAACGTTTTCCTCGTCCATACCCGTCAGGGTAACCACCGCGTCCATACTCTTGAAGTCCTCCTCGTTAAGCACGCCGAGGTTGGTTCCGTCGCCGTGAATAACGGTAACGTAAGGCAGGTTTTGGCTTAAAAACTCACAGCGTTCGAGGTCTTTTTCAATAATTTTAACGGACGCGCCCCGTTCGGACAGCATTTTGGCAAGATAAAACCCTATTTTGCCGCCGCCCACGATGAACACCGACTTCGCGCGCGGCTTAAACATTTTGTTTTTCTTGCAGAACGCCGCAATTTGCGCTTCGGTCGCGATAACGTAAACGAAATCGCCGTCCTTAATCATAAAATCGCCGCGAGGAATAAACACGTCGTCCCCGCGCCTTACCATACCGAACAACACGTTCAGCCCGTATGCGGAAGAAATCTCTTTAACCGTTTTGCCCGCGATGGGGTTGTTTTTGGAAATTTCGAATTCCGCCATCGCGGCTTTGCCGTCGGCAAAGCCGTCAACGCTTCGCGCGGACGGGAAGTTAAGTACCTCCGCCACGTCGTGCGCGGCGCGCCTGTCGGGGTTAAAAATCAAATCCAGTCCCAGCTCGCCCTTTAAGTTTTCGAGTTCGATAAAATACTGCGGATCGCGAACCCTTGCAATCGTGCGCTTTGCGCCGAGCTTTTTAGCGAGAACGGAGCATAAAATATTAACTTCGTCCTGCGAGGTACAGGAAATAACGAAGTCCGCGTTGGAAACGCCCGCCTCCTCCATAACGGAACGGGAAAGCCCCACGCCGTAAATTCCGTTAGCCGGATATTTGTTCACCACTTCGGTAATGCGCTTTTCGTCGCGGTCGATAACGACTATGTCGTGTCCTTCCGAAACGAGGCAATCGGTAAGCGTTTCGCCGACCTTGCCTGCGCCGATAATAATGATATTCATAGCTTATATGATAAACCTTTTTAAAAAAATGTCAAGCGTTTTATCTTAGGGTGCAATCCGCGCGCGCCTTTGCCTGCGATAAAACCCGCCCCCCTTTGCTTAATTCCGAATACCGGAAGCTCCAAAGGATACTCCCCCGAAAACGCGCATGAAGAACACGTCCGCACAACGCGCACCGACTTAAAGCGAAGTTCGCTTTTAATCATTTTTTTCCTTTTCACGCTTTGCGCCCCGTCGGACTGTCCGTCCGACGGGGCGCAAACTACGTCAAAAGTATTTAATTTCCCTGTTAAACTCCGCCGTTTCGTGCGGTTTAAGCTTTAACACGCCGTACTTATCGCAGAACGCGGTCGTTTCGTCGCCCGCGTCGTCGGGGAGATTCAGCCACGGCTCTACGCAAACGGTTTTTCCGTTGCCCGGACGCCAGAACAACAGGTTGTTAAACCCGTCAAACCCGATTTCCGCAACCGCTTTCCCGTCCTTTCTTTGCAACACAACCTTGCGCGAGCCGATATTCTTAAAAATGAACGTTTCGTCGTTTACGAGCGGCGTTTTACCGAAATCTATCACGCGCCCTTCGCCCAGCAAATTGATTTTTCCGTTGAGATAGCCGAAATCGTCGTGAGCGAGGCTGTCGAATTTTTCCTCTTTTTCAAAAACTATTTCGTAATTTTCAAGCTCGTCGTCAAGCGCGAACGAATCATGTGCGCCGCAGGCAAAATACATGTCCTTATCCGCAGGGTTTTTCACCTCGTACCCGATTTTAACCGTATCGTCGCAAAGCGTATACGTTACCGAAAACTCAAAATCGTACGGGTAATATTTTTTAGTTTCGTCCGTTTCGCGCGCGGTCAGCCTGATGAAATCTTCTCCCTGCGCCGTAACCTTAAAATCGCATAGCTGCGCCACGCCGTGCATATATACGGGCAAACTTTGTCCCTCCGCAATCACTTTGCAATTTCCGCAAACGGGGAAAAGAATAGGCGCGTGTCCGTCCCACTCTCCGTTATCGTTCTGCCAAAGCCTCTCCCGCCCGTCTTTAACGAGACTCGTCATCTCCGCGCCTTTGGCAGAGACGGTAAGCTTTATCCTGCCGTTATCTATTACGTGCAGCATGTTTTCTTTTCCTTCTTCGTTTTTATTCCCCGCGGAAACAGTTTTCGTAAGCGCGGGTTTCCTTTTTAACAATTTCCCGAAATCGGGTTTTAATTCGCTTATAAGCGTGGCGGCGAAAATAATCGCGAAGCCTGCGCCGATGGTAACGGTGAGTTTTTCCGCACCCATAATGACGGAAAACAACGTGCCGAACACACCCTCTAAGCTTAATATAACCGCCGACTGACTTGCCGTGGTAAGCTTTTGCCCGATAAGCTGGGCAAACTGCGCGAACAGCGTGCAAACCAAAGTCAGGTATATAATATTGAGAATCTGCCCCTTGTTCAAGGCAAAGCTTTCAATCCCGTAAACGGGAATTTCGATTGCCGCCGAGCCGATTATAAACAGTGTGCCGATGACGAACAAATCCACCGTTAAAAGCTGCATGGGGTCGTCCGAACGTTTGGAAAAACGGTCGGTAAAAATCACCTGAAAAACGTAGAAAATCGCCGCGGCAAAAGTTAAAACGTTGCCGAGAAGCTCGTTTTCGCCGTGTTCCTCTCTGCCGGAAATCGCCACAAGTCCTATGCCGATAACGCACAGCACCGCCGCGATGATATTATAATTTTTGGGTTTAACTTTATAGAAAAACCACATAAAAAACGGGGTCATAACGCAATAAAGCGAGGTTATGAACGCGTTTTTCCCCGGGGAAGTGTATAGCAAGCCGTAGGTTTGCAAAAGATACGCCAAAAACACAACCAACCCTATTATTGCGCCGCGGCAAAAAGTCCCGCGGGTAATTTTAACGGTTTTTTTGATGAAAACCAGTCCGAGAATCACCGCGGAAACAAAAAACCTTATACCCAAAACGTACAACGGCGGCAAACCCGTTATCGTGTTTTTAAGAATAAGAAAGGACGTTCCCCACGCCAACGCCGCGCCGAATAACAGCAACACGCCTATCACGTTTAACGCCTTTTCTCTTTTAGTACGCTCCATAAAACCCTCCTTTTCTTTTGAAACAACCCGTAAATTAACCCGTGTATCAACCCGCGTATTAGCCCGAAAATCAACCCGTACGCACTCACGACTTTTCGGCGTGCCGAAGCTAGATTCGCATTAACGTTTCAAACCGAGCGGAACGCTTAAACCTCTTAAACAAAATAAACCGTCAAAGCGACGGTAACCGCCGTTTTGACGTAGCCGCATCGATAAACGTTTTTTGCGGCGGTTCAACAACATATTAACATTATTTCTTGCATAAGTCAAACGCGGCGCGGTTATTTTCTTGAAAATGTTTCGCGGATATGATAAAATATTTTTATGAGCGAAAAAACAATCAAGCCCGTGGCGGTTATACGCACGGATTTCAAGGAAAAATTCGGAATACCCCGTCAAAGCGGCAGATGTCCGTCGGCAATAGGGGAAATAATATTCGAAGCGGAATTTTCTAACGCGGATTTTATTCGCGGAATAGAGAAATTTTCGCATTTATGGCTGATTTTCGGATTTTCGCAATGCGAAAGGGAAAAAATTTGCGCTACCGTGCGACCGCCGCGGCTCGGCGGAAACGAACGCGTGGGCGTTTTTGCCAGCCGCGCGCCATACCGTCCGAACGGCTTGGGGCTTTCCTGCGTTAAACTTGAAAAGGTTATCGCCGACGGAAAAACGCTTGCGCTAGTGGTGTCGGGAGTGGACGTTCTCGACGGTACGCCCGTTTACGACGTAAAGCCGTATATCCCCTCCGCAGACAAAAAAACGGACGCTTTCGGCGGATATTCGGAAGATTTCACCGCGTATAAGCTTAACGTGAACTTTCCCGAAACGCTCCGCGCGGAATTTTCCGAGCGCGAATACGCGGTTTTAACCGAATGTCTTGCGGACGACCCGCGACCGTCTTACCAAGAGGACGGCAGAGTTTACGGAATGAGCTTTGCGGGCGCGGAAATTAAATTTTCCGTTAAAGGCGACCTTTTAACCGTTTTGAGCGTAATTAAAGACTGACCGAATCGATTTATACATTATAAAAACGCGGCGTTCTGCGAAAATTGCAGAACGCCGCGCGTATTTTTCGTTGCAAGAAAAAGCGTTAAAGCAAAGCTATTCGCCCGTGCCGTCGGAGGAAATTTTCGCCTTGCTTACCGCGTCGGAAATTTTCTTTTCGGTAGCCTGCAAGCCGTACTTATCCACGTCAAGTTTGTTCCTTTCGCCGTGCGTAAGGCAACCCGCGCCGCCCACGCAACCGCCGTTGCACGCCATGCCCTCGATAAAGTTCGCGTCGGATAAATTCTTGCTTTTTTTAAGCAGCGCGATTCTGCACGCCTCGATTCCGTCGCACGAAACGGGTTTAAGCTCGAAATCGGAAAGCCCCTGTTCGTTCAGACCCTCTTTTACCGCGTCCGCAAGTCCTCCGCACCGCGCGAAAATTCTGCCGAAGTAAGACGCGTTGTTCAGCTCGCTTTCGGGAAGCGCGGTTATATCTATTTCGCGGCTGTCGAACAGCGCCTGCAATTCTTCAAACGTAACCGCAACGTCCACGAACGGCTTAACCGTCGGCTTTTTGATTTCGGCTTTCTTCGCCGTGCAAGGGCCTATAAACACGACCTTTGCCGTCGCGTCCTGTTCTTTAATGTATTTAGCAATCATCGCCATAGGCGAAAGCGTCCCGGAAATGCTGTCCTTTAAGTCGGGGTGGTTGTTCTCCACGAAGCTGACGAACGCCGGACAGCAAGAACTTACGAGAAATTTCTTTTCGGAAAGCTCTTTCGATTCCTGCTCGGCAACCATATCCGCACCGAGAGCCGCCTCCACCACACTGTAAAAACCAAGCTGAAACAGCCCCGTAATCACCTGCCCTAACTTCGCGTAAGTGAACTGGCTTGAAATCGAAGGGGCAACGACCGCGTACGTTTTGTATTCGGTGTTGTTCTTGCTTTTTTTAATGACGTCTATCGCGTCTAAAATATACGATTTATCGCTAATCGCGCCGAAAGGACACTGATAAACGCACGCCCCGCAGGAAATGCACTTGTTGTTGTCGATTTTCGCCGCAAGATTTTCGTCCATAGAAATCGCTTTAACCTTGCACGCGTTCTGGCACGGTCTTTTCCGACCGACGATAGCGGTGTAAGGGCAAACCTTCGCACAAGCGCCGCATTCCTTGCATTTCGATTTATCTATATGCGCGACGTGTTCCGAATCGAACGTAATCGCGCCGAACCTGCACACGTCCTCGCAACGGTGAGCAAGGCAACCCCTGCACGCGTTGGTAACCTCATATCCGCCGACAGGACATTCGTCGCAGGCGATAGAAATAACCTCTATTACGTTGGGATTGCTTTTATCTCCGCCCATAGCGATTTTAACGCGTTCGCCGAGAATAGCGCGCTCCTTATATACACAACACCGCATAGTGGGCGTGTTTCCGGGAACGATTTTCTCGGGGATATTTAAAATGTTTTCGAGCAGTTTATCCTGCCATGCGAGAGTTGCAACTTCTCTTAACACCTTATATTTAAGGTGCTGAACTTTCGTATCGAATTTTCTCATACCACTATAAACCCGTTTATGATTGATTTTTATTAAAAATATGCGCCCCGAGGAACGGGGCGCATAACGCTTACATTAACGTTATTATGAATTGCGAAACCAAAACGATAAGCACCAAGGCTATCGGATAGGTTGCGGCGTAAGCCGAAGCCACGTCGTCGCTGCCCGCGGTTTTAACCAACGTTCCAAGTGCGGGGGTACTCGTCATACCGCCCGTGATTGAGCCGAGATTGTTAAGCAACGGAAGCTTTAAAACCTTGCTCGCGAAGAAGAACCCGAAAATCATAGGCGCAAGAGTCATAACGATACCGCCGAGCAAACCGTAAACGACGAGCATCGCGCCAAGCGACGATTTGCTGATTTCGGAAACGAGCGATACGCCGCCCGAAACACCTGCGCCGATTAAGAACAACATCAGTCCGAATTCTCTGAATATTTTCGCCGTTTCGTGGGGAATGGTAAGCGAAACTCTGCCGATATGTCCGAAATGCCCGAAGATAAGACACATAATAAGCACGCCGCCCGTCGTACCGAGCGAGAAGCACGTTCCGTCGTAGCCTTTCCCCGAAAGCGGAATATTGATTGAACCGAGAATCAAGCCGAAAACAACCGCCAAGCCGAACGGCATAAGTCCGAACGGGTCAACCTCGTAAAATTTCTTTTTCAAATCGTTGCCGTCGTCGTCCGCTTTGCCGATAAGCAGCTCGCGTTCTTTTTCCATATCCGCCTTTAAAATTTTAGGCATAAGCTGAACGAACAACACCACGCCGATAACGCCGAAAGGATAAGCGATGGCATGCCCCAGCGTAACAATATCCGCGCTTTGACCTATCGATTTCATCGCTTCCTGCGCGGCGGAAAACCCGGGAGTGGTCGTCAACGCGCCCGATAAAACACCCACCGAAAATCCGGTGCCGATGCCCGGAATCAGCGCGAACAATACCGCGCAGACGCCGCCTATTAAAATTATGATAACTCCAAGCAAAACGTACGACTTTGCGTTCGCTTTGAGGTTTTTGAAGAACTTGGGTCCGGCAATGCAGCCGACCGCGCCGACGAATAAAACCAAGCCCACGTTCTGAATTATGCTGCCGTAAAAGTTATACATCAGATAGGAAGAATTTTTGATGCTGAACGCGCCGACGACAGGCATATTTTCGGGGATTAACGTACAGATATAACCGAATAAAATCGCAACGAGGAACACCCCCGCCGTGCCCAAAGAAACGCCTTTGATTTCAATGCTGCCGACGAGATATCCTAAAGTTGCGACAAGGAATATGCCGAACAGCAACGCGATAACCGAATAGGTAGGCGTCGTCGTGTTAGTACCCTTTTTAGAAAAATCGGTGACGGAAAATTTAAAAATTCCGGCAATGCCTTTGGATTGAGTGGAGCAGTAAATACACCAAGCCGCAACCGCGAGGACGATAACCGAAATTAAAATTATGGGAAGAATTTTCTTTTTGCTGTTCTCTTTTTCCATAGTAATAGCCATAAACTCCTGATAGATTATTAAACTAAGCAATCAACGAGCGGCGAACCCGCTACGACAATAACTTAAATATTATACGATATTAAGCGAATAAAGTAAAGCAAATTGAAGAAAAAAATCAAAACCGCTCCGCAAACACTTTTGAATATATTTCGTTGTATTTATCGCGATAAAAAAGGTTCGTACCGCTGGTGGTAACGGCAGCAGTCCCCGCCGCGACGCTTCTTCTTAACAGTTCTTGCATAGGCACGCCGTGAATAAGCCCCACGCATGCGGCGGCAAGCATGCTGTCACCCGCGCCGACGGTGGAATTAACCGCGACCGACGCGCTTTTGCAGTAATAATTATCTTTACCGTCTGTCAGCACCGCGCCGTCCGCGCCCATAGAAACGAGAACGTTTTTCGCGCCCGCGTCGATGTATTTTTTCGCAGCTTTAACCATATCGAATTTATCGTTTACTTTCATGTCCGAAAACTTTTCCAGCTCGGGAACGTTCGGCTTAACCATAAAAATTTCCCTGTTTTTAAGCGCGGAAAGCATATTGTTTTTTTCGGTATCGACGATAATTTTAACGTAATCGGGAATAACCTCTAAAACTCTGCCGTAAAAATCCGAACTGACGCCTTTGGGCAGACTGCCGCTCATAACGGCGATTTCGGCTTTTTGCGAAAGCTCCTTAACTTTTTCGATAAGCTCCGATTGTTTTTCGACGGAAACAGCCTCGCCGCGGTCGTTAATTTCGGTAAGCATGGATTTTTTATCGATAATTTTGTAATTAACGCGCGCGTTGCCGGCGTTGTAAACGAAATCGTATTTAACGCCCTCTTTATCGAGGACGTGTTCGAACATTCTTCTGTGATTTTCAAACATAAACCCGGTGGTAACAATTTCCTCGCCGAGCCTTGCCACGCCTACCGCGACGTTCAAAGCCTTGCCCGAATACGTTTCCACCTTGTTATCGATTCTGTTCAGCATGCCCACGTTTAAGCTGTCTAATTCAATCGTGCAGTCGATGCTCGGATTCGGACAAATTGAAAGTATCATAAAAGAAAAACTCCTGTTATTATATAAATTCGTGCTTCGCGGCGGAAAGGCGTAGCCTTCCGCCGCGTTGCCGACGTAGTAATCGGCAGAACAACCGATTAACAATCAATCATTTTTAGCTTTAACGATTTTTTCCTGTTCGGAGAACGGAACTTCCTCGTAGCGAATGAATTCGCCCGTAAAACTGCCTCTGCCCTGCGTCATACTGCGCAAATCCGTAGCGTATTTAAGCATTTCGGCAAGCGGGGCTTCCGCAGTAACCTCTTGTTTGCCGCCGATGGCTTCCATGCCGAGAATTCTGCCGCGGCGTTTGTTCATATCGCCGAGGATATCGCCCGTGAAGTTATCGGGAACAAGAATTTTATAAAGGTAAACGGGTTCTAAAATCTTGGGATTAGCGCGCGGGCAAGCGTCGTCGTAAGCGAGTTTCGCAGCCGAAACGAACGCTATTTCCTTACTGTCCACGGGGTGATATTTCCCGTCGAACAGCGTACATTTTATATCGGTAACGGGATAACCCGCGATAACGCCTTTTTTAACTGCCTCTCTTAACCCCTTTTCGACCGCGGGGATAAACTGCTTGGGAACTGCGCCGCCCACGACCGCGTCCACGAACTCGAATTCGCCGTCGGCCGCGCCCGGTTCAAACCTGATATTAACGACGCCGTACTGTCCCGCACCGCCCGTTTGCTTTTTGTGCTTACCCTCCGCCTCGACGGATTTGGTAATGGTTTCGCGGTAAGCCACTTTCGGGTCGGCAAGCACCGCTTCCGCGCCGAATTTGCTTTTAAGCTTTTTGCAGAGAACGTCTAACTGCGTTTCGCCCTGACCGCGAATAACCGTTTCGCCCGTTTCGACGTCCTTGCCGACGGAGAACGACGGGTCCTCTTCCTGCAAGCGGTTAAGACCTTGGAAAACCTTATCCTCTTCGCCGCGCTTTGCAGCGGAAATAGCCATCGTTAAAACGGGTTTCGCGAAGGGAATCGGGTCGTAACGGATAGGATAACTTTCGTCCGTAAGCGTATCGCCCGTGTTCGTGTTGTTAAGCTTATTAACCGCGCCGATATCGCCGGCGCAAATTTCGTCGGTCGGCTCTTGTTTTTTGCCTTTCATTAAATAAAGCCCGCCGATACGCTCTTTTTCGCCCGTAACCGTGTTAAGCACGGTCATTCCGCTTTTAAGCGTCCCCGTGAACACCCTAAGCATATTAAGCTTACCGACGAACGGGTCGGCAACGGTTTTAAACACCTGTGCAGTAAACGGGGTGTCTACGTCGCATTTAATTCCGCCTTCTTCGTTTTTAATCGTATGAACGCAATGCACGCGCGCTCTTTCCACAGGCGACGGCATAATCGCGACGATTTCGTTCATAAGATTTATAACGCCGAGATTCTGCGTTGCCGAGCCGCCCATAACGGGGATAGTATCGCCCGAAAAAAGACCTTGTTTAATACCCTTGATGATTTCGTCGTTGGAAAGCCAGCCCGTATCCAAAAATTTTTCTATAAATTCTTCGCTCGTTTCCGCCGCTGCCTCGGTAAGCCCCGCTTTAAGAAGCTCTATTCCCTGCACCATGTCGTCGGGAACTTTAATTTCCACCCTGCCGCCTTTGGTAAACTCGTAAGCCTTGCCCGAAATTACCGAAACGTAGCCTTTCATTTTGCCGTCCCTTAAAATAGGCGCGTGCATAGTGGCGATTTTTTTGCCGTATAACGCGCGGAACGCTTCTACCGTTTTAACGTAATCGGCGTTTTCCTTGTCGATACCGTTTATAAAAATCATAAGCGGAACGTGGTTGTTAAGGCAGTATTCGACCGCTTTTTCCGCACCGACGGACACCTGCCCGTTTGCTTCGGCAACGAGAACGGCAGAACCCACCGCGCGCATCGCTTCCTGAAATTCGCCTTCGAAATCGAAAAACCCGGGAACGTCTATGATATTTATTTTAACGCCTTCCCAAACGGTGTAAGCGCAAGCGAGCGAAATGGATATCCCGCGCGCAAGCTCTTGCTCGTCAAAGTCCATAACGGTGTTTTTATCGGCGGTATTGCCGAGCCTGTCCGTAGTCTTGCCGTTAAAAAGCATAGCTTCCGCGAGAGACGTTTTTCCCTCTCCGCTATGCCCGATAATCGCAACGTTTCTGATGTTTTCCGCAGTAAATTTACTCATATTAAGAAATCCCCCATAAATTTTTGCCCCGATTTACGCTGAATATTCCGCCACGGGATTACTGTATTTTTATTATACTATAAATATAATAATATTTCAAGAATTTTTAAAAATTTCCGTCCGAAGACCGAAATTTTTTTGTTCCGTGAACTTGGCGGCGAATTACGGCTATCGAAAAGCGTATTTTTTTGTTGTCGGCAATTTATTTTGCAAAAAGTCTTTCCCTTTAAGAAATATCTTGTTGTTTTTATTTGTCTCTTCACCTTGCTTAAAGACTAATAATCGCTTAAATCGATTCGATCAGCAACGTCGGAAAACCCCTGTTCACGCGGAGAGGGCGAAAACGGCTCGCAAGGCGAACACGAAGGAGGACAAGGCGGCGGGCAAGGCGGAACGGGGTGCGGCGGCTTCGGCGGCGCGGGCGGGTGCGGCTTGTTTAAGTTGACGGAAGTTTCGCACGTTTCGCCGCAACGAAGGTCCACCAGAATAACGTCGCCGCCGATTTTTATAATGTTCTTTTCGGGGATAAACAGCGTGTTTTTATCGAAAAACTTTAAAAACCATTTCCTTTTGCGCGCAAGAACGTAAACGCCCGTTAAAACGCCTTTGGGAAAATCAAGCGACAAATCGGTGATACTGCCGAAATTTCTTCCGTCTGCGACGTTTACGACGTCTCTTTTTTTCAGCTGATTAAAAGATAGAATCATAGTAATATATAATATGCCGCGCCCCGCCTCGGATATTCGAAAAACCCGAGCGGTTTTAAAATTTACGCCGCCGAAGTCATAAGCCTTCGGCGGCGCGGAGTGTTTTCGTTAATAATTTTTAAAACCGTTGCTGTTTTACACGGTGGAAATAGACGTTCTGATAGCGGAAAGGGCGTTTTTTTCAAGCCGCGACACCTGCGCTTGCGAAAGACCCACCTCGGAAGAAATTTCCGTTTGAGTTTTTCCCTCGAAATACCTTAAATAAATTATCTTTTTTTCTCTGCCTTTAAGCTTGTTAAGGGCACTGTCGAGCGCAACCTTTTCCGTCCAGCTTTCGTCCGTATTTTTTTCGTCGCCGAGTTGATCTAAAAGCAGAAGTTCGTCGCCGTTTTTGCTGTAAACGGGGTCGTAAAGGGATACCGTGTCTGAAATGGCGTCTAAACAATAAACCACTTCCGACAGCGCGACGTGCATTTCGTCCGCTATTTTTTCAAGCGAAGCGTCCTCGTCTTTTTTTTCAAGCTCCTCGCGCGTTTTTAACGCCTGATATGCCGTGTCGCGAATAGAACGGGAAATTCGCAGAGAATTGCCGTCGCGCAAAAGGCGTTTAATCTCTCCTATTATCATAGGTACGGCGTAAGTGGAAAATTTTACCCCGACGGACAGGTTAAAGTTGTCAACTGCCTTTAACAATCCTATCATTCCCGCTTGAAAAACGTCGTCTGAATTAGCTTTTTTCGCCCAGAATCGCTTGATAACCGACAGGACCAGCCGCATATTAGAAACTATGAATTCTTCTCTCGCGTTCTCGTCGCCGCAGGCGATGCGTTTAAGCAGTTCCGCGGACTGTTTTTCGGTTATTTTCGGAAGCGTAGATGTATCCACGCCGCAAATTACGACTTTACTCATTGAAATCCCCCTTATGTACGCAATAAAACCGGGGATATTCGATAAGTATGCACCACCGCGAAATTTTTATACGCGCGGCGTAAAAATTTCCGCCGCGCACACCCTTAATTGCTCGATATAGCCGTTAAATCACGACATTTTGGCGAATTCCTTTTTTAATCTGCCGATTATTTTTTTCTCTAACCGCGATATGTAAGACTGCGATATGCCTAACGTCGCCGCGACTTCCCTTTGGGTTTTTTCGTCCTCGCCGTTCAGACCGTAACGCATTTCCATAATCTCTTTTTCTCGCTCGTTAAGCTTGCTTAAAGCCTGCTTTAACAGCTCCGATTCCACTCCGTTTTCTATGCGCTTATACACCGCGTCCGAATCCGTACCCATAACGTCCGCAAGCACCAGCTCGTTACCGTCGCCGTCGGTGTTAAGCGGTTCGTCGAAAGATACCTCGTTTTTAAGCTTAACCGTTCGGCGCAGGTGCATTAAAATTTCGTTTTCTATACACCGCGAAGCAAAAGTGGCAAGCTTAACGCTTTTGCCGGACGAAAAGGAGCTTACCGCTTTTATAAGCCCTATCGTTCCGACGGAAATAAGGTCGTCCAAATCCACGCCCGTATTCTGAAAGCGGCGCGCGATATACACGACGAGCCTTAAATTATGTTCTACCAGCTCGTCCTTAACGGTTTCGTCGCCGTTCTCCATTTTCGCAACGAGTGCGGACTCCTCCTCCGCGGTGAACGGGGACGGCAAAACCTCGCCCCCGTTTATGTATCTTAACAAATTTTCCGAAAGGGAAAGCTTTTTTAACAGTTTTTTAAGTTTATTCATTATTTCGGCAAACATAACAATCTCCTTGAAAGCTCATTTTATCGCGTGCAAAACCGTTAAGCCGCGCCGCGTTTTCGATCGAACAGCGCTGGGTGCAGGATAACGTCGTACCCCGTGCCGAAGCCTTCGCTCGCAACGCAAACGGTTACGTTATTAAATATATTCGGCAAATCGTCGGTATATATCACCAGTCGGTCGATTTTAAAACATAATTTATATTCTTCGCCGTTGACGGTGGAAACGCTTAACCTTTTCAGCGGCGCAGGCTTGAAATTTGGGGAAAAAACAAGCCTTCGGGCAAGCCGTTTGTCGCAAAAAATCACGGGGGAATCGCCGTCGTAAACGCCGTTGCCGGTATCGAGAAAGCCTGCCGCCTCCACGTTGTTTCCGTTAAGCGAAAGGGTAATATTATACAAAAACGCACGCACCGTTTTGCGCCTGTAAATAACCTTAATCGCGGCGGTAACCGCTTTTATTACGGCGAGCGCGGGCAAAAACACGAGCGCGACGGAGATTTCGGACGAGTTCGGGATTTCGAGCGCGTCGAAAAGCGCGGTGAGCGCGCCGCCCGTCAGAAACGTTACGAGCAGGAACGCCGCGGCGGTTAAAAAATATTCTTTTGCCGAACGAAACGAGGCGGACAGCGCGACGAGCAGAAAACCCGACAGGATTTTAACCGCGAAAAGAACGACGGGCGCGTTTTGCAGCAGCGGAACGGTCAGCGCGACAGCCGCGCCGAGAAACGAGACGAACAGCGTTCTTGAATTTTTAGCCGTTACGCCGCCGATTTTGTGCGCCGCTTTAAGTAAAAAATAATCGATAACGACGTTATCGAGAATAACGTATTCGATATAAACCGTCATACACTCTTTGCCACGCTTTCCGCCGTACCTCCGCCGTTAATTGCCTAATCCTTTCCGTAAGCTATCGGTTTTTGTCCGCGCATATTACACTTTCGGCAAGCATATAAAGTTTAGCACGCGTTAAACGCGGATTTAAAGGCATTTTTAAGCGAAAAACGCAAGATTTTGACAAAAAAAGCCGCCGCCGATTGAAAATCGGCGGCGGCGCGCGGTATCGTCACGCGGTATTTTTATGATTATTTCATAAATTCCAGAATTATATCGTTCTGAACGTAAAGAAATTCGTCTTTGATTTTTACGCGTTCGGGGGTAACGTCAAGATATTTGCCCTTGTTTTTTAACGCGGCTTTATACTCGGCGAAAAAGTCGCAGGAAAATTCCGCGTTGAACTTTTTAACGTTTAACCCTTCCTCCGTGCGAAGCGCAAGCATAACGCTTTCGAAGCGCGCGTCCTCGCCCGTTATTTCTTCCGACGAAATTTCGGGCGCTCTGTTACAGATGACGGCGTTTACGTATTCGTCAATCGAGTAAACGTTGGTAAATCTTCTGCCGTTAATAAAGGAAGAGGCAGACACGCCGACGCCCAGATATTCGCCGCGCCGCCAGTAGTTAAGGTTGTGTCTGCTCTCAAACCCCGCTTTCGCAAAGTTGGACACCTCGTAACGGTTAAACCCCTTTTCTTTAAGAAACGCGCGTATATCGTCGTAAATATCGGCAACCTCGTCGTCGGATAGCAGCTCGCCGTTTAAGTAGTCGGTGTAAATAGGCGTGCCGACCTCGGGCGTAAGCGCGTAAACGGAAATATGACTAACGCCGCCCGCGATTGCAAGTTCGGCGGTTTTTCTTACCTGCGCCGCCGTCTGCCCGTGAAGCCCGATAAGAATATCCGCGCTTACGTTTTCACCTTTAAGCATGTTCGCGCAAAGCAGAAAATCCTTTGCCGTATGAACGCGGTTAAGCCTTTTAAGCTGTTCGTCGAAGCCCGTTTGCAATCCCACCGAAAAACGGTTTACGCCGGCGGCTTTATACGCCTTGATTTTCTCCTCGTCCACCGTGCCGGGGTTAATTTCTATCGTGATTTCGGGATTTTCGGACAGCTTAAAACAGTTTTTAACCTGTTTCAGCGCGCCCGCGATATAGCTTGCGGGGACGACCGACGGAGTGCCGCCGCCTATATATACGGTATCGAACGTCTTATCCTTAACGGTCAGCGCGCGCCCCTTTAACTCGCGGTAAAGACACGCGAAATAGCTTTCCGCTTTGCCCGTTTCTTTCGGGAAAGAGGCGAAGTCGCAATACGTGCATTTGCTTTTGCAAAACGGCACGTGAATATAAATTCCGCTCATAACGCCCCCTTACTTGTCGTTGTCGGTTTTAAGAATTTCTATAAACGCCTCGGACGGGATTTCTACCGAGCCGATGGAACGCATTTTCTTTTTGCCCTCTTTCTGTTTTTCGAGAAGCTTTTTCTTTCTGGTAACGTCGCCGCCGTAACACTTGGCAAGAACGTCTTTTCTGTACGCTTTAACCGTTTCTCTCGCGATGATTTTGCCGCCGACAGCCGCCTGAATGGGTATTTCGAACATCTGACGCGGGATAACGTCTTTAAGGCGTTCGGCAATCTGTCTGCCGCGCTCGTAAGCCTTATCCTTATGCACGATAATGGAAAGCGCGTCGCACACGTCGCCGTTTAACAGCATATCGAGCTTGACGAGGTCGCTTTTCTCGTACCCCGCGATTTCGTAATCGAGCGAGGCGTAACCTTTCGTGCGGGATTTAAGCTGGTCGAAGAAATCGTAAATAATTTCGTTAAGCGGAAGGGTATATTTAAGCTGAACACGCCTTTTGTCGAGGTACACCATGTCCTTATAAACGCCGCGTTTATACTGACACAGTTCCATAATCGGCCCGACGAATTCGGGCGGGGTGAAAATCTGCGCGTTGATAATCGGTTCTTCCATATACGCGATTTCGGTAACGGGCGGCAGGTGCGTGGGGTTTTCCACGACGAGCATAGTCCCGTCCGTCTTGTAAACCTTATAAGAAACGGACGGCGCGGTAGTTATTATTTCGAGATTGAACTCGCGCTCTATGCGTTCCTGAATAACGTCCATATGCAAAAGCCCCAAAAATCCGCATCTGAACCCGAAGCCGAGCGCAACCGAATTGTCCGGCTCTATCGATAACGCCGCGTCGTTTAATTTAAGCTTTAACAGCGCGTCTTTAAGGTCGTTGAATTTGCTGCCGTCGAGCGGGAACACGCCCGAAAAGACCATCGGCAACGCTTTTTTATAACCGGGAAGCGGCTCTTTCGCGGGGTTGTCCGCGTCCGTGAGCGTATCGCCCACCTCCGTGTCCTCTATGCTTTTAACGCTTGCCGCGATATACCCGACTTCGCCCGCGGAAAGCTCTGCGGTCGGCGTCATTTTCGGCGAAAATACGCCCACTTCCGTTACCGTGAACGTTTTACCCGACATAAAAGGTTTAATGCGCGTGCCGACCTTAACCGTCCCGTCTTTAATCCTGACGAAGCATATAACCCCCTTGAAATTATCGTAAAAACTGTCGAAAATCAACGCTTTCAGCGGCGCGTTCCGCTCGCCGTCCGGCGCGGGAATTTTATGAACAATTTGCTCTAAAACGTCGTCCACGTTAAGCCCCGATTTGGCGGATATTCTCGGCGCGTCGGACGCGTCTATGCCGAGTATCGTTTCGATTTCCTCCGCCGCCTCGTCGGGGTTTGCGGAGGCGAGGTCCATTTTATTGATGACCGGCATGATTTCGAGGTCGTTATCGAGCGCGAGATATGCGTTCGCGAGGGTTTGCGCCTGCACGCCCTGAGTTGCGTCCACGATTAAAATCGCGCCTTCGCAGGCTTTAAGCGACCGCGACACTTCGTAAGTAAAGTCCACGTGACCGGGCGTGTCTATGAGATTGAAAACGTACTCGTCGCCGTCCTTTGATTTATAAAACATGCGGACGGGCGTAAGCTTAATCGTTATGCCGCGCTCCCGCTCCAAATCCATAGAGTCTAAAAGCTGTTCCTCCATATCCCGCTCGGAAACCTGCCCCGTTCTTTCCATAAGCCTGTCCGCAAGCGTGCTTTTTCCGTGGTCGATATGCGCCACTATGCAAAAATTCCTGATTTTTTTACTATCAATCGACATTGTTTTTACCCGTTTTGTGATACAATATATAACGTTAAGCGAATATCCGCCGAAGTTTAACCTTTTTTTCTATTCAAGTATACATTAAACGCGGACATTTTGCAACTAAATTAAAAACGGAGTTTTTATGAGAATAAAGAAAGATAACTTTTTGTTGACCAGACCCATAGCTCACCGCGGACTTTGGGGGGAAGGTTTTACGGAAAATTCCCTGTCCGCGTACCGGAACGCCGCCGAAAAAGGTTACCCGATTGAAATCGACCTGTATTTATCTACGGACGGGGTGCTTTTTTCGTTCCACGACAAAACGCTTGACAGAATGACGGGCGAAAGCGGGTATATTTACGAAAAGACCGCCGCGGACCTTAAAGCTCTGCGCCTTAACGGAACGGACGAAACAATCCCCACGTTCGACGAGGTATTGAAAATCGCTGAACATAAAGTTCCGCTGCTTATTGAAATTAAAAATCAGCCGGACAAAACGGTCGTGGATAAAACGGTGGCGCGGCTTAAAGAGTATAAGGGCGAATTTGCCGTGCAAAGCTTTAACCCGTTTTTTATAAAGCGCGTTAAGAAGCTTGCGCCCGATTTTATACGCGGTATTCTCGGCACGAACGACCCCGAGGATTTAAAAAACGAAAAACCGCTTACGCGGTTCGTTATAAAAAATATGCCGTTTAACGGAAGTATCCGACCCGATTTTATCAGCTATAATTATAAAGGCTATCCCCTTCCCGAGAGAAAAACGAAAGGCAAAGCCAGGCTTTGCTGGACGGTTACCTCGCAGGGAGTTTACGAGCGGGTTAAGCCCTTTTGCGACAACGTTATCTTCGAAGGCTTTATTCCCGAATAATTATCGGCAAGCCGCGTCGCGCGTTAATCGGATACGCAACGCGGGAAATTCCGTTTATTAACGAAAAATTCTTTACGCCGACGCGGACGGTTCTGCGTCGGCGGCTTTTTCTTTTTTCAGTTCCTTCGCTTTTTCTTCGTCTATCTTTCGCGCGGCTTTTTTGTAAGCGAAAACGAAATATAACACCTCCGCAACGGCGGTAATCGTCCAGGAACACGGATAAAGCAAATAGATGGATGCGATGGTTTTATAATGCGCGAAAACGGTTAAAATCCACACCACCCTGAACACGCACGAACCCATAATAACGATAACGGTGGCGACGACGGTTTTGCCTATCCCGCGCGAAGCCGAAATCGTGCTGTCCATAAACGCGGAAATGCAATAGGAAAGCCCCATTATGCGCAGCCTTACCATGCCCTCCGCGATAACTGCGGAATCGCTTGTAAAAATCGACAAAAACGCGTTGCCGAACAGCGCTAGCGAGCCGCCGATAATCGCACCTATTGCGAACGAATATACGTTGCTTATAAGATAGCTGTGTAAAATTCTTTCTTTTTGGCGCGCGCCGTAATTCTGCCCGATAAAGCTTGCGCAAGCGATATAAACCGCGTCCATGAGGTGATAAACGAGCGCGTCCGCGTTGCTTGCGGCGGAATTACCCTCCACCGTGATGGACGGGAAAGTGTTTACCGCGGACTGAATAATCAAGTTCGCCATACTGAAAATAGAGTTCTGAAAGCCTGCCGGAAGCCCCAGCGCGAGCAACTCTCCGACCTTATCGCCCGACAGTTTAAGCGAGGAAAAAGTCAGCTTATACGCACCCTTTTCACGCATTAAAGCGATTAACACCAAAATAGCGGAAAGGTATTGTGAAATAACGCTTGCGAGGGACACGCCTGCCACGTCCATTTTAAAAACGATAACGAAAAACAGGTTAAGCACGACGTTAAGCACGCCCGAAACGAACAAAAACAGCAGCGGTTTTTTAGTGTTGCCTATCGCGCTGAACGTGCCGTGTCCGAAGTTATAAAGCGCGACCGCAGGCATACCCAGAACGTAAATTTTAAGGTACGTCCTCGCGCCGTCGATAAGCGTATCTTTCGTTCCGAGCATGTTTAAAAAGGCGTTAGCGGAAAAGAACCCGACCACTGCCAAAATAACGCCCATGATAAAGCATATTATAACGGAGGTATGTACGGATTTTTTAACGTTTTCCTCGTCGCCCGCGCCGAAAAACCGCGCAACGAGAACGTTTACGCCGCTGCCCATACCTATTAAAATGCCCGTGTATAAGGTTACGAGCGTAACGGTAGAGCCGACCGCGCCTATCGCCTTAGAACCGGAATCGGAAAATCTCCCCACGACGGCGATATCCGACATATTGAATAACACCTGCAACAGGTTAGAAGACATAAGCGGCAAACAGAAAAGCAACATTTGCTTCCACAGGTTACCGCTCGTAAATTTTTTTTCGTCCGACATATAAATACCAAACACGAAATATTCTATATAGCCGAAAACTCGCATGCGCAAAGCGTTTGCAAGTGTTTTCGCGCCGTTTTTACTTTTTTCTTTTAAGATTTCGGGGTTTTAACCGTCTGTAATTTACGCGCGGCGCGCCCGCGCCGCGCGTAAACATAACGGTTATCTTCCGAATTTCTTGTACAACGCTTTAAGCAACTCTTCTTTGGACTGCGGCTCGGCGTTACGTCTTTCCTTTCTTTTATCCGCCTCGCGTCTGCCCTGTTTTCTTTCTCTGTCCGTCTTTTGGTTGCCGACCGCTATGCCGTGCGGGTTTTCCGACGTTTTAAGCGTTAGCGAAATCTTCTTTTTAACCTCGTCCACGCCGAGAACCTTAACCTTGACCGCGTCGCCGACTTTAAGCGCGTCCGACGGGTGCTTGATGTAGTTATCCGAAATCTGCGAAATATGCACCAACCCGTCCTGATGGACGCCTATATCCACGAATACGCCGAAATCTATAACGTTTCTTACCGTGCCGTTAAGCTCCATACCCTCTTTTAAGTCGGAAAGACTCATAAGGTCGCTGCGGAGAACGGGTTTCGGAAGCGTATCTCTTATGTCCCTGCCCGGTTTTAACAATTCGTCCACAATGTCGCGGAGCGTCGGAACGCCGATTTTGCAATCCAAGGCGAGTTTGTCCCAACCGATTTTTTCTATTCTCGCTTTTATATCGCCGATATTGCCCTTTTCCACGTCGGACAAGCTGTAATCCGTTTCTTTAAGCAAAATTTCGACCGCGTCGTAATTCTCGGGGTGAACTGCGGTGTTGTCAAGCACCGAGCCGCCGATTATTCGCAGGAAGCCCGCGCATTGCTCGTACGCCTTCGCGCCGAGTTTTTTGACTTTAAGCAATTCCCCGCGCGACTTAAACGGCTGCTCCTTTCTGTATTCTATAATATTTTTGGCGATACCGCTGTTTAACCCCGCGACGTAAGACAAAAGGCTTGCCGAAGCGGTGTTCAAATCCACGCCGACGGAGTTTACGCAGTCCTCCACGACACCGCCGAGAACTTCTTCCAGCCGAGCCTCCGGCATATCGTGCTGATACTGCCCGACGCCTATCGATTTAACGTCTATTTTAATAAGCTCCGCAAGCGGGTCTTGCAATCTTCTCGCAATGGATACCGCCGACCTTTGCGTAACGTCGAAATCGGGGAATTCCTCCGCGCCGAGCTTTGACGCGCTGTAAACGGACGCTCCCGCTTCGTTTACCACGGCGTAAGCCACCGGGCGAGCGCATTTTTTAATAAGCCCCGCCACGAATATTTCGCTTTCCTTACTCGCCGTGCCGTTACCTATCGAAATAACGTCCACCTTATACTTGTCTATCAGCGCGAGCAGCTTGGCTTCCGCTTCTTCTATCTTGTTTTGCGGCGGCGTGGGATAGATAACCGTGGTAGCGAGAACGTTTCCGCCGTCGTCTATTACCGCGATTTTGCAACCCGTTCTGTAAGCGGGGTCAAGTCCCAGAATAACCTTCCCTTTAAGGGGCGGTTGCAGCAAGAGCGGACGAAGATTGACGTCGAACATTTTAATCGCCTGCTCGTTCGCCATGTCGGTAAGTTCGTTTCTGACTTCCCTTTCCACCGACGGGAAAATAAGGCGGGAATAAGCGTCCTCGCATGCGTCCGCGACGATTTTCGCGCATGCGCCGTCGTTTTTAACGTAAACGGAACGAATCGCCGCAACGAACGCTTCCGTATCCACGACGACGTTCACCCTTAAACACTCCTCTTTCTCGCCGCGATTGATGGCGAGAACCCTGTGCGAGGGGATTTTTGAAATTTTTTCCGAATAATCGGCGTACATATCGTACGTTTTGGCGTTTTCGTGTTCCAGAAGCTTACACGAAAGCTCGCCCGTTTCGGTAATTTTTTTGCGAAGCGTTTTGCGCAGTTCCGCGTCGTCGGAAACCTTTTCCGCAATGATGTCCGCCGCGCCTTTTAACGCCTGCTCGGCGTTTTCCACGCCCTTTTCCGAATTGACGTACTTTCCCGCTTCGGCGAGCGGGTCGGCGTTCTTATCCTGCAAAAGGATAAATTCCGCAAGAGGCGAAAGCCCCTTTTCCACGGCGACGGAAGCGCGCGTTTTGCGTTTTTGCTTGAACGGACGGTAAATATCCTCGACTTCCGTCATCGTTTCTGCTTTAACGAGAGCGAGTGTTATTTCGTCCGTCATTTTGCCCTGTTCGGTAATGCTGTCGGAAACCTCCTGCTTTCTCTTGTCGAGGTTGCGCAGGTATTTAAGCCTGTCCGAAAATTCGCGCAGCACCTGGTCGTCGCAAGAGCCGGTCATTTCTTTTCTGTAACGCGCTATAAACGGTATGGTATTGCCCTCGTCTATAAGCGCGACGATATTTGCGGAATGTTCCGCGCGAAGATTGAATTCGTTTGCGAGTTTTGCTGAATAGTCCATAATTTAATTTTTCTTACCATTTTTTATTCTTATTTCTTTCACTGTTTTTTCGTAGCCGTGATTGCTCGGAATATAATATATTCTGTCCTTTAACGAATCGGGCAGGTACTGCTGCTCGCAATAACCGCCGTAATCGTGCGGATACTTGTATTTACGCGCTTGCGCCTTGTCCTCTTCAGAACCATAAACCGCGTTTTTAACCCATGGCGGAACGTTGTCGTCTTTAACGTGCTCCGCATCGTAACCGGCGGCGTCTTTGGCGATAACCACCGAGTTGGATTTTTCCGCCTCGCAAACGTAGATAATCGCTTCCGACAACGGCAACAGCCCCTCGGGTAGCCCCATTTTTTCCAGCGCGAGATACGCGCTCGTCGCGATGATCAAAGCCTGCGGATCAGCCATGCCCACGTCCTCCGCGGAATGCGCTATCACCCGCCTTGCGATTAACAACGGGTCGCACCCGCCTTTAACCAACCTTTGCATATAATACAGCGCGGCGTTCGCGTCCGAACCCCTTAAACTTTTGCAGAACGCGGAAAGCATATCGTAATACATCTGCTCGTCAAAAGACATGGCCTTTTGCTGAATACTCTCCTCCGCGTCTTTAAGGGTAATGCGGATTACGCCGTCGCCATCCGGCGGGGTGGTAAGCACGGCAAGCTCTAACGCGTTATAGGCAACGCGAAGGTCGCCCGCGGCGACGCGCGCTATGTGCGATATCGCGTCCTCGTCCGCAACGACGTCCATATTGCCGAGACCGCGTTCCTTATCGACGAGTGCATTTTTAAGCGCGGCGGCAACGTTTTCCTCCGACAATCGCTTTAACTCGAACACGCGACAGCGCGAAACGATAGCGGGTGTCATCGCGGCGAAGGGGTTTTCGGTGGTAGAACCGATAAATATTATATCGCCGTTCTCGATGGCGGGCAAAAGACTGTCGCTTTGAGTTTTGCTGAAACGATGACATTCGTCCAACAAAAGGTAGGTTTTTTTACCGTACATTTTGGCGTTCGAACGCGCCTCGTCAACGACTTTTTTTACGTCCGCCACGCCTGCCGACACCGCGTTAAGCTTAACGAAGTTGCCGTCGGTGTTATTCGCGATAACGTTTGCGAGCGTGGTTTTGCCGCAACCGGGCGGACCCCAGAAAATGCAGCTGCCTAATCTGTCAAGTTTAATCGCCCTGCGCAAAAGTCCCGTTTCGGACACTATATGTTCCTGCCCCAAAAATTCGGACAGCGTTCTTGCCCGCATTCTTTCGGCAAGCGGAACGTTCTTTTTATTCTCGTTTGCTAAATCGAATAAATCCATACGAAAATATTGTATCATATCGCGTATTTTTAATCAAGCGGTAATATGATATATTATGATTAAAAATTTTTCCGAATCGAATTCGGCGTCGTCGGCGGCAGCCTCGGCGAAAAAATCGGGATTAAGTGCGACGATAAAGACGAAAGCCCTTAACGAATACGCGCTGTTTTTCGCGCTTATTGCCTTTGCGGGCGCGCTTGCTTTCGGCAAAGGCTATTCCTATGCGGTGACGGACGGCGTAAAACTTTGGGCGGCGAGCGTGCTGCCCGCGCTTCTGCCCTATTTTTTCATCACGGCGTTGCTGTCCGAACTTTCGGTAACGGCTAAGCTTTCCGACAAACTTTCCCCGCCCGTGCGTAAGCTGTTTAACCTGAACGGCAACGCCGGCTTTGCTTTCGTTATGAGCGCGCTGTCCGGCTACCCCGTCGGCGCAAAACTCGTCGCGGATTTAAAAACGAACGGTTGTCTTTCGGACGCAGAGAGTGTGCGCGCGGCGGCAATTTGCTCTTTACCATCGCCTATGTTCATCATTGCGGGGGTGGGCGGAATAATGTTTAACGATAAGACCTTCGGCGCGTGCGTTTTAGCGTGCAACGTGCTTGCTGCGCTTTTTACGGGCGTTATTTTCTCGTTTTATAAAAAAAACCGAAACAAAGCCGCCGCGCGGCGGACGGATCATTGCCGCCGTCCGGAATCGGACGGCGGCAACCCCCTTTACGACGGGATATATTCCGCGGTTATTTCCGTACTTGTTGTTGGCGGACTTATCGCGGTTTTCACGGTTATCGCCGAAATACTTAACGACGCGGGCGCGCTTAAGCCCGTTAAAAGCCTGATCGGCGTTTTCACCGACGACGAAAACGTTAAAAACGGAATATCCGCGGGTCTTTTGGAGATGACGGGCGGACTTAAAGCATTATCCTCGGGCGGGAAAACCTTTCTTGCGCTGCCTTCGGCGGCTGCGATAAGCGGCTTCGGCGGAGCATGCGTACTCGTTCAGTCGGCGGCGTACCTTAAAACGGCAAAAATAAAAACCGCCCCCTTTCTTGCCGCCAAAGCGCTGGAAGCGGTTTTAAGCTTTTGTTTCGGCTTGCTTTTCTCGCTTGCGTTTTTCAAGTAACGCTGTCACCGTTTTCAACGCCTTCTCCGATAAAAGCCCCGTTAAATCCTCGCCGTTTTTCAGCTTTTTTCTGACGAGCGAGGAACTGACTGCTCTGTATTTTTCGTCCGGAGCAAGATACACGGTTTTTATAAACGGGTAAAGCTGCGCGTTTTTTGCGGCGTACTCGTCCTCGTAAGCCTTGTCCGTTTCGTTCCTTACCCCGCGCACGTAAACGGTTACGCCGTTATCGCGTAAAAACCCCGCGTAATCATCTTTATGCGCCGCATAATCGGTTATGCAAACGCGCGCGACGTCGCCGTAGACCGCGCGTAAAACAGCCGCCCGTTCTTCGAGCGAAAAAGCGGGAGCTTTAAGAGGATTTTCGCCGATAACGACGAACACCCTGTCGTACAGCGCAAGGCATTTGTCGATAACGTTTTCGTGTCCCACGGTAAGCGGGTCGAACGTCCCCGCAAACACGCAGCTCACGCCGGTTTTGCGCGCGTTTTCCGTTTTTTCTTCTTTAACGATTTTGCACGCGTTTTCGGACTTTTCCGCTTTAACTTTTTCCATTTTCTTTAAGCTTTAAAAAGGTAAGCCTTGCCCTGCCGTATTTGCGCTCGTCCGAAACGTAAAGCCCGTCGGGTGCGTCGGACAACGGCTTTTCGTTCTCGTAAATAATTTCGCCGTCCGCGTTAATAACGGAAGCCGCCGCGCAGACTGCTTTTTCGCCCGCTTCGGAAGCGTAAGGCGCGTCGATAAACACGTAGTCGAACCTTTCGCCCGTGCTGCCGAGCGTAGCAAGAAAAGCGAGCGCGTCCGCGGTTTTAACCTCTATATCGGTTATCCCGAGTTTGCTTAAATTCGCTTTGGCAAGCTTAACGCTTTCCCTGTCGACGTCGCATAAAACGACCTTATCCGCCCCGCGGGAATAAGCCTCTATCCCCACCGCGCCCGTACCGCAAAACAAATCGAGAAAAGACTTGCCCGCGATGCGGAACTGCAAAATATTAAAAAGGCTTTCGCGCGTCTGGTCGGAGGTGGGGCGCACGTCCCTTCCCCTGAACTCCGCAAGCGTTCTGCCCTTGAATTTTCCGCCGACGATTCTCATAAAAACACCGTTTAACCAACGGCTTGTTCAGCCGCTTTTATCGTTTATTTAACAGTTTTATCTGCCGCGCGCGGCAATCACGAGCGGCAAATCACACAATAATCACGCGCGACCCGTGCTGCCGTAAATTTGCTCCTGCTGTTCGCGAATACGCTTGTGCTGAAGTATTATTTTCCGCGCGCCGAGGCTGTACGCAAGACCCGAGCAAAGCACGATTACGGGAATGGCAAAAAGCGTGTAATAATAAGACGCCATGGTAAGTTCTTTGCCCGAAAAGTTAAAGAACACGAAAACGACGAAGTAGACAAACCCCGCGATAGCGCCGAAAGCCCTTGACGTTCCGCCGGCAACGTAAATGACAGAGTGGATTATCATACACAAAAGCAGCGGCGCGCAGGTAATAAGCCCGATGACGTAACCCTTCCAAGGCTTGTACTCCTCGTGAAGTTTAAGCGGACGAACCGTACCCGTTCTTATCATTTCGCGGCGTTCCAGATCGTTGGCGTGGCGAACCTTAACCGCCTCCTGCCCCTCCTTATAAAATACGGAGCAAACGATAAATAAATACAGCCCGAGATTCAGCGCGCTTAAAACGATTTTAAGCCACAGCAATTCCTTAATGCACAAAATTCCGAACGCCGTTATCGCCATAAAAAACAAATAGACGAACGGAAAAACAGCCTTCTTAACGTAAAAACCCATATTTTTCTCCTAAAATCGGTAAAATAACGGCGCACGGGCAATAGCCGCCGCCCGAAACCGCGCTTGAACGGTTTATTATTTTGAACGATTTTTATTTTATTAAAATTCGGGTTATCGGAACAACCCCTGAATTAATTGAGATATATTTTTTCGGCGCGAAGGGCTGCTTTAGTAAGCAGCTCGTAAACAATCGTGCCGTATTCCGCGGCAAGTTTTTCCGCGTCGTCAAGCACGTTGACAAACCTTGCGCCCCGCGGCAAATTACGAAACGCCGTAACGTCCATACACGCGTTATTAAAGCTTCTCTCTATTTCCATGCGCGGCAACCCGTCCGCATAACCGTAACGAATAAGCGAAAGCATTTCCGGTTTTTCGGCTTTTTTAAGCCCGTAAAGCGCGCCCTCGCCGATGCTTAACGTTCTTTCGCACACGACGGGTGCATAAACGCGCATAGCCGGCGTAACTTTAATTTTATCGCACGGGAAAGGTTTATAGCCGTATAACAGCAAGCCCACCCTTACCATATCGAAAAACTCGCCCGAAAGCACCCCGCCGCTTGCGGAGATATGGCAAAGCGCGTTATTATTATAATGCTTAACGAGATTATTTGCAAGCAAAAATTTGCTCGTGGCGTTATTTCTTTCCTCGTCGTTTTCGGGGCAGGCGTAATGCGAATATAACCCCTCAATTTTCACGCCCGTACCCGCGGCACGGTCGAGAACGGCTTTTAACTCGTCAAGTCCCGTTATCCCCTGCCTGTTCATACCCGTGTTAAACTTTATATGCGTCCTTAACGGCTTATGACTGCGTTCGGAAAATAAAGCGAACGCCCTGATATCCTCCGCCCCGCACGCCGTTGCGATTAACCCGTAGTCCGAAATCAAGGACAAGTCCGTATTACCTACTCTCGTCAGCACGAGAATATCTTTATCGATACCGGACAGCCTTAACGCCGCACCCTCCTCCGGAAGAGCCACCGCGAAACAATCGGCGATTCCGTAAAGCGCGTTCGCGACTTTTTCCGCGCCGTGACCGTAAGCGTCCGCCTTTACCACGGCGCAAAATCCGGTCTTTTTCGGTAACAGTCTTTTAACGGCAAGCGCGTTTTCCCTTATTACGTTCAAATCAATAACGGCTTTGTTCAGCATAATATTCAATATATGCCGAGCCGACGTAAAAGGTTTTATCGCAGGATATCGCCCTTAAAAAAACCGCGAAGATTCGCGACCGTGCCGTGCCGTTATAATAACACCAGGCACAAAAACAGCGCGGCGCTTACCAGAAGCGTAAATCCCAAAACGGACGAAAAAACTATCGAAACGACCTTTATCGACTTACTTTCGCTTTTCCAGCACGGCACTGCGCAGCCGAACGCAACCGCGCCCGTTATAAGCTGCACGACGTAAGAAATTATCGATAACGGAATGGTAACGATAAGCGCAATCGCTTCTAATCCGGGGTTGCCCGAACGGATAATCAACGCGTCCACGACAAAACAATTTGCAAAAAAACAGCTTGCAACGCAAAGCACCGTGAAAATCGCCGATATTGTAAATTGAGCTTTCTTCATAATCTTTCCTCCTTTATATACAGTCGGGGTTGTGCCTTTTATTATACGCAAGGCGCAACCTTTTAAACCCCTTTTTGTTTTTATTTTATCATAAAAACCCGAAATTGTAAACGTTTGACGCGGTTATTAGCGATTTCTTTTTATTTTGCGTGACGGCGTTTTTTTAGTTGAAGGATTTTCGGTTAAGTGCTATAATTTAGATAATCGGCTTTAACCGTCTTTAATCGTCCGTTTTTAACGGTTTAATTTTAACGACGGACGAGCGTAACCGTACGGCGGAAACGTCGGACGGAACACGAAAGAATAAAAGGAGAACGCGCGTGAAAGAAGAAAAAACCAACGTTATGCGGTTGCTTGACGGCAAAAAGATACCTTATATAATACGAAATTATCTGAGCAGCGGCGCAATTTCGGGGACGGACGCCGCCGACGCGCTCGGATTGCCTTACGAAAAGGTTTTTAAAACGCTCGTTACGGTAGGTAAAACCAACGCGCATTACGTTTTCGACATTCCCGTCGATAAGGAGCTGGACTTAAAAAAAGCCGCCGCGGCGGTGGGCGAAAAAAACGTTTCTATGCTTAAATCCAAAGAACTTTTACCTTTAACGGGTTATATTCACGGCGGCTGCTCGCCCATCGGCATGAAAAAGTTTTTTAAAACCGTTTTCGACGAGTCCGCAACCGCGCAACCTTCCATCGTGTTTTCCGCGGGCAAAATAGGATATTTCGTGGAGGTTAAACGGGAGGATCTCCATAAAATAATAAATTTCACTTACGCGGAGCTTTGCGAATAACCATGACCGAATCCGCCACGTCTTCTTTAACATTTAAAAACGGAATAAAAGACGGCTTGCCGATAGGCTTGGGATATCTGTCCACGGCGTTCGCGTTCGGCGTGCGCGCAAGCATTATGGGCGTGCCGGTGCTTATCGCCGTTTTGATTTCGATGACTAACCTTACTTCCGCGGGGCAGCTTGCGGGGCTTAACGTTATCGCCGCGCTCGGTTCTTTTTTAGAGCTTGCCGCGTTGCAGGCGGTTATTAACTCTCGCTACGCGCTGATGAGCCTTACTTTAACGCAAAAAGCCGACGAAAGCTTCACTTTTTCTAAACGCCTATTCTTTTCGGCGTTCGTAACGGACGAAATTTTTGCGATTGCCGCCTCTAAACCGCAGCCCGTAGGTACTAAATATTTTTCGGGGCTGATACTGTTGCCGTATATCGGCTGGGTGTTCGGCACGTTATGCGGCGCGCTGCTCGGCAGCGTTCTGCCCGAAAAAATCACGCTCGCGCTGGGGATTATGCTTTACGCTATGTTTATCGCGATTATCGTCCCGCCGAGCTTAGCCTCGCGCGGGGTGCTGTTTGCGGTGCTTTTAAGCGCGGCTTTGTCGTGCGCGTTTTATTATATTCCCGCTTTCAAGGGTTTATCGAGCGGGAGCGCCGTGATGCTTTGCGCCGTCGCGACCGCGCTTATAATTGCCGCGATATTCCCCGTTAAGGAGGTGGAAGAAAATGAGTGCTGACTTAAAAATTCTGCTTCTCGTTTTCACCATGGCGGCGGTAACGTACCTGATAAGAATGTTGCCGTTCGCGTTTTTCAAGCGGAAAATCAAATCGCGCTATCTTCGAAGCGTTCTTTATTATATTCCTTACGCGGTGCTTTCGGCAATGACCTTTCCTTATATCCTTTATTCCACGGGTAATTTTTTTGCCGCGCTTATCGGAACGCTCGTTGCGCTGACGGCGTCCGTGTTTAAGCGTTCGTTGCTTACGGTAAGTTTTTTAGCGTGCGCGGCTGTCTTAATCGCAAGTTTTATTTTCTAATGCATTATTAAAAAACATTATAGCGGGTTTAAGTCTTTCCGCTCCGACGAATCTCCCAGTTTATCGGGATAAAAAACAGCTCTCCGCGAAACCCCGAAAGGTTTTTGCGGGGAGCTGTATATTATGTTTTTATTTGCCGCGCCGTCTTTTAGTCGTCGCTTGTCGGCTTAAACATCTTTTCTGCTGTTTGCGGTAAAGTAAACCGCCATAGTCCCCGGCCCGCTGTGGCAGGTGATGACCGGACCTAAGTCGTTAATGATAACGTTAAGCTTTCCGTTAATCTTCAACAGTTCCGCTTTAACGAATTCCGCGTCCTCTTTGCAATCGGCGTCGGTAATCAGCACCGTGTCGAAACGACCGTTATAGTTTTCCTTAAACCGCGTGACGACGTTTTTAAGCGAGCGCGTTCTGCCAAATACCTTCTGTACAAGCACAATTTTGCCCTCGTCGTTAAGATGCATGACGGGCTTTATGTTAATGAGGTTGCCGATAACCGCGGATTTTTGCGAAATTCTGCCGCCGCGCGCAAGATAGGTTAAAGAATCGACGACGAAACAGTGCGCTATGCAGAGCCTTTCCTTTTCGACGAATTCCGCCGCCTGCTCCGCGGTAAAATTATTCTTTTCCGCCGCGTCGACAATCATATATAAAAGCAATCCGAGTCCCGCGGACTGACACAGTGAATCCACGACGTAAATTTTTGCGGAATAATTGTCGTTTAATCTGTCCGCAACCTTTTTCATCGTTTCCGCAGTGCCGCTCTGCCCGCCCGAAAAAGAAACGTGCAGAATATCCTTTCCGCTTTGCATAAGCTTTTTAAGGAATTCCTCCGCCTCGTAATCGTTAGGCTGCGTGGTTCTCGTTTTCGCGCCCGCGCGCATAAGCTCGCAGGTTTGCTTTGTTCGCATTTCGTCCCCGCAGGAAGAATATTCCTTGTCCTCAACGAAATAACTCATAGGTAAAACGTTTATATTTTTTTCTTTCACCTGCTCCGCAGAAAGGTCGCAAGCCGCTTCCGTACTTAAAATAAAATTCAGCATAATGTCCTCCTTTCTTTCGCGTTTGATTATACTGCTTATTGTATTTACAGGTCAAGCTTTTTATGCCTTAACGGGGTAAACGGGAAAGCTCCGCGCGTATACGGCAAAAAAACGGGCGGTAGAGTGAATTCGTCTCACTCTACCGCCCGTAGAATTTACTGTTTTTTGGCGCATTTAACGCTCAAAAACGCGTGTTTTTTTGATTTTTCGCAGTTCGTTACAAACTATACGAAGAAGGTCATTTTTCGCGGTTTACCTTTTCGGTATTTTTGCAAGCTTTACAATGCGCGCAGTCTCCGCCGCAATCGCAGGAGCATTTGCCCTGTTTTTTCCTTATATAGGACGCAACGGCAACACCTATCACCACCGCGGCGCATGCCGCTATAAGTAAAATCTCCCATATACCCATCATTTTTATGCTTAATTTACGCTTTTCTTTCGGGTAAGCATGCCCTTATTTTTCATTACGATAACCGCAACGAGCAACGCGATTGCCGCCGCCCAGATAAACGCAGTCCACCACCACGAACCGACCGTATAAATCATTGCGCCGACCGTGTAAGAAGTTGCTATCCAGAAAACCAAAGTCCAGTGAAACCGCGATTTGCCGGGCAATTCCGCTTTTGCCGTACCCACCGCCGCGAAGCACGGGATAGTGGTCATATTAAACGCTATAAACGAGATAAGTCCCGGAATGCCTATGCCCGTATCCGCTATCATCGCGATAACGTAGGGAATACCCGAGCCGTCGGGGTCGGCGATTTCGATACCCGCAAGACACGCCGCGAGAACGCCGAACGTCGAGATAACGTTCTCTTTCGCGATAAGCCCCGCGACAGCCGCAAGCACGAACACCCAACCGTACTGACCGAGCTGACTGCCGAAACCGAGAGGCGTGAACAAGGGTTGGAACAGCATGCTTACGTTTGCGAGTATGCTTTCGTTAATCTGTTCGTCTTGCAGGAATTTCCAGCCGAACGAGAAGTGAGTGAGTACCCAGATTATAATCGTGGAAGCGAGAATGATGGTAAACGCTTTTTTGACGAAGTGCTTTGTTTTGTCCCAAAGGTGCGCCATCAGGTTTTTGAACTGCGGCGCGTGGTAAGCGGGCAATTCCATAATGAACGGCGGCGTTTCGCCTTTAAGCGAGGTGCTTCTCATAAGCAGAACGGACAAAATAGCGACGATTACGCCTAAAAGGTACATCGAATAGGTAATCAGGTCCGCGTTTATCGATAAGCTCCACCGCGAGATAATCGCGCCGGCAACCGCCGTTAAAATGGGGAGCTTTGCCCCGCAGGAGAAGAACGGAATAACGCGTATCGTCGCCGTGCGTTCTTTGTCGTCCGCAAGCGTTCTCGTGTTAATCATTGCGGGGACGGAACAGCCGAAGCCCATAATCATAGGCAAAAACGCCCTGCCCGAAAGTCCGAATTTTCTGAACATTCTGTCGAGAATAAACGCGATACGCGCCATATACCCCGAATCCTCTAATATAGAGAAGAACAGGAACAGCACGAGAATGGGCGGTAAGAAAGACAACACCGCGCCGACGCCCTCGATGATACCGTCGTTAATTAAGCCTGTCGCCCAGCTTGCCATACCGGACGATTCCACGCCCGATTTAATAAAGCCGAACAACTCGCCGACGAGCATGTCGTTCCAGATATTGTTAATGATAACCCCCGGCGAGAATACCGCGCCGTCGTAAATACACGCAAGCCACCTTACGCCGTAATTTATCGCTTCGCCGTCAACGACAAGCCCCAAATCTTCTAACGACGGCATATTGAATATCGAGCCGAGATAGAAAAGATTTTCGGAGAAAGTCAGGTGGAAAATGCCGAAAAGAATAACGAGGAATATAGGAATACCCCAAATCTTATGTGTTAAAACCCTGTCAGCCTTATCCGACCTGCTCATCTTGATTTTTTCTTTATTTTTCCGTTGCAGAACGGGTGCGAAGTTTTTGGATATGTATTTATATCTTCCGTCCGCCACCAGCGCCTCGAAATCCGTGCCGAAAACGTCGTCCGTAAAGGTTTCCTTAAAGGCTTTAACCATTTTTAAGGTGTCCTTATGCATTTCAACCTCGATTGAATCTTCCTCGACGAGTTTCACCGCGTGGAAAAGCGGATTTTCGACGTTCTGCCCGTCGAGCGCGATTTTAACGTCGCCGATTAAGTGCGCGATTGCGGAGTTTGCAAGAACGGTAACCCCTTTGCGCGGAGTTTTGCTTGCCGCGTAGGCTTCGTCCATAAGGTCTTTAAGTCCCGTTTCTTTCAACGCCGAAATTTTAACGACGGGAACGCCCAGCCTGTTTTCAAGCTCCTTCGCGTCGATTTTATCGCCCGCTTTTTCAACCGCGTCCATCATGTTAAGCGCGACCACGATAGGCACGTCTATTTCCATAATCTGCGTGGTTAAATAAAGGTTACGCTCTAAATTCGTCGCGTCGACGATGTTGATGACGCAATCGGGTTTTTCGTCTAATATATAATTTCTCGCGATAACCTCCTCGGGGGTATACGGAGAAAGAGAATAAATCCCGGGGAGGTCGACGACGGCAATCGGCTCGGGGCATTTTTTGTAAACGCCGTCGCGCTTATCGACGGTAACGCCGGGCCAGTTGCCCACGTGCGCCGTCGAACCGGTTAAGCTGTTAAAAAGCGTGGTTTTCCCGCAGTTCGGGTTGCCCGCTAATGCAAATCTTAACATTACGGTTTAACCTCCGTGTTTACGCACGCCGCTTCCGTTTTGCGAAGCGTAAGCTCATACCCTCTTATCGTAATTTCTATGGGGTCGCCGAGCGGAGCTTTTTTCCGCATATACACTTCCGCGCCGGGCGTTATACCCATATCGAATAACCGTCTTTTGATTTTTCCCTCGCCGACGACGGATTTTACCACTCCGCTTTCGCCGACGGCAAATAAATCGAGCGTCCTTTCCATACCGAATCTCCTTTATATAATAAATTTTTAACTTTGTTTTCTGTTTTGTTATTTCGTTTTATCGCTTTTTCGTTATTTTTGCGTCCGCGCCGTTTCGGCATTACGCAACAAAAATTTTTGTGGAAAGATTGCTGTCGAGCGCAACACGTCCGTCCTTAATTTTACAAACGACCGTCCCGCCGGACGCGCTTAAAACGGTAATCTCACCGTTGATGGTAATCCCGAGGCTTTCAAGGTGCTTTTTCACTTTTTCGTCCGCGGCGATTCTGACGATTCTTAACGACTGATTAACGGGCGCAATTACGAGCGGCATAGTTTGTTTCTCCTTTTCTTTCAGTTACGGCGTTTCCATTCAAAGCGCGTAAATGTGAATAATCATTCATATTTCGCTTAATATATTATCACTCTCTGTTTCGATTGTCAAGCAAAATATGAAACTATTTTCATATTTTTATAAAATTTTTTATTCATTTTTCCCAGCGGATTTAGCAGACCTTGCAATCATGCTGACGGTAAAAAAAGAAAACCCCCGTATTACGGATTGCCGCGCTCCATCGTACGGGGATATAAGAAAAGTTATTTGTTTTATATAGATTTGTTCTTTATTTCGTTTGAATTTTATTATGTTAGCGAATTTGAACCGTCTTTTTGTGCTGACGCATTGAATAATTTACTATATGCTTTACTATATATAATGTTTTAAAGCTTTTCGGCGATAGCGCACAAAAACTCGCGAGTGTTAAGTTTTTGCACCGTTACGCCGTCTTTTTTGAAAATCCCGGCAAGGTCGCCCGTCATTTTCCCGCTTTCTATCGTGGAAATCGTGGCTTTTTCGAGCCGTTCCGCAAAATCGCAAAGGTCGGGAGTGTTATCCAACTCGCCGCGTTTACGTAGCGCGCCCGTCCAGGCAAAAATCGTAGCGACGGGGTTGGTGGACGTTTCTTCGCCTTTAATATATTTATAATAATGTCTCGTAACCGTGCCGTGCGCCGCCTCGTATTCGTAAATCCCCTCGGGCGAAACGAGAACGCTCGTCATCATTGCAAGGCTGCCGTAAGCGGTGGCGACCATATCGCTCATCACGTCGCCGTCGTAATTTTTACACGCCCAGACGATTCCGCCCTCGCTTCTTACGATTCGCGCAACGACGTCGTCGATTAGCGTATACATATATTCTATGCCCGCGGCGGCGAATTTTTCTTTATATTCCGTTTCGTAAAGGGTTTCGAAGATCTTTTTAAAATTCCCGTCGTAAACCTTGCTTATCGTATCTTTGGTGGAAAACCATAGCGGAAGCCTTGCGTCGAGCGCGTAATTAAAGCAAGCCCGCGCAAAGCTTTCTATGCTTTTATCGGTATTATGCATGGCGCAAACCACGCCGTTGCCCTTAAAATCGAAAATTTCATGCGAAACCCTTTCGCCGTTGCGGTCGGTGTAAACAAGCTCCGCCTTGCCGACGCCCGTCGCGCCGTCCACTGCCTTATAAATATCGCCGTAGGCGTGCCTTGCGATAACGATAGGCTTTTTCCAGCTCGGGATATACGGCGTAATGCCGTTTACCATAATGGGCGCGCGGAAAACCGTTCCGTCCAGAATTGCGCGAATAGTACCGTTAGGACTTTTCCACATTTTTTTAAGCCCGTATTCCTCGACGCGCTGCGCGTTCGGCGTAATTGTGGCACATTTCACCGCAACCCCGTATTTAAGCGTTGCGTTTGCCGAGTCCGCCGTGATTTTATCGTCCGTTTCGTCGCGCTTTTTAAGCCCTAAATCGTAATATTCCGTTTTTAAATCCACGAACGGCTCTATCAGAATTTCCTTAATCCATTGCCAGATAACTCTTGTCATTTCGTCGCCGTCCATCTCGACGAGCGGCGTTTTCATAACGATTTTATTCATAATTCTCTCCGTAAAAATTCAGCGTTGCTACGGAAAACATTTTATCACAAAACCGAGATAAATACAAGCAAAATAAGCGCGACGCGATAAATATGGTGTTACGGCGGCAAATCAAGACCGAACCGAGGTTTATTCACGTTGAGATTTTGCTCCCTTTGCACCGCCGACGGACAGAATACCCGAATCGAACCGCTTTAAGTAAAGCTTTTCCGTTCTCGCTTTTTCCTCGGCTGCGGCAATCAGCTCGGTAAGCATCGCCGAAAAGCCTTTCAGCGTATTGCAGAACAGATAATACGCAAGCGAACCCGGAACGGCGTTTATCTCGTTCAGCACGACCGCTCCGTCAATCAGCATAAAGTCTATCCTGACCACGCCGTCAAAGCCGAACGCGGCGTAAACCATCTTCGTGAGATGCCTTATTTCGTCCGAAACCTCGCTCGGAATATCCGCGGGGAAAACGTGCGTCCCGCCCTCGTATTTATCGGCAAATGATAAAATATCGCCGCGCTTAACGGGTCGTTCGCAAAGGGAAACGGTTATTTCGCCGCTCTTTTTTCTGAAAGCCGCGCAGTTGATCTCGGTAAAATCGGTTATAAACGGCTCTACGATAGCCTTTTCGCCGAACCGCAACGCGTAAGAAAGGGCGTTTTCAAGTTGCTCCTCGTCGTCGGCGCGGTTTATGCCTATGCTCGAACCGCCGCGCGCGGGCTTTACGATAACGGGGAAATCGAACGGCAACGCCTTGCCGCAAGCCCTTTTGCCGCCGAAACCGTCGTTTACGCCGAACGAAACGTGCGGAAGAACGGAAACGCCGAGACCTTTAAGCGCGAATTTCGCCGCGTCCTTATCCATTGCGAACGCGCAAGGCAGAACTGACGGCGAAGCGAGCGGAACTCCGCATAACGAAAGCATGCCCGAAAGACTGCCGTCCTCCCCCGCGCCACCGTGCATACAATTCAGCGCGGCGGCAGCGCGGCAAACGGGGCGGCAAACGCGTTTGCCGCCCCGTTTGCCCTTAACTGCGTATAAAACCCCGTCGGGAAACAGCGCGACTTCTTTAAGCTTTAAATAGTCGAGCGTTTTATAATTATCTATATTGAAAAGCCGTTCGCCCGTAAACCACCTGCCCGAAACGTCTACGTAAACGGGTACGGGATTGAAAACGGTTTTGTCGAGAGAATTAAGCGCGAGCGCGCCCGTAATAACCGAAACGTCCCTTTCGGGTGAATTTCCGCCCGAAAAAACCAGAATATTTTTCATAAAAAAACACCTCCGCAAAATTATTTCGCTTTGGTGTTTCAGGTTTTTCCGATTGCGCGGCGACGCGCTTCTAATCAAACTGCCGTCAGTTGTAATCGTCGGGCAGGTCGTTTAAAAACAACGCGGTTTCACCCGCGGCAACGCCGTTTTTCATTTTCACGGCAAGCTCTAACGTTTGGGCGGTTTTAACACTCTTCTCGCTCATTCCCGCGGAAATCGCACCCTCCGTCAACGCGTTTTTATTAGTTTCGCCGATAACGATAACCTCGTCCGCCACCCCCGCGATAAGACTGCCCAACTTGAAATTAGCGGAATACTGCCGCTCGCCCAGCTCCACAAGACCGGGCGTAAGCACCGTCTTTTTGCCCGGAAACAAACCGAGCGTTTTTAACGCCGCAGCCGCGCCGTCCTCGCTTGAATTATAACTGTCGTCGATAATAAGTCCGCCGCCCTCGGCGTTTATAGTTTGAAGTCTGTGCGGCGCGGGCTTGCAGCGGGCAATTCCGCGAGCGATTTCCTCTGCCGAAACGCCCAGCCTATACGCGACCGCCGCGGCAAGGCATAAATTAGAAACGTTATGCTCGCCGAGAAGGCTCGTTTTACATTCCACGGGCTTTTCTCCTTTAAGAATAAGCGTAAACGAAGAACCGTCCGCAGTTACCGAGACGTTTTCCGCGCGGGCAAACGAGCCGTTTATGCCCGCAGAATATTTATCCCCTACGAACTGCCCGAAAAGCTCCCTCGCACCCTCGTTATCCGAGGAAAAGAAAGCGGTTTTATCCCCGTAAAGGTTTTCAAACAACTCGAACTTCGTCCTTTTAACGGTGGAATAATCGCCGAACGTTTCCAGATGCTGACTGTTTACGGCGGTTAAGACGCCCACGTTCGGCTTTACCGTGTCGCACAGCGTTTTAATATCGCCGACGTGCTTCGCGCCCATTTCCGCGATAAAAAAGTCGGCGGGTTTTCCGTTGGCGACAACCCCGTTTTTAACGGTCAGCGCGATACCCATAGGCGTGTTATACGAGTCGGGCGTGGCAAGCACGTTATACCTTTCGGAAAGCAGGACGGCTAAAATTTCTTTAACGCCCGTTTTGCCGAAGCTGCCCGTAACGCCTATTTTAACCGCGGCGGACTTGTCGAGAATTTCTGCGGAGCTTTTAACGAATTTCGCGTTGCGAGCCTCCTCGAAAGGTCTGTTTATCGCCGCGGCGACGATTACCGCATAAGGGATAAGCATGGGCGACAGCGTAAGCGGCGCGTATCTTAAAACCGCCACGATCTCGTTGTTAATCGCGTACGCGAGAAAATCGAGCAGTACCGAAACGCCGAAATAAAATGCCGCAAAAAGCGCGCACAGCGTAACCGCAAGCCTTATTTCTCTGCCCGTCTTTCTCAGCGGAATCTTAACCGCGGTTGACGATTCGGTTTTAATATACATAACCGTAAACGCAATGAACGACGCAAAGCCGGTAAACGCCGCGACTCCGCCGCCGAATGCGGGTATAAAACACGAACAGATTAGCGAAAAAGACAAAAAAGACATAAGCGACAAAAGCATAAGTCTGTTTTTGTAGGACAGCCCCGCCGCGCGATACCATTTATAAACTGCTTTGGGGTTATAGCGCGTTTGTTGGGCGATTAAAAGAAACCGCCGCGCCGCGAAAAACGAAAGCGCGGCAAACAAAAGCGTTACCGCAAGCAACGAAAGCAGCGATACGCCCGAAAACTGTTCTGAAAAAACGGAAAAATCTGTAGGCAACATAAATTATTCGTGCAGAAACTCTGCCACCTCCCAGTTAAACGTTTGAGGTTTGTCAATAAACGCGAAATGCCCCGCGTCTTTAATTATCGAAAGGCGGCTGTTTTCAATGTGTTTTTTGAAACGGCGCGCCATATAAAGGGGTGTTTCCCCGTCGTTTTCGCCGAAAACGATAAGCGTTCGGTTTTTTATCAGCGGCAGCAGCCCGTCAAGCGTTTCCCCCACGATTTTAACGAAGCTTTTTTTCATCACGTCGTTAAGCGCGAGATAATCGGGAGAATAAAACCGCGCAAGTTTTTCCTTTTTAACGAACCGCCGAAGAACGGAAAATTCCGCCTTTTTTATCGCTTTTTTCAAGCTAAACCGCGGTTTAAGCCCCGCCGCGCCGGTAATAACCAGCTTATCGAACGCCTGCGGCTGTTCCGCGGCAAGCTTAATCGCTATCCTTGCGCCGAACGAGTGCGCTATGACGTGCGGTTTATGAATTCCGTTATCGCGCATGTAGTCTTTAACATCTTTTACGTAATCGGAAAGCGAATACGGGTATTCCATATCCGCGTTTTTGCCGAAACCTTTAAGGTCGGGCGCAAAAGTTAAAAAATCCCTGTCGAAGAACCGCTGCTGATACGCGAACGTTCTGCCACTTGCGAGATAACCGTGCAAAAACAAAACGCACTTTTTTTCGGGAGTATAAACGACGCCTTGCTCGCTTATGATTAAAACTCCTTTATATAAACCGCTGCGGATTCGCCGTCCGCGTAATATTTTTTTCTTTCGCATAACGGGCTGAACCCGAAACTTTTATAAAGCGAAATCGCCGCGACGTTGGTTTTGCGTACCTCTAACAGCATTTTAACCGCTCCGTGCGCCGCCGCCTCGTTTAAACACGCGGTCAAAAGCTCTTTTCCCAACCCTTTGCCGCGGAAGCGTTCCTCTACGAACACGTCTTCTAAATCGAAAACGCCGTCCATGCCGCCGCTGAACGTGATAAAGCCCACCCTTTCGCCGTCCGTCTCCGCAATAAACCCGAAAAGCCTGCCCGCGTTTACGGCGGAATTAAGCATATTCTCGTTCCAGCCGTCCGAAAAGCCCTTTTCTCTTGCGGAAGCGACGTATAAAACGTCCTCGCGGCAAAAATCGGTTTTTCTTATCATCTGCCCTCCTCCGCCTGACTTTTGCGGATATAAAGGGGGATAAGCCCGTCGGGCGGACATGCCTCGCCCTTTTTTGCGTTCACCGCGGCGATAAGTCCGTCGGCGGCGGAAACGGCTTGCGCGCCGAACTGCTCGATTACGGCGTAAGATACGACCGTTTTCCCCTCGGTAAGCGCTTTAACTCTGTCCGTCAGCGCGTATTCGGGCGGAAGGTTGATTTTATCGTCCGCGCCGTAACCGCAAACGTAATAACCGCCGTGTCCCGCGTCGATTACCGCGATTCTTTCGCCTTTTACATTGTATGCAAGCGTATCGAAAGAGGTTATATTAACCGCGGGAATTTTATAAGCGAGGCACAACGCCTTAACGGTTGCGACGCCTATTCTGATACCCGTAAACGACCCCGCGCCCACCACGCACGCAATAAAATCCGCGGAAGAAATATCAAAATTCGCCTCGTTTGCGAGTTTTTCGACGGCAGGCATCAGCGCGACGGAATGTTTAACGCCGCAATCCGCCTCGTAATGCTTAAAAATTTTGCCGCCGTTATTCACAATCACGGTCAGGTGCTTCGCGGAAGTGTCTATCGCAAGCCAGCTCATAATAAAATTTTCCTCGTATTGTCGTCGATTTTTTCTATTTTAACCGTTTTGCAAGCGGCGGGAAGAACGTCCGCAATATTTTCAGACCATTCTATAAAGCAAATATTATCGCCGCCGAAATAATCGGTAAGTCCGAGAATCGCCGCCTCGTCGCCGGAGGTTAAACGGTAGCAATCGTAATGATAAATAAGATCACCGTAAACGTTAAGGTAGGCGTAAGTCGGGCTTGTAACGCCCGAAAGCCCGAAAAATTCCGCAACGCCTTTGACGAACGCGGTTTTTCCTGCGCCAAGCTCTCCCCGAAGCAACACCACGTCCCCCCGGGAAAGCGTTTCGGCATATTTTTTTGCGGCGCTTCGCGTTTCCGCCTCGCCGTGCGTAATTATCTCCATTTTTCCTCCGAAAACACGGGTTTTAAAAGCTTGAAGTATTATAAACCGCTATGTTAAAGCCGTATACGCGTGCCGTTAAAGCGAAAATCGAAGTTATAAAAAAGCTATATGCTTTTAATAAATCCCGAAATCCTTTTGTAAACCAGCACCGTGATTACGCTGACGGCAACCGATTTTATGAGATTAAAGAACACGATGAACTGCCAAAGCCCGTTAAACGCGTCCTTTGCCGCCTCGCCCATATACAGCGGAAACGTAACGAATCTGTTTAAAAGAAGGGACAGCAAAACCTGAATTACGCACCCGACGGCAAGCGTAATCATAACCGTGGGCAACCCCTTTTTAAATACGTAAACGACCGTCGGCAACATAACGAAGCCTATCGTAACGACGAGATTCGCGATTTCGCCGACGCCGCCCGTGGACGAGCCGACGATAAACCTTAAAAGTTCTTTCACCGCAGACGCGCACAAACCCGAAAACGGTCCGAACGTAAAGCCCGCAAGCAAGATGAACACGAGCGAAAAATCGAGCTTTAAAAACGGCGCGGCGGGAAAAACAGGGAATTCGATAAACGAGATGACGAACGCCAACGCGGCGAACGCAGCCGTTCCGACGAGCTTTTTAGTAACGGTTATGGTTTTGTCCATAAGAAACGCCCCTTTATCCCAAGGGGCGCGAAAAAACGAGAGGAAAACACGTTAAAAGTTTCTTTTTCCATCCGGACTATACCGTCGGTTTCGGAATCACACCGAATCTGCCCGTTAAGGCTCGCAGACTATACTGCCGGTGGGGATTTTCGCCCCGCCCCAAAGAACGCTTTTATTATAAACCTATCGCGCGCGCTTGTAAAGCTTTTTAACGCAGTTTTAAACTTTTTATCCCGAACCTTTTAATAAGATTCTTTGCCATATCGTCCGCAAACGGGGTTAAAACCTCGTCCGCGCCGAGCTTAATCAGTTCCATAGCGTATTCGGGCGTGGAAACGTTACAAAGAATTTTAACCGTTTTTTCGCCGCGAAGTTTTTTCACGTCCCGCATTTTAAGCTCTACCGCCGATTCCGCGGTTTCGCCGAACATAAGCGTTATAAACCCGATTTTCGTCTTTTCGACCGTGCTTAAAACGAATTTTAATTCCTCTGACGTCAAATCGTTCGCGTCGAAAGCCGCGCCCAGACGTCCCTTATACTGCCTGCCGAGCGATTTCACGCGTTTTCTGAACTGCTTGCGCTTGTCGTGGTTAATATCCATCGATGAAAAAACAACCGTTACGCCGTCCGCTCCGCCGTTAAAGCAGTTTTTTATTTCGGTAAGCTTCGCCTTATAACTGCTTTCGCCGAACGGAAAATCTATCGCCGCCCCCACGAAAAAATCACCAAGCCCCAGCTTCGCCGAACCCTTTGCGCACGCAGGCAGGTGCGCCGGTGAAACAAGCGCCTCCTTAATGCCTAATTCCCGACAGTTAAACATCGTTGCCGAAAGCTCCGCGTCGGGAACGTTATATCTCACCGCGACCTTTCCGAGCTTTGCGGTAATGTTTTTAATCTGATAAAGGCAACACTCGTCCTTCACCGTTTCCGCCGAAACGTTGAGCAGCTTTGCCAGCTCGTATAACGCGGAAAACTCCGCGGTTTCCTTTATATCCTGCCCCTTTTTTCCTTTTTTAATATCCTTATCGCCCGTTTGCGCGCTTTGCGCGAGTGCGTAAGAATAACCGCCGTCCGCTTGCGTTACGGCTTGTTTTTCTGTTTGCTCTTTTTGTTGCGCGTTGTTTTCGGGCTGCGTTTCGGCTTGCGCGTCGTGTTGCGCGTTGTTTTCGGCTGCGCCCGTACCTATCATTATAAAATTCGGTTCGGAACAAGACTCCTCGCACGTTTTTGCCGGCGTTTCGGCTTGCGCGCCGCTTAAAGACTCTTTATCCGCGTCGATGGCAGAAACGGAGCGTTCGCCCTTTCGCTTTTTAAAACCGTTTTTGAAAAAGTCTTTGATTTTACGGAACATTGCTTCTCCTTACCGCTTTTTGCTAAAATATCTCGCTTATCGACAAATAGCGGTGATATAATTTATTATTTTTATGATATCATATCCGTCAGAGAGTTAAATTTTTTGCTTGCGGCGAATTTTAATCGGTTTTACCCGATTTTTGCGTACTTCACCCGATTTTAAACTCTTTTGCCGTTAAGCTCTGTACCGAATATTTTTCGGAGGTGGAAAATGAATATAACCGTTCCTTCATTCGTGGCAGGTCCGCTGCTGCTTGCGGCGTTGTTTGCGCTGTGCCTGGTAATCGTCCTCGGCACGAAAATCTTGCTTTCGGCGTTAAAGGTTAAACTCCCGTTTAAGCGCGCGACGGTTGCCCCCGCACCGCAGGAACGCCCTAAGCCCGCGCCCGTAAAACAACCGACCGCGCCCGCCGTTCCCAAAAGAAAGCCGCGCACGGTTAAAAGCATAGTAATCGACCCCGACGACGTGGACAGAATTTACGTCCGCAAATCCTCTTGAAAATCGGCGTTAAATACTTAGCGACCGACCGATTCGCCCTCGCCCCAAAGTTTTTCCAAATGATATAAAAGCCGCGTTTCGTCGTTGAAAACGTGTACGATAACGTCGCCGTAATCGAGCACCGCCCAGCGCCCCTCTCTGACGCCCTCCGTTCTTATCGGTGCGACGCCGAGCTTTTCGGTTTCTTCCTCGACGTTTTCGATAAGAGAACGGGTGTGAGTGGAGCTTCTGCCGCTTGCCACGACGAAAAAGTCCGCAACGCTGCTTTTACCCCTGACGTCTAACGAAACGACGTCCTCGCCCTTGTGCGCGTTAAGAATTTCGCAAATCTTTTCGGCAAATTCCTGTGAGTTCATAAAATTCTCCTGTTTATATTTTCTTATTAAAATCGTAATTACTATCGTGATTGTCGCGGTTGCCGTTTATATAATAATCGTAAGCGTTAAGGGTTTCGACGTAAATATATCTGCCCTTCGCTTTAAGGTGCAGCACCTCTTCGTAAAGGCATTGACGGAAACATTCCTCAAAATCGCCGTCGTAAAAGGCGCGCAACCTGTCCACCCCCTCGTAACTTCTGCCCTTTTCGATCATATCCGCAACGAAAATAAGCTTTCCCAATGCGGACATGTTCGCCTTGCCCGAGGTGTGATACCTTATCGCGTCGATTATTTCCGAATCGTGAACATTTAACACCTTTTCCGCAACGAACGCGCCGAGAAACGCGTGAACGACGGGCGCGGGAACGTCCGCGGGCAGGCTGAATTCGGGAAAATCGGTCGGCGAAAGATATTTCGCGCAGTCGTGGAGAATCGCCGCAACGTAAACCTGACGTTCGGGCAAGCCTAATTCCTTGCACTTTTTAAGCGCGGTAACCGCGACGTTCGCCGTGTGGATAAGTCTTTTTTGCGGCAACACGGTTAAAAGAAATTTCTCGTACTCGCCGCCGCGATACAGCCCGTTGCGCGCGATATATTCGGCGACTTTATCGGGCGTTTTGTCGCTTACGGGCAGGTTAAACGCGGAATAAACGCGAATTTCCGTTGAGGAATCGTCCTTTCCGCGATACGAAAGCCTTAAAAAGGTTTTTCCGAAGGTCTGCTTAAAATATTTCTCTTCCGCCGCGTAATCCGCGGTGAAATTCTCTCTGCCGAACACCGCAAGCTCCGCAACGTCAAGAATCCTCTCGGGAAATCGCCAGGTCTTGAAATCCGTAAGCATATCGTCGCCGACGAGAAAGTACAGCTTCGCTTCGGGGTAAAGCCCCGAAAAATGCTCCGCCGTTACGTACGAATAACTTTTGCCGCCGTTTTTAAGCTCGAAATCGGAAATTTCGGCTTTGTCCACGCCAGAAAACGCAAGCTTTAACATATTCAGTCTGTCCTCCGCCGGCGCGGGTACGACGTTTTTATGCGGCGGCGCAAACGTCGGCACGATAAAAAGCTTATCGAGCGATAATTCTTTAATGGCGGCTTTAACAAGCTCTACGTGTTCGTTATGCACGGGGTTAAACGTTCCGCCGAAAATTGCAATCTTCATATCGCTATAATTTTATCATTTTTTCGCTATATTGTCAATCCTTTACGTATAAAGCTTAACCGATGCGGCAATAACAAAGTTATGAAAAAAATTACTTTATCAATGGTTTCCGACTGGCTGTTTTATTTTTTCGCCGCCTTCTTTTTATCCTTCGCGATAATCAACTATTTTGTGCCGCGCCCCTTTTCGTTTATTTATTCCGCGCTGCTCGCCGCGCTGTTCTGTCTTTTTACGGTTAAGCTTACGCTGAAAAAGCAAACGGTCAAAAACGTAAAAAAACAGGACGAAAAGCTGTTTTTGAAAACGATGTCCGCCCTTTCGCTTATGGAAGAACGCGAAAAAATCGAATTCTTCATTAAAGTTTATCAGGCGTTAGACGTGAAACCCGAACGACGCAGGGGGTGTTTGCTTCTGCCTCGGAAAAACGAAAAGGCGTTCTTTTATATCGGCTTTCAGCCGCTTTCCAAAACGGATGCGGTGCGCGCGTTTAACAGGCTGAACGGTGGCGAAAAGGCGGTTATTTACTGCTCTTCTGCCGACGAAGAGATAAAAGGCTTTTGCGCGCGCTTCGGCGGAAGATTAATCTTAAAGTCAGACGCGGACGCGTTTTTGATTATAAAAAAAGCGGGCGTTTTCCCGCCGCAAAAAATCGAGCTGACAGACGCCGATAAAAGCCCGCTGCCACAGTTTAAAACGTTGCTGCTTAAAAGAAAATCCAAAACCTTTTCCGCGTTCGGATTCGGGTTTCTCACACTTTCCTTCTTCGTCCCTTTTAAAACATATTACGTCGCGGTAGGGTTTGTTTCGCTTTTGTTCGCGCTGTTTTTAAGGTTTTTCGGGAAATCCGAACAATCCTCTGCCGGATAATTTATAAGCGCGCGTTGCGGCAGCTGCCGCAACGCGCGCTTGGTCTTTTTCTTAATACGTGTTTTTACCCGAACGTTTAAGACGTTCAGAACAAACCCAAACTTATCAGGACGTGCCGAAGCGTATCAAAGTCAAAGCCGACCCCGACTTGACCGAAAGCTTATCCTATCGCGATTAAAATACTATATGGTTGACTTTGTCGTTTTCGGAACGGCGATAAAAAACGAGCTTCCTGCCCGTCGCGCAAACAAATTCCGCGTTAAGCCTGTCCGCGATAATCTCGCCGACCTCTCTCGGCGTTTCGCCCGAATTTTCAAGCACGGTAACTTTAATCAGTTCTCTTTTTTCGATAGCTTTATCAAGACTGTCGATAAACGCGTCGTTCACGCCGCCCTTGCCTAACTGCGTTACGGGTTCGATTTTTTGCGCCAACGCGCGTAAACTTGCTCTTTGTTTAGAATTTAACATATTTTTTCCTCGTGTAAACGTAATTTATCAGTCGACGAATTCGAATTCCTCGCCGCCGATTATAACGGTGGATTTTTCGTTCGCACCCATTTTTTTCAATTTGTCTATGATGCCGCGGTCTTTTAAAATCTTTTGCAGATACGCAAGCGAATTCATATCGTCCATAACGACGTTGCGCTTTAACACGTCCACCAGCGTACCCACCACGACGAACGTTTCGCCTTCCTTTAATATCTCGTAATCGAGCTTTTCGGGCTTCGTGTAGTTGAATTCCTCGAATTCGAGCGGTTTTACGGGCGGCAGTTTAACTAATACGTCGTGAATTTCTTTTTTAAGCGTATCAAGTCCCTTACCCGTCAGCGCGGAAACGGGAACGACTTTTTTTCTGCCAAGCTTTTTCCTGAATTCCGCAAGTTTTTCGTCCGCGCCGTAAAAGTCGATTTTGTTGGCGACGATAATCTGTTTAAGCTTGCTTAACCCTTCTCCGTACTTTTTAAGCTCCGCATTGATTTTAAGGTAATCTTCGTAAGGATCTCTGCCCTCTTCGCCCGCGATATCCACGACGTGAACGAGCATGCGCGTTCTTTCGATATGCCGCAAAAAATCCACGCCCAAGCCCGCGCCCTCGCTCGCGCCCTCGATAAGACCCGGAATGTCCGCAACGGTGAACTGTTCGTCGTAATAATTGCACACGCCGAGATTAGGCGACAGCGTCGTGAAGTGGTAGTTTGCGATTTTTGGACGCGCGTCGGTAATGCGGGATAAAATAGTGGACTTTCCGACGTTAGGGAAGCCGACCAAACCCACGTCCGCAATGGTTTTAAGCTCTAAAATTACGCGTTTCGTTTCGGTCTTTTCGCCCGTTTGCGAAAAATGCGGTGCGTGCCTGCGCGCGTTCGTAAACCTCGCGTTGCCTTTGCCGCCGTCGCCGCCCGTCAGCACGAGTTTTCTCTGCCCGTCCTCGAACATGTCCGCGATGACGTTTTTGGTTTCCTTGTCGCGAATAACCGTTCCGAGCGGAACTTTAAGCACTAAATCCGCGCCGCTTTTGCCGAAGCAGTTTTTGGGTTGCCCCGCGCTGCCGTTCTCCGCAACGAATTTGGTTTTATAATAATAATCGACGAGCGATGAAAGATGCTTGTCCGCAACGAAAATCACGTCGCCGCCCTTTCCGCCGTCGCCGCCGTCCGGACCGCCGCTGACTTTACCCTTATAATGAATAAAGGAAGTTATGCCGTTGCCGCCGTCGCCCGCCTTAATATTTATGGTTGCTCTGTCTATAAACATATAATCTCCCCGTTTCTTAAAATCCCAAAAAGAAACGTTTAACTAAAAAACAATATTAACCCGCAGTTAAACCGCCGGTAAACCGTTATCAAACTTTACCTAACCGCTAAAACCTAAAACGCGAAAAAAACAAAAAAACCGTTATCAGCGATTATAAATGTTTTTCGCAAAACTCGCCGATGGGACAATTCGCGCAGTCGGGACGGGAAGCCTTGCAAAAGCTTCTGCCGAGATAGATAAGATAATGGTGCGCGCGCCGCCAGTCCCGTTCGGGAATGATTTGCATAAGCCCCTTTTCGGTGGAAAGCACGTTCTTTGCCGAAACAAGCCCTATTCTGTTGGAAACCCTGAAAACGTGAGTATCCACGGCAATTGCGTTGCCGCCGAACGCAACCGAATAAACGACGTTCGCGGTTTTTCTGCCCACACCCGCAAGCGTTTGCAACTCTTCAAGGTTATCGGGAACGCGACCGCCGAAGTTTTCGACGAGCGAACGGGTGGCAGACAAAATATGCTCCGCCTTGGTTTTGTAAAGCCCGCAGGTAAAAATTTGTTGTTCCAGCTCTGCCGCGGAAAGCTTTAACATCTGCTCCGGCGAGCCGTAATTTTTAAACAACTCCGCGGTAACCTTATTCACGCGGGCGTCCGTGCATTGCGCGGACAAAATAACCGCCACAAGCAGCTGATATGGCGTGTCGAAATTAAGCGCGGGTTTATCCGAAAAGTTTTCCGACAACCGCGCGATTATTTTTTCGGCGGTAAGCTTATCCATAATTATACACCGTAAAATCGCAAAACAAACGCCTTTTTAACGTAAAAGACCTTATCGGGACGATGTTTTTGCGAAAACAATCCTTAAAGGATATTTTAACATAAAAAGGCGCGGTTTTACAAGCGTTTTATATTAAATACTCTTGACTATTCTTTTGCCGGCGTAAATTTTAACGAGAAAAAACCCGGCGAACGTCGTTAATCCCGACGAACCGAGCGCGCGTTTTGCCGCCGCGAAATATCCGACGGAAATTTTTACCGACAATCCGCACCCGACGCCCGCCTCCTTCGGCGTGTTTATAATCTCGTTAGGCACCCCGCCGCGACTTAAATATCCCGAAAATTTAACCGTTTGCGCCCTCGACCTGAACGCGATTGCAATGTATCCCATAATTGCTTTCTCCTTGGCATAAAAAGGAACTGTTCCTTATACAATATATTACGAGAAAAATTTAAATAATGTTAAAGAGGCAGGAGTATGATTTATTTCGATAACGCCGCCACGGGCGGCTTTAAGCCGCGCGCCGTCTACGACGCGCTTTTTACCGTAACCAAATATTTATCCGCAAACCCCGGCAGAAGCGCGCACCGCCTTGCCGTTACCGGCGCGAAAATCGTTTACGAATGCAGAGAAATTCTCGCAAATATTTTCAACTGTTCCCCCGAACGCGTGATTTTTACCAAAAATTGCACGGAAGCGTTGAATCTTGCGATTTTCGGAACGGTTAAACGTGGCGGAAACGTCGTTACGACGGTTTTTGAACATAATTCCGTGCTTCGTCCGCTTAAATCGCTCGAAAAGCAGGGCATAATCACGCTTACCGTCGTCGCACCCGAAAAGGGCGAGGACTTATCGCGCGCGGTGGAAAAAAACATTTCGGACGATACTTACCTCGTGGCGGCAACCGCCGCCTCCAACGTTACGGGCGAAGTTATGCCCGTCGGGCGGCTCGGCGAAGTTTGCAAAAAACGCGGCGTATTGTTTCTGGCGGACGGCGCGCAGGGTGGCGGACATATCCCGCTCGATATGAAAAAGGACGGGATTTCCATGCTTGCGCTTGCGGGACACAAGGGCTTGTACGGCGTTATGGGAAGCGGCGTTTTATGTATCGGCGAAAACGTAAACGTTTCGCCCCTGCTTTTCGGCGGCACGGGTACGGAATCTTACAGCCTTAATCAGCCCGAAAATTACCCCGAACGGCTTGAATCGGGCACGCTTAACCTGCCGGCAATCGCCGCGCTTGCGGAAGGCGCGAAATACGTTTCGCAAAACCTCGGAAATTTCGGCGAGAACCTGTTGTCGTCTACCGGAAAACTTATCGAGGGGCTGTCGGATATCCCTGAAATTTCCGTCTATTCCGAACCGAACCGCACGGGCATAGTTTCGTTTCGGGTAAAAGGCAAGGACAGCGCGGACGTTGCCGACGAACTTAACTCTCGTTACGACGTAGCCGTCCGCGGCGGCTTGCACTGCGCTCCGCTTACGCACGAATTTTTAAAAACCGCGGACGGCGGACTCGTTCGGGCAAGTCTTGCCGTACAGAATTCTTCGCGCGAGGCGGAGTTTTTCTTGCGTGCGGTAAAAGAAATCAGTAAATAGCGCGTAAAAATTCGCGCATGCCGCGCGGCTTAAATTTTCTTTAATTCCGCGATAACCTTTTTAAGCAAACTGCGTTTTTTCTCATCCAGAATCGGCGCGAGTTTTTCGGCAAAGCCGTCCAGCTCTTCGTTGGTGAGCGTCCCGTTGCGTTTTCCGCGTTCCGCTTCCGCATAAACGGCTTTAAGCAGGTCGTTGCCGTTTTTGCCGTCGAATTTTCCGGACAGTTCCGAAACGATTTTAAATAAATCGCCGTTTAAACCGCCCGCGCCGTTTCGGTTATCGCTCTCCGCGTGTTTTGCGTACTCGTTGAAATCTTCCATTATCGATACCTCCCGTTCGTTCATTTATATATTATGATTTTCATATAATAATATGTGTGATTAAACCACCTTGCTTTTACGCAAGAAGGGGGCGTGCATGGAAATTTTAAAATATATCGGCGATTTTTTGTTAAAAGCGACGGGCAAGGAGGAATACGCGCCCTTGCTCGAAATTCTTAAAAAAAATAATTTCGACATAAAGAAAGCCGCGTCCGACCTGACGTCGGACGCGGTGATACCCGTGTTGAAAGGTTTTTTAAATAACGCCGCAAAAAACGGTAACGGCAACTCTTCCGTTCCATGCGAAAGCTGCGGAACTGCGCCCATCGGCGGCGTTGCCGATAAAAAAATAATCTCCTGTTTAAACGCTTATCTCGGATAATGCGCTTTCAGCCGTTAGTTCTGATAACGTCTATCGCGCGGGAAAGCGCGTTTTCGTTGTCAACGCGGTTTTCGGGAACGCTCGTAGTCAACCCAACGTCGTGAATACACGTTTTTTCGTCTGGCTGATAAATATACGCGGTGGTGATTTTGAACGCGCCGCCCGTAGCAAGCGAATAGGTCGTTTGCATTATACCCTTGCCGTAAGTGCTGAAATTATCTCTTGACGGATTATAGGTAAGCACGAGATTTTTTTCCGAAAAACTCGCGCCGTCAGTCGCGCCGCCGTAAAACTCGAGCGCGCCGATAAGACATTCGGATGCGGAAGCCGTGTTGGCGTTGGCGAGTACCGCGATTTGTTCGATATTATCGTAAAAAGCGTTTCCGCTCGTGTAAAATTTCTGCTTTGCGCCCTTTTTGTCTATCGCCACGGCGATAAGGCTTTTACGTTTGCCGCCGTTACGGATAAGGTAAGACGCGATATCCGAAAGCGTAGTCATAAAACCTCCGCCGTTATCCCTTAAATCGAGAATAAGCTTGGTTTTGCCGCGCATTCTCATATAATCGAGCGCTTGCTTAAACTCCCTCGCCGCGTCACCTTCGAAGCCGTAAAGCTCTATTACCGCCGCATCGTCGGGCAGCATAGCAACGCCGTTTTCGCTTTCGCGCGGCTCTGTTTTCGCGCCGTGCGCCGAATAAAAGTACAACCCCTTCTGCCCGTCGTAATAATTTACGTAAGCCATGGTATACGTTTCCTTTGCTATAACGAACGGTTTTTCGATAAACTCGCCCGCGCGCGTAACGTAAAAGGTTGCCGAGCCGTTTTCGGGGATTTTGCCCATAAATTCGGCAAGCTCCGAATTGTCCGCAAATACCGCGTCCGGTACTTTCGAGCCGTCCGCACCGATAGCGGAGGTCGTTGCCCTGACGAATTTATCCCCCGTTTTAACGCCCGCGTGATACGCCGGCGAATTTTGCTGAACGGCGTAAACCGAGTCGCCGACTATCCACCCGTTTTCGTCCACGAGAAAACTTAAACCAAAGCCCGCGTAAACGCCCTTATCCTCCGCAAGCAGCGTTTTGTACTCTTTTTCGCTGTAATAACGCGCGTATTTATCGTCTTTAAGCACGTAGCCCACGATAGCGCGCGCAACGTCGTCTTTATCGGCTTCGCCGTCAACCGCGACGGCGTATTTATTGATAAGTCTTATAATTTCGCTTGCCTTATCCGCTGCCGTGCCGTTACAACTTCCGACAAAAAACCCCGCAAAGAAAACGATAATCGCGATAAAAAACGATATCGTCGCAACGAGAATATTTCCGATTTTGTTTCGGGCGGGTTTTGGACTTCCCTGCCCGTTTTTACCGCGCTCGCCTGCATAACTTTCGTTTGCGCAGTGTTCGTTTTCGACGTAATCATTCTCCGCAACGATATAATCGTGGTCTTCGCCCGAATTTTCGCATATACGATTTTTTGAGTTTTCGTTCATAATTTCACCCGGAAAGTCTATCTTATCAGCCTTGAAAGTATCGTAATCATTCTGAAAACCACCGCGTCGGAGAATTTTCTTATATTAAGCCCCGTTGCGCGTTCGATTTTATCAAGACGGTAGGTAAGCGTATTTCTGTGCAGATACAGTTTGCGTGAGGTTTCGCTCGCGTTAAGACTGTTTTCCAAAAATTCCTCCGCTGTATCAGTCATTTCGGGGTCGGAAAAAATTTCCCGCGCTGCCGAGTCCATCAAAAGTTCTAAATATTCGTTAAGCTTATATTTCGGCAAATCTTCAAGCATTTTTATCAGCACGAAATCCTTAAACGAGTGTACCGCGCCGCCCGTTTTAACCGAATTGCTCATTCTCTGCGCGGACGACGCCTGCGAGAACGACGAGGACAAATCCGCCACCGTTTTAACCGTTCCGCCGATGGAAAAGGTCGTTTCGATGCCCGTTTCTTCGTATACGGTGCGGTGTAAAAACTCGGCAAACTCGGTGAAAGAACGGTATTCGCCCGCAGCCTCGTCCGAAAATTTAACAAGCACGCAATGCGTTTCGTCAAGCACGAACGCGCAATCCCCGCCGCCCGTGCCAACGTATGCGGTGAGAACGTTAAGCACTTCGTCCGTTTTGCCAACCGGCACGGCGACCAGCATAACGCACGCGGGCTTATCCTCTACGGAAAATTTCCGCATATATTTTTCTATCTGAAAATAACTCGCTTCGCCCAGCACGACCGAACGATAAAATTCCACGCGCGAAAGGTTTGCACCCCTCGTAAAAGACTTTTCGGCAAGCTCGGATATAAGAAACGCGTAATTTCTTTCCGTTCTGCCCGCCCCCTTTAATCTTCCCGTATAATACTTGTTTTTATACCTGAATCTAAAAAAGGTTTTATTTAATCCCACGTCGGAAAACACGCCGGAGAACTCCGGCGGGACGGTTTCGCCGCGCGTCGCGTTGCCGTAAACGTACGCGCCCTGATCGTCGAACACGCAAAAATCCACGCCGGTATTTTCGAGAATTTCGCCGGCAAAAACGTTGATATCCGTTTCCATAAGCCCCTCTTTATAATTACGGTATTGTTACGGCTTTATCACAGTTTTAACGGCAGGGTCGCGTAACCAAGCCCTATCGCCGCCACGAAAAGCGTCAATAAAATAAACACGCTTTTTTTCGCGTTCTTTTTGTTTTTAAGAAGAACGATAACGCCAAGCCCCGCGTTTGCGGACAACCCCGCAAGCAACGCCGAAAAGCTTAACGCCCCGTTCGCGTAAGCGGTTGCAATCGCAATGGACGACGCGCAATTAGGAATAAGCCCTATAATCGTCGCGAAGATCGGTTGCAGGTATGCGTTTTCGCCCAAAAACGCGTAAAACCGCGATTCGCCGATAAAATAAATAATCGTGCCGAAAACGAAATTCATCACAATAATAAATAAATCGGTTTTCACCGCGTGAAAAAGCGGGTGAAAAAGGTATTTATCCCACGGCTTAAAATGGCGCTCTCCGCATTCTATGCAGTCGTCCTTTTCGGGACAAACGTGCGCCTCGTCGTTTTTCGCGAAAAACAGGTTGACTATTTCGCCGATAATAATCGCATAAGCGGTTTTAATCCCTACGAACGCCAAAATGCTCGTCGCTTTTACGCCGGAGGAGGCAAGCACGATAAGCCCCTCGTCCGAAACGGCGAGAAACGCCGCGATTAACGTGCCTATCTTTATAAGCCCCTTGTCGTAAAGCTTGGCGGTTGCCACGGCAAAGCCGCATTCGGGAATAGTTCCCAAAAGCCCTGCCATAATCGGCGCGCCCGCACCCGATAATGCGCGCTCTATTTTTTCCTTGTTGCGCGCGTTTTCAATCGCTTCCATAAGAACGTAGATTAAAAACAAAAACGGTATAACTTTTAATCCGTCCAGAAAAGCGTCCGCGATAACGTTCCACATAACCGAAATTTACTTTTTGCCGTTCGAAAGCCCGTAAAAGCCGCTTGCGGCTGTAATATTTTTCCTTTTACAAACTATATATAATTATTTTACCATAAAAAACCAAAAAGCCAAGCGTTTTTTCGCTTGGCTTTTCAAATTTTTCACTTTAATGCCGAATTATTAGTCTTTTTTATCGTCGTTTTCGACAACTTCGACCGTTTCTTCGACCACTTCGACGGTTTCAACTACGCCGCCGTTCTTCTTTGCGGCCTTTTTAGCCTCTTTAAGTCTTTTCTTTTCAAGCTCGGCTTCGATTTTAGCCTGCTCTTCAGCAGCCTTTTTAGCGGCGTTTTCGGCTTTAATGCGTTCTTCTTCTTCGCGTTTAGCCTGTAATTCTTCGATTTCCGCTTTGTTTTCTTCACTCTTTGCAAGAATGGTGATTTCAGTTTCCTTGTCGAAAACATGGCAATGTTCCATATCGAGCGCAAGTTTAACCTTGCTGCCCGCCTTGGTAAGAGAGCGGCTGTCAACCTTAGCGATAAGGTTGCTGATATCGTCCGCGATACTCTTTTCTTCGTCCGTATCCTCTGCTTTGGTCTTGCAGTAAATAAGCGTTTCCGAACCGAGCGCTTCGACGACGTCGACTTTAACCTCGATAGTCTGCGCGCCTTCCGCATTCACCGCTTTCTCGTTGTCGTGAATGTCCTCGGGACGAATACCGAAAACGATTTCTCTGTCGGTGTTTAAATATTTTTCCAAATTGCAAATAAGCTTCGCTTTGTGTTCGGGGAGAAGAACTTTATCCTGACCGAATTCGATATAAACCTTGTTCTTCGTGCCGACGAGCTTACCTGCAAAGAAGTTCATCTGCGGCGTGCCGATAAAGCCCGCAACGAACTGGTTAATCGGATAGTCGTAAAGGTTAATAGGCGTGTCTACCTGTTGCATAAAGCCGTCTTTCATAACGACGATACGCGTACCCATCGTCATTGCCTCAACCTGGTCGTGCGTAACGTAAATAAACGTGGTAGCAAGTCTGTTGTGAATCTTGGTGATTTCGGTTCTCATCTGAGAGCGAAGCTTCGCGTCCAAGTTGGAAAGCGGTTCGTCCAAAAGGAAAACCTTAGGTTCACGAACGATTGCACGACCTAACGCAACACGCTGTCTCTGACCGCCGGAAAGAGCTTTCGGCTTTCTGGAAAGATACTGCTCGATACCGAGAATTCTCGCCGCTTCTTTAACCCTTTGGTCGATTTGAGCCTTGGGCATTTTGCGAAGTTTAAGACCGAACGCCATGTTTTCGTACACGGTCATGTGGGGATACAATGCGTAGTTCTGGAAAACCATCGCTATATCTCTGTCTTTCGGCGCGACGTTGTTCACGAGAACGCCGTCGATATACAGCTCGCCGGAAGAGATTTCTTCCAACCCCGCTATCATACGAAGGGTGGTCGATTTACCGCAGCCGGAAGGTCCGACGAATACGATAAATTCCTTGTCCTCGATGTCCAGGTTAAAGTCCGTAACGGCGGTAACGCCCGACGGATAAACCTTGTAAATGTTCTTGAGATTCAGACTTGACATAATTTTCCTCCGCGTTCATATTTTTATGAACAATTTTTACAATATATATTATAGCTTTTTCCGCAATTTTTTACAAGGGGAATTTTCAATAAATATTAACCCTTTCTTTGTACAACTTGCACAAAAATCAATCCAGCTCGTCTAACGTCAACTCGAAAGCGGGCGCAAACTCTTTAAGATAGCAGTCTACCTCGGGTCGGCGCGCGGCTTTAAGTTCCTTTTCTATGGACGCCTTCGCTTTTTTGAACTCCGAATTACCCGCTTTTATTTCTTCCACGCATTTTAAGTACGCGGCAAGTCTGTCGGCGTATTTAACGAGTTTTTGCTCCTCCGATGCTCCGTCGGGAATAATATATTCCCTATAATCGGATTGCAGGTCGGGCGGAAGCATTTCGAGAAGCTTATTGCACGCGTTTTTTTCGAGGTCCTTGTACGCGTCGCGGATTTCGGGATTAAAGTATTTGATAGGAGTCGGCAAATCGCCCGTTATAACCTCACCCACCTCGTGATACTGCGCAAGCAGCACGGTTTTTTCGACGTTCACGTTTCCCCCGAACCGTTTGTTGCATAACAGCGCAAGCGCGTGCGCGATAACCGCCACCGCCTGACTGTGTTCCATAATGTTTTCTTCCCTCACCGAACGCATGAGCGACCAGCGCTTTATGTATTTCATTCGATTGATAAAAGCAAAAAACTTAAACATTATATATAATACTCCTTATAAAAGGGATTTTCTTCGATTATATTTTCGCCTTGCGGTTTTCTCGTTTTAATTCCCCGCCCGCCATAGAGAACGCCTTTACGTGCGGAAAGCGATTAAGCGTATCGTCGCAGCACCGACGTTAAGCAAAAAAATAAAAGCTCTCTTTACGTTTTCAATAATACCACAAAAAAACGCTTGACGCAAGAGGAATTTACGGTTATAATAAAACCATAAAAATAAATATTCGCTATGGGTGCCGCAGGGCTGAGATTACACCATTGAATCCGCAAGGTAATTCTTGAAGGAAAATGCAATCGCTATCGGTTAAAACGGTCGGCGCGCCCTAAACGGGCGCGTTTTTTGCTTTTTAGCGAATAAAAGGAGCTTTTTTATGAAAGAACTTATCACTTCTCTCGGAAAAGACGGACTTAAATCCGCCTATTCCCTACTGTCCGACTTCGCGTTATGGCTTACGATTGCCATCGTGGTCGTACTTGCCGTAATTTACGTTGTGCTTGCCGCAAAAAAAGCCGACCTTACGAAGTTTAAGTCTGTCGCGCTCGGCTTCGTAATCGGTTACGCCGTTACGCTGATTGCCTGCATCTCGCTTTTTATGATTGCAAGACTTTACGTAAAAAAGGAAATTGACAAAAACTTTTATCTCGTTTTGGTTTTCCTCGCGCTGATGCTCGTTTATGCCGTCGCTGCACTTATAACCGCGATTTTCAACAAAAAAGCGTTTAATATCTGCAACGTCATCGGTATTCTCGTTTGCGTGATTTACGGATTCGTGCTTTTATTCGTGCTTCCCACTGCCGATGAAGATTATAAACCGCTTTCTTCCGTCGGAATGTACGTTTTTTCCGCAATCCTCGTTTTGGCAATCGCTTTGCCCTGCATGTTCTTCGGAAAAGATAACGGAACAGCCAGCCCGACCAAAGCGTTATCGTTTGCGGGGATTTCCATCGCGCTTTCTTTCGCGTTGTCTTACATAAAGATTTTCTCGCTTCCGCAGGGCGGCTCGGTTACACTTGCTTCTATGCTTCCGCTAATCATTTACGCCTACGTATTCGGCGCGCGCAAAGGCTTATTTGCCGGCATAATTTACGGGCTTATGCAATGTCTGCAAAATCCGCAAATCTACCAGCCGATGCAAGTTCTTCTCGATTACCCGATAGCTTTCGGCGCGATAGGGCTTGCGGGAATTGCCAAGAACGTAAAATTTGCGAAAAACCCGCTGTCTAAATTTATATTCGGCGCAACCATTGCCTGCCTCGGAAGATACGTAGCACATTTTTTAAGCGGCTATTACGTGTTTTCTTCCTGGAAAATGGAAGGATATACCGCGCTCAGTTGGAGTATCGTTTACAACTTATTCATAGTCGTGGAACTTGCCATAATACTTGTTGTAGGTTGCTTGATGTTCTCGTCTAAATCGTTTATCAAAGAGCTTGAAACGATAAACCCCATTCCCGAAATCGAAAACAATTAACCGATTGTTTCCGATTAAAAGTCAGATAAAAAAACCACGCGCCGCGTATCATGAACAGATACGCGGCGCGTTTTGTTTAACTGAAATTAAAAAAAATGCAAACCGTATCATCACCGTCCCTGACGGACAACGAATGACTCATTCCATTTACGTCATTGCGAGGAGCGTAGCGGCAAGGCGTGCCGCTATATGTTTTGGGGTTTAAAATTCAAAAAGCAATAAACTTGGTTTACTGCTTCCTGAATAATATATGATAAGGGGGAAAATGATGAGCTGTTTTGTTTGTCGCAGGGGTTTTCCCTTTCGACAATGATACTATACTACTTTCGACAAAAAATGTAAAGCATTTTTCACCTCTTTTTAAAATTTTTTTGATAATTTTTTTCAAATATTTTGAATAAGGGGTAAATTTTGTTAAAAATTACCAAAATATGTTAAGTTTTATCTATATGCTTTAACCTGCGGACGGCTTGCCCGAAGCTTTCGCGAAAAATACCGAAAAATAAACGTTACGCGCGCGAAAAAAACTTTTTCGCGCGCGCAGTGCAGATATTAAATTATTTTAAAATTTAACGCAATGCGGTTAAAGCTTATTTAAATAAAAACTTATAACCCTGTGCCGCCCCTGCAAGGAACGTAACGACCGCGCCGACAATCGAGCCGTAAGCGAGCTTTAAGCCCTGCGAGAGTTTAAATCCTGCCTGTTCGGCCGCGCTGTTAGCGAGAACGAACGACGGCGAAATGATAAACAACACGCCCGCAGCAACGAACGCCGCCACAGAAATAAGCGTAAACAGCTTTCCGTTGCCGCCGATTAACGCGAATACCACACCGCCGATTGCGAGAAGATAGACGAGTAAATTCATAAACGAAAACTGCAAAACCTGAATATCGCCCAACAGCGGAACTGTTTTAGAATATCCGAAAACTATTTGCAAGCCAGTAAACGTTGTGTTGCCGTTTTTTAACGCGACGTTAGGCAAAAACAGCATAACGACTGCTGCAACACCCAAAAGCGCGGCGACGGCGGAAATAATACTGCCTAAATTCTTCTTTGATTTTCTTCTTCCCATGATAGTGTGAACTCCTTAAATTTTATAAAGGTTTAATTCAACGCTATGTCAAACTGCTGACAATTATGCACCTTTAACGATACTCGTCACTTCGTTCATATTCAGCGGATTGATAGAGAATACGAGGCAGTTGCCCTTTGCATAGCCTGCGTTTTCCATAGCTTTTTGCCATTCTTTAACGTCTTCGTTTTTCGCTACGTCTTTAACGATGCCCTTTACGGTTTCGCTGTTTTCATAAAACTTTTTCATATCCTCGGTTGCCTTGAACTCGACGATAAGAACCAAATCAGAGGTAAGACCTTTAACCTTCTTCATGCCGTGGAGGGTAACGACGATATCGTTCTTTTTTGCTTCCTCTTTAATTGTTTCCGCCACGGATTCAAGCTCCGTAACTTCTTCATATCCTGCTTTTTCAAAAGCTTTTTTGAGTGTGCCGTAAGACGAGCAGCCGACCAAGCCGAATGCGAGAACGACAGCCAACAACACCGATACGATTACTGATAATTTTTTCATAATAACATCTCCTTGAAATATTCTATCGTATAACTAATATATCACAAGCAAGGCGGTAAGTCAAGAAAATTTTTTAAAAAAAAGAACGCCGGAACAAGTCCGGCAATTCTGTTTACATTTTAAAACAAAGTGTTTAAGTAATCGACAAATTACTCGCCTTTAAACGGTAACAAGTCGACGAGTCTTGCGCGTTTAATCGCGGTAGCAAGAATTCTCTGGTGTCTTGCGCAAGTACCGGTCATACGACGGGGAAGAATTTTCCCGCCTTCGGTAACGTACTTTTTCAAGGTGTTGACGTCTTTATAATCGATTTCGTTCACCTTTGCCTGACAAAATGCGCAAACCTTTCTTTTAGGAATTCTTTTTACGAATTTTTTAACCTCTTTAGCGGGCGCTGCGGCTTCGGTGTTTTCGACCTGTTCCGCGGTTTCTTTAACCTCTTCCGCTACGGGCGTTACGTTTATATTCTCGTCCATTTCGTTAATCTCCTATACAAATTTTAAAACGGGAGCTGATTGTCGTCAATCGCTTCTAAGGGCTGGCGTTCTCTTTTAACGGAAACCGCGCCGCCGTCCGTTTCGTCAGAACCCTGCGCGCTTTTCGGCGTGAGGAATTCCACTTCGTTTGCCACGACGTCGGTAACGTTGCGTTTAATGCCGTCCTTATCCTCGTAAGAACGGTTTTGCAAGCTGCCGATAACCGCGACCTTATTGCCTTTTTTAAGATATTTTCCGCAGTTTTCCGCTCTGCCGCGCCATACGGTGATATTAAAAAAATCCGTTTCGCGCGAACCGTCCGCGTTGGCGTAATCTCTCGATACCGCGATTGCGAATCTGCAAACCGCAATACCGGCGGGCGTTTCGGAAAGCTCAGGGTCTCTGGTAAGATTCCCTATTAAAATTACCTTATTCATCTATGAACCTGCCTTATCTTTTAGTGATGAGTCTTCTGATAATGCCGTCAGTTATTCCGGCAATACGTTTAATTTCGACGACGAGCGTTTTTTCGGCTTCGAAATTCATTAAAACGTAATAGCCTTCGGATTTGTAGTTAATGGGGTACTGTAATTTTCTGTTACCCCAGCGGTCGATATTTTCAACCGTTCCGCCGTTAGACGTAACCAAATCCTCGAACTTCTTGACGATACTCTCTTTCGCTTCGTCGGAAAGCGACGCGTCGAGAATATACAACATTTCGTATTTAGTCATATTATTTACCTCCCGGACTTATTCGGCTCGGCCACTGCGCCGAGCAAGGTTATTTACCGCCGATTACGCAGGCGGTTAGCTTTATAGCCATAATATATTATCAAATTTAATTTTTTTTGTCAATCGTTTTTATGCGCTTTCGAATTTAACGTTTAATCGTTTAACGGCGGCTTTCGTAATTTTTTATCGCGAGCGCCTCAAGCGTTTCGCGCGCGTTAAGCTTCGGCTCATCCACGCACTTTCTGCGAAGCCCGTCAAGTTCCTCGCCTATCTCCTTACCCGTATACCCTATTTTTTTAAGCTCCGCCGCGGTAATTTTAAGCTCCCGAACGGAAAAGGGCGTTCCGTCCGATTTCATTTCGCAAAGAAGCTTCCGCCATTTAACCAGCGACGGACAGGCGGACAGGTCGTCTTTATGCGCGTAATGGTCGGCGGTTTTAAGCCTGAACAGCTTATCGAGCCGCGGAAGGTTATCCGCGAAAAACCGCCGCAATTCCCTTTCCGGACAGGTGCAATCGGTATCTCTGTAATGCTCCTTTACGAGAAAAACCGTTTCTTTAACCGTTTTTTTGTCCGCTTTAAGCCGTTCAAGCGCGATCTCCGCGATTTTCGCGCCGTACTCCGCGTGGCGGCTGAACGAATCGTATTTTTTCATCGCGAAAGGCTTGCCTATATCGTGCAGAAGCGCGGCGAGCCGAATATCCGCGTCCGCATACAACGCCGCGCGCAGCGAATGTTCGAGTACGTCGTGATTATGATAATCGTTTCTCTGCGACATGCCCCGCCCCGCCGTTAATTCGGGAAAAAGCTCGTCAAGCACGCGCGTTTCGTCTAAAATTTTTAAGCCGCGATAGTGTCCGTCTTTCGGCGAAAAGGGATACTTTACGTCGGCGACGAGAATTTTGTTCAGCTCGCAATAAATTCTCTCCGCGGAAATATCGGTTATATTGTGCGCGTAAGTTTTTGCCGCGGTTAAAACGGCTTTCGTCGGCGTAAATCCCGTTTCCGCAGCGAACCGGGCAAGCCGCATAAGCCTTAACCCGTCGCGCGAAAAGACTTCGGCGGCAGGTCTTACCGTATCGAGAACGCGCGCCCCGATATCCTCAACCCCGCCGAGCGGGTCGACGATTTTTCCGTTTTTAATATCGTAATAAACTGCGTTGCACTTAAAATCGCGGCGAAGCGCGTCGGTCGTTACGTCCGAAGTGTTCTCCGTTTCCGCGGGGGTGTGTCCGCCGCCGCGTTCGTACTTTTCCGTTCTGAACCTTGCAAACTCGTATTTTCTTTCCCCGTCCGAAAGAACGCCCGTACCCGTAGTCTTATAAAACGCGAGCGCGCGGAAGCCGATTTTTTCGGCAAGTTCCGATAAACTGCCGAACGACAAATCGCCCGCGATATCCACGTCGTCGGAAATCACGCCGAAGCCGAGCGCGTTGCGAACGTAACCGCCGACGATGTACAGATTTTCCGGGCAAAGTTCCGCAAGCTTATTAAGTTTTTCGGGAACAAAAATTTTCATATATATTATTGTATCACAAAAAGGTTGTTTTTTAAATGATTTTGGTGTAAAATATTTTGGTAATATATTATCACAAAGGTAGAAAATGTTAAATTTGCTTGTAAACCCCATTGCCGGGGGAAAACAAGGCAAGAAAATGCGGAAAAATCTTGCCGCAATAGAACATAGGCTTAAAACCGCAAACGTACCGTATACGGTTTTCAAAACCTCCGCCCGCGGCGAGGCTACCGCGCTTACCCGTAAAATCATTGAGGACGGCGGCGACAACGTGATTGTCGTCGGCGGCGACGGCACTCTGCACGAAGCGATTAACGGGTTTTCCGATTTCGACAGGGTTACGCTCGGCGTTATTCCGTGCGGCACGGGCAACGACTTTGCCGCCGCGCTGAAAATCCCCGAAGACCCCGTTAAAGCGACCGATATTATAATTAAAGGCAACGCAAGTTACGTCGATTTTATGCAAATGCCGACCGTACGCGGGCTTAACATTATCGGTATGGGCGTGGACGTGGAAGTTTTAAAGCTTTACGCCGCAAGCAAGAAAAAAAACAAGCTCACCTATACCAAATGCCTGCTTAAAGCATTGATTTCTTATAAATGCATACAGTTCGATTATTCGCTCGACGGGAACGAAAAAACGCGCTGCACTTCGTTTATGGCGTGCGTGGCGAACGGTCATCGTTACGGCGGGGGTATTCCCATCTGCCCGATTGCCGACCCTGCCGACGGAAAGCTCGATTTCGTTACGGTAAGCGGCATGGGCAAGCTTAAAACCGCCGCGGCTGTCGTTAAGCTTAAAACGGGCAAGGTTTTAACCATTAAAGAAGCGTCGCATTTTAATATGAAAAACGTCAGCGTGTTCCCGCTTACCGAACATTACACCGTAAACGTTGACGGCGAACTTTACGAGGATATCCCGTTCGACGTTAAAATCGTTTCGGGCGTGCTTAAAGTGTTCCGCTGAGTTTTTATTGTTTTTCTTGATTTTTTTAATTGTTTTGTAATTTTTGGGACAGGTATTTTATATGGTCGTTAAAACGGAAACAACACCCGAAGCGAAATCCGTTTCGGTCAAAAAAGAACTGTTTACGCTTTTTATAACGCTCGTTTCGGCGTTTATTTCCGCGTTTACCCTGCACGTTTTCGTTTACCCGGCGGACTTCGCTCCGAGCGGCGTCGACGGCATCGCGGCAATGCTGCAAAAGCTTACGGGGTTCGGCGCGGGCTATTACACGTTGTTTTTCAACCTTCCCCTTCTTGCCGTCGCCTGGTTCTTCCTTAAACGACGTTACGTGGTGTATACCGTTATTTTTACCGTCGTTTCGTCCGTTTTGATACAGGTTTTCGCCGCCGTGGATTTTTATAAATTCGTTTCGACAAGCGATAAGCTTCTCCCCGCGATTTTTTCGGGAATTCTGCTCGGCGTGAGAACGGGCTTTATGCTTCGTTTCGGCGCGTCTACGGGCGGCATCGACATTATTGCGGGTATAGTGCAAAAGAAAAAACCTTACGCGAACGTGGAAAGAACGATAAGCATTATCGCTTACCTCATTATCGGCGTGTCGTATTTCGTTTACCGCGACGTCGAATGTATCCTGCTTTCCATCGTGCAGATGTTCGTTTTCGAAAAAGCGGCGGCGGTCGTAATGCGCGACACCCGCAACGCGGTTAAATTCGAGATTATCACCAACAATCCCGACGCGTTAAGAAACGAGATAATTTTTAATCTTAAACACGGCGCGACCGTTACCGAATGTAAAGGAATGTTCACGGACGAAACCCGCTTTTTGGTTATCACCATCGTGAATAATCGCCAAGTCCCGGAATTTATGAATATCATTAAAAGACTGCCCGATACGTTCGTTTATTTTTCGGAAGTTACGGGCGTGCGCGGCAATTTCCGATGGTTTAAGGACGACGCGGTTAAGTAAAACACGGCGCTTCCGCTTACCGTTTTCCTGTCAGCGGAATTGCCGTCGGTTTGAATGTGTTTGCAATTATAACTATATTCCGCTAAATACGTCGAACTTTCGAGAAAGAAATTCGACCATTCCGCTTGTATGAAAGCTATGGAGGATATGCTTTTAAAAACCGCTTCCATTAAAAAATTTGATTAAACGTCCGATAAATAAACGCCTCCCGCGGCTGCTTGCCGCGGGAGGCGTAAATTTTTTTAAAAAATCCGTTCAGCCTAATGACTGCGCGTTACACGTCGAAAAACGGCAACTCGTTTTTAAGCATATATTTCACTTGCTCGATTTTCCATTCGACGCGTTCGGGCGAGGCGACGTAAAGCATAGACGGCTCGTAACCAAGCATAGAATCGTTTTTAAGATATTCCGCGCTTTCCCTCGCGTTTTCGATTTCGCGTGCGGCAATTTCCTTGATTTTTTCCACGTAAGCTTTCCTTTCTTTTTCCGAACAGCCCGTCATCAGCCGCATTTTACAGCCGTAAAATTCCTTGACGTTTTTAACGGTAAGCACGCAGCACTTTATATACTTGCCCATGTTGATAAGCCGCGAAACGTCCCCGTCTTTCTCTTCGGAAATTTCGGCAATTCCCTTTTCCATAAGTTCTGCCATTTTTGCGAGCATGCGGATTTCCGCTTTTTCTCTTAAACAGTAAGGCGTGCCGTTATCTCCGTAGCCCAGCGTCAAGCCGTTTTGGAACTGCCCGTACACGGGCGACCATATTCTGTCGCCGAAATACGCTTTCCCGAGCGACTTCGGATACACCGCTTTAATAAGACACAGCGGATAAATCGTTCCCGTGCGAAGCGGTCCATACTGCTCCTCTATCGTGGGCGGCAGATATTTAATTGCCTCGCTCCACGTCTTTAAGCCGCGCTTTAAAGCCTCGCCCGAACAACCGTATTCGACGTTGAGCGCGCGATTAAGGTTCTCTTCGTAACCGTCCGAATAGTAGGACAAATAGGTAAGCCTTGCGATAAAGCTCGGGAACATTCCGTAATGATGCCCTTCCATAAGTCCCGTAAGCCCGTAAAGCTTGTTCGCGCTTTTTATCGCCTTGTAACGTTTAATCCAGGCATAAGGCATCGGCAGATAAGGAATCGTTCCGAAGTCCCACGTTCTGCCGGCGGTATTGACCATAGAATAAAGTCTTATTCCGCGTTCTTTTGCGGCTTTGGCTTCGCTTAAAAAATAATCACCTGCGTCGGTGCGCGTAAGCGAATAATCGGAAACCCTTTCTTCCACGCCCATAACCTCGTATTTTTGGAACATTTCAAACGTGACGAGCAATGAAATATCGGTCGGAAGCGAATTTATCAACGCAAGCCTGTCCTTTTCGAGCGCCCAGCCCCAGTTATACGTCCAGAACACGACGTCCGCGTCCTTTTTATATCGCCTTATGCTGTCGCGGATTAAGCTAATCCATTGCGCGTAATCCTTACACGGCCACCAACCCGGCGACGGCTTGTTTTCGGGAATTCCCTCTTTCGGGTATTCGTTGTATCTATGCTTAACGACGTGTTCGTCGTTGCTTAAAAACTCAACCGATTCCCCGACGAAAACCATACCTTTAAGCGCGGGGCAAGCCTTAAACACAGAGCCGTAAAGCTCGTCGTAAATTTTTTCCGCACCGTCCGCCGCGGGATTCGTGAAATTAGTAATTTCGCAATACGCGTAAACGTCTATGCCGAATTTTGCAGCCCTTGCGCAAAGCTCGTTAAAATCGAGCTTACCGAGCGGCGTTTCGTCGACGCCGAGCGTGAATACCAGAATCGCGTCGTAACCGTAATGCGCGAGCGTGGAAAGATACCCGTCGGGATATTCGTCCACACCGTAAGCGGAATGAACCATTCTCGGCGAAAAAAGCATTTCGCGCTTGGTTTTTGTCTTTTTTAACGCAGGCACGCGGTTTTCCTTAACGCAAAATTCGAGATAATAAACGCCCTGCGCGACGCTTCTGTCGTTGTCGCCGCTAATCGTAATTCCGTGCTCCGAAATCTCCGTTTCAAAGCGGATTTTTTCGGTTTTTTTGCACTTATCAAGACAGTTTAAATTGCCTTTTCCGTTTTTAACCACGGCTTTTATCCCGAACGCGACGTTCAGGAAATCCGCAAAGTCGTTAAGAGCGGTAAGCGTAACCTCGCCCGCACCGTCCGCGCTTATAACGAACGGTTCGGGGAAGGCGTATTCGCCCGCAATCGGCTTTCTTTCCGTTTTAATCGGGTAATGGTTGTTAGTGATTTCCTTCAAAAAATCGTATTGAGCCATTTTTGCCTCTCTCGGGATGTTATTTTATGCGTTCTTCAAGCGATTTTAACGATAATTCGACCATTTTTGCGCCGAGTTCCGCATTTGCCTTTTTTGCGCTTTGCGTAAACCAGTGCTTAACGTCGTCTATCCTGTCAAGCTTAACGCAATCGGGATATAACGCCATCAGAATGCTGCTTTCGAATTCGCCCGCGTGGTCGTAACCGGTGGCGTTCTGAACCTCTGTGGTCATCGTGGGGATAACCTTAATCCAGTTAAACGGATTGTTCGCCCCCTCTAACTGTTCGTAATAATTCGCGTAATTTTCGCTACCCCACCAGCCCTCGCCGAGCGTTTCTTCGAGATATTCCATAGTCGCGCGCTTCGCCGCCGTGCGGTAACAAAGCGTCATCGGCATTTCGCTTTCCTGCTCGAACTGATGGTGAATAACCACGTAAATATTCTTAAAACCCGCGTATAAGTAGCTTTTAAATACGTAATAAACGTAATCCTCGAAAACGCGTTCGGGAATATGCACCGTACCGCTTTTTCTGCCGCCCACGGCATAAGAGGACGGGCTGTAAGAAATGGTCGGCGCGCGCATAATTTCCTTGCGTTCCGCAAGCTTATCCAGCAATCCCTCTACTACGAGCGTATCGCAGCCGTAGGAACAATGCGGACCGTGATATTCCACCGTGCCGCCCGCGATTACGAGCGGCAGGTTGTTGTCCTGAACGTACTTTACTTCTCTCGGAAAAGACCTGTCTAAAATCATAATAATACTCTCCCTGTTATCCCGTTATTCGGGTTTCGCTATTCCGCGTAACCCAAAGTAGTGTAGTAAGCAAGATTCGTTTGTCTGTTATCGAGTCTGCCGTATTGAAGAACGATATTGCCGTCCGCTTCGATTTTCATCGCGTATTGCGTTTCGAACGGCACGACGTAACCCGACATATCGTTCGGGTTGTTCATGCGGAAACATCTGACGGACTTTGCTTTAACCTTCCACACTATTTTATCATAGCACGGTTCGTCGGTAAAGTAAAGCGTTACCTTGATATTAACGTCAACGTCGTTATCGTTTACGATAATAACGCTTTCGTGACCCTTTAAAACGCCCTCGCCCTCTTTCGGCAGCTCGCAATCGGGAATAATCCAGTTCTTTTTGCCTAACGCCATAATAAACTCCTTTTATAATCAGAAATCAAGCTCTATGATGCCCTTTTTGAGATAATCGGTATACGATTCGTAACCGTTCTCTTTAACGGCAATACCCTTTTCCCAACGGCAACCAAAGGTCGGCCCGGAAATAAAGGTGTCTACCTGGAAAGTCATATTCTTTTCGAGCGGATAATCGGAGGTGGTTTCCATCCAGGGAGCTTCGACCTCTATCATACCCGTTCCGTGGCAAGGTCCGTAAACGAAATTCTTTTCGTAGCCGTTATCCTTAAACATCTGATAGAAACGTTTTGCGATATCGCTTGCGATAACGCCCGCTTTAATTTGTTCGCAAGTCCATTCGTGCATTTTGCGGCAGAATTCGACAAGCTCGCGACGTTCGCCTTCTAACTTGCCCATAACCACGGGGATTCCGATAGCGGGCGAATATCCGTCGATTTTCGCGGAAAGGTTAAGCTGAACGATATCGCCCTTCTTAATCTCTCTGTAACGCGAACGCGAAATCGCGTGGCGGGTGCTTTCTTCGCTGAATACGTACATGGGAAGTCCCTCGTATTCCGCGCCGTTTTCGTAAATAACGCGCTGCGCGACGCCGACCATCTGTAATTCAGTAACGCCCGGTTTAAGCTGTCTTATAACCTCGTCGGTAGCAAGCTCGATAATTCTGAAACCTTCCTTAATGCAGGCAAGTTCGTTTTCGCTCTTGATTTTGCGGAGGTTTACCATAATGTCGTTGCACTTGATAATTTCCGCTTTGGGGAAGGAGTTTTTAAGCCCCTCGAAAATGGGAAGGGTACATTCTACGTAAGAACCCAGCCCGATTTTAATGTTTTCGCCCGTAACGCCTATCGCCTTAAACACGTCGTTAAACGTACTCGCTTGAAGTTCGGGATAAGCGGGGTCGGCGGATTCTCTGAACTCTTTAAGCACGAAAACCTTATCGAGTTTGCCCATATCTCTGCCGAAAATAGCCGATTCCGGTCCTACGAGCAACGCCGCGTCGCCCTGTGCGGAAATGGCAACGCCCGCCCTTTCAAACAGCGGCCAGAAGCCCGAAAAATATCTTGCGTTCGCGTAATCGCTTTCGGTGGAAGCGACGACCATAACGTCAAGTCCTTTTTCGCGCAGCATTTTCGCCGCTTTTTCGATTCTCTCACGGTATTCATAATCGGGGATACATATTCTTTGCATAATTTCACTCCTTAAAATTTTTTATTTTTTCGGGAATCGTTTTCCCACGCTTTTATTGTATCACGCTGAAATCCCGATGTCTTTATAAAATCGTAAATCATTTTTAAGATTTCGTAAATCTATTGACAAAATATGAAACGAATGTTAAAATTATCGTATGGAATTCAAGTTAAAAAAATTAGGCGATTCGGTAAGCGTGGCGGAAATAGCCAACGTGCATTTTTTCGAGTTTCCCGAAAACTTTTATACAGGTTACGACCACCACCCTTTTTACGAACTCGTTTACGTTTCGTCGGGCGCGCTGAACATTCGCTCGGAAGGGTTTACGGGGACGTTAAAGAAAAATCAGGCGATAATTCACGATTGCGACGAGAAACATTCGCTCGGAAGGGTTTACGGGGACGTTAAAGAAAAATCAGGCGATAATTCACGATTGCGACGAGAAACATTCGCTTTCCTGCCCCCACGGGAACGCGCCGACCGTTATTATAATAGGTTTTACGTGCGTCGGCTTGCCCAAATCGGTTACGGGAACGCCGACCGAACTTTTTGTCAACGAAACGGGGCTTTTGTCGGCGATTATCAAGGAGGGCAGAAGCGTTTTCGCCCCGCCTTACGACGTGCCGACTTATAATATGCAAAAAAAGAAACACGTTCCGTTCGGCGCGGAGCAAAGCCTTAAAAACGGTTTGGAACAGTTGCTGATCAGCTTGATTCGCCGCCAGACGGGAAATCGCGACGATAACCTGCCCCCCGTCGGCGAGTTCGACGTTAAAGAGGTTATCCGCTATCTTGACGAGAATTTCAGGGAAAAAATTACGATCGACGAATTGTCGTTTATTTTCGGCACGAACCGTTCGTCCGTTTGCAAAAGTTTTAAAGCGGTAACGGGCAAAGGGATTAACGAATACGTGAACGAAAAAAAACTTAACGAGGCAAAGCGACTTTTAACGGAAACGGACGACACGATAACGGAGATAGCCGAACGACTGAATTTTACGGGGATACATTATTTTACCGCGTTTTTCAAAAAGAATACGGGGTTAAGCCCGACAGAATACAAAACCAACTCCCAAATCCGTCGATAACCTCGGGGTTTGCAATCGCGCCCGTTTTTTCGCTGCCCGCGGAGATTGCCACAGCCCCGTTGAGGCTTCGCAATGACATATAGAGATACTTCGTAAGCTGTGCCAAAACAGGCAAGTCTCAGTATGACGGAAATATGGTTTTAATTACGTTCCTTTCGGATATGCGCCGACGTAACCCAAAATCCGGTCTTTTAGTGTTGCGGTAAATCCTATCTTCTTAACACTCTTTTTTACGGATATCTTAAAGAAAGAGGCGTAAAAGACGATATCAAACGCAAACGAGATGAAAATGGAATAGTTCCTATTTGTTCCATAGGGATAGATAAAAAGAAAAAACGACGCAACCGTCTTGGTTACGCCGTCTTGCGATAGAAATATTTAGTTTTATCTGTTCAATAGATGCTTTATAGCTATCTTTTGTTTTTCCCCTTACGCTATTATATCAAGTCTGTATTCGCTGCTTCTTACAAGCAGCGTAGCGCAGGTTATCCCCCAACGCATTATTTCTTTTGTTCTCCTTTAACCCATCGTATTTCTTAAATTATTACACTTTTGTCAGGATGATATCTATTTTTCCTTTGACAACATTCACTTCGCTCTTTTCAACGGCTCTCACGTTAAAGGCTTTGGGCTTTTCCTACTGAACAGGCTTTTTGAGATCTTCCACGAACAACTTTTGCGGTTGACGTTTCAAAAAGGGATATACTTTAATTTTCTGTTTCATATCTTCTTTTCCTTTTTTCAAATATCACTTTCAGCGTTTCCTTTTAGACCTTCAAAATACTCTTAATTATTTACCTATTCCTTAAAAACTTTGAGCCACGCGTCGGAAATTATTTTACTCCCTACAAGGTTTGGGTGTACCCCGTCGTAACAACAACCTTCCAAACCGTAAACGGTAACAGACTCGTCCATTTTATCTTGTAAGGCTACAAACGGAAGCGCAAATTCCTCCGCGATTCTTTTCGCCTCGACTGCATATACTAAAATAGCGTCGTTTTTTCTACTTTCACGTAATAAAAAAGGCTCACAAATAATCATTTTAGCTTTCGGACATTTTTCCTGCGTTTCACGAATCATCATACGGTAAATCCGTCCCCAACGTATAATATCCGTATAATTCGGGTTTGCACCCCCATCCACGTCGTTTACACCAACGAGAATACTGATAACGTCTGGATTTTCACTCCAAACGTCTAATTGAATACGCGCATACAATTGAGGCAATCGATCCCCGCCTATTCCGCGGTTGATAATTTGATAATAATTCGGTCTTTAGAAAAGAAGTTGCGTCGCCGTCAAAAATACATACCCCGCGCCATAGGCTTTTGGGTTAATACTATACTCTTCTTTAACACGACCGGCATCCAAAGAACCACGTTCTCGCATTGCGTCCGTTATGGAATCGCCAAAAAATATAATTTTCATCTCTCAATCCTGCCTTTTATAAAAATCTTACAAACCGATAAACACCAAGCCTACCGTGATACAAATACTGATAGATGCCGATACCGGGAAAAGTATTACCGAACTCACTGTCCTTCCGAGTTTATTTAACTTTTATCGTAAACAGCAGAGGAGTGTTTTCGTCAACACGGTCTATGCGCACGCGGACTTTGCCTTGCCCGCTGTCTCTGTAAACTATTTCATAATCTTTTTTGCCCATAGTTTTCTCTTTTATAACGTATACTGCGTCGCCCACAGTGATTTGAACGCAGAGGGTATCGGTAGCTGATCCGAAAGTGAACACGACGGTGTTATCTACATTCTTTTTTACGTTAAGTTGATAAGAAAACCAACCGTGTGCGTTTATAGAGCTCCATTTAAGTCCCGATTTATTGCCTGCGATTCGGCAGGGTTCTCCGTCGTATAAGAGTGTGTCCGAAAAGTTGACTTCCTTTTGCAGACGGTGGCTTTCCATCGCGCTGCCGCATATAACGAAGTCGGTTAAATCTTCCTTTTCCGCTCTTATAAAGGATTCTGTTTCCGCAAGAAAAGTCTTGTATAGCGAGCGTGTAAAATCCGAGTCGTTTTCTTTATTCAACGGTAAAAAGCCTTGTTTGCCTTTATAATTGTAATAATCTGTTCCTAACCTTTCTGTTCCGTCAGCGTTTATGTCGTCTATTTTTTTTAAGTTTTCACGCAGTGCGGCATGATACTTCTTATCTCTCGTTTCAAAATATCTGACGTAATTGAAAATAGCGTAAGCGAGTTCGCGCCAGAGTTCTGCAACGAAAGCGAGATTTTTGAATTTTACGAGAAGTTTGCAGTATTCCGTTTTCTCCGTTTCGCCTTCCATTTTCTCTATTAAAAAAAGCAACTCTTTCGATTCTTCGACGGCTTCGTCTTTTTCTTTAAGAAGATTTTCAATTTCGCCGCGTTTCCAGCCGACGGGAATAAACCACTCGTCGGACGCGATATCGCAATCGTCTTTCATTATTTCAAACCAGAAATGGTTTTTAATCTGGTTCACGTCGGGGAAATAACTTCCTTGCGTAAAATAGTAACCGTTAAGGTAGAATATCCGTTTCTGAATATCTTCCGTCCGCTCCATTACGGCGCGGACTGTTTTCCCCGCGTCGCCGTATCTTTCCGCAAAGAAAGCGTCGATTTCGTGCTCCAAATCAAGCCCGTTCACGAGCGCGTGCATAATTACGAGATTCACCTCGTTCACGCTCCCGAACGGGTGTTGACGCTCTCTGTCAATCCTGTTGACGAACCCTTTATGCGGAAACCGGTTGCAATATTCTACTTTATGCTTAATATGGTCTTTAAGCATAACGGGCAGTCTGCCTTTTCCGAAATACTCGCCGAAAATGTCAGTTTCTACGACGAACGGATTAGTCTTGATTTTCTTGAAAAAGTCGTTGTCGGGCAGGGTAAGCGACCAGTCGAATTTAGTCCACTTGTCCATAACCGTCATATCGGGCGAAATCTCCGCATACGCTTTAAGCATATTATCCTGGTCTTGTTCGAGTGAAGCGAAAGGTCTTACTATCAGATCTTTTCCTAGCGATTTACAGGTGTTATATATTGTCTCCGTAACGAATTTAACCCTTTCAGTCGCGCCGAGTTTCTGATTTTTAAGCTTTAATAGAGGAATTTTCGTTTCGTGGAGCGTAAGAACGATACCGTCCATCTTCGGATAAGCCGCGAAAAAATCTTTTATTTTGTTTTCAAGATAGTCCTTTACGAGCGGATGAGAAACTTCTATATCGCCGTTTTCGTTCAACGTTTCGGGGAACGCGCTTTTGAACGCCGACGGCAAGGCGAGTTCGTGATGCCACATATACGTTTTAACGCCTGCCGTGCTCGCTTTCTCGCACGCTTCGTTTACAACTTTTAAGCATTTATTTACGTAGTCCGCATCTTTTTCATCGTTAAACGCCGCATATTTTACTGAAAAAGTCATACCGTCTATATTCCCCTTAACGGAGTCGTGGATAGGTCCGGTTATCTGAATGTGATTGTAACCGTTTTTAACGGCGTAATCTACGCAATATAAAAGATAGTCCCGTTCTACTTCGTCGGGATTAACGACCGAAATTCCCCTTACGGGTTTGAGAAGGAAAGAGTTTTCAGTATTGTTTTCCATCATAATTCTTCTCCTTTGTCTAACGTATTTATTTTTACGTTATCAGGATTTGTTGTATATATTATTAAACTCCTAAATATTTAATTGAATTATTATAACAAATATCTTGTACAACTTTTCCAACGAAACTTTTTACTTACCAACAAAACGGCGGAAAAATTGTATTTCAATTACGACAAAGATATACTTATTTTCCAATTACCAGAGGTGGATAAATCGTATCTTTTAAATAACTCATAACGTCACTTCTTATAAATACGCCGCATCGAAGGCTTTCCGTCCAACATTTTCACGCCGTCGAAGCCCGCGGAAAACGCCTCCTGCGCTTGCCGTAAAAAATCCTTTTCCGTTTCCGCGTCGGTCAGAGAGGTATCGTGCAAAAGCCCGTCAAAGCCGTACCCGCCGAAATATTGCTTGTAAAACAGCGTTTTTACGTTCTGCGAATGATCGGTGTGCCCTTTGGAGTCTTGCGGTAGTCCCAAAACAACGCCTTTTCTACGCCCGTCCACGTAAAAATTTTCCTATACACTTCTACTGATTTTTCCACGCTCACCTTTTGCGTGCTGTGTATATGCGTATCGAATACTTTCTTCATTTTTATTCCTTGATCTCAATTTCCGCCAAGCTGTAAAACTTCCCGTCGGTTTCCGTTTCCGTTGCAAATTTTACAACGGACTCTTTTCCTCCGCCGATCAAGAAAGAAAGCTCGTACTTCCCTGCGGGTATATCTTTCGGTAAGACGATTTCTATTTTTTCCGTATGCTCGCCCGGCAACCATTTCGTGATGTCTACGCCCGTTACGTATTCTTGTACTTTTTCGCCTTTAAAACGCAATTTAAGCGGCAATTTGTTGTAGATCGGAGCAACTCCCTTATTTTCAATTTTTAAGCGAATTTGAGCCGTTTCCCCCGCTTTTATAACTTCGGGATATTCTACCTCGCGAATGACGAACCGATATCCCATTCTTTCCAGCCAATATTCGATCTTGTCCTTTAATTCATATTGAATGGGAAAGGATTTCGTATTGAACGTGCTGATATGCCATTCGAGCGTTTTTTCAATGATCGCGTCGATATCCAACCTTGGCGGTACCACTCACTGATCCACCAATAGCTTTCAAAGGACACGGGCGCGGTTTTCCAAAATTCTTTTTTGAGTAGCGGAAATCTTGCAGGAAATATTTCGTTCATGTGCTTCGGGCTGCCTGTTCCGTCCGCTCGCCAACCGATCGTACGTTTTTCACTGATATAATTCAACATATTTACATTGGCAAACTGCCCGATCAGCTTCGTATTCGGAAATACCCTTACGTAAATATCCATTAACGCTTTCATATCATCTTCGGGGAAGCTCTGACAGCCCTCGCCCCACGCGCCACCAAGCGCAACGTCTACGCAATCCAGCGTTTCGCTTCGATCAAATCTTTCGCCGAGCTTTTCGATCGCTTTACCGAATAATTTTAAATATTCGGGATCAGTCGGCGAATCTTTGACTCTCATTCCCGTAGGTCTTGCGGGGCAAGGCATAAGCGCTTTAAGCCAATCGGGTACGTTGTCCCTTTCGCACGTGCTGTGCGGCATAAGCCGAAACATCACCGTTTGCCCCTTTGCCTTTGCTTTATCTAAAATTTCCTGAATAAACGCGTAATTGTATTCCCCCTGCTTCGGCTCGAATTCTTTCCATAAAACACGGATATACGCAACCGTGGTATCGGGATAATAGCCTTGTTCTCTACCTTTTTCTTCAACGCCTTCGGGCACGGGATCTCGTAGTTTTCCGTTTCACAGCTCGCCACGCCGCTGCTTCTGCCCGTGATACAGTCCGAATATAATTTTTCTCCGCGAAAATGCTGAAAGCTCGTAAAGCCGATATATGGATTATAAATTACGCCTTTCTTTTCCTTAAATTGTTTTTTTATTGTAAAACTCATTTTGTTTATTTTTAAGTTCTTCCTTTTCAGTCCTCGCGAAAACATAGGACTTAAATATGGATACCACGTTTGCACAAAGTTCAAATAAATAGGTTAATGTCGCAAATAATGCCGCACTTGTTAGCGCATTAAATAAAATAGATAAAACAGTCGGTATAAGCATTGTGAAGCGCACTATTTTCAAATCCCTTATTCGGAAAATAAACGCGTACATTATCAAAGCTAACAAACAAAGGATATCAAGCGGTTGTGCTGTTTGAAGTATCACAAGGTTCACAATAAAATAAGCTGCAAGCGTCATAGCGGAAAATAAAAAAGACCAAATAATCGGGGCACGTCTTTCCTTGTTTTCATAAATAAAAAACGTAGTTGTACGAAAAAGCCCAACTGCGAGTCCTATCATAGCGAAGAATTGCATTGTGAAAAAGTAAGAAACAATCAAAAACACAATACAAAGTAATTCAAATAACAAATAATGTTCTTTTTTCTTCACAAAATACGCCATTATTACAAATGACATAGCCAAAAAGCTCGCAATAAATGCAAGTGTTTGATTTTCCATAACTCACCTTATTTTATCACAAAAACACCTTTTTTCATGCTTTCAAAATCATTCTTCATGCACCAAAGATTCGTGCCGTCCAGCGTATCTCTGTCAAAGCGTTCCATAAGCTTTTCGCATTTTTGAATAAAGTAATCGTAATCAATCGCGTGCGGTGCGCCAAGCATTTTATTCAAATTTTCATACAAAATCTTTTCTTGCGTCGCCTTAGTTAAGCCTGCCCCCGTGAATTTTATTCCGAGATATTCAAACTCTTCCGTAAGCCCTTTCGTCAAGAAGTTTTGCACCAACGTAGGTCTATTCCCCGTTGCTCTAAGCCAGTTTTCCTCGTTATCATACTCAAAATTATAGCTATCCGTACCGTAGGTTATTCTATCCGCATACTTTTCAAGGAACGGAAGCCAGTATTCTTTATCGGCAAGTATATTATGGAAATTATTATGTCCCGGACATACGTCAAGCTTTGTATTTTCATACGCCATATACCTTTCCATTGCCGACTTATCATAGGTCATAAACCCAAAATGCGCAAGCGTGAAATTCAGCTTCGGATTTTTCTCCAAACGTTTTAAGATTTCCTCATAAAATTGTTGAAGCGTGGGATAGCTTTCGTCAAAAAAACACCCTCTCGCTTTCCAATAATCGTCTACCTTATCTTCTTCCCACATATACGCAGGATTCGCAAGGTGCATTATGATAGGGAAGTTTTCCTTTTCGCAAAAATCGTAATATCCGTCGAACACTTCGTCGTAGAGCGCATACCCCAAAGTCATACGCATATTCGGGTGTCCTTCGTACATCTTCATACCGTCGTAACCCACCCTTTTATACTCTTTTACTTGACGAAGAAGCTCTTTCGAAACAGCTTTCTTGTCCGCTAAATCCAAGCCCTTATATTCTAATCCTGCATATGCGTACCCGTTGGGAGAGAATACGGATTTAAAATACATTACCCGTACGTTGTCTATCTCGTCCGTGTCTTTAGGCGTTAGTTTATTAGGTAGCGCATCAAGCGGCAACGCTAAAAACGTCATTTTTTCCACGTTAAAACGCTCAAACTGCCTTTTGAATAATCCTATGGATTCTCTTATTCCTACTTTAAATCGAAACGTATGTAAATGTCCGTCAAATACTTTCATAATCTTTTTTCGCGATAATACTCGCTCCTTATTTTTTTATTATATTTTTAAAATTTTTTAACCATTCTCTTGCAATCAATTTCGAGCCGGCGATATTTGGATGACAACCGTCGTATAAATAATTTTTTGCACCGTTCTTTTTTGCTGCTTCCTCAAATTTATCCTGTAATGGGATAAATTCACAACCGTATTCCTTGCAAAGCGTATTTAAAATTTCGTTATATCGCCTAATCGTAGCGATTTTAACATCACGAATCTCTTTATCTGCTGCGTCTAAGTATAAATCAAAAGGCTCCATTAGAATAATTCTAACATTCGGAAAACGTTCACGGGTTTCTTCAATCATCATGCGATAAATTTTTTCCCAACGTGCTAGATCCGTTCCCGTTTCATTGCCCTTGTGCTCAATATCGTTAATCCCTACTAAAATAGTCAAAACGTCTGGATTTTCATTCCATACGTCCTTTTTTAAACGCGCGTATAACTGATAAATTCTATTTCCGCTTTCGCCACGGTTAACAATCTCATATCCGTTTGGATCGCATTCCAAAAGCTCCCCAGCCAAAAAAAATACATACCCGTCGCCGTAGGAATGCACGTTTCCATCCTCAACCGTTCTATTTCGCCCCATATCCGTCGTTGAATCCCCAAAAAATACCAGCTTCATTTTTACCTCCAAATCAGTATTTTGCCGTCAAACCGACCTCTTCTAAATGCAATTTTACGTTCCGTTTTTTGAGTTCAGTTTGTAATTCTTTCACATCAAGAGTTGTTAAATCATCCGTCATTGCCGCCGCAACGCCGACCGCCTCGCCCGATACCGCGCAAACGGGAATCACTCGCGTCAGTTCCCAAATATCGTCCTTTGCGGAGATACACCTGCCCGCGCACGCCAAATTTTTGATTTTGCCGTCGTGCAATGCCGAAAAAGGCAATTCGTATGCAGGTCCGCGAGTCGTCCATTCCCCGAACATGCCCACGCTGTCCTCAAAATATTTCTTATCGTCGCCCTCTCTCGTCATCTCGTATAACCCGTAAATACGACGTGTCATACGCACTTGCGGAATTGAGGAAAGAGTTGTTAAAGCATGCGTATTTGAGGCTAATTAATCTCCGAAATAATTTTCCCTATCAATCTTTTTTTTCAAAGTATGGAAGTTTATCAATCGGCGCGGGTACCACGTGCTTCCCCTCGCCATAAATCATTCCGTCCGTCATATCTTTCCACTTTCCTTCAAGGAATACCACTTCCCTTTCAATAGCGCCCTTCGTCAATACGGGCGCAACGAGATATTTTTCTCCAAGCACAAACTGATCTATGAGTTTCTGATATCCTTTATGCGGATAATTATATTCCATATTCCGAATAATCGGCTCACCGGTCTTTTCCGCTTCATCTACAAGTTTAATAAGCTCTCCGCTCATCTTTTCGTGCAATTCAGCCATTTTAAGGCACACTTTAGCATACGGCTCGGAAAGTTTTTTCCAAGGCAGCGCCGAAAATTGCATCATCGGGAATAAAGCCGAACATTCTGCCATTCGTACGAACAACTCCTCATCAACCTTTCCATACACAAACGCCGTCCATAAGCCGCCGCCTACCATATCGGGACATACAAAGGGATTTCCGATCAATCCGATAAACGCGCCTTGCGGAATCAAACTTGCCAAGCCCCCGAGCTCCCATTTGTGCGCTTTGTCGCCAAGCCTCTGGATAACGGGCAAATGTCCCGTTTTCCACGTGTTTTTAAACTCGTGCAAGGGATATTTCATACCGAATCTAATCCAGGCCGCATTCAATTCGTCGGTGGTATAGCGTTTTGCTTTAAACGTTTTCCAACCGTAAACCATAGGGTCCTCGCCCACGCCGTTTTCAGCCGCAATCGAGAAGGTATCGATTTCGTTAATCGGTTTCCAGGTATAATCGCCGCCGTCAAACTTAAAGCCGTCTACCCCGTATTCTTTTACAAGAACGTCCAACTGGTTTTGCATAAATTCGCAATCTCCCTCTAAATTGAAATTGAGCATTGCGGAATATCCGTTCCACCATTTATAAATTGCAACTCACCCGTCTTTTAATCGCACAAGATGCCCCGTATCGCTTTCCGCGCCTTTTTCACGGCACAATTTCAAACATTCTTCGCTGTCGGGAGAAGTCCAGGGGGCAACCCAAAGCATTACTTTAAAACCCATCTGATGCAGCTTTTCAATCATGCCCTTAGGGTCTTTGAATTTTCTGGGGTGAAAACGCCAAATACCGTGATTTTCCTGCCAGCCGTCGTCGATTATTAAAATACCGCGCTTATAACCGTTTGCAATCAATCCCTTAGCATAAGCCAAAATATTTTCTTCCGTTTGTTCTTTTACAAGCTCCATCCAGGTATTAAATTGAAGGAGCGTATAAAATTCGCGAGGCGTGCGTACTGTAGTTTCAAACGGAAAATACGTTCTTTTCGCATTCACAAACGCTTCTTTAAGAGAAGTACCGTCCTCGTTTAAGATAATTTCCTCTTCGCTCTCACAAAAAATCTCACCGTTTTTGATATACGCGATAAAACCCTTTTCGCTCCAGACGTATCTTCCTTTATCCGACAAAAATAAGGAGCGGCTTGCACTGTGCTGCGTTTGTCCGCAAGATTAACAATCGTTTCGGTGTTACGGTCGAAGGGCATCTTTTCCGATTGCGCAATAGTACTGCCCCACCAATGTTCGTTTTCAAGCATTACAATTTTTAAGTTCATATTCTTTCTCCTCCGTCCATAAAAAGATCTTAGACGATTTATCCAACATATTCTCCGCAAAAATATTTCATAGGTTTTATATTAAAACTTCAGAAAATAAAAAGCGTTATCACGGCGTCGGCTACAAAAAGTATTTTGAAACGCAAAAAGACCGGGCGTCTTTTTACACGGTAGAATTTGATAAAAAAACATATCTTTACGCAGACTTTTTCAAAAATGAAACGCTAACCGTTTTTTTAAACGACAAAACTCCTATCTTGCTTGAAAAGTCCGCCAATACTTCTTATAACGTTGAAAATGATCATTTGATTATTTCGTCAAATAAAGGTTTTGCCAGCTTTGTTTTAGAATAAGTAAAATGAATCAGCCTATTCCCAAAATCTACTTATTCGGAAACGAGCGATCTAAACACCTTCAACCATTCTTCAGCAATAATATTCGAGCCATACACGTTGGGGTGAATACCATCGGGCGCAACAACCTTGTCGCCGTATTGCTTCGCCGCTTCCGCCATTTTTTCCTGCAATTCAACGTAAGGAATACCATATTCCTGCGCAATCTTTTTCCCCCGCTCGACGTATGCCAAAACCTCGTAATCCTTTTTATATGCCTCGTCTGAACGTTGCCCGTGGATAACGAAAGGCAGACACATGATAATTTTTATGTTAGGAAAACGCTCCCGTGTTTCTTCGATGATCGCACGATATACTTTTTCCCAACGCTCCAGATCCACGCCATTGTCGTTCCCGTCAAAGTTGTTGTCGTTTGTGCCAATATAGATATTCAGCAGGTCCGGCGCAAGATTCCAAACGTCCCTTCGAATGCGTGCGTACAAGTCCACAATACGGTTGCCGCTGATACCGCGGTTGATAATCTCGTACCCCAAGGGATCCTCACTCAAAAGTTGACGGGCAATGAACAATACGTACCCGTAGCCCAAGGATTGAGCAATCCCGTCGTGCGCTTGATAATTTCTGCTTAAATCCGTAATGGAATCGCCGAAAAAGACTATTCTCATTTTGTTTTCTCCTTTAAACAAGGGAATTTTTCTTTTAAATAAAGACAGATATGCTCCGCTAAAAGCGCTTGTCCGACAGAGTTATAAGTTATTCCAAAAATTTCCACAACTCGGTAGAAGTAAGACTTTTCAAAACAGCCCGCGCCGCCGCCGGAGGTTATGTTTCCGTTAACCTTAATTAATAGTAATGGAATCAATAATAGCGTACGCATTATCTTGTTTCGCATCCGTTGCAAAACATATTTTTACCCCGTTATTATTGTGAATACCTATTAGTAATTCATATTTACCTTGCGGTAAGCCTTGTACGTCAAGATCAATCTGTTCACTTATCTTACCCGGCATCCACTTTCGAATATCGATATCCGTAATAAATTCTTTTTCAAATGAATTATTTCTTAATTTAATAACGAATGGAATTCTGTTATAAATGGGGGCAACGCCAACGTTTTCTATTTCCAAATTAATATTAAGTTTATTAATTGCTTTTTCATCGTACTCAACTTCCTTTATCGTATAATGATAACCCATTTTTGCCACCCAATTATCAATTTTGTCTTTCAATTCATATTGAATAGGAAAAGACTTATTGTTAAAGGTACTGATATGATGAGATAACGTAAAATTTATTACTTCATCGATATCCCAACCCTGACGGTACCATTCGCTAATCCACCAGTAACTTTCAAAGGAAATAGGCGCTGTTTTCCAATGTTCATTTTTAATATTGGGATAATAGCCGGGAAACCAAATATGCGTATGCCTCGGATTTCCCGTCCCATCAGAACGCCAACCTATCGTTCTCTTTGTCGCAACGTAGTTCAGCATTTTCGGATTACCGCATTGACCGATAAGTTTGGTGTTCGGAAAGGAGTTTATATAGATATCCATTAAATTTTTCTCTTCCTCTTCGCTGAACTCCTGCGCCCCTTCACCCCAAGCGCCGCCAAGAGAAATATCTATACAATCAAGCGTTTCATTAGTGTCAAATCTTTCCCCTATTTTTACTATTGCTCTGCTGAATAATTCCAGATAAAGCGGATCTGTCGGGGAAGCTTTTACTCTCATACCTTCTGGTCTTGCAGGGCAGGGTATAAGTGTTTTAAGCCAATCGGGAACGTCGTCTCTTTCACAAGTTGAGTGCGGCATCAATCTAAACATTACCGTTTGTCCTTTTTCCTTGGCTTTGTCCAAAACGTCCTGAATGATTTTATAATTATATTCGCCTTGCTTAGGTTCGAATTCTTTCCATAAAATTCTTATGTATGCAACCGTAGTATCCGGATAGTATCCTTGCTCTCTACCATTTTCTTCTATCCCTTCGGGTACAGGATAGCATTCATAATTTTCCGTTTCGCAACCTGCAATGCCATCTTTTCCCGTTATGCAGTCAGAATAAAGCTTTTCACCGCGAAAATGCTGAAAACTAGTAAAGCCTATATACGGATTTTGAAATTGTTCTGTTTTATAATTAAATTTCTTCGTTTTCATAGTCAGTCTCCATTTATTTTTTATAATAAAAATTTCCGTTTTTCATGGATATAAAATCGTTTTTCATACACCATAAATTATATCTATCTAACGAGTTTGAATCTATGCCTTCTAATAATGTCTCACATTTATTTATGAAATAATCGTAATCAATAGCGTTCGGCTCCCCTAACATTTTATCTAAATTATCATAAAAAATTTTTTTATTCGTTTCTTCTGAAAGGCCTATACCGATAAAGGGTTTATCGTAATACAAGTGTTCCGTATTCGTCATGAAAAAGTTTTGCACTAATAATGGTCTAGCTCCCGTGGCTCTTAACCAATTTTCTTCGTTATCATATTCAAAGTTATAGGTATCAGTGCCATACGTAATTCTATCTGCATATTTATTGATAAACGGAATCCAATATTCCTTATCTTCTAGAATATTAAAGTAGTTTTCTCCACCAGGGCATACGTCTAACTTTGTATTTGAAAAAGCCATAAATTCTTCTGCTTTTTGTTTATCATAAGTTAAAAACCCAAAATGCGCCAAACTAAAATTTAATTTCGGATTCTTTTTTAATCTTTTAATGATTTCATTATGGAATTCCTCAAATTTAGGGTAACTTTCATCAAAATAACACCCTCTTGCTTTCCAATAATCCGATACTTTATCTTTATCCCACATATACGAGGGATTTGCAAGGTGCATTATTATAGGAAAATTTTCCTTTTCGCAATAGTCAAAAAACTTATCGAAAATTTCATCGTCTAATGAATATAACAGTTTGCGCAAGTTCGGATGCCCTTCGTACATCTTCATGCCATCGTATCCGACTTTTTTAAATTCTTTAGCTTGTCTTAATAAATCATCCGCAACTTGTAATTTGTTTTTTATATCTAAACCCTTATATTCCAACCCTGCATAAGCATAAAAACAAGGAGCAAATACACTTTTAAAATACATAACTTTTACGTTATCCGTTAAATCTGTTTGGTCAAATTCTATTTTCCCGGGAACAGCATCACAAGGAAGCGCTAAAAAAGTACCTTTTTTAACGTTAAAACGATCAAATTGTCTTTGAAATAAATCAATTGATTCTCTGACTGATACTTTAAATCTGAACGTATGTAAATGTCCGTCAAATACTTTCATAATCTTTTTTCGAGATAATACTCGCTCCTTATTTTTTTATTATATTTTTAAAATTTTTTAACCATTCTCTTGCAATCAATTTTTAGAAGATAATGTGGATCAGTTTTATTTTCCTACCGCCTTTTTGCCTTCGATATCAATTTTAGTTAATTCTTCACATGCGAACAGCAAGCCTTTTTCGTCGTCGCCCATTTACTGACGGGTGAGCCTTACAGACCGGCTGTTTAAGCCTTTCGTTACCAAACATTTTTCAGAGCAGCCCGTGGGGTGCTCTTTTTGCCGTACCGTTTTTTCTAACCGATTAAAATTTTTTAATCTTGCTCTTTTTTTACTTGACTTTTAATAGTTAGTCTCCTCTATAAAACATCCAGCGTTGCGTAATTGTTGTTGCAATTTTCTCACAGGAATACTGTCCGCCGTATAGTTTTCTTGAATGCAAATTGCTGCCGCAGTGCCTGCCGCCTGTCCCGTCAACGCACAAACAGGAGCGACTCGAGCCATTTCCCAACCGTTTCCATCGTTTGTAGAAATAATTCGACCTACAGCCCAAATATTCGGAAATGAGGGATTGTATAAGCTACCATAAGGAATATTGTAATGAGCCTTGAATGTTTTCCAGTCGCCACAATGCCCAATCTCATCCTCGAATCTTTCATCGGGAATCCCACAAAAAACACTCTTCCCTACAATTCTTCGAATCGTTCTGTATTGCGGCATTGTAGGCAATGTCATGACTTCTCGCGTCTCCTTGTCTTCTTTGCGTATTTTCTTTAATACCGCCGCTCTGCCTTTTAAAACGTAATCGGTAATGTCTTCCGATGTAGTTCCAGTATATAACTTCTTCCCCGTATTTGTTTCATCTAATGCGTAAAGCCACTTTCTAAACCGAAAAGGTTCTCCGCCCTGCACATATTTTTCCGCCAAACTTTTATTTGTATAATGCGCCATACCCAACAAATAATTCGTTCCCGTTACAGTTGGAATCCCCGCTCGCTCGGCAATTTCTGCATCTCCTGTTGCATCTATCACCGCTTTTGCCGCGTAAAATTCTTTTCCGCCTTTACTTTCGACAACCACTCCTTTGCAAACGTTTTCTTCCACTACAGGAAAAACGGCGTGCGCATCAAAACGGATTTCCACTCCATTTTTTATAACAAATTCATCCAGTCCCATCACAAATGCCGTGGGGGAAAAGAATGTCGCATACCACCCTTTATGCTCGCCCTGCTTCGTTTTCCAGTCTTCACTCAAATTATCAAACCCATCTTTAATGCAAAGCTTAATCAACTCTTCCGCTATGCCAGCAATCATTTGCCTACCCTGTCCGTCGCAAAGTGGTTCGTAGTAACTAATCAATCCCGACGTTAAAAGACCGCCAAGCTGTATGCTTTTTTCAAGTAAAAGCACTCTCATTTGTTGTCTTGCCGCAGCAACAGCGGCAGCAACACCACTGATACCTCCCCCAACAACGACTATATCATAAGTCGCTTTTTCAATAATGGGTCTATTGTCTACTATTTTCATAATTCTATCTCCTTTTGTCATCGAGAATCTTCATAAATCTCGTTGAATTTTTGAATAATTTCCGTTTCCATAGATATTTTCTTTATTATAATCAACAATTCTCTTTTACAATAGGAAACTTCAATACGTCTACCGTCTTTCTTTCCTTGTACTTCCCACGCGTAAAATCAGGACACTCGATCGGCTGACTCCCCCCTTTTTATCGATTCTGCTGACAGTGCCGTTACGCTCATCCAATTCACCGCATCATACACGTCGATTTGTTCCTCCGTAATCGTTCGCCAATCGTCCGGTAAATATTCTTTATAATCGTCTTTTTAAAAAAAGCTTTCTTGTACGGGTCCTTTCGTGGTTATACTTCCCGTCATCTAAAACATCGATTGTACAGTTTGATTGTATTATTTCCTCGTCAATTCGATATACGCATATTTTTTACGCAAAATAAGTTTTGAACCTTCAATATCACAAAACAGCGTTTTTTGAACGGTATACCCATTGGTTATTTGAATCATAAATTCATTTTTTTCGTCATAATTGTTCAGCATGACAGCAACCGTTTGTTTGTGCGTATCATGCACGGTTATCATACATTTTTTGCTATCAACCGTCAATACTTTTTCCTTATCCGCGAAGAAAAGTTTATAAACCTCGTAAAGGTTGGTATTTTCGGGCAATAATTGCGAAGTATAAAACTCTTCAAGCGGCGCATTTAAGAAAAAGACTTTTCCTTTTCCATAATCATTTTCCGCGAGCATAATTTCTCCCTGCTCGTCTTTAGCTAAAACCTTAGCTGTATCCGCTAATAAAGACAGATATTTATTAGGCCTAATCCGTAACTCTTTTTCGTTAATTGAAAATATTTTTTCATTCGTATTAGACTTTCTCCCGGCGACCTTTAATCCGGTAATTTTCTCAAAATCGCCGATTCCACCACCGTTATATGTAATAAGCAATCGAGCGCCATTTTCTACTCTTTCCTCTATTTTTTTCAAATGTTGCATAGATAAAGAACTGCACAGCGTAATACATGGTACAATATAGTGATCACTCTCTTTTAACAACCGATCCTCACACGAATAATCCAAATGAACACCGCTTTGAATCGCCAACATAGACGAACCATACGCTATCTTCCAGGAATCGTTATAAAACGGCAAAACAACGACACCTTCCGCGCGCGGCGTAGGCAAAACGCCTATCTCCTGCACAATAGGCGCAATTTCTTTTATTTTTTTCAATATCGGTTTTGCATTCTCATTCGAATACGCCAACCCCAAATTACGTTCAACGGTATTTATATCGTAAGGAGCAAAGTCAAACTCTTGATTAAAAGAACACCACCACAAATATCCAGTTGTCCCAACGGAAAGAGAAGTCATAAGCGATTGTTCAAAATAATCAGGCGTGAAATCATCGCTGATCACCATAGGTCCTAATGAACCTGCTTCTTCCACCAAACACGCCTTGCCAGTTATACCTGTGTAGTACGCCGATTCGATTGCCGAATGCAGCGAAGACCGCATTTCTCTCAATACGTCGATATCGCAATATCTCGTAAAAAGCGGATAAGGATGCGTAGTAACAACATCGAAATATCTGCTTTGTCCATTTAAGTTCCACTTTCCATTGAGCTCCGGATTATGCAACCCCGAATAAACGGGACGGGTCCCATCCGCGAGTCGTATTGCATTTGTGATTGTCATCATCCACATCTCACAAGCGTACTCTTCAGCAGTTGTCGTCAAAGCATTACATTCGTTTCCTGGTTCCCAGGCAATTATATTATCGTAATGCTTGAGTTCTGAAATAAAATCCTTAATAAATCGACACTGCCAAATTACCACTTCGGGGTCACCGATTAGATCTTTTCCTAAAAAAGCAGACGGAACAAATAGTCGTCCACTCATCCAACCCGTAATAAGAGATACGATCACCTTTATTCCAAATTCTTTGGCTATATCCAACACTTTTTTGAATTGTTCAAGCTTTTCTACCGATAAGCCACTCGAATATTTTTGTGTTAAAAAATCCTTTTCTTTTACGCGCATCGCATACGGAAACTTATCATAAAACGGACTTGAGGGCACAGGGTTTTTTGTAAGCGGTTGAAAATCATCCCACGTCGGAAAAATCCGAATACAATTTACCCCATATTCCGATAAAAATTTCAAATCCTTACGCACTACTTCTTCATCGAAGTGTTTCCACATAAACGCCCCCGCGTTGGAGGCCCAATAATTACAACCTAATAAAAATGCTTTCTTGTTTACCATATTACTATCTTAAAACATAATTCATACTCTCCGACCACGTAAGTTTCCTCTTACGTGGTCGGATTTGTCTGTTCTATTGTTACCTTATATTTCTTTAATTCTCACCATTCGATTTCACAATCCAAGTAGGTACGCCGCCGCTTGATGTATTCCAATACGTTTCGTTGAACGACGAATAATCATTTGTCGACGTTCCATCCGCCGTTGCGCTTGCATACA
>CATZMZ010000001.1 GCA_958421945.1 uncultured Eubacteriales bacterium | reverse complement strand
ACCCTACCGCAGGGAATATTCCCCATGACGCTATCTGCAAGCCTTTTATGCTGTGTCCCTGCCCGTCTATCGTACCGATAAATCCCTGTGTTCCTTCGTAATTAGTTACGCTCTCAAACGTTTTCAGTTGTTCCGTCGTTATTACGCTTTCGTCAAGATAACTTGCAAACCCGAAACCGTGACCTGCCGGATTTCCGCTTTGCGACAAGCCGCGCACTGCGTTATATTCGGATTGAGACATAGAAGTGAAATCAAGGTCTGCGCCGATTTCTATATATCCGTCCATCGTTATTCTGCTTTCTTTTCCGCTAAGGCTTATCGTCAGATAATTAAATAAATTTAAAAAATCTTCTTCCGTCTTTATTACCTTGATTACATTCACGTCACGTTTAGAGATCTTTTTACCAAGTTTTGCCGTAACCTCGACAGTTCCGGTTGTTACGGGTGTCAATACGCCGTTTTCATCTATGGTTGCGATTTCGGATTTATTAACCGACCATTCGACTTTACAATTTGCAGGTATGGTAGGTGGGGTAAGATCTAACGTTTCGCTGTCTTTTTCATATCTGAAATCTATTGCTTTGCCCAAAGTAATATCAACGCCGTTTACGTATGTATACAAAATATCATCTGTTTTCCCGGCGGCAAGGGCAATAGACGCAACCTGAATTGCAGAACGGCTTACGGATTCGGTTTCTTTGCTGAAAACAAGTTTGTTTTCGGCATCAAGCACTTTAACATATGATTTGGCCGTTACCATAGTAGACAACTCCTCGGTGGGGATATCGGTCAAAACAGTCCTGTATTCGCTATAATCCGCTCCCTCTATATCAACAAATTTCTTTGCGGTAACATCCCAGGTATTATTTTCCGTGGTGAGAATCGTCCCGTATTTTATTGTATAACCCGCGTAGTTAGTTGATAAATAATTGTTAAAATCATCACCTATGCGGGTAATAAAACGCAATCCGTACGGTTGGGCATTACGAATTTCCGCGCCGTCTACCAGTGCAAACGTTCCTTCTGTTTCCGTCACGTTTTCGTCTGCATAAGTGTTGCTGTAATTTATGCAAACTGCAGAAAAACAAAACAAAGCAAGTGTGACTAAAACTGTAAATACATATTTTTTCATTACATTAATCATATTATAATTCTCCTTTTCCGCTAATCGCGCTTCCTTCGTCCCATCCGATACAATTATCGTTATCATAAACCGTACCGGACATCTTTATTATGTCAGAGTTGTTCACATTCTTGACATAAAACGTTGGTTGTGTATACTTTCCCTTCATATTTTACCTCCTTATTATGAAAGTTTTATTTAACGCATTAAAATTTTTGCGTTATTTTCAATATAAATATTTCTTTGTGTTTTCAAGCATTTCGTTAAACAGTTTTCTCGCCTCGTAAACGGGAATAGTTACGAGCGGGTCGTTTACGAAAGCTTTAAATGCAAGCTCGTAATTACCTGTCATAGCGGCTTCTACGGTAAGTAATTGATTATATACCACTCTCTTTACAAGATTATCAACGCCTTGCGGTAGCTCGCCCGCGACCACAGGTTGTACTCCGCGAGCAGAGAATAACGCGTTAGTTTCAACCACGGCGCCGAGCGGCAAATCGGATACCTGTCCATTGTTAGGTAAGTTTACGTTTGTTATAAACGGATTTACACCCAAAATCGCCTTGATTTGCTTTGTTCCTTCCTCTCCTGTATCTTCTAAAACAAATTTTTCCTTTCCTTCAAGCAGGCGATTTGTTTTAGAAATTTTTTCTTTCATATCGTTTACGCGCCAGTCAACGGTTGTAAGTCCGAATTTCCATTGTTTTACTTGTTCGGGGTTTTTTAAATACCAAGAACCCGGACAAAATTCAGACAAATGACGATCACCCGCACAAGCAATCGCTCCGTAACGCTTGTATAAATCGAATTTTACTCTATGTAAACATATAAAGCTTTTATTCGCCCAGTTTTCTTTTATTTCACCGTAACCGCTATCATAATACTTATTTACAAAATCATCGTATATGGGGAAAAGATTTACGTCCTCATAATGAGCCTCTGTTATCCAGGTAAAGTGATTGATTCCGAGAACGTTTATATTAACGTCTTTTCTTTCCAGTTCTTTACCGTATTTTTCGGCGTATGCTTTTCCAAGCAGACTCTGAGTCCCGAACACTTCGTGGCAACAACCAAACGCTTTAATTTTCGGGAAATATTTATAAAGCGCAGTGCAACACATCGTCATAGGATTCGTATAATTTATTACCCATGCGTCAGGGCAAAAATCTCTTACCCCTTCGGCAATCTCCTTATACATCGGAATCGTGCGCAAAGCGCGAAATATTCCGCCCGGTCCTGTTGTATCTCCCACCGACTGATAGATCCCGTATTTTTCCGGGGTATGCACATCGGAACGCATATCATCAAACGTGCCCGGAAGTATCGATATTATTACGAAATCAGAATCAGTCAAAGCTTCTTTAAGTGTTTCAACCGCCTTATATTTCCAAACAGATTTTACACCGTCTAACTCGCCTATTCCGTTGCCGATAATTTCGTTTGCTTTTGCTGCTTCGTAATTGATATCGTACAAATAGACCGTTCCGCAAATTTCCTCTTCCTTGGCAAGGTCACTCATAAGTGACCTCGCCCATCCTCGCGACCCTCCGCCTATATAAGCGATTTTTAAATCTACAAATTTGTTTTCTGCTAATTTTTTCATTTTTTGCCTGTTTTATGCCTTCTTTGTAATATTAGTTCCGTTGTAAGTTTTAAATACGGGTATTTCGTATCCTTCAAAATCCCATATTTCTGCATTAAATCCCTGATAGTCTTTCTCTGCCTCGGTAAATTTCTCTATCGACGTATAATACTCGTCCGTTACTATCGACGTGTCATTCTTTGTTATTCTTATCGCCACGACGTTTTCCGTACCTACTACGTAAGCATTCGTTATCGTGTAATTATTCTGTGTGGACTTGTATCCTATCGCCGCGCTTGTCGCGTTATTTCCGGCGCCTAATACAGGTATATACACTATGCTGTTTTTAAGCTTTCCTCCGAAGTATCTAAACAGCCTGATTTGCTCGCCCGCCTGAACCGTTTTTACGTCTATCAAACAATTATCGAGCGTACCGTAAAAATTGTTTCCACTCAGCACGTAAGAATATGTCGCACCCAAAGAAGCATCCGTAAACGCAAGATTCTTTATAATCCCGTCTAACCCTACCGCAGGGAATATTCCCCATGACGCTATCTGCAAGCCTTTTATGCTGTGCCCCTGCCCGTCTATCGTACCGATAAATCCGTTCCATCCGCCGTAATTGGTTACGCTCTCAAACTTTTTCAGTTGTTCCGTCGTTATTACGTTTTCGTCAAGATAACTTGCAAACCCGAAACCGCGACCTTTTTCCGTCGTTGCCGGATTCCCGCTTATCGACAAGCCGCGCACCGCGTTATATTCGGATTGAGACATAGAACTGAAATCAAGGTCTGCGCCGATTGCTATATATCCGTCCATCGTTATGAATCTGGAGTCTTCGCTAACGCTTATCGTCAGATAATTAAATAAATTTAAAAACTCTTCTTCCGTCTTTATTACCTTGTCTGCTACGATTACCCCCAACTTGTATAAACCCTCGTCCGAATCTAAAATCATCACGTATTCACCATTTGCGATATCAGAGAAATCAGCGGATTGAACCTTCAACGTTTTTGTAGACGGATCGAATTCGTATTCAATTTTCAAGTTTTCAATCGTTACGTCATTAACGCCTGTAATGTCGAGACTTAAATCAACAAAAGAAACTTGGTCGGCTTTGCTGACAAGAAGTTTTTTAGCGTTTTCACCTATAACCTTTTTTAGAATATTTGTCCCGTTATACGTTTTAAATACAGGCACGTCGCACCCTGTCATATTCCAAATATCGGTATTAAATTCTGAATAGTTTTTCTCTGCCTCATTAAACTCTTTTAATGATTTGAAATAAAAAGAACAATCCACACCGATTCTGTCCGCTTCGCGACCGATTGCGACGCCGTCCGCATTGCCAACGACGTATACGTTATTTATTTCCCATGGTTTTGACGATTTATAATTTCGCGTAACCGCACCGAAATGCTTTCCGTTATCTGCGGTTACGTCAGGGAAATAAATAATACTGTTAGACAATTTACCCATCACGCTTAACGCCACGCCTGCGACGGTCTCACCAATATCGTGTTTTATATCTAAAAGACAATTATCCATCGAACCATAAAAATTATAGCCGAAAACCGATGAGTATTTTGCCAGCGTTACGTCGGTTAAAGCAAGATTTTTTATTATGGCGGAAGAACCAACGCCGGGGAAAAGACCATAATGCCCTAATGTTAATCCTTTTATGCTGTATCCGTTACCGTCAATCGTGCCGATAAAGCCTTCATTTTCATTATACTTGTTACCGTTGGTCGTGTATTGTTTTAATTCATCTTCTGATAATTTTGAATACCCAAGCCAACCGTAGCCGGAATATTCTGTCCGTGAATCTATGCAATTTTTATTATAATCTTCTTGATTCATAGAAGAAAAATCAAGATTCGCTTCCAGAACGACGTAACCGTCTATAATTATTTTTTTAGTGCTTTTGTTATAAACCACGTCGAGTTTTTCAAATAATGACAGAAAATCTTCTTCGGTTTTGATAACAATCTTATTTACACGTTTCGCGTTAAAGGTATACCCGATTTTACCGTCCGATACAAACCATTCGCCGTCACTGCAATTATCTATATTTTCGATTCCGTCTTTTAGGATATCTTTACCGACGCTTAAGTTCGAGATATAATTGCAATCAGGTATAAGTTTTTTTACGTCTTGTGGAAGAATCTCTCCGCTGCCAAACACATACTTTCCGGTCAAATCGGTTTTAGAAAGATTTACGATGATGTCAATATGCGCCGAAAATTCTTCTTTGCTTTCTTTCTCTGTATAAATAATGCTTAAAACGGTTTTGCCTTCTCTCTTTCCCGTTATCTCAATGACATCATCGGCCGTAATATTCACTATTGCGACTCTTTCGTCCGATAGTTCAAATCTAACATCGCCTTTTTCAATATCCACGACTTTTCCGTTATTCGATACGACGATTCCGATTTGCTCCGTATTCTTGAAAGTTTTTGTACCGATTCTGTCTGCCGAAAATATTTCTATTTTATCGACAGCATCGTTTCCGAGAAAAGCCGCACCCACTGTTACGGAAGGCTTATCTTCAACCTTAACCGTAATCTCTTTTGCAAGAACCTCCTCCGGCACGTTGCGCCAGGAAGCAGTAACGAGAATTTTTGCAATACCTTTTGATTTTGCCGTAAACGCTCCTGTTGCTTGGTCTATCTCTACGACGTCGGTATTGCCCGTTGTAAATTTTAAACTATAATCCTGTTTTGATTTTGATAAATAAATCAAACTTGTAGCGATTTTTCCGTTAGCCCCGATTGCAACAGTACTGTCAGAACAAATCAACTCCGGCAAATTTCCTTTATCGACAACAGTCACCGTATAACCTTTTTCAACACCCTCCGTTTTAGAAAAAACGGTAGCCGTTCCGACTTTTTTTGCTATAACCAAGCCGTTATCGACTGAGATTATATCTGTATCGGATACACGCCATATCGCGCCCGATCCCTCTTCTTGTATCGTTATATCGTCGTATAATTCAATTTCGTATTTACCTACGATTTCGGGGGTCGATACAGGTGTTTCATTACGATTGCAACCGCATAAAACGGCAATCGTAAGTAATATAAAAGTCATTATTGCTATAATACTTATTTTTCTCATATCATACTCCCCATTTTTCCAGTAATACCGACATCGGCGTAGAGTGTGCATGCGTAGAAAGCATAACGGGTAATTCTCTCGCATCTTTAGCAAACTCCGTTTTCAAAGCTTTTACTTCTTGAGAAGTCAATTCGTCTTCAAAAACACTTACCAAAGTATAACTATAACTTAATCTCTCCATTAGAATATTGTTTTTAACGGCATTATATCTGACGGCGTCCTCGATTTTTAACGGCTCGATTTCCTGCAAAGCCCTGTTGCACATATTGTACCAAGCTTCGACAAGGGGCAAATCCCAAAAATCTTTGTTGTTCATATTCATCCACATGGACGACGAGTTTCCTCCACCGAAAGATATTTCGTCAGAATCTTTAAGCATTGCATTATACGCTCTGTGTTGCGAAAACAGCGTAAACATAGTATCCGACGCAGGACCGTAGTTGTTTTTGAAATATTTTTGCGTTATCTCGTCAACGTCAGAATCTATATTCCAAGCTAATTTGCTCTCAAGATACATTTTAAAACTATAAAACCCGGGTTGTGCGGCACTTTGTCTTGTTCCTTCGTCATAAAGATACGAAAAATTGTTGTCATATAAGAAGCGGTACAACTCCTGTATCTGCCCGAAATTGTCAAACATATACATATAGTCGGTATAGTTTGCACTATAATTCCAGCACAACAACGTGTCAGAACATAACCCCCAACCGATTGCGAAATCCGTCATATCCTTATTATTTTTATGGTCTATATTTCTAAGATGGTCTCCGTTATACGTCATAAAAAGAGGAACAACGTTTTTTTCGCACCGTATAGTTGCGTAGTTTTTACCTTCGTCCTTACTTTTGACGGGAGGTTTTGCATACGCTTCGTATGCAAAAAACACTAAACGGTAGTCTCTTTTGTATTCAGACCCCTCCTCGGAATTTAACCATTCATCAATCAATCCGCTTACCGTGTTGCAAAAGTTGACAACATCTCCGCTCTTCGAACCGTATTTTTCTTCACTTTTCTGGCAAGCATCACAAGAACAAAATCTTGCGTTATCCGCAGCCGAAAATTGAACCATAAGCAAATTGTCTACGGGCTGTTTGGTTTTTATAAAAACATTTTTTAAAATCTTCGCAACTTCCTGCGTCATCAGTTGCCACTCGGATTCGTTCCCGTGTGCGGTATAACACAACTGAGTTGAAGCGGGATTTCTTATAGTAGAATCTAAAAACCAGTCCGGGTGATACGTTTCGGGTTTGTCGGGATTATTATATATGTTTTGGTCGAGAATCAGTGTAGAGTTGTGATTTATTGCCTCCGTACGGCTATCAGGTAAAGCGTCGGCATAAACGTCTACAAAGGACTGCGCTCTCAACCTTCTTTTCCACGTACCGTTAATTTGCGACATAATACGTATGGCAAAATCGGGTTTTTCCTTTATATCGAAATTACTAAGCTTTAAGTTTTTTACGTTTTTATTTACGACGACTAGATCGGCATAATACGGTTCAAAATCGAAGAAACAATTCAATAAATCGTATACTGCGTATAAAGAGCCGAAATCGCTATAACCATACATAAATACGGAAGAATCCTTGGTAGTTATTCTGAATCCGTCTTGCCCGAGTTCAGAGTCTGCCATTAGTCCTTTTTCGTCTAATAATTTCGTTTTGCCGATGGAAAAGTATTTAGCGTTACCTGCATATAACGAATCTTCCTCAACTGTTAGCGAAATGCCGGTGGCTTCCTTAAAAAACATCAAAAATTCGTTTTTTGCTATCTGAATATTAGTAGAAGCGTCTTCGGGTATAAGAACCTTATATTCGGTAAAACCGTCTTTAATTATATCCTCTTCTGTTTGCACTATTTTTCTTATATGAGTACCTCTGGTTTTCGTTTCGACTTCGTCAGATGAATTACAAGCACACGCACTTAAAGATAACGCCAAGGACAAAATAAGCGAGATTAAAACAATTATTGATTTTCTAAACATAAATTACTCCACAGATATTTCATAACTAACAAAGCTCCAGTTTCCATATTCGTCCGAACATAGATAGTTTATCGTGTATTTACCCGTCTTTGAAGCGATAAACTCGCCGTTTTCAACAGTCGCCACATTTAATTCATACATAACGCAGACATACGTTTTAATTGTTTTAGAAGTGTTGTCTGTTACGGTATAGTCGGCTATTTTAACCTTATCTCCCTTTTTATAATTTGTTTTCTTATCTTTCAATTCAATTACAGGAGCTTCATCGTCTATTACCGAAATAATTCTGGTAGCGCGAACGGGATTTGCCAAACCTTCATCGGTAGCAAGAAAATAAAAATAATATTCGCCGTACTGCTCTAAAAGAATTTTTCTTTCCATAGTCGGATCGGCATTTTTTAAAAGATTGCCGTTGACGTCCTTTACGATTTCGCCATCCGGACCAACCGCCATTAAAGTAAATTTCACGCCGGGACTTATTACGTCATAAGAATAAGCGGGTTTTATTATATATTCCTTTTTTATACTGTATCTGCCTGAAATATCTATTCCAAATACAATCGGCGGAACGTCATCGATAGCATCATCGGTCAATTTTTGATTAGCAATTTCGGTAATCAAAAAATCTCCCGCCTCTGCAATGTCGTTAAATTCAATATCGAAGCACAATTTTCTGTCAAAATTGTCTCTGAAATCTTTTCCGTCAAACGTCTTATCCAAGTCGACGCTTATCCCGTTACAAGGCGTAAAGCTCATATTACCGACGTCGAATTTTAAGAAAATTCGATTCTCAGTATTAGAAGCAAAATATTCGACTTCGCCATTGTTTATTGTTGTAAAAACGGTATTAGCGGTTACCTTATAATTGACTTTATACAAAATCTGTTTTGTCGCAAAATCTAAAAACCTAACGGAAAACGCCTTTGTTGAATTATCCTTAAAACTTAAATTCAACAAAAATCCTGAAAAATAAATTCCGTTTATAAATTTTACATACGCGTTATTATTTTGGGATAAAGCGTTTTTTGAAAAGGAAATACCGTCGCTTGTACTTTCCACGGTAAAACCATCCGCGTCAAACATTTTCGACAAATCGAGAATTTCATCTCCGGAAGATATTTCTTTATATCCCAAATCCTTAACTATAGCGCTAAAATCACGATAATCCACAAAGTCTGTGTTCGAAAAATCAATTTTGCTTATATCCTTGATAATCTCCGAATTAACGGTGAAATATCTTAATTTAATACTCTTCTCTGCGTGAACACAAAAGCGCTCTTCGGGTTCGTATATTTTTTCATATTCAGAGTTTTCATCGTTATATACGGCAACGTAAGTCTTTTCTTTAATAGTTTTTCCCGCATTAAAGGAATATCCTTCGGCTTCGACAAAAGAGTATTCCTTGTTTTTGACATAATAGTCGTTTATATAAACCATTTCGGCGTTAAGATACGGTTTATCGGAAGCATTTATAATTACGTCATAAGATGCGGTTTTATTATATATATAATCGCTGAATTCGTATACGATTTTATACTTTCCCGTGTAAATCGGCAAAAACTCGCCGTTGTCTATATCATAACGAATATTATTTTCGTAATTTTCGGCATATATTTTACATTTAGTCTTTCCGTGCGCATTTATAAGCGAAAAATCCTTTACCGTTGTGATTTTCCCCGCAACCCCGCTATCGTCGAAACTACCATTAAAACATATATCAAGCCCCTCGGATTTGTCTGTAACGATTACGTTTATAGCTTTTACCGCCTTATTCCCTGCACGATCCTGCGTCGAATATTCTATTGTATATATTCCGGGCGTTTCGGGAATAAATTGATCGTGATCCACGGGAACAGAGATTTTTCTGTTAAGATAATCGTAAAACACCCTTTTCTCCACAACTGTTTCGCCGTCATTTATATCGGAAGCAGAAGCAGAAAAGATTTTAAATTTCTCATTCAACACGCCTTCTATCGCGTCATCGAAATCCGAAGTATCAATAGATATAACAGGAGGCTTATCGTCTTTACTGACGTTATTTTTCAAATCTGCTCCGTAGATATCGGTCACCATTAACGTAACGGACTCGGAACTATAACCGCTTGCCTCTATCGTTAAAAACACCTCGCCCGTCGTAAAGCCTTTCCACGGTTTAGAAAAAAAAGCCGGATCATCCAAATCGCATATAAGAAAAGCCCTATTATAAAGTGATTTTTCCTCATAATCGAATTCAATAGTCAAATAATTTGTAGATATCGAACCCAAAGAAGGTTTACCGTTCAAATGAACAGAGCCCCAATTGCCCGTTCCGTATAGATTTCCGGGGAATTTTTTATATGTTTGGCCCTTATAAACAATTACAGGATGAGTTCCCGAATAATCCTCACTACACGTTTCACATCCGGTTTCAGTCTGTCCCGCCGCATTAGCAACGTTCAACAAAGACGATGGTTCCCCGTCTTTTGATACAATGTTCACATAGTTATTCTCGTCATAAATATCCGTAAGCCTAACGGTTATCCTGTTAACGTCTGCGATTCCTATTGTGGCAGGAAGAATATAAAATTTTATCAAGACGTCATTTCTCGTAAGGTCGGAAACGTTTAAGACCTTGTTATACTTAAAAACACTCCCTTTGGGCAAAGTAACCACTCTGCCTTCAACGTCGCCTAAATAATCATGCTTACCATAAAACGAAGAACCTTTCCCCGTTGTAGAATATACTTCGTCATATACCATAAAGGAATACTCTTTTGAATATAATTTATTGTTTTTCAAAAGTTTATACTCGAGCGTATATTTACCCGATTCATTCAAAACGGCTCTTGTAGCGTTTCTAACATTACCGCTTGGATATTTTAATAACGCCGAGGCAATATACTCTGTGTCTTCGATTATTATTTTTGCTTCCGGCGCAGTAAATTCTTCATTGAGTGAATATGTGCTTTCTATATAAACATCGCTAAGGCTTGCGCTTGTCCGAGTCGATTTTATACCGATATAAAAAAAGCAAATCACTAATATCAATCCGATAATCAACACCAAATTTCTTTTTTTGACTTTCATTAACCCTTAACTCCTCCAACAGTCAGATTTCCGATTAGTTTGTTTCTGAAAACGATAAATAGTATTACGATAGGAAACACCGTAAACACGCCTGCTGCCATACGCATAGGCAACGTGCTAAACTCCAACTCGTTCGATCTCGATAATTGATAAATCGAGAAAGCTAACGTCGGATGTGCCGGCATATATAAAAGCGGAGTATTATAGTCATTCCAGTAAGCTATAAATCTTAAAAGTAATACGGTAGAAAACGTGTTTTTAAGCAGAGGAATATAAATATTAAACAAAACGCTCCACTCGCCCGCTCCATCCATATACGCGGCCTCGTAATAACTTTTATCGACGCCCTTTACCATAGCATAATAGACTAAAAAATAAAGTCCCGTAAACCCGATAGTCTGAAATACGAGTATCCCGGGTAAGGTGTTATAGAAACCGATATTTTTAACCAACTTCAAGTTGGCGGGATACGTGCCGACAAGAGGCAACATCATTACGATAAGGTTTACAACGTATATTACATTACTGAGTCTTTTATCTTTAAATCTTGCACATAAATACGCCACGATCAGCGGAGTAAAAGATGCAAAGAACGCACCTGCGCCGGCATAAGCTATTGTATTAAAAAGGATAGCCCCCATTCTTACACGCACTTGCAAGCCGTCAGCATTATTTGTTATTATATTAAAACCGCTAATCAATTTTAAGTAATTTCGAAACTGCCAGCCTTCAGTAGGAAACTTCATAGGATAATATAATGCGTCGTCTACCGTTTTTAATGAAGTAACTACGCCCCAGCACAGCAAAAAAATTAAAAACAAACTTAATAATAACAAAAAGATAAAAACTAATATTTCAAATATACCGATTTTCTTTTTCAAAATTACTCCTCCGACGGACCAAATTTTTCCATAAATCGTTTTACAATCATAACAACAATAAACGTTACGACAGTACACAACAAACCTATCGCTGACAATTCGGGATACTCTGAAATAGAAGTGTTTTGACTGTTAATTTTCTTATACAAATAATAACCGAGCGTCATAATATCTTCCGATGCTCCACCGCCGTAAAAGTCAAACAAGTGCATCATATTGTTAAACGTTCCGGAAATAGTTACCACAACAAAGGTTACTATCGTAGACCAGACGCTTGGAACAACTATAGACCAAAACTCTCTTATGCTGTTTGCGCCGTCAAGTGCTCCCGCTTCTATTACGGAATCGGAAATTGCACTCATCGCTCCGGTATATAAAATAATTTGCGCACCAAACCCCAACCATAGTGAATAGCAAAGAGTTACCACAAATGATTTTTGGGGATTGAAGATTAAGTCGTTAGGTATTTTTAACCCCACCATTTCGCCAAAAACAGGCAAAGCATATTCCACAAAATTACGAAATATCGTTACCAACACGATTGACGAAAGCATTGACGGTAAAAACAATATAATCTTAAAAAATCCGCTCCCTACAGACTTTTTATACAAATAATAGGCAAGGACAAGCGGTAACGGAATCCCTATCAACAGGTTATAACATAAAAGCTTAACCGACCGGAAAACAGAACCCCAGTAATACCCTATGGTGTCGAACTTATAAAACAAAGCTTTAAACGTGGCAAACCCGCTAAACTCATACGCGCCGCTGTCATAATTGAAATTTGTAAACGACATGTAAATCGAGTCAAAATTTGCATAAATATAAAAAACACAAAAATGCAACAATGGTATAAATAATAAGCCGTAATAGAAAAATTCTTTATTAAATTCTATTTTCTTTAACGATTTTTTCATATCATTCTATCCGTTTGACGATTAGTTAAAATATTTTCCGTACTTTGTGTTCCATTCACTCGGAGAAATCTTTAACCCCTCGAAATAATCTTTCGCGCTTACACCGTTATACATTTTGTCAACCGGAAGCGTGGAATACGAGCCCTTTATATTGCTTTCCCAAAAGCTTTCGTTGGTATTCACGCTGAGCGCTCCGTAGTTTTCTATAAATATTTTTTCTTTACTAAGCGGGTATACCACATTAGATTTTTTCTTTATATCCCATACGCTCTTCCCGAAAGTACCCAAAGCATCGTACTGAGCATCTGTCAATTCGTATTTTAACCCCTTGGTGATACCGGTGGTTTCAGTAAACTCCTGCAGAGACTTTTCGGTATTAAGGAATTTTATAAATTCTTTCGCAACTTTAACTTTTTGTTCGTCGTTGGCAATATTATTATTTATCATCATATAAGCCGAGCCGAAACATAATAAAGTATTATCTTTGCCTGCCACCCATTCTTCATTCGTAACTACGTTGGGAAGAGGAAGCCAACCGATTTTTCTTTCCGATTCTGTTATTCCGTATTTTTTTAAATCCGCAAAAACTTTAGCGTCAGACGCTTCGTTATACCAGTAATTACCTTCTACCAAAAACGCTATGGGTTTTTCGCCGTCCATACCTTGTCTTGCATAAGCATTAACGAATACTCTTTGCGCTTCTATATTAGTAAACCCGCTTAGCATAGACCTACTATAATACGTTTTGGGATTATCTTTCGGCGTGTTCATTATTTTTTCCAAAACGCTTAACGCATAGTATTTACCCGCCAACTGTCTTGTATAATAACCGTTTTCCGCCGTGATAACCTTATTCTCTATAATAGGTTTATTGTTATTATCAAATCCCGTAACAACCCTTACGTCTTTACCTTTACTGTCTAAATTTATCACCGCTTCGAGTTCGTCCACACCGCAATAATTGCCGAGCAAGCCGTTCAAAAAAATATTAACGTAAAATTTATAATTACCGGTCCAGATAAAAGGAATAACGTTTTTTCCTATCATTCTATCGATAAGAGCAAATAATTCCTCATAACTTCTCGGCAAACCGTCATCATAGGTGTTTTCAATACCATCCGGACCTACGGATTTTACCCGATTCGTTTTGGAAACAAAACCGCCGTCCTTGGCAAAATACAAATCATAATCTTCAAAAGTGTTAATATCATACGCAAGCCCGCCAAAATATTCAAAATGCGGCACAACGTAGTATTTACCCTTTATTGCCGTTAAAGATTCTTTTTGAATTTCCGTCAATCTTGATTCTATACTTGCACCGTCTGTATCGTCTTTCACAACATCAGAGATATCAAGAAGCTTTCCTTGCGCGCTTATGTCGAATATATTTCCTATTTCATCTATAACGACGTCATAGCGGGACAAATCAATAGTTTCCGCAATATCGTTTTTATTATAATCGACGACGACGTCAATACCGACCTTTCCTCCGGGGAATTTATCGTTTGCGTGTTCGGATTCAAAACGAGCCTCCGCCTTTTTAAGCCATTCCTGTCCAACTCCGCCTTCATAGCTCGAAACATTCAATACGTATTTCGAATCATCGCCTGTAGGACCGATAATTTCGCCTCCACAGCCATACATCCCGACGGCAGTCATAACGCCGCACAAAATCATCGCAAAAAATTTTTTCATAAGAATTCTCCTCACTTATTTATTGTTTTATAAATTCTCATATCCTGAAACGCATCTATTATAGGCAAATACTCTTTCGCCTCTTCTAATCGCTCTTCGTATATGATTTTTAACGTGTTTTTTATCAGCTCGTTATGAGCTTCGCAAGAAAAAACGTTTTTAAGCCCCCGTATACCAAAGGGCGTGTCCTGTTCGTCGCCTTGGTAAGAAACGTTATTCAAATAAGCGTTTTTCCCTCTCTTTACGCACCACGCGTCGAATAATTTTTTTAAAGTCGCTTCATCTTTTATTGGTTTATTTAACTCTGTTATATATTCGTTAAAAATTTTCAACTCTTCCCCAAGCAAAACCGAAAGTTTTTCCTCTACAAACCTATATGGAATAATCTCGGCTTCAATTCCTGTGGCAGACACGTCAAGATTGCACATATAACCGTAATTCCAACTTTTTTTAACGTTGTTATGAGGAAAATAAAAATTTCCCATACTGTACGCGATAAAAGAACCGTTATAATACTCATATCCTTGCGGACAATGTGTGTGCATAGCGATAACCGCCTTAGCCCCCATATCGACGAACAATCGATACAGTTTAACCTTTTCAGGCGAAGGAAAGGGATTTTCCTCATTTCCACCATGAAAAAAGATTATAGGAATTTCTCCATGATTAGTTGCCTCTTTTATATAACTGTATACTCTACTCAAATCGAAACCTGCTGCACCGCCCGCTCTTTCGGTTGCAATTCCGAACTCGTTTTCACATACGGCAAGAATCGAAACTTTTAAACCGTCCTTTTCTATTCTTACAGGCTGATAAGCTTTATCAGAATTTTCACCCGCGCCGATGACGGCAATGCTTTCGGCAGAAAGCATTTTTATAGTATGTATAAGGGCTTTTTCTCCATAATCTCCCGCATGGTTGTTTGCCATTCCGACAATTGACGGGCTAATGGCTTTTACAAATTCAACCGAGTCGTCGTTCGATATTAAATTCGGTCCGTCTTTTATAATCGGTTTATAATCTTCTTTATTACCGAAAACGTTTTCCAAATTCAAAATACTGAAATCAGCTCTCTTGATTTCCTTTTTTACATCTAAAAAAACCTCATTCAATTCCGATTGTGTTTTATTCGTTTCGATATATTTGACTGACATATCTGCCATAAAAAGTATTTTCATGAATAGTTCATCCTCTATACTTACGCCGACAATCATCGTTGTTTCGTTTATCATCAATAATCACTATATATTTAGATAAAACATACTAATTGATTAAATTATAAAAACGATAGTTTTACGATTATCAAAAATCTTTTCTTAATATTTATAACATATTTTTTTTATCAAGTCCATACACGACAGAACGAGAAATATGGACAATAAACCGCGCATAAATCAGATTTCTCGTCTTATTCAAAACCTCATTTAAAACTCGATATTTTAGTTAATTTTGGGATTCGGACATATATGTAAAAATGTATTTACAACTTGACAAACACAAACTTCTATGCTAAAATTTTATCACAAAATCTGTTCGGAGGATTGCCGACATGGATAATTACGGTTTTTCGGCTTTTAGCTTGTTTAAAAATTTAGAAAAGAACAATAAAAACGAAGACGTCATAATTTTTAACGCAGGTTTTTATCAGGCAAGATTCTCCGCTTTCAGCTGTCAACGCCCGGAACGCAATTATCTTATGATTTACCAGCATATAGGGAATTCTCTTGCGGTGTTTAACGGAGAAAAATACTATTTATCGCCGGGAAATATTTTTATTTATCCCCCGAAATCTAATATCGACATTAAATACTTCGATGATAATATCAACGAAAGATATTATATCTTTTTTAACGGAAAAAAAATATCCGAAATATTATCAAATTTATCAATTAACCATGTTTTTCTAAAAGTCGGCTTATGTCAAGAATTTATAAATGCAACAAATTCTCTTATTTCCGAATTAAGGAAACCAAACTATGGAAATAAAACCATTAAGGACATCACTTTACTTAATTTATTTTTAGCTATAAGCAATCTGCATGAGAAAAATAAAGAAGTTACAAATTTGAAAGATAGTGTAATTGCTCCTGCGCTCTCATACATGCATAATCATTTGGGCGGAAAAGCATTGTCTTTGAACGAGTATGCAAAAATGTGTTCGATTTCAAAATCCACCTTTACTAAATACTTTAAAATTTCCACAAACCAAACTCCGACTTATTATTTCACAAATTTAAAGATATCCGCCATTAAACAGCAACTCATTGAAACAAACAAAAACATCTCGGAACTTTCTTACGAATTCGGTTTTGACGATCCTCTGTATTTGAGCAGGATTTTTAAGTCATATACGGGTTCATCTCCCGCTAACTTCAGAAAACTTTTCAAGAACAACATTTTTTCGTCTAATGATTAAATTTGATTTTTAATCCGTTATCGAAAAACATATGAATCCAACATATTTTTTTATCTTATTTAAGGAAATACTTATACCGACCTTTCGGATGAATACCTTCTTAAAGGAGGCGCGAAATACGTTTATTGACAAATCCCCGTTATTTTATGTCGTGCATAAAATAACGAGGATTTTATTTTTAGATATTAAATCATTTTAAAAAACTGCGACAAAATGAGGAATTGAAAAAAATTTTACCCACAAAAGCGGGCAACGCACCTCGTTTTAGACATATCTGGTGGTCAAAGACGCAAAAAAAACAGCCGTTTTTAGGCTGTTTTTTGCAATTTTGGAGCAGGTGAAGGGAATCGAACCCTCCTCTAAAGCTTGGGAAGCTCTCATTCTACCGATGAACTACACCTGCGTTTCTTTAAGCATTTACTATATTATCACATTTTTTTTAAAATTGCAACCACAATTTTGTACTTATTATTGTATTTTTAAAATTTTTATGGTAAAATATTAAAAACACTTCGGGAGAGTTCTTATGGCGCTTTTTCTTAAAATTATAGAATGGTCGGATAATTCTAAAGATACTTTGGTTTATAAATACCCCCTGCCCAAAGGCGGACGGGAAATCAACCAAAAAAGTAAGCTTATCGTTCGCGAATCGCAAGAAGCGATTTTCGTGCATAAGGGGCAAATCTGCGATATTTTCCCCGCGGGTACTTACGACCTTAATACCGACATCTTCCCTATCCTTTCAAAGCTTGCCGGCTGGAAATACGGCTTTCAGACGCCTATTACGGTTGACATCTATTTCGTAAACGTTAAACAGTTTACCGGCTGCAAATGGGGCACTTCCAACCCTATTATGAAACGCGACCCCGAATTCGGTATGATCAGGGTTAAAGGTTACGGTTCTTACGCGTTTAAGGTGTACGACGCGGGCGTATTCCTTAAAGAACTGTTCGGCACTAACTCCTCTTTCATAACGAAAGATATTACGGACTGGCTTAAAACCATGCTTGTTTCGGCACTTACCGACGCCATCGGCGAAAGCAATATTTCCGCTCTCGACCTTGCGGGCAATACTACCGAATTTAACCAAATCGTTACTGCGAATATTCAGAATAAGTTTAAGGAAATAGGTCTTATGCTGACCAACCTCTTCATCGAGAACATGTCCGTTCCCGAGGAGGTCGAAAAGGCTATCGACGAACGCAGCAAATACGGCATACTCGGCGATAAGACGGACGTTATGATGAAAGTTGCCGCCGCAGAAGCTATGAAAGACGCGGCGAAAAACCCGGGGACGGGCGGCGCGTTCGTAGGCGCGGGACTCGGCATCGGCGCGGGTGCGGGAATCGGCTCGGTTATCGCGGACGCGTTTAAATCCTCGCAACAGCCTGCCGCTCAACCCTCTGCGGGTGCGGCGCAACCTGCAAAAGCGTCCAAGACTTGCCCGGCTTGCGGAGCGGAAATTTCGGCTACCGCTAAATTCTGCCCCGAATGCGGTGAAAAAATACCCGCAAAGAAATTTTGCCCCGAGTGCGGTGCGCAGGTTTCACCCAACGCCAAATTCTGCCCCGAGTGCGGAAACAAATTATAAGCACGCTAAAACGATTCAACCCGTTACAACCGAGGCGAGCGACCGTAAAAGTCGTTCGCCTCGATTTTTCTATATCGGCTTTATTATCCCGTGCGAGCTAAGCTGACGGCGGTTTTACGATTGATTTTCGGTTTTGCGGACAAATAATTTCAGAAATTTACGGATCACGAGCGGCGGCTTAACGCAACAAATTTTCATTTTACACCTCATTTAATCATTATCTTTACTATTATATGTTGTCGCGTGCGATGACGTTACAAAAAAAATCGGAAACAGAACGCCGCAACAATGCAACGTGCAATTTCCGAATTGTATAACGTTTGAGTTTTTACGTTCTGTAAAAAAACGTCGTTTACACCTCGCGCAGGTATTTAATTACCGCCGCCCTGTCCTTCTCGTTGAACACGGTGCTGCCCGCAACGATAACGTTTGCCCCCGCAAGCTTGACTTCCTTAACGTTTTCGCGGGTAATGCCGCCGTCGATTTCTATATCGATAGGTTTGCCGACGCTTTCTGCAAGTTTTTTAGCTTCGGTAATTTTCGGCAAAACCTCCCGTATAAACTTCTGACCGCCGAACCCGGGGAAAACGCTCATCAAAAGAACCATGTCACATTCTTCGATAACGGGCTTTAAGCTTTCGACGGGCGTATCGGGGTTAATAACCGCGCCGCATTTAACGCCGAGCGACTTGATGGCTTTAAGCGTATCTTTAAGACGTTCCTTGCACGCTTCCTGGTGAACGGTGATAATGTCCGCGCCCGCGTCCGCGAAACGCTCTATATAATTCCACGGATTGAGAATCATCAAATGCGCGTCGAAAACCGCGGTAGTGTAAGGTCTTGCTTCCTTGATAAACTTAGGTCCGAACGAGATGTTTTTAACGAAATTTCCGTCCATAACGTCCAAATGCAACCAGTCCGCGCCGTTTTTAACGATTTCCGTAACTTCCTCGCCGAATCTTGAAAAGTCCGCCGACAGCATCGACGGCGCGATTTTAATTTCGTTTGCCATAATTAAACCTCTTTTTAGTATTATTTTATTTTTTTAGTTGTTTTTAATTCAGAATATATTTTAAGATTTTTCGAGATATCGGCGGCGAAGTTGCCCGCATGCGCCCTCTATATCCTCACCCATTTTTCTGCGAAGGGTCGCGGATATTCCGCCCTTTTCGAGCAGTCCCAAAAATCTGTAAGCTTCCTTTTCCGTGCCTGCGGAAAGCGACCTTTCTTTAACCGCGTTAAGCCTTATCAGATTGACGTGACACGGCTTGCCTTTAAGCAGCCCGATTAACCCCTCCGCGTGACGCGGCGTGTCGTTTTCGCCTTTAATCAACACGTATTCGAAAATATAACGTCTGCCCGTTTTATCAAAATAGTTTTGGCACGCGCCGAGAATTTCCGCTATCGAATAACGCTTTGCGACGGGCATGATTTTTTGCCGTTCCTCATCGAAAGGCGAGTGGAGAGATACCGTTAAATTAAGACGTATGCCCTCGTCGGCAAACCTGATCATTTGCGGAACTAAGCCGCAGGTAGAAAGGCTTACGTTGCGCGGGCTTACGTTTATGCCGCTCTCTTCCGATAAAAGCCGCAAAAACTTAACCACGTTGTCGTAATTATCAAACGGCTCTCCACTGCCCATAAGCACGACGTTTATCACCTTGCGTTTATCGCCCAAGCCGCCGCCCTGTTTTCTGTTGACGGCGATAATTTCACCGAGAATTTCAGCGGGCTGTAAATTCCTGACAAGACCCGATAAGCCCGACGCGCAAAACGCGCAATTCATTCTGCACCCCACCTGCGTGGAAACGCACAGCGTGAAGCCGTATTTATATTTCATCAGCACGCCTTCGATAAGTTCGCCGTCGGTAAGCTCAAACAAGTATTTTTCCGTCCCGTCCGCACTGACGAAAGTTTTTAACACCTTAACCGGTTGGTCGATATATTTTTCCGACAGTCTTTCACGTAACGGTTTGGACAAATCGGTCATTTCCGAAAAGCTTAACCCCGCATGCAGAGATTTAAATATTTGCTTGGCACGGAAAGCCTTTTCGCCTTCGGCGAGCATTTTTTCGATAAGCTCCGTTTGCGAGCAGTTTAGTAATAATTCTTTCATTTTTTCCTGAATTTAACGACGTAAAACCCCAACCCCTCGGTAAGCGCGGGAAGAAACGATACGCCGTGTTCGCTTTTTTCGTGCGGTAATGGACTTTCGATTTTTTCTTCGGTAAAATCGTCGAAAGTCTTTAAGAATCTATCCGCAATCAGCATATTCTCGCGCGGCAAAACCGAACAGGTAGAATAGTAAAGACAGCCGCCGCTTTTAACGTATTTCCGAACAGTAGCCAGAATCGCAGACTGCTCTTCGTTTAGCGCCGCAACGTCCGCCTCCGTTCTGTTAAGCTTAATATCGGGGTTGTCCCATATAACCCCCGTACCGCTGCACGGAGCGTCAACCAAAACCGCGTCGAACACTTCCGTATATTCGGGATAAAAAACTTTCGCGTCGCGACACTCCGCAGTTATGTTTTCGCGCCCCATACGGCGTTTATAACTTTCTATCAGCTCCGTTCTGTGCGGGTGAATATCCCACGACGTAACGCTTTTGCATTTGTATGACAATCTTACGCTTTTTCCGCCCGGTGCGGCGCAGCAATCGAGAAGCTTCTCGCATTTCTCCACCGTTTCGCAAATCGCGACAGAACCGAGCGACTGATACGTATAAACTCCTTTGTCGTAATCGGCGTTCCGAACGAATTTTTTGACGTTAAACACGTTGTCAAACGGGGTCGCGGAATAGTCCGCGTTTAAGTCGGACAAGTATTTTTTGCCGTCGTGAGCGTAAAAGGCTAAGGTTACGGGCGGCGCGAAGGAAGAAATTATGCTTTCCGCTTTGTCCTTTCCGTAAAAACCGACAAGCTCTTTAACCGCAAATTCGGGATAAGAATATTTAACCGACAGACCCTTTACCGTTTCCGTAGGAAGCGGAATTTCGGTCGCGTCAAAGCTTCTTAAAAACGCGTTCACAAAGCCGCTTGCGCCGCCTTTGCCGAGCTTCTTCGTCAGCTCCACGGCGTTTTTGATTACCGCGTAATCCTTTTTCCCTAAATATTTAATGCAATACATAGAGATTTTAAGAATGGTTCTTACGGGCAGCTTTGGCGATTTGTGCGTGAGCGAGGTTATGTAATAGGACAGCTCCGTGTCCTTATCAAGCACGCCGTAACAGATTTTAACCGTCGCGGCGCGGTTCTTCTCCTCTATCGGCGTTTCGGCAAGCGCTTGCTTTATATACGCCTTTTCCGCGTATACCTTGTTTAATACGCAATAACAATCGTAAAAAAGGTTTATCATTTGCTTTGTTTCTCGTCGTGCCGAGGGTTTTCACGCAGCGTGTTTTCGCGCGGCGCGTTGTCGTTTTGCCGTATTTCGTGCGGGGTGTTTTCGTGCAATAAACTTTGGCTATGAGTAAAACGATCGCCCGCGTTAAGCTTGCTTCCGCGAAGAAACGCGCTTATATCCATCGCTTTTCCGCCCGCGCGCTGAACGACGAGCAGCCTTACCGCGCCGTCCGCCGCGGAAACGACTAATTCCGAATCGGTTTTAAGGAACACGCCCGTTTTCCCGTCCGTCGGCGCGCTATACCCGTAAGCCTTTTCTGCCTTGTGAATTTTAAACGGTTCGCCGTTTAAAAAGGTATACGATGCGGGCGCAGGCTCGTAAGCCCTTATTTTGTTTACGATTCTTTCGGCTGTTTCGGAAAAATCAAGCTCCGCGTCCTCTTTTTTTATCATTTTGGTATAGGTTGCAAGCGATTCTTCCTGCTTTTTAAAAATCGCCGTGCCGTTTTCGATTTGCGGCAACGCTTCCGTCAAAGCCGCCGCGCCAAGCTCCGAAAGTCTTTCAAAAAGCTCGCCCGCGGTTTCGTCCCGTCCTATATTTATCTTTTTTTGCAATAAAACGTCGCCCGCGTCTATACCGAGAGACGTTTTCATAATGGTTACGCCCGTTTCGGTTTCGCCGTTTAATATAGCGTAATTTATAGGCGACGCGCCGCGGTATTTGGGCAATAGCGACGCGTGAACGTTAATCACGCCGAGCCGAGGAATATCTATAATTTCCTGAGATAATATCTGCCCGAATGCACACGTAACCATGAGGTCGGGTGCGAGCGCGCGCATATCTTCCACGCCTTCCTTTCTTATTCTGCCATACTGAAAGACGGGTAAGCCGCGTTCTACGGCAAGGCTTTTTACGGGCGGCGGGGTTAACACGCGTTTTCTGCCGACCGGTTTATCGGGGTTGCAAACCACGCCGATAACTTCAGCGTTTTTATAATTCAACAGCGCAAGGAGCGGTTTAACCGCAAAATCGGGCGTGCCTAAAAAAACGACTTTCACGCTCTCTCGTCCTCCACGGTTTTAGCGATATCGACGTATAAAATCCCGTCCAGATGGTCGTATTCGTGGCAAAAAATGCGCGCGAGATACCCTTGGATTTTCATAGTAACGTGCTTGCCGCGCCTGTCCTGAAATTTAACGGTGATTTTAGTCGGGCGTTCGACGACGCCGTACCTGCCGCGAACGGATAAACACCCTTCCGTGTCCTCCGCTTTACCCTTTCGCTCGGTAATGACGGGGTTTATACACTCGTAAAAATTACCATCATAATCGACGATAAAAATACGCCTTAAAACGCCGACCTGCGGAGCAGCAAGTCCCACGCCGCCCGCCGCCGCGAGCGTGTCTTTCAAATCGTCGAGGAGTGCGTCAGTTTTTTCACCAAACTCGGTAACTTCAAAGCTCTTTTTTCTTAAAACGGGGTCGCCAAGCTGAATTATATTTCTCAATGCCATAATTTTCACCTATAAAACCGCAAAAATGTTAATATTAGTATAATTGCCGAACAGACGCTTTGCCGAAGATTTCTTTCGTCGATAACGTCTTTCGTTATAATCCGTAACGCGTTTAAAACGCTGAATTTTTAAATAGTTAAGTCAGGTTGTTGGGATTAATTTCCATATACGCGCCGACGGTTTTGCCGTCGTACTTCGCGCTTACCGAATACACCTCGTCAATCAACGCGCGGTTACCCGATTTAATACGCATAAGCACCTGATACCTGAATTTGCCCTGCAATTTTTTAAGCGGGGCTTTCATACACCCGAAAAATAAAAATTCCTTTGCGTTTGCCGTCCGCACCGCGCTTAATTCCTCGTAAACGGATCTGGTTGCCGTAAGCGCGGCTTCGTCGTTTTCGCTGCTGATAAGCACGCGCACTATGTCCGCAAACGGCGGAAAACCCGTAGCTTTCCTCACCGAAATTTCATGCTCGTAAAACCCGACGTAATCGTAATTTATCGCGCGCGTTAAAACTGGATGTTCCGGCGAATAGGTTTGCAGCACGACCGTACCAGCGTTTTCCGCACGCCCGGAACGCCCCGCAACCTGCGTTATTAACTGAAACGTTCTTTCGCCGCTTCGGTAATCGGAAAAATGCAGGCTCATGTCCGCGTCGAGTATTCCGACGAGCGTTACGAACGGGAAATCGTGTCCCTTCGCTATCATTTGCGTTCCTACGAGAATATCCGCTTTACGCGCGGCAAATTCGGATAAAATCTTAAAATGCCCTTCTTTCGTTTGCGTGGTATCTCTGTCCATTCTTAAAATCCGCGCCTGCGGAAATAGTTTTTTCAACTCCATAACCACGCGTTCCGTGCCGAAGCCGCCGTACCTTACGTAAGGGCTTCCGCACTCCGTACAGGCGGTTATCATTTTATATTTCGCGCCGCAATAATGGCACAGAAGCGACTCGTCCTCTTTATGATAGGTCAGCGCGACGTCGCACGCGGAACATTTCTGTACGTGTCCGCATTCGGTGCAGACAACCGTTTTAGAATAACCGCGCTGATTAAGAAATATCAACGCCTGATTGCCGTGTTTAAGGCAGTTTTCTATTTCGTCTTTAAGCGCGAATGAAAAAGGCGAATTGTTCCCCCTTCTGACTTCCTTGCGCATATCGACCACGTCTACCACGGGAAGCGGTTTTTTGTTGATTCTGTCGGGCAGTTCGACCAGATTATACTCGCCCGTTTTCGCACGCATAAAACTTTCGACTGAGGGCGTCGCGCTGCCTAAAACGAGCTTTGCGCCGTTCAGTTCCGCGCGGAATTTTGCAACGTCCTCGGTAACGTATCTCGGCGACGATTCGCTTTGATAACTGCCGTCATGCTCCTCGTCGATAACGATTATGCCGACGTTTTCAAGCGGGGCGAATATCGCGCTTCTCGCGCCGATTGCGATTTTTGCGTCGCCCATTCTTAATCGCCACCACTCGTCGAACCGTTCGCCGGACGATAACCCGCTATGTAAAATCGCCGCGGTTTCGCCGAACCGTGCGCGAAGCTGTCTTAACATTTGCGGAGTAAGCGATATTTCCGGAACAAGCATTATCGCGGTTTTTCCCTTTTTAATCGCTCTGTCGATAAGCTCTAAATACACCTCTGTTTTGCCCGAACCCGTAACGCCGTAAACAAGGCTTACCGTTTGAGTGCAGTTTTCGATGCCGTCCGCTGCGCGTCTCTGCGAAGGAGTAAGGTTGACCGTTTTGCCGCGGGCGGATAACTCTTTATACGGCGAACGCAGGATTTTTTCTTCCGAAACACTCGCAAAACCCTTGTTAATCAACGCTTTAACGGCGGACGCGCCGAATTTTTCGCTGATTTCCGTTAAAGCACTCTTGCCGTTTTCTTCGAGGAAATAAAGCAAATCCCTTTGCCGTACCGCGGTTTTTTTAAGCCCTGCCACGACCGCTTCCACGTTCGCGTCGTCCGAAAGTCTGACATATTTTCTGAATTGCTCGCGCACGCGACCTTTGCGCATTTCCGCGGGCAAAAAAAGCCTTAGCGCGGCGGCGCGGGTAACGTAACAGCTTTTAACGATAAATTCCGAAAGCTTTAAGGTTTCTTCGGTAAGCGCGGGTATGTCCTCTAATACGCGTTCAATCGGCTTGATTTTTTCGGGCGGGAAGTCGCTTTTTTCTTTAAGCTTCATCACGAAGCCCTCGACGGAATATCGACCGAAAGGCACAACGACTCTGCTGCCGACGAAAACACCGTCGCAGTTATCCGCGTTATATTCGAATATTCTGTCCACGTCGCCGTGCGCGACGTCAACTATGACTTCCGCAAACATCTGATAATAACTATTGAATACTGAAAAATTCCCGTAAAACGCTTTCTGTCAACGTCGGCAGTACGATAGCCGCCCCGTTCGCGCGGGAAAGGATAAAAAGCAAAAAGGCGTTCCCCCTCTCGGTTGAACGCCTATTCGTCAGTCGTTCGTGGCGATAAGCTTGCCGTCGTAAATTTCCTGCGCGGCGACCGATAACGGTTTTTCGTTGCCGGGAAGTTCAGAAAGCCCTTGATTTTGCGCCTGCTCCATAAGCTGTCTTGCGCGTTTGCTTGCGATGACGCAAAGCGCGTATTTTGAACCTATTTTGCTCGCTAATTCGTCGATAGGCGGTTTATGTATCATTTTTAATCTCCTTTTTGCTGTATTTTTTATATTTTTCACCGTGATTTTTACTTTATTTCTAAACGGTTTTGTTTTTTTCTTTTTTAATGATTTCGCGTACGGCGTTTAACGCTTTATCTAAAGTGTCGTTTACAACCGCGTAATCGTAAAGCTCTTTTTTGCCCGTTTCGTAAGCGATGCGGGCTATCCTTTCGTTGATTTGCGCTTCCGATTCGGTATTGCGGGAAACGAGCCTGTGTTTAAGCTCCTCCAACGAGGGGGGCAGAATCATAATAAGCACAGCGTCTTTATACGCTTTTTTAACGTTAAGCCCGCCGTTTACGTCGATTTCCAGCATAACGTCTTGCTTCCCGAGCTTTTCCATAACGAAATCGCGCGGTGTACCGTAATCGTTGCCGAAATGCTCCGAATATTCAAGAAAACCGCCCTCGTCGAGCTTGTTTTTAAACTGTTCCCTCGTTATAAAAAAGTAGTCCACGCCGTCAACTTCGCCCTTTCTCGGCGCGCGAGTTGTACAGGAAACGCTTAACGCGAAATTAGAATCGGTTTCAACGATTTTTTTCGCAATAGTGCCTTTCCCGACGCCGGACGGTCCGGATATTACGACCAAAATGTTCCTCATACGCTTTTACCTTACTCTAAATTCTGTACCTGTTCTCTGACCTTTTCTATCTCATTTTTAAGCGACAGCGCAAGACCCGTAACTTCGATATCGTTGGATTTCGAACAGACGGTGTTCGCTTCGCGGTTAAACTCCTGCATTAAAAAATCAAGTTTTTTACCTGCGCCCTCCGTGCCGATAACGCTTCTGAACTGATTTATATGCGAATCAAGCCGCGTCAGTTCCTCGTCGATATTAACCCTGTCCGTATAAAACGCGACTTCGTTAAGCAACCGCGCCTCGTCGTATTTAACGTCCGCAAGAGCCTCCTCTATGCGAGCTTTAAGCTTTGCCTTGTATTCCGCCGCAACCATCGGCGCGCGAAGGGCGATTTTATCGCGAAGGGCTTTTATGACGTCCATTCTGCCGAGCATGTCGGAAACGAGCTTTTCACCTTCCGCCCTGCGCATTTCGTTAAGTCTTTCGCAAGCCGCTTTAACCGTGGAAAGAATAATCTCTTCCAGCTCCGCTATATCCGTTTCGGACGCGTCGCCCGTTACGTCCGGACATTTAAGCAGGAAAGAAACGGTTACGTCGTTATCTATCCCCAAACGGTCCGCAACGGCCTTACCTGCGGCGTAATATTCCGCCGCCCTGTTTAAATCCACGTTAAGCTTCACCGCTTTTTCGCGTTTATCGGAAAAATTAACGAACATATCCGCTCTGCCGCGTTTAACGCTTTCGGATACGAGCTTGCGGATTTGCGTTTCTATCGCCGCGAACGCGCGCGGTGCTTTAAGATTGAAATCCAGCGTGCGGTTATTCACCGTCTTAATCTCCACGGTAAGCTCTATCCAGTCGCTTACGTATTCCGCTTTGCCGTAACCTGTCATACTATACATCAGCAGCTTCTCCGATTTTTACTCGTATATTTAAAATATTTTATCACAAACGCGCGTTTTAATCAAGTATTTAATAGCTTTTTAAACGTTTCCTCGTCTATAATTTTTATTCCGAGCGATTTAGCCTTGTCAAGCTTGCTCCCCGCAGCCTCGCCGGCAAGAACCATAGTCGTGTTTTTCGATACCGAACCCGTCACTTCGCCGCCGAGCGATTCGATTAGCCGCGCCGCCTCGTCTCGCTTAAAGTCGATAAGCGTTCCCGTTAAAACGACCTTTTCGCCCGAAAACGCGCCGCCGCGCTTTTGTTCGGTAAAATCCTTTACCTTAACCCCCGAAGCGATAAGATTTTCTATTTCCGACAGGTTTTCGCCATTCGCAAAGTACCCCGCCACGCAATCGGCAACAACTTCGCCCACGTCGTCTATATCTAAAAGACTTTCTTTGCTTGCGGAAATAAGCGCGGACAGGGTTTTATAGTGTTCGGCAAGGTCTTTCGCGGTTTTTTTGCCTACGTTGTCTATGCCGAGCGCGAAAATAAAATTCGCAAGAGATACGTCTTTTGAGTTTTCAATCGCGGTGAATAAATTTTCCGTTTTCGCCTCCTTAAACCCATCGAGCGATAGTACTTTCTCCCTATCTAACGAATACAGCTCGGAAAAAGCTTTAACGCCGAATTCGTCGAATAAAAGCGCCGCGGTCTTCTCGGAAAAACCGTCGATATTCATACCGTTTTTGCACGCGAAATTTGAAAGCCTTGCTATGACGCGCGGGCGGCAGCTCTCGTTCGGACAAAACAAATTCGCGCCGATTTCTTTCAGCTCGCTTCCGCAATACGGGCAAACGACAGGCTTAACTATTTGCTTGCAGTCCTCGGTCGTTTCCGTCGTGCCGAGAATTTCGGGTATAACTTCGTTACTGCGGCGAATAAGCACTCTCGCGCCGAGCATAACCTTTTTTCGCTGAATATCCCCGTAATTGTTAAGCGTGGCTTTGCCGACCGTCGCTCCGCCGAGAGTTACGGGCGACACGATACCGAGCGGCGTAAGCTTTCCCGTTCTGCCCACCTGCCACACGACCTCGTTTAACAGCGTGGTAACCTCCTCCGCCTCGAACTTGAACGCTATCGCCCACCGCGGAAATTTATCCGTCGCGCCTAGGGCTTTTCTTAAAGCGAAATCGTTGACCTTAACCACTGCGCCGTCGGTAAGAATATCAAGCTGTTTACGCGAAATTTCCACCTCGTTTATGGCGGAAATCGCCTCTTCTATCCCATTGCAAACACGTAGGAACGGGTGGACCTTAAAGCCGTGTTTTCTTAAAAATTCCACACATTCCGTCTGCGTGTTCAACGCTCCGTCCGACATATAGTTTACGTTGTAAAACATTATTTCGGGCTTTCTTTTTTCGGTGATTTTGGGGTCGAGATTTCTTATCGCGCCCGCAACCGCGTTGCGCGCGTTTTTAAGCGGTTCTTCCGCGGTTTCGTTGTATTTTTTCAGCACCGAAAGTCTGATTATTGCCTCGCCCTGCACTTCGAGCGTGCCTTGATAATCTATCGCAAGCGGAAAGCTTTTAATCGTTAAAACCTGCGCCGTAACGTCCTCCCCCTCGACGCCGTTGCCACGCGTGGTCGCCCGCACGAATTTGCCCTTATCGTAAGTTATGCAAATGGTAAGCCCGTCGAATTTGTATTCCACCGTGTAAACGATTTCGTCGCCGCTTTTGTTGATGCGCTTATCGAACGCGTAAAGCTCCTCTTCGGTGGTGGCTTTATCAAGGCTGTAAAGCCGCTCTATATGTTTATGCTTTTTGAATGCGGAAATAGGCTCTCCGCCCACTCTTTTGGTCGGAGAATCGAACAAAACCACGCCCGTTTCCTTTTCGGTCTTAACGAGCTTATCGTATAACTCGTCGTATTCTTTATCCGAAACGGTCGGCGCGTCCAGAACGTAGTATTCCCTTGCGTACTTATTCAAAAGGTCTACCATTTCTCTCATCGTCATAATAAAATACTCCTTTTTACGGGGTGTAAACAAAAGTTTTTTGGGGATTTTCCGTTTCCTTTCCATTCCGAAACCTTGACGGAAAACGGAAGAACATCTCCGTTGGTGCGGGTTGCGGCAACAGGCGCGATCGTCGGGCAAGCACATTCAAGTTAGTATACAACCAAAGGGCTGACAGCCCCGTAGCTCGCAAGACGTGCCGCTATACGCGCTCTAAAGGTGCGTATTTAACGGACAACTGCTTAATCCCTACCCCCTTAAACGCTACGGTAACTAATTTATTATCCCCTTCGCCTTTAACGTTTATAACAGTGCCTTCGCCGAATTTTGCATGTCTGACCTTCATTCCGTCTTTATAATCGGACGAGGCGGACTTTGCAATCGGTTTGGGTTTATTTCCCGTTAAAAAGTTGCGCGCGTAGGTGGAAGAATACCCGCCCGAGCCGCCGCCCCGTGATTCGGAATAATCGCCGTGGGAATCACTGCCATAGCCGCCGTAACTGCCGTAACGCGATTCGCCCCCGTAACGGGATGTATTTCCGCCGAACGCGTTTGACGAATCAGCGAAATTATTTGTGGCTGCGGACGGATTTAACACGGGCTTCGCCTCGTCTAAAAATTTAGATTGAAGCATATACTCTCTTTTACCATATAAATACCTGCTCGTTGCGCGCGTAAGATACAGCCGTTCGCGCGCGCGGGTAACCGCAACGTACATAAGCCTGCGTTCCTCTTCCTGTTCGGCGTCGTCGCCCGAACTGCGTGAAATAGGCAAAATTTTCTCGTCAAGCCCCGATATGAACACGCAATTATATTCAAGCCCTTTAACAGCGTGAATGGTGGCGATGGTAACGGCGTTATCCTCGTTTATGTCGTCCGTGTCCGACGATAGCGTAACTGAATTTAGATAATCGGCAAGGTTAGAACCCCGGTTTTCTTTCGCAAACTGGTCGGCAGAGTTGACAAGCTCGCTGACGTTATATAATCTCGACGTGTTTTCTTCCGTTTTTTCGGCGAACTGCTCGTTAAAACCGGTTGCGTCAAGCACGTGTTCGATTGTTTCCGCAACGGAATGATTCTCCGAATACGCCTTAAACTCGTCGAGAAGGAGCTTAAAATTAAAAAGCTTGGTCTTTGCGGCGGAGCTTATCCCCGTAAAATCCACCCTTTCTGCGGCGGCGTATAAGGACAGCCCCGCGCCTGCCGCGTATTCGCGAAGCTCGCGCAGAGTTTTGTCGCCGATTCCGCGTTTCGGAAATGCCACGCTTCTTAAAAACGCCTCGTCGTCGGACGGGTTGCTGATAATTTTAAGATATGACAAAACGTCCTTTATTTCCTTGCGCTCGAAGAATCGGAAACCGCCGAAAATGCGATACGGGATATTGTATTTTGTAAATTCCTGCTCGTAAGCGCGCGAAAGGGCGTTTAACCGCATAAACACGGCGAAATCCTTATATTTTAAGTCGGGATAACGCGCCATCAGGTTTTTTATCTGTATCGCGGCGTAGGTCGCCTCGTTGTTTTCGTCCGTGCCGACGAACGTTTCTATTCTCGCACCGTCCCCGTTTTCCGTCCATAATTCCTTTGGTCTGCGCCCCGTGTTGTTCGCGATAATGCAGTTCGCAAGGCTTAAAATCTTTTTGGTGGAACGGTAGTTTTGTTCTAATTTATAAACTTTTGCTCCGCGATAAACGTCGTCAAAAGAAAGAATGTTCTCGATTTTTGCTCCGCGCCAACCGTAAATGCTTTGGTCGTCATCGCCCACGACGAAAATATTGCCGTGCGTCGTGGCAAGCCGCTGCGCCAAAGCAAACTGAACTTTGTTGGTGTCCTGAAATTCGTCTATGTGTATATATTTGAATTTGCGCGAATAATAGTCCGCAACCTCCGGCTTTTCGCAAAACAATTCGTAAGTTTTGAACAGCAAATCGTCGAAATCGAACGCGTTGGAGCGCGCAAGTTCGTTTTCGTATTCCTTATAAACGTTATAAATTTCCTGCGCAAATCTTAACCCGTAGTTTGCGGCTTTAAAGCTATCGGGGCTTTGACACTCGTTTTTAGCCGCCGAAATAGCATTTTTGGCAGGTTTTAACAACTTTTCCGCATCGTAACCGAGATTTTCGAAAACGCGCTTTAAAACTTTGTCCTTATCCGTTTCGTCGTAAATGGTAAAATTAGTATCGTAACCGATTTTGTCCGCGTCGCGACGAAGAATACGCACGCACATACTGTGAAAGGTGGAAACCCACATTTCGCTTATATCCCCCACGAGCGCGGAAAGCCTGTCCTTCATTTCGCCCGCTGCCTTGTTGGTAAAAGTTATCGCGGCGATTTCGTAAGGCTTAACGCCTTTTTCGCCTATAAGATAAGCTATGCGGGTGGTTAAAACGCGGGTTTTTCCGCTCCCTGCGCCCGCAATAACCAAAACCGCGCCCTCGGTGTCGAGTACGGGTTTGATTTGTTCTTCGTTAAGTTTTTTAAGCAATTCGTTCACGTTAGTCATATTAAATATTTTACCATAATCTACGGTAAATTTCAACTCTTACGCCCTATAAAAAAATAAAAGCTTTGCCTTTGCCTCCGCTCCGCCGCTTCTTGCCGCTTTTTCGTTGCCGTTGCGATCGCTATTCTTGCCCTTCGCGCCTTTTTCGTTGCCGCGACGTCGCGTTTTTATGCCGTTCGCGTCGATTTGACAACGCTTTTTCACCGTTTTCGGGTTTTATCGAAAAATTTTCTGATATTATTTAAAAAATACGTTCTGAGCGTTTTATTTAAAGAGGTTTTATGGTAGAATATATAGGTAATAGAAAAGGGAGAATATTTATGTCAAGATACGTCTTAAAGGGGAAAACGTTTGTTATTACCGGCGCGAGCGGCGGAATCGGCTTTAACGTTGCGAAAATTCTCGTGGAAAAATACGACTGTAAGGTCATCGGCATCGCGCGGAACGAGGAAAAAGTTCTCTCCGCGATTAAAACGCTTAAACGCAACGCCGAAAACTTTTCCTATCAGCTGTTTGACGTTACCGACCGCGAAAAATGGGCGCAATTTTACGAGTATCTCGTTAAAAACGAGATTTTCCCCGACGGCTTAATCAATAACGCGGGCTTTATGCTGCCCTTCGCGAGGTTCGATAAGTATTCGGACGAGGAAATTCTCGAAATCGTTAAGACGGACTTCCTTTCCGTTTGTTTTGCCACGAAAACGCTTTTGCCGCTTATTAAAAAGTCGGACGCGCCGCTCCTTGCCAACGTTTCAAGCGCTGCGGGCATTTGCCCCGTCGTCGGAGAAAGTCTTTACTGCGCGGTGAAATACGCCGTCAAAGGATTCACCGAAACGCTTATTCAGGATTATAAAAAGCGAATTTACGTCGCGGGGATTTACCCCGGGTTTATCAAAACGAATATTCTGCACAGAATGTCCGTCGTTGACAAAGAAAACAAGCTTATTCAAAAGCTGATGATGCCCGCCGAAAAAGCCGCCGCCAAAATCGTTAAGGGGCTTTCCAAACGCAAAAAACGCATCGTTATGGGTAAGGACGGACGAGCTATGAGCTTTTTTATGAGAATAATGCCGAACACTACCCCCTCAATCGTTTCTTCCGTTCTTAAAAAAAGCAAACTGGAACTGTTCGACGAGGTGTTCGATTATAACAAAAACAATAAATTAAACGAGGATAACTTATGAAAAGAATTTTAACCATTCAAGACGTTTCCTGCGTGGGAAAATGCTCGCTTACCGTCGCGCTTCCGATTATTTCGGCGTGCGGCGTAGAAACGGCGATTATGCCCACCGCGGTGCTTTCAAATCATACGCAGTTCAAAAGCTGGACGTTCAGGGATTTGACCGACGATATGAAAGGCATTGCCGACAAGTGGAAAGAGGAAAATATTACCTTTGACGGCATTTATACGGGTTATCTCGGTTCTATCAGGCAAATTGACGTCGTTGCCGATATCTTCGCGCAGTTTAAAACACCCGAAAGCTTTATTATCGTCGACCCCGCTATGGCGGATAACGGTAAGCTTTACGCGGGCTTCGATACCGAATTTGCCGCCGCCATGGCAGGTCTGTGCGGTAAAGCCGACATTATCCTTCCGAATTTAACCGAAGCGGCGTTTATGCTCGGTATCCCCTACGTTGGCGAAGGTTACGACGAGGCGTATATTAAAGACTTGTTAAACAAACTAGTCGCGCTCGGCTGCAACACCGCTATTTTAACGGGTGTAACGTTTGACGGAAAAACGCTCGGCGCATACGGCTACGACAAGAAAAAGAACGAATATTTTTATTACGTAAGGGAATATCTGCCCGTTAATTTCCACGGCACGGGCGACGTTTACGCAAGCGCGTTTTGCGGCGCGTTGGCAAGCGGGAAAACCGTTCCCGACGCCGCTGCGATTGCCGTTGACTATACTGTGGAAAGCATAAAAGAAACGATTGCGAACCCGCAGCATAATTTTTACGGCGTGGAATTTGAAAAAGCGTTCCCCTATTTGCTTAAAAGATTAAAAAAATAATTTGTTGGTCGGCTAATCCGGGAAAAGTTCAAGGCGAAAAAACCGTAACGCCGGTCTTTAAACAACTTAAATAACGAAAATCTTAACAATTATACGCCCGATAAAAAATCAAAACGGCGCGCGGTCGAAAATTTCGACCGCGCGCCGTGTTTTAGTTAAACGAAACCCGACTAAAAACTAACCCAAAAACGAGGTGACAAGCACGTTGCAGATTATAATATGCTGCGCATTAAGCTTATTACTTTTTTTCAGGCTTATTTTCGCAAATTTTGGTTTATTTCGTGATGGTAACCTTCTTTAACGCCCTGGGTGCGTCGGGGTTGTTGCCGATGCCGCAGGAGATTTTGCAAGCGAACATCTGCGCGAACAGCGCGAATGCGAACATCATTATTTCCTCGGGAACGCTAAAATTGATGAGCGCGTCGTTGCACTTGGGGAATTTACCCGTTAAAACGCAATCGTTGGTAACGAGAAGAACGGGCGCGTTAAGGCTTAACATTTTTTCGATAAGCTTAATCTGGTCGGCGCGGACGAGACTTTGCATTTCTTCGTCGCCGTTATTCTTTGCGCAATAAATGATTACGGGCGTTTCCTCGTTTACCATTGCCATAGGACCGTGATAGAAATCGCTTCCCGGATAGCCTTTCATCTGAATATAGCAGGTTTCCTGCAATTTAAGGGTGGATTCCAAAGCGATTGCATACGTCAACCCGCGGGAAAGCACGAAGCCGCTCTTCATATTCTTAAACTTATCCGCATAAACGGTGGTAAGCTCGTCGATTTGCGGAATAACCGTTTCGAGATCGGCTTTAAGATTTTTAAGCTCGTCAAGGTCGTCTTTTTTACGCGCAAGCTCCGCGGCAAGCCACAAAAGCAAATACAGCTGCGCGCTGAACGTTTTTGTCGCGGCAACGCTCTTTTCTTCGCCGCAATCGCAGTAAAGGTGGAATTTTGCCTCCTTTGCGATAGGGCTTTCTTTATCGTTGGTAACGCCTATGGTAATCGCGCCCTGTTCGTTGCCCCTTTTAAGCACTTCGAGAACGTCCGCCGCTTTTCCGCTTTGGCTGCAACCGATAACAATGCTGTTTGAATAATCGATTTTGCCTTTATATAACGTAACTACGCTGGGTGCGGACAAGCCGACGGTGTAGTTTGAATTGATTTCCAAAAGATACTTGAAAAAGATAAGCGCATGGTCGCTCGTTCCCCTTGCGGCGGCGACGAAGTTAGTCGCTTTGCTTGCTTTGATTGCAGACACAAGCTCTTTCATCACGTCCGCGTTCACCGACTGAATTTCGCCAAAAATTTTCGGCGTTTCATTGATTTCTTTCCACATTAAAGTTTGTTTGTAATCCATAACGTTCCTCCGAAATTTCGGGGACTTTTTGCCCCGTCTTTTTATTCTTTATTAAAGTATACCACAACAAAAGATTAAAGTAAAGGTTTTCGCCCGATTTTTACACGTTTTAATTTTTCGGACTAACTATGATTCTCGACCTGACTTTTTGCAGCAGGCGCACGGGATTAAAAATTTGTCGGACTTTCGCAAAAAAAAGCGGCTTTTTTGCGAATTACCGCGCAAAATCGGCGGTTTTCAGCACGACAAATAAAAACCGAACCGCATAAAAATGCGGTTCGGTCAACTGTAATTTATAAATTCACAATTTCGTTTTTATGGGGTTATTTCTTCATTTGCGCGGCAACTTCGGCGGCAAAATCCTCGTTTCTCTTTTCCAAGCCTTCGCCCATTTCGAAACGGGTAAATCTTGCTATAGAAAGCGTCTTGCCCGTCTTGTTGCAGTAATCTTTAACAACCTTTTCGATAGTAGTCGACGGGTCTTTAACGAAAGCCTGCTTTAACAAGCAGTTTTCGTCGTAATACTTGCCGACCTTGCCCTCGACCATCTTTTCAATAATTTGCTGGGGCTTGTTTGCAAGCTTCGGGTCGTTTTTAATCTGCGCGATAAGAATTTCCTTTTCGTGTTCGATAACCTCTGCGGGAACTTCCTCGGGTTTAATGTAAAGGGGCTTTGACGCCGCGATTTGTAACGCAACGTCGTGAGCAAGCTCTTTCGCAACGTCACAGGTGCAGCCGTCGATTTCAACTAAAACGCCGACCTTTCCGCCCATGTGAATATAGCTTTCGATAACGCCGTTTTCCGCGGCAAATTTATCAAAACGACGAATAGCGATTTTTTCGCCGATTTTAGCGGTTGCCTCAATCGTCTCGTTCTTCTTCGCCTCGATAAGAGCCTCCACGTCCTTAACGTCGTTTTTAAGCACGTATTCCGCAACGTCGTTTACGAACGCTTTATACTGGTCGCCCTTGGCAACGAAGTCGGTTTCGCAGTTTACTTCGACGAGAACGCCGATGTTTCCTTCGACCTTCGCCGCTACGATACCCTCCGCAGCAATCCTCGACGCCTTTTTAGCCGCCGTAGCGACACCCTTTTCTCTTAAATAGTCAACGGCCTTTTCCATATCGCCGTTAGTTTCCGTCAATGCTTTTTTGCAATCCAAAACGCCTGCGCCAGTTTTTTGGCGAAGAGCGATTACGTCGCTTCCTGAAAACATAATAATATATTCCTCCTTGAATTATTCGGCTTATTCCGCTTCGTCGGCTGCAACTGCTTCGGCGGAAACCTCCGCTGCCGCTTCAATAGTCGCTTCCTGATCTTCGGCAACGGGTTCTTCGTCGCCGTCCTTTTTGAATTCCTCGCCCTGATTAGCTTCGATAACCGCGTCGGCGATAACGGACGAAATCAGCTTAATCGCGCGGATTGCGTCGTCGTTGCCGGGAATAACGTGGTCGATTAAATCGGGATCGCAGTTAGTGTCGGTAATCGCCACGATGGGAATGTGAAGCTTTCTCGCTTCCATAACCGCGATGTCTTCCTGATCGGGGTCGACGATGAACATAACGCCGGGAAGCGTTCTCATATCCTTGATGCCGCCGAGGTTTGTTTCTAATTTCTCCCTTTCGGCTTTAAGCTTCATAACCTCTTTTTTAGGCAGAAGCTCGAACTCTCCCATTTTTTCCATATTGTTAAGCTTATTAAGTCTGTCGATTCTGGAACGAATGGTCTTAAAGTTTGTAAGCGTGCCGCCGAGCCATCTGGAATTGATATAAAACTGACCGCAACGTTCCGCTTCTTCTTTGATAGCGTCCTGCGCCTGTTTTTTCGTCCCGACGAAAAGCACGGACTTGCCTTTTTTGACTTCCTCAACGACGAACGGATAAACGTCCTCTTCGATGAGTTTTACGGTTTGTTCGAGGTTGACGATATGAATACCGTTTCTTTCGCCGTAAATGTACTTCTTCATTTTCGGATTCCAACGTCTTGTCTGGTGACCGAAATGCACTCCCGTTTCAAGGAGCTGTTTCATAGTGATAACTGCCATAAAAAATTCCTCCGTTTTCCTCCCCGATAAATTTTTGCCGCGCAACATCGACGATTGAAAGATTTTCGCCGACACGAAAGCGCGCATTTACCGAGTGTGTTTTTTTACGCTTTAATATTTTACCACACCGTTTGAATATTGCAAAGCGTTTTAACCCCGTTTTTTCGGTTTTTTACGTTTTTTCGGGATTTTGACTATTTTTTATTATCATAGTTTAGCGAGCGTCGCTTTTTTCGCGCTTGCTTCGTGTTTTTGCGGTGTTTACACAACGTTTTTCGGAATATGGGTTTTAATTTTTTGATATTATCTTAAAACTTATGCTATAAAAAGAACGGCGGCGCGAGGCTTTTCGCCACGCGCCGCCGTCACGATGCCGATTAACCGACGTTGCGTTTAATTTAGCCGCAAATCAGCTTGTGGTTTGCGACATGCGCATTTTATACATATACACGACGTCCGGATAGTAATCGTCTAGGAAAAAAATCAGCGAGCTTTCGTTGGTAATTTCGGTGTATGCGTCCGTGGCGTCCATAAGGTCGTAATACGCACATATACACGTGGTTACGTCCTTAAAATACCCCATTTCGAAAAGCTGCTCTTTCGTAAAACTCGTGCTTTTTATCTCCATAAATTTAAGCTGATAATTCATATTTATCTCTTTAATTCTGTTAGCGTATTTCTGACGTTTTTCCGAAAGCTCGTTGTTGTACCTGAACACCTCTCGTTTATCCTTGTTCTGCGCGTCTTTAAGCTCGCTCGCCTTTGCCGCAACCTCGTCTGCGTGAATGTCCGAATAATACGTATCCGCGCCCGTCAGCGAGGTGTTAAGCGCGGCGATTTCCGCGTCTATTTCGGACAACGCCGTATTTTTCGCGCCGGTTGCCGCCGAAATTTCCGCGTTACGCTTGGCTTCGAGTTCCGCAAGCTTATCGATTACGACGTTTGACTGCGCAAAGCCCTTTTTTACAGCTTCACGCTCCACTTTCGCCTCGCTTTTTTCGTAAGCGGCGTTAATGCTTAAAATAAGCGCGGCAGAGTTTTCGGTTACGGCGGTTTTTTTCGCGTTCAGGGCGGTTATCTTTTCCTTAATGGACTTTTTAAGCTCCGCCGTTTCGCGTTCGTGCTTGGCTTTAACGAGCTTATTCGCCTTTTCGTTTATCTCGTCGTCGGAAAGCTCCGTTATCACCATATCGTTCAGGATTAACTCGCTCAGCACAGTTGGCGTAAAGCCTTGTTTGGTTATTCTGTAATAGCTGTAAATGTCTTGAAGAGTTGCAAGCATTTCAGCCTTGGTCGTGGGTAAAGTAAATTCCATTTTCTTCCCTATCTTCCTCCCGTGATTAAATATTTAACTATCAGCTGCGCGTCCTCGCTCGCTCCCGACAGCGTGAACTCGTAAAGATACGAGCTTAAATCGCAAAACGTTCGCTCGCATTCTTTGCCGATTGTAAAGGTTTTTTCGCCGAAATCCCCTTTTACGTTAAGCGTCGCGCCGTTCGCATTATGCACGCAAATGCCGACAACGCGTTTTAACGCGCATTTGTCGAGGTCGGTTTTTACGTAATGAATACACGTTTTTTCGTCGAGCGAAACCTTATAAAGCTCGTTTTTGGCGTCGTTTATGCGACAACCGTTTTCGCAAAGATACGCCGCTCCGCTTGCCGAAATTCCGCTTTGCGCGTCCGCAACGAACGCGTGCGCTTCATCGCCCGAACGGGCGCACAACAGCCGACCCGCACCGTCCGAAAAAGGCAACAGGTAAAAGCCGTTTACCGTTCTCGCCGTTTCGGCGGACGATATGTGCGCTTCTTTCGGAAGGGCGTAAAGTTTTAACGTTTTGCCGTACCTTGCGAGCATTCCGTTTGAAACAAAATACAGTTGTTCGCCGATTTTAACGCCGCTGTTTTTAAGTGCGTCGATATAACCCGTGTACGCCTTTTCCGCCGAATAATCGGTTCTTTCGCCGTCCGCGGAAATGAATACAAGCCCGTTTTTGCACAGCAGACAAAGCCTGCCGTCCAGCTCGCACATATAAACGATTTCGCCCGAAGCCTCGTCCGTTTCGAAATATCCGCCGAGTTTTAACCCCACGGAAAATTCGGTAAAATCGAAGGGTGCGGAAAACCTTAGCGTTCTGCCCTTCGCCGAAAAAAGCATACCCTTATAAACCGCGTAACAGTCGCCGCGCGGAACGTTCCTTTCGGTTACGTCATTTCCTTCGATTACGCTTTTATCGTCCGACACGAGCAGAAGCTTTTTCTCGCCGCCGAAAGTTATCTCGATAATATCCGGCGCGGCGGTAAAAATCGCGTCCGATAGTTGCAATACCCCGTAAGCGGTCTGCTCGTAAACCTTTTTATCGGTACAATAAAACAGCCGCCTTCCGCCGACGTAATAGGGTTTTATCGCCGTTGCGCCCGTCGGCATGCGAACGTCGCAAACTTTGTTAAAAGCGACGGGGTGTGCGAATTTTAGTTTTTTATCGAAAAACAAAGCTGTCTTTTCCTTAACCGTTTGATTGCGGAAAACGTAAGGCTTGGTTTTCATAGCCACCCTCTCCTTTTAATCCGTTTGTTTTCGGGCAGACAAAACCCCTCTATGCCCGACGAATAACGTTTGCGCCATATAACGGCTTCGTCAAACCTGCCTTGCGTAAGGCAAAATTCCGCCGCAACGCCGTAAGCGAGAACGGAAACCGACATCTCCCTTGCGGTATAGCCGATTTGGTCGGTAAGCCCTTTGTTTGCGGGGGTATAAGCGTATTCGACGGTTACCACGCCGCGCGCGGTAGTGAGATATTCGTTATATAAAGTATGCGCGAGTTTGTTGCCGTAGCCGTCGTAAACGCCCGTTATCTTAACCGCGTTTTCATTTAAGTCGGCGTACTTGATTTTACCGTCGGACGTGTTGAAGTTCTGCGTGGTTTTTAACGGGATATAGCTTGCCGAAAGCTCGTTTACAACTAAATTGCAAAGCTTCGTTAAAAGGTCTATTCGCGCCAGAACGTCTTTGTCGCTCGTCGTTTGAGTTTGGTCGAGCGCGTTCGACACCGCCTCGTCGCCCGTAAGCATGGCGGCAAGCTTAATCGTTTCTTTTACGGTCATATTTTATTCCTCCTTTAATTTGCGCTTAAAAAATATCGCCGAACGCCGCGAACGGCGTTCGGCGAAACTGCTGCGATAAGAAAAATTTTCAGTCGCCGATAACGTTATTATTCTTCGGCAATGTCTTTAAGCAAGCCCTGCGCGTACGGACGAGAACAAAGAAGTTCTGCGTATTTAACGAGCGTGGCGGTATACACGGGCTTGCCCGCAACCTGCTTTAACACGCTTCCGTCGTCAGAAGTGAGCCATTGCCAGTCGCAAAGCTGATTTAAAGTAAAGTCCTTGGTGTTAAGGAAATACATGTTCCCTTTGGGACAGAATCTGTCCGCAACAACGGGGATACCGTTAAAGCTTAACGCCTTATATCCGCCGGCAAGTTCCATGGTGTCGAGAACGCGTTTATTCGTCGCTAAAAGCTTGATAAGCGCGCGGCGAACACCCCAGGAACACACGATTATATCGCATGCCTCGCCGCCGTATTCTTCGATTTTATCGAGAGCTTTCTGCATGGCGATTTCGGAAATATTCCCGACGTTGTTCGTAATTTGCGGCGAAAGCCACAGGTTGGTCGCTTTGGAAACGCCGTAAAGGGTGGGCGAAGTTCCGAAAATCGCACCGAGACCGGTTATTTCGTTGTTGTAAGAACCTTGTACCGTTATGATGGAATTTTCGGGAACGGTGGTCGAAGTGGGCGCAGTGCCGCTTATCTTAATCGCTACGGAAATCCTGTCGACTATCTCTATTTCCCTGCCGCCGAAGCCTTCGAGAATCGCGCCCGTATCGGCTGCCCTGAAATCGACGAGCATGCCCTCTTTAAGATTCTGAACGCTGTCAACCACGACGATTCCTTTGGTAATGCTCGTAACGGTGGCGATTTTGCCCGAACCGTCGCCGAACAACATTCTGCCGAGGTTAAACGCGCCCGCTTTAACTAGTCCGTCCATTTCGGCGTTCAAAAGATTTACGAACGCGCCCGCGTTGTTTTCGGACGCCCTTATCGCTTTATCGGTAATTTCTATCGTGCCGTAAAGGTTTTTAAGCGTGGAGGTAAACTCCTGATATTTGTTGCCGTTTGAAGCGGGCAGACTACCCTCTTCCGTTCCCGCGCCGATTCCGCCGTTAATACCGAAACTGACGAGCTGCTTAACCTCTTTGCCGAAAACGTTGTTGGACGTTTTCTTTATCATCGCGTAAAAGGGCGACACTTCGTCAAGCTGTTTCGAGAGCGCGTCGAGATAATAGGTTTTTAACGCCTTGTCGGCGTTTGTTAAATTTACTGCCATAATAATTCTCCTGTTATTATTGTTTTGTTGGTTTTATTATTTTTGTTGTTTTTCGTTTATTTTCGAGGTGTTTCCCCGAAAATTTCACCGCGTCAAAGCCGCTTTTACGGTTTTAACGGGCAACACCTTCCTGCGGCAAAGATTAACCGAAAAACTCTTTTGCGAGTTTTCCGGCAGCCTCTACCGTGGACGGCTTGGCGGAAGGGGTTTTTATGCCCACGCCTCCGCCGTCTAAAACTATCGCTTTCGGCTTCGCGTCCAGCACGGTTTTAAGGTAGTCTCTGAGGAAATTTTCTTTCTCCTCGTCGGTTATACCTCGCACTTCTGCCGGAGCTGCTTCCGTCGGGGCGGCGGGGTTTTCCGCGGCTGCCTTGTCGGCGGCGGACGCTACCTCTAATTCTTTTAGCCGCTGACAGCGTTTGGTAAATTCAGCCTGCAAGGAATTATACGCTTTTAACAGCGCGGCTGCGTCCTTAAACTTCCCGTATGAGACGTTTTCGGTCTGCGCGCCGACAACCGATTCCGCCTCCGCGGGGTGCGCCGTGTCCGTTTGCGTTTGTTCAACGTTAAGATTTTCCATAATTCGATATTCTCCTTTTTATTTACTCGCGCCGACTTCCGCCGTCGCGTAGTTTGCGTTTTGTTTTAATCTGTCCTTGTGTTCTTTAAGATGCGCGAAAAGCCTTTTCTTTTCGTTTTCGTCAAGCTCCTCGTATTCGCTTAAAATATAACGTATATGCTCGTCCGCGTGTATTTTGTCGTCGTCCGGCTCTTCGATATGAAGCTCGCGCTGTCTGACAATGGCGTTTTCGCGTTGAGCTTTTTCGCTCTGCATTTCGGATACGCCTTTCTGATAGTCCAAATCCTTATAGCCTAACAGCGAAAGCACCTTTTCTTTGGTCGCGGGGCGAAGCTTTCCCGATTCGTCGGTAAGCAATCCGCTCTGGTACAGCTTAAATATCATTTCTTTTTTCTGACTGTGCGAATATAACAGCTCGTTCTCGTTTTCAAGATACACGTCGTCCGAGCCGAGCGCGGTTTTGTTTGCGTAAATCACGCGCGTTTTATTGAACGAATCGCGGATTTTTATCGCCCTTAACCCGCCCGAAAACTGCGAGTACAGCCTTATTGTCTGCTTTGCGATTTCGAGATAACATTTTCTTATCGTTTCCGCCGAAACTATAAGTCGTTCGTTATCCTGCTCGACAAGAATTTCAAGCGCAGTACCGCTGGTAACGTGCGCGTTAGACATCGAGGAAGAAACCTCCGCGACGCCGCTTATCGTGACGAATTCCGACAAAAGCCTTTCTTCTTCGTCGTTAAAATCTGACGGCATATTCATTCCGCTTAACATTTCAGGCGCGGCAGAACCTTGCCTGTAAACGAGAACTTTTCCCGGAGGCAAACCCTCCGACTCTAAATCGTCCACGTCCACCGAGCCGTCCTCGACCTTCATTATCCCCATCGAAAGGCGGTTGAGAAATTCGTGCTTGCGGTTTTTAACCGCGTTGAACGCGCGCTGTACGGGTATTAACCGCTCGGTTATGCTTCCGCCGAAAAACGAACCCGCCTTTTTTAAACAGTCCTGCTTTACGAAAGGAAAGCTTCTCGTGCCGTTTTTGCCGTTAATATAAGGCAGCTCGCCGTAATACAAAAGCTCGTCGCCCGCGACGGTGATAAGCCTGCCGTTCGGGAATTCCGAAGAGGGTTTTTCGTATTTTTCGATAACGACCGCCGCGTTCTTCAATGCCGAAACGCAGCTTTCGCCGCGTGTCCCGTCCGTGGATAACTTATACACGTCCACGTTTTCGCCCGCAACAGATACGCCGTACCTTTCGCGGATTTCGCGGATGGGTACAGCCCTCGCGTGGATTACGCTGAAACACTCGTCAAGCTCCTCGTTATAAATGCTGTCGGGGAAAATTTCAAACGGGGAAACGGCTATGATTTTAACGTCGCCCTCATACACGGGGATTCCGTTCGCCTCGCCTACGACGTTGCCGCCGTCGTTATCCCAAATAACCTTGTAAAAGCCCGTTCCGCACGTTTCGCTCCACACGGAAACTTTTTTTACGAGCGAGTCGAGGTCGTATTTTTCGAACGCCGAAACGAGTAGTTTTTCGGCAAGATTCGCGCCGTTCACGTCCTCGTCGTCGTCAGTTCTCGGTCGGACGGAAAACACGGGCGACACGCGCGAAAACCGCGCAAGCCGCGATTCGATAACGGGCGCGATATGGTTATAAACCTCTCTGCCCTGCCAGAAATATTCCCTGTCCTCGTTTTGAAGGTCGCCGCGAGCGTTTACGCCGCAATACTGATTGCCCGATATGAAATTCATATTAAGCTCCCACTGTCGCTCGATTTCGCGGCGGGCGGCGCGTCTGTCGGCAAAATCCGCTTTAACGTCCGCGATTAAGTCCTCCTTAAACTTGTCTTTTTCGTTTTTTTGGTTTTTGTTCAAAACCGTCGGGGGTTTTTTCAATTTTATTCTCCTTTTTTTTATTCGTTTTTTCAAGCAGAAGTAAAAGTCTGTTCATTTCGGCTTGCAGTTCCTCGTCGGACATTTCGAAAACGGGCGCGCTGTCTTCCTCGATAAGCATTTTAAGCGCGGTCATATCCGGCGGAACGTTCTTTTTGGTTACCTTTTTTTTGGAAAGCTTAACGTCGCCCTCGTCGCAGGTTACGTATTCCTCGACGATTTCGGTTGCGTCGTAACCGAGTGCCTTTTTCACGAGAGCGGCTTTAACCTTGCCGTCATTTAAAACGTTTTCTTTCATTAAGTATTATTCTGAACAATCTCTCCTTATCTTTTTGGATTTCGTTTTTCTCCTTAACGGGCGAGGAGCGCGAAGGCTTCGTCATTATATAATAACGCAGCGCGTCGAGAGCGTGGTCGTCGGTTTTTCTCGGCGCGTCGCCGTTCCCGAAGCGATAATTTTTCAGCTCGCGGATAAGGTTGACGCAGTTTTTGAAAACGTATAACCGCGGCTTCCCGTTTACGGGCGAAAGATAACCTTTCACCCGTTCTATTCCGCTGAATAAATCCTTGTTTACGTTGGGATTAACCGCGATACCCTCGTCTGTGAAAAGCTCCGTTACCGACCTCGTCGCGGCAAGCGTTTTTTGGTTAGCCGCCGAATCGATAAGTGCGGAAATCCTGCCGTACGAATCTCGCTTCCACCCGAGCGAATCGCTTATTTGCCTTATTTTTTCGGCGTGATATTTTATATCGCGTTCCGCTTCGAAATGCTCCGCAACGACGTAAACCGTTCCGTCGTAATCGACGCAGTACCAGTTAGCCGCAAGCGGATTGTTAAGCCCGGGGTCGATGGAAACGATATCCTGCCATTCGCGCGGCACGGGAAACGGGTCGATAACGTGGACGTTCTCGTCGAATTCGGGATACACTAACCCCGACGCACTCTTAAACCGCCCGTAACGCCTCGTTTCGAGCTGCTCCGCCGACAACGCTTTGGTAAGCGTGTTTATCTCCTTTTCGTTAAGGTACGGATTGTCCGCCCATTCCATAAACTCGTACCACACCTCGTCTTGCGCGTTAGCGTTCAGATAAATTTCGTCGTAAATAAACGTAAGCCCTTTAAGCGGAGTCATCGTGCCGAAAATATCGCCGCATCTATCCAGCACGCGCATGCGGCATTCTTCGTAAATATCCTGCGGCGGTTCTTCGTCAAACCACACGAAATCGAGCGAACTGCCTTGAAATTTCTCTCTGCCCTGATCGCACGACTTAAACCCTATCGTCGAAACTCCGCCGAAAACGTTTTTTATCCTTAACTGGTCGATAACGCCGAATTCGGGACTTTCTCTTTTACCCGAACTCATAATAACGTCGTCAATCCAACGCGGGTCGAGGTAATGCAGAATTTTAGCCTGCGCGACGTCCCTTTGAACCTGCGAAGATAAAGAAACCACCCAACCGAACACGTTTTTGCGGTTTTCGCGATACGGGTGAATTCCGCGCGCCATATAGACCGCCTCGACCGCGCCGCACTCGGTTTTGCCGCTTCGGTTGCCGCCGAACACCCACCTGTTTTTCTTGGGACATTTGTGGAACGCCAACTGCTTTTCGTGGACCTTTTCGCCCGTATTATATTTAGAAAGCGCGTTACCGTCCGCACGGCGGCGAATTTCGTTTTCTATAATTTTAATTCGTTCGACAAGCTCTCTCACCTTTTACTCCTCACGGTTAATTCGGAAATCGCGGGCATTGTAACACCCGAAACGCCGTTTGAAAAGTACTTTACGACGCTTAAAAAGAAAATAATTTAAAAAATTTTTGTCGCGTGTGTTTTTAGCTAAAAGATACTACAAAACGGGGGCGGCGAAAATTCGCCGCCCCCGTATAGGTTCGTATCGTTAAAATTCAGTATTAAAATAGTAGGTTTAATTATGCTTTCGTGCTAAATTTAGGGTTCTTAAAACATGGCTTCTATAAATTCGCGCGCGTCGAAGTCCTCTAAATCGTCGATTTTTTCACCCGTGCCGACAAAACAAACGGGGATTTCCGCCTCGTAAGAAAGGGAAACGATAAATCCGCCCTTTGCAGTGCCGTCAAGCTTGGTTAATATTATACCGTCAATGCCGACCGCCTCGTTAAAAGTCTGTACTTGCGAGGAAGCGTTCTGCCCCGTGGTTGCGTCTAAAACGATAAGTTTATAATAGTTAGCCGTCGGGTATTCACGCCTGATAACTCTATCCATTTTTTTAAGCTCTTCCATAAGGTTGGCTTTAACGTGGAACCGCCCCGCCGTATCGATAATCAACACGTCGGTATTTTTGGCTTTCGCGGAAGAAATCGCGTCGAAAACAACCGCCGAAGCGTCCGCCCCCTCCGCGTGTTTTATAATTCTCACTTTTGCCCTGTCCGCCCAAACGGTAAGCTGGTCGGCAGCGGCGGCGCGGAAAGTGTCCGCCGCGGCAATGGTAACGCTTTTGCCTTCCTTAACGAATTTGTTGGCAAGCTTGCCGATGCTGGTAGTTTTTCCCACACCGTTTACGCCGATAACCATAATAACGGCAGGCGTTTTAATTTGCAATTTGTCCGCATAGTTAAGCGTATCGAAAAGCTCGTCTTTAAGCAGCCGAATAACGTAATCTTTATCCTTGCACTTTTCCTTAACGGCGGTATCCTTAATTTCGTCGATAATTTCCATTGCGGTAGAAACCGAAACGTCCGAGGAAATAAGAATATCCTCTAAATCTTCGTAAAACTCGTCGCCGAGCTTGTTTTTAGCGAAAAGCTCGTTTAATTTTTTAGCTATGCCGTCTCTCGTTTTAGACAGAACGCTTTTTAATTTACCGAAAAATCCCATAATATTAATATAATCCCTGATTAAAACCCGCGCTTTCGTTTAACAATCAACGCTTTACGTCGGGTATCGTTCAGCAGCCCGCACAAGTGTTACGCAAGCATGTCGTTTTCTATTTTTTCAACGTCGGAAAGCTTAACGGATACCGTTTTGCTGACGCCCTTTTCCTGCATGGTAACGCCGAATAACGCGTCCGCAAGCTCCATCGTGGGCTTTCTGTGCGTGATAACGATAAACTGCGTTTCCTCGGAGAATTTCTTTAAATATCTCGCGAATCTGTCGACGTTGGCTTCGTCAAGCGCAGCTTCTATTTCGTCAAGCACGCAGAACGGCATAGGACGAAGCTTTAATATCGAGAACAAAATTGCGATGGCGGTAAGCGCCTTTTCTCCGCCCGAAAGCAATGAAAGTTTTTGCAGTTTCTTTCCCGGCGGTTCGGCAACGATTTCTATACCCGCTTCGAGCTTGTCGTCTACCTGAGAATAATCAAGCTCCAACATAGCCCTGCCGCCGCCGAATAATTCCTTAAAGATTTTCTGGAAATTTTCGCTTATCGTTTTAAATCCCTCGTCGAATTGCGTAAGCATTTCGCTCTTGATTTTCTCGATTGCCTCTTTAAGGTCGCGTTCGGCTTTTTCGAGGTCCTCTTTTTGCATCGTCATTTCTTCGTAACGCTCGCGAAGGGCTTTGCTTTCGTCGATAGCGGTGGCGTTAATCGCGCCGAGCGCGGAACGTTTCCTTCTGATTTTTGCAATTTCCGCCTCGCCGAACGCCGCGTCGTAACCGTCCTGTCTGAATTTAACGGCGGTCTCGTAAGTTTCCTGATAATCCTCTAATATATTATTGCCCATATTTTCGAGGTCGGAATCGATTTTGGCAAGCTCGATTTCTTCGCGGTGTTTTTTCTCGGAAAGCACGTTAAGCTGTTCGGTAAGAGAGTCGCGTTTTTCGCCGTTTTTGTTAAGCTTGTCGCGAAGCGCGGATTTATACTCGTCCGCTTTGTCGATTTGCTCCCTTATGGAATTGATATGCTCCTGCTCTTCCTTGCTTAAAGTAACCTTTTCCTCGTCGCGCTTTAACTGTTCAATCATAACCGCGGCGTTTTCGTTGCTTTCCTTTAAGCGTTCGTTAGCGTCTTTGAATTCTTTAATAGACGCGCGCAACCTTTCGTCGTCCATAGTAATCGAGCCGATTCTCGCTTTAAGCTCGGTAATTTCGACCTGCAAAAGGGTGGATTGTTCCGAAAGCTCGTCGCGTTGTTTTTTAAGCGCGTCGTATTCCTGCTGGTGCTTGTCGGCGGAGGAAGTCGCTTTTTCCTGCGCCTCTTTGATTTTTTGTCCGCCCTGCGAAATGCTCGCGATGCTTTCGGAGGTTTTTAAAAGCCGTTTATTGACCTCTTCCGCAAGCTCTGAAATGTTTTCGATTTCCCTGCCAAGCTCCGACAATGTTTTTTCGATTGCAGACTGTTTTTCGCGTTCGCTGGCAAGCTGACGGCGTTTTTCGTTGCAAACGTCGTTAAGAATCCCTAATTCTTCGAAAGCCTTGTCGCGCTTTTCTTCGAGCTTAGCCTTGCCGTCCTTTAACGCTTGCATTTCCTCGCGTTTGGCGGCGAGAAGCGCGGCGTTATCCTCTATTTTTCTATCGCCCGAAAGAAGCCCCGGCGCGTCCTGCCTGCGCGAACCGCCCGTCATTGCGCCTTGCGTCGAGAACACGTCCCCGTCAAGCGTAACCATTTTAAAGGCAAACCTATACTTTTTGGCGATTGCGGTGGCGTTTTCGAGCGTATCGACAATCAGCGTGTTTCCGAGCAGGTTGGAAATAACGTTCTCGAACTGCGCGTCGTAAGTCACGAGCTTGTTTGCCACGCCGAGCGCGCCTCTTTCCCTTAACGCCGCAGTAACGTCCGAGGACTGAACCCTCGGTCTTACCGACGAAACGGGCAAAAAGGTAACCCTGCCGAGCTTGTTCGTTTTAAGATATTCGATTAAGTAACGCGCGTCGTCGGGGTCTGACGTAACGACGTTTTGCGCCGCCGCGGCAAGCGCGGTTTCCAAAGCCACGTCGTATTTTTTGTCGCTTTTAATAAGCTCTGCAACGACGCCCTTGATTCTGCGCCTGATTTCGGCGTTTTCTTTCGCCCTGTTCATCAAAACCTTAACGGACGCGGAATACCCCTCGTAATTCTCCTTCAATCCGCGATAAAACCCGTCTTTCGTAACGAGCGTGGTAATAACGGAGTTCACCGAATAAATCTTGTTATCCTCCGCAGCGACCCGTTCGTTGCCGTTTCTTACCTCTTCTTCCTTCTGTTCGATGCGGTTTTTGCAATCGAAAATGCTGCGGTCAAGCTCGTCGATAGACTTATCAACGGATTCCTTTTCGGAAAATTCCGCCTCTCGTTTGGCGGAAAGCTCCGCGATTCTCGCGTTAAGTTCCTCAAGCTTTTCGGTTAGGTTGCGTTTTTCTATCGATGCCGCACCCTCGCTCATCTTAAAATCCGAAAGCGTTTCTATGGATTCGATAATTTTCTTTTGGTTTTGTTGCGCAAGCTCCTCGCCCAGCGCGATTTTTTGCGACAATCCCACGTAACGCTTATTCAAATCGTCCGCCTGTGCCGAAAGTTTGTTAAGCTTGTTTTTCGACTCGAAAAGCTCTTTCTCGTTTTGCGCAACGCTCGCTTCGCATTCTGCAGACAACTGCTCGTTATTCTTGATTTCCTGCTCCGCGCGCTCGATTTGCCCTTCGAAAAAGGATATACGTTGTTCGAAAAGCCGCTTATCGCCCGAAGCCTTTTCCATACCGACGCGTTTTTCCAAAAGCTCGTCGTTAAGTTTTTTCAGTCGTTCGTCGGTGGCGGAAATATCCGAAAAAATCGAATCGTATTCGATTTGGGCGTCGTTCATTTCGCTTTGCCTTAACGCCGTCTGCTCGTTAATACCCTTGATTTTTTCGTGAATTTTGCCTTTCGCGGTTTCTACGCCGTCAACCTTTGCGATGTAGGTGTTCAGTTCGTGAAATTTAAGCTGTTCGGACAACTCGTTGAATTCCCTTGCCTTTTCCGCCTGTCTTTCGAGCGGGCCGAGCTGATTTTCGATTTCGGAAATAATGTCTATATACCGAACGAGGTTTTCGTGAGTGCGGTCAAGCTTTCTTTCAGATTCGACCTTGCGGGTTTTAAACTTTGCAATGCCGGTCGCTTCCTCGAAAATCATACGGCGGTCCTCGGGCTTGGCGGACATAATTTCCTCTACTTTACCCTGACCGATAATGGTGTAACCCTCTTTGCCTATGCCGCATTCGTGAAGCAAATCCACGATATCTTTAAGCCTTGCCGGCTGCTTGTTGATAAAATATTCGCTTTCGCCGCTACGAAAAAGCTTGCGGGTAATTATCACTTCGTTATAATCTATGCTGAACATCTTATTGCTGTTATCGAAATAAAGCGATACTTCGCAATAAGAAAGTGATTTACGGTTTTGCGTCCCCGCAAAAATAACGTCTTGCATGTTAGAACCGCGCAGACTCTTTGCGGACTGCTCGCCGAGAACCCAGCGAATCGCGTCCGCGACGTTGGATTTTCCGCAGCCGTTAGGACCGACTATCCCCGTTATTCCGTTACCGAATTTAATCTCCGCTTTGTCCGCGAAAGATTTAAACCCGTACAGTTCGACTTTTTCAAAATTCACAGTTTGCTACCGTCCTGATTTTTTAATATTGAAAGCGCGGTTTTTGCCGCGGCGGTTTCGGCAATTTTTTTACTGCCGCCCGCGCCCTCCGCAAGTATTTTCCCGTTTAACGCCACCGATACGCGATACACGGGCTTGTGGTCCGGTCCGCTTTTATCGAGCGTTTCGTAAACGACGTCGCCGAGCTTGCTCTTTTGCGCTAATTCCTGCAACGCGGTTTTAAAATCCTTTTCGACCGAACCGAGTGCGTCCGCATTTTCAAAACGCTCGTATTCGGCGATAACCTTTTTTTTAACGAACTTTTTTGCCTCGTCAAGTCCGCCGTCGAGATAAATCCCCGCAACCAACGCCTCGAATATGCTTGAATAAAGCTTTTCGTCGTGCTGCGCGTTTTTCGCCTGACCGTTCCCCATAAGCACGAATTCGTCAAGACCGGAATCGGTTATTGCTTTAAGAAAAAACGCGTTATTCTCGATTTTTTGCCTTAACGCGGTAAGCATTCCCTCGTCCCCGCGCAAAAATTCGTACAGATATTCCGACTCGATAAATTTGACGATAGAATCGCCGAAGAATTCCAGCCGCTCGTTATCGGGACAGTTTCTATGCTCGTTAGAAAAGGAGGCGTGGGTAAAACAGCGTTTAAGCAACGCTTTATCCTTAAAAGTATAACCTATAATGCTTTCTATCCTTTCAAAATCAAACATAAACCGAAAATTTCCCCTTGTTATAACCACAAGTCGCTGCGTTTTTTATTTCCTGACATCACGTTATTACGAGTAAAGACTTAATGCGGCAACAGTCAATGACAAAAACTTTGCAACAAGTTGCTTACAACAAAAGGGCGAACAGCCCCGTAGCCGCAAGGCGCGCCGCTATACACGTTATAAAGAGCCGAAAGTCCGCGGGAAGGGCAACACGTCCCTGATATTGCTTATTCCGGTGAGGTACATAATCATTCTTTCAAAGCCTAAACCGAAGCCGGAATGCGTAACGCCGCCGTATTTTCTTAAATCGAGATAATAGCTGTAATCGTCTTTATTTAAGCCGCATTCTTCCATTCTTTTTTCGAGAACGTCGATACGTTCTTCCCTTTGACTGCCGCCGATAAGTTCGCCGATACCGGGGACGAGCAGGTCGCTTGCGGCAACCGTTTTACCATCATCGTTAAGGCGCATATAAAACGCTTTTATTTCCTTGGGATAATCGGTAAGGAACACGGGTTTTTTGAAAACTTCTTCGGTAATATATCTTTCGTGTTCGCTTTGCAAATCCACCCCCCAGTAAACGGGCGCGTCGAATCTGTCTTTAACCTTTAACAAAATATCGATTGCTTCTGTGTAAGAAAGGCGCTTAAACTCGCTGTTTAAAACGTTGTTAAGCCTGTCCGTAAGCCCGTTATCAACGAATTTATTTAAAAACTCGATTTCCTCTTTACAGGTGTCCATAACGTAACCGATAATAAACTTAACCATCGCTTCTGCGCAGTCCATATCGTCGGAAAGGTCGGCAAAAGCGAGTTCGGGTTCAATCATCCAGAATTCCGCGGCGTGGCGAACGGTGTTAGAGTGTTCGGCGCGGAACGTCGGACCGAACGTGTAAACGTTAGAAAAAGCCATCGCGAAATTTTCCACGTCTAACTGACCGGAAACGGTAAGGCTTGCTTTTTTCGAGAAAAAGTCCTGCGAATAATCGACCGCGCCGTCTTTTGTAAAAGGCACGTTGTTTAAATCCAACGTGGTAACCTGAAACATCGCGCCCGCGCCTTCGCAATCGCTCCCCGTAATGATGGGCGTATGCACGTAAACGAAGCCGCGTTCGTTAAAGAATTTATGAATAGCGAAAGCCGCCTCGCTTCTGATTTTAAAAACGGCGTTAAACGTATTCGTTCTCGGGCGGAGATGCGGAATAGTCCGCAAAAATTCGAGCGAATGTCTTTTTTTCTGTAACGGGTAATCGGGCGAGGACGCGCCCAGAACCTCTACGGAATCGGCGTGAATTTCAAAAGGCTGATTGCGTTCCGGCGTCAGTACGATCGTCCCCGTGACTTTAAGGCACGCGCCGACGTTTTGTTTAGCGATTTCGTCGTAATTAGCGATTTCGTCGCGAACGAAAACGACCTGACAATTTTTGAAAAACGAGCCGTCGTTCAATTCGATAAAGCCGAATGATTTGCTGTCTCTGATAGTTTTAGCCCAGCCGCACACGGTAACGGTTTTTCCGTTAAGAGCCTCCGCGTCTGTAAAAATATTCTTTAATTGCGTTCTTTCCATAAAGCACCCGAAAAATAATATAATAAAAATTTTTGCCGTATTATAATACAACATTATACAGTATAGCACAAAAGCGCGCGTTTTTCAACGATTTTGGCATACCTTTTGGCATAAAAAACCCGTATAATCCATATAAAAAAAACCGTTCTCTCAATCCGCGCAGGGATTTCGAACGGTTGTTTTTCGGAAGGTCAACGGATAAGACTGCCTATCTCCTTTTTATAAGTTTGCCTTTTTTTGATAATCTCGTAATCGGCGAATTTCCACTGCTGCAAAATGGGTAGATTCGTTTCCAGCATCGGATTGCTTTCTATTTTTTCGATTTTATCTTCGATAACGTTATTAATGATTTTAGTAATCATGATCGCGTTAAGACCGGCGTTTTTGTATTCGCTTGTAATGCCGATAAGAGCCATTTCCAACTCCCTCGGTCGCTTAATGCAACGCAGGACTCCTATAAACCCCGTGGGGAAAAGCTTTCCCTTGTGCTTAATAAGCGGCTTACATATAGACGGAAGCACCACACTGAACGCCACCACCTTGTCGTTTTCGTCAACCAAAATGCTTAAATAACGCGGATTTATGATAGTGGCGAACTGTTTAAGCACGTTTTTCTTTGCGTCGCCCGAAATGGGAATGTATCCGTCCAGCGCGCCGTAAGCGTCGTTAAGCGCGTCGAACCAGCTGTCGCCGTAATTTTTTACGATATCCTTTACGCTCATCTCGTCCGCAATATCGCGAAGATTATACTTAGTTTTAATCATGTCGGCAAGCTTGGCAATGCGTTCGTAAGGCTTATCGGGAATGGTAAAACGACGTTCCTCCCACTTGGATTCGTCCTTAAAGCCGAGCGTTTCCATTCGCTTATAAAAATACGGATAATAATAGTTTGTGGCGTATGTACTGCGTTCGTTAAAGCCGAAGGTCAACATTCCTTCCCTGTCGGTATCGTTAAAGCCCCACGGCCCGTGAATAACGTTTGCGCCGTGAAGCCTGCCGAATTTTTCCACCGCGCCGAGAAGAGCCTTAAAAACCTCTTCGTCGTCAATACACTCGAACCGCGAAAACCTGACGAATTTTTCGACGTCGGATTTTTGGTTTTCTTCTTTGCTGACAAGCCCTGCGATTCTGCCGACGAGTTTGCCGTTTTTATAGCACAAAAAACCTTTTATGGGGTTGCTTTTAATGTTAAAATTCTTTTTGGGGTTAAAGGTATTCAGCTCGTCGCTCCTTAAAGACGGAACGTAATACGGGCAATTTCTGTAAAGTTTAAGCGGGTATTTTGCAAAAAGTTTAAGCTGCCTTTTCGTTGAAACTTCTCTGATTTCTAACATATAATCTCTCTTTTCGTCATGTAAGGTTATTTTAACACATAAAACGCCCGAATGCAACAAAAATCGAAGAATTTTTCGAAAACGTATCGTTTCCGCGCCTTTTTGCGTTTAAATTTTCGCAAAACCGCGCCGCATTTTGCGACAAGCGGCAAAATGCGGCGGCTGCATATCATACCGACGATAACGCTTTTTTTTGTAAAACTTTCCGAACCGTCGTATGTTTATTTGCAAAAAAATCGGTTATTTTTGCAATTCCCTGACCGGCTTCGGCGGAACTTCGTCCTTTAACGCCATAATATACTTGCCGTATTCCTCCTCGGTAAGCTTTTTTATTTTGTTCTTCTTTTTAGCCATAAAAACCCTCCCGTTTTATTAATTAAAGACGTTCCGACAGCTTTTTATGAAAAATATAATCGGCTCTCGTAATCAGCTATCGTCTGACGCGTAGAGTAGTGCGATAATGCTTTAACTTTAAGCGCTTTCAAAACGTCCCACGTTAAATATTATCGTTTAACGCTCGGTTTTTTATACTTCGCTTTTTTAATACGTTCAGGAAATTTTTTACGCAAAACGCGCATCCGAACGCGCCCGCGATGGGATAAAGCTGGGAAATCACGCGGGAAAAGCCTATTCTCGAAAGGATAAACGCCGCCAAAATAACGCCGAATGCCGCCACCTCTCCCCGTTTTTTTCTCATCCCGTCGTAAACGGGCAAAAAGAACGAATAAAAAGACGTAAAAATACCGAGAAAAACCGCGCCCCGCAGCAAAAATCCGTAACGAGAATTCCCGAAAGCGGCAAGCACGGGCGTTTCGGACGCAACTGCCGACCGCATACCGCTTATCGCGAAAAGAATAACCGCAGCCTGAACGAAAGCGTACGCGCCGAACGCCGCGGATGACAGCACGAGCGTCTTTTTATCCTTTTCGCGCGCAAAGACTTTCAACGCAGGCGAGGCTGCAAACACGTTCATAAACGCGTAAAGCGCAGCGTTTACGCATTTTTTTAACTCCGTCAGGCGGTTGGCCGTAAACGCGACGGCGTTATTCTCACGCGCGGCAAAATCCCCGTTTATCGCGGCAAGAATTATAAACGCGTTTACGATAACGACGGAAACGGGCGTTAAAACGACGTTTAAGCGCACAAGTCCCCTTCCGCCCCTGCGCGAATAAACGACGGCAAATATTAAAGCAAGAACGGATACCGCGGGAAATTTGCGGAAAAACCCGATATTCGCGGTTTCATCAAGCCCGGCAAGCATACCCGATAAAAAAATAAACGCCGCAACGTACCCCGCCGTCTCGAAAAATCCGCCGTCCGCACGGACGGCGATTCCAACCGCTTCTGATTTTTCGTTAAGAAAAAAACAAGCAAAACAACAGGCGAATAACGCGCCCGCGAGCGCGAGCGGAAAAACGAAATTATCCGCGCCAAAAAAAACGATAAGCTCCGCGCCCGATAAAAAACCCGCGCCGATTACCGCGCCGCATAACACCGAAAACACGCTGAAACACTTAAAAAAAACTTTCACCTTATAGGTTATGAAAATCGCGCCGCGTTTATTCCGTTCGGGTTTTCGCTGAAAATTTTACTTTCTTTATGCTTTAATTTAACTTTATTATATATTGTTTGTCATATTGCGTATTTACGGGCGGTTAAGCAGTCTAAAAGCGCGTTTAACCGTCAAAAATACGGCGAATTTTGCTTATTTTTCTTAAAAACCGCGCCTTTTAAGAAAAATTTTATGCATATTCTTGAAAAACGAGTAAATTTTCGTTATCTTTATAGTTGAAAGGGCGTTACGCAAAAAAGGAGAAACAATATATCGTTTTAAGATGCTTTTATTGTTTTATACGTTTATCGTTATCCCGTAAAACACGAACGGAATATTGCCGTTTTTTCTTTTTAATTCCGTGACCGTTTGTCCCGTTCTTTCGGCAATCCCCGAAAGCGTGTCGTAAGGGGTTACCCGGTAAACGCTTTCACACGCGCGCATAAACAACACGTCCCCTGCCGACGGTTCATCGAGCAGTTCGTTATCGTATATTACCGCGTATGCGGACAGATTGTAACGCGCGGCTATTTCTTTAAGTCCCTCGCCGTCCTTTACTCTGTAAAAAAACTTTCTCATACCGATATTATATTTATCGCCTTGCGTGAATAGAATACTTTAAAAAGAACATTTAAGGCGGACTTTTAGTGAGACAGTTTTTTAAAACGGTGGCAATCGTTACCGTTTTCTCCGTTTGCGAGAAGTTTTTGGGCTTCGTTTATCGTATATATTTATCCCGTTCGATCGGCGCGGAAGGCGTCGGAATGTATCAGGTCGCGCTATCCGTTTTTGCGTTTTTGTTAATCGCAAGCTGTTCGGGTACGCCCATCACGGTTTCTCGCTTAATGACCAAGTATAAATCGGAACGACAGAGCGAAAACGTTTTTAAAGTTATCACCGCGGGGCTTCTCTTAACGCTCGTTACCGTGCTGCCCGTGTGCGCGTTATGCTACGTTTTCGGCGACAAATTCTCCTTTCTTTTCGCGGACGAACGCTGTCTGAATATCTTTTTCGTTTTGCTTCCCGGACTGGTTTTTACCTCTCTTTATTCGGTGCTTCGCGGCGTCTTTTGGGGTAATAAAGATTTTATGCCGTACAGCGTTATAGAACTGCTTGAAGAAATCTGTATGATGAACGTCGGCATAATTTTAATCAATCGCGCGGTAACCGCTTACGACGGGGCTTTCCGCGCAAGCGTTGCCGTGCTTGCGTCTTACATTTTTTCGTTTTCGCTCGCTACCGCCGTTTTCTTTATAAGAAAAAACAAGCTTAAAAACCCGAAAGGGCAATTAAAACCGATTTTCGTTTCCGCCGCGCCCGTAACGGCTATGCGTACCGCCACTTCCCTTTCCGTTTCCTTGGTGTCGATTATTTTACCGTTACAGCTCGTCAAGGCGGGCTGCTCACGCGCGGAAGCCATGATTTTATACGGCGCGGCGCTCGGTCAGGCAATGCCCATACTTTCAATTCCCACGACGCTTATAAGCTCTTTTATAATCGTTCTCGTGCCCGAAATTTCCGAAAGTTTTTACGGCAAAAAAAACCGCGTCCTTAAAACGGACGTGGAAAAGGCAATCAGATTCACCACGCTTTTAACCCTCGTTTTTATCCCCGTGTTTACCGTGTGCGGCGAGGAAGCCGGCATAATCGTGTTTAACAGCAGCGAGTGCGGCAAATTTCTGTCCGCATCGGCGTTTTTAATGGTATTTATGGGCTTATCCTCCGTTTCCACGAGCATACTTAACTCTATCGGGTTAGAAAAAAAGTCGCTTTTAATCACGGCGGCGGGCGGCGCGCTTATGCTTTTAAGCGTATGGCTTTTGCCGCGATATACGGGCATTTATTCGCTTTTAATCGGTTTGTCCTGCATTTACGGCTTAACCACCGTGCTCAACCTGTCGCTTATTAAAAAACAATGCCCCGAAAAGCCGTCCTATACCCGTTTTTTATTTAAGGCGTGCGCAGCTACGCTCCCTGCGGTTATTCTCGGCGCGATGCTCGAAAAAATGCTCCTTCCCTACCTCGGAACAACCTTTACGTTCTTCGTTTGCGCGGCGGTTTTAACTCTCTTTACCGTGCTGATTTTCTTCGGTTTGGGACTCGTGGATTTCAGCGTAATAAAGGGTTTAACGCCAAAACTGCGAAGAACGAAAAAAGGCGCGCCGAAGCAAAGCGCGCCTGAAAGAACGTTATCGTAAAAAGTTTAACCGCTTAATGCAGATTAAACTTACCCTCCGGCAAAACCCGAGGAAGCACCGCTGTAAGCGCGACGCACAGCACGGCGTTTACCGACACGGTGATAAGCTTAAAGGGCAAAAGACTTAACAGACTTAAAAAGCTCATGGAATACATAAGCGACAGCCCCCACGTGTTCACCGCGAACGAGCAAACGATAAAAGAAATCACGAACGAAACGAGCGTTTTAACGACGTCGTTACCGCGAAAATACGTAAATATCACGCCGGGAATAAATCCCCATAAACCCGAACCTATGCCGATAATAGGGTTATACGCGCCGAACGGCGCGACTATGCCGCAAAGCAAGTCCCCCACGAACGAGGCGACGAAACCCAGACCTCCGCCAAGAAGATAACCGCTTAAAAACCCCACGCTCGCTATAAACGAAAGCTGCAACGCGTCGCTTAGTTTAATCGTAAAATAGTTCGCCGTGAACGCCAACGCCGAAAACAGCGCGGTGTAAACGAGCTTTTGCGTTCCGGTAAGGTTATTGCGTTCCGGCTGCTTTTTAAAAATAAAAAACAAGGCGAGTGCGACGAACGCAACCGCAAGCGCGACGTAATAATACCATCTTGACGAAAGGTTGCCGAAAATGGCTTTAAAGTCGAACGGCTCTGTCTTTAACAAAAGAAATTGCATAAAAAAAGTCTCCTTTAATAAACAAGAGAGACCGATAAAATTTTGCGGCAAACGCGTTGTAAAAACAGGGTTACGCCCCGAAAAAAACACGCCACCCGCGCGATAATAGCGGACGCGCAAAGACACCGCAAGAATAAAACGTTTTCTTTTCGTTTGCAAACGACATCCCATTTTGCAACACTTAACGCGTCTTTGCTACTCTATGCGTTTATGATAACACGTCGTACCGCGGCTTGTCAAGTGCAGAACCGAATTTCGGGCATATTTTTCAAAAAACGTTTCACACTATCGTTATGACGGTAATTTTTATCAGAACGCTTATAACCTTTATCGCGCTGGTAATCGTAATGCGGCTTATGGGAAAGCGGCAAATCGGCGAGATGCAACCGTTCGAGTTTATCGTAACGCTTATCATTGCCGACCTTGCGTGCGTGCCTATGGCGGACGTTTCGATTCCGCTTATTTACGGACTCGTGGCGGTGTTCACGCTGTTTATTCTGCATCAGCTTTTATCTTTAATCGAGCGTTCCGGCGATTTTGCCAAGCGGGTTATTTCGGGCAAGCCGAGCGTGGTTATAAATAAAAACGGCGTGGATTTTTTCGAACTGAAACAAAACAATATGGACGTGGAGGACTTGATCGAAGCCATGCGCGCGGCGGGTTATTTTTCGCTTGACGACGCCGATTACGCGATTTTCGAGTCGAACGGCAAGCTTTCCGTTTTCGAATCGTCCTCTCCGCGGCAAAAAGGAACTTCCCTCCCCGTGCTTATCGTAAACGAAGGCAAAACGGTAACCCGCAATCTTCCGTCCTTACAGGTCGAAAAACCCGAGCTTGCCGAATTCCTGAAACGAAACGGCGCAAGCGAAAAAAACACGGAGGTTATGACCCTGGACGGAAACGGCAGAGTTTACTTAAAGCAAAAGGGCGAAAAGTTTAAAATTTTAAGCTTTCCGCTTAAAGAGGGGGTTAAATGGTAAAATGGTAAAAACTTTTATTTCCACAATCGTGGTCGCGTTGCTTCTTTGCTGTCTTGCGGTTTACGAGTCGGACTTTACCAAACGGCAGTTTGAAGAATTAAGCGTCGTTATGGAAACGCTTTACGAAAAGGTTGACGACAAAACCGCCGTTGAAGACGACGTTTACGCCGTTCAGAAAAACTGGCTGGATAAAAAACGCTATCTGCATATTTTTATTCCCCACAACGAAATCAAAGAAATAGATTTATGGCTTGCGGAATCGGTTAAGCTCGTTCGCGACGAAAAATGGGAGGACGCACTCTCTAAAATCGAGGTTTTAAGAGAACTTGCCGAGCAAATCCCCAAAACTTTTGCGGTTACGCTCGAAAACATATTTTAATCGGTTTTAATCAGCCGCTCTTACGCCCTTGACTTTTCTCCGCAAAAATGCTACAATCCTTTCGATAAGGCGTTTATGCAAAAAATATGTTTTACGCGAGGTTATTATGAAAGGTTTTAAAAACGTTTTGGCATACGTGGACGGGAAAGGCGTTATTAACTGCGATATAGCGGTCGAAAACGGCGTTATAAAGGAAATCGGAACGAAGCTCGATATTACCGAGCCTTTTCCCTATCGTGACGGGGATATCGTTTTGCCGGGGTTTATCGACGAACATATCCACGGCGCGGACGGCGTCGACGTTATGGACGGCACGGTTGACGCTCTGTCCGTCGTTTCCAAAGCTCTCGCAAGAGAAGGCACTACTTCTTTCCTTGCAACCACTATGACGCAAAGCCGCGATAATATACTTAAAGCCCTTTCGGCTATTAAAACCTATATGGATATGGCTAAACAGCCTAATGGCCGTGACGACTGCTGTGGCGGCGAAAGCTTCGACGGCGGCGCGGAAATTTTAGGCGTGCATTTAGAAGGTCCGTTTATTTCCGAAAAGCATATCGGCGCGCAACCGCTTAAATACCTTTCCGACCCGAAGCCGCAGGTTTTCGACGAATATTTCGCGGCGAGCGGAAACAGCGTGAAACTCGTGACCCTTGCCCCCGAGGAGCACAGCGCGGACGAACTTTTGCGCGCGCTTACGGCGAAAGGCGTCCACCCGAGCGCGGGGCATTCCGACGCGGGCTATAACGATATTAAAGCCGCAATACAAAACGGTTTAGACTGCGTTACGCATACGTTTAACGCGCAGCGCGGAATTCATCATAGAGAAATCGGCGTTGCTGGAAGCGCGCTTTTAGAGGACGAATTGTACGCGGAAGCTATATGCGACCTGATTCACCTATCCGCCCCCGCGATTAAGCTGCTCGTTAAAAACAAGCCGAAAGACAAGCTGATACTTATAACCGATTCTATGCGCGCGAAAAACCTGCCCGACGGCGAAAGCGAAATCGGCGGACAAAAGGTAATAGTAAAGAACGGAGAGGCACGGCTTGAAAACGGCGCGCTTGCGGGCAGCACGTTAAAGATGAACGACGCGCTGAAAAATCTGGTATTAAAGCTGGACGTCCCGTTTACGCAAGCGGTAAACTACGCGACGGCGAACCCCGCGAAGCATTTGGGCGTATTTGACAGGAAAGGCTCGATAAAAGCGGGCAAAGACGCGGATTTTTGCGTATTAACGTGTGAATTTGCCGTAGAAACGACGATAACCCGCGGCAAAATCACCTATCGGAACATCCACTAACCATCAATTACGAACGAAACGGACGGTTGCCTCGTTCGTTCAGGGCGATAAACAGAGTTTTAAATATCCTCCTTTATACGAGCGAGGATATTTTTTTACGATTTTTCTTTTTTTTCGAGCGACGATTGTATAAATCCCTTAAATAACGGGTGCGCTTTGTTCGGTCTTGACTTGAATTCGGGATGAAATTGCACGCCGACGTAAAACGGACGGTCGGATAATTCTACCGTTTCGACTAACTTTCCGTCGGGAGAAACGCCGCCTATCGTTAAGCCGCCTTTAACGAATTCTTCTTTATAATCGTTATTGAATTCGTACCGATGGCGGTGGCGTTCGGAGATTTCCGCTTTGCCGTAAAGCCTTTCCATCGTCGTTCCCTTTTTAATAACGCACGGATAAGCGCCTAGCCGCAGCGTGCCGCCTTTGTTTATTTTTTCGCTTTGCCCCTGCATAAAATCGATAACTTTATGCTTACAGCTCTCGTCAAACTCCCTTGAATTTGCGTCATTATAACCCAAAACGTTTCTTGCGAACTCGATAACCGCTATCTGCATACCGAGGCATATCCCGAAAAACGGAACGCCGTTTTCGCGTGCGAATTTTACGGCGGCAATCATGCCTTCTATTCCCCTGCCGCCGAATCCGCCGGGAACGATTATTCCGTCCGCGGCTTTAAGCGCGTCGGCAACGTTTTCTTCCGTTAAACTTTCGGAATCTACCCAGATAATATTTATCCGCGCGCCGTAAACGTACCCCGCGTGATTAAGGGCTTCCGCAACGGACAGGTACGCGTCGTGAAGTTTAACGTATTTACCGACGAGCGCGACGTTGACGATTTTATTTCTCGTTCTTATTCTGTTTACCAACTCTATCCATTCGGCGAGGTCGGGGTGTTTCGTTTTTAATCCCAGCTGTCTGCAAACGACGGAAGAAAAACCCTGTTTTTCGAGCATAAGCGGGGCTTCGTAAAGGTTAGGCAAGGTGGTGTTTTCTATTACGCAGTCCTTAGGCACGTTGCAAAACAGCGAAATTTTATCGAAAATCTCTTTTTCCAAAGGCTCGTCGGCACGGAGAACTATCACGTCGGGTTTAATTCCCATGCCCTGCAATTCCTTAACCGAATGTTGGGTCGGCTTGGACTTATGCTCGTCCGAACCCTTTATAAACGGCACGAGCGTAACGTGGATAAACAGGCAATTATCCCTGCCCGCCTCCAAAGAAATTTGTCTTGCCGCCTCTAAAAACGGTTGCGATTCCATATCGCCGATAGTGCCGCCTATCTCGGTTATAACGACGTCCGCGTCGGTGTGGTTGCCGACCGAATAAACGAATTCCTTAATCTCGTTGGTAATATGCGGTATCACCTGAACGGTATGTCCGAGATATTCGCCCTTTCTTTCCTTGTTTAACACCGACCAGTACACCTTGCCCGTGGTAAGATTAGAATATTTGTTTAAGTCCTCGTCGATAAACCGCTCGTAATGTCCCAAATCGAGGTCGGTTTCCGCGCCGTCCTCGGTAACGTAAACCTCGCCGTGCTGATAAGGACTCATCGTCCCCGGGTCGACGTTTATGTACGGGTCTAACTTTTGCGCCGCGACTTTAAGCCCCCTTGCTTTTAACAGCCTTCCGAGCGACGCTGCGGTTATTCCTTTGCCGAGTCCCGAAACGACGCCGCCCGTCACGAAAATGTATTTTGCCATATTTTATCTTATCTCCTTTTAATCTTATCGGGCGGCGTCGGGGCGTTACCCCGACGCCGCAGTCGCCGATTTTTTCCGCTTTATCCGTTTTTTCCGCTTTATTTTCCGCTTGCGCCGTAGTTTGAAAGCACCCTTGCGGAAGGGTCTGAAACGTTACAGCCCTGCCACGCCTTGTTCGGCATCCAGAAATCGACAATCATTTGACTTTGTCCCCTATAATACTTTTCAAATAATTCGCGATACAAAAGCGATTCCTTGGTAAAAGGCGTTGCGTGCGCGTATTTTAATCGTTTTTCGTTAAACTCCTCGTCCGTGTAAAGAGTTTCCGCGTATTCCTTTAAGTAATCCACCATGGAATGACCGACCGCGTCCGAAAACGCCGCCTTTTCGCGGTACAGAATATCGTGAGGCAGATAATCGCCCTCGAAAGCTTTTCTTAAAAGGTACTTGCCCTTGCCGTACTTGTTAATTTTAAGCTCCGGATTGACTGATAAAACGTATTTAACGAAATCAAGATCGCCGAAAGGCACGCGCGCTTCCAGCGAGTTTGCCGAAATGCACCTGTCCGCACGGAGAACGTCGTACATATGAAGCTCCCTTATCCGCTTTTCGCTTTCCTTCTGGAATTCTTCGGCGTTCGGCGCGAAATCGGTGTATTTATACCCGAACAGCTCGTCGGAAATCTCACCCGTTAAAAGTACGCGGATATCGGTGTTTTCGTGAATCGCCTTACAAAGCAGATACATGCCCATGCTTGCGCGGATAGTCGTTATGTCAAACGTGCCGAGAATATACACGACCTCTTCGAGCGAGGACAAAACCTGTTCCTTCGTCATATAAAATTCGGTATGTTCGCTGCCTATATAATCGGCAACCTGCTTCGCGTATTTTAAGTCGATAGCGTCGCCGACCATACCGATAGCGAAGGTTTTTATAGGCGTTTTGCTTTCTTTTTGCGCTATGGCGCACACCAGAGAACTGTCAAGTCCGCCCGAAAGCAAAAACCCGACTTTCGCATCGGCAACCAGCCGCTTTTTAACACCGGCGATAAGCTTTTCTTTTATGTTTTTGCAAACCTCGTCTATGCCGTCGGCGGAATATTTTTGTCTTTTCGCGATATCGTTATAGCAATAAAACTTGCCGTCCTTATAGTAATGCCCCGTCGGAAAAGGCAAAATTTTATCGACGCACCCCACGAGGTTTTTCGGTTCGCTCGCGAACACGATAACGCCGTTTTTATCGTAACCGTAATAAAGCGGACGAATACCGACGGGGTCGCGCGCGGCAATGAACTCGTCCGATTCGGCGTCGTAAATAACGCACGCGAATTCCGCGTCCAACAGCTTAAACATTTCAACACCGTACTCTTTATAAAGCGGCAAAATAATCTCGCAGTCGCTTTCGCTTTCAAAATTATAACCCTTTTTAACAAGCTCGGCTTTAAGCGGCTTAAAGTTGTAAATTTCGCCGTTCGTTATAGAATAGCTGCCGTCAAGGCAGAAAGGCTGCATGCCCTTTTCGTTTAACCCCATAATCGACAAGCGGTGAAAACCGAAAACGCCCTTTCCGACCTTAACCGTCCTCGTCATATCGGGCCCGCGCGACAAAGTTTTGCCGAACCCTTTTTTAAAAGTTTTTTCGTCGTATTTTCCGCAATACCCCATAATTCCGCACATAGTAAATCACCTTTTTAACACAGAATAACTTTATTTTACCCCGAACAACAAATCGCCGTAGGTCGGGAACGGCCAGTACTTTGACGAAGTCAGGGTTTCGGCAACGTCCGCCGCCGCGCGAAGCTCCGCCATCAACGGCAACAGCTTATCCCGGATTTCGTAGCTTTCTGCAATAACGCCGTCCGCCGTTTTAAGCGAAATAAGCTCTCTTTCAACCTCGTCCGTTTTTTCCATAATTCCGTAGCACAACGCCGAGAGTTTTTCCACCGTCGATTTTTCGTATTCTAACGACGCGCCCGCAAAAACCTTAGCTTTGTTTTCAGCCGTTCGGGAAAGCTCGCCGACGTACCCTTCTATCGCGGGGAGAATTTGCGTTCTCGCCATAGACGCCATGGTGTTAGCCTCGATTACGACCGTTTTGCAATAATTGTCAAGCATAATTTCGCAACGGGATTTAAGCTCGGTTTCGGTAAAGACTTTATGCGCGGTAAGCATTTTAACGTTCTTTTCGTCAAGCACGTGCGGCATACAATCGGGCGTGGTTTTATAGTTTAATAAGCCGCGCTTTTCGGCTTCTTTTATCCAGGCTTCGTCATAGCCGTTGCCGTTAAACAGAATGCGCTTGTGGTCCTTTATCGTCTTTTTTATCATATCGTGAAGCGCGGTTTCGAAATTCTCAGCCTTTTCCAACCTGTCGGCGTAAATTTTAAGACTTTCCGCGACCGCGCTGTTAAGCATTATGTTCGCGCAGGAAATACTGTTTGACGAGCCGAGCATACGAAATTCGAACTTATTGCCCGTGAACGCGAACGGCGACGTTCTGTTCCTGTCCGTCGTATCGCGCGAGAATCTCGGGAGAACGTCCACGCCGAGCTTAATCGTCGTTTTTTCCGTACCCTTATACGGCTTATCCTGTTCGATAGCGTCGAGAATTGCGGTAAGTTCGTCGCCGAGGAATATCGAAACGACTGCGGGCGGAGCTTCGTTCGCGCCGAGTCTGTGATCGTTGCCTGCCGTTGCGACCGAAATTCTTAACAAATCCTGATAATCGTCCACCGCTTTTATAACCGCGCAAAGGAAAAGCAAAAACTGCGCGTTTTCGCTCGGAGTTTCGCCGGGCGATAAAAGGTTTACGCCCGTATCGGTCGTCATCGACCAGTTGTTATGCTTGCCGCTGCCGTTTACGCCCGCAAAAGGTTTTTCGTGTAGTAAGCAGCACAGCCCGTGCTTTAACGCGATTTTCTGCATTATCTCCATCGTAAGTTGGTTCTGGTCCGTCGCAACGTTCGTCGTCGTGTAAATGGGCGCAAGCTCGTGCTGCGCGGGCGCAACCTCGTTATGCTCGGTTTTGGCGAGAATTCCGAGCTTCCAAAGCTCCTCGTTAAGCTCCGCCATATACGCCGCGACTCTCGGCTTTATTACGCCGAAATAATGGTCCTCCATCTCCTGACCTTTTGGCGGCTTTGCTCCGAAAAGCGTTCTGCCCGTATAAACGAGATCCTTTCTCTTGTCAAACATTTCCTTATCGACCAAAAAGTATTCCTGTTCCGATCCGACCGAGGTGGTAACGCGTTTAACGCCGTTATTGCCGAAAAGTTTTAAGATTCGGAGCGCTTGTTTGTTAAGCGCAGCCATCGAACGCAGCAACGGCGTCTTTTTGTCGAGAGCTTCGCCGCCGTAAGAACAGAACGCCGTAGGAATACACAAGCTTTTATCTTTAATAAACGCGTAAGAGGTCGGGTCCCACATTGTATAGCCGCGCGCCTCGAACGTTGCGCGAATTCCGCCGGAGGGAAAGCTTGACGCGTCCGGCTCGCCTTTAATCAGTTCTTTGCCCGAAAATTCCATTATTACTCTGCCGTCGGGCGCAGGAGAAATAAAGCTGTCGTGTTTTTCGGCGGTTATGCCCGTAAGCGGCTGAAACCAGTGGGTAAAGTGCGTTGCGCCGTTTTCTATCGCCCACTCTTTCATAGCGTCCGCGACGGCGTTCGCCACCGATAAATCCAGCTCCGTGCCTTCGTCTATCGTCTTTTTCAACGACTGATAAACCTTTGCAGAAAGCCTTGCTTTCATAATTCTGTCGTCAAAAACTTTAGTGCCGAAGATTTCCGTGATTTTTTCCATAATTTTTCTCCTTGAAAAGAATTTAAAAAGAAAAAGCGCCCTTTAAGTGTTCACTTAAAAGACGCCCTTGCCTTTTTTTTCAAATTTTATACTGCAATTATAGACCTTTGTTTTTAACTTGTCAACAAAATTTCTATCGTTGCACGTAAAAATTTTTTATATTTTCCATAAAATTTTTTTATGGATTTTTTTCGAAATTGATTTGACAAACGTTGTTTATAAGAGTAAAATGAAAGCAATCGATGAGCAAAGGCGTTCATTGCGGGTTTATCCTGCGGTGGGCGCGTTTTTTGTTTTTAAATCATTATAACGGAGTTATTAAATGAAAAAAGAAGGTCAGCTAAGAATCCCGTCCGGCTGCGCTATTTCGGCGGTTATTTCCAAAGACGGAATCAAAACCACGGGCGAAAAAATTATCGAAAGCATGCTCCCCATGCACGACAGAAGCAACGGCTTGGGCGGCGGCTTTGCAGGTTACGGCATCTATCCCGATTTTAAAGAGCAATACGCGCTCCATATCTTTTTCAGCGATAAGTACCGCATAGAAGAATGCGAAAGAATACTTAAAGATAATTTCGAGATTGTTAAAGCCGAGCTTATTCCGACGAGGAAAATTCCGGAAATAACCGACGAACCCGTCATAATGCGTTATTTCGTTTCCCCGCTTTCCTCTCTCCTGCGCTCGTTGCAGCTCGACGAAAAGGAATTCGTCGTGCGCGCCGTGATGAAAATAAACACCGAGGTAAACGGCGCATACGTCTTTTCGAGCGGGAAAAATATGGGCGCGTTTAAAGCGGTAGGGTTTCCCGAGGACGTGGGAAGATTTTATAAGCTTGACGAATACGAGGGATATTTGTGGACGGCGCACGGGCGCTATCCGACGAACACCCCCGGCTGGTGGGGCGGCGCGCACCCGTTCGGGCTTTTGGATTACACTGTCGTTCATAACGGCGAAATTTCATCTTACGACGCTAACCGCCGTTTTATCGAAATGTTCGGGTATAAATGCACTTTGCAGACGGATACCGAGGTTATAACCTATATCGCAGACTATCTTTTAAGGCGGCAGGGTTTAACTTTAACCGAAACCGCTTCGGTTATCGCCGCACCGTTCTGGTCGACGATAGAAAACAAACCCGAAACGGAAAGAGAAAAGCTTAAATACCTGCGCACAATGTTTTCAAGCCTGCTTATAACCGGCCCGTTTTCAATCGTTCTGGGGTTTAACGGCGGACTTATGGCTTTGAACGACAGACTGAAACTTCGCTCTATGGTGGTCGGCGAATATAAGGACAAAGTGTTTATCGCAAGCGAGGAAGCGGCAATAAGAAAAATGGAAATCAACGCGCAAAACGTTTACGCGCCGCAAGGCGGCGAACCCGTAATAATTAAGGTTAAGGAGGGTAAATTCTGATGAGTATAAGCTATATATACCCCGAATTCGAAGTAGTAAGAAATCAAAATCGCTGTACCCGTTGCAGAGCTTGCGAAAAGCAATGCCCGAACGACGTTCACCGATTCGACGCCGACGGCAACGTTATGCTGTCGGACGAAAGCAAATGCGTCGACTGCCAACGCTGCGTTTCGTTCTGCCCCGCACACGCTTTAAAAATAGTTAAAAGCGACTGCGTTTTAAGGGAAAACGCCAACTGGCAAAGCCAAACCGTCAAAGAGATTTATAAGCAGGCGGAAAGCGGCGGCGTTTTGCTGTCGTCCATGGGAAACCCTAACCCCCTGCCCGTTTACTGGGATAAAATCCTTATCAACGCGTCGCAGGTAACCAATCCGTCCATAGACCCTTTGCGTGAGCCTATGGAAACGAAAGTGTTTCTCGGCAAAAAACCGAACGAAATCAATCGCGACGAAAACGGAAACCTTATAAACAATCTTCCCCCGCAGTTAGAGCTTTCGATGCCCGTAATGTTTTCGGCTATGAGCTACGGTTCGATAAGCTATAACGCGCACAAAAGTCTTGCGCTTGCCGCAAAGGCGCTCGGCATTCTTTACAACACGGGCGAAGGCGGTTTGCACGAGGATTTTTACGTTTACGGCGACAATACGATAGTGCAGGTCGCGTCGGGACGATTCGGCGTTCACGAAAACTATCTGCAAGCGGGCAAGGCGATTGAAATTAAAATGGGTCAGGGCGCAAAACCCGGTATCGGCGGACATCTCCCCGGAACGAAAATCGTCGGGGACGTTTCAAAAACCCGAATGATTCCCGAAGGTTCGGACGCAATATCCCCCGCTCCGCATCACGATATTTATTCGATAGAGGACCTGCGGCAACTCGTTTACTCTCTTAAAGAAGCGACGGCGTACAAAAAACCGATAATAGTTAAGGTCGCGGCGGTACATAATATCGCGGCAATCGCGAGCGGAATCGCAAGAAGCGGCGCGGACGTTATCGCGATAGACGGGTTTCGCGGCGGAACGGGCGCAGCCCCGACGAGAGTAAGGGACAACGTGGGTATTCCCGTAGAACTTGCGCTTGCGGCGGTTGACAAACGGCTTCGCGACGAAGGCATAAGAAACAACGTTTCCCTGGTGGTCGGCGGCAGCATCAGGTCGTCGGCGGACGTGGTAAAGGCAGTCGCTTTGGGCGCGGACGCTTGTTATATAGCGACGGCTGCTCTCCTCGCGCTCGGCTGCCATTTATGCAGAAGCTGCCAAACGGGCAAATGCAGCTGGGGCATAGCCACGCAAAACCCCGAACTCGTAAAACGACTTAACCCCGAAATCGGCAGTCAACGTCTGATAAACCTTATGACCGCATGGAAACACGAAATAAAAGAATTGATGGGCGGAATGGGCATAAATTCGATTGAAGCTCTGCGCGGCAACCGCCTGATGCTCCGCGGAATAGGTCTTAACGAGAAAGAGTTGGAAATTCTCGGTATCTCCCACGCGGGCGAGTAACAAACGTTGACGGCAAAACGCTTCGTTTATGCGGACGTTTTCGCAGTTAAAACAAAAAACGATTCTAACGCGGAGCGAAAACCGCTTAAAAAATGCTTTTCACGTGGGTTTTAGCATTTAAAACCCGTTTACAAAAATACGGAGGTGTGGTATAATGATTAAAATAAACGCGTCGGATTTGAATTTCGAGGAACTGAACGATGCCGTTCGTTCCGCAAACGATGACGTTGAAATTTCAGACTGTTTAGGTCAACGCTTTATCGGCGCGGGGCTTTCGGATAAGAATATTACCGTAAAAGGAACGCCGGGGAACGCTTTGGGGGCGTACCTTAACGGCGCGACGATAAACGTTTTCGGCAACGCGCAGGACGCCGTCGGCGATACCATGAACGACGGTGAAATCATCGTCCGCGGCAATATCGGGGACTGTGCCGGTTACGCCATGCGCGGCGGCAAAATTTTCGTCAAGGGCAACGCCGGTTACCGCGCGGGTATCCATATGAAAGCTTATAAAGAAAAAATCCCCGCGCTCGTTATAGGCGGTTCTGCCGGAAGCTTTTTGGGCGAATATCAGGCGGGCGGCGTTATAATCGTTCTGGGGCTGAACACCGATAAAAGTATCGTCGGCAATTTCCCCTGCACGGGTATGCACGGCGGGAAAATGCTTCTCCGTTCCGATTGTAAAAACGTTCTTTTTCCGAAAAACGCGCGCGTTTCTCCCGCAACGAAAGAGGTTTTAGACGAAATTTATCCGTACGTAAAGGAATTTTGCGACTGCTTCGGCTTTAACGTCGACGAGGTTCTTAACGCGAAATTTACCGAGATTACACCCGACAGCAAAAACCCGTATAAGCAAATGTACGTCGGAAATTAAAATAAAGGAAGGCAAAAAATGTATTCTGAAAGCGAAGTTATGGAATTCGTAAAAGAAGAAGACGTAAAGTTTATCAAGCTTGCGTTTTGCGACGTGTTCGGCAAGCAAAAAAACGTGTCGATTACCGATAACGAGCTTGCACGGGCGTTTAAGTCCGGCATCGCGATAGACGCGTCGGCAATAAAAGGATTCGGCGACGAAGCAAGCTCCGATTTGTTTTTGCATCCCGTGCCCTCCACTCTTTCCATTCTGCCATGGCGTCCCGAACACGGCAGGGTCGTTCGTATGTTCTGCGACGTCAAAAGACCCGACGGCTCGCCCTTCGAGTGCGATTCACGTTTAATCCTTAAAAACGCGGTTAAAGCCGCCGAGAACAAGAGCTTGTCTTTTTCTTTCGGCTCGGAAATGGAGTTTTATCTTTTTAAGTTGGACGAAAAGGGAAATAAAACGGAGGAGCTTTACGACAACGCGGAATATATGGACGTTGCGCCCGACGATAAGGGCGAGAACATTCGCCGCGAAATTTGCCTTACTTTGGAACAAATGGGCATTTACCCCGAAAGTTCTCACCACGAGGAAGGCGCGGGGCAAAACGAAATCGACTTTAAATACGCCGACGCGCTGACTGCCGCCGACGACGCGATAACTTTCCGTCAAGTGGTAAGCTCCGTCGCTTTCAGAAACGGGCTTTACGCCGATTTTTCGGCAAAACCCGTCGAAAATTCACCGGGTAACGGCTTTCATATCAATTTTTCGGTTAAATCTGAAAACGGCGCGGACGTTATGCCGTATTGCATTGCGGGCATCTTAAACAGAGTCGAAGCCTGCACGGCGTTTTTCAATAATTCGGAAAACTCTTATAAACGGTTAGGCGTAAACAAAGCGCCGAAGTTCATCGCCTGGTCAAAGGAAAACCGTTCGGAACTTATAAGGATACCCGCCGCAGAGGGCGATTATAAACGCGCGGAGCTTCGTTCCCCCGACCCGCTGGCAAACCCGTATATCGCTTTCGCGCTGATTATTTATTCCGCCATCGAGGGCATTAACGGCAACGAAAAATTGCCCGCTCCCGCGGATTTCAATATGTATAAAGCGGACGAACAATCGCTTAAACGATATAAAAGACTTCCCGAAACGTTTGCGGCGGCAAAGCAAAAGGCAGCGGCAAGCGAATTTATTAAAGCACACCTGCCGAAAGCGTTGATTTCGGCTTATACCGATTAAACCCGACAAAGGATTTTATGGCTTTTAAAGAACACGTTTACAGCGTTCTCGTTGTTTCGTCCTCCGCAACCTTTACGGAAAACGTTATGCAGTTTTTACCCGAATCGACCTATTCGCCCGTTAAAACCGCAAAAAGCGTAAACGAAGCGCAAAGACTTACAGCCGAACGCCTGTACGACCTGATTATTATAAATACGCCCCTTCCCGACGACTTCGGGGCAAAGTTCGCGATAGATATATCAGACAGAAGCCCGTCAGTCGTTTTACTTTTCGTTAGGAGCGATAACTATCACGACGTTTACGATAAAGTCTGCGATTTCGGCGTGTTTACGGTAAGAAAACCCCTGCCGCAGCAAAACGTTACGCAAGCACTCGATTTTATTAAGGCAACGCGGGAACGACTTCGCAAAATGGAAAAGAAAACCGTCTCGCTCGAAGAAAAAATGATGGAAATAAAAATCGTGAACCGCGCAAAATGGACGCTTATAAACTCGCTTAAAATGAGCGAGTCGGACGCGCACCGATACATTGAAAAACAGGCGATGGACAGGTGCGTAAGCAAACGCGTGATAGCGGAAGAAATAATCCGCAGTTACGACCGTTAGCGAAATAAACGCAGCCGCGACCGCCTCCCCTTGAACTTCCCCCCATTCACCTGAAAAGCAAATAATATTAAAGCGGAAAAGGAATCAGCATTATGAATGAAAACAGAAAATTGTTAAAAGACGTACTCGACGATATACGGCAGGATATGAGTGACGAGGAGGTTCTCTCCCTGTTGGCAAACCGCAAAATTTCGGTACAACCCGAAAGCGAGAAAAAATATACGCTCGGGCAACGCGCCGCGGACGCTATCGCAAAATTCGCAGGGAGCTGGGCTTTCATTTTTTCGTTCGTCGGAGTCCTCTTTCTTTGGATGGTTTTGAATATCATAATGGCAACCAAGGCGTTTGACCCGTATCCGTTCATACTGCTTAATCTTGTGCTTTCATGCGTGGCGGCTATTCAAGCTCCGCTTATCATGATGAGCCAGAACCGTCAGGAAGAAAAAGACCGCAGACGGGCTGAAAACGACTATAAAGTCAACCTGAAAACCGAAATTATGATTGAAGCCTTATACGATAAAGTTAATACAATACTTGCCAGACAGGCGGCACTCGAAAAGAAATTACAAGCAGACGAAAATGATAACGCAAAAAAGCAATAACGCCGCTTCTCGCCGCAGACGGCAAACCCGTACTTACGAAAACGGAGATTTGACTATCAACATAGTCGAATCCCCGTTTTTTCTGCGATTAACCCGTCGTCGATAACTACCTCGTCGCGCTTGTTCAGGTCAAGTTCGGCATTGCGCTCGGAAAGTTCCAACGGGTTCAGACTGATTTTGAAAGCTCAATACTCCGCCACGACCGTATCCGTCTTGTTATGGAACAATGCGTCCATAAGGGCGAGTTGCGACGCAGTGGGCTACACTTTGTTCATTTGTATCTTTTAAAAAATTTAAATACATTTATTTAATTTATATCATTAACTAATTTATTACAACGTCCCGTTGAAATAGTCTTTTCCGTTTAATAAATCGTAATAGTAAATGGGCATTGCCGACCAACCATGGCACAAACTGCCCGTGTTGGCTAGTGATTTCGTTCCCTCTTCGGTTTCCCAAAAAGTAGTTGCCCCCGCTTCGAGCATTTTCAAGTATTTTTTATCTATATCGTTTAATATAAACGACTTATACTTATCCTTGTTTACCTTTAACAACGATTCGTATAAAAACGTATTCATAGCAAGCGTTATCGGCACTACGGTTTTATCGGACACAAGTTTTTCGGCTGTTTCTTCACCGGCTATTCCACAAAGAATAGCAAGCGAATTTCCAAGACTCGTATAATACGGTTCGCCTATGGTAGTTGCCTTAAAAAGACCCCTGCCCTCGTCGAAAAATGTATTTTTTACGGCAGATTTCATCGCATCATCGTCGAAATCGTAACTCTCACCGACAATTGCGCATAACTTTTTATAATAGTCGATTGCATAGATAAACGCGCAATTCAAAATAAGATCGTATTGAAGAGGATAAAAATCGCTTTCTTCCCTCGATATCTGATCACCATTATCGCTTCCCGCCGACCATTCGTAAAAATTCCAGTATGGGTATGGAAAATTAGCTATTAAACCATTACTTTCTATTTTTTGCTCGAAAGTTTTCACTATTGTCTTCAATACCGGAACGAATCTAAAAGAAGCGTAACAATATTTCTAACCCACGTAGGCGAAATAGAGTTGCCGTCAAAGACAAGAAAACAGGCGTAAGCTTTTCGCCTACGCCTGTTTCTCTAATGGTGATACCCAAAAGCCTCTTTTTATTATTGCTGTTTTTATATAGTTTTTTGTAGTCATATGGTAAAAATCGGGTTGTTTTTGCTAAAAACAAAACCCCTTGCTTAAAGTTCGTCCTGCATTGCCAACGCCGCCGCGCCTAAAATGCCTGCGTCGTTGCCGTTCTGCGCCGCCTTTACGGGTATCCCTTTCGTATATTCTTTAGCGAATAAGTTTTCGTCCAAAAACCTTTGAATCGGCACTATCAGCCAGTCTCCCTGCGCGGACACCGCGCCTCCGAGCAGAATTATATCGGGTCGCAAAAAGTTAGCCACGTTCAACACGCCAAGCGACAAATATTTGATAAATCTTGCATATATCCGCGCCGCCGTTTCGTCTTTATCTATGCAATCGAAAAACGCTCTCCCGTCAAATTCGTTCGGTTTTATCCTTTGCCACAGCAAAGATTTTTTGTTTTTTTGCATTTCTCTGTAAACGTCACTTTTTAACGCCGTCATAGAACAATACGCCTCAAAACACCCTCGCTTCCCGCACGTGCATTTTCTGCCGTCGGGAACGATAACCGTTTGCCCGAATTCGCCGACTGCAGAGCTGTTGCTTTCTATTATTTTTCCGCCCAGAATTATTCCGCAACCCACGCCCGTGCCGAGCGTTAATAAAACGCTGTTCCTGTGTTCCTTTGCAGCGCCGAAGCGATATTCGCCTAACGCCGCCACTGCCGCGTCGTTTGCAAGCGTTATGCCGAGACCATACCTTTCGCGAAAAATTTCCTTTACGTTTAACCCCTTGAAATCGAGATTGTTTCCGTAAGCCACGACGCCGCTTTTTTTATCGAAAACGCACGGCAAACCGATGCCTGCCGAGCTTATTTTCAAGTTTTCCTTTTTAGCGAACGAAATCGTATTATCAACCGCAGAAATCAAGCATTTTTGCGCGTTGCCGTTTATAACCTTTTCGGCGGTTTTAAACAAAATTTTGCCGTCCGCGGTAACGATTCCCGCTTTTATAGACATTCCGCCGACGTCTATACCCAAATAATTGTCCATTTTAAGTGTTTTCCTTTATATATTTCAAATCGGATAGTTCGAAATCCGAAAGCGAACATTGTTTTAGTCTTTCCGCTTCCTTAATAAAATAGTCTTTCGCTATCGGTCTCGGCGCGCCTAAAAGCTTTAACGCATTCGTCATATAGATTTTGTCCAAAATCTTTTCGTCAAGCTTAACTCCCTTGAATTCCGTGCCGAGATAATCGTGCTCGGTATTCGTCTCCAAAAACTCTCTCAAAAACTTCGGACGGCGATTGAAACACGTTTCCCATTCATCGTTTTTTGGAAACGCGTAATAATCCGTACCGTAAATTATCCTGTCCTGATATTTTTCCCAGAACGGCAACCACTTCTCCCACTCGCGGCTCATATTTATAAGTTGTTCTCCGCCCGGCGTTATATCGATAACCGTGTTTTTATAACTCATATATTTTTCCGCGTCGGCATAATGCTCGCTGAAAAACCCGAAATGCGCAACCGCAAGCCGCAATTTCGGAAATTTATCCAGCACGTTAAACAGCGCGTCGGTTATTTCTTTCTTCGTGGGAAAGCTTTCATCGTAAACCCTGCCTTGCGCTATCGCGTATTTACTTGCTTTATTTATATCCCAGTTCTCGTCGGGATTTGCTATGTGAATGGTTATAGGAAAACATTTATCTTCGCAAAACGCATAAAACTTATCGTATACGGGCGAATCTATATTCTGTCCTGTGTACTTTATGAAACTTGGGTAGCCTTCCAGCATTTTTATCCCGTCAAAACCCGCGTCGTAATATTCGGTTACCTGTTTTAAAAATTCGTCGGCAACTTTTTCCGTGTCGGAATAATCGTCAAGCGCAACAAGACCGGCGTAAGCGTAACCGTTCGGACTGAAGTGTTTTTTTAAGAACATTCCTTTAACGTTTTGTAACAAATCGAGCGAACGCTCGCCCTTAAATGAATATTCTTGCGGTATACTTAAAAAACACGCTTTACTCGTTTCGGTAATCCTGAATTCTTCCTCTAAAATTTTCGCCGTCTCTCCGAGCGGTATCTTAAAGAGATAATGACAATGCATATCGAATACTTTTTTCATAAGGTCACAACCCGATTTTATATTTATTATAAAAAACTTTTAACCATTCTTCCGAAATCAACTTTGCACCAGCCAAGTTTGGGTGAACACCGTCATACAGATAATTCTCCTCGCCGTATTTTTCAGCCAAAGCGTTAAATTTTTCTTGCAGCTTAATAAATACGCAATCAAATTCTTCCGACAATTTCTTAATAACCTTTGCATAGTCGTAAACGGATTTAAATCCCTCATATCCTAATTGTTCGACTGCAGTTCCGTGTAGAAAAAAGGGTTCTATCAGAAAAATTTGCATATCAGGCAATCTTTCACGTGTTTCCGTTAACATCGTACGCATAACATTTTCGAATCTGTTTAGCTCTACCCCGTTTCGGTTGCCTAATTCATGCCAAACATCGTTTACTCCGATTAAAACAGTCAGTACATCCGGGTTAAGATTCCAGCAATCCTGCTTGATTCTCGCATACAAGTCAACGCTCCTGTTGCCGCTTATTCCCCTGTTTATTATTTCGTATTCGCCCGGAAATTTTGACTGAAGTTCTGTGGCGGTCAAAAAAACGTATCCGTTTCCGTAAGAACTTATATCACCGATATTTGCCGAAAAATTTCTACTCATATCCGTTATGGAATCTCCGAAAAATAAAATCCTTTTCATTTTTATACTCCGTTAAAATCAATATAATTCGTTGTAACGTTCTCCGTAAACTTTTCACCATAACCCTTAAAGCCCCCGGTTTTCGATGGTTTTAAGGTTACTCTTTAACTCCGCCGATAGTCAGATTTCCCATTATTTTATTTCTGAAAATTATAAATATAATAATAACCGGAATAACTATAATAACGCAGCCTGCCATTCTTACTGTAGTATAGCCTTTTGCCGTACCTCCGGGAGAATCTGTCATAACGCGAAACAATCCGTAAGCAACGGTAGGATGAGAAGGCGCAAACACCATAATCGTGGTATAATCATTCCAGTATTGAATAAACATCAATAAAAAAATCAACCCGAAGGATGTTGCGACAAGCGGCATGGCAATTTTAAATAATACCACAAACTCGCTAGCGCCATCAATTTGCGCAGCCTCATAGTATTCTTTTGACACCCCTTTGAAAATCGCGCCAAACATCAAATAATACATGTTTGCAAAATGACATTTTTGCAGATACAAACCTATAAACGAATCGTAAATACCCAAACCGTTTAACAATGAAATCATAGAGACTTCAGAACCGACGATAGGGATTACCATAGAAACGATACAAATGCCATCAAGAACGGCGTTAAATTTGTAATTAAATTTCGACGTAGCATAAGAAACGACACATGGAACTAAAGTTCCTAAAAAGGCACAGCCACCGGCATATAAAACGGTATAAATAACTTGCGCCCCAAACGGAATCGACCTAATCATCTGACCATTTCTGAAAACGTTTTTTACGTCAAAAAATTGTACTATCGTCGCAAAATTTTTCCATTGCCATTGCCAAGGCGATAAATAATCGCCTTTAACCGTTTTCGGTAAGCCCAAATAGTTTTTTCCTATAACAAAATCGTCATTAGTTTTTAATGCAGTTATTATAGCCCAGTATATAAGAAAAAACATAATCAATGTATACAAAACCAAGACTATGCCCGTCGTAATGGCCGTAGAGGATAACTTATTTTTAACTTTTATCTTCATTATAACCTTGCCTCGTCAATTCATAGGATCGTATTTCGACATTAGTTTTCTTAACAATATCGTCACAGGTGCAACAATAACCGTAAAACATATTCCTATAGCAGAAATAAACGGCCATTGAGCACGGTTCGTCTTATTATTGTTTGTCAGTCTTAACAAATAATAACCCAGGGTCTGAGCTTCCCCAGGTGCATTGCCCGAAAAAAAGCTATATAATCCCAAATCGCTTGAAAAAATCGACGTAAGTCCCACAACTATAAACGTTGCGATCGTGGAATAAATACATGGAAGTGTTATAGAAAAGAATTCCCTTGCGTACGATACCCCATCTAATTGACCAGCTTCGGTAATAGAAGGATTTATTTTATTCATTGCACCGAGATACATCATGGTTTGCGTTCCGAAGCTTATTAAAAGCGCAAATAGCAAAACCGTGCCGTACACTGTATCCGCCTCCGTTAAAAACGAAATTACTCTCGCTTCTTCCGATACAAGCTTATTATAAATGCTGACTATTCCTGTATCAACGGAAAATCGGTAAATCGAAATCAGCACAATACCGGGTATTATTTGCGGCAAAAAAAGTATAACCTTAAACAGCCCTCCTCCGAGCTTCTTTTTATAAATATAATAAGAGAAGAAAAGAGCTCCGCCCGTGCCTACTATTGTTCTGATAAGATAGTCTGTTACAGAATTTCTGAAACGAATTCCGAAATTTCGGCTTTCAACGGAATGGAAAAACGTATCAATAACCTCTTTGAAATTATCGATTCCCGCAAAAGCCGATGTGTTGCTTATTTTATCGTATGAAGAAAATGCAATTAACAACGAGTTAAAATTCACGTATACATAGAACAACATGTATTGAATTAACGGCAAAACAATCAAACAACAATAAAACAGCAATTTTTTATCAAATTGTTTTTTCTTTATTTTAGACATAATGTGTTATTTTAAATATTTGGAATTCCAGTCCGAAGACGAAATCCACATTCCCTTAAAGAATTCTTCCACTGAAATATTGTATTGAGTAAAAGCCTCGTATGCGATGCTTCTTTCTATTCCGTCTACAACTGAAGAAAACATTTTGTTCGTTGTTTTGAAAGAAAATTTCTCGGTATTATTTAAGAAAATCGTACTGTTTGACATGGGAGTGACGTAACAGTCTCCATCCATACTGCTTTTATATACAGACCAAAGACTCTGCTTGAAATTGTCAAGTCCTTTATATTGTGTATCAGTCAAATTATACCTTAATGCAAACGGCATACCGGTGCTTTCGGTCATTTTCTGTAACTGCGCATCCGAATACATGAACTTAACAAATTCTTTAACGAGCTTTTCTTTTTCCGAATTCCCTTTAATATTATTATTGGCAACAAGGTAATAATCAAGAGCATCGGCAAGAGAAACTTTTTTCCCTTGCCCCTCGTTTACTGTTCCTTTCTCTTTGGAGGGTAAGGGCATATACGCAAATTTTCTATTATCCGCGCCTTCATATTTATTCGCAGATTCAATCAGCTCGCCGGAAGCCTCGTTATACCAGTACGCCCCCTCAATCAACATTGCGATTCGTTTGCCGACGCCTTGAGCGGCATTAAACTTACTTTCTTCAAAAACTTTTTGCGCTTCGGTATTTCCCAGAGTTGCCGGATTATGACCGAATTCCTCGACATAATACGCCTTATTATTAAATAAACAATTTAAGAATTTAAGCGCAAGATATCTATTATACTGCTGCGTAGTCAAATAACCGTTCTGAACTGTAATAACATCTTCCTCTATAACGGGGGTTTCTCCGTTAAATCCGGTTACACACTTAACCTCTTTTCCTTCGGAATCGAAAGAAAAGTTGGTTTTTAGTTCTTCTTTTGTTGAGTTTGCACACATAAGTGCTTGAAAAAGGTAATTAGTGTAATGGTTGCTTTTTCCTGTAAAAATCACAGGGTGAATGCCGGACTTAACCATACAATCTAAAAGATAGAAAAATTCTTCATAGGTTGAAGGCAACCCGTCGTCATAAGTGTTATACTCTCCGTCGGGACCGGGTGACTTTTTGTCCGTGGGAGAAGAAATAAAATATCTTCCCTCATAAGTCTTTCCCGTATATGAAGACGGCTTTCCCTGAAGTCGGTCACTTCCTCCAACGTCAGCAAAATAAAGACCAGCTTCAAGGATTTCCGTATCAATCGTTAATCCCGTACTTATTGCAAAAGTCGGCAAAGAATAATACTTATTATCCTTAACCGTCAGCATTTCTTTTTGGTCATCATATAATTTCGTTTCTATCGTTTTGCCATCCGAAAGCTTATCCTTTACGGTATCAGTAAGCTCATATAATAAATCGCTTGACGCCAAATCCAGATAATACATTCCTTCGGCTATAAATAGATTGTAATCGCTATTAGCCATGGTTGAGAAAAGTGAATTTCCTGTACAGCTTGTCGACATATTAACGACTATTTCAACCTTATCTTTTCCTTCTGCAAAATAATCCGTTTTACCGTTATATTCTTGTTGAAAGGCTTTTGCAACATCTTTTAAATACTGGTCACCGACCCCACCTTGAAAGGTTTGGATATAAAGATAAGACGTGCTTGATTCTTCCTGAGGTCCTTTGTCGACCAAGCAACCGCCATACCCCACAAAGCTGCATGCAATAAGCGTTGCAGCGACAATCCTTGAAAAATGTTTAATCTTCATAATATCCTCCGTGTTATGTTTTTTAATTAAGCTTTATTTTTAATTATTTAAGATACTTATTCTAATACGAGAAAAGCGATAAACGTTCCCTTAATTCGAATAAATCGTTAATTCCCCGAACTTTAACGAATTTTCGGTTTTAACCCAATATTTGCTAAATCCGTTTTCTGCCGAAACAACATCTCGGTTTGCATCAAAGAACGCTTCTGCGTTACTGTATATTGTACCTCCCTCTTCAAGAACATAATTATTTGCCTGAGCATCCCACACTCCAAGATATCCTGCAGCGTTACCTATTCCGTAAATTTGTTCTCTCCCCGTAGGTTCACCCCCGTCGTATACTCCGAACACAAACTTACCTACGGTTGAAGAACCACTATACGTTATATCCGCAACAATATTTGAAATCGTACCATGCTGCATATTGTTAAACAAACCCCTGAAAACCGAAGGTTGGCTTATCGTCGCTTTTACGTATACGTTGCTAACATTAGCTCCCGGATATATGTATCCTGCTAATATCGCCCTGTAACCTGAATTGCTCGTAATGTTTACACCGTCTATTGCTAAGTTTTCAATCGTGCAATCTTGCAATCCACCGAAAATTCCTCCGGTCGCATTTACCGTAGGATTTTTAATACAATGACCTAATCCGTTAAATTGGCCGAAAAACCTATCATTGTTATAAGCTTTACTCGGCAATATAACGCCCGTTAAATCTATATCTTTCGTAAGAACGGCGTAATACGTGTTTGACATATTATTTTCAACGTTAGAATTGTTTCCGCTGTAAGAGTTTAAAAAGGATATAAATTCGTCTTTCGTAGAAATGGCGTGCGTAACGAATAAAACGTTTACTGCATACGAGCAGATATCTGTTTCAATTATAAAGGCCGTTTCAATCCCCTTAAAATTATTCTGAACGTCAGCGTCAACATAAATACCGTCGCTATTAAACTGCGAGCTTTCGCTATAATCCGTCGCATTAATTTTAATAGTTTTAGGATTGCCTTCAAATAGTGAATTCGGAATACAATCAGTACCTATTTTATATACCAAAAGTTCGTTTATCTCTTTTTCGGGCAGAATGACAGATTCTTCATGCTTGGATGAATATATCGTTAATTTCCCGAACTTTAACGAATTATCAGTTTTCACCCAATATTTGGTAAATCCGTTATCCGAAATAAAATCGTCGCAATTTGCGCTAAAGAAGGCTTCTGCGTCTGAGTAAACAATTTGCTGAGTATAGGGAACATAACTATTTGACGATTCGTCAAATATGCCGCAATAAGCCGTGGCATTTCCTATTGCGTAAATATGGCTCGTTTTATTATAAATATCCGACAAACCGAAAACATACTTGTTTTCCGCATTGTTGTTACTGCCATAAGTAAGACGAGCAACTATATTTGAAAGTGTACCGTTAGTTTGATTATAGAACAATCCTCTGTAAAACGTTAACTGTTCAATGTTCGCATTAACGTATACGTTGCTAACTTTAGCTCCCGGATAAAGGTATCCTGCCAAAATAGCGTACGACGCGTAAGTTTGTGTAATGTTTACACCGTCTATCGCTAAGTTTTCAATTGTGCAATTTTGCAATCCCCCGAAAATTCCGCCGCTTGCATTTACCGTAGGATTTTTAATATAATGACCTAATCCGTTAAATCTGCCGAAAAACCTATCATTGTTATAAGATTTACTCGGCAATATAACGCCCGTTAAATCTATATCTGTCGTAAGAACGGCGTAATACGTGTTTGACATATTATTTTCAACGTTAGACTTGTTTCCGCTGTAAGAGTTTAAAAATGACACAAACTTGTCTTTTGTAGATATAGCATGCGTAACAAATATAACGTTTACCGAATACGAATAAACTTCTGTATCGATTGCAAAAGTCATTTCACTACCTTTAAATCCGTTTTGACTATCACTGTCGATACGAATTCCGTCACTGTCAAATTCCGATTTTTCAGTGTAATCTGTTGTTTTGAATTTAACCGAGTAAGGCGTGCCTTCAAAAATCGAATTAGGAATACACCCGTTACCTATTTCATAAATAACTGGTTCGTCTATTGATTTTAAAGGCGCATTTACAGCAACCGAAACTGATAACGAGCTATAAGTTTTGCCGTTTAAGCTACACTCATAATATATTTCTGTTTGACCTCTGTTTTTTGCGGTAACGGTTGCCCCGTTCAGGTAAACAACGTTTGAATCCAAAACTTTCCACACCACTTCAGTTGACGTTGTTTTATCTTGTCCGTCAATCATAATCGAATATGACAGTTTGGTGGTATTAGAATAATTCACGTTATCGATTATGCAGCTTCTTGTAAAAATCTCTTCATTTTCAATAGAAAGATTCATTGTTAAATCAGGATTAACGGAAACCGGTAGATCAATTGTTAATTGCTTTGAGTCAAAACCCCTCCAGTTCCCCTTTACGGTAATGGTTGCGTCGCCTATTTCCTTTGCATGAACCACACCGCTTTCGGTAATTGTAACTACACTTTCGTCTGAAGATAAGAATTTAAATACGCCGTCTGTATAGTCTTTATTGTTAAAACGCACAACGCATTTGAGACAATACTCGTCTCCGACAAGTACGCCTAATCCCGTATCGTCCACATTTACCTTTACGTAAGGAACGATGTTTTCATTTAAAACGTTTACAATACAGGTATCGGTCAAATTACCCTTTTTAACAATAATCGTTGCCGACCCAAAGGAATTTGCCGTAACCAATCCGTCGTTTACGGAAGCAATGCTTTCATTATCGCTTGACCAAACAACGTCTTCATAACCGTTGACGTTCAACTGCAGAGTATCGTATAAGGAAAGACTTTTTAAATGATAATTCAGTGTAAACGGCAAGTCTGAATCGTCGCTACCCGACTCGTTATCACAAGAAGAACAGCTTGCAAGTATCGTAAATAAACATACCGACAATACAAGAACTATCCAAAATAATGGTTTTTTGAAATTATTATTCATATTGTTCCAAAACCCCCTTTAATATTCCTTTAATATATGATATTTCATTCATATTTCCGCCACTCTCGCAATAACGTGTTATACCCGTTGTTTCAATATCCTCAAGAAACATTTTGCATAAATTTATAAGCTTTGTTTGAGGGAGCTTATATCGATAAATCATAAAATACGTATACTCGTAAGCAACCCTTTCGCCTTTAATCATTTTCTCTATAACCACGTATTTAGTCGGATTTGCGGTTTTTAAATACTCCACATGGGAAAGCGCCTTATCAAATAAACCAAGCCAATGCTCGAGAAGCGTTTTAGAAAAGTATATCTCCTTGTTTATGTTTATATAATTAGCCAACTGCCCGGAGTAATCAGAGAAATTTGCCGCATTATACTCATCCTGCGCCCTCCATTCGTTAAACATCTGTTTCATAGTGCTTGCCGCATCCTCATAAACATAGGTGAAATATTTATCGATGTAATAATTTATATCGGAATTAACGTCATACGAGAGCTTTCCGTTCAGATAAACCTCGAGTCCGCCCCAACCCGTGGCAAAACCAAATTCGTAACAATTCCCGAGATTCCAAATACTGCTGACATTTTGAGATTTATAAAATTGAAACCAAGCCTGCATATCATTTATCGTTTCAATAGGCGATAAATATTCATTGTACCTTTCAATATAGGTATAGGCTGAGACGTTTTGTGCTACCTTACCCCAGTCTACGTAATATTGCCGAGTTGCCTTATTAGATTCAGCATGAGGTGAAGAGGTAATATCCATATTGACGTCTGCAATAATAGGCATAATTCTTTTACTCAGCTTAATATCGTCATCAATCGCTTTTGGAGCGGTAACAGCACAAAAATACGCGTAAAAGCTTAAATAATATTCTCTTGCATAAGGCTTACCTTCCTCCGATTGCATCCACTTGTCAATATATTCCGCAACGTCGTTAAGAAGAAGTACTTGAGTTGCCGATTCTGCGCCATACTTAGCTATAACGGCTTTACAGCCATCACAATTACACCAAGCATTTCTGTCCGCCATAGAGCAATCGAGTTCGCAAGCCGAAAGATCTTTCTTAAAAACTTCAATAGCTGTTTTAGCCATTGTTTCGACCATAAGTTTATACGTTCCCTCTTTGTCGCCTCTTGCAGTAAAACACAACTGATAACGATAAGAGTCTTTTGTGCATCCCTCCTCAAACCATTCCGGGTGATAATTTGTTTCGCCGGGGGTAAAATAAATATCAGCAGGCAACCAGTATGTTGAAGCATGCCCCGTTACGCCGTTGACCGCGCTTGATGTCAAATATTGAACGGAAAATTTCAAATCGTTTTGGCGATTATTCGTATATCCGTAAACCAAACGAGAAAAAGGTATGTCATAAATGATAGAAACGTCATAGTTCTTTAACGGAATGTCCGCAATCCCCGTATCTATATGATAAATGTCTGTATAAAAATAGTCGTAATTCAGGATATACTCCAAAAATTTGTACGTACCGAAAAGAGTTCCGGTAGAATTAGAACCGCAAATAAAAATAGAATCGCCCTTTGATTTAATAACGTAACCAGACTTACCGTATTCCGATTCGGCAGGAACAATATTTTGCTCGATTGCAAACTTATTGTCTCCGATAAAAATATACTTATCGTTATCCGCGTTAAAACATTCAAGCTGCGCGTCAGTCAGTGCGGGAAGAATTAAATCGGTAGCCTCCTTAAATAGCTGTTGCAGCTCTCCCTTTGCCATAAGCTCCTCACTGTTGGCATCTTCGGGATAAACTATTTTATAATCGCTTTTGCCGCGAGATAACATCAGTTTATCGGTTTTCTTAATCGAAACGTTATGATTTCCATCGGAAATAAAAATATCGTCATTGTCTTTTATTTTTTCGTTATCCTTTCCGCACGCAGCCAAATTTACTGCCGACAAAATAAAAAACATAAAAACGGTTATTAACAGAAGACATTTTTTTATAATTCTCATAATCCACCTCATTATTTAACCTTAACGGTATACTGAGCAAAAGAAACATTGCCGGACTCGTCTGCAGCCCGGTAGATAACAGTGTAACTGCCGCTTATAGGCGCATTAAATTTTTTTCCGTCAATTAAACTAATATGCCCTTTTGCATCGATAACCATAACGTCAACATCGATTTTGCCCACACCATTATCCGACACGGTATATTCGGCTATTGCTATGTCTCCCGTTTTGAAAGCAGTTTTGCCGATTTTTAACTCGATAGTCGGCGGCACATCGTCTTCAATATTTAATACAAAGCCGCTTATGTTGTCAGACCATACCGAGTAATCATTAAGAACGAAAGACAGCTTGATTGTGCCGTACTTTGTTATAGGAATTCGATATTTCTTATGATAATCGTTTAACGTCCCATTCATCATCGTGCCGTCTTCGGCAGAAACAATTTCACTGCCACTCCTGACGGTGTAACGGAATAGAGGACTCGGGTCGACAAAGTCGTAATAATCAAAAGCGTCGATTTCGATAAGGTCACCCATTTTATAATCATCGCGTATAGGCTTATAAATAAGTACGGGTAAAATATCGTCCGAGGTGTCGCTTGAAAGTAGTTGATTCATAAGTTTAGAAATTTTAATGCTTGCCGGACCGCTCACTCCTGTAAGCCTAATATCAACGAAAAATTTGTTGCCGATTTCTCTAAAAATTTCTTCGGACGGAATAGATATTCCGCTATCGGACACTATTAATTTTTTTTCAAAAACAGATGTTTTAAAGCTATTCCCTCTTGCAAGCACGTTGCTGCAAACGTCAGAAACGACTTTTTCGCCATACCTTACGGTAACATCGGAATAACCAAGCAAATTATTCCGATATGAGATGATTACTTCACTGTTACGATTTGTTTCCGAGGTAAGAACAATATCCACACCGTCGAATTCCGCATTGCCGACAGAAAATTCAACGTCAAAAACGTTATTAAAGGCAGAGTTGATAAGAGATAAAGTAGCCGTACCGTCCTTTATCAAGCTTTCGTCAGTAGAATACTCTATACAATCGACTTGCGCGGTTGAGGTAAAACCATCACCCTGTAAATATTCCTTAAAATTTACTTGCCCCTTAACTCCGTAATTTGTATCCACGACTTTACCTATATATATTTTTTCTGCCGTTCCGACCTTGAAAATAATTTCAAACCTCTCGTTTGCTTCGATTTTTACCGAATTATTTTCAATTCTAACAGGTAATTTATCGTCGCTTTTTGCAAAAACCTCGGCTTTAACTACGCGTTGGCCGTCAGAATAATCGTACGCGTAGTAATCAGGTATATAATAAGTACAATTCTTAATAAAAAATCTCGGAATAGCCACATCGTTCGGGAAAATAGGAGCATTCGGCGCGACAACTTTGATGTCATAAGAGAAAGTTTGAGTGTCGACGTAATCGGAATAAACGTATTCGATAGAATAATCTCCTATCTCGAAGGTCTTAAATGAAAGGGTGTTTCTTGAAATTTCCGTTACGGCATCAGTAGATTGGTTTTTCGCACTGATAACGACGGAATATCCCGGGATAGAGTTGGCAATCTGTATATCGGCTACCGAAACAACTGCACCCGCGATAAATTCCGTTTCATGCTCGGAAAAGCTGTAATCGATCTGATTTCTTATAATTGCATTCAGCTCTACGGTTTTAACGGCAGAGTTGCCGAAGGAGTCCGAAGCCTTATAAACGATAGTGTACGCACCGCTTTTGGTCGGATTAAAGCAACCGTCTGTAACGTTTATACAAGCCCTTGCGGAAGAATTGTAATTATAATACACGAATGAAGAACAGTTTACTGCTCCCTCCAAATTATCGTAGGCAGTTGCCGGAAAAACCTTTACCTGTCGCCCTACGACAATCGTGGGTAAATTGTCTTCCGAATATTCGCCGTAATCAACAAATATGGCCGGCGGCGTGGTATCATTGACATTATCGGCGGTCAAATCATGTCCGTCGATCTCCGATATAAAGAAATTAAAATTAGCACTGTTATAAGACAAACCCTCAATTGTAACGATTACCTCACCGGTGGCAAAGCCGTTCCAAAGATTATCGCCGAAGAAAAGCGGTTCGTCAAGGTCGATTAGCAAGTTTCTGTTGGGGTCAACGACTGCGCGCTGAACGTAAAGACGCCTTTGCTCGTAGTCCATGTTCAGTTCTAAATAGTTTTCTTCCATCGTAAAGCCGTTTGGAACAACGCCCGAAAAAGAACTATGACCATTAAATCCGTACTGTTTGTCGTTTTGAAACAAACGCCAAATATAGCCGTCGTACACGATTTCTGTATGCTTAATGGCCGTACGTGCTTCTAATCCCGAGGGCGACTGACCGTTAGCGTTTCCCGTAATATAGGTATACTCGTCTACAGCAACGTCTCCTTTATATAGAACCTCGATATAATTATCGGGATTGTAAGCGTCCGTCAATTTAACGCGAACTCTTTCGATTTCTCTTTCACCTTTGATTTGCGGCGTACAGTACATTCTTAAAATGGGCATCATTCCGGGAATGTTATCCTTAACGTTCACAACCCTGTTATAGCGCAAAACAGAGCCAGACGAAAGTGAAACGTTTACGCCTTTCATATCTCCTAAATAAGAGTTAGTTCCATAGGAAATATCGCCGTTGCCGATAACGGAAAACAGTTCGTTATTCACCGAGAAAGAAACCTTTTCTATCAAAATTTTTCCGTCTGCATTTGCGCGATATTCTATCGTATAATTACCGCTTTTAGTAAACGTTAAGCTTGACAACATATAAACGTTGCCGTCGGGAAAAATTACGTTTGGCGACGCCGGATAATCCTTCCCTTTATACGTAATGGTCGCATCCGTAACGGCAATCGTCGAACCAAGTTTATATGTTTGTTCATAGTTGACCCCGTTTAATTCTGTTTGTTGCGCGCGAGCTGTAGTTACGGTTAAGCCAATCATAAAGAAAATTGTAGCCACAAGCAAAAACAGTAAAAGCGATTTCTTTTTAATCGTCATTGCTTTCCTCCAAAATAATTTTACTTACATAAAGATTTTAACACACAAAACAAAAGCTGTAAATAGTATAATTAGATATCATTATAGTTTTTTTTGCTTTTTATTTTTTTTACAATGATTTTTTATAAACAGATTGTAAAAACTGTTAAATTTAACAAGGCAAATTGAAATATGCGTTACGAAGTATTCACTTTTTCCTTTATATTCGAAAAATAATAAATGTCGGGTGTGTAAATGCACTCCGACATTTATTATTATCTTTAAATATTTATTCTTTTATATAAGAATATCTTCGCCGTTTCCTTATTTCGAATAAATCGTTAATTCCCCGAACTTTAACGAATTTTCGGTTTTAACCCAATATTTGCTAAATCCGTTTTCTGCCGAAACAACATCTCGGTTTGCATCAAAGAACGCTTCTGCGTTACTGTATATTGTACCTCCCTCTTCAAGAACATAATTATTTGCCTGAGCATCCCACACTCCAAGATATCCTGCAGCGTTACCTATTCCGTAAATTTGTTCTCTCCCCGTAGGTTCACCCCCGTCGTATACTCCGAACACAAACTTACCTACGGTTGAAGAACCACTATACGTTATATCCGCAACAATATTTGAAATCGTACCATGCTGCATATTGTTAAACAAACCCCTGAAAACCGAAGGTTGGCTTATCGTCGCTTTTACGTATACGTTGCTAACATTAGCTCCCGGATAAAGGTATCCTGCCAAAATAGCGTACGACGCGTAAGAGTTTGTAATGTTTACACCGTCTATTGCTAAGTTTTCAATCGTGCAATTTTGCAAGCCGCCGAAAATTCCGCCGGACGCATTTACCGTAGGATTTTTAATACAATGACCTAATCCGTTAAATTTGCCGAAAAACCTATCATTGTTATAAGATTTACCCGGCAATGTAACGCCCGTTAAATCTATATCGGTCGCAAGAACGGCGTAATACGTGTTTGACTTATTATTTTCAAGTTTAGAGCTATTTCCGCTGTAAGAACTTAAAAAGGCTATAAATTCGTCTTTCGTAGAAATGGCGTGCGTAGCCATAACGGTAGAATACTTTTCAAACCCGTTAGCGGTTAAAACGTATAAATCATGTTCGCCATTTCCCATATTAACTATGGTAGAGTTTGGTATAGTCTTGTTTTCATCAGAGATTTTTTCCATTTGGTCGGAATAAACGCTTATTATCGAATTGTCCACAACGTAATCGCTTGTAGAACTTAAATCGTAAATCGTTTCCTTATTATCTGAGTCTCCGCCATAAGCAACGTCGTAATACGCTTTAACAAGAGACTTGTTTTGCGCATAAACAACGGAAGGCGATTCGTTTCCGCCGTTATCCTTTTCAAACGTCACGCCGGAAATTGACGAACCGCTTGCAGTTTCCGCATTAAGGGCACTGTCGATTTTCGCGGTTTTATTAGTAGTTTCAAACAAGAAATATTCGCCGTTAGGCTTCTTATAATAATTTTGCACCGTGTAATTTGCATCCGTATTTTTTACGGCGTCAGTTAAATAGGTAGCGCCTAAAACCTCGCTTTCATTATTAAGAGCTTCAATTTCTTCCGCATCGACAACAGAATCAAGTTCCGCTATCTTCGCCTTGATGTCCTCGCGCCTTCTTTGTGCAACATATACGCTTGTTCTTTCATTGTCGCTTTCAGAGGCAAAAGCATAATCAAATCCTCCCTGGTTTTTTTCCGCCGCTATATATGCGATGCCTTTAAACGGATTTAAAAGGTTTTCGGGAAGAATCGTCGTAATAGCGCCATAACAACTCGCTTTTGCGGAATCAATCTTCAATTCCGAGCAATAAATATTTATTATCCTGGTTTTTGCACTTTCGGTATAAACCCAACCTTTAACGTCATCCCAAATCGCCCAGTCGTAAATAGCGGATTCGCCGAAAACGTTTTCTTTCGTAAATGCGCCGTGTTTTGTTTCGTAATCGGAAGGAGCAATTAAAACACCGAACTCAATAGACTTATATGCTTTACCTTCTCCAACGTTGGACATAAGAGCGTTATAATCGCTTTCGCTCATTGTTGCGCCAAACCTTATTCCTCTTTTATCGGTTTGGTTGTTGCTATAAATATACGCGCCGTTTTCCATCGTGTAGGTTATTTGTGATACCGTTTTTTCGGTATTTTCGGCAAAAGCAAACTTCCCCGAGTGAATGCAGATTGCTGCAACGAGCGAAACAGCGAAAGCAAATAATAAAACGCTTATTATTTTGTTTTTGGATTTACACATATTAAATTCCTCCACCCGTTAAACCGTTAATCGAAGCAAAAGGATCGTCTTGAGCGTTCCTATCCCCTTGCGACGATATCGACAACACGTCTTGCGCGTTTAAGAACGCAATTTGTATTATCGGTTGCTTATAAAACCTCATTTTTAAACCTCCTTAAAATACTTGGTAAATAAATCCCAAGCTTCTATTTTTTCTAAATTTTAACATACTTAGCTTTCTTTGTAAATAGTGATGTTTGCTACAAGAATATTATTTCTTGCCTTCTTGTTTCTAAAAAATACTCTTTTTTGTTAAAATTATATTATTTTTTAATATATATATTTGCATTTTTACGCATACTATGCTATACTTTTAATATGCGAACAGTATCTACGTCTTATCGTTCTAAAAAGATAAATTATCATTTTCATCATTATCTTGACACAAAAGAAGATATTTTTGAATCCGTCACGTTGGATACGCACTCCGTTTATGAAATTCTTTATCTTGTAGAAGGCAGTGTTAATTATATCGTTGGCTCGAAACATCTTCAACTGTCTTCGGGAGATATGATTGTGCTTAATAAAAAAACCCCTCACATCGTCGAGGCGGATTTACATAATCAAAATTACGAGCGATACACTTTAATGTTCGACCTGGACCTTTTTCACAGCTCGACCGATACTTCTTTTTCCGACTATATTCTTGGCAATACGCCCGACACCTTGGTTTTTCAAAAAAACGCGACGCATACAACAAACATTTTACCGTTATTGCAAAAAATTGAAAGCCTCGTCATAGAAAACAAAGATTTTTTGGATTTTAAACTTATTCCTTTAACCCTCCTGATTGCAGAGCAAATAAACAACCTTGTCCGAAACGATTTGTCCGTGCAAATGATGGTCAATCCCCACATAAACAATATTATTGAATATATAAATAATAATATATATTCCAACATTTCCCTAACGGACCTTTCAAAGCATTTGTTTTTAAGTCCGTATTATGCAAGTCATATATTTTCAAAATACATGAAAATATCGCTTAAAAATTATATCAATATCAAAAAAATGCATCTCGCCGAGGATTTGATTTCTCAAGGAATTTCACCATCTACCGTATCAAGACAACTCGGATTTGAATATTACTCTACTTTCTTTAACCTTTATAAAAAAATATTGGGCAAAACACCGTCTGAATAAAAAGATGTCCCCGAAGAAAAAAATCGGGGACTTTTTTTACATCAAAAAAGATTTTATCGTTTCTTCCTTTTCAAGAACAAAATATGCAAACATCGAATTCGCCCATGCAAACCACGGCCTTGAATATTTGCTAACGTCATCGGCGTCTACCCCTTCATGCATTAAGTGTTCGCCGTTCGTTGACTTAATAAGCATTTCAAAACATTTTTTAACCTCCGCTTTGTCGTTTGAGGTAATTCCTTGCATTGCAACCGATAAGGGCCATACTCTGTTTTGCGGCGTATGCGGACTCCCTATCCCTTCAAGAATTTTTCCTTTATAAAAATATTTATTTCTTTTACTAAGTATGTATTCTCTCGTATTTTTGTATGTTTGTTTATCCGTATACGGATACTCTAAATACGGTATAGCTAATAAGCTCGGAATATTAGCATCGTCATCCGCGTGATAATTGCCCAGACAATTCGTTTCTGATACGTATATTTTTCCCAACCCGTCTACGTAAGCAGTGCCGTGTTTTTCAATCAAAGGCACAAGTTCCCCTTCAAGTTTTTTGCAATAATCCGCATATTCCGTCTGTCCTATTTTTTTGAAAATCTCCGACAGTTTATGAACGACGCTTACTAAAAACATATTATCGGGAATATGATAATGATATTCGCATTTATCGTCACTCGGTCTGAATCCCGTCCATATTAAGCCCTTTTCGGATTTCGGGTCGTTGTCTCTCCCTACATATTCATTTTCACACCAGAAACGATAATAATACGTGCTGCGCTCGCTATGCTTTTTCTCAATCTCAATCGTAGTTTTTATCTGTTCAAAGGCCCATAAAAACTCCTTGTTAAAAATTGAACAATCATATGTTTTCTCATAGTACTTGCACGCTAAAAACATCGGGTAGCAAAGTGAATCAAGCTCGAATTTCCTTTCCCAGATAAGCTTTCCGCATCTGTCCGTCAAATACTTCCCGTCCCACTCGCTTATATCGCTCGCATTTCTCATAAACGCATTAGCGTAAGTATCACGAATTATGAATTCAACCTGTTTCTTTAATACTCCTTTTATTAAGCTTCTTACGTTTGCGTCATCGGCAAAAAACAAATACTGCATAACCTGCGCGGAGCTATCTCTAAGCCACATTGCGGGTATATCTCCCGTAACAACGAAAACGCTTCCGTCTTCCTCGAATTTACAAGTAGTTTCAAGCGTGTTCATAAAGCATTTTTCAAATATTTCGTTGATTTCTCTATTCTTTTTGCCGAAATAGCCCTTTATTCTGCTTCTCAATTCTCCGAAAGCCTTCTTTCCCATTTTTTCTCCTTTTTTTACCATTGCATTTTTATTGTAGCATATTTTTTTGTTAGTTGAACCTTATTTTTTAATAATGACACGTTTTAATATTATTTTGACAAAAAATCATATTTACAAAATACATTTATTATTGTAAAATATAGTAAACAACATTCAAAGAGGTTCAAATGACTGTTTCAATTACCGATTTCGGTGCAACACCGAATACTAAACAAAATCAAGCGGTTTTTATTCAAAAAGCTATCGATTATTGCTTCCTTAATGGTGGTGGAACCGTAACTGTCCCCGAAGGCTCTTTCACAACAGGTTCCGTCAGATTACGGTCTAACGTTACGCTTAAGCTTTTAAAAGGTGCAATATTATCCGGCTCGAGAGATACCGAGGATTACAAGCTTCTTCGACTTCCCGACGAATTAGAGCCGATTCCCGAAAAATTTTTACCCGACGTTTTTTCGCCGAGAACCGAAGAAAGCTTAAGGCACTGGCATTATGCGCTCATTCATATATATAAAGCCAAAAACGTCGCTATTATCGGCGAACGCGATTCTTTAATCGAGGGAAACAACGTTTTTGACCCTTTGGGCGAGGAGGGTTACAGAGGACCTCATGCAATCAGCGTTTTATATTCCGAAAACGTTACGCTGCGTGGATATACCGTTAAAGACAGCAGCAACTGGGCGCATAATTGCTGGCTTTGCAAAAACCTTAGTTTCGACCACTTAACAGTTTATGCGGGACACGACGGCATCGATTTTTTTGGTTCAGATAACGTCACTGTTAAAAATTGCAAACTGTTCACGGGCGATGACTGCATCGCCGGCTTTGATAATCAATTTGTCGATATTTCCGATTGCATAATCAACTCATCCTGCAGCGGCTTCAGATTTTCGGGAACTCATATTAAAATTCAAAACTGCAACGTCTACGGTCCCGGAAAATATATTCACCGCAACAGTCTTTCGATGGAAGAAAAGCAACAAGGCAAAAACGCAGACAGCCATCATTTAGAAAAATATAGGAACAATATGTTAAGCTTTTTTACTTACTACGCCGACCATCGCTTAAAAATAAGAGAGGCTTCGTCCGACATCGTCGTCGATAATTGCACGATTAAAAACTGCGATAGATTTTTATTGCTTAAATACGGAGAGGACGTTCGTTGGCAATGCAATAAACCACTGCTTGACATTACTTTCAAGAACATCGTCGGCTCAGGCATTAAAATTCCTATCACATTAAGAGGAGATAGCAAAAATCCTGCTTCGATTTTTATGGAGAACTGCAAGGTTGATTTTAGTCCCGATTCTGTTACTCAACCACTGATTCAATGTGCAAACTGCAAGCTTGTATCCTTAAAAAACGTATACTCGAACTTCTCAGGCGACTCGCTTATCGCAACTTACGGAAACGATACCGTTCGGTTTTCGGTTTCGGGTGGCAACGTCGAAAATTATTCGGTTTCCCAAAATGACGCATCGGATTTTACGATAAGCAGTATTTAATAAACTTAACTATAAAAAGAGAGCGACAATTTGAAGGGCATCTCCAAAAGTTTTTCTTCTCTGTCAAAACTTTGGGGCTCGCATCATTTCCGTCAATCTCTTTTTTTATGTTAATCGCTTTTAGTACAGTTCGTTTTGTATGAATAAAATCGTAAAACACGCAGACCAATTAAAATCGGCAATAGAATGGACCTGCTTTCTCCAGTCGGGTGTTTTTAAGGGTTTTCCCTTTCGTTCGCAATATAATGGCGACACGTCATCGTTCGGTGCAAAAAACTCAAATATTACTCCGGTTTTTTTATACCATTTGTTTACCATTTCTATCGTTTTGTTTTTCAATTCCTCGGCAAGTTCGTTATAACCATAATTCATTAACCCCTTAATTACAAAATAATTTAAGTTAAGCCATACGCCGCCTCGCCACATATCGGTTGAAAACATTTTATCGGTTTGCGCAATCGTGGATATGGGGTTTTTTGTCCATAAAAGTCTTTTATCAATCAAAACCTTAACCATTTTATCCGCCTGTTCTTTATTCGGTATGTTTGCAAATAACGGCAAAAAACTAACGGGCGTTAAAACCTTTGAATATTTGCCGTTAAACAATCTGTCATAATATACGCCGTCTTCTTCGCACCATAAAATCTTATTCATCCTATCTTTTATGGTTTGTGCCGTATCTAACCACTTTTGCGACTCCTTCTCATCTCCAAGCTCATGATATATGTACGATAAATAAACGGCATCGTGAGCTGCAAACATGGAGAAATCCACCGCATCCATTTCTTCGTCAAAGTCAAACCGAGGCGAATTGTCTTGACCGGATTCCCCGCATTTACATTTTAAATCGTCGGGGTCACTCATCCATTCCAGCAAACCGTTTCTGTTTTTATCTCTATTTTTCATGTCATACGTAAGGTAAGCGTCGAGAGTTTTAACACATTCCAATAAAAACTGCTTATCGCCTGTTTTTTTATAAATCTCCCATACTCCCCATGATAAAACTTGTGGCTGAGTAACGTCGTCATAACCGTTCGGCGACATCGTACAAGGAATAAATCCGTCTTCCTGTGCTTGCGCCAGAACCGCTCTAAGCGCATTTTTTGCAAGCTCCGGATTGTACGTTACAATCGCAAGCGCGTGAAAAACACTATCCCAAAGCCATAAATGCCTGTGAGGAACTCTATCCGGCGTTGTCCAAACACACGGAATTCCACCTTCCGCAGAACGCACATTTACCTTGTTTACCGAGAGAGCCTTATAGTATAATCTCTCATATCTTTTATTCTTACATTTTGGCATACTGCTAAAATATTCATACCTTTTAGCTTTAAGTTTATTTACATCAAAGGAAATAGCCCTTTTCGCAACCCCAGAAGCGATGCCGTAATTCATTGCATGACTGATGCAAACTTTATAATTTCCGTTACTACACTTTTCTGAATAAACAGCAAAGCTATCTTCGCTATTAAAAGCAATTTCGCAGCCTCTATATTCGGTTTTTACATAGGTTTTCCCCTTAAAAGAAATAATAGGAAGAACGGGAGAGTACCCTATAAGCGTATCGCAATCGACATATCCAATAAAAAAATCGCCCGACTTAGTAACCGCATCAATCATATCTCCGGTTATTGCATTAAACCGGATTCTCCCTTTTATCGGAAAATGGAACTTAATCCATTCTTTAAGTTCAAAACGTATCCCGATTTTTTTTGACGTAAGAGTTCCGATTAAATCGTTATAATATCTGTTTCTACCATCAATTGCCGAAAACCCAAATAGTTGACCATAACCCCAAATATTGTTTAATTTCATGTTACCACCAATAATTATACGAATTCTAAATTATACATTTATATTATAGCAAAATGATTTGAATATTTACATAGTATAATTTGCTTGATAAATATTATGTTTTGCCATTTATATTAAAACAGATATATCTTCCGGTTATCAATGCTTTACCTGTTAGTTTTTAAGCTCAGCATTTTAAATAAATAATATCCTAAACTAAAGCAATAATAGGCTTTATATTCTTCCCTTTCAAATAAAACCCTTGGAAACTAAATATAGCAAGAAAAAATGGCGTAGTTTTTTTCGTCTTCGTTTTGTTTTTTTTTCGCTAGTCTAATATCGTTTTATACAAAAATCTAAATAAAATTGTTAGGGCTATTTTATAGGTCAGCGATATTCCCGACAATGAGTCTTTGGTTGTTTCTTCACCTCCGTTAATTTTGCGTTTATAAGTTTTCTCCTTCCAAACGCGCCTCAACGGACAAGTAGTTGATAAGCTCGCTTTTTATCTTATTTATCAGCGTTTATCTTGCATTTTCCCGTTCTTTTACGACAACGATATATTTCGCGCCATCTATCTCGTGTACATAATATATGTACTAAATTGTAAGTTTTAGGCGGGGATTAAAACGAAGTCGTCAGTTCAAGTCCTGTTTTTTTGGGAAATAGGTCAAATTGCAGCTCCTGAATTCAAAGATTCCGCAAGATGCGCGAATCACAAAATATAGTAACAAAAAAGCACAAGATACGTGGGTAACTTGTGCTTTTTGTGTGTTGTAGCTTTTTCGTAATACTTTCGTGGTTTTCTAATATGTAATAGCCACATTTTGTTTTCACTCTAAACGTTAATTGTGTTCGTACTCTAAAATTCTAGACATCTCTCTGTTCTTCGACGAATTGATTTGCGGTCTTTATATCCTTTTTGCCGACCGTTATGTTGCTCTTCTCCTCTTTCCCTATGACGACGTGAGGATAAGAAATATCTATTCCTTCTACAGTTTTGATGGCGCGGTACTCCCTCAACAAGTCCCTCTGTACGCAGTGCAAAACCTTTTTGGGGCTGGCGTTAATTAACGCCGGATCAAACTGTAGACAAAAGGAAGTCGTATTGACGAAGCACCTGCAAATATGGTAAAATATAAATCGTACCCTCTTTTGCGGAACAAAGAGCAGTATTAAACATTCTTATATCTATTTCTTCTAAAATTGCCGTTGAAGAAAAGGCTTTATGCTTAATAGAAGCAAAACTTAAATATCTTCTTATCCTTTGCAAAGTTATTGTGTTTTTAGTATAATAACCTTTCCTTTAAAAAACTGCATTCATCCTTCAATAAAGTAAATTGCCCCAGGTGCAAGATAAACCCAACTTTGTTCTGTTGGAATTTCTCTTTCAAAAACAAATCCATATTTTTCAGTAAGTCTATATAGTTTTACACTCTCTTTTTTTGATGCCGGCACAGCTATTTGTATTGACTTTGCAAGTGATTGATAATTGCTTATAAGCGCATACACGTTATCGTCATTTTTCGCAGCAAGAACGTGCGCGTCAAACGTATCCGTTATTACTTCAACTTGGTCTTTTGCTTTGAACAGTTTTGCGAACGCATTATAAACGTGCGCAACGGGCGTATATTCTTTTGTTCGCGCCGTCCAGAACGCATTATAAGAACCGATAGAATTCAAGCAATAGTATTGCGCTAAATCCACGCTTGATGATTGCATTTTTATAAGCGCCGTGGCAATAAAGCCTGCGCCTATCATAGTTGCCATATTGTCAAAGCCACCGCCTTCTGCGCCGTAATTCCATTCATTTAAGTGGCTTTCCGTTTTGTAAAAGCCGTATTCATCAAGTTTTTCTCTAACGTATTTTGCACTGCTTAACAACTCGTCAACTTTTGGCGTATAGATATGCCAAGAATAAAAATCTAACGGACAATTTTCCTTTTTACACATTTTCAAAAAGTCTTCAAACCAAACGAGAAAACTCTTATGAAAATCGCTCATATTCGGTCTAAAATGAGCGTAGAAACCACAACTACCATAACCACCGATTTTTATTTCGGGAAACTTCTCTTTTAAATATTTACTTGAAACTTTATATAGTTCTAAAAATTGTTCTTTAGTTCCCGTCCACATAGGGGGATTTTCAGGTTCGTTCCAAATTTCCCAGTAATCTATACCATATTCAAAACCGTTTGCCCAGCCTTTGTTATAGTGCATTATTATATGCTCGCAAACCCTAGCCCACTTTGCAAAATCTTGTGGTGGGTTACAAGAGTATTTTTTACTACCCCACTCAATAGTAACGCCCAAACGGTACACGATTTTAGCACCCGTTTTAATAATTGCTGTAATATATTCATCCGTATAATAAAAATCGTAACTACTTTCGTCGTTCTCATCCGAATTAAAATCGCGGAAAATATTTGGTACGTCAACAAAATAACAACCACCGTAAGTACCGTTTACGTCATGCGTGCGAGAACGCGTTATTCCACAATAGCCAAAAACTTGGTTAATAAAAACTTGGTTATCTCCCCAGTTGCTTGAGTAAGGCGCACAGTTTACACCGTTAAGTTCCTTAATAGTTCCTATTTTTTTATCAGTTATTATCATAATCTCCTCACTTTATTATTTTTATTTCAATCGGAAACCTTTATAACAAAATTCACCAAAATCTCCGTGCAAATCCAACAAATTACCCGGTGTAAGTTCGTCAATTCTTCCACTACCTTCTAACCACTCAACGTCAAAATCTTCCCAAAAAGTAGTTACTACGCGAGAAATCATACCGCCATATTATTCTTTAAGAATAGATAATGCATCAATTATGCTTGCGCTTTGCGAAAGCGCTTTCAATATATGATAACTCATAAAAGTTGAAAGACCTTTAGCCCCACCATTAGTGAGTTTTTTTGCCGTGGTCATTGCGTCATCTTCTTCCTATAATTACATTATATCATATTTTGCATAGCAATTCAAGAGTTTTTCGCATTCTCGTATCCTAATCACGCCGAAGGCGTGTATATCATCAATTCCGAAGGAATTGCATATCATCAAAACGAAGTTTTGTATATCATCAAGTCGCAGAAAGCTACACGCTGATGCGTGATGATATACAGCCCAAAGGGCTGATGATATCCACCACACTTCGTGCGGTGATGATATACCAAGTCTGCGACTTGGATAAAAAAATACTGCAGAAAAAGTATCCTTTTTTGCAGTATTTTTTTGGCGGAGGCTGAGGGATTCGAACCCCCGTGGGCTTGCACCCAAACGGTTTTCAAGACCGCCTCGTTATGACCGCTTCGATAAACCTCCGTTTTCGTCGCTTTGCAATCTCTCGCTTACGACGATATTTAGTTTACATTATTTTTTTCTTTTTCGCAAGCGTTTTTCGGCTTTATATCGCATTTTGTTTTCTTTTTATTATTTAAGCCGTTTTTTGTCCGCCTTTCCAAATATATTCTGTTCCGAAAGCACGACCGCCGCGCTTTATTTTCTTTAATCTCTTTAATCTTTCTGATTTCTTTAATCGTTTTAATCATCTGCCCCGGCAAGCAGAGTCATTTTATCCTCCGGTGTTTCGGGCTTACTATCGCCGTGCTTAACGAACAGCATAGTTAAAAACGCCAGTCCGACGCACGCGGCAGCGTAAACGAACAGCGGAAGCATATTCCCCGCCGCGTCCATAACCGCGCCCGACAAAATCGGCGTAACGGTTTGCGCCGCCATGCTTGCTGTATAATAAATCCCCGTATACCTGCCCGTATCCGAATCTTTCGCAAGCTCCACGACCATAGGAAAGGAATTAACGTTTATCGTTGCCCAACCTATTCCCGCCAAAGCGAACAGCGCGTACATAACGACAGGCGACGAGCCGGAGCGAATAAACGAAGCGGACAGAAACGCCGCGAACAGCATAAGAACGCCCGCAAGAACTGTTTTTTTTCTGCCGATTTTACTTGCGACGCATCCGACGGGAACGTAAGAAACAATCGCCGCACCCTGCGCAATCATCATCGTAAGGTTATAATCCTGCGCGAGAACTCTTTCCGCGTAAAGGGAATATTTACTCGTAACGGCATTATATCCCATAAACCAAAACACGACGGACGCGAGCAGGAAAACGAGCGATAACAGTTGACTTTTAGAAAGCTTGCCGCCCTTTTCGTTGCGTTCCTCCGTTTCCGTATCGCGGAAATAGCGTTCGGTGTCGCTTAACATTTCCTGCGACCAGCGCGGTTCTTTAACGGTTAAAACGAAGATAACGAGCGCGACGAGCATAAGCAAACAGACGGAGATAACGTAAGTGAGAAAATTAACGTTCCCCGGCTTGCTCGTTTTAAACAAAATGCCGAACACGAGAACGATTATGCCGCCCGCCGTACCCATAAGGTTTATAACCGCGTTAGCCTTGCTGCGTAACGGTTTACAAGTAACGTCCGGCATAAGCGCGACAGCGGGAGTGCGGAAGGACGCCATCGCGACAAGCACGACAAGCAAAACCGCGATGAACAAATATCTATTATCGATAACGGGAATAAACAAGAACCCCGTCACGGCGACAATCGTGCCGAAAAGAACGTAAGGCTTGCGCTTGCCCATAGGCGTGTTCGTTTTATCGGACAGAACACCGAAAAGCGGAAGCATAAACAACGCAAGAATATTGTCGAGCGCCATAACCACGCCCGACTGTGTTTGTGAAAATCCGAACTTATTGACGAGAATCAGCGGCACGATATTATCGTAAGCCTGCCAGAACGCGCAAATCAGAAAAAACGCAAAGCCCGTGAGAATAACTTTTTTGTAGGAAAGCTTCATAAAATCCCCTTTTACCCACCCTTTTATCGATTAAAACCGAAAAAAGTCGCCCGAATAAAATATTCATATCGCGCGCTTACCGAGCGGTTGCACGGCGCGACGAAATGTCTTTCGGTTACGCGGCGCGCCCGTTTGCGGGCGCGCCGCTCGTAACCGAAAAACTAATCGTTTTGCAAATCCGAATACTTGACAATTTCCACGCCCGATTTAGCGAAAAGCTCCAACGCGAACTCGTCCGGATAACCGTTTTTATAAATAACCCTTTTAATGCCGGAATTCAAAATCATTCTCGTGCAAATGACGCACGGTTGATGGGTAACGTACATAGTGGAATCTTGCAGACTTACGCCGAGCTTTGCCGCCTGAATAATCGCATTTTGTTCGGCGTGGACGGCGTAACAAACCTCTTGCATAGTTCCGCTTGCGATATTACGTTCGCGGCGCAGGCACACACCGCGCTCCGCGCAACTTTCGATGCCCGACGGCGCGCCGTTATAACCGGTTGTAAGAATCCTTTTATCCTTAACGACGACAGCTCCGACGTGTCTGTTTGTCTGATAACAGCTTGACCACTCGGCAACCGTTTCGGCAAGCGACATAAACCTTTCGTCCCACTTATTCATATTAAATTTTCTCCTTAAACGTTAATAATTAAAAGACGTCATAAAAAACCAACGAACCGCCCGTTAAACGGCGTGTACGTCAATAAATATGCAAAATCCCCCGCGGAAGCAGTATTATAAATTACCTTTTCCCGCCCTTTTTGGTAATCATTTTTTCAAGCTCTTTCATAAAAGAGGTCGTATCGGTAAACGAGCGGTAAACGGAAGCGAAGCGGATATAAGACACCTCGTCGATGTCTTTCAGCCCCTCGCAAACCATTTCGCCTATTTCGCGGCTGGAAATCTCCTGAACGAGCGAATTGTTGATTTTTTTCTGAATATCGTCAACGAGCTTATCCATATCGGCAGACGCGACGGGGCGTTTTTCGCAAGCCTTGATGATACCCATTTTAATCTTATTCGGGTCGAACATTTGCCTTGTTCCGTCCGATTTAATGACGAAAACGGGGGTGCTTTCAAGCGTTTCGTAGGTAGTAAAACGTTTTCCGCATTTAACGCATTCGCGCCTGCGCCTGATGGAAGTGCCGTCGTCCGACGTGCGCGAATCGATAACCTTGCTGTCAAGACAACCGCAATACATACATTTCATAAAAAATTCCTCGTAATAACGTTTGATTTTATTTATACGGGTAAACAACGCGATACCCGCTTTACGTCCTGATAAAATGGTAAAACGACCGAACCAACGCATAAATGCGGTTATAATCCGATAGTAAAAGTCGCAAATAAACGGTTAAACAGTAATAAAAACCGTCGAAAACTGCCATAATAACGATTATGCCAACGTTTTTTCTTGTAATAACGATAGTCTATCTCGCCGCCGTGAATTTTTACGGAATAATGATGCTGCGCGAACAGAAAAAAGCACGCGAGAACGGCGACGAGGAAAACATTTCCGTTAGCGACGCAAAGCTGCTGTTTACGGGGCTTCTCGGCGGTGCGACGGGCATTTTCGTGTTTATGTTTATCTTTAAATACAGACTAAAAAGCCTGTTTATGATGGTTGCAATGCCCGTGCTTATCGCCGTAAACGTTTACGTCGCGGTAAATCTGTTTAACAACGGCTTCGGATTTTATCGGGTATAATCAGACTTTTCCGGCAAATAAAACTCGCCTTTTGCCGCATTTTACCGTACTTTTCGTCCGTTAAACCGCATTACGGGCTTTTACAGCGAATTTATGACGACGGGAAGCGCGGCAATTACGTCCGTTGCGGTAACGGTGTAATCGTTTTGCTCTTTCGCGGCAAGCTCGCCCGCTTTACCGAACAGCCAACATCCCGCAGTTACGCAATCGAACGTAGGATTTCCGCCGGCTAAAAGCCCTGCGATTAACCCCGAAAGCACGTCGCCGCTACCCGCCTTTGCGAGCGCGGAACAGCCCGTGGTATTAAGATACACCTCTTTCCCGTCGGTAATTATCGAAACGGCTGATTTAAGCAACAGCGTAACGCCGTGTTTTTCGGCAAAATTTTTGGCTTTAATCACGGGGTTTTCGAGAATATCCTTCGTACTTTCCCCCGTGAGCCTTGCAAATTCGCCTATATGCGGCGACAAAACCACTTCGCACGACGCGTTTTTAATTATTTCCGTTCCGAAAGCCGAAAGAGTGTTAAGCCCGTCCGCGTCTATAAGCAGCTTTCCGCGGAAATTTTTAAGCAAATATTCTATAATTTTATAGTTTTCACGTGTAACGCCCATGCCCATACCCACGGCGAGCGCGTCGAGCATTAAAAGCGGTTTAAGTCTTTCTTCGTTAAATACGAGATTTTCGCCGTCGTCGGGGAGAGCGGTAAGGATACATTCGGGATTAAGCCCGCACACCGCACCGAAAATACAGCCGGGGACAGCTAAAAAGGAGTACCCGCTGCCCGTTTTAAGCGCGACGAGCGCGTTAAGGGATAAAAGCGCGCTGCCCGAAAAACTTTTACTGCCGCCTAAAACTCCCGCTTTACCGAAACTGCCTTTATTGACGTTTCTTTTCCGCCGCGGGAAAAACTTGGCGACGTCGTCTTTCGTCAGCCTTTTGGCGTAATCGTCACCCCAAATGCTTAAACCTATATCCTTTGCAACGACCTCGCCCGAATAATCCGGACCGTCGTTGATAAAATGACCGAGCTTATATTCTTGTATCGCGACGGTGAGATTTGCCTTAACCGCAACGCCCATAACCCTGCCCGTGTCGCCGTTTAAGCCGCTTGCGATATCGCACGAAACGACGTACGCGCCGCTTTCGTTAATCTTTTCGATGGCGGTTTTAACCTTTCCGTCGACCTCTCTGTTAAGTCCCGTGCCGAAAATGCAATCGACGATAATATCGAACTTTTTATCGAATAGCTTAAAAATGCCGTTTGTAACCGTCATCGTAACGACGGAAAAACCGTGCGTCGCGCCGAGTATTTTAGCGATGACTCTGCCGTCCGCGCCGTTATTGCCTTTACCAAGGCACACCAAAACCCTGCCGCCTTTAAGGCGTTTAACTATTTCGCGCGCGACAGCCTCGCCCGCACGTTCGGTTAAGGCTTCCGCCGTAACGCCGAGCTTTTCGATATTGAAAGCGTCCGCCGCGCGCATTTGTTCCACCGATAAAATACGTTCCATAATCAGCCGTCCACCTCGCCATCTGAAAAATCCCCGTTTTTAAAGGGCGTAATCGCGAACTCGGCTTCCTCGTAAGAAAACCCGCGCGAAATAAGATATCTGTACGTTTTAAGTATATTTTCCTTGTTGATTTCTTTATTTTTAAGCCGTTTTATCGCGAGAGCAGCTGCGTTATCCTTTGCCGAACCGCCCGACGCGTCGTAAGCGGACTCCACGTCCTCTTTTTTAACGCCTTTTGCCATCAGCTTATACGCCATAAGGCGTTTGCCCTGCGTTCTGCCCGTACATTCGATAAACCGCCTTGCGTACTGCTCGTCGTCGATATAACCGTATTCTTTAAGCTTGTCGACGGCGTGCCAAGCCGACGTTTCGGAAAACCCCTTTTTAACGAGATAATCCTTAACCTCTCTCTTCGTTTTCGGCGTTTTTGAAATATAAAACAGCGCCTTTTCCGTCGCCTCCGAACGTTCGGACTCGTCAAGCATTTCTTTTAACCCGTCCGCGTCCGTTTCCATGCCCGCCTTTATGCGCAGCTTAACCACCGTTTCGAGCGAAACGCCGGCGTAAAACTCTCCGTCAACGAAAATATTGCACCTGTCCTTGCGCTTTTCCTGCGCGGTAATCGCGGTTATTTTCGACATAATTTCTCCGCAAAATCGTAATATCCGTCAGTCTCGGAAACGATAACGTTTTTACCCTTAAACATGTCCGAAAGTGCGGTTTTAAACTTAATTTCCGCGCCGGACGCGGTGTTTGCGGCAATACAAAGTTTAACCTTATCGGTAAACTCGGTTTTTGCGACCGCATAATCGGGCGAGTCGGAAAGCTTGACAAGCTTCGCGTAACCGTCGTAATCGGTAAGCGTTTCGTAAAAAACAACGGGCGTCATAACTTTAAGCTTTGCTTTAGCCGCGCACTCGGTAACGCTGTTGCCGTAAGCGCGCGTAAGACCGCCCGCGCCTAGTTTTACCCCGCCGAAAAAACGCGTAACGACCGCAGCCGTACAGAAAAAACCTTTGGTTTTTAACACGTTAAGAATGGGCATACCCGCCGTTCCTTGCGGCTCGCCGTCGTCGGAAAACCTGAAATTTCTGCCCTGCGAGTCCGAAATAAACGCGTAACAATGATGATTTGCGAGCGAATATTTTTTGCGGACGGATTCTATAAAAGCGCGCGCGTCCGCCTCGCTCTCCACGTTTTTCATCGAGCAGATAAACCGCGATTTTTCTATCACGATCGTGTTTTCCGGCTCGCCACAGACTGTAAAATACGCCGACATAAGCGTTATTTCAATATAATTTTAAGGTGTACTTTTTTGCCTTTATGCAAAACGAACTCTCCCTTCGCCTTTATCTCTTCGGGGATTTCCGCAAACGCGCCGACGGCTTTTACGTCGTCAAGCGCGACGCCGCCGCCCTCGATAAGACGTTTCGCTTCACCCTTGGATTTAGCCTGCCCCGCCGCAACGAGAACGTCCGCAACTAAGACGGTTTCCGCGGGGATTTCGACGGTAATCATATCCTCCGCGTTGCCCGCGCCGAACGCGGCTTTCGTCTGCCGTTCCGCCTCTCTCGCCTTTTCCTCGCCGTGAACGAGTTTGGTTACTTCAAAAGCAAGGCGTTCTTTTGCGGCGTTCATGCGTTCGTCGTTATATTTGGTAAGCTCCTTGATTTCGTCCATATCCATAAAGGTTAAAAGGCGCATGCACTCTTCCACCTTAACGTCCTCGACGTTTCTGAAATACTGATAAAAATCGTAAACAGAGCATTTGTTTTCGTCAAGCCAAAGCGCGCCCTTTTGGGTTTTGCCCATTTTTTTGCCCTCGCTGTTTAACAGCAACGTGCAGGTAAGGCAAAACGCGTTCTTTTTTTCCTTTCTTCTGATTAAATCCACGCCGGCAAGCATGTTCGACCACTGGTCGTCGCCGCCCACCTCTAACTTGCAACCGTATTTGCGGTTAAGATACAAAAAGTCGTAGCCTTGCATAAGCATATAGTTAAACTCTAAAAAGGTAAGTCCCTTTTCCATTCTTTGCTTAAAACACTCTGCCGTGAGCATTTTATTAACCGAAAAATATACGCCTATATCGCGGAGAAACTCCACGTAGTTAAGTCCTAACAGCCAGTCCGCGTTGTTAGCCACAATCGCAGCGTTTTCGCCGTCGAAACGGATAAAGCGCGACATCTGCTTTTTAAAACAAGCGATATTATGGTCGATGGTTTCCCTCGTCATCATCTGACGCATATCGCTTCTGCCGGAAGGGTCGCCTATCATACCCGTACCGCCGCCGAACAGCGCGATAGGCTTATGCCCGTAACGCTGCATCCACGCCATCGCCATAATAGGGATATAATGCCCTATATGCAGGCTGTCGGCAGTCGGGTCAAAACCGATGTAAAACGGAACGCTCTCTTTCGATAAAAGCTCGTAAAGCTCGTCCTCGTAAACCGTTTGTTTGATAAATCCTCTTTCTCTGAGCACGTCTAAAACGTTTTTCATGATAATAACACGCTTCCTTTATGTGTAGTAATAATTGTTATAATAATAAGCTTTGTTCAGGCAGCAAACTTTCGGGTAACCGCGATTAAAACAACCGTCTTTAATACAACCGACAAGCCGATTATTTTTAAGCACGGTGGCAAACTTTCGGGTAACCGCCCTTCTTGCGTCGCGTAAGCCGACGATTCGCGCCGGATAAATCAGCCGTGAATTTCTTTAATATCGAACGAATCGCGAATAAGTTGTTTGCCGTCTTTAAGCGATTTGATTTCGCCCGCCGCGAGCATCTGCGCAAGAATATTGCCGGTAGCGGTGGCTTCAACAGGTCCTGCAACGACCGTTCTGCCCGAATATTTTGCGGTAAGCTCGTTCAGCATAACGTTCTGACAGCCGCCGCCAACGATATTTATCCGATTGAACTTTTTGCCCGTAAGCGCTTCGATTTCGTCCGCGGCGCGCTTATAGGTTTTTGCAAGACTCATATAAACGCAACGGACGATTTCGCCCACCGTCTGCGGAACTTGCTGATTAGTTTTTGCGCAATAAGCCTTAACCGCCTCTATCATGCTTTCGGGCGCGAAGAAAGACAAATCGTTCACTTCAACAGTGCTTTCAAAGCCTTCGGCTTTTCTCGCCTCGTCCACGAAATCGGTAAAGCTGTATTTGTCGTTATATTCTTTTTTGATGCATTGAATCATCCAAAGTCCCATAATATTTTTCAAAAAGCGAACGCTTTTGCCGTAACCGCCCTCGTTGGTAAAGCCCGCCGAGCGCGCGGCTTCCGTGGTGTTTTCGTCGGGAGTTTCCACACCCATAAGCGACCACGTTCCGCTGGAAATATAAAGGGGCATATCGTCCGACGGCACAGCCATAACCGCGCTTGCGGTATCGTGCGTTGCGGGAAGAACGACCTTTGCGTTAAAGCCGACCGCCTCCGCGATTTCGGGTTTTAACGCGCCCACCTCCGTCCCCGGAAGATACAGCGTCTTAAACAATTCGCGCTTTAAGCCGAGCTTATCGATAATATCAAAATCCCAGTCGCGTGTTTTGGCGTTAAGCAGAGCCGTAGTGGAAGCGTTGGTATATTCGTTTTTCTTGACGCCCGTCAAAAGGAAATGCAGATAATCCGGCATCATAAGGAAAGTTTCCGCCTTATCGAGTTTGCCGCTTAACTTGTCGCAATAAAGCTGATAGACGGTGTTAAAAACGTTTTTGCTGATACCCGTGGCTGCGTAAGAGTCCTTTTCGCTGACGATTTTTTCCACTTCCGGAATAGCTTTAAGCGTTCTTTCGTCGCGGTAAGAATAAACCTCGCCGATAAGCTTATCGTCTTTATCTAAAAGCGCGTAATCCACGCCCCAGGTATCGATGCCGATATACTGCGGAATTTTGCCGATTTCCTTACATTTTTTAAGCCCCTCGACGATGCTCGAAAACAACGCCGCGTCGTTCCAGACGAGCTTGCCGTCGCGTTTTTCCGCACCGTTTTTAAAGCGGTAAACCTCTTCTAAAACAAGCTTGCCGTTTTCGGTACTGCCGAGAATATGTCTGCCGCTGGACGCACCTATATCGATTGCTAAAAAATACGTTTTCATCATACTGCACTCCTTATATTATCTATTTGAATTTTCTTTATATTATTATACAATATCGGCGTTATAACAGTCAACTAAAAAGCGATAAAGTCCGCTCCGTCTTTCGCGCTTGAATCATAACCGCCGTTTATTCTCGCCCAACGTTCAGACAAGCGGCTGCGTAATCGGAAATTTCTTCTTCACGCGTTTTCAAAAGTTTTGTTAAAACGAACGCGCCCACCGCCACGCCCGCAACGGCAGTCAACACAATCGTTTCCGTGTCTAAAACGAACCCGCCGCCCAAACCGTTTTGCGTAAGACAAAGCCCGCAGAAATTGTAAACGCCGTGGACGAGCAACGGAAAAATCAGGTTTCTCGTTTTAAATAATACGAACGCGCACAGCGCACCGATAAGCGTGGTATACCCCGCCTGACCGAGCGTCGGCAAAAAACCCGCGCCCGATAACAGGTTAAGCAAGTGTGCCGCGCCGAAAACCAGCGAAGAATAAATAATCGCTTTTATAATTCCGCCCCGCTTTGTTATCAGTCTTTCCGCCGCGTAATTGAATACGAACCCGCGGAACAGCAACTCTTCAAACGCGGCTACGGAAAAGCAATAAACCGCAAAAAGCGTTATTTTCATAAAATCCCCGCACGCGAACTCGGCTTCGCCCTTAAAAAAAACGATAAACGGAAAATTGTTGACCGCAACGAGCATTGCAACCGCAAAACACAGCCACGCCCCGCCTGCACGCTTCCCAGTGAAAAGCCGATATCCGAGCCGCTTAATCAGTACCGCGAAAACCGGAAACGCCGCCGCGTAACACACCACGTCCTTTAAATACCCGTCGTAAATCTCGTCGTTAAAGACGGTTATTTTAACGAACCTTGACGCGATTATCACGGCGAGCGCAAGCACGGAATAAATTGTGAAAAGGATTTTATTTTTCATTCTGACTAAAAATTTTTCTTTTTTTTAACCGTCGGTTAAACGACGGGAATACCGAAAACGCCGTTCATAACGAGAAACATCAGCGGCAAGGTTATTATGGACAAAATCGTGGATAACAGCACGCAAACCGTGCTGAATTCCGCGTCGCCGCCAAATCGTAGCGCAAACAAAGCGGTACTCGTTGCGCTGGGCATCGACAACAGCAAAAACACGGCGTATTTTATCGCCGACGAAACGGGCAGAAACGCAACCGCGAGAATGGATACGAAAGACATTACGATAAGTTTCATTGCGGACGCGGCGTAAGCGCGTTTATCGAGCAACAGTTGCTTAAAGCTTATATCGGACATTTTTATCCCGATAACAATCATAGAAAGCGGCGTAACCGCGGACGCGAGAAAGTTAAGCGCGGAAGTAAGCTTTTCCAGAACCTCTCGCCAAACCGTCCCCTCGGCGGCAATTTCCACAATGGGCTTTTTAAGGGTTACGAAAACGAGAATTCCCGCAACGATGGAAATAATGCAAGGGTTAAGCAAAATCTTTTTAACGGAGGTTTCCTTGAAATTGCCCGTCATGAAAAACACGCCGACAGTCCAGTTCATCAAATTAAACACGGCGATAACGACGGACGCGTATATTAATATTTCGCCCGCCTCCGGCTTACCGTTAAAAAGCATCGCGAGGAACGGCAAACCCATAAATCCGCAGTTGGAAAAAGTGCCGCCGTATCTGAGCGTTTTCGTTTTTACGTCCTCTTTGTTTCTGAAAACGAGCGCGACGATTCCGAACATAACCAAATGCACGACGAGCGCCGCGCCGAACACGATAAGCATGTTCACGCCTATTTCGGAGGAGTATTCGTAGCCCTGAAAACTCATAAATATCATAAACGGCTGACAGCCGTACAGCACGACGGACGAAAGAGCTTCTGAGGCTTTTTCGGGAAGAATTTTGCACTTTGCAAGAACGAACCCCGGAATTGCCATCAAAACGAGCGAGGCAACCGAAATCAGAACGCTTAAAAAGCTTATTTCCATTTTAAATAATTCCTTTGTATTTTTTATAATAAGTCATATATTTTTCGCGTTCTTCGATACGCGTAAAATCGTTTTTAAACACGAACTCCGTAAGCTCTGCTTCGTCCTTAATATCGTCGGGCAACCAAATCCCCGCCGTAAACGGCTGGTCGGCGTGGTGATAGTCCGTGCCGCTCATTTTAATCAGTCCGTTTTCCTCGCAGAATTTTTCGGCAAGCTCGTTATCGTTCGCGTGGTGAAAATGCCCGTTAAAGCTTTCCGCGCCGTGCATAAATTTCGGCTCGCCGGCACACTCGCCCGTGCGGAACGGGTGGCATTTATACATAAAATACCCCCTTTCGTCACACATTTTAAAAAGTTCCTCCTGCGTGTAATACATAAGCGGCTTATGGTCGAACAAAAATTTTTCGTCAAGCCCGTAAATTATAAAATCCATATGCTTGACGGGGTCGTACGCGGTAACCTCCGCGGCAAAAAACGTTTTAAGTCCCTTTATCTCGAAAATTTTGCGCGTGCTTTCGTAAACGGACAGGTAATATTTGATTTTTTGCTTATCCGTATCCCCTTCGTAATCGCGAAAACAGCAGTTTAAGTGGTTGGTTATTACCGCGCCGCCGTACCCCGCCGCTTTTAAGTTTTCCGCAATAACCTCTTGCGGACAGTCCGCGCAAGAGCTTGCGCCAGTGTGGCAATGTGTTTCAAGCTTTATCATAACGTCCCTTCGTTTAACGGCTGCTTCATTTTTCAACCGCCTGAAAATATTTAACTTAATCAGAATAATCGTTCAGCTCGCCGAAAACGTCGTCTCTTTTCATACCGTTTGTCGTTGCAAGATACAGCGCGGCAGTATCGAAGCGCGCGTCGTGAAAACCGACCGTCGTTTTTCCGAACAAGTCCCCCGCGCACTCGCGGACGTCGTTTTCCGTTACTCCGAAATGTTCGCACAGCTCGTAAAGCTTGGGATATTTATAGCCCGCGCCACGCGTTTTCGCAAGCTTGCATACGGGAACGCTCTTTTTCATAGAACAGAATTCCTTTTTAACTGCAAAAATCTTGCCGAGCCGCTCGTATTCGGCGCGCATAAACGAAAAATCGAACGCGCAGTTGTGCGCCACGACCGCGTCCGCCCGAATGAAATCCTCGTTTATTTCGTCGAACGCGTCCGAAAATCTTTTTCCGCCCGAAAGCTTTAACAGCTTTTCCACGGAAAACCCGTGTACCATATACGCGCCGTAATCGACGTGCGCCACGGTGAAAAACTTATTTTTTGCGGAAACGCCGTTTTTCGTTTGCATAACGTAAGACAGCTGGCAAATACTGCCGGGATATAAGCCCGTCGTTTCGGTGTCGAAATATAAAATCATCGGTTTATTTTAACTTTTATTCTTTTCTGCTTTCTTTTTGTTGTTTTTAGGTCGTTTTTTCGGGTTTTATGCGAATTTTGGTTGTCCTGCCGTTTTTTGCCCGATTATTTTACCGCTTATTTTGCTCGGTATATATCCGGATACTATCTTTTTAACGACGGATTTAATAATAAAGGGGCAAAACGAATCGTCTTGCCCCACACTCGCTTTACATTCGTCAGCCGAGTAAATCCTTATAGTTGCTCTCTAAAACGGAAACCTTCGTTTCGTCGTAACGATAAGCCTTGATTGCGCTTTCGCGAGTTTTCGTTTGCGCGGAAGAAACCTTTGCGGAGGTAAGCGAATTCACGAAGGAGTAAAGGAAATTATCCGTATCCTTAACGTCGTTCCACTTATTCAACATATTTTCGAGATATTTATCCCAGTTGTCCGCGTCGTATTCTGCTTTATCGAGATTCAACGAATCGAGATATTCGTCGAGCGTGTCGTACTTGAAATCTTTGTTAATAAGCTCCGAATAGAACATCACGTGATAGCCGTAATCGGTCGCAACGACGATATAGCTGTTTCCGCCAAGTGTCAAAAGCTGTCTTGCGGCGTCTGCGAAGGACTGTACGTATTCTTCGGTATTCGAACCGTCCGGAACGGGCTTGACCGCATATCCTTTCCACGTGTTAAGCGAGCCGGAATCGGTAGAAAACGCAAACAATAAGTCGTTGATTTTTTCTGCGTATTCGGCTGCGCCTGCGGCTTTGGTAACCTGCTTTAACACGTTAACGTCGGTAACGCCCGCGTCGCCCGTCTGTTTTGCGCCGTACAGATAGTTGTCCATAAACTCGATAAATTCGTTCAAACCGAACGTTTTGACGTCCGTAACCGAATATTCAGCCGCGTCGTCGTCGGTTTTTTCTTTCAAAAGCTTAACAGTGCCTTGGAATTCCAAAGCATTTGCGGCAGACGCGAACGAATAATCGCCAGTGAATTTAACCGTTTGCTTTTCGGAAAGGTATTCGCAATCGTAACCGGAAAGAATCCAGCTTGCACGTTGGTCCTTAACGGTGATTCCGCTTAAAATATCTTTGCGCTCTGCAGAATAATCATCGTCGGATATGGACGCATTGTCTTGTTTAATCTTGTCAAGCTCCGCTTTCTGATAATCGTTTACGCCGAGAAGCAGGTTATAAACGTACCCGTAAGAGCCGAACGCGCCGTATAAAATCGGGTCGCTCGCCTTGGCGTTGCCCAACGCGTCTACGAAATCTTTATTAGACCATTCTTTTTGCGTGTCGAGCTTTTTCGCATACTCTTCGCGAAGTTCCGCCATGGTAACCTTTCTCGCCTCGTCGGCAACCTTTTTGTCGAACGCGGTAAGAACCTCGCTTTCGCAATAGCTTTTATAAAGGTTTTCGTAATAAGCGGTGGTTTTCAAATCTTTACCGTCGAACTTGTCGCCGATAAGACCGTTGTTTTTCAATAACTTGATTATCTTGGTGAAAGCCGAACGTCTTTCCGCGGTGCTGTCGGTGTCGAAGCCGTTTTTATCCAACTCCTCCACGTAATATTTTTTAGCCGCGATATCGAGTTCTTTCTCGGCGTTCGTCGCGCCTGTGGGAACGGTTCTCGCGGTAAGGGTAAGCGTATCGCCCTTTGCGTGGTCGTTTTCGTGATCGTGACCTTCGGAATTGTGCGCGTATTCGTCAAGCATATCGTTGATGGATTTATACGCGCTATACTTTGCGGAAACGAGCTGGTCCGCGTCAAGACAGTCGGTAACCGATTTTTTGCCCGCGTCGCTCATAGCTTTCTGAACGAGAATTCTGTTGCTGATAAGGTTTTCCAAAATCAGTTTAAAGGTTTGAGCCTGCGTCATGCCCTGATACTGCACGTAATAATAGCCGTAACTTAAATACGCCATAATCAGGTCTTTTTTCAAAATGCTTTCCCGTTCCACGGTATCGTCGATTTTAACAGTAGCCACGACGGTATTCATCTCGCGTTCGCTGTTTTTGGTAACGAGCTTACAGCCTGAAAGCGCGACGGCGCACATAACCAGCGCGACAACCGCGGATATTAAGGAAAGAAATCTTTTTTTCATAGTTTTCTCCATAAGGTTGAAATTTCTTGTTATACCTAATTAGTATATACTATACCGTTAAAAATTGCAATCGTTTTAAGCTTTTAATCTTCGTTTTTTTATTTGATTTTTAACGATTAGCGCTTAAATTTCCGTTCGCGGGCGTTTGCGCGGTCGAAACAACGCCCCCCGCAAAGTACGGAAACTTGACGCGTAAAGCCTGAAATTCAGCTGTAATAAACGGAAAAATCATTCCGCGAAGCTTAAAAACTCGCGTAAAAGTTTAAGCATTTGCTCGTTGGTTCTGCCCTTTGCGGCGAATTCGAGCTTCGGAACGGTAGACATGGAAATTTTACATTCGTCGGCGTATTTTTCGGTAGCGCGAACGAGTTTTTCGTTTGCGAACGCGTTAAAATTCTCGAAAGACAGGCTCGTTTCGCCTTTTTTAACGACGATTTCGGTAACGCCCGCTTTCATCGCCGCAAGCTTAACGAGAGAAATGGCGATAAGGTTTTTCATTTCCTCGGGAAGCGCGCCGTAAACGCTTTCCGTTTCGGTCGCAAACGCGCGGGCGGCGCGTTCGGAATTAAGCTCCGCGATTTCCTTGTACGCGTCCATGCGCGAGGTTTCGCTTTCTATATAGTCCTCGGGGATAAACGCGGTAACCCTTATATCGAGTTCGGGGATACGCTCCTCCTTGCCCGACAGCTCCTCGCGTAAAAGTTTAGAATACAGCTCGTAACCGATTTTATCCATATGTCCGTGCTGTTCCGCGCCGAGAATATTGCCCGCGCCGCGAATTTCGAGGTCGCGCATAGCGATTTTTATGCCGCTGCCCATCTCGGTAAACTCTATTATCGCGTTAAGGCGGTCGAAAGCCGTCTGACTTAAAATCTTCTCGCGTTTGAACGTGAAATACGCGTAAGCGAGCCTGTCGCTTCTGCCCACCCTGCCTTTAAGCTGATAAAGCGTGGATAAACCTAATTTATCCGCGTCGATTACGATAAGCGTATTCGCCTTTGGCAGGTCGATTCCGTTTTCGATAATGGTTGTGGAAACGAGAACGTTGCTTTTGCCCGCGTAAAAATCCATAACGTTCTTTTCCATAACGCGTTCGTCCATTCTGCCGTGAACGACGGTGAACGTCAGCTCCGGCAGCAGCGCTTTAAGCCTTGCCGCGAACGTGAAAATGCTTTCCACCCTGTTGTAAAGTATAAAAGACTGTCCGCCGCGATTAGCTTCGCGCAAAACCGCGTCTTTAATAAGACTGTCGCTTTCCTCTGTAACGTAAGTCTGAACGGGCAACCGCTTTTTGGGCGGCGTGTTGATAACGCTTATAGAACGAATACCCGAAAGGGACATGTGAAGCGTTCTCGGAATAGGCGTGGCGGTAAGCGTAAGCGCGTCCACGTTTTTCTTTAACAGCTTGATTTTTTCTTTATGCTCTACGCCGAAACGCTGTTCCTCGTCGAGAACGAGAAGCCCCAACGCCTTAAACGCTATATCCTTGCCGAGAAGCCTGTGCGTGCCGATAACGAAATCCACGCTACCGTTCTTTAATCCTTCTATGATTTTGCGCTGCTGCCCCGCCGTTTTGAACCTGTTAAGCACCTCGATTTTAACCCCGAACCCCTTAAACCGTTCTACGGCGGTGTTGTAATGCTGTTCGGTTAAAATCGTCGTCGGCGCAAGCATTGCCGCTTGTTTTCCGTTGGCAACCGCGCGGAACACCGCCCTCATCGCTACCTCCGTTTTCCCGAAGCCCACGTCTCCGCAAACGAGCCTGTCCATGACCCTTCCGCTCGTCATGTCCTGCTTTATATCCTCGTCGCAAGCGGCTTGGTCGGGGGTTTCATCGTAAGGGAACGCCGCCGCAAAAGCCTTTTCAAGTTCCTCGTCGCACACGAACGGAAAGCCGCTTGCGGATTCGCGCTCGTTATAAAGACTTTTCAGGTCGAAAGACATCTTTTTGATGCTTTCCTTAACGGCTTTTTTGATTTTTTCGAAATCCGCGCCGCCGATTTTAGAAAGCCGCGGTTTTTTCTCGCCGCCGAGGTAACGCGTTAAAATATCCATTTGTTCGACGGGAATATACAGCACGTCCCCGCCCGAATACTCTACGGAAATATAGTCTTTCGTTCCCTCCGAAGTGGATATTTTTTTATTGCCTAAAACTCTGCCTATGCCGTGCGTTTCGTGAACGCAGTAATCGCCCTTTTCGGGCGCGGTGAAAAAGCCTTTCTTTTTAATTTTGATTTTGCGCGCGGAAACGGGCTTTGAAAAGAGATTACCGCTTCCCACCACCGCGATTTTTTCTTCGTGGAAAACGAAGCCCGCGGAAAGCTTTTCGGACGTAATCGAAACGCCCTTTAATTCGCCGCGCTTATCCACGGAAGAAGCGATACCCTTGCCGCTTAAATCGTTGCACAGCGTTTCGGCGCGCCGAGAATCACCCGTGGCAAGCAGAACCTTATAACCGCCGTATAACCAGTTGTTTACGTCAGTGAAAATTTCCTTAAAATCAAGCCGATAATTCGACACACCGCCCGCCTGCGGGTTTATGATTTTAAGCGGATTGAAAAACGGAATAGCCGTTGACAGCGTCTGCAACGCCGCCAGCCTGTATTTTTTAAGTTTTTCCGTCAGCTCGTCCACTCCGCACAGGTTTTTTTTGGCGAACGAAAACACCTCGCCCGTTTTTTCAAGCGAATTGAACCGCTCGGTAAATTCGCGCTCGCTTAAATCGGCAATTTCTTTTATGCGTTTAGCCTCGTCGAGAATAACCACCGCGTCGGGCGGCAGCAGACAAAACAAATCGCCGAGCGTATGCGACAGCGGCGAAAGCACGGAAAGCAAGTCCTGATCGTTATTTTCCCGCGCGACCGTTAAATCGTCCGCCAAAAGCCGCAAATTGACGGCAGCTTCTTTGCCTGCGGCGTGAATCTCGTTTTTCATAATGCTGCTCGCAAGTTCGAATTCCTCTTCGGTAATCAAAAACTCGAAAGTCTGCAAAATTACGATTTCTTTGATAAAACCCAAGCTTGCGCGCGTTTCGGGGTCGAATTTTTTAATACTTTCGACGGTATCGCCGAAAAAATCTATCCGAACGGGCGTTTCCGCGTTTATGGGGAACACGTCCAGAACGTCGCCGCGAACGGAAAAAGTTGCTTCGCTTTCAGTCTTTTCGACCCGCCTGTACCCGAACCGAACGAGCCGATTAACCACGCTTTCGGGCGTAATCGCGTCGTCCTTTCTTATAACGACGGAATCAATGCGTTTAGGAGCGGTTTGCATAAGCGCGTCCGCCGTGGTAACGATAAAGTCGGCGGTTTGCGCCTCGTATAACGCCTTAATCCGCGCGTATGTCAAGGCCTTGGAATAGGCGCGCGCGGAAACAAGAATTTCGTCCTTGGACGGAATGAAAACTGCCTTTTTGCCTGAAAACTGCGAAATAAGCTCGGCAGAGTCGGCGGCGGAAACCGCGTCTTTTGCCACGTATAAAACAGGCGCGTCGATATTAGACGCAAGAAACGCTTTAAAAGAATTTCCCACGCCGAAAACCGCCGAAGGCAGACCCCGGCGGACTGAATCCGTAAATTCTTTTACGGAATTATTGCCGTCTTTTATTTTCAAAAGTTCGTCAAGCATAAAAATCTCGCGGCTTCGATATATTCGTTTATAAGCGGTAAAAGCAGTCTTTATTGCGGTAAGCCGTTGTGCTTTTGCATAACGGCGGATATTTTTGCACCGTAAGCAAATTCCTTTGCCGCCTCCGCCGCGCCGTCAATCGCCTTTGAAAAAAGCGGTCGGTCGCTTTCCCTTATCCCCGACAACACCAAAGCGATAAGCGGCATTTTCAAGTCATCACCCTCCGGGTGAAAGCCTATTCTTATGCGCGCAAAACGTTCCGTACCCAAAAGCTTAACGATATTGCGCATACCGTTATGCGTCCCGGCAGAGCCGCTTTCTCTTATTCTCAGCGTGCCTTTCGGTATGTCGAAATCGTCGTAAATCACCATTAAAGAATCGAGGTCGATTTTATAAAACGAAATAAGCTCTCTCACGCTTTCGCCCGATAAATTCATATACGTTAAGGGCTTTGCGATTAAAATCTTTTCGTTGCCGACCCTCGCTTCCGCCAAAAGCGCGCGGCATTTTTCCTTGCCGAAAGTCACGCCTAACTTTTCCGCAAGCGCGTCCGCCGCCATAAACCCTAAATTGTGAAAGGTGTTAAGATATTCTCTGTCGGGATTGCCTAACCCTACGATAAGCTTCATTTTTTACCGCTCCGTTATTCGTTGTCCGTCGTTGTACAGTCAGTCGTCAGTTGTCTTTCGCGTTTCGTCCGTTATTCTTCCGCGCGTTATCTTTCGCGTTTCGTCTGTTTCGGACTATACGCCGAAAAACGCCCCTGAAACGCCGAAAAAACGTTCCGCATTTAAAACCGTTAAAAGCCGTTTCGGTTGAAAACGGCTTTCGTGTAATTCAAAAAATCGGTCAGTCCTCGTAAATCGCCGAGAGCGAAGAATCGGAATAAACGGTCGTGATTGCTCTCGCAACGAGTTTAGCAACCGACATAATCTTGATTTTGGGGTTATTCCTTACGCTTTCCGGCATATTTATCGTATCGAGAACGAGCAACTCTTTAATAGGCGAATCGGTAATTCTTTCCATTGCCGGACCGGAGAATACGCCGTGAGTGCAGCACGCGTAAACCTCTTTCGCCCCGTTTTTAACGAGAGCCGCCGCGCCCTGACAAATCGTGCCTGCGGTATCTATCATATCGTCAACCATAAGGCAGGTTTTACCTTTCACGTCGCCGATAATATTCATAATTTCGACGGCGTTGGCTTTTGGGCGGCGTTTATCGACGATAGCGATAGAAGCGTCCACGCGGGAAGCGAAGTTTCTCGCTCTGCCGACGCTGCCCATATCGGGAGAAACGACTACCCAGTTTTCGTCCATTTTATTCTTGTAATATTTAGCGAGCAAGGGCGCGCCGTAAAGATGGTCCACGGGGATTTCAAAGAAGCCCTGAATCTGAGCCGCGTGCAAATCCATCGTCATAACCCTGTTCGCACCCGCGCTGGTAAGGATATCCGCGACGAGCTTTGCCGTAATGGGGTCTCTGGGGCGAGCCTTTCTGTCTTGTCTTGCATAGCCGAAATAAGGCATAACGGCGGTGATGCGCCCTGCCGACGCACGTTTGCAAGCGTCAATCATAATCAACAGTTCCATCAAGTTGTCGTTTACGGGATAAGACGTGGATTGAATAATAAACACGTCCTTACCTCTGACCGTTTGAGGGAGAGTAATGCTGATTTCACCGTCGGAGAACTTGCTGACTTCCGCATCGGAAAGAGGGATATTCAGTTCTTTTGCGACAGCGGTAGCAAGCGGTCTGTTGGAGTTGCCTGAAAGTACTTCGATTTTAGTGCCGTGAGTAATCATAAATAAATTTCTCCTTATGTAACTTTGCGTACATATAATTCCATAATCATTTTAACGCTTCCGACAAAAATAGTCAAGGATAATTGAGTTTTAAATTACAATTTAAATATTGTTTTCCTTGACGTACTCTTTTATTCTTTCGTAATCCTCGATATAATCGACTTCCGCCCAGAATAAGCCCTTGATATCTTCCACGCTGATAAACATTTTTTTCACTTCGTCGTAGATGGCGTTTTCCCACCATACGCCGTGATGTTGTTTTTCGATTTCCACGTCTACCGACTTGATAAATTCGGGAATAAACGAGCCGGAAAGCTTTGCAACCCCCACGTATTCGCCCGAAATATCGTCGCCGACGAGTTCCTTGCCGAATTTTAACAGCCTGCCGTTTTCAAAATAAAATTTATAATCCGCGCATTCCTTTCTCGAACTGTCCGCAAGCATAACGGGGAGCTTATCGAGGCTTAAAAGCAAGTCGAAAATTTTATCCTCGCAAAAAACGTCCGCATTCATAATAAGATAATCGTCGTCAGGTTTAAGAAAATCCCTTGCGAACCACGCCGACGCGATGCTGTTGGTTATGCTGTAAAACGGGTTGCGGAACAGCGCGATGCCCTCGTTCTTTAATTCTTTTTCAAGCACCTCGTGTTTATAACCCGTACAGATTGCAATTTCGTTTATGCCTTTTGCTTTCAGCGTGCGAACGGTATGCCTGATAAGCGGCGTGCCGTTGCCTATATCTACCATGCATTTAGGTTTACCGTTAATATATCGGCTGATTCTCGACCCCATGCCGGCAGCAAGAAGAAGCGCTCTCATATAATTCCTCTCTTTTGTAATTTTTTGAAAGCTTTTAACAACGCGGTATTGTCTTTGCGTGTTAAATCGCCTATATGCCCCACCCTGAAAATCTTATCGGCAAGCGAGCCGCCGTTCGGGCAAATGAAAATTCCGTAATCGTTTTTAAGCGTTTCGAAAATCGCTTTCGCGGAAACGCCTTCTTTAACCGACAGGCAGGTAACGGCGTTGGACGGGGATTTGGAAACGAATTCAAAAGGGAAAGCTTTAATTCTTGCTCTGAAATCTTTTGCGACGGCGAAGATTTTTTCGCGTTCCGCCGCAAACCCGACCTTATCTATCCGTTGCAGCCGTTTGTTCAGCTGAATCAAAACGCCGACGGCGGGCGTAAAGGGCGTTTGCCCCCTTTCCCCGTCCGCAAGATATTGCTTTAAGTCGAAATAGAAGCTTTCGACGTCGTTGTTTTTAATTCTTTGCACGGCGTACTCGGATAAAACCATAATCGCCAGCCCCGGCGGAACAGCCAAAGCTTTTTGCGAACCGGTAATCACTATATCCGCGCCGAACCCCGACATATCCGTATCGTCCGCAATGAACGAGCTTATCGCGTCGACGACCAGCCTTACGCCGTTCCGCTTGCAAAACCCGGATATGATTTTCATATCGTAAAGCACGCCGATAGACGTTTCGTGCATGTTGACCAAAAAACCCGTATATCCTTTACCGTCGAATGCGGAAAGCTGTTCTTCGGTTACGGAGCAGCCGAATTCGGGAATAATTTCCGTATAATTAAGCCCGTGAACGCTGCAAATCTGCGCAAATCGTTTCCCGAAACTTCCGCCGTTTACGATAAGAATTTTATCGTTTTTATCGAAAAAATTTATAACCGCGGCTTCCATTGCGCCCGTACCCGAAGCAGTCAGAAACACCGCCCGCGAATTTTGCGGCGCGTTAAAAAACTTTTTTATCAACGCTTCGTTTTTTAATACCAGGTCGGAAAACTCTTTCGTTCTGAAATAAGGAAGCTGTTTTGCACCGATTTTCCTTATTTTTTTATCCATTAACACCGGTCCGACGGCGAAATTACGCATAATCGTCTCCCTCAAACAAACTTATTTTCTATACGCTTTATAAAAATGATGCCCGTACCTCTCGTTTTCGGGCGGCAACGCCATGTAATCCCCGTAATACGCTTTAAGCAATTCGTCGTAGCGTTCCGGAACACAAAACACGTCGTCCTCGAACTTCCGCATCACCATATTATCGAATAAGCTTTTATCGAATTTGAATTTAGCCTCCCAGCAAACGCACTCTACGTAATCGCTCGTTTCGTAATCGTATTTTTGGGACAACAAATCTAATTTCTCTATCAATTTTTTGGTATCGAACAGCTTAAACAGGTAAAACGCAACGAGCTTAAACGGGTATTTTAACGGTTTTCCGTTCATCGCGGGTCGAACGTGAGATTTAACGCCGACCATTTTCATAAGCGTTCTTAATTTTCTGATATATTTTTTATCGTCGTAATTCACCCCGTCGAAAGGATAAATATCCACGAAACAGCCTAATCCGTAATCCTTCGTGTTCTTGTAATCGACGAAAAAATCGGAATTCGACAGCCTTGCAATCGGGTAAATATATTTTTCGTTGGTTTTGTAATGCATAAGCTCTAACGGCTTTAATTCTTCCTTATGCGCGGCGCAGTACGCGACGAATTTTTCGTAATCGGGGCGCGGCATCATAACGTCTATATCGTCGTCCCACGGGATAAACCCGCCGTGCCTTATCGCGCCGATAAGCGTACCGTACATTAAACAATATTTAAAGCCGTTTTTTTCGCATACTTCCTTGAATTTTTGCAAAACCTTAAAGCTTTCGTCTTTTAGTTCTTTTTCAGTTAATTCCGTCATTTTCAGTCCCGTTTAACTCTTTTTAAACTTCTTTAAAAAGGTTAAAAGATATTTGTCTTTTAAAATAAGCATCGTCGAAAAATAGACGAGCATCGCCCCCGCCACGCTGACGAGGATATCGGCAAGCGGATTAAGCTTTAACAAGCCTATTCCGTATAAAAACGCAGCGGTTACGCACGCGGAAACCGCAATATTTACCAAAATCGGCACGTTTCTTTTCAGCTTAAAATATTTGCTGCCGAGAATAACGTAAACGACCATCACCACAAGCTCGCTACAAAGCGAAGCGTACGCCGCACCCGGCGCGCCGAAAGCTTTAATAAAAAAATAATTCAGCGTAACGTTTATAACCATTCCGCAAAAAACGGCGATTATCATTTTGTATTCGCAACCGACGACAAGACACACGCGTGAGCCGAGCAGATATCCGACGGGCGAAAACAATACGATAACGGTTAAAACGCGCAGTATATTTGCCGACGGCAAGTACCTTTCGCCGTATAACAGCAAAATCGCGCTGTCAGCCTTAAACGCAACGCCCACCACGAGCGGCACGGCAAAGTATAAAAGCAGGTAAAACGTACCCGATAAAAGCGAGTTGAATTCCTCCGTGTCGCCCCGCTTGTATCTGTCGGTAAGCTTCGGAATCACGACGACGGTAAAGGTGTTTATTATTTGCAAAAACACCTTATAAATTTTGCTTGCATAGGTGTAATAAGCCACGCTCTCTTTATCGCAGAACATACCTATCATGGTAACGTCCACAAGCATATAGATTTCAATCGCAAGGTTTACAGCCACCAGAAAAACGATGGGTTTTATATGCCTTTTAAAGCTTAACCCCTTGAAAGAAAATCTCGCGACTTTATTGCAGTAAACCGCGTTAAGCACGAAATTTCCGCCCGAACCTAACACCAGCAGCGCGGCGTATAAGTTTATATCGTCCGAACTTTTCACGAAAATAACGATAAGCACGAACGAAACGACCTTAAACACGACGTTTCTTACCGAAATGAATTTAAAATCCTCTACCCCCTCGAAAAGCCAGGTAAAATCAAGGATATTCAAGGGAATAAGCATTCCGACGAGAAGATATAATTCGTAGCTTGCCCGCATCTCTTTAACGGAAAAAACGACCGCGAGATACACTGCGGAAAAAACAAGAGTGGAAACGAAATTTATAATAAACAGCTCGGAAAAAAGCTTGTTAAGCTTTTCGCCGTCGTTTTTGTACTTCGCGACCTCTCTTAACCCGTAGGTCGGTATGCCGAGAAACGCAAAAATAACGAAATACGTTACTATATTCTGCGCGTAAGCCACCTTGCCCACGTCGGACGGCAATAAAACCTTTGCAACGTAAATGCCCGTAAGCAACGGAAAAATCATATTAAGAACGTTATAGAAAAGCATATAAACGCTGTTTTTCGATAACGATTTTTCCATTACGCGCAACCTCTGTTTTTTATTTTTGCCGTTTTTTAATCCGACCGTCTATTATCCGTATTTATAATCCGTCTTTTTTCGGTTGTCGTAACCGGACGGTTTATAATCCGCTGTATTTTTTATCTTTTTCGCTTAAAAGCAGTGGCGAGCCGTCTTTTAAGGCGTAACCCTCCGGCGACGCCGTTCCGCGATATTCGCCCGTCACGTCCTGCCATTTTATGCCGATTTTCGGGTCGTTCCAGGCAAGTCCGCCTTCGTCGTTCGGGTGGTAAAAATCGGTAACCTTATAGCAAAAAACCGCCTCGTCCGACAAAACCAGAAACCCGTGCGCGAAGCCTTCGGGAATGTAAAACTGTTTTCCGTTTTCGCCCGACAGCTCCACGCCGTACCATTTGCCGTACGTTTTGGAATTCGCTCTCAAATCCACAGCCACGTCGAAAACTTTACCGCTTAAAACCCTGACGAGCTTGCACTGCGGATAATTTATCTGAAAATGCAAGCCCCTTAAAACGCCTTTTTTGCTCATCGACTGATTATCCTGAACGAATACGGCGTTAAGCCCGAATTCCCTCATATCGTTGGCGTTATACGTTTCCGTAAAATACCCGCGTTCGTCGCCGTGAACCTTCGGCGTTATAACGAAAAGCCCGTCAATGGGCGTTTTTTCAACTTTAATCTGCGCCATCGGGCAACTCCTTTAACTCTTTTAAATATCTGTGAAGCGCGTCCTTCCATTCGGGCAACGGCTTAAACCCGTTTGCCGCAAGCTTGCTTTTATCCAACCTGCTGTTGAACGGACGCTTCGCCTTTGACAAGCCGTATTCCGCCGTGGAAACGGGTATTACTTTCGTTTTAACCCCCGCCTGTCTGAAAATCTCCACGGTAAAATCGTACCAACTTATAAACCCGCCCTCGTTTGTCGCGTGATAAAAACCGTATTTATCCGAAACGACGATTTGCGCAAGCAACTCCGATAAATCCTTGCAATAAGTGGGCGTGCCGAACTGGTCGTTCACGACGCGCACCGAATCCCTCGTTCGCCCGACCTTTAACATCGTTTTAACGAAGTTGTTGCCGTTCGCGCCGAACAGCCACGCTATCCTGACGACGAAAAACTTTTCAACGAGCGAGGAAACGGCAAGCTCGCCTTTAAGTTTGCTTTCACCGTAAACGTTAAGCGGAGCGTAAGCCTTGCAATCGGGTTTCCACGGCTCGCTGCCCTGCCCGTCGAACACGTAATCGGTAGAAATATAAAGCATTTTGCAAGCCAGCGCCCTGCATTGCTCCGCAATATTTTTAGTGCCGAGATAGTTAATCGCAAAAACCTTGTCGCGGTTAATCTCGTCCTCTGCGGCGTCAACAGCCGTCCACGCCGCACAATGAATAACGGCGTCGGGGTTCACCTTCCCGATATACGCCTTAACGCTTTCGCCGTCGGTAATATCCATTTCCTCAATATCCGCGCCGACGACTTCTTGTCCGTTTTTTAATAATTCGCGGCAAACGTCGCTCCCGAGCTGCCCTTTCGCACCCGTAACCAAAATCTTCATTTAATTCTTACCGTACGTTTTTTCGTAATAATCTTTATATTCGCCCGAAATAATTTCTTTCCACCAGCTTTGATTGTCGAGATACCATTTTACGGTTTTCTTAATCCCCTCGTCGAAGCGGGTTTCGGGATACCAGCCAAGTTCGCGCTTGATTTTAGACGGGTCGATTGCATAACGCATATCGTGTCCTTTTCTGTCCGCAACGTGCTTTATAAGGCTTTCGGGCTTACCAAGCTCTTTACAAATAAGCTTAACGATGTCGATATTTCGTTTTTCGTTATGACCGCCGACGTTATAAACTTCGCCGTCTTTGCCACGTCTGATAATCATGTCTATCGCCTTGCAATGGTCGTCCACGTAAAGCCAGTCCCTGACGTTAAGCCCCTCGCCGTAAACGGGAATCGGCTTATCCTGCAACGCGTTTATTATCGTAAGCGGAATAAGCTTTTCGGGGAAATGATACGCGCCGTAATTGTTAGAGCATCTCGAAATGCTGACGGGCAAGCCGTACGTTCTGTGATACGCCGTAACAAGCAAATCGGCGGCGGCTTTACTGCTGCTGTAAGGACTGCTCGTTTTAATGGGCGTTTGCTCGGTAAAAAACAAGTCGGGGCGGTCGAGCGGCAAATCGCCGTATACTTCGTCCGTGGAAACCTGATGAAAACGCTTAATTCCGAATTTTCTGCAAGCGTTCATAAGGTTTGCCGTGCCCATAACGTTAGTTTTTAAAAACAAGTCGGGGTCGGTAATGCTTCTGTCCACGTGCGACTCCGCCGCAAAATTAACCACGACGTCGGGTTTTTCTTCCGAAAAGAGTTTTTCAACCACTTCTTTGTCGCAAATATCGCCCTTTACGAACTTAAAATTCCGATTATTCAGCGCGGTTTTTAACGTGGAAAGATTGCCCGCGTAAGTAAGCTTGTCAAGACAAACGATTTTGTCGTCCTGATGATTATTTAATTGATAATAGACGAAATTGCTGCCTATAAAGCCCGCTCCGCCCGTAACGATTATCGTCATAAAAACAATGCTCCGAACCGATTTTTAATACAAGCCGTCAACGTATTTGCCGTCAACGACGTCTTTAAGGTATTCCCCGTACTGATTTTTCGCCATAGGTTCGCACAGTTTTAATACCTGCTCCTTGGTAATCCAGCCGTTTAAATAGGCAATTTCCTCTATGCAGGCGATTTTTCTATGCTGATGACTTTCGACGGTTTTGACGAAATTAGTCGCGTCCACGAGGCTTTCGTGCGTGCCGGTGTCAAGCCAGGTAAAGCCTTGCCCCAGAATCTCCACGTTAAGCGCGCCCGACTTTAAGTATTCCTTATTAACGTCGGTAATCTCGTACTCTCCGCGCGCGGAAGGTTTAAGAGATTTGGCGATTTTAACGACCGCGTTATCGTAAAAATACAACCCCGTAACACAGTAATTGCTTTTCGGCTTTTCGGGTTTTTCTTCTATCGATAAAACTTTGCCGTTTTCGTCGAACTCGACGATGCCGAACCGTTCCGGGTCGTCCACGTAATAGCCGAACACCGTCGCGCCCTTGCCGCTTTCGGCGTTTTCAACCGCGGCGAGAAGCCTTTTTTTAAGCCCGTGTCCCGCAAAGATATTGTCGCCGAGAACCATTGCCACGCAATCGTTCCCGATAAAACTTTCGCCTATCACGAACGCCTCCGCAAGCCCGTTCGGCGCGTTTTGCACCGCGTAAGAAAGGGTTATACCAAAATCCTTGCCGTCGCCGAAAAGCCTCTCGAACCGAGGCAGGTCGTCGGGTGTGGAAATGATGAGAATGTCCCTTATATTCGCATTCATCAACACGGACAAAGGGTAATAAATCATAGGTTTATCGTACACGGGCAAAAGCTGCTTGCTCGTAACGCGCGTAAGCGGATACAATCTCGTGCCGCTTCCGCCAGCAAGAATAATTCCTTTCATAAAACACTCCCCCGAACTATTTTGCGCCTGTCTTTTTGAATACGCCGATTATCGTCTTAAAAATAATTTTAATATCCAGCGCGAACGAACAGTTGTCCACGTAAAACAATTCCAGCCGCTGCCTTTCGCCGCTTTCGTAAGTGCAGTTGCTTCTGCCGTTAGCCGCCCACCAACCTATCATTCCGGGTTTAACCGATAACAATTTCCGCGCGTCGTCGCCGTATTTTTCCTCAATCTCTTTTTGCATTAACGGGCGCGGTCCGACGAGCGAAATGCCCCCTATAAACACCGACCAAATATTAGGCAGCTCGTCAAGACTGGTTTTGCGCAAAAACCTGCCGAGCGGGGTAATCCTTGGGTCGTTGTCCATTTTATATTCCCGCTTAAACTTTTCAAGCTCCTCGGGGCTTAACATCTCGTCTAACTTATCGGCGTTCTTCTTCATGCTTCTGAACTTGGGAATACGGATTTTTTTGCCGTTTTTGCCCACGCGTTCGTGCAAATAAAAAACTTTACCTCCGTCGCTGCACTTAACGGCAATCGCAATGATGAGATAAAGCCAAGAAAATAGTATTAAAAACAAACTCGAAAAAACTATATCGAAAATTCTTTTAAAAACCAAATAACACCCGTATCTAAACGTCATCTTCTTATACGGGTTTAACATATTATGTTTTTGATTATCGAGATTGTTGCAATTACAATTAAGGCGTTTGTCGCCTTCTATATCGTTTTGCCGTACGCAAGCGGACAGGTCTTTATTTTCGTCAGACACTAGATACCCCGAAGGATTTATTTAATAGCATATTTTTTTAATAGTATACCATATATATTTTTTATTTGCAAGTTAAATGTCGTATTTTTGCAAATAAAAGCGAACGCCGCGCGCCTTTCGCCCTCTGCACGTCGCTATATCCGAAAAATCAAGCTAAAATCATTGCATAAATAGTTTTTTTGTGTTAAAATATTTAGACGGTATAATTCGATAGTTATAAATCAGGAGTTTTTATATGGACAATTCGTCAAACGAAATTACTCTCGGGCAGCTGTTTAAGACTGCGCGAAAAGCGTTTAAGCGGGCGCTGCTTTACATTCTTGCCACCGCACTGGTCACCTCCGTCGTGCTTTCGTGCGTTAAAAGCTTTACGGACGTGAAATGTTATTCCACCACGATTTCTTTTCTTAATGCCGACGAGGAGACTCTTTCCCGGCTTAACTCCAAAAAGTCCATAATCGTGGACAAGGCTATGGCGGACAAAAACGACCCCGCGCTTAACACGGAAGTTTTAAGCAATCTTTCCGTTTCCGCTTACGAAACGGATTCTGATAAAAAGGAAGAAAAAGACTACATTTCCACTTCTTTCGTTATCTCGCTGAGAACCTCCGACAACCTTCCTTTTTCAAGCGGGGATTATAAAAACGTCGTCGATAACATCGCGAACGAATACGTTAAATCCTTTTCGGACGGCACGCTTCAAAGCATTTCTTTCGAGCTGTCCGATTCATTCCTTAAAACCTCGGAATATATGGAGCAGGCGTTAGAACTTTCGCAAATCGTTTCCGATTACGTTCAGCTTTTATCGGAAGAAATTTCTTCGTTTAAAGAACTCGACGGGTTTATTTACGAAACGGCAAACCTTAACCGCAAAACCATTAATGACGTTTTGTACGAGTTTAACTCCGCTAAAACCCTTTTAAGCGGTATCGTAAACAAAATCGTTACCAACAAGCTGGAAAAAACTGACAACGGCTTATCTGCGTATCTCACCCTTAACAGAGATATCGCAAAAAGCAGTATTTCGGCGATTTCGGCGCAGCAGGAAGCAATCTTAAATGCTATCGAGGCGTATAAAAACACCTTCGGCAGCATCCAATCCGGCAGTATCGGCTCTACCATTATAAACATTGACAACAGCATTTTCGCGCAGCTTTCGCAGCAAAGCCTGAATATCGCTAAATCGTTAGGCGCGGCAAATCAAAAATTTGAAAGTCTGCAAACGTATATCGATTACATTGACAACACCACCACGACAGACGGCGTTTCCACTCCCCTGCCCGACAGTCTCAAACACACTTTCCCCGATAAAAATTCCGACGCCTACAAGCTTTTGATTGAGGAAATCGGGGGCGCTGAAGGTAAAAACGGGTTGATTAAAACGGTGTTTAATTCGATTAAAACTTCGGTAAGCGATTACAACGGCTTTGCGAAGGAATTTAACGCCGCGCACGCCTCCTCTACCGACATCGTAAGATTAGACTCCGCCCATACCGTTGTCGAAGGTATTATCAGCGTTAAAATTATCGTTTTAATCGAATTCTGCGCAATTTTAATCGCGTATATCGCGGCGTACTCGCAAACCTCAGCCAAAATGAAGGCTCAGACGAAAGATGAAATTAAGTTTTAACTAAGGCGTTTTATTAAAATATATCCGGATAATCGCGGAAATAAAAACCGATAAACTTATAAAAGCTTTCCGATTAAAACCATTTAAAATCGTTGCTTCGGCTAAAATAAAATATTTGCGCCTGCGGGTTTAACCCGCAGGCGCAGTCTTTTTTTACGGTTATTCGGTTTTAGTCCGCTCATCAAAGCGCATATTATAAGGCGTTAAAAAATTTTATCGGCAAGCTCGGATAAATAATCGAGCGAATCGTACAGCTCGCGCATTTCCTTGTAATCGCTTTGGTATGCTTCGATTAAAATAGCCCCGTCGAAACCCACGTCTTTAAGTCTTTTGAAAACGTCGGAAAAATCCGTCGTTCCGCGTCCCGGCAAACACATTTTCCCGTTCTCGTCCACGTCGGACAAGTGCGCCGTTACGATATCCGCGCCCATTTCCTCGATAAACCTCGAATAGTCCTCGCCGGACTGCCGCGCCTGCTTAATATCGAACGTACCCTTTAAGCCGTGCGTCCTTTTGCGCAGCTCGCTAAAAAAGCCGATATAATTATAATACGCCCAGTGTACGTTTTCGTAAGCGAGCGCGACGCCGTACGCCGCGCAAAGCTCGATAATGCGTTGAGTTATCGCCGCGTGCCGCTCGAAATTTATGGTAACGGGCGTTCTTTTAAAGCGCGCCGAACCGTGGAAAGTGTAATACTGCGCCCCCATCGCCTTCGCCGCCTGCAACGCGCGTTCAAGCAAAACGAAAGAGTCGTTTTGCGCTCTTTCGTTTAAGCTGTACAGTTGAGGTTCGAACTGTGTAGTCAGGGTGTGAAAGGAATGAATTTCCGTATCGCCCTCGTTTCTTTTAATAATTTTCCCGAATTTTTTATTATATTCGCAATAAGATTCGAGAAAAACCTCCGCCGTAACAACCTTGTGGTAGCTTAATTCTTTAATCGCGTTTTCAGTAGCGAAACGCCCGAAAAGCGAGGCGGTAGATATGCCCGTTTTAACCATTTTTCTTTTTAACTGTTAAGTAAAATACTTTTAATCGTGAAGCGGCTAAATTTCGGGGTCGATTAAACCCAAATCGCCGTCGTTTCTTAAATACAGCACCTGAACGGTGTTGGTTTTAGCCTCCAAAAACACGTAAAAAGAGTGTCCTAAAAGCTCCATTTCCTCTTGCGCTTCGTTGACCGTCATGGGCGAAAGCTTAAACTTTTTCTGTTTAACGAGATTAGCCTTGCTTTCTTCGATTTTCTTTTCGTCCTTATACTCCGCCACGCTCGCAAACGCGGCGTTTTTGTTGTGCTTGTCGAACTTCGTGCGGTACTTTCTGATTTGCCCTTCGAGCTTCGGAAGCACGACGTCGAGATTGTCGTAAAAATTATCGCCCGAAGCGGTTGCGCGGACAAAATTTCCGCAATAGTCGAGCATAACCTCGGTAGTAAGCGAGGAAGCCTGCTTTTTGAAGTTTACCTTGGCTTTCGCCTCGCCGTTGCCAAAATATTTGTCCAGCTTGTTAAGCTTCTGTTCGGTAATCTTCTTCAATTTGTCGCTGATTTCGCAATTTCTGCTGTTAAAGTCAATGTTCATATTATCCCTCCTCATATAATAATACGAAATTACTGATTTAAAACCCTTTTTTTATCCGAAAATAATACCGAAAAATTTTATAATTTCAAAGCGGCGTCCGGCGTGCGTGTTGACGCGCGTTAGGAGCGTCTGAAAACAAACTCTCCGTCGGCGGCGTCCAAGGTAAGCGTGGTGTTATCCGCGAGCGTGCCGCGCAGTATTTCTTCGGATAATTTATCCTCTACGTATCGTCTGATAACCCGTTTTAACGGGCGCGCGCCGTACTCGTCGTCATAGCCTTTTTCGATAATCAAATCCATAGCGGCTTGCGACACGACGAGCGTTACCCCCATAACCGCAAGGCGCTTTTTAAGGCTTTTAAGCAGGATTTCGGCAATTTCCGCCGTTTCGTCCCTCGTCAGTTTATGGAAAACTATCACGTCGTCGATTCTGTTAAGAAATTCGGGGCGAAATTTTTCTTTTAACGCGTCCATATACCTGTCGCACATATCGTCGTAAGCGGCTTGCTTGCTGTCGGTAAAACCGAGCGCGCCGCGCCGCTGAATTTCTGTCGCGCCGACGTTGGACGTAAGTATTATTATGGTGTTTTTAAAGCTTATCGTTCTGCCCTTGCTGTCTGTAAGCCTGCCGTCGTCGAGAATCTGGAGCATAAGATTGAACACGTCCGGATGCGCCTTTTCTATCTCGTCGAAAAGCACTACGGAATAAGGCTTTCTTCTCACCTTTTCGGTCAGCTGCCCCGCCTCGTCGAAGCCGACGTACCCCGGGGGCGCGCCTACGAGCTTGGATACGGAATGTTTTTCCATATACTCGCTCATATCGACCCTTATTAAATTATTTTCGTTGCCGAACACCGCCTCCGCGAGTGCTTTTGAAAGCTCGGTTTTGCCGACGCCGGTAGGTCCGACGAAAATGAACGAGCCGACCGGTCTGTCGGGGTCTTTTAACCCCGCGCGGGCGCGCCTTATCGCGTCGGAAACGGCTTTAACCGCCGACTTCTGCCCGATTACGCGCTGGTGCAAGGTATCCTCGAGGTCGAGAAGTTTTTGCGCTTCCGTTTCGGTAAGCTTAACCACGGGTACGCCCGTCCAGTTGGAAACGACCTTCGCCACGTCGTCGGGCGTTAAGCGGAGTTTTTCGCGGTTTACGCGGTTTTTGCTTGCTTTAACCCTTATTTCTTCAAGCTGTTTGTTTACCCGTTCGATATCTTTGTTAAGCCTTAAAGCCCGCTCGAAATCTTCCCGCCGCTTCGCCTCGTTTTTTTCGGCGATAAGCGTGTTAAGCTCGTTTTCTTTTTGCTTGGCTTCCGCGGGGGAATTGTAACTGTCAAGCCGCACGCGCGACGCCGCCTCGTCGATTAAATCGATTGCTTTGTCGGGCAAAAATCTGTCCGTAATATATCTGTCCGAAAGGGTTACCGCCGCAACTATCGCCTCGTCGGGAATACTTACGCCGTGATGCGATTCGTATTTATCGCGCAGACCTTTTAAAATTTCAACCGTTTCGTCCGTGTCGGGCGCGTCCACCATAATCGGCTGAAATCTGCGTTCCAGCGCCGCGTCCTTTTCGATGTATTTCCGGTATTCGTCGATAGTGGTCGCGCCGATTGTTTGCAGTTCCCCGCGGGAAAGCATGGGCTTTAAAATGTTAGCCGCGTCCATATTTCCTTCGCCCGAACTGCCCGCGCCGACGATGTTGTGAATTTCGTCTATAAACAAAATTATATTGCCGTTTTGTCTGACGAATTCCACCGTTTTTTTAAGGCGTTCTTCAAAATCGCCGCGGTAACGCGCACCCGCAAGCATGCCCGCAAGGTCTAACGAAAAAACGCATTTATCCGCGAGAATTTCGGGAACAGCGCCTTTAACTATCGCCTGCGCAAGCCCTTCCACCACGGCGGACTTGCCGACGCCCGGCTCGCCGATAAGTACGGGATTGTTTTTCGTTCTGCGCGATAAAATCTGAATAACCCTGTCTATTTCTTCCTTTCTGCCGATAACCGGGTCAAGCCTGCCCTCCTCGGCTTTTTTGTTAAGGTTTACGCCGTATTTATTAAGCTCGCCCAAATCGTCCTGCGATTTATCCGAACGCTTTTCGTCCTTTTTGCCGAAGCTCTCCGTAGCTTTCGGCTGAACGACGGGGCGTTCCTCCTCTTCCGTTTCCTCGTCGAAATCCGCAAGAAGATACTGTGCAAGCTCCTCCGCCATTTCGTCCACGTCCACGCGCATCGCTTTAAGAATAGCCACGGCGACGCTTTCGGAATCGAGAAGCAGCGCGAGCAGTAAATGTTCCGTTCCGACGAACCCCGAGTGCGCTTTAAGCGAAATGTCCACCGATTTCTCGAAGAGACGTTTCGTCCTCGGCGTAAACATATTGCCGGGGATAACCATCGTCTTGTCAATCGTGCGCTGAAAATAATTGAGATATCTGTCCGTATCGACTTCGGCTTCCTTTAAGATAGCCGCCGCCCTGCCGTCCGTTACGGAAAGCAAGCCGAACAAAATATGCTCGCTGCCGATATATCTGCAACCAAACCTTTTCGTCAGCACGGTCGCGATTTCGATAACCTGATTTACGTTGCGTGAAAATGCGTCGTAATACATAAATGCACCCTGATTTTACTTTGTATTTGCCTTATGATTAAACAAAATTTTACGAAATTTTTTTCAAATTTAAGATACCGTCTTAACCCTTTTTAAAACGATTTAACTGCGGGCAGGACGGTCAAGCGGGCAGAACAAATTTATAACGTAAGCCTAATCGTTCAGTTCGGACAGAACTTTTCTGACCGTTTCCGCGCGGTAAAGATCCCGCTCCGTTTCGTTAAGCCGTTTGCCGTAAGCAAGACTTAAATTCGCGGGGCGAACGGATACGGCAAGGTCGTCTAACCGCGGCAAATCGCGGATATCGATAAATCCCATCATTGCGCCGAGCTTAACGCGCGCAAGCTCCGTAATAAACTCGTCATAGCTTAACAGAACGGCGTTGGTTAAAATGCCGTAGGATTTTTTCGCCCTGTCCATTACGGTAAGCTCCGCCGAGCCGAAAAGTCTTTCCGATTCGGCGCGTTCCGCTTTGCATACGGTAATAACCGCGTTTTCCACTAATTCTAAAATTTCGTATTCGGAAAGCCCCAGCGTAATTTCGTTGCTTATCTGATAAACGCAGCCCTCCGCCTTGCTCCCTTCGCCGTAAAGACCCCTCACCGTAAGCCCCCTTTCCGAAAATTCCCGAAGAGAGGAAGCGATTTTCCCGCCGTACGTCAGCGCGGGCAGAAAAAGCATAACCGAAGCGCGAAGCCCCGTACCCGCGTTAGTCGGGCAAGCGGTCAGATAACCGAATTCGTCATCGAATGCCACGTCGAAATTATTGTTTATTTCGTCGTCGATAACGGAAAGCCGCTCGTACGCGTCCTTTAAGCAAAAACCGCGCATAAAGCATTGCTCGCGGATAATGTCCTCCTCGTTGATCATTAACGAAAGCGACTCGTCCTCGTTTACGAGCGCCGCGCCGCAAGCGGAATTGTCAATCAGGTTTTGGCTGATTAAATGGCGTTCTTTCATCGCCTCTTTTTTAAGCTCCGACAGCTCGGACAAATAATACAGCGTAAAGCGGTCGCGATTATACAGTGCGACGCTGACCTCTTTCGCGGTTTCGTGCGCCAGCTCCGGCTCGTTGATTTTAAAAGGATAATCCCTGAAATTTCGCGCAAGTCTGACGCGCGTGGTAACGATATTCCCCTTATAAAGTTCGGTATCGAAAACCGCCATCAGATAAGCCCCCTTTCTTTAAGAGTTTCGGAAAGTTCGAACAGTTTTTCGGAAAGCGCCGCGGAATCGGCGAAACGTTCCTCTAAAACGGCGTTTTCGCGCTCGGATAAAAGCGACTTATATTCTGCCAACAGCGTTCTGTCCGTATCGTCGGGAGACTTGCCCGTATGGCGAGTGTTTCCGCCCTGCACCTCTTTAAGCGCGGCGAGCATTTCCGTTTTAAACGCGCGGTAACACGACGGACAGCCGAGCATACCCGTTTCGTAAAATCGCGACAGCGTATATCCGCACTCTCCGCACGTTTTGTCTTTTTTAACCATTTAAAAGTTACCGCCCGTAACAATCAGTCTTTAAGCTTTTCGGCAAGCTCCGCTATATACCTTTTCGTCTGCGCGCCTATCTCTTTACTGCGAAGCGCGTATTCAACGTTAGCCTTTATGTACCCGAATTTATCGCCGACGTCGTAACGCGTCCCTTCGAAGTTGGACGCAAGCAATTCCCCGCGCTTTGCCAAAGCTTCGAGCGCGTCGGTAAGATAAATCTCGTTGTTTCTGGGTTTAAGCTTTTTAAGCATACCCATAACCTCTCCCGTAAGCACGTAACGCCCTATTATCGCGTTGTTGGAAAGGGCTTCCGAAAGGCTCGGTTTTTCGATGATATCCGTAACCTCCATAACCCCGTCCGATTCCTTGCCTATGCCGATGTTGCCGTATTTGCTCACGTCGTCGCCGAACACTTCCATCGTGGCGATAACGCTTTTACCCGTGCTTTCGAAAATATCCACGAGCCGCTTCATACACGGCAGTTCGTTTTTGTCGGCGTAAATAAGCTCGTCGCCGAGAAGCAGCGCAAACGGTTCTTCCTTAATAAACCTGTCTGCGCATAAAATCGCGCCGGCAAGTCCGTCCGCTTCCGTCTGCACCGCGTAATGAATATTATATTTTTGCGTTTCCCGCTCCACTTCGTAAAGCTTTTCTTTTCCGTCGGCAAGCAATCTTTTTTCGAGAGCCTCCGCCGCACCGAAATGACGGCGAATAACCTCCGAATCGGGACTTACGACTATCGTGATATCGTCAATGCCCACGGTATTTAATTCCTCGGCTATGTACTGAATAGTTGGCTTATCGAGCACCGAAAGCATAGGCTTCGGTACGGCTTTCGTTATCGGCAAAAACCTCGTACCGAGTCCCGCCGCGGGTATAATGGCTTTTTTGACCTTCATTTTTCTTTTCCTTTTATTTTTAACAAGCCGTGCCTCTCGTTTTAGTCTTTTCTTACTTTTCGGCTTGCTTTTCGCTTAATTTTTTAGTTTTTAGTATAATTTTATAAAATGCGACGTTTTATCGCGTTAAGCAATGGTTTTCTGCGCGGCGGAGGCAGAAAACCGCCGCCGCGCGACCATAAAATCACTTGAAATTCTTTTCTTCGAGCGCCTTGATTTTCTCCACGCGCCTGACGTGCCTTTCGTCGCCCGAAAACGGGGTAGACAAAAACGCGTCCACGATTTCGATAAAAAGCCCCGGACCTACCACGCGCTCGCCGAGCGCGAGAACGTTTGCGTCGTTATGCAATCTCGTCATTTTTGCGGAAAACACGTCGTGGCAATGTCCGCAACGTATCCCCTTGATTTTATTAGCGACGATGCTCATACCGATGCCCGTGCCGCAGATAAGAATACCTTTTTCGCATTCGCCGTCAATCACCGCTTTGCAAACGGGCAGCGCGTAATCGTTATAATCGACCGATTCCGTGCCGAAACAGCCGCAGTCTTTATATTCTATGCCCTTTTTGTTAAGATAATCAATCAGGACGGGTTTAAGATTTATTCCGCCGTGGTCACAACCGATAGCTACCTTCATAATTTTTTCTCCGTTTCTTTTATTTTTTATCGTTAAAACCCGAAAGGATTTTTTCCAGAATAACGTTGCACGCGTCCTCGATTTCGTGTGAAGCCCTGACGTATGCGTTAATATCCCCGCCGTAAGGGTCGGCTATATCGTTTCCGTCTGTAATTTCCGACACCGTATACACGTTCGGGAAGTTGCTTATGCGCGCTTTATGTGCGCCCGTCATACAAATTATAACGTCGCTTTTAATAAGCGTTGCCGCGGTAGCCTTGCGCGATTTAAAGCCACGCGGGGCGTACCCCAAAGCTTTAAGCGCGACTACGGCGTTTTTGCTCATCTTTTCGCCCGCCGAAGCGTCAAGTCCCGCGCTCGAAACCCTTACGCCCTTAACGCCCGCAAGCTTTATTTTTGCTTTCAGCACGACCTCCGCCATAGGACTGCGGCAGGTATTCCCCGTGCATACGAATAAAATCTTTAACATTTTAACCGCAAGCCTTTTTTAATCGGTTCATAATCCCCAGATACACGCCGTCGTATCTATCGGGCGACATGGCGATTATGATATCCGCTTTTTTTTCCCCTTCTAACAGCTTATCGTAAAGATTAGCGGCGATTTCCTCACCCGTTTTACCTAAAAGTAACAGGTTTTTCCCGCCGAACGCTTCCGCATATTCGTCCGAACACATTATATACGGCGTTCTGCCGCGAGAAAGCTCTTCCGCGTATCTCGCGTTCGCGCCGGCAACGTCGTTTTTTCCGAACAGCACCGCGTCGCAACGCGGACGGTAATGCCGATATTTAACCCCCGGGGATTTAACCTTATCCCCTTCCTTATGCTCCGCGATAAGACAATCGCCCGCGACGGAAGCTATCATTTCTTTGGTGACAAGCCCCGCGCGAAGAATTCTCGGCACGCTTCCGGTAACGTCTAATACCGTACTTTCTATCCCGCCGGAGCATTTACCGCCGTCCAAAATAAGCGGAATAAGTCCGTTCAGGTCGTCAAGAACGTGCTTTGCCGTTACGGGACTTGTGTGCTTGGATAAATTCGCGCTCGGCGCGACGAGCGGCGCGTCCACCGCGGAAAGAAGTTTCTGACAGCCTTTATGCGAGGGAATTCTTACGGCAAGCGTGTCGCCGCCGCAAACCGCCTCTTTGCAAACCACGCCCCTGCTTTCGAAAACGAGCGTCAACGGTCCGGGGGTGAATTTTTCTATCAGCTCGTAAACGTATTTTTCCTTTACCTTAACGAGTTTTTCTATATCGTAATTTTTATGAACGTGCGCGATAAGCGGGTTGTCGGACGGTCTGCCTTTTACTTCGTAAATTTTTTTGACCGCCTCCGAATCCGTGCCGATTGCGGCAAGCCCGTAAACGGTTTCGGTTGGCATTGCCACTAATCCGCCGCCCTCTAATATCGCTTTTGCTTCCGCAACGCTTTCGTCCGTTACGGGTTTGACAAGTGTTATCATAATTCTTTAATCAGTTAAATTCCGTTCGTTTTCCGCTTCGCCGCGGCGGAGCTTTTAAAAAATTTCGTCGTCAACGGTTTTTTCGCGCTCGCTTGCGTTTCCGTAAGCGTTATTGCCGCCGTCAACGTCGAATGGCGCGTCCGAATAGTCCGCCGGCTCTTCGGGCGGCGGTGCGTCAAACCCGTCCGTTTGCCCGTGTGTTCCGCCGTTTGGATAGTTTTGGTCGGCGGCGGGCGAATCGTTGCGCGCGGAATTTTGCGGCAATTCCTCGAATCCCTCTATGCCGGCAGTTCTTTTAGGCGCTTCGGAATCCTCCGGCTCGTCCGTATCTTCGTTAATGTTAAGGAATTTTGTACATTCGCCCTTAAAGAACAATTTAACGACGCCCGTAGGTCCGTTACGATGCTTTGCAACGATAATTTCCGCAACGTTCGGCTTGATTTTGCCGGATTCCAAATCCTTGGCGTTGGCGTTTTTATCGGGGCGGTGAATGAACATAACGATATCCGCGTCCTGCTCGATTGCGCCCGATTCGCGAAGGTCGGACAGCTGCGGACGGCGGTTTTCCGTTTCGACAGCGCGCGATAACTGCGACAGCGCAAGCACGGGAACGTTAAGCTCTTTGGCAAGAATTTTAAGCGTTCTGGAAATTTCGGTAATTTCCTGCTGTCTGTTGTCGTTTTTTCTGCCTTTTTCGGGCGACATAAGCTGAACGTAGTCTATCATAACGAAATCGAGCCCCGCTTTTCTTTTAAGCCGCCTGCAAATAGACATAACCTCGCTTGGGCTGATCATTGCGGAATCGTCGATAAAAATGCGCGCGTTGGAAAGCTGCTCCTTTGCCTTTGCCATTTTAAGCCACTCCGACTTGTCGAGCTGACCTTTAACGACGTGCCCCATATTGATACCCGCGACGGAGCAAAGCATTCTTTGTGTAAGCTGTTCCTTGCTCATTTCGAGCGAGAAAACCGCGCAGGAATAACCTTGCAACGCGATATTGCCGACGATGTTCATTGCGAACGACGTTTTGCCCACGGCGGGGCGCGCGGCGAGAATCATAAGGTCGCTTTCATGCACGCCGTTTAACAGCGCGTCAATGCCGCGATACTGCGTTTTTATGCCGCGGAACTTGGATTTATCCTTACTCATCTCGTCGATTTTCGTCATAACGTCGGGTATAACCGAGCTGATTTTAACGATTTCGCTCGTATCGGCGGAGTTTGAAATATCGAAAATCTTTTTTTCGGCGACGGCAAGGGAGTTTTTTTCGTCCGTGCTGGAAGAACTTTCCTCGATAATTTCGGATGCGCCCCTTATCAGCCGTCTTAACATGCTGTCGCGCAAAACGATTTCGAGATATCTGTTATAGCCTGCCGCTGATGGCATAACGTTGGTTAATTCGGTTATGTATTCGATACCGCCCGCCTGTTCTATCGTGCCGTTTTTATCGAGCGCGTCGGTAAGCGTAACGAAATCCACAGCCTTGTTCGCTTTGATTAACTCGTCCATAGCGGAAAAAATGTATTTGTGCGATTCCGCGTAAAAATCGTCCTCTTTTAAGAACGCCGAAATTTCCACCTGAATTTTGGTGTCGATAAGTAAACAGCCCAAAAGAGCCTGTTCTGCTTCCAGACTGTGCGGCATTTGGGTAACTTGCTTTTTTACATTCATAAAGAGTTTCTCCGAAAATTTATTATGGTTAGCGGTTTTTATAATCCTTTATAATCCTTTATTTGCGGTCGGGTTAATTTGGGTTTTCGCGATTAGTTTTATTATTTGGCGATTAGCTTAATTGTTCAGCGTTCGGTTTCGCCGAGCTTGCAAAACTGCGCAAGCGCGTCCTTAAAGGTGTTGAAAGCCGCCTCATAAGGCTTATCGCTTTCCAAATCCACACCCGCGATTTTAAGCAGCTGCACAGGTCCGTCCGAATTGCCCGACGAAAGAAACCTAAAATAATCGTCCACGGCGGGCTGCCCCTCGGTCGTAATTCTGTCCGCGATGGCGAGCGCGCTTATGATGCCGGTCGCATATTTATAAACGTAAAACGCCCTGTAAAAATGCGGAATACGCGCCCATTCGTATTTAATTTCTTCGTCCGAAACGACCGCGCTGCCGTAATATTTCACGTTAAGCTTGCGATATTTTTCGCACATCGCGTCCTTGGTAAGCGGTTCGCCCGTTTCCGCCGCCGCGTGTGAATACTCCTCGAATTCCGAAAACATCGTCTGACGGAACAGCGTCGTTCGTATCATTTCCAAAAGGTACGATAACAGGTAACGTTTAAGTTCCTTATCGTCCGCGACTTTAAGCAAATATTTTAAGAGCAGCACCTCGTTGACCGTGCTTGCGACCTCTGCGACGAAAATTTTATAATCGGCTTTCGCGTAGGGCTGTGTTTTGTTGGAAAAATACGAGTGTATGCTATGCCCCATTTCGTGCGCTATCGTAAACACGTCGTGCGTGGTTTTCTGATAATTAAGCAGAACGAATGGGTGTGTGTCGAACACTGTCGCACTGTACGCGCCGCTACGCTTACCGTCCTTTTCGTAAACGTCCAGCCACCTTTCATCTTTCGCCTTTTTAAGAAGCCGCACATAATCCTCGCCGAGTACGGAAAGTCCTTTTATTACCAGCTCGTAAGCGTCGTCGTAATCGAGTTTTAAATCCTTATCCGCAACCACGGGTACGTACATATCGTACATATGCATTTCTTTAAGCCCGAGGCATTTTTTTCTTTGCGCGACGTAATCGTGCAGCGCGGGCAACGCGGCGTCTACCGAGCGGATAAGCTTTTTATACACTTCCACCGGTACGTCCTCGTTTAACAGCGCGGCGGAAAGACAGCTTTCGTGCTTTTTCGCTTTCGCATAGAAAACGTCCTTTTTAACGTTGCCGTAATAGGTCGCCGAAATAACGTTTATAAGCGAGATATACGCGGCGTAATACTTTTTGAACGCCTTTTTGCGCAAAGCTCTGTCGGGGTTTTGCATAAGCACGCCGTAAGTGCCGTGCGTAAGCTTATACTTTGTGCCGCGGTGCGAAAACTCCGGTAAAGGCAAATCCGCGTTGTCCGTTTTTGTGAATATATCGCGGAAAGACGCCATCGCTTCCGTGCTTTCGGTAAGCAACGTTTCTTCTTTTTCGGATAAAACGTGCGCCTTCTCCTTTAATAAGCATTTAAGCGAGTAATCGTATTCTTTAAGTTCGGGGTCATCGATAAATCCGCAAAGAACGCTCTCGGGAAGCGCGATAAGTTCGGGCGTAATAAATGACGTATTCGCGCCGAACGCCACGGATAACGAAGTGACGCGCGACAAAAGCGCGTCGTAATCGGAATCGCGAGTGTCGCTATCGTGCTTCATCATCGCGAAAAGCCCCAGCTTATCGAGAAGCCTGCCCACGCGCTCTTCCTTTTTCATGCAAGCGAGAAACGCCTCGCCGTCGCCGAGCTTGCCTTTAAATTCCGAAAAATCCAAAAGACCCTTTGCCTGCTCGAAATCCTTTTCCCACTCGGCAAGAGTTTTATAAATATCCTCCGTCGCCCAGACGTAAGCTTGAACCTTTTTATCCATATTCTCTCCTATCGGCTTAAAGCCGCGGCAGTTATTTTACTTTATTTTTTCAATATAAATCGCGGCGTTTAACCGCAAATCACGCAGGTTTGCGATAAAGCGCGGATTTTAACGCGCGATTTGGTTATCGGGTTTAATTTTTATTGCTGTGAATGGGTGCGGGTATTCTGCCGCCGCGCTGAACTAACTTTTCGCACGAATACGGGCTGACGGGCATAATAGGCGCAGAACCCAACAATCCGCCGAACTCCACCGAATCGCCCACCGTTTTACCCGGAACGGGAATAACCCTTACCGCGGTGGTTTTGTTGTTAATCATACCGATAGCCGCTTCGTCCGCGAGCATGCCCGAAATGGTGCTTGCGGGGGTATCGCCGGGGATTGCGACCATATCGATTCCCACGCTGCAAACGGCTGTCATCGCTTCTAATTTGGAAAGGGTAATCGCGCCCGATTTTGCGGCGTTAATCATACCTATATCCTCGCTGACGGGTATAAACGCGCCCGATAAACCGCCCACGGAAGAGCTTGCCATAACCCCGCCCTTTTTAACCGCGTCGTTAAGCATTGCCAAAGCCGCGGTAGTGCCGTGCGCGCCTACCGATTCCAGCCCGATTTCTTCTAAAATATGCGCAACCGAATCGCCTATAACCGGCGTGGGCGCAAGCGATAAATCGACGATGCCGAATTCTGCGTTAAGCCGCTTTGCCGCTTCCTTTGCGATAAGACTGCCCGCGCGCGTGATTTTGAACGCGGTTTTTTTAACCGTTTCCGCAATTTCGTCCATAGGCGCGCCCGCCATGCTTTTAATCGCGTGATGCACCACGCCCGGACCGGAAACGCCGACGTTGATAACCGTTTCGCCCTCGCTTACGCCGTGGAACGCGCCCGCCATAAACGGGTTGTCCTCCACCGCGTTGCAGAACGCCACGAATTTCGCGCAGGCAATGCCGTCTTTATCCTTGGTAAGCTCCGCGGCACGCTTGACGATTTCGCCGACGAGCTTAACCGCGTCCATGTTTATGCCCGATTTAGACGAGCCGACGTTCACCGACGAGCAAACCTTATCGGTAACGGCAAGAGCTTCCGGTATACTTTCGATAAACGAACGCTCGTAAGAAGTCATACCTTTATTGACAAGCGCGGAATATCCGCCGAGAAAGTCGATTCCGCAGGTTTTTGCGGCGTTATCGAGTGCCTTTGCGACCAACACCTCTTCCCCGGGAAAATTCGCGCACAAAAGGGCAGCCGGCGTAACCGACACACGTTTATTGATAACGGGGATACCGTATTCGTTACCGAGAGAGTCGGCAACCTTAACGAGGTTTTCGGCTTTTTTGCATATACGTTCGTAAACGAGCCGCGCCGTTTCCTCGGCGGAATCCCTGATGCAAGAGAACAGCGAAATGCCCATCGTAACCGTGCGCACGTCGAAATGTTCCTTTTCGACCATATCAATCGTTTCGATAATTTGTTTTCTGTTTATTAAAGACATACTTTCACCGCCAAAAATCAGACTTTATGCATCGCGTTGAAGATATCTTCGTGCTGAACGTGAATAGAAACGCCGATTTCTTCGCCCGTTTCCTTTAACTTGGCTTTAAGTTCGCCCAAAGAAAGCTTTGCGTTATCAAGGCTGCAAAGCATAATCATCGTAAAGTTGCCCGATACGATTGTTTGACTTATATCTTCGATATTGACGTCGTTTTCCGCAAGCACCGCGGAAACTTTGGCGATTATTCCCGATTTGTCTTTACCGATAACCGTTACTATTGCTCTCATAATCATTGCTCCGTAAATCGTTAGTTTTTTTAATAATAAAATAAGCTTAACCCGCCGCTTTTCGCGCCGACCTTACAGTCCGTGCCTCGCGTGAAAAACCGTCCGCGCACCCGCTTGAATTCTTCGCGCCGCCCGTATAGTCCGCACATCCGATAGAAAATCAGGACAATATTTCGTAACTGATAAGCGTGTTGCCCTGCGTAACGTATGAAACGTTGGCTTTTTCGGGAATTTCGGGGAAAGGTTTTTCGTAAAAGACGAGAACCTTTCGCTCGTAAAAATCCTTTTTATACTTATTCCACTCGATAAAAACGAGTGATTTGAAATCCACCCCGTCCTTATCCTGAATTTCCTCATCGTATTCTAAAAAGTTACCCGTGGAAGTTTCTTTAAGACCCGTTTGCATATTATAGCACTGCTTGTAATACCGCCTTACTCGTTTAAAAACTATCCCGAGATATATAAACGAAAAGATAACGAAAATCACGGTTACCGAATACTGCAACCACTTAACGCCCGCAATATACGGCGATTTATAAGACATATTAAAGTATCTTATAAAATTAAACGCGGAAAACAAAAGGTATACCGCAAGCACCGAAAGATAAACGCCCAGCGTTTTTTTCTTTTGTTTTTTAGCCTTTTCCAGCTCGTCGACCGTAAAATATTCAATCATAAAGCCTTACGCTCTCCCATAAAAAATAAATTTAAAAAATTCTCAAGAATTTTTTAACCTTAATCGCAAAGTTATTCACGTTAGTCAAAAACGCGCGGTTTTTTACCGCCCCGTCCTTAACCACCCCCGCAACCTGCGAGCTTTTGCACGTGCCGAATTCCGAACGACTGTCCTTGCTGACCGTTCTGTTATCGCCGAGAAAGAAAATTTCGCCGTCGGGAACGGTAAACGGATAAGATTTTATCGCGGGCTTGTCGCCGACCACGGGCGCGGTTTTCTGCCCCACGGAAAGATACGGTTCTTCGAGGCGAACAAACTCCGCGTCGCCCTTCTTTTTAAGGTACACGAAGCCGTCGCTTCTTATATCCACCGTATCGCCGCCGAAAGCTATCGCTCGCTTAATAATCAGCTCGTATTCGGTTTTGCCGTCGCGGATTATTTCCTTTTCGCCGTCGATAACGATAATTTCGCCGCGAACGGGTTTAGCCGTCAATCGCATAACCAACACGTCGCCGTCGTGAAGAGTCGGGTACATAGAAGAACCGTTCACCACCACGCACGAGAAAAACCAGGTGTTGAAAACGAGAAACAGCGTAAGAATAAAACATTCGACGACGAGCGCAACGAAAAAAATCTTGTCCGACCCGTTATTCGCGCCGAACAGCATATCCTTATCGTAAAGCCCGTTATCGTTAAAATCAGTCATTGTTCGTCTCCTGCCCGATAGGACGCCGCCATTTTGGCAACGGCTTCGTGCGATAAAAAAATCATTCTGCCGCATTTGTCGCATTTAAGCTTAACGTCCGCGCCCGTTCTGACGACCGTCCAGTCGTTACCTCCGCAGGCGTGCGGTTTTTTGGATTTGATTTTCCCGCCGACGCGGTAAAGCATAACCGTTCCCCCAAAAAAAATTTTTAAATAGAGTTTATAACTTAAATTATTCGCGTAAAATAAATTGCCCGCATCACACACGGAATTTGAATTGTCCGAATATCACGCAATCCGAATTGCCGTCACAACTTAAATATTACCCGTATAACTCGCACACGCCGCCGCGCGGGAAATACCCCGCGCGGCGGCTTTTTTACAAATAAAAGCCCGGCGCTTACTAATTCGGCAACAAGCGTATTATACCCACAAAACGTTGTTGATAACACATTCCTTATCCGAAGAAAACTCTATCGCCTCGATTTTCTCGTAAGTTTTCAAAATCATTCCCTCGAAAGTTTTAAATCTGTTCTGCTCTATTTTAACGTTTTGCCATATATCGCCGCCGACGAGCGTAAACGTACAGCAATATTCGGTTTTTTTGCCGAAATAATCGGCAATCATTTTAACGGTTAAATCGCACGCCGTTTTTCCGTAAACGTCAAGCATCAACAGCATGCCGTCCATCGGTCGGTATTTTTCGCCGTTCACCTTAAACGTCAGAATCCCGCGCGCACAGCTTATGCCGTGCATATCCATAGGACCCTTTTTAAGCTCCACTCCCGCGATTTTTTCCGTTTCCGTGCCGAACGGGGGCAAAAGATTTTCTTCCGCGGGGTAAAACGCCGTTTCGCAGTCCGTTATCCGCGAAGAATAAAGTATTCTGAATTTTTGCGAGGACTTAACCTCGTTCGGCGCGAAAAATTTGTAAACCACCGGCGAAGTCCGCCTGAATCCGTCCGCGTAAATCGCCTCCGCGTAAAAGGACGCCATGCCCGATTCCGCATACGGCTGATAAGAATAAACGTATTTCCCGTCGACGGAAGCTTTCGGTTCGACGGATTTCCAGCAACGGTATTGCGGCTTAATAGCCCCTTCCGCCACGTAAAGCGCAAGCTTTTTAAGTCCCCTCGTTTCGGGAGCTACCTCGACCGATATTTCGCCGTCGACAATTTCCGCTTTAAGCGAAACGGCAGCGGGTAGCGGCTTTTTTCCGCCGTAAAGATAATTTTTCATAAACACGAGCGCGCTCGTAAAGCAGCCGTAATCCACCGTTTCGCGCGAGCCTTGCGAATAATCGGTAGCAGCGTAATAATTCTCGTTAATGCGCGCGGCGGTGTCGCAAGCCCTGTCCACGTCGTAAATATCGCTGTTCGTTGGCGAAAGGATATAAACGGGACAAGCAACGTGCCTCGCGTAAGCCTGCGGGTCGGCGGCGGCGAGAAATTTAAATCTGTCGTCGTCCGGCTCGGGTTCTTCGGAATTTTCAAACTTAAAGCTGCCGCGGTAACCGTTCCAGCCGGCGTTGCCGACGAACACCGCGCACGCAAGATTTTTTTCGGTAGCGACCGCGTACCACAACGGAGCTGCGGCGGCGTTAATGCCGAACGTGCCGACGGAAGAAACGAATCTCTGCCCCCTTAAAAACGCGAGCGCATATTTAACGACGCACCCCCATTCGTACCAAAAAGTGTTGCAAACCTCACCCTCGATAGCCGCTTTGTTAAGGTTTTCGGGGTTATAATTTGCATAACTTAAAGAATTCGGATAAATAGTATGCGATTCCCTGCCGGGATATTCCCCCGCGACGTCCACCGTAAAAGACGCATAGCCTTCTTTTGCAAGCCGTTCCGCAAAACAAGCGTCAGCGCCGTTTTTAAAATCCAGCACGGATAACACTGCGGGAGCGGAAATAACGTTTAAGTTCCGCGCGAGAACGCCGTAAATCTTTACCGTGCCATCCTCAACGGTTCTGCCGTTCAGGTATAAGCGGGTAAACTGAATTTCGCCTTTCTTTTCTTCTCCGACTATTTCAAAAGTCAAATCGCCGTTTATTGCAAAGTCTTTCCAGACCGCAGTCGGTGTTAAAATAGTGCCTGCCATAAAAGTTTCGGGCGCGTCGCGCGCTCGGCTTACCTCCGAAAAAATATCGCGATTTGCCGCATTTTTTTTATTTTAGTTGATTTTTGCGCGGCAATGCTATATAATAAGTTCAATTCCGCAAGATTACGGCACGGCTTTCGGGTATTCCCCCGCGTTGCGCTTATGCGCCCCGCCGAAGCTTTGCGGACTTATCGATTATTTTATCTTATATATTATACAGCATTTTGCCGCGGAGCGCAACTGTTTTTAAAGCGCGGCGCAAACTATCGCCATTTCTTTAGGAGTTCCTTATGACTTGCTCGTTTGCAAAAGAATATTCCGCGTCCGCCTTTACGGGCGTGGAAAACGAATTTATCACCGCTTACCTGCCTTACGCGCAGGGCGACACCGTAAGGGTTTACCTTTACGGCTTATACCTTTGCTCTCACCCCGAACATGATAAGGAACTTTCGGAAATAGCGCGCGCCCTTTCCGTTTCGGAAGAACAGGTGCTTAATTCCTTTAAGTTCTGGGAGGAATTCGGCATTGTTTCCGTTTTGTCGGAAACTCCGCTCACCGTTTCTTATCTGCCCGTCAAAAATGCGTATCACTCTAAACCGCGCAAGTATAAATCGGAAAAATACACCGATTTTACGAAGGCGGTACAGACGATGATTACCGAACGTATGATTTCCACGGGCGAGTATACAGAGTATTTTAATATTATGGAAACGTACGACGTTAAGCCCGAAGCTATGCTGATGATTGTTAAATATTGCGTTGACGTTAAGGGTGCGGACATAGGCTATCGCTATATTTCCGCCGTTGCAAAAGATTTTGGCAACCGCGGGCTTACCACCGTAGATAAAATAGAAAAGGAGCTTGCCTCTTACAGCTTGCACACCGCCGAGCTTGAAAAGGTGCTTAAAGCTCTTTCCTCGCGCAAAAAACCCGACGCCGAGGATCATAATTATTATAAAAAATGGACGGAAGAACTGTCTTTCGAGCCTGAAAGCGTCGTTTACGCAGCGAAACGCCTTAAAAAAGGCAGCATGCAAAAGCTGGACTCTTTTATTATGGAATTGTACGCGGGCAAACGCTTTTCCAAAGAAGAAATTGCCGATTACGCCGCGCAAAAACAAAATTTATACGAGCTTACGCTTAAAATCAACCGCGCTTTATCCGTTTACGTGGAAGTTCCCGAAACGGAAATCGACGAATACGTTTCCAAATGGTTATCGTTCGGATTCGAAGAACCCGCGTTGCTGATTATCGCAAACCGTTGCTTTAAAGCGGGTAAAAACACCCTGCACGATATGAACGAGCTTGTCGATTATTTAAGGACGCGCGGTTTTATAGACGTTTCCGCCGTAAGCGATTATTTCGAACTGTTAAAAAACACCGACGAATTTATCGGCAAGATTTTAATGACCTGCGGCGTCAACCGCCGCCCCACCCCGTGGGACAGGGACAACCTTGCGATGTGGAAAAGCTGGAATTTTTCGGACGAAATGATTTTGGAAGCCGCAAAGCTCGCTTCGGGCAAAAACTCGCCCACGGCTTATATGAACGGCGTTTTATCCAAGTGGAAAAATGCGGGAATATTTACCCTTGCCGAAAAGCAGGCGTCCGCCCCCTCGTCGGCGGAAAACGGACTTTCGCAGGAGGAATATAACCGCGAATACGCGAGAAGGCGCAGTCTTGCCGCTTCGCGCGCGCAAAAAAACGTGGACGCCGCCATGGCGACGGAAGGCTTCCCGCCCGTTTACGAGCGCCTGTCCGGCATAGAACGCGACCTCGCCTTTGCGGAGCTTTCACGAAACGAAGAAACGCTTAAAACGCTCGAACACGAGAAAGCGGCGTTGCTTAAAAAGGCAAATTCTCTTCTCGGCACGCTCGGCTTGAATTTAGACGATTTATCGCCGCGCTATATCTGCGACAAATGTAAGGACACGGGTTACGTCGGCACGCACCGCTGCGATTGTCTTAATAAAGAACGCGCCGAATAATCTCGAAATAATTTAACCGTAAAAAGCCACGCGCCCCGACCGGAATTTCCGGTCGGGGCGCGGTTATTTTTGTTAATTAGGCTTAATAATCGGTTTTATTCTCGATTATATCTCTGAAAAATCTGCCCGTGTCGACGAGCATTTTCAAGCCGCTTTCGTAAAGCTCTTTGGGTAATTGCATTAAAAAATCGCCCGTTTCAAAAGTAACGTCCCCCGTATAACCGATTTTTGCAAGGGTTTTCATAATGGGTATAAAGTCGATTTTGGAAGAAAACGGCAGCGTGTGATTGTCGTAATGCAAATCGTTATCGTGAATATGCAATGCCTGTACCCTGTCGCCAAGCCTTTCTATCATTTTGACGGCGTTGGTGTTAAGTCCGCGCATTTCCGCGTGACCCAAATCCACGCACGCGACGAAAACGTCTTTATCCAGAAGTTCCAAATGCCGCGCGAAATTTTCCTCGTCCGAACATGCCGCGGGCGCGGCTTCGTCCGTTTGGTAATTCCAGTTCCACATATTTTCAAGCGCGATTTTTACGCCGCATTTTCTCGCGGTGTCCGCAAGCGAATTATACATTTCGGCGTTCTGCTCGGGCGAATAATCGTTACACGGGTGTACCACGCAAATTTTCGCGCCGAGAATTCCGCTTATTTCTATCGACGTTATAAGGTATTCCGTAATGAATTCGTTATAAACCGTGTCGTTCGGCCAAGCCGTGGGAAAAGGCGCGTGCGTCTGATTGCAGGGAATCCCTAATTTATCCGCGAATTTGCGGATTTCCTTGGCTTTTTCAATCGTCATAACCCTTTCGGGGTCTTCCGGCGTTTCCGCGATAATCTGCGTTATCGTTTTCTTGCGCAGAAAGAACTCCTCAGGCAGGCTGAAAACCTTATGCGGGAAAATAGTCAAATCGAACGCGTCAAAACCCGCGTTTTTTATCGCCGTGATTCTCTCGAAATAGTTTCCGTAATTTTTCCCCGACGACGTTTCTGTCGATATCAACATAAAAAAAATCTCCTTTTTTCGACTTTAAAAAATATACTCTTTCGGGCGCGGCAAATTGCCGCGCCCGCACGTTAACTTTTAAGCGTTATTTTAATAAAAAGGGATAAAAACCGTTTTACCGTTTAAAACCGATTAAGCCTGTTTAACGATTTACCGTTCTGCCCCGTTTATCGATTATTTTTTAAGAGCCTCGCTGACCGCAACCGCGCAAGCGACCGTCATACCGACCATCGGGTTGTTGCCCGCGCCGATTAAACCCATCATTTCGACGTGTGCGGGAACGGATGAGCTGCCTGCGAACTGTGCATCCGAGTGCATTCTGCCCATCGTGTCCGTCATACCGTAGGACGAAGGACCTGCCGCCATATTGTCGGGGTGAAGAGTTCTGCCCGTGCCGCCGCCCGACGCAACGGAAAAATATTTCTTTCCGTTTTCTACGCACCATTTTTTATAAGTACCTGCGACGGGGTGCTGGAATCTGGTAGGATTAGTGGAGTTGCCGGTAATGGAAACGCCGACATTTTCAAGCTTCATGATAGCCACGCCCTCGGGAACGTTATCCGCGCCGTAGCATTTTACGTTCGCCCTCGCGCCCTTGGAGAAAGCCTTTTCTTCGACCACGGTTACCTCTTCCTTATACGGGTCGAACGTCGTCTCCACGTAGGTAAAGCCGTTAATTCTCGAAATAATATAAGCCGCGTCCTTGCCAAGACCGTTCAGAATAACGCGGAGAGGTTTAATCCTGACCTTGTTGGCGTTAAGAGCGATTTTTATCGCGCCCTCCGCCGCAGCGAACGATTCGTGACCGGCTAAAAAGCAGAAACATTCCGTTTCCTCGGACAAAAGCATTTTGCCGAGATTGCCGTGACCTAAACCGACCTGTCTGTTCTCCGCAACCGAACCGGGGATACAGAAAGACTGCAAGCCGATACCGATATTAGCCGCCGCGGTCGCCGCAGACTTATCGCCCGTTTTTTCCGCCGCCTTAATCGCGATGGCAGAGCCTACCGTGTACGCCCATTTAGCGTTTTCAAAGCAAATGGGTTGAGTTTCCTGAACGATATTGTAAGGTGAAATACCCTTTTCTTCGCAAATTTTCTGACACTCGTCGATAGACGCGATGCCGTAATTTTTCAACGTGGCGAGAATTTTCGCTTCACGTCTTTCGTAACCTTCAAATTGAGCCATAACAATCTGCCTCCTTACTCTTTGCGCGGGTCGATGTATTTGACCGCGCCGTCTTCGGGTTTAAAGCGTCCGTAAGTGCCTTTGGACTTTTCGTAAGCTTCGTTGGGTTCAACGCCTTTTTTAATGAAATCGGTCATTTTGCCGAGCGAAACGAATTCGTAACCGATAACCTCGTCGTTTTCGTCGAGAGCCATTCTCGTGCAGTAGCCCTCCGTCATTTCGAGGTATCTTACGCCCTTCGCTTTCGTGCCGTACATTGTGCCGACCATAGAACGCGCGCCCTTGCCTAAATCCTCCATGCCCGCGCCGATAACCAAGCCGTCCTCGGAGAACGCCGACTGCGAACGCCCGTAAACGATTTGCAAAAACAACTCGCGCATGGCGGTGTTAATCGCGTCGCAAACGAGGTCGGTGTTTAACGCTTCCAACAAGGTTTTCCCGGGGAGAATTTCCGCCGCCATAGCCGCAGAGTGGGTCATACCGGAGCAACCGATGGTTTCAACGAGAGCCTCCTCGATAATGCCGTTTTTAACGTTTAACGACAACTTGCACGCGCCCTGCTGCGGTGCGCACCAACCGACGCCGTGCGTATAAGCGGAGATATCTTTAATTTCTTTCGCTTCTACCCATTTGCCTTCTTCGGGAATGGGCGCAGGACCGTGGTGAGGCCCTTTCGCAACACAGCACATTTCTTTAACTTCTGCCGAATACTGCATAAAAATATGCCCTCCATAAAATTTTCTTGATTAAACAATATTTAACGATTACAAGTATAGCAAAATTTTAAGCTTTTGACAATTATTTTGCCCGTTTTTTTTAATGTTTTTAGCGTATTGCCGAGATAACGCGGCTAAAATCAGTTCTCGTTCGTACGAACACTCTCCAACGACCTTTTGTAATAGAATAAATACTGCTGAAAAAAACCCGAGTCTTCGCCGAATTTCTGCACGAACCATTCGGAAATTTTCTCCCTGTCCGTAAGCGTTCCGTTAAAATTTTCGCGGTAAACCTTTTCAAGCCACACGTCCACGGGAAAACAATCGGACTTATGAAATCCGAACAAAATCGCGCAGTCGGCAACCTTTTGCCCCACACCGTATATGCGTTTTAACGCTTTTTTAAGCTCCGCGGCGGAAAGTTCTTTATAGCTTTCGAGGTCGAGCGCGCCCGAATATAGTTCGTCCGCAAGCCGCTTTATAAACGGCGCGCGATAACCGAGTCCCACGCCGTAAAAAAACGCTTCGTCACGTTCCGACAGTGCCTTAACCGTTGGAAAGGCGCGGTATTTAATATCGCCGAACGTTTTTTCCTCGCCGAGCGCGTCGCACAGCCGTTCTATGATGCCCTTTATCCTCGGAATATTGTTGTTTTGCGAAATAACGAAAGAAATCAACGCCTCTTCTGGGTTTTGGTTAAGCACGCGCACGCCTTTTCCGAGCCTTGCGGCGGTTGCGAGTATTCCGCCGAAACTCTCCGCCCGCGCGACAATCCCGCAATAATCTCTTGCCGCGTCGAAATAATAATTAAAATATTCCGCGTCGCTTTCTTCACATTCCACGGCGGTAACGCCGTTTTCGGTATAAACGTAACACGCTTTATCCGTCGAATAACACAAAAAGCCCTTTTCGTGCGGAACGAACCTGAAAACCTGCCCGCATAAAAGAGTATCCCTTGCGTTAAAATATTCGGCGGGAAAAATCGTCTTTTGCATAAAATCACCTTAACTGCAATCAAATAAAAAAATAAAGAGCCGACAAGCAGCTCTTTAAATTTCATAAAATTATTTCACGTAAACGCTGACCTTTTTGTCGCTTCTGCCGGCTCTTTCGAACTTGACGACGCCGTCGATAAGCGCAAACAAGGTATCGTCGCTGCCGATGCCCACGTTGTTGCCGGGGTGAATTTTAGTTCCGCGTTGACGAACGATAATGCTGCCGGCTGAAACCGACTGACCGTCGTTAGCCTTAATGCCTAAACGCTTTGCGTTGCTGTCTCTGCCGTTTTTAGTGCTTCCGCCGCCTTTGTGGTGTGCAAATAATCTGAATAATATCATATTTTAGCCTCCTTATTCCGCAGCCGCGTCGTCCGCGGGCTGAGCTTCTTTAACAGCGGCTTTTCTGGTAGCCTTCTTTGCGGAAGCGATTTCCAGAACCTTAACAGCCGTGAAAGGCTGACGGTGTCCCTGTTTCTTTCTTTCGTTCTTTTTAGCCTTATACTTAAAGACTATGACCTTTTTTTCTTTGCCTTGCGCGACGATTTCGCCGACCATCTTAAAGCTTTCCGCGTCTTTCGCGACCTTGATGCCCTTTTCGTCGGACACCATAAGCACTTTAAGCTCTACCTTATCGCCAACGTTTCCGGGAAGCTTTTCGAATCTGATGACAGAACCGACTTCCGCTTTGTACTGTTTTGAACCGTTTTCCACGATTGCGTACATAATGTTTACCTCCGTTACCGGTCTCGCCGAATTTTAATTTCGGGGCGGCAGTTACGCGCTTAAAAAACCCCATTCGAGCGGCACGTTTGTTATTTTACAATATTTAGTGAAGATTGTCAAACGTTTTAACGCGTTTTCGACATATTTTCAAGTATATTTTCACCGTAAACGGCAAAACTAATTATAAACTTTTATTTGCGGAGGTTACAATACTATGGAAGCGGAAAACATTAACGGGAAAGCCATTAACGACGCGTATAAAAACGCGCATATCGCGCTTCAAAGCATTTCCGACGTGTTGCCGTCCGTCGACGACGCGGAACTTAAAAAAGAATTGCTTGACGAATACGAGGGCTACGAAAAGCTTATCGGCGAAATATCGGGGTTTATGTCCGAACAAAAAATTCAGCCGAAGGATATAGGTCCGATTAAAAAAGCCGTGATGTGGAGCAGTATTAAGATGAAAACGCTTGTGGACGACAGCCGAAACAAGCTTGCCGATATGCTGATTAAAGGCACGGTTATGGGAATAAACGAGCTTAAAGCGATGGAAAACGAAAAAGAAAATTACGACGAAAACGTCGCGGAATTCATCTCGAAGCTTCTTAAACTCGAAGAAAGTTACGTAGAAAAACTGAAAGCGTTTTTATGATTTTAAAACGCTTTTCCGTTTACGGACGCGGGGCAAGCCGTTGCGGCTTGCCCCGCGTATTCTTCGTTTTATACCCGATAAACGAGCCGCCCGCGATATTTCGCGGGCGGCAGCTTTTAGTTTTTAAGTATTCGACCTTGCGGCGATTAGCCGTTTTATCCGGCTTAACCTTTTAGAACCATTTTTTGGTATCTTTGGGGTCTCTTCTCGTTTGCTGTAAAGTGTAGTGAACGTCGTCGGCTTTTTCCTCGTCGGTAAACTTTCTCCAAGTATCGACAACCTTGCCGTCGTTATACTTTCTGTCGTTTACGTCCTCGGTCGTTCCCATAACGGTAACGTTAATCTGACGATGTCTTGCTCTCACCTGATCCCAGTCGACGAAATAGATATGTGCGAATTCACCGCCGTCCAACACGCCGTCTTTAATGGTCATGGCTTCGCTTCTGCCGAAGAAAACCGAACGAAGATGTCCGTCGGTGTTAAGCGACGTCCAGTCGCCGGGTTCGTTTACCATTCTGCCGAACTGCGAGTGAATAGGACCGGGGTGCATATACTGATTAGTTTCGGAATAATCGGGAACGAGCTTTTGCATAATCTTTAAAATATCGTGCTGCAAGTATTCCAAATCGTAAATATCGACGTCGTGCGAACATTCCTGAATCATAACCGAACAGGTGGTGTGGTGAGAAGCGATGGTAACAGTTCCGTTTTTGATGCCGGACTGCTTAACGATATCGATAACTTCGCGCGAAATGTCGTGGAAAGTAGGTCTCCAACCCTTGCTCTGCACTTCTAACTCTTTCTGAAAAACTTTAAATTCCATAATAGAACTCCTTATATAATTCTCTAATATTATTTTACCATTTTTATAATAAACCGTCAAGCGTAAAAAGGGATTTACTCGTACATTTTTATATACATTATATAAATCGTTTTACGCATTCGTCGCGTATTGTCGCGATTTCCGCCCGAACGCCGCGATTTTTGCGCAATAATGCTTATACGCTTAATTTAAAACTATTTTACCCTTTTCGAGTTTTAACTTCGTTCCGAACGGTTTTGACAGCGCGTCGAGTTTGTTAAAAATCATCTCCGCTTCTTCACCCTTCGCAATGTACGGCAATCCCTCCCTCGTGTCGCCCGTCATAAAGAAAAGCTTAACGGGCGCAAGTTCGAAGCCTACCATTTTGTCGCCGTCGTACGACAGCTTCGGCAATACCGTAAGGAAATTTTTAAGCTGCGTCTGCAACCCGACCTTTCCCCCGCGCGAACGCTTGTACAACGCTTCCTGCGCGGTGGCGTTTTTATCCAGCCCGTAACTTTCCATAAAGTCCGCGGGTAAAATTTCCACGCGCATGCCCTGATAAGTAAAATCGCCGAGCGAATAGAATATGGGCAAACCCTTATAAATTTCTATCCCGCGAAGCTCGTGACAACCGCCGCCGAAAACCGCCGACGCGCCGCTGTCTATAAGCGCGTGCGAAAACTCCGTCAGATATTCGGGCGGGACTGCGTGCGAAATTCCGTCGTCGTCGTGACAATGTACGAGAACGAAAACGTAATCGTTTTTGCTCTTGGCGTCCTTTACGAGCGACGTCAATCTTTTCAGATCGCGCTCGTCGCAAGCGGTAACGGGCGTATTTTTATCGGTGGTAAAGGTCATGTCCCCGAAAACGTAAACCCCTTCGGGGTCGGGCGTTTTGTAACCCGTTGCGATGGAAAGTTCTCTTTCCGCGTTAATTCGCGTTTTTTCCGCTATCTTTTTAAGGTTTGCGACGTCGTTTTCGTCTATTTTATACGCCGTTTTGTGTCTTAAATAGTTTACGCCGGGACGCCCCTTTAACGAAAGCGTCGCAACCCCCGCCATAGACGGTTTTTCGAAAGAGCTGTCGACCGCGAACACCGCCACGCTTTTGCCGCCGCGCGTAAACACCGCGGGGGCTTGGGCTTTTTCTAAACTTTCGCCCGTGCCTGCGTGATAAACGCCGTTATCTTCGAGCGTTTTTATCGTCGAAAGCATACCGTCCACGCCGTAATCGAGGCAATGGTTGTTCGCGTTGCCGTAAAAGTCGAAACCGTAGCTTTTAAGATACTTAAAATACTTTCTGCGGGTGTTAAGCCACGTCCCGCCGGAGTATTGATTAGGACTGAATTCGAAATCGGATAAATTCGTTTCGAGATTAGTCAGCTTCGCGTCACAGCTTTTAATATAGTCTGAAATTTCAATAAATTCGCCGTCGGAATACTCTTTGGGAAAATCCGCTGTAAACAGCGCATCCCCCGTCGCGATAACGGTGAAAAGTTTTTCGTTCATAATTTATTCTTCCTTAACAGTTACGACACCTGATTATTTGTCCGTTATTATTTACCCGTTCTTTCGTCGTAAGCGCGGCGAACGGCGGCAATCATTTCTTCGGCGAGCTTTAACGGGTCGGCAGCTTTTGCGATTGCGGAAGAGCAGCCCGAAGCGGACGCGCCCGCCTTGATAATGTTGTAGCAGTCCTCACCCTTGGTTATTCCTGCGGACGGGAAAGGCTTAATATCAGGATTTATTTCGCGGATAACCCTGATAACCTCGTCCACGTAAGCTTTATCCGCGGGTTTACCCGTGCCGATAAGCTCGGACGGTTCTGCGACGATGATGTTAGGCGAAAGCTTTGCGATAGCCTTAACTTCCTCTACTGAATCGGCGCAAACCATAGTTGCGAGACCGACCTCGTCCGCGCGTTTAATGGCTTTTTCGATTTCGTCGAGCGTAAGCTTGCGTTCCGCGTGGTTAAGCATAACGCCGACCGCGCCCGCCGCTTTAACCGCTTCGGGAAGGGTTCTGCCCATACCTCTGCCGACGGGAAGGCTGTCCATATGCTGCGAATAAACGTGTACCCTTTTAACGTGCTGCGCGACGTTAAAAATTTCGGTATCGGGAATATCGAGTACGACGTCGATATCGTATTTTTCGGAAAGCTTGTCAAGACCGATTGCCATATCGAGCAGGGTTTTGCCGTACATATAGCATTTAGGTCCGTATTCGAAAAACGGTTCGCTGATTTTGTAATTTTTAAGCATAATTTTTCTCCTATAATCTTTATTTTCGGTAAAATATACCGATTATCGTTTGCGCTGTTTTTTTGAATTATTAACGGCAATCGTTTACTTTATTTTTTTAAAATTGCCCACGGTGTCGTCCACGGTATTGATGAAGGTGAACGTGTCGGGGAAGCGTCTGATTAAATCTTCGAATTCCACCATCTGATGCCTGTTTACGACGCAAATAAGAATTTCCTTATCCGTGCCGGTGTATATGCCCTGACCTTTAATCCGCGTAGCCGAGTGATGGAGGGTTTTCAGCACGAGTTTTTCAATCTCGTCCGCGTGGGTGGTTACAATAACGAATTCGCAAGCGGAACGCGAGCCTTTAAGCATAAAGTTGCCCACGAAGCTTGACAAAAAACAATACAGCACACAAAGGCAGACGGGCTTGAAATTATAAACGGTCGTGCCGCCGACGTTTTCCGCATAAACGAAATACGACGCGAACGCAACCACGGCGTTAATGGCAAAAGTTACCCAAAAAAAGTTAAGAAAAGGCTTCTTTTTGCTGACGAATTTTGCAACGACGTCCGTGCCGCCCGAGCTTGAATTAAGACGGAACAGGCAGCCGTATGAAAAGCCGCTTATAAGCCCCGCGATAAGCACGGGATAAATGGTATCCACTCCGCCCGCGTTGTATTGAAATTTATCGAAAATTCCCGTTTTCTGAAAGACGAGATACGCGACCGAATAAACGATACAAAAAACGAACGTCCTTATCGCGAACTTGCGATTTAAGAAAATAAACGCGGCCACGCACAGCGGAACGTTTATAATAAGCGACATATAACCGACCGAAAAACGGAGCTTATACTGAATCATGACCGCGATACCGTTAATGCCCGCCGGCGCGAAGTTGTTGGGAACGACGAAAAGTATGTACCCTAGCGCGAAAAGCACGCCGATAAGCATGATAAACACGTACTCCAAAGCAATCATCTGTTTGGTTTTCATTTTAAATCACTTTCTAATCCTTTCGAATTAAACAATCGGAATTTCCGCTTAAATTTTGGCGTTTTCTTCTTTGTTAAGGCGTTCGCCGACAGCGCCGCCGGGGTGAATAACCGCAAACTGCTCGTTCAGAAAGCCCGTTTCCTCAATAAGCGCGGTCTGTAAGGTATGGAAAATCACGCAGAGCGCAGTCGTAGACGTTGTGCCTTGCGAATTATATTTATCCGTTTCCCTGTTGACGTGTTGTTTAAGCACGACGTCCGCCCCCTTTGCAAGCGGCGAATCTAAATTTTCGGTAACGGTGATAACCTTAATCTTTTTCGTTTTGCATATATCGAGAATGGGTAAAAGTTCCTTCGTTTTGCCTCCGCGCGAAGCGAAAACCATAACGTCGCCTTCCTGCAAAAAGCCCGTTGCGCCGTGAACCGCCTCCGCAGGAGAAATAAACCGCGACGGACGTTCTATACAGCAAAGCAAGTGCGAAAAATGCTGACAAATAATACCCGAATGTCCGCAACCGGAAGTCCCTATTCTTTGCGCGTTTTTAAGAAGCTCCACAGCGTTTGCGAAACTTTTTTCGTCAAAATAATCCGCCATTTCTTTAATACATTCGCTTTCGATTTCGTAAACGCTTTTTACAGCGTCGAGTGTTTCCTTTTTCATAAAATCACCGTCCTTTTCTATTTGCGGACAAGTCCGCTTTAACGTACGGATATATCTTACCACGAAGCGCGATTAAAGTCAATGAATTCGTAATAATATCGCGCGGAATATCCGTTAATCGCACGCTTTTTAACCTTTGTCCGAAAAAAATTACCCTACCGACGTTTCCCTGCCGCTCCGCCTTTGACGCCCGACCGACTGACCGCCGATAAAACGTCCATAAAAATTTAAATACGGCGTTCCTTTCCGTTGACTTTATAGATTAAAAAATGTTAAAATAATTTTATCGCGTTATATTCTTTTACGCATACGTTTATTTTTTAAGAATACTTTATAAAAGGAAAAACGTTATGAGAAAATTTGAAATTTCAACCGATTCTACTGCGGATTTTTACGCGGACGAGGTAAAGGAAAACGAGCTTTACTTCTTACCGCTTACTTTTATGCTCACCGAAAAGGGGGTCGTTACCGAACATAAGGACTGCTTTCAATCCCCCGATGAATACGTGGATTTATATAACAAACTCCGCGCGGGAATTATGAGCAAAACAAGCATGAATAACCCGTTCGTCCACGAGGAACATTTCAGGAAAATGGCGGAGGACGGAGTTAAAGACGCCGTGCATTTTACCATAAGCTACGGTTTGTGCCACACGGTGGACGTCGCGCGCGAAGCCGTCGAAAGGGTTAAAAAGGATTTCCCCGATTTTAACTGTCTTTGTATGGAATGCAGCACAACGACCATCGGTCAGGGCGCTATGGTAAGAATTGCCGTCGATATGCGAAACAAAGGCAAAACCGCGCAGGAAACGTACGATTACGTTGAAAGCGTTAAGCGTAATTTTCAGCATTTCATCATTGCGGACGACCTTAAATATCTCGTTCGCGGCGGCAGACTTTCCGCGCTTTCGGGAACTATCGGCACGATGCTTAACATTAAGCCCGTTATCGTGTTCACCAAGGAAGGCAAGCTGATTACCTATCGCAAGGAACGCGGCATGAAAAACGCCCTGTCCTCTATTGCGGACGAGCTTAAAAATTATTCGCTTAACAAAGACTATCCGATAGCCTATATCGGGCATACCGACAACATGGACGCCGCGAAAAAGCTTCAGAACCTTATTTTAGAGCGTTGCGGAATTAAACCCGAAATCAGGATAATAGGACCGGTCATCGGCTCTCATTTAGGTCCTAACGTGGTTGCGTTGGCTTTCCTTTCCAACGAAGAAAGACCGCTTTAAAAGGCTTTGTCCGCATTTGACGCTTACGTTCTTTTTATAGGAATCAGAGCTTTTTTGTCGGGATTAAAACATAAACCGTTATAAATTAAAATTCTGCGCGCCGTATTGCAAAAAGCAAATACGGCGCGATTTTTATAGTTTGCGCGTTTCAATATAGCAATAACGACGTTTGCGATTTTGCTTATATCGACGAAAAGCACGTAAAAACTGCGGCTGCCCGCGGGAAACCGCGGGCAGCCGCCGATAAATCATTTGATTTCGTCAAACAGTTTTTCTATTTCGGGAACGCGCGCGTCGTAAATTTTGCCCGCGTCCGATAACGCCGCAAACTCGGGGTTGATGGGCAAGCGGGTATGAATCTTTACGCCGAATCTCGCAGCCGTTTCCTCTATTTTGCTTTTACCGAAAACGTCTAAAATCTTGCCGCACCCCTCGCACTTATAATACGACAGGTTTTCAACAAGCGCAAGCACGGGTACGTGCATAAGCTCCGCCATTTTAACGGCTTTGCCGACAATCATCGATACCAGCTCTTGCGGGGAGGTAACCACCACGATACCGTCGAGCGGAAGGCTTTGGAAAACGGTCAGCGGAACGTCGCCCGTTCCCGGGGGCATATCGACGAACATATAGTCTACGTCGCCCCACGCCACGTCCGTGTAAAACTGCTTAACAGTCCCAGCGATGATAGGTCCGCGCCACACGACGGGGTCGTCCTCGCCGGCAAGAAGCAGGTTTAAGCTCATCACCTTAACGCCGTTTTCGCTTTCGACGGGCAGCAGATATTTGCCGTCCGGCGAATACGCGCGGGTTTTTATTCCGAACAATTTGGGAATAGACGGACCCGTAACGTCCGCGTCTAAAATCGCGACGGAACAGCCTTTTCTCTTCGCCGCGGAAGCGAGCAAGGAGGTAACCAGCGATTTACCCACGCCGCCTTTGCCGCTTACCACGCCGATAAGCTTTTTAATTTTGCTTTTTTCGTTTTGTTTTTCTTTTTCGAACGCTCTTTCCGAACAATTCTCGTTACAGGAAGAGCAATCGTGAGAACACTCGCTCATATAAAAACACTCCTTATATTTGTGCGTTGTATTAAACGCGTTATTATGCTTCGTACTGCGTCGCGTCGGTCGCGGCGTTTGCTTCGGTTGCGACAGTCGAGCCGCCGCGTTTGCTTCGGTTGCGACAGCCGAGCCGCCGCGTTTGCTTCGGTTGCGACAGTCGAGCCGCCGCGTTTGCCTATTTTTAAAAACCCGATAACCGTAACGACGAACCGTCGGGAGAAATTAACGCCGACTGAATTTTAACGAAAACAATTCACAGGTTTTTTATTTCGATAAACCGTGCGTTTTCGATTTCTTCGCGGCATTCGCCCGCAACAGTTATCGCGTATTCGTCATTTCCCCGAACGGGAAAAATCGTCTTAAACGCCATGGTATTTGCCGAACCTGTCCTGACCGCGCCCGCTTTAAACGCGCTTTCCCTTTCCGTCCAGACGCGCGTTAAAAATTTAATCTCCGTTTCCCCGTTCGCGCGCGCGGCGAAACCGTCGTCGCAAAGCAGTTTGGTTTTAACCCTTAAAAGCCTGCGGGATACTTTTTCCGCGTCCACGCCGACGGGAAACTTATCCGAAACGGCAACCGCGACGAGCCGAGCCGAATGAGAAAGAGAAAAATCCGCGCCGTTCGGCGGATAAAACCCCCACCTTCCGCTATCGCCCAAGCAAATCCCCTCGGCCGGAACGCCGTTATCAAAAAGCGCGCGTTCGAGCAGCACCCTTGCGCAAAAACTTTGAAAGCGACGCCGCTCGTCGGAAATTCCGTTCAGATAAAAATCCCATACGGGCAAAATTTTACGGCTTTCGCAAAAAAATTCCGTTTTTTGCGGTACGGGCGCGTAATATACGTATATCATTGTTATATTCTATCACATAATTTGCGAAAGAGCAATGCTTTAACGAGAAAATACGAGATATTCCGCCATTATTAGCTTGAAAAAATATAAAGTTTATGATACAATAAAAAAAAAGAGGTTTTTTAATGAATATTTGGCACGATATCGAAAGCAACAGAATTACTTCGGAAGACTTTATCGCCGTAGTCGAAATAGGGAAAGGCTCTAAACAAAAGTACGAAATGGATAAAACCACCGGTCTTTTGCGGCTTGACAGAATTTTATACACCTCCACCCATTACCCCGCGAATTACGGATTTATTCCGCACACGCTCGCGGATGACGGCGACCCGCTCGACGTGTTGATTCTTTGTTCCGAGTGTCTCGTCCCTATGTGTTTGGTTAAGTGTTACCCCATCGGCGTTATCGTTATGAACGACAACGGCTCGGTTGACGAGAAAATTATCGCTATCCCCTACGCCGACCCGAACTATAATACGTATAAAAGCATTCACGACCTGCCGAAACACATTTTCGACGAAATGCAACACTTTTTTTCCGTGTATAAACAGCTTGAAAACAAAAACACCAGCGTGGACGTTGTCGCGGATAAAGACGAAGCCATTAAAATTATAGTCAAATCTATGGAAAACTATAAAACCCACTTGTACGAGCTTACCGCAAAATAAGTTAAGACAATACGTTTGCCGAAACAGATTAAGTCAATACAAACAATCGCTAAAAAACAAAAACAAATAATCGCTGATATTTTTTATTAAAAGTACCCGCGGGGCGTGCCGAAGCGCGCCCCGCGGGTTTATTTTCCGTTCTTTTTTACGGAATATCCGTTTTATAATATTTTTCGTTTTTACAGAATTTCTATATCGTTAAGCTTGCAGAATTCTTTAAGCAGTTTTACGTTGTCCCCGTAAGAGATTATGTAATGCTGCCCCATAACGTTCTGCGTAAAGCTTTCCACGTCTTGCAGTTCCACCTTTAACCCCGAAAGCTGAGGCGCGGGCTTATCCCAACCGCATTCTTCCCACGTTTCGGGGGTTTTACCGTTACCCTTAACTATATGCATGGTAAATTTGCCGTCTTTAACGGTAAGTCTGCACATAGTCAGCTCGCCCGTTTTAACCTTTGAGGTGTTAAGAAGGCTTTGAGAAAGTTCGCCGAAAGACGCGGGGTAACACACCGTATCGCCGTCCACAACCTCCTTCGGTACGTAATCGGGAACGCCCGCAAGCACGCCGTCGGCAAAAAACTCATAAAACTCTAAATACGCGCCGACCTGACCCGTTAAAGCGTTCACCATAACCTGCGTTATGTTGCCCATGCAATCGTTTTCGGGAATCGTGCAAACGCCGTCCTCGCCGAGAAGGGTAAATATAGGCGCGGGCGGAAAGCCCAAAACCTTTTTAAATCCGTCCACGTCCTTGATGGAAACGGCTTTGTAATTTCTTTCGTTTATGATTTGTTTAAGCGCAAGGTAATATTTCGCAGCGCTTTCCATTGCCGCGGCGTTCGGTTCTTTTAAGAATTTCCATTTTTTAATTCTGTTTTCCACGACGTCGCTTATTGCCGCTTTATCGAGTTTGTCCGCGCGTTGGACGATTTCAAGCATTTCGAAACACTCGATTTCCACGCCGAATTCGCGTCTTACGGCGATTCCGTCGAACTGCGTTCCGTAAAGCTGCATATCGCGGTAACCGACCTGACCGATTTTAACGTTTCTTATGTCCGCAGCCGCGCTTGCGCATTTGCAGTAAGACAAAACCTCTTGCGCCCTGCTCGGCAATCCTACTATATCGTAAACGTATTTAAACTTGTAACCCAAATCTTCAAGCGTTTTTCTGCAAGCGGAAGTCCCCGCCTGGTCCGCCGTGGTAACGAGATGCCCGTCCTCGTACCAACCGCAAAGCCCCCACAAAACCATAGGCTTATGGCGGAATTTATCGGCAACCTTAATAATCGCATGGGTGGGTATCCAACCCGCAACGCACAAAACGAGCGCGTCGAAATCTTTACCGCCAAAATAATCGAGCGCCTTGTTTATATACGTTTCCTCGTAATCGTCGCGAATGGGATAGAACGGGAAAATTTCCGCGTCGGCACAGCTAAGGCTTTCCAAAGCCGCTTTGCACTTTCTTTCAATTACCTCGATAGGTGTGTTTACTTCGCCGAAGCCGGCAAAAGCTATTTTCATCATTTCGGTTTTCTCCTTGATTTTTCGTTATTTTTTTATAAATGTTTTTTTAAGTTATAATTGCGTTTTTACTTTTAATTCGGACATTTACGGTTTAATCGTTTTTTATTGCCCGGGAAACTTAAATCTTTCCCGATCGTTTACGCGCTCCGCGTGTCGCCGTTATCGACGGGCAATTCTTCGGAATTCTCTGCCGAAACCCGCTCGTCGTCAAACTTTTTTTGCAATTTCTTAAACAACGGCGTAATAACTACTATATACACGATAACGGTAAGCAGCCACGTTACGGGATAAGAGAGGTACACCCAGACGATTTGCCCCGGGAACAGCCTTTCGACCGCGTAAATCCATATAATACGCAGTATGCACGCACCGAATAAACTGATAAACATCGCGCTTATGCTCTTGCCCATGCCGCGCATCGTATAGCCAAATGCGTTCATAATAGAACAAACGAAGTAAGTCGGCGCAAGCATATAAAGTCTTATCAGCGCGATTTCCGCAACGGCTTCGTCCGGACGAACGGCAAAACACAGCTTATGCGCCAAGAGCGAAACTATCGCGCCGACCGTCGCGCCGACGACGCTGATAACGCCGATTGAAGTTAGAAGCGATTTCTTTACCCTGTCGAGCTTGCCCGCGCCGAGATTCTGACTGACGAACGATAGCATCGCCACGGAAAACCCGTTAGTGCTTTCGTAAACGTAGTTGTCTATGGTATGTGCGACGGAATTCCCCGCCACCGCGACATCGCCGTAAGAGTTAATCGAAGACTGAATGATTACGTTGGACACGGAAAACAGCATAGACTGTATGCCCGACGGAATACCGATATTAAGTATTTCGCCGACTTCGCTTTTATGGAAACGAAAATTTCTGAACTCGAACCGACAAAAGCCTTTGCTTTTAAGCATGGTAACGAAGCAGCAAACCGCCGAAACGGCGTTTGAAAGCACCGTCGCGAAAGCAACGCCGTCCGCCGTCATATTGAAAACGGTAACGAAAACGATATTGAAAATGACGTTGACTATGCCGCCCGCCAAAAGAAAGATAAACGGTCTTATAGTATCCCCGACCGCGCGCAAAATCGCCGCGGCGAAGTTATAAAACATTATCACGGGCATACCGATAAAGTAAATGGTGAGGTAGTCGGTAGCCATATCGAGCAGCTCGTCCTTGCAATTAGTGAGTTTTAACACACCTTTTGCGCCGAGCGCGCCGAGCGTGGCGAGAATAACGCCCGCAACGAGGCTCAACGCGACCGACGAACCGACTACTCTTTTAGCGCGTTCCGCGTCGCCTTTGCCGACGCATTTCGACAAAACGACGTTCGCGCCCATCGAAAGCCCGATGAAAAGCCCTATCATCAGGTTGATAATAGGCGTGGTTGCTCCGACCGCACCGACCGCAGCGTTAGCCTTTTCTTCCGAAACGAACCAACTGACAACCACGATATCGGCGGTGTTAAACAATAGTTGCAACACGTTTACGCCGATAACAGGCAAAGAGAAAATAATGAGCTTACTCAACAAAGACCCCTCGGTAAGATTCATCTCCCTCGTTTTCATAAGACCTTTAACCTCCGCGCTGCGCGCCGAACCGTTGATAATTAAATATCACGATATTTACATTCTACCACAATATTTACTAATATGCTACCAAAAACACCGCCGAAAATCATTTATTTGCGTTTTTAAGCTGAAAATTTTCAAGTCCGGTTTTATGAAAGAAAATTTTTCAGACTATACCCGGCACACCGTTTTCAGTCCGATTTTAAGCCGATTTTATAGTCTTATTTTTCAGTCTTTAAACATATCGTTTATATGCTCTAACGTAGTGCGAACAAGGATATCGCCGCCGACGTGTCCGGTCGTTCCGCTCGAAACGTAGGCGGAATAATGACTGCCCTGTTCCGCGTATTCGGTGGGGAGATAACCGCCCGCGCCGCAAGCAAGCTGAATAATGAAGGTCTGCTTTGCGTGGCTTCTCGCCCTTATCTGATTGCCGTAGTTTAAGAACAGCTCGAACGGGTTGGTCGCGATTGCGATATCGTCAAACCTGATAACGTGGATTTCTTCTTTAAATTCGTTCATATACTGTTGAAGTTCGTATCTGTCGACGATGCCCGAATAAACGTAAAGTCTTGCGTTATCGTCGAAATTCGCGTGTTTGCCGCGGTTGTTCTTAATATAATCGTCGATTTTGCGAACGGCGTCCTCGTATTCGGCAATCGTTACGCGGCGCAGCGGGAAAGTCACCCTTAAAGTTTCGTGCTTTAAGTCCGCGTCGTTTTTAATATCCGATTTATCCATCTCTTCGAAAACGGCAATAAGCTCATCGGATATTCTCCTCCCGACTACTTTAAGCCCCGATATATCGAACATGGACGGGTCGGCGCGGCGTTCTACCGGATAGATATGGTGAACGTTCGGGTCGTTTATCGGCGTTTCCGGCTCTACCCAACGGATTAAATCTCTCGGACACTGGTCGCCCGCGGCGGAGCATAACCCCAAAACGAACACGTTTTTGCCGAAACGCTTTCTTAAATTCTCCTTAACCTTACCCCAGTAATCGGAAGAAATATAGCTTCTTTGTTCAACGACCTGCGCGGGGCAAGCGATATTCGCAACGACGCCCGATAATTGTTTGTTTTTATCGAAAACGTACATAATTTCTATGCCGCTGTCGTTACCCGCTTCGAGCTGTTCGAAGTTAGCGAGGTTTGTTTCGCCCCACATTTTTGCCGAACCGTCGTCGTAACGAGCGCGCCTGTTCATACCGACGACCGCCCTGCCGAACGCGCATTTATAATAAGCGTCCTCTCTCGCGTCCCACGCCTTCAAAATCGCTTCAGCGATTTTATCCACCAGAAAATTCAAGGCGACGTCGGGATCCATACTCTCCTCGCCGCTGACGAGCGAAACGTATGCCATATCCTCCGGCAACACTCTTTTAAGATATTCGGTTGCCATGGGCAGCGTTCTTCTTTGAGTATACACGTAAGACGTGTGCGTGTGAATAGCCGAAATTATAACCTTATCCGTGGATATAGGCAGCTTCCCCTCGAGCTTTTGCTTAACCAGCGCGCAAAGGTTTTGCGCAACGCACGCAAGGTCGCACGAGCATATTATCATTTGCTCATCTCCGCATTCGAGCGCGAACGCCGTAACCGTGATAGGGCTTTCGACTTCGTCGGTAATTCTTTCATAGAATTGCCCTGCCAAGCCGATTTTCGTACCTTTTTCGGGGGTAATATCTACCTCCGACCAACCGATTTTGATTTTTGACATTTAATTCCTCCTCCGCGGCTTTTTCCGCCGCAGTTTTTATTCTCGTTTATTTCGTCGGCTTTTCCGCCGCGATTTTATATTTGAATTTTACCATTTTAACGCGCCGCCGTCAACGGCGGCGCGCATTATTTTTACGAAAACAACACGCGAAAACCGTTTATTCGGGTTTTAGTCGCTTCATTCGTTAAACATAGCGTTAATACTCTCTAACGTAGTGCGAACGAGAATATCGCCGCCTTCGTGTCCGGTAATCCCGCTAGACACGTAAGCGGAATAATGACTGCCCCTTTCCGCTTTTTCGGTGGGAAGATATCCGAGAGAACCGCAAGCAAGCTGAATAAGGAAAGTCTGCTTTGCGCGGCTTCTCGCCCTTATCTGATTGCCGTAGTTTAAGAACAGTTCGAACGGGTTGGTCGCAAACGCTACGTCGTCGAATCTTATAACGTGTATTTCGGTATCGACGACGTTTACCTTCTGCTGAAAACGATAACGGGCAATAGTTCCCGCATAAACGTGCAGCTTGGCGTTATCCTCGAAATTAACGCGCTTACCGCGGTTATTCTTTACGAAATCCGAAATTTTTTCGACCGCTTCGTTATAATCTTTTATCGTAACACGTCTTACGGGAAGCGCGAGAGTAATGGCTTCGTGCTTTAACACGGCGTCGTTTTTCATCTTGCTTTTATCTAATTCTTCGTATACGGCAATAAGTTCGTCGGAAATCCTTCTCCCCACGACTTTAAGTCCCGATATATCGAACATGGACGGGTCGGCGCGCCTTTCTATAAGGTTTTCACGATGAATGTTGGGGTCGTCTATCGGCGTTTCCGGCTCTACCCATCTTACCAAATCTCTCGGACACAAATCGCCCGCGGCGGAGCATAACCCCAGAACGAACACGTTTTTGCCGAAACGCTTTCTTAAATTTTCCTTAACCTTACCCCAGTAATCGGAAGAAATAAAACTTCTGTGTTCTACGACCTGAGAAGGGCAGGCAACGTTTGCGATAACGCCCGTCAATTCTTTATCTTTATCGAAAGCGTACATAATCTCTATGCCGCTGTCGTTGCCGGCTTCTAATTCTTCGAAGTTGGCAAGATTAGTATCTCCCCACATTTTTGCCGAACCGTCGTCGTAGCAAACCCTTCTGTTCATTCCGACGGCAGCCCTGCCGAACGCAAACTGATAATAACCTTCCGTTCTCCCTTCCCACGCCGTTATTATGGCGACGGAAATCTTTTCTGCTAAAAATTCCAGAGCGACGTCGGGATTCATTCCTTCATCTTTATTAACAAGCGGCTGATAGGTCATATCCTCCGGCAACAGCTCCGAAAGAACGCCTAACGTCGAACCGGAATTTATATCCGTTCTCTTGTAATCGTAAGACGTGTGAGTATGTATGGCGTTTATAATAACCTTCCCCGCGGGGACTTTGTCTTTTATTTTTTCCTTTACGAGCGCAAAAAGATTTAAGCTTGTGGCAACAAGGTCGCACGAGCAGATTATCATTTGCTCGTCTCCGCATTCGAGCGCGAACGCCGTAACCGTGATAGGGCTTTCGACTTCGTCGGTAATTCTTTCATAGAATTGCCCTGCCAAGCCGATTTTCGTACCTTTTTCGGGGGTAATATCTACCTCCGACCAACCGATTTTGATTTTTGACATTTAATTCCTCCTCCGCGGCTTTTTCCGCCGCAGTTTTTATTCTCGTTTATTTCGTCGGCTTTTCCGCCGCGATTTTATATTTGAATTTTACCATTTTAACGCGCCGCCGTCAACGGCGGCGCGCATTATTTTTACGAAACTTTTTCGTAACCGTTATTTCCTTGCCAAAACGCGATGATTATGATAAAATACTTTTAAAAACACGGCGAATTTCAGTCGCGGGAGACAGAAGAATGAACATTGAAAAACTTGCGAAAATGACGGGCGTTTCCGTCGGCACGGTATCCAAAGCATTTTCGGGCAGTAAGGAAATAAGCGAAAAAACGCGCGAAAAAATTTTTAATGCGGCAAAGGATTGCGGTTGTTTTTTCAAGTATGACAAAAAAGGGACTACTAAAAAGGTCGTCGCGATAATCTGCCACGAAATCGAAAGCGAATATTACGCGCGCGCAATCGCCGCGCTTAACAAAAAGCTTTCGGAAAACGGCGCGATTCCCATAATCTCTTTTACTGACTTTTCCGCCGAAAAACAAGCGGAACTGCTCGCTTTTTATTCTTCAAAGAATAAAGCGGACGGAATTATCGTGTTCGGTGCGCATAAACCCATCAAGTTTAACCCCGATATTCCCATCGTGGAAATAGGCGGAAGCGGCAAAAGCGAGGTCGATATAGTCCGCTCTGACAGCGAGCAGGCTTTGGACGACGCGATTAAGCTTTTAATACGCAACGGGCATAGAAAAATCGCTTTTATCGGCGAAAAATTAACGCGCACGCGGCTTTCGAATTTTACGAGACTTTTGCAAAAAAACGGAATCCTGCCGGAACAGGACTTTATATTTACCGAAAACGAACGCTTTCAGTCTGCGGGGTATTCGGCAATGAATAAAATTTACGCGTTGAAGACAAAACCCACCGCGGTTATATGCGCTTACGACCAAATCGCTTTGGGCGCGATACGCGCGATACGCGACCACGGCGAGAGTGTTCCCGAAAATTTTTCGATAATCGGGTTTAACGATATTCCCATCGCGTCTTATCACAATATAGAACTGACCACCATTCGCGACAACCTCACCGAAGTTTGCGATACCGCGGCGGAAATTATACTTAAAAAAATCGACAATAAATACCTTAACGTGCGGCAAAGGGTCATGCTGCGCAGCGAACTGGTAATAAGAAACACCGTCAAAAACGTTAAACCGTAAGCACTGCGCTTTTCTATCCGAAAAACACCGCCGCTTCACCGAATTTTTTACGTTTATTTTGCCATAAATTTTTCTTAAATTCGTCAAAACACTTGTTATTATCACGGCTTTATTATATAATATATATAATATGAGGAAAATTCAGCTTCGATTTTTGATTGTTTTGCTAACGTTTCGCGATTGTTTTTCGAACGTTCTGCGATTGTTTTTCGAACGTTCTAAAATTGAGGATATGAATTATCGCCGCCGCGCGCATTAGCTTTAAGTTTTAATAGGAGAATGTTGAAAATGACTAACGAAAAACGCCCCGAATCGGGCTTTATGAAAAGCTTTTTTTGTAAAGGTTATTTTATTTTATCGCTCGCGATTGCTTTTTTGGCGTTTACCGCGGCGGCGTTCCTGTACGAAAAGGAATTTTTTAAACAGCTTTCCGCAAACGGCAACCTGTTTTTGTTTTTTTCGTTTGCGGGCGGTTATCTCCTGCTCGTCGTTCTGTTCTGTTCCGCCGTACTTTCCTTTAAAAAGGGCGTGAACGCGGGGACGGCGTTCGTTTTCGCTTCGTTTTTATTCTCGATTATGTACGCGCTGTACTTAATCGTTAAAGTCCGCGATTACTCGCCCGCTCGTCTTGTTACGGCTGCCGTGCTGTTGGTTTTCGGCGCGACGTTTTTCATTATTTCTTCACTCGACCGCAAAAATGCGTATAAACACCTTTTCGGCGGTTACGTGGGCAGTCTTTTAAAAACCTTTCCCGCGGGCGTGATTCTTGTGCTTACGCTGATTTTCGCCTGTACGGACTTCTTGCTTGCCGGCAGTAATTACGTCGTTATGTCCTTATCCAAAGCGGGCTACGTGGCGTTGGGCGTTTCGGCTTTGCCCGTTCTCGTCGCCGTCGCAGTCTGCCCCGCAAGTAAAAAAATTAACGCGTTCGACTTGGTTTTCGCGGCTTTAACCGTGCTTTCGCCCGTGCTTTTATTTAAAGCGATTTTCGGGTTCTCGGTAAAGCTTATCGACGGCGCGGCATTCGCCGCGTATATCGGCGCGTTTCTCTGTCTTGCGCTTATCGTCACGTTGAGATTTTTGAATTTCGACCCTGCGGCTCTTTCGTCAGAGAGGCTTGCGTCCGACGCTGAAAAACAGGGATTTTGCAAGTATTTAACCGCCGCTAACCGCTCCTTCGGGCTTATCCCCGCAATCGGACTCGGCGCGGCTGTCGCGATTATCGTTTCGCTCGCGTTCTCCTATCGCACGGTCGTTGAAGGATTCCCCCGTTTTAACGAGATGGCTTTTAACGACGCCATGGTTTTCGTCGCGCTTTTGATAATTAACTTTGTCGTCGGCGTATGCGTTACTTATTCGCTTATAATTTCGATTGTAAACGTCCGCGCCAAGTATATTACGCCGGGCGATTTCGCTCTCATTTTCTTCGGCGCGTTTTCGTTTTTTGCGTTGCTTATCGATATAATTGCGTTTAACGCTTCGCGCGCGCTCGTTCTTGCGGCGTTTACCGCTCTTTCCGTAACGCTTGCTCTTTCACGCGCAAACGCGTTGAAAGCGGATTGACGCACTGACCACGGTAAAGCGTTATGAATCTATCCGCACGAACGGACGAGGTCAGGAAAAGAAAACTATTCGTTAAAAAAGACGTTGCCGTTTACGCCGCGCTTGCGGTTGCGCTCTGCGCGCTGTTTTTTTCGCTCGTGATTTTACCGAGAAAAACGGAAAGCAACGGATTTTGCGCATATTCAGACGAAAAACTGCTTTTTACCTATTATTATGCGAGCGATAAACTCGTTATAACCGAATTCGGCGATGGGAAAATCAGTCGCGACGGCGATAAAATACGCATTACCGTTTATCGGGACGGAGCGGAATTCAACGAGCTTACCATCAACCGCGAAAAAAAGTCGGTCAGGGTTTCGGACGCAGATTGCTCTAAAACCAAAGACTGCGTTCACGAACCGTCGATAAGCAATTCGGGCGCGATTTACTGCGCGCCGCACAAGCTTAAAATCATTCCGCTTTCCGCCAAACCCTCCTCACCCGTTACAGGTTAGGTCGGCACAACGTGCGTTAAAGCCCGCACCTGAAATATTAAAGTTAAATTCGCGCTTACGTTCGCGCTTAAAAGCCGAGCTTATAAGTCGGCGCTTAAAACGATTATAAAGCAATATGAAAGCATCCTATAAAATCGCGCTGTGCGGAGTTTTTTCCGCGCTGTCGGCAATAACGTTTACGTTGGAAAATCTCTTTCCCCCGCTCTTCATTCCGGGAGCAAGACTCGGTCTTTCAAATTTATTCGTTCTGTTATCTTTAACCGTACTCGGTGTAAGATACGCGCTGGTTACTCTTTCCGTCAAGGCGTTGACGGGGTGTTTTTCAAGCGGTTTTTTTTCACTCGTTTATTCTCTGCCCGCGGGGTTTTCGGCTCTCGCGGCGGAAATATTTTTAATCTATACGTTAAAAGCTTCGGTCGTAGCGGCAAGCGTTACGGGGTCGGTGATCAACTCCGTCACGCAGAACGCCGTTTTTTGCTTAACGGCAAACGCTTCCGAATATCTCGTTTACTTGCCCTACCTTGCTTTGACGGCGTGTCTTGCAGGGTTGGCGGTCGGCTTCGCGCTGTACGTTACGTTGAATAAATTACCCGATAAGCTTTTCAAGGAGGACAAAATTTGAGTTTAATTAAAGCAAAATACTACCCCTACGGGAGCAGAATAAGAGGCACGAAGATTTCACGCAATGCCCCGATTGAAAATCTCCCCGAGCCGAAAACGGTTTACGTTTCCGTTTCCCAACACATAGGCGCGCCCGCTTTACCCGTCGTAAACGTCGGCGATTCCGTAAAAAAAGGTCAGCTTGTCGCGGAGGCGTCGGGTGCGATTTCCGCAAACGTTTTTTCACCCGTTTCGGGTACGGTTGCCGATATCCGCGACATCGTGAACGGCTTGGGTCAAAAGCAAAAATACATCGTTATCGACAACGATTTTAAGAACGACGAGGTTTTCTTCGAGGATATTGAAAATTTCGAACCGAAAACGCTTATCGAGCGCGTCAGGCTTGCGGGTATCGTCGGACTTGGCGGCGCGGGCTTCCCCACGGCGGTTAAGCTTTCGCCGAAAAACCAACTTGACACGCTGGTAATAAACGGCGCGGAATGCGAGCCGTATCTCACCTGCGACTTCCGCCTTATGCTCGAAAAAACGGATGAAATTTATAAGGGCGCAAAGTACGTCGCACGGGCGCTCGGGTTAGAACATATCGTTATCGGTATCGAAATCAACAAGCCCGAAGCCATAGAAGCGTTTAAAAAATACGACGACTTGGACGTTTGCGTTTTAAGAAAACAGTATCCGATGGGCAGCGAAAAGCATATTATTTACGTTACCACGGGCAGGAAAGTTCCCACGGGGAAAATGCCTTTCGACGTGGGCTGCTGCGTGCAGAACGTTAAAACCCTGATCGCCTGTTACGACGCCATCGAACACAACAAGCCGCTTACCGACAACGTTATCACCGTCAGCGGCAGAGGAATCAACACTCCCAAAAACCTCCGCGTTCCGCTCGGCACGCCCTATTCGGAAATTATCGAATTTTGCGGCGGCAAGTCGGACGATACGACGAAAATCGTTGCGGGCGGACCTATGATGGGCAAAGCGCTTGCTAATCTTAATCAATACACGCGCAAAACCGATTCCGGGCTTTTGTGTCTTAAACGACACGAAACCAACACGGACGAGCCGACAAACTGCATTAACTGCGGCTTGTGCGCGAAAAACTGTCCTATGCGACTTATGCCTATGTACATAGAATCGTTCGCGCTGTGCGGCGATTACCCGAATGCGGAAAAGTACGGCGCGATGAACTGCATAGAATGCGGATTATGCGCTTATAACTGTCCCGCAAAACGCGCGCTCGTTCAGAATATTTCGGGCGCGAAAGCTAAAATCAAGGAGTTAAAGAAAAATGGCAGATAATAACGAGCTTTTGGTTTACTCCCCCTCGCCGCACGTTAAAAACAAGCGCACGACCAGACGCATTATGATTGACGTTTGCATCGCGCTTCTTCCCGCAACCGTCGCGGGCGTGGTGCTTTTCGGATTAAAGGCGTTGCTGCTTATCGCGCTGTCCGTGGCGTCAGCCGTTCTGGCAGAAGGGATTTATTTGCTTATCGAAGGCAAAACCGTGCGTGAAATAGTTAAAAAATTCGACTTTTCCTCGTGCGTAACAGGATTGCTTTTAGGACTTACGGTCGGCACTAATTATCCGTGGTATTCGGTAATATTAGGCTCGGTTTTCTCCGTCGTGGTGGTTAAAATGCTGTTCGGCGGAGTGGGTAAAAACATCGTCAACCCCGCGATTACGGGCAGAATTTTTATATTTATGTCTTTTCAGTCGGTTGTCGGGAAATGGGTACTGCCCACGCTCGGCTCGCTCGGCGGCGGCTCGGTGGAAACAGGCGCGACCATTATCGAAAGCATTATGAAAGGCAGTCTGCCGACTCTTTCTAATCTCGACCTGTTTTTGGGAACGGGGCTTCCCGGCTGCATCGGCGAAACGTGCAAGCTTGCGCTTCTGCTCGGCGGAATTTATCTCGTCTGGCGGAAAATCATCAACCCCTTTTATCCCGTTATATACATAGCGGTTGCGGGATTGTTTACCGTCGCGCTTAAAGGCTTCGATTTTGCCTATTTCCTCCCCTCGATTTTATCGGGCGGCTTGATTATCGGCGCGATTTTTATGGCGACCGATTACACCACCACGCCCGACACGCTGCTCGGAAACGTTATTTATTTTATATGTCTCGGTCTGCTTACCGCGGGGCTTCGCGTGGCGACTAAAATGGAGGTTACCTCTTTTGCGATTCTTTTAATGAATCTTTTAGTGCCGCTGTTCGACAAGTTTATTATTACCAAACCGTTCGGCTATCAGAAGCCCGAAAAGGTTAAAGGAGGCGCGCAATGAGCGGATTTTTCAAAAACGTCTGGTTCAGATGCATAAGCGTTCTGCTTCTCATCGCGCTTGTTTCGGGCGGGCTGCTCGCCGTGCTTAACGACGTTTTATACGTTTCGGACGAAGAGCGCACGGGCAGAGCCATCAAGAAAATTTACGGCGAGCAAACGGAATATTCCGTGGTTTTAGACGCCGATAAAAACGCCGACGACGCGGTAGTATACGAGAAATACGGCAAAATCGAAAAGTATTTCAACGTCGGCAGCGACATGCTGTTTAAAGTTACCGGCATGAAAGGCTATAAGGACGGAACGGTTACGCTTTGGGTGAAAGTCGCCGACAAAAACGGTAAAAAGGTTATCGACAAGGTTATACTCGAAAGCTTCGAAAAGCAAACGCTTATGAGCAAGCTTGACGGCACTTTTTACGACCGGTTTTTAGTTGACGTTACCGACGGATATTTCACTTCGTCCGTAAACGCGGGTTCGGGCGAAATATCCAACCCCGTTACCGGTGCGACGAAGTCGGCTACCGCTGCCGTAAACGCCGTGAACTGCGTTATTAAATACGTAAACTCTCTTTCGGGAGGCGAACAATGAAAACAAATTTTAAGAAGATTGCAAAGGACGGTTTGTTGTCGTCCAACCCGACGTTAAAGCTCGTTCTCGGAACTTGCCCCACCTTAGCACTCACCACTATGGCGATGAACGGTATAGGTATGGGGCTTGCGGTTACGTTCGTGCTTATTTGCAGTAACGTTATTATTTCGGCGTTGCGCAAGCTTATCCCCGCGCAAGTAAGAATTCCCGCGTTCGTGCTTATCATCGCGACGTTCGTTACAATCGTAAGGTTGCTGCTCGATTTTGCGTTGCCCGATTTATACGAATCGTTAGGGCTTTATCTCCCGCTTATCGTCGTAAACTGTATTATTCTTGCGCGGGCGGAAAGTTTTGCCAGCAAAAACGGCATTATCGCTTCCGCTTGCGACGGGTTGTTTATGGGTTTAGGCTTTACATGCGCGCTTACGCTTATGGGCGCGTTCCGCGAAATTCTCGGAAGCGGCAAAATTTTCGGATTTAAGCTTTGGAATTTCTCGATAGATTTCTTTGCGTCGAGCGCGGGCGCGTTCTTTACCTACGCGCTGTTTATCGCGGCTTTCGCGGCGATTTCGGACAAGTGCGATAAAACAAAAAAAATCGCCGGATATAAAACGGTTATTAACCAAGCCGCGTACGATACCGACGAAGCTTTCGGTGCTTTTTCCGTAACCGACAACGCTTTCGATAATAAAACCGAAGATAAAGCGGAGGAAAAGTAATATGGCTCAATTTATAATGATTATAGTTTCCGCGGTGTTTATCAACAACTTCGTCGTGGTACAGTTTTTGGGGATTTGCCCTTTCCTCGGCGTAAGCAAAGACTTTAAGTCCGCGCTGGGTATGGGGCTTGCGGTTACGTTCGTTATGACGCTGACCTGCCTTATAACCTACCCCGTTTACACGTACGTTCTCGTTCCGCTTAAAATCGAATTTATGGAAATTATCGTTTTCATTTTCATTATCGCGGCAATCGTGCAGATGATAGAAATGGCGCTTAAAAGATTTTCCCCCACCCTTTATAACGCGATGGGTATTTATTTGCCGCTTATCACCACCAACTGCGCCGTTCTGGGCGTTGCGGAACTCGTTATCGACACCAAACAAATCGCAGGGTTAATCGGCATTACGGCGGAAGCTATGAATATGGGTTACGCCGTGCTTTACGGATTGTTTGCAGGGTTAGGCTTTACGCTCGCGATTGTCATTATGAGCGGTCTGCGCGAAAAAATCGCAAGACTGCCCGTTAAAAAATGCTTAAAAGGCTTTCCTATAGCGATGATCACCGCATGTTTTATCGCAATGGCGTTTTACGTGTTTGCGTTGATTTAAGGAGGACGATATGAAATTTTTATTACTTGCACAAGTAAATGTCAACAAGTTATTGATTATCCTCGCGCTGATTGCGGCAATCGCCGTGGTTTTTGCCGCGCTTATCGTACTCGTTTCTAAATTATGCGCCGTTCCCGTCAACGAAAAAGCCGAAAAAATCCACGAAAAGCTCGCAGGGGCAAACTGCGGCGGCTGTGGATTTGCAGGCTGCGCGGACTTTGCAAAAGCACTCGCGGAAGGTAAGGCGGACTTTTCCGCTTGCGGACCTACGCCTGCGGAAAACAAAGCGGAAATAGCACAAATTCTCGGGCTGGAATATAGCTCCGACGAAAGAAAAATCGCCGTCGTCCATTGCGCGGGCGGCAAAAACTGCCTCGATAAATTCGAATACGTGGGCAACCGCGATTGTATCGCGCAAATCGCGTTTATGGGCGGCAAAAAAAGCTGCGATTTCGGCTGTTTAGGCGGAGGAACTTGTGCGGAAAAATGCGCTAATAACGCCATCGACGTTACAGAGAGCGAGGTTGCAAAAGTCAACGGCGCGCTTTGCGAGGCTTGCGGATTATGCGTTAAAGCCTGCCCCAAGCACCTTATCGATTTCGTGCCGTACACGGCAAAAGTTTACGTTGCATGTTCCTCGCAATGCAAGGGAAAGGACGTTATGAACAGCTGTAAAGCGGGTTGTATCGGTTGCGGCATTTGTGCAAAATTCTGTCCAGAACACGCTATTACAATGGAAAACAACCTTCCCGTTATCGATTACGGCAAATGTACGGCTTGCAAGACCTGCGTCGCTAAATGCCCTAGAAAGTGCATTAAGGAATTCAACGCGTAATCCTTTTCGGTTCGTTGATTTTTTATCTAAAACAACTTTATAAGCTACGCCCCGTTGCGGTATTGCCGCAACGGGGCGTTCTGTTTTGTTTGAAATATTGCAAAAGATTTATAATGTTTTCGCTTTCCTGCCGACGGCGAGATTTGTTTCGGCGAGATTACCTTTTACAAGTTCGTGAACGGTAACGTTTTCAAAAAAACCGTCGATTATATCGTACAGTTTTTCCCATAGCGGAAGCGTGCGGCAGTTTTTTGCGCGTTCGCAAGCGTTAGGCGAGTTTTTAAGACAAGCCACGGGCGAAACGTGTCCTTCGGTAACGCAAAGCACGCTCTTTACGGAAATTTTTTCGGGCGGAACGGCAAGCTTATAACCTCCGCCCTTTCCGTGCTGACCTTCTAACAAGCCCGCTTTTGACAATTCCGATGCGATGCTTTCTAAATATTTAACGGATATGCCCTGACTTTCGGAAATTTCCCTTAACGGAACGAAATTACCCGAACCGCGTTCCGCAAGCTCCACCATTACACGCAACGCATATCTTCCGCGCGTAGATATCAGCATATAAACAATCCTCGATTATTCCGCAAACAACGGCGTGGAAAGGTATCTGTCGCCGCTATCGGGTAAAAGCACGACGATGTTTTTGCCGTCGTTTTCGGCACGTTTTGCCAGTTCAAGCGCGGCGTATAATGCCGCGCCTGACGAAATGCCCACAAGCACACCCTCCGCCGTGCCTACAAGTCTGCCCGTCTCGAATGCTTCGTCGTTGCCGACGGCGATTACCTCGTCGTAAACGCTTGTATCGAGCGTTGCGGGAACGAAGCCCGCGCCTATGCCCTGTATTTTGTGCGCGCCGCCGTGCCCCTCGGATAACACGGGCGAGCTTTTCGGTTCGACCGCGACGATTTTAACGCCCTTTATTTTTTCTTTTAAAAATCTGCCCGCGCCGCTTATCGTGCCGCCCGTCCCCACGCCCGCGACGAAGATATCGACCTTTCCGTCCATATCGTCGAAAATTTCAACGCCCGTCGTTTCGTAATGCGCCTGCGGGTTTGCGGGATTAACGAACTGTCCCAGAACGAGCGCGCCCGCTATATTATTAGCAAGCTCGTCGGCTTTTTCGATTGCGCCTTTCATACCCTTTGCACCGTCGGTAAGCACTATTTCCGCGCCGTAAGCCTTTATCAGCTTTCTTCTTTCAACCGACATGGTTTCAGGCATAACGATAATCACCTTATACCCCTTTGCCGTTCCTACCGCGGCGATACCTATGCCGGTATTGCCCGAAGTCGGCTCGATAATAACCGACCCTTTTTTAAGCTTTCCGTCAAGCTCCGCCTGCTCTATCATCTTTTTTGCCACACGGTCCTTTACCGAACCTGTGGGGTTAAAATATTCAAGCTTGGCAAAAAGCCGCGCTTTAACGCCCGCCTGTTCTTCGATATGCGTCAATTCCATTATAGGCGTTTTCCCTATAAGCTCGTCTGCCGTTCTGTAAATTTTTGACATAATCTTTATCTCCTTTTATTTACCTACTAAATTAGTATGTTATTAGTATTATAATGCCGCTTTACGTTTTTGTCAATTAAATTTTAAGATAAATAAAAATTTTTTTAAATTTCCAGCGCCGCGTCGGAAAAGTTTTTCCGCCGCGGCGCACGTAAAACAAAGAACAAAAACTAATAAACGGTTAGCCTTATCCTACATACCCCAAACGAACCACACAAGCGCGTAACCGCCAAGCACCGCGACGAGCGTGAAAGGAATTCCTATCTTAAAGAAGTCTGAATTTTTAACCTTATACCCTTCCTTTTGCAAAATCCCTATGCCGACGACGTTCGCGGAAGCACCGACGGGCGTAAGATTTCCGCCGAGAGTCGCGCCCGTAAGCAAGCCGAAATACAGCAGGTAAGGCGAAACGCCCGGAAGTCCCGCCGCAAGACCTTTGATAACGGGCAGCATGGTCGCAACGTAAGGTATGTTGTCTATTACCGCGGAGAACAGCACTGAGCCAAACACTATAAGAGTATACAGCAGGAACACGTTTCCGCTGCCGACTTTAACGAACGCGTTGCTTATGTCGGAAATGATGCCCACTTTGTCGACGCACGCAACGACGATAAACAAGAACACCAAAAACAACACGGTCATATAATCGACCGCTTCCGCGACCATCTTAAACGTTTGCATTTTATACTTTATCACGTACCAGATTAAGCCCGCTACGGCGAACGCCATGCAGGTTATACCATTAGTCAGCGCGATTTTATCGGGAATAAACGAAAAAGCGATAAGCAGCGCTACGTTAAGCAACAGCAAAACGGTGGGAAACAATGACGTAACCTTTATTTCCTCGCTTGCAATTGATATTTTTTGATTGCTTTTTCTAAAAAGCCATATTAAAACGGGAACGGTCAGCAGTGCGCCGAGTTCCACCGTCCAGAAGATGGACGGCTTGCCGTTTAAGAAAAAGAAGTCGAAAAAGCTCATATCCGCATAGCTGCCAAGCATAATAGAGGTGGTATCCCCCACTAACGTCGCCGCGCCTTGAAGGTTAGAAGAAACTGCGATGGAAATAATCACGGGAATGGGTGAAACGCCCGTTTTTTTTGCGATAGCAAGACCTATCGGCGCAATCATAAGCACGGTTGCGACGTTATCGATGAACGCGGAAACGACCCCGCTTAACACCGCCAGCATAACAAACGCCGCAAGCGCGTTGGGAATTTTGCAAATCAGTCTGTCAGCAAGCTTGTTAGGCATGCCCGAATCGGAAAAAATACCGACGGTAATCATAATGCCCAAAAGCATAAGCACGACGTTAAAATCTATGGCGTTAAAAATCTCGACGAACGAAAGAGTTTTTGCGAACAAACAGCCCGCGCCGCAAACAATCGCCGCGCCGCCCGTGACGAAAGTTTTATACTTGGGCAACGCCACGATCAAAACGTACATTAAAATGAATACGCACAAAACAAAAATTTTCATAAACCTCTCCGAAAACTGCTATGCGATGGATTGAACGCTTTTTTCGATAATAATTTCTCTTTTATAAATAATCTATCCGCTTTTATCAATAAACAAAAAAATAGACTTTCACCGCAAAAAGCGGTGAAAGTCTTGTTAAAAACGTCAGAACAAATATTCAAACGCTCCGCGCCGCCGAGGCAAAGCCCGTACTGACGACGACGCGCACGCGTAACCGCGCAAACTACTCCCTTTCACGGGATTAAATTTTATTAATATATCCCGATTATTTTCTGATACCGAGCGCATCGTAGGTAGCGTTCAGGGAAGCGACCTTTTCGGCAAGAACTGCCTTTTCCGCTTCGGTAACGGGCAATTCCACGATTTTTTCAAGTCCCGAACCGCCGACTATGCAGGGAACGCCCATACAAAGGTCGTTCGCGCCGTATTCGCCGTGAAGCACGGTGGAAAGCGGAAGAAGGGTGTGCGTGTCGGAAAGCAACGCCTTAACGAGCTTAACGACGGAAGCGGCAATCGCGTAGAAAGTTGCGCCCTTTGCCTTAATAACCTGCGCGCCGGAAGCGACCATTTCGGAATAAAGGTTAGCAAGCTCCTCGTCAACCTTTTCTTCGGAAACGTTCATAAAGCGTTTGCAATATTCCTTAACGGGATAACCCGAAACGGTGCATAAGCTGTAAGGCGCCATACACGCGTCGCCGTGTTCGCCGATAACGAAAGCGTTGACGTTGGAAGTATCTACGTTGCAGTAATCGGCAACGAATTTGGCAAGTCTGTTAGAATCGAGAAGCGTGCCCGTGCCGATAACCTGCTCGGGAGCGAGGTTGGTGCATTTAAGCGTAACGTAAGTGAGAACGTCTACGGGGTTGCTTACGATAACGTAAAGCGCGTCGGGTGCAATTTTGGCGACGTCCGGCATAACGCTTTGCAAAATGCCGACGTTGATTTTAGCGAGGTCGAGTCTGGACTGACCGGGTTTTCTGCCAACGCCGAAGGTAACGATAACGATATCCGAACCTTTAACATCCGCATATTCGCCGCTCCACACCTTAACGGAAGGAGTGCAAGCCGCACATTGAGCAAGGTCAAGCGCTTCACCTGCCGCCTTTTCCTTGTTTATATCAACCAAAAGTATTTCGGAGCAAATGCCCGATTGCGTAAGCGTGTAAGCAATCGTCGCACCGACGTTACCCGTGCCGAGTATCGCTATTTTTCTTTTTTTCTGTACCATATTGCCGATTCTCTCCTATTATAAATTCATTACAATAATAATACTCTAAAAAAAGTTTTTTAGCAAACGATTTTAAGCCTTTATTCGCGTTTTTTCTTAATTTTTTTTAACCTTTAACCTTTTCGGTTAAACTCAGCGCGATTTCGTATATATCACCCGCGCCGACGAAAAGAATTTTTCCTTTATTCTCTTCTGTTCCGAGAACGTCCGTTGCGCTTAATATTTCTTTTAATTTTTCGGGCGAAGACGCGTAATACGCGTTAAAATCGACCTTTTCCCTTTCTTTTGCTTTTAATTCGCGATAAAGTCTTTCCGCCGAACCGTCCTCGTCAAACTTTTCACGCGCAGGATACGTCTTATAAATCACGACCTTTTCGGCGCGCGTTAACGCCGAAACGAATTCGGGCAGCAAATATTTAGTACGCGAATACGTGTGCGGCTGAAACACTACGACAGGCTTTTCTTCACGGTAAGAATTAAGCAGCGCGACTATTTCGGTCGGGTGATGCGCGTAGTCGGCGACGCACTCTCTGCCGCAAAACGTCCCGACGCGCTCGTTACGCCGTTTAACCCCCGCAAACGCTTCCAAAGCCGATTTGGACGCAGAAAAGGGAATTCCCGAAATATCCGAAACTGCCAACGCGGCAAGCGCGTTATACACGTTATGTCTGCCGCGGATTTTCAACTTTACTCTCCCCTTTTTTCTGCCGTAAGCGTAAAAATCGAATGAATACGCTCCGCAGTTTTCCGTGATTCTTCTCGCCGTAAAATTTGCGCGGGATTCTATCCCGAACGTAACCGTGCAAGCGTTAAAAAGCTTTTCGGCGTATTTATCGTCGGCGTTAATTACGGCGAGCGAGCCGTTTATAAAACGGGAAAACGCCTCCGTTTCGTCGCGCAAGCCGCAAAAGCTGTCTTTGTGGTCGTCGTCGATATTCAGCACAACGGCAACGCTCGGGGTTAAATCCAAAAAATTTTTTCTGTATTCGCACGCTTCGGCAATCGCGTAACGCCCGTCACCTTGCCGAAAATTCCCGAAAGGCGGATAATTGCCGCCGATAAAAGCAGTGGGGTCTTTTTTCGCTTTAACGAAAATTTCCGTCAGCATCGCCGTGGTGGTGGTTTTGCCGTGACAACCCGACACCGCAACGGATTTTTCGTGTTTATTCAGAATCGCCCCGAGCAGCTCGCTGCGCTTTATAACGGGAATTCCGCGTCTTTTCGCCTCGACGAGTTCGACGTTATCCTCGGAAATCGCCGACGTGTAAACCACGGCAAGCGCACCCGACAGGTTATTTTTTGAATGATCGTAATAAACGGTAACGCCCGCAGCCTCCGCATCTCTCGAAAACTCCGAACGCACGCGGTCGCTGCCCGTAACGATTACGCCGTTGTTTAAGCAATATTTTGCAAGCGCGCTCATAGAAACGCCACCTATACCTATAAAATGCAGGGATAAAAAATCAGAAAAAATAAAGTCTTTCATACCGTCATTATATGCCGCAAAAGTTAAAGATAGGCGACGGAAAACAAAAAAACCTGAAAAAAAGTTAAAGTCTTAACGCTATTATCGGCAAATTTTGAAAAAGAACATAAATAATTGTCGTTTTTATCGAAGAATTTTTTAAAAACTATTGAAATTGTTTTTTATATATGATAAAATATTAGCAGAAAAGATAAGGAAGGTAACTTGATATGAACATTTCAGACGTGAGAGTGCGCCTCGTAAAAAAGGAGGACAGCAAGCTTAAAGCCGTCGCATCCGTTACCTTCGATGACTGCTTTGTTGTTCACGACATAAAGGTTATTGAAGGGAACGAAGGGTACTTTATCGCTATGCCGAGCAGAAAAACTGCCGACGGCGAGTATAAAGACATCGCCCACCCCATTAAAACGGAAACGAGAGAGGAGATTATTAAAGCTATTCTTTCCGCGTTCGAAGAGGAAAAAGCTAAACCGCAAGATTAACGCTTAACGTGGTTTTTTGAAATATGCCTATATCGAATTAAAAATTAAGCCGCAAAAAAACGGTATGTTTTTTTGCGGCTTTTTTGCCTTTGCGGCGCACTTGCAACGCGATTCGTTTTACAATTCGATTACTCCACCCGATACGTTGCGCGTTAAACGTAGCGACAACGCGCATTTTTACAAGTCTGCAATATGCTTTCGACATATTAAGCCATAATCTATCTTTTCCCCGCTTTAACGTTTACGGTGAGAATTCCCAAAATAGTACCCGAAATAAGTCCGAACGCAAGCTCTAACCAAAACCCTTTTAGCGAAAGCTCTCCGCCGAGAATCAAAAACAGCAAATGAATACAAACGGTGAACGACACGCCTAATATCGCGCCCTTTAACGCGCCTTTGCTATCGCCGAACGCGAAAAAACAACCGCAAAAAACGGATATTATTTTTATAAACTGATTTACCGCTTTAACTACGTTCGACGGCAAACCGGTAAGCTTTACGATAAGCGCGAAAAGCGCAATCCCCGCAAGCGCGGCGGACAGCGAAATAAGCAAGCCCTTAACCACCGAACCGAAAAAATTGTTTCGGGACATAAAAAAACCTCGCATAACCTTTTTTATAAAGATATGCGAGATTTGCGTTTTTTATAACGTCAAAACACGGTTAAAACTTAACCGGGAAAAGCTTAAAGAGTATCGTCCCTTCTTTTGGCTTTTTTCTCCGCCTTTGCGTCTTCGGCGGGTGCTTCTGCTTCTTCTTTTGCTTCCGCTTTATCGGCAACCTTTTCGGCAGCTTTTTCGTCCTTGTCTGGCGCGGGGGCTGCAACGCAATTTCCTTGCGCGGGAGCGGTCTGATAAATCGCGCCCTTGTCGAATTTCACGTAAGACTTGTTATCGTCCGAACCGGTTTCCAAAACGAAAGTGTTTTCCGCGTCGTTAATGGCGGAAACGAAACCGCAAATTCCGCCGATGGTTTTAACCCTGTCGCCTATTTTAAGCGAACTGACCATATCCTGCGCTTGCTTTTGTTTCTTTTTGTTCGAGATGGAGCTATACACGAATAAGCCGATGATAGCGACAATCATCACGACGATTAAAATAATGTTGAACGGGCTGGTTGTCTTATCCTCAGCTTCCGCTAATAAGTTTAAAAACATAACCTTATTCTCCTAAAATTTTATTACTTTTATATTTTATATGATTTTGCGAAAATACGCAAGCGTTTTTAAGTCAAAAAGCAATTTCGACTAAATCCGCAGGCTTAACCGCGTTAAAACACACTTTACCGCACGGTGTTTTAATCAAAACTGCGCGGGATCCGGATAGGTTTTGCCCGTTTTTTCGTAAAATTCCTCCGCGAATTCCGTAAACGAATCGTTTAAAATAGCGTTTCTTATGTCACGCATCAGTTTGTTTAAATAGGTTATGTTATGCAAGCTTAACATCATACCGCCCATCATCTCGCCCGCGTTAATCAAATGCCTTAGATACGCCTTGGTATAGTTTTTGCACGCGTAACAATCGCATTCCGGGTCGAGAACGGAAAAATCCTCTTTATTCGCGCCGTTTCTGATAACCGCCTTCCCGTACGAGGTGAGCGCAGTGCCGTTTCTGCCGATACGCGTTGCGAGAACGCAGTCGAACATGTCTATTCCGCGGCGCACACCCTCAACAAGGCAATCGGGACTGCCCACGCCCATAAGGTATCGCGGAACGCCCGTCGGATAAAACGGTAGCATTTCGTCCATGATTTTATACATAACCTTTTTAGGTTCGCCGACGGATAAGCCGCCGATACCCACGCCGTACTTAATAAACGGTAACGTTTCTTTTAGGCTTTTAAGCCGCAAATCGGCAAAAACGTTGCCCTGAACTATGGGAAAAAGAGCCTGCGCGGGATTTTTGTGATAATTATAACAGCGTTCTAACCATTTAAGCGTTCTTTCCATAGCCGCCTCGGACTGTTTATACGTCGCACCGTAAGGCGAACACTCGTCGAAAGCCATCATAATATCCGCGCCGAGATTGTTTTCGATTTCCATCGCTTTTTCCGGCGTAAAAAAATGCAGACTGCCGTCTATATGCGAATTAAAATAAACGCCGTCGTCGGTAATTTTGTTAAGCTTTGCAAGCGAGAACACCTGAAATCCGCCGCTGTCGGTAAGGATAGGTCTGTCCCACGCCATAAATTTATGCAAGCCGCCGGCTTTTTTAACGAGTTCGTCGCCCGGTCTTAAATGCAGATGATAAGTGTTGGAAAGGATAATTTGAGAATTAGCCTCTTTAAGGTCGCGCGGCATAATGCCTTTCACGGTCGCCTGTGTGCCGACGGGCATATAAGTCGGGGTTAAGATATCGCCGTGCGGCGTATGCAGAATACCCGCTCTCGCACCCGTTCTTTTGTCTTGTTTAATTGTTTCGTAGTAAAAATTTTCCATAATATTTTTAATATATGTTTTTAGTTAAATTGTAGCACGTAACCGAGGGTTGCCGCAGCGTGACAATGAGATGCGAAGCTTATAAGAGCAGGCACGCGTCCCCGAATTTTACGGAAAGAATGACTGCTTGGTTTAGAACCGAGAAAGACAAGGCGCGCGAGGAAAACCTGAGGGAGTTTACTGAGGCGTAAATGACCGAAGGTTGCCGCAGCGCAACGCCGTATTTCGACGGTTATAAGACGAGCATACTATCGCCGAAAGAAAAAAACCTATACCTCTTTTCCACTGCTAAGTTATATAATTCGAGTATTTTTTCTCTGCCCGTCATTGACGCAACGAGCATAACCAAAGTCGATTTCGGCAAATGGAAATTCGTTATAAGCGAATCTACGCATTTAAATTTATAAGGCGGATAAATAAAAATTTCCGTATTGCCCTTTTGCGCTTTAACGAAGCCGTTTTCGTCCGCAACGCTCTCTAACGTTCTGACGCTGGTAGTTCCTACCGCAATAACGCGCCGCCCCTCTTTTTTAGCGAGGTTAATGCGTTCTGCGGCAGCTTCCGAAATTTCGTAATACTCCGAATGCATTTTATGTTCGGTTACCTCGTCGGCTTTAACGGGTCTGAACGTGCCAAGCCCCACGTGCAGCAAAATATCGACGATTTCCACACCTTTTTCTTTAAGTTCGGTTAAAAGTCTGTCGGTAAAATGCAAGCCCGCGGTGGGCGCGGCAGCCGAGCCGTCCGTTTTCGCGTAAACCGTCTGATAGCGCGACCGGTCTTTAAGCTTTTCGGTAATATAAGGAGGCAAAGGCATTTCGCCTACCCTTGAAATAATGTCCTCGAAAACGCCGTCGTAAATAAACCTTACTCTTCTGCCGCCGGAATCCTCGATAATATCCAGAATTTCGGCTTTAAGCTCTTCGGAAACGAACAAAACAGTCCCCTTTTTAGCTTTTTTGCCGGGCTTAACCAAAACCTCCCACTCGTTCAAATCGAAGCGTTTCAGAAGCAAAATTTCCACTTTGCCGCCGTTCGGCGTGTAACCGTACATACGCGCGGGCAAAACCTTGGTATTGTTTCTGACAAGCACGTCTCCCGCTTTCAAAAAGGACGGCAAATCGTAAAAATGTTTATGCAAAACCTCGCCCGTTTTTCTGTCGTAAACAAGCATTCTCGACGCGTCGCGCGGTTCGACGGGGGTTTGCGCAATAAGTTCCTCCGGTAAAAAATAATCAAAATCAGTCGTTTTCATTTTCGTTTTCGTAAAAAGATAGCTGCTCCGCCTTGGCTGCGGGCATTTTTAAGCCTATATGTTCGTAACCGTTTTTAAGCAAAACTCTGCCGCGCGGCGTTCTTGCGATAAATCCTAACTGCAACAGATACGGCTCGTAAACGTCCTCGATAGTCCCTGAATCCTCGTTAATGGTAGCGGCAACGGTGTCTAAACCGCACGGTCCTCCGCCGAATTTTTCCGCCATAGAACGGAGAAGCCTTATATCGATTGAATCAAGACCCAGCTCGTCGATTTCAAGCATTTTAAGGGCGTTTTGCGCGTCGGAAAGAATAATTCGTTCGTGTTTTTTTACAACGGAATAATCGCGCACGCGTTTAAGAAGTCTGTTGGCGATACGCGGCGTACCGCGGCTGCGTTTTGCGATTTCCTGCGCGGCGAACGGTTCAATATCCACACCGAGCATAACCGCCGCGCGCGAAACTATCTCGGTAAGTTCCTTAACGCTGTACGTTTCAAGCCGACAAATAAGCCCGAATCTGTCGCGAAGCGGCGAGGACAACATACCCGCGCGCGTCGTTGCGCCGATAAGAGTAAATTTCGGAAGCGGCAGCTGAACGTTTTTCGCGGAAGGACCTTTGCCGATAATGAAATCGAGCGTATAATCTTCCATCGCGGGGTATAAAATTTCTTCTACGTTATGATTTAAGCGGTGAATTTCGTCGATAAACAGAACGTCCCGCTCGTTAAGGTTGGTTAAAATCGCGGCAAGGTCGCCCGCGCGTTCGATAGCAGGTCCGCTAGTAACTTTAAGCTGCGTTCCCATTTCGTTTGCGATAATATGTGCGAGAGTGGTTTTGCCAAGCCCCGCCGGTCCGTATAAAAGCACGTGGTCGAGCGCGTCGTCGCGAAGCTTCGCGGCGGCAACGGATATTGCGACGTTGTCTTTAACCTTTTCCTGTCCCACGTAACCGTCCATGGATTTCGGGCGCAAAACGTTTTCGATTTCCGTTTCAGTTTCGTTAAAAGTGCTTGTAACTAATCTTTCTTCCTCCACCGTCGTTCCCTCTATTTAATGTTTTTAATCGCGAACGCGATAAGCTTTTCAAGCCCCGTAACGCCCGCCGCTTTGGCTTTCCCGAGTGCGGCAACGCATTCTGCGCGCGTAAACCCAAGACTCGTAAGCGCGATAACCGCGTCCTCGTCCTCTTGCGACAACGCCGACGAATCAGGCGCGCACACTTCGCCCGTCTGAACGTTTATAACAGTTTCGCCCACCCTTTCGCGCAGTTCTAAAATGATGCGTTCCGCGGTTTTCTTGCCCAAGCCTTTAACCGCCGATAAACCTTTCACGTCGCTCGTCGCGATTTTCACCGCAAGGTCGTGTAAATTCATATTCGAAAGAACGGCGATACCCATTTTAGGTCCGACGCCCGATACTGAAATAAGCTTTAAAAACATATTTTTTTCTTCGATATTTTCAAACCCGTATAAGGAAATCCCGTCGTCTTTAACCGACGTAAAGGTATATACCTCGCCGCCGTTTGCGGAGAGAATTTTGGCGTAAACGGATGCGGAACAGGTTATTTCGTAACCCACGCCGTTGTTTTCAAGCAGCACGACCCCGTCCGCCGCATTTAACAAATTTCCTTTTATATATCCTATCATAATAAATCCCTTTTTATCGGTTTATCGTTGTTTCCGATTAACCTCTTTGGTTTTAACGATTTAATTTGTTTTTTCTTTCCTTATCATTCTGACCCGGCTTTTCTTGACAGTCGATTTTTGCCGTTCTTTTTCCTTAAACCTTGAATAATCCGCCGAGTTTATTTGTTTGCGCGTGACATAACGCCACAGCCAACGCGTCGGCAGCATCGTCGGGCTTCGGAATGGCTTTTAACCCCAAAAAAGTTTTAACCATCTGCTGAATCTGGTTTTTATCCGCCCTGCCGTACCCCGTCAACGCCTGCTTGATTTGCAAAGGCGTGTATTCGAAAATCCTGCCGCATTCCTTCATCGCGGTAAGCAGCGTTACCCCGCGGGAATGAGCAACAGCGATACCCGTTTTAACGTTTTTAGCAAAAAACAGTTCTTCGATGGCGATTTCGTCGGGGCGGAATTTTTCGATAATTTGCTTAACGCCCCGTTCTATCATAATAAGCCTGTCGGGCAGACTTTTGTCTTTCGGGGTAAGCACGACGCCGTAATCGACCATTTCGGGTTTACGTTTAAGCTCTTTACGAATCACCCCGTAACCGAGAGTAGCGAGTCCGGGGTCGAAACCGACAATAATCATAATATATATTGTACTGTAAACGAATAAAAAAGTCAATAAAAAGCCCGTCCCTGACAAAATTTACCCGACGGAAAGCTAAACCGTATAAAACGCTCTGTTTTGACTGTTTTACACCATTTAATCGAAAAAAAAAGACCGCCACGCGGTTTATCGTGTAACGGTCGTTTTCTATTTAACTTTTCATTTAATTACTTTAAAAAATTCGCGTTGAACGCTTTAAGCCATTCGTCGGCAATAAGCTTTGCCCCCGCAACGTCAGGATGCACGCCGTCGTATAAATATTTATCCGCGCCGTATTTCGCCGCCGCCTCGTCGAATTTATTTTGCAGTCCGACAAACACCAAACGGAATTCTTCCGCAAGTTTTTTTACGACCTTTGCATACTCTTTAACCTGCAAAAATTCCGAATATTTTTCTTCCGTGGCAGCTCCTTTAAGAACGAACGGTTCTAACAACATAATTTTGCAATCGGGCAATCTTTCAAGCGTTTCTTTGATAAGCGTTCTGTAAACCCTTTCGAAACGGTCAATTTCCACGCCGTTCTGAGAGCCTATTTCATGCCATACGTCGTTTACGCCGATAAGTATAGACAATACATCCGGTTTTAAGTTCCATACGTCCTTTTTTATTCTCGCATACAAATCCACCACGCGATTTCCGCTTATTCCGCGATTGATTATTTCGAACTTGTCAGGAGCTTTGGAGAGTAATTCCCCCGCAATGAAAAACACGTATCCGCTTCCGTAACTTTGTACACTCCCGTCGGCGTCGTAAGCCCTGTTCATATCCGTTATGAAACGCCGTAAGTTAAAATTTTCATTTTCGCTTCCTTTCCTTTTTCGTTTTATTTTCTGTTCGCTCGTTTTGTTTGAGTTTGCTATGTTTATTTTTGCTCGCTCGGCAAACACTCTATTAAAACGGCTTCCTTTTCGCTTTCCACGCGGAATTTGTTTTCCGCTATATACGGCAGATAGAAATAATCGCCGCGCTTTATCTTATGCTCGTAATTATCGCCTTTAATCACCGCTTCTCCGCTTAAACAGATATACACGCTCGGCGCGTAATCCATTACGAAACTTCCGCCGTTTCTTATAGTGTGCCTGTTCTCCGCAAAGCAAGGCGTGTCTTTATGTGTTATCAATTCTTCTTTTACGTAATGCGGCGTGTTTACGGTTATCTTCGGATTAACCCTTGCGTACGCCACCGCCTTATCGCCGTATATGTCGTAATTTATCGCGTCAAGCGCGGTAGACTTATCAAGCCCTATATATTCTTCTTCGTAAGAAATATGATAATCTCCGCACCATCTTTCCGGCTGTATGGTAAAGTCCGTGGGTTCTTGCACCTCTATGACCGTACACCCCGCGCCCAGCGCATGTATTAAACCCGCCTTTATAAGCCACACGTCGCCGACTTTTACGTCCACGCCGTAAAGTAGGTTGCCCATTATGTCCTTTTCTTGCTCGCTACGCTCTTCTAACGCGGACAACTCCTCTTTCGTTATCTTGTCTTTAAACCCGAAATAAAGTTTAGCGTTCTCCCGCGTTTCAACGACCAACCAGGCTTCCGTCTTGCCGTATTCAGAGTTAAAGTTCTTTCTCGAAAAATCTTTCGTCGGATGCACCTGAAACGGCAGCCTTATCGCGCTGTCTAAAAACTTTACAAGACAATCGTATTTGCGACTGCCCAACAGCTCCGCTTTATGCTCGTTTAACAAATCGTCGAAAAATATTTCCGTGCCTTTAACCACCGACACGCCGTCGCGTTTTCCGAAATATCTCGGGTTTATCGCTTTTACCTTACTTGCTATCCATTCTTCGGGAAAAAAGTTATCCGTTCCGTCGTCGTATCCGTCTTTTTCAAAAATCTTCGTATATTGTTTGCCGCCGAGATAAATTCTGTAAACCCTGTTCCGCTCGAAAAAAATCGGCTCACGGACTATCTTTTCCACGTCGTTCATAACTTTATCGCTCCTTTAAACTGTGTCGCTTTCGCGCCTGCTTTATTGCCTTTAATTAAGGCGTTTTCTATGTTTTCTTTCGTAAGTTCTTTGCCGTCGAGTTCCGCAAGCACCGTTCCGAAAAATGCGTCCCCCGCGCCCGTGGTATCGACGGGGGTTACTTTCTCCGTTCCAACAACCCCGCTTAACCCGTTATACGCGTACATGCTGCCGCGCTTGCCGAGAGTTACTAAAAGCAGTCTGCCATTTTTATTCACCTTGCTTATCGCCGCGTTTAAGTCCTGTTCGCCCGTGTATGCAAGTATTTCGTCGTCCGAAAACTTTAATATATCCGCCTCGTCTATATACGGTTTATACGCTTTTATCGCTTGCTGTAAATTATCGAATAAATCCATTCGGAAATTCACGTCGAAAGAAAACGTCTTGTTCGCTTTTCTTATTTTCTTTACCATGGCGGTCGCGAATTCCCTGCCCCTTTCTTCCGACAGCATTAAAGAGCCTATATGCACGATATTTAATCCGTCGTATGCGTTTAAGTCGATTTCGTCGGCGCAGATATTAAAATCCGCGGTATCGTGTCGGAAAAACGCAAAGTCGCGCTCGCCGTCGGTAAGCGTTACGAACGCAAGCGTTGTGTTCCTTCTTTTATCGACCTGAATATCGAGCTTGTCAAAACCGACTTTCTCTGCAAATTCCGTTACAAACTTGCCTATCGGGTCTTTTCCGACTCTGCCGATAAAGCCGACTTTCGCTCCCGATTGCTTTGCATTCACCGCTACGTTAAAGGGCGCGCCGCCGCAGAACGCCTGAATGTTTAACCCGTCATTTTCTTTCTCACCGATTAAATCCGCGAGTATTTCGCCTATTGACAAAATCATAATATTTTCACGAAGCCTCCTGATAACAAGTATTCGAACCGCTTAAACCCGCTAAGCCGCGACGTAAGCAAGCGTTTAAGATAGCGACGAAAACGCGTTGCAACGCACTTTAAAAGGTTTGTTATCGGCAAAACCGATGCGGAATGCCGAACGATAGCAAATTACAAAAAAATCTTACCACAAACTTCCGCGAATGGCAACCGTTTTAACGAAAAAATCGGAAAAGATATTTAACAGGTACATTTAAAAATCCTATGACGTAGCGATTGTCGCTACACCATAGGATTTTTGTTTACCTATCCTTAATATTTATTGCAGTACCCGATATATTGCCTTATCGGTTAAATTCATAACCCTAGCCGGAGTTGACGACATGGTTTTTGATACGGCAAGAACGTCGCCATTCAGCGCGTTCAACGCCGTTTTGAAAAGCCGTATCGTCGTTGCCGTACTCCCCGCAAAAGACCGTCTGTCGGGCAATTTTGCAACGTCATCTTCCACTATTACAGGCAAGCCGTTTTTAACGCTGCCTATAACGGTTTTGCTGCCGTTCGGCATACCTGTCACCCTTTTGCGGATTTTTCCGATACATATTTTCCCATCTTATTTATTCTCCTTATAATTTAAGTTTTGCCACTCTTACAGAATAACTTTCTCCGTAACAAAACGGTTTAACCAAAAAAGAATTATCGTTTACAATATCAATTTGTTCATTACTATCAAGCCAAACGCCGTATTTAATTTTTCTATCCAACACTACACTCTTTTTTTCTCCGCTTAATGCAACGTTAGGATCTGCGCTCATAAATACGTCTTTAATAATTGCATAATAGTTTTCCCCGTCTGACACAATATCCGCACCATCGGCTTTGATATCGCAGGACCTGACGTTGTAAATAAAGTTCTTATTAACTTTAATCCATTTCCCGACTATTCTAAGCAGTTCCCTATCTAATGTATTTATTTCTCCGTTCCCTTTTAATCCTGTGTTGAGCAAAAAATTACAATTGCTTTTCCTGCAATCAACTAAATTTTCTATCAATTCCTTAGTCGATTTGTAATTATAATCCTTTTTTGCATAACCCCAATGGTCGTTCAGAATCTGGCACATTTCACCGGCTCTGTGTTTATCTGAATTATCGACAAATGCGGGTTTTCCTCTCTCAAACGTCACACTGTCTATTTCTTTGTGTCCGACCTTCCCGCAGGCTGATAATCCGGTATTATTTATAATCATCGCTTCCGGTTGATATTTTCTTATAAGTCCGTATAACCTATCTTCTTGCCAGTTTTCGTTCGGCTTATCCCACATTCCGTCAAACCAAAACCCGCCTATTTTTCCGTAAGAAGTACAGAGGATTTCTATACTCCTAATAAGATAATCAACGTACTTCGGAAAGTTGTTTAAATAATCCTCATTATGCCAATCTAAAAGGGTATGATAAAAAAACGGCGTAATATTTTCTTTGTTGCATTCTTCTACAAACTCTTTTATTAAATCTCTTCCGGTCGCGGAATGCGGAGCGTCAAAAGTATTTAACCCTTGTGTATCGTAAAGCGAAAACCCGTCATGATGGCGAGTTGTCAGTGTAATGTATTTACAACCTGTTTCTTTTGCGCACTTTACAAGTTTTTTTGACCAGTCGGCTTTTACTTTGAATTTTTGTAAATCAAAATAATCTTTCTTGTTTTGTTTTTCATTAAGACTTAAATACCATTCCCCTTTCGAAATTCTGCTGTATAACCCAAAATGAACAAATAAACCGAATGCTGATTTTTCAAATTTCTCTATATAGTCCATAATCTTATTATTTTCCGTCTTTTAACGTCTCTTTTTTTGATTAAATCTTTTAATTAAATTTTTACGCCATGCTTTCTGCACTCTACTTTAATCAATTCGAAATCTTCCGTTAAAAACGGGCTTTTAGACGGAAGTGAAAATTCGTACTTCGCAATTTCATATAAACACTCATAATTTATCGGCTTCGGTTCTCCGTATATTCGAATAAAGTTATTATAAACGATATTATTAAAAGCATCATCCGAAAGATTAAGCCCGTACAAAACCGTTCCCCACAATAATTCTAATTCTTTACTACAAAAAAGTCAATGATATTTATAGTTTAACGCTAAAATCGTTTAGAAAAAGTACGTTTTATTAAAAATCTTATGAACTTTTATTAGAAAAACGTACGTAGATTAGAGTATTCTACGTAGAAAAGCAGCGAGCGTATATAACTCATAACCGTCGCGTCTTCTTTTCGTATCGTCAAAAACCCGCCACAGTGCCATTTATATTTTCCACAATAAAACTTTTGAAAAGTATAGACTTAAATTTTCGGGGCTATCTATAAAATCTCGATTTACCCACCAGCGCACCATTTCAATAAAACTACCCGCAATATGGTTTTGCAAAAAATCTTCGGAAACGTCTTGCAAGGTCAGTTTTTCTTTGCCGATGGTTTCAATTAAATACTTGCGAAAATATTGCAAAAATATCTCGCCGCTTTCGCTCGACAATATGCCTTTGACAACTTTTTTATCATCAAGTAAGTGATAAAGTATATGCGTAATCTTTTGTTCAAAAGTAGATTGTTCGGAAAAGTTATGCGTTTTTTCCGTCCCGTGCGGCAAAAAAATATGCTCGAATAAGTCCGTACATTTCTGCCGCAACAGCTCATCTTTTGTTTCAAAATGCTCGTAAAATGTACTGCGTCCGATATTTGCCTCGTCGATTATGTCCTGCACCGATATTTTGGCGTAGGCGTTTTTTTGTATCAGTTTATCGAAAGCCGTAAAAATCGCCGTTCTTGTTTTTTGTATTCGTCTGTCCATATCGCTCCGAAATTTCCGTACAAATTTTAATTATTGTTCGCTAACGAATAAATGCCGAAAAGTGGTTGCCTTGCTACGGTTGCGTGTTTTAGGCAAATTCATTATAATGTAATCAAACAATATGTTCGGAAACAAATATATTATACGGTTTTTGAACAGGTTTGTCAAGGAGGTTTTATGTTAAAAAAAGTATCTGACTTTTTGAACGGAATACCTATGACTATCGTGTCGGGTATATTCTTGGTTGCAAGTTTGGCGTTACTCGTAACGAAAAACTTTATAGAATTGAATATAAGCCCGTATCTTGATTTTGCTTGGGTGACGATAGTTATATCGGGGTTTCCGCTCATTTACCTTGCTATATCAAGGTTGATTATGCAGCGTTGGGTATCAAGCGCGCTTTTAATTACGGTTGCAATGATAGCATCTATATGCGTTGGGGAAGTGTTTGCGGCTGGCGAGGTTGCGTTTATTATGGCTATCGGTTCAATCTTGGAAGACAAGACGGTAGAACGGGCAAAAAAAGGATTGAACAATCTCATAAAACTTTCACCGCAAACAGGGCGTGTTCTCTATGAAGAAAACGGAAAAATGCTTGAAAAAATAGTCGGCATAGACGAAATAGAAAGCGGAATGAAATTGCGTGTTCTTGCGGGCGAAACAATACCTGTTGACGGAAATATAATCGTAGGCAACACTTCAATAGACCAGTCGATTATGACGGGCGAAAGTTTACCCGTTGATAAAACTGCCGGGGACGAAGTTTTTTGCGGAACAATGAATTTATACGGTTCGGTTGATATAGTTGCTACGAACGTGAAAGAAAATTCGTCTTTGCAGAAAATGATTAAGCTTTTAAAAGAGGCGGAAAACAAAAAAGCTCCTATGCAACGAATAGCCGATAAATGGGCAACGTGGCTTGTTCCTATCGCTATATTGATAGCGATAGTTACAGGTGTTGTTACATACTTTGTAATAGGCAACGAAAACAACGCCGCTTTAATTCGTGCGGTTACGATACTTGTTGTCTTTTGTCCTTGTGCGCTTGTCCTTTCAACGCCTACGTCAGTTATGGCAGGTATAGGTCAAGCAACCAAATACGGCGTTCTGATAAAGTCGGGCGAAGCCTTGGAAAATATGGGGAAAGTCAACTGTATCGCATTTGATAAAACAGGTACGCTTACGTTGGGGAAGCTTACCGTTAGCAATGTAATATCATTCGGTGCTCTTTCTGAAAAAGAATTGTTGCATATTACGGCAAGCGTTGAAAGCCGTAGCGAACACCCGCTCGGTAAAGCAATAGTCGAATATGCGCAAGAAACTAATTGCGACCTTTCGGAAATATCGAATTTTGAAATGCTTGCAGGTAAAGGCGTTTGCGGTTTTGTCGACGGTAAAAAGTATCTTTGCGGCAACAAAAAATTCTTGCAAGAAAGCGGTATAGAATTAACTGACGAACATAATGAAGTATTGGAAAATCTGCGGTTAGAAGGTAAAGCGGTAATTCTTGTTGCCGACGAAATCGGGCTAATCGGAGCAATAGGCTTGTCTGATACTATACGTCCGACAGCAAAAGAAACCGTTCGGAAATTGAAAGCACTCGGCTATGAAATCGTGTTGCTTACGGGTGACCATAAAACTACCGCCGAATATTTTGCACAACAAGTAGGCATTACAAAAATCAAATCCGAACTGTTACCAGAAGATAAAGTAAGTGCCATAACGGAATTGCAAAAATCGGGCTATAACGTATGTATGATAGGCGACGGCGTAAACGACGCCCCTGCTTTGAAAACGGCAAACGTAGGCGTTGCTATGAGCGGAATAGGCAGCGATATTACAACCGAAGCCGCAAGCATAGCGTTGATGAGTGACGATATTGAAAAATTGCCGTATCTCTGCGTACTTGCAAAAGCGACGATAAACACAATCAAGTTTAATATTTCGCTTTCAATGACGATTAACTTTGTTGCAATTTTGCTTTCTTCTTTTGGCTTGCTTACGCCTATTACGGGCGCAATCGTGCATAATGTAGGCTCTGTCCTCGTGGTGCTTAACGCCGCTTTAATGTATGATAGAAAGTTTATCAAAAAAGCGGAAAAACTTTAATTACATCATAATAAAGTCGAATTGCTTTTTATGGTAGTTCGACTTTTTTATTATAGAAAAACGCAACCCTATTCAGTATTCAAATAAGGTTGCGTTTGGTGCGGGTGGCAGGAAATTCCCCTGTTAGGGGAAATGTCGCGGAATTCTTCTTGCCGCAACCCTCCGCGACAAAAGGGTTGCCGTCCTACGCTAGTAGATTGAACCGATGTTTTAAGTCGCGTTACTTTGTAACGCAAACAAACGGCGAGGCAGCCTTTCGCTACCTCGCCGTTTGTTTCTGTGGCAGTCGGTAGAAATGTGTTTTTTCGATATGTGTGTCGGTCAAAAGGTTGCAAGATAAGATAAAACTTTTTTAATTCTTTATATCTTAAAATTTAAATAATTATTATCTTTTATAAATTCTTCGCATGCCGCAGCAGGCTTCTCTCTCCAAATTTCACAAGTTGTTTCATCTATTCTATATTTGCAATACGAGCAATCGGGTACAATATCAGGCTTCTTTGTTTTTTTGTGTCTTAAATCGTTTTTTTCTGAAATTTGATTATTCGTTTCACGAGTTTCTGTTTCTAAAATAGATTTACATAAACTAATAATTTCTTGATTTGCTAATTTGTCTTCATTTTTTATGATTATGTTTAAGGCTTCAACTTGTAAATTTTTCGAAAAGATTTTTTTCGCACTTATTATACGGCTTCTTTTTATGTTTTCACTATAATTTTCTTGTATAATGTCCATTATATCAATGATGTTTTGTTTTTTTAATTGATTGTAATACTTTATAAAAAATATTTTTCCTGTTTTTTTAAGCAATTTACTGGATTTATCTGTTTTTTCGGATTGCTTTTTATTTGCATTATTTTGTTTTTTATTTATATTATTAAAAACTTTTAATGTCTGACAATACGTTATTATAAAGAAAATATGTCCTACAATCGCTGGAATTCCCGCAAGTCCATATGTGCCATATTGCCCGCTTAAAACTGATAATAACGCTATAATAAAAGGACTTGAAAGAATAAGTTCTACGGTCATATTAAAACAATAATTCTTAGGTAAAAAAGTATAGTTTTCGCCATTTTTAAGTTTATCCATATCTGATATAATAGTGTTGGGAAGAGAAAAGGTTTTTTCAGCAAAAATGCCTATAAATAAACTGCCAATTATCCCAATAAATATCCCCCACCATTTCCAATCAGAAAAAGCAATTAAAACTACGTTTATTGAAATTCTATTTGAAATAATCTCCGAAAAATCAATTATTAAATCTAAAATAAATTGTATTAAAAAAACAATCATTGCTATAATATAGCAAATCTTTACACGTTTTAAATTTTTCATATTATTCTCTCCATAAAAAAGTGCCGTACTCGTGCGAATACGACACCCTGCAAAGTGCCCTATCGCATAGTTGCGCCACTAACCATTAAAACCATTTTTGCAAAAGATTTTTGATGTTGCGAAAAGGTACACTCTACCAAAAAGTATACTTTTACAAAAAATGATTCAGTTAGGTCGCAAGAGTATTTTAACAAAAAACACAAAATATGTCAATCTATTATATAGGTTCAAATCCGCCCACCGCCCACCTTTTGACCGAGGCAGTAGAAGGGTGTTTTTTACTAATTATTTTAAAATGAAAAAGACCCTCGCAAAGCAAGGGTGATAAAAAGTGCAAAAAATAGCCCATTTTTACTCCAAAATATGCAAAAATCGGTCGAAAGATGAAAAGACCTTTCGACCCACTTCTTTGGTGCGGGTGGCAGGACTTGAACCTGTACGCTTTTAAGGGCATAAGAACCTGAATCTTACGTGTCTGCCAGTTTCACCACACCCGCACTTTCACTATATGCATTAAGCAAAGCTTTTCTAACCTCGCTTAACAGCTTATATATTTTATCACATTTTTTTTATAATGTAAAACGTTTTTATCACTTTAATGGAAGAACAGCCTTCGCATTTAACGTTAAATCGGCAAAATTTCCGTTTTTATACTGCAAATAACCCTCCGCCGCAATCATTGCTCCGTTATCCGTACAATAACGCTTTATCGGCAGCACGAGCTTAATGCCCCTTTTTGACGTTTCTTCGGCAAGCTTTTCTCTTAAATAACCGTTTGCGCCGACGCCGCCCGACACAGCAATCGTGTTGTAACCGTTTTCAATCGTTGCGTCGATTGCTTTTTTAACCAAAACGTCGAGCGCGGCGCGCTGAAAACTTGCGGCAACGTCCTCTTTAATAATCTCATTGCCTTTCTGCGTTTCGGTGTGAACGTAATTTATCACGGAGGTTTTAAGTCCGCTATACGAAAAATCGTATTTGCCGCCGTCGTAACCCTTTAACATTTGCGGAAGTTTAACGGCGTTTTTACCCGTTTTCGCCGCCCTTTCGATATTAGGCCCGCCGGGGTACGGAAGCCCCAAAACCCTTGCGACCTTATCGAACGCTTCGCCCACGGCGTCGTCCAAAGTGCTGCCGAGCGGTCTTAACCTATAATAATCCTCCACGGCGAGAATCGCGGTATGTCCGCCGCTTGCGAGCAAAGTTATAAACGGCGGTTTTAAGGATACGTCCGCAAGGTAACCGGCGGCGATATGCCCTCTTATATGACTTACGGGAACGAGCGGTTTATTCGTGGCGAACGCCAACGCTTTCGCGAACGAGACGCCCACGAGCAACGCGCCCAGAAGTCCCGCGCCCTCCGTAACGGCAAACGCGTCGATATCTTCTAATTTTAACCCCGATTTTTTCAGAGCGTTTTCCGTCGCGGTTAAAATCGCGGCGGTGTGCATTCTGGAAGCGATTTCGGGAACGACGCCGCCGAATTTAGCGTGTTCGGTAGCGGAACTTTCGATTTCGTCAGCCAAAATTTCGCGTCCGCCGCGAACGATAGCAACGGCGGTTTCGTCGCAAGAAGATTCGATTCCCATTATAACGGGGTTCTCTCTTATCGAAAACCCCTTTATTCTGTCCGTATAGCTCATTTTAGTGTTTACTGAAAAATTTACTGTGATTTTTTAAGATAATCGTTGATAAAACCCTGAATATCGCCGTCCATAACAGCCTGAATATCGCCCGTTTCGTAGCCCGTTCTGTGGTCTTTGACGAGAGTGTAAGGACAGAAAACGTAACTGCGAATCTGACTGCCCCATTCGATTTTTTTAATCTCGCCCTTAATATCCTGGTCGCGCTCTAACCGTTCGGCTTCTCTGCGTTCCAGCAGCTTGCTGACGAGCATACGCATAGCCATTTCCTTGTTTTGCGTCTGACTGCGTTCGTTCTGGCAAGAAACGACGATGCCGGTGGGGATATGCGTAATTCTGATGGCGGAATCGGTTTTATTGACTTTCTGTCCGCCCGCACCGCTCGAACGGAAAGTATCGATGCGGATTTCGTCGGGATTAACCGTAATTTCCTCGTCGTCGACGATTTCGGGCATAACTTCAAGCGAAGCGAACGAAGTGTGACGGCGTTTGTTTGCGTCGAACGGCGAAATGCGAACCAAGCGGTGAACGCCTTTTTCGGCTTTGAGATAGCCGTAAGCGTATTCGCCCTCGATTTTGAACGAAACGTTCTTGATGCCCGCCTCGTCCCCCTCTAAACGGTCAAGTTCGGTAAGCGTGAAATTCTGCTTTTGCGCGTAACAAATATACATACGGTAAAGCATTTCCGTCCAGTCGCACGCTTCAGTTCCGCCCGCGCCCGCGTGCAGGGTTAAAATGGCGTTTAAGTTGTCGTATTTGCCCGAAAGCAAGGCTTTAAGTCGCAAAGACTCTATGCTTTTTTCGACCGAATTAAGCTCCGCGTCTATTTCGGCGAAAAGCTCGTCATCCGATTCGTCGGCAAGTTCGACGATGTCGCTTGCGTCGTTCACTATTTTTTCCGCTTTGGAAAAAACGTTCACTTTGCCCGAAATAGCAGAAATTTCCTTGGAAATCTGCTGTGACTTGGCAAGATCGGTATAAATTTCGGGTTTTTCGGAAAGTTCGATTTTCTCTTTTAGTTCTTTTTTAAGTCTTTCGACGTCAAAGAGAGTGTCCCGTTTCCGCGAGGATACCTTTTATTTCTTTAATTTTGAGTTTGTACTCATCGACTTTTAACATAACGATTCCTTAACGAAAAATTTATTTTTTAATTGTATTTTATTTTGTTTAACGGCTTTACTTATCCGCGCCGCAGCAATTTTTATATTTCTTGCCGCTTCCGCACGGACAGGGGTCGTTTCTGCCCGGCTCTTTAACCGATTTTTTGCCGTAGTTGGTGGTGCTGCCCTCTTTGTTCGTCACCAAGTCCTTTTTTTCTTCTTTCTGAAGCGCGGGAACGCGTTTAAGCTCCGCCTTTAACAATAAGGTAATGGTGTCGTCCTGAATAGAGAACGTAAGCTCCTCGAACATCTCGAAGCCTTCTTTTTTGTATTCGAGAACAGGGTCGACGTTTCCGTACCCGCGCAGGCTGATACCCTTGCGCAGCTGGTCCATGGCGTCAATATGGTCAATCCACTTGCTGTCGATATTTTTAAGCAGAACCATTCTCTCCACTTCGGAGAAATTAACGCCTTCCTCTTTATATCTTGCGATTTTATCTTCGTAAACCCTGACGGTTTCCTGAATAAGCTTTTCGAACAAATAATCGATATCCCATTTTTCGGCTTTTTCGAGTGTAATAAAATTGCTGCCCTTGGGTAAAAGCTTCATTTCGATAGCGGCGTTCAACGCTTCGAAATCCCATTTTTCGGGTTTATCCTCTATGTTGACGACCGATTTAACGGTAGCACGCGCAAAGTCGGGGATAAGCTTGATTATTTCCTCGTGGACGTTTTCGTCCTTAATAACTCGCATACGTTCCGCATACATAACCTCGCGCTGTTTGTTCATAACGTCGTCGTATTCGAGGACGTGCTTTCTTATACCGAAGTTTCTGCCTTCGATAGTGCGTTGCGCGTTTTCGATGCTGCGCGAAAGCATTTTGGAGCTGATGGGCTGGTCCTCGTCGATTTTAAAGAATTCGTAAACCTTTTGCATTCTGTCGCCGCCGAAGCGTTTGGCAAGGTCGTCCTCTAACGAGATGAAAAACACCGACGCGCCGGGGTCGCCCTGACGCCCCGACCTTCCGCGAAGCTGATTGTCAATACGGCGGGATTCGTGGCGTTCCGTGCCTAAAATCTGCAAGCCGCCCGCTGCGATAACCTTAACCTTTTCTTCGTCCGTCTGTGCCTTAAATTTATCGTAAACCTCGTGATAATGTTCTCTTACGGCTTTAACGTCGTCGGGAATATCCGCGATATACGAGGTTGCAAGCTCGATAACGTCCTCTTCGACCCCCTCTTCGCGAAGCTTGCGTTTGGCGAGGAATTCGGGATTGCCGCCAAGCAGAATATCCGTTCCGCGCCCGGCCATGTTGGTTGCGATGGTAACCGCGCCGAATCTGCCCGCCTGTGCGACGATATCCGCTTCACGCGCGTGGTTTTTGGCGTTAAGAACGTTATGCTTAATGCCTTTTCTGATAAGAAGTTTGCTTATTTCCTCGGATTTTTCGACGGTAACCGTACCGACAAGCACGGGCTGACCATTTTTGTGGCAACGTTCGATTTCGTCGATAATCGCCTTATTCTTGCCGTTGACCGATTTATAAATAACGTCCGGCTTATCGATTCTTGCGACGGGCTTGTTAGTGGGGATTTCGAGAACGTCCAAGCCGTAAATGGCACGGAATTCTTCCTCCTCCGATTTAGCAGTACCCGTCATACCCGAAAGCTTTTTGTAAAGTCTGAAATAGTTCTGGAAAGTGATTGTGGCGTAAGTTTTATTTTCGTTTCTGATTTTAACGCCTTCCTTTGCCTCGATAGCCTGATGCAAGCCGTCCGAATATCTCCTGCCTATCATAAGACGACCGGTGAACTCGTCTACGATGATAACTTCGCCGTCCGAAACGACGTAATCGTTATCGCGCTTAAAGATGTAATTCGCCTTTAACGCCTGCTGAATATGGTGAGAGAGCGAGGCGTTTTCTATATCGGAGAAATTCGACAAGCCGAAGAACGCTTCCGCTTTTTTCGCGCCCGATTCGGTAATCTGCACGCTTTTTTCTTTAATATCTATCGTAAAGTCTTTATCGAGCACGAGCGTTTTAACGAATTTGTTTGCGGTAACGTATTTATCGCTCGATTCCTGCCCCCTGCCCGAAATAATAAGCGGCGTTCTCGCTTCGTCGATAAGAATAGAGTCCACCTCGTCGACGATGGCAAAAGATAAGCCTCTTTGAACCATCTGGTCGAGCCGACTTTTAAGATTATCGCGGAGATAATCGAAGCCCATTTCGTTGTTAGTGCCGTAAGTAATGTCGGCGGCGTAAGCTTTTTTCTTATCCGCGTCCTCCATACCCGAAACGGCAACCCCGACGGTAAGTCCTAAAAATTTATAAATTTTACCCATCCACTCGGCGTCGCGGGCGGCAAGATAATCGTTTACGGTAACGATATGCACGCCTTCGCCCGTAAGCGCGTTAAGATATGCGGGAAGGGTTGCAACGAGCGTTTTGCCTTCGCCGGTTTTCATTTCGGCGACCCTGCCCTGATGCAGACAGATACCGCCGATAATCTGAACTTTATAATGTTTCATGCCGAGAACGCGAGCGGCAGCCTCGCGCACGACCGCGAACGCGTCGTACAAAATATCGTCCGTCGTTTCGCCGTTGTTAAGCCTGCCCTTTAAGACGTCCGTCTGTTCGCGAAGCTCGGAATCGGACATGCACGAATATTTGCCTTCGAGAGCCAACACTCCGTCCGCCATTTTATCCAGCTTTCTTAAATTTCTTCTTGCTTCACCGCCGAGAATATACCTGAATAATCCCATATTTTACTCCTTGTCGTTATACCAAGCCGCCGTGCAAGCGTCAGCGCGACGAGCCTTTATGCTTAAATATACGAATTGTTCCTATATAATAATATCGTTTTTAAATAACTTTTAATGTTTTGCCGCCGAGGCTTGCCGATTATAAGCCTTGCCGCCGTGCGTAACCGCCTCGTGTCGCCGCCCGTAATCCTCACGAACCGCCGCCGTTTTGCCGAGCCTTGCCTGACCCGTCGAACGTCAACAGCCCGTCAATAGCCCGCTTTCGGAGGAACGCTTGCAATCGTTAAAAGCTCAACCCGTTCTGCGCCCGCCTTTTTAAGTTTTTCGGCGAGAGCCTCTCCCGTAGAACCCGTAGTTGTTACGTCGTCGATAATAAGCACGCTTTTGCCGCGAACGCGCGTTTTGTCCGTAACCCTGAACGCGCCCGATAGATTTTTTCTTCTTTCGTTTGCGGAAAGCTTAACCTGACGTTTCGTTTCCTTAACCTTGATTAAAACGTCCGCGAACGGAACGCCCGTCTTTTCGGAAACGAGTCTTGCGAGAATTTCCGACTGATTATAACCTCTGCGTTTTAACGCGCGGCGCGTCATAGGAACGCAAACGAGCAGAGCGGAATTAAAATAATATTTATAGTAAGCCGACGCCAAATAATCGGCGAATTCGGTTAGAACGTAGCGCGCGTTGTCGTATTTTGCGCGTTTTATCAGCGCGGCGACCGATTTTTCATAGTTAAAAACGCTTCTCGCCCTGTCCGTTTGGGTAAGGACGCCCTTGCAAGTCGAGCAATAACTCTCCGTAGCGATAACCTGTCTGCCGCAATGCTCGCAAACCGCACCCTCGATAAACGGCAGTTTTTTGCGACATTCCGCGCAAAAGCACTCGTCGTCGAACACTTCCCTTCCGCAAGAAAAGCATCGCCATTTCGGATAATAGAGCAGCCGCCCGATAAACCCGAAAATACCGTTTATTAGTTTCATTCGTTATAAATACTTTTTAAGGTCGGCAACTTTGTCCGTCGCTTCCCACGAAAAACCGTTTCTGCCGAAATGCCCGTAAGCCGCCGTGTCGGAATAAATCGGTTTTTTAAGCCCTAATTTTTCGATAATCGCCGCGGGACGCAGGTCGAATTCCTTAACGACAACGTCGGCGATAACCCCGTCCGGAAGCTTGCCCGTGCCGAACGTGTTGACCATAACGGAAACGGGTTTTGCAATGCCGATTGCATAAGCGAATTGAAGCTGACACTCGTCGGCAAGCCCCGCCGCCACTATGTTTTTAGCGACGTAACGCGCCATATACGTTGCGGAACGATCCACCTTGGTCGGGTCTTTCCCCGAGAACGAACCGCCGCCGTGCGGACATCTGCCGCCGTAAGTATCGACGATGATTTTTCTGCCGGTTAAACCGGAATCGCCCGCAGGGCCGCCTATCTCGAACCTGCCCGTGGGGTTAATGTAATATTTAGTGTTTTCGTCCGCATATCCGTCGGGGATAATCTCGTCTATAACGTATTTTTTAAGGTCGGCGCGCAACTTTTCGGTGGTAACCGTGTCGTCGTGCTGAGAGGACAGAACGACCGCTTCTATACGGACGGGCGCGCCGTTCTCGTACTCGACGGTAACCTGCCCCTTTCCGTCCGGACGAAGGTAAGCAAGCTTGCCCGATTTGCGCACCTCTTCGAGTTTTCTGCACATTTTGTGCGCGAGAGTTATGGGCAGAGGCATAAGCTCCTCCGTTTCTCTGCACGCGTAGCCGAACATCATGCCCTGGTCGCCCGCGCCCGTTTTGTCGAACGCTTCCTCTTTGCCGCCGGCACGCAGCTCCTCTTTCGCTTCCGCGGAATTATCCACGCCGAGCGCAATATCCGCGCTTTGTTCTTTAACGTCCACAATGATTTTAACGGTATCCGCGGAAAAGCCCGTGGTTTTATCGTTATAGCCTATTTCCGAAATAACCCTTCTCGCGATTTTTTCGGCGTCGACGTTGGCGGCGGAGGTAATCTCGCCCGTGATAAACATAAAATCTGTTGTTGCAACGACCTCGCACGCCACGCGCGAATCGGGGTCTCCCTTTAAATAGTCGTCCAAGATTGCGTCGGCAACGCTGTCGCAAACCTTATCGGGATGCCCCTGCGTAACGCTTTCGCTTGTAAAATAATTTTTCATCAGAAACTTCCTACGTATGAAATACTGAATTATTGTACCACTTTTTTATTCGTTATGTCAACATTTTTCCCGCTATATATGTCGCGTTACGCACTTAATATTATAATTTTCGACCTTTTTCGGTTTAATAATACCCTTGTTGACTTTATCGTCAACAAAATTTTAAAATCACCGCGTTTTTATTTGACTTTTTCTTTACGCGTTATTATAATAACGATAATTGACTTTTGCGTCAATAAGGAGAGAGAGGTGGAAAACACAAAAAAAAGAGAAAACGCGCTGTACGGCGTTAAAGAAGCGCGCAAACGCGAAATCGCGCTTGCGGGGCTTAAAGTGTTTTGCGAAAAGGGTTACTCGGGCGCGACGATAGAAGATATCGTTAAAAAAGCGGGGTGCAGTCACGGGTTATTTTATCATTATTTTAAAAACAAGAAAGAGGTTTTCGACGAAACGATGCGCATCAAGCACGAAAAATCGAACGGCGATATGGAAAAATCGCTCGCTAAAACGTTCGATTATAACGAAAAGCTGCGTATAATTATTAACGGTATGTTTTACGACCTGAAAAACGACGAGAACTTTGCGTATTTTTATTATTTTTTCGTGTCGCAATGCTTTACCGGCAAGGAAACGGGGACGCCGCCCCCTCCTCCGCCGACTGCCGACGGCAGCAAGCCGGAACTGCCCGTGGTTAAGCTTGAAAGGCTTTTCGAGGCAGGTCAAAAGGCGGGATATTTTACGGTTAAACATTCCGCGGCGGAATGCGCAAGGCTGTTTATTTCCATTATTCAGGGCGCGACGATCGGTTACGTTATCGCTCCGAAAGAAATTCAAAAGCAAATGACTCTGCCCGACGTGGATTTTATTATTGACGTATTCAAAAAGGAGAATATATGAAGAAGAACAAGGACAAAAAAGGCAAACGAAGCGGTTTTATCGCCGACGCGCTCACTCTTAAAAAATCGGTCAGGGAATACAGAAAGCCGTCTTTTCTCGCGCCGGTTTTCGTTATGGCAGAAGTCGTTTTAGAGGTTCTTATCCCCTACGTTATGACGTTGCTGCTTGCAAAAATCAAGCTTGCGGGAGAAGCAGGCGACGCGAAGGAACTTTTAAGCGACATATTAAGGTACGGTGGATATCTTCTCGCGCTGGCGCTCAGTTCGCTCGCGTTCGGCTCGCTTTCAGGGTTGTTCTGCGCCAGGGCGTCGAGCGGGTTTGCAAAAAATTTAAGAAAGGATATGTATTACAAGATACAGGATTTTTCTTTCGCTAACATAGACAAATTTTCCACCTCGTCGCTGGTTACGAGATTAACGACGGACGTTACCAACGTGGAAATGGCTTATATGATGATTATCAGGACGGCTATACGCGCGCCGTTTATGCTGATTTTCTCTGTCGTAATGGCGTTTTCAATCAATTCGCGAATGGCGCTTATCTTCCTTTGCACCGCGCCCGTCCTCGCGATAGGCTTAACAATTATTATGCTTAAAGCCGTGCCGTTCTTTAACAGAATTTTCAAAAAGTACGACGCGATGAACGAGTCCGTCGAGGAAAACGTCCGCGGTATGCGCGTGGTTAAATCTTACGTCAGAGAGGATTACGAAAAGGAAAAATTTTATAAAGCGTCCGACAACGTGCGAAAAGATTTTACCAAAGCGGAAAAAATTATCGCATGGAATATGCCGTTGATGAATTTCTGCATTTACGCGGGGCTTATCGCTATTTACGCAATCGGCTCGGCGTTTATCGTTAAAACCAACGAGCAGCTGCTTAAACTTACGGAACTGCAAAGCTTTATGACGTATTCGTTCCAAATTCTCATGAGCCTTATGATGCTTTCTATGATAATGGTTATGGTCATAATGAGTACCGCTTCAGCAGAACGTATCGCAGAGGTTCTCAAAGAAAACAGCACCATTTCTTCGCCCGCCGCCCCCGTTTCGGAAGTTAAGGACGGCAGCGTGGAATTTAGAAACGTCTGCTTTAAATATTCGGAAAAAGCCGAAAGAAACGCGCTTGAAAACATAAACGTTTATATTAAAAGCGGCGAAACGGTAGGAATTATCGGCGCGACGGGTTCGGGTAAGTCTTCGCTCGTCAACCTTATCCCCCGCCTTTACGACGTTACGGACGGCGAAATTTTGGTCGGCGGCGTGAACGTTAAAGCTTACGACCTTGACGTGCTTCGCAATAACGTTGCCGTGGTTTTGCAAAAGAACGTGCTTTTTTCGGGTACGATAAAGGAAAATCTGCGCTGGGGCGACGAAAACGCTTCCGACGCGGAAGTCGAGGCGGCGGCAAAGCTCGCGCAGGCGGACGAATTCATCCAAGGTTTCCCCGACAAATACGACACCTATATCGAACAGGGCGGCGTGAACGTTTCGGGCGGACAAAAACAACGCCTTTGCATAGCGCGCGCACTGCTTAAAAAACCGAAAATTCTTATTTTAGACGATTCCACGTCCGCGGTGGACACCAAAACGGACGCGCTTATCAGAAAGGCGTTAAAGGATTATATTCCGCAAACCACGAAAATCATAATCGCGCAAAGAATAGCGTCCGTTTCCGACGCGGACAAAATCATTATTATGGAAAACGGCAGGATTACCGCGACGGGAACGCACGACTCGCTTTTAAAGTCTAACGACGTTTACGCCGAGCTTTATCGTTCGCAGAACAAGGAGGATAAATAATATGCCTAAGCACATGCCGAAAGCTATGAGCGGCGCGCCCTCGCGCGCGAAAAAAGGCACGATGAAAAGACTGATTAAACTTCTTTTCGCGCAGAATAAAGCTCTTTTATCCGTTATCATAACGTGTATTCTTATCAGCGGAATAACGGGGGTTATGTCCTCGGTGTTTCTCAACAAGGTCTTAATGAGTTTATCGGACGGACTTAACCTTATCAAAGGCGGAGCGTCCAACGCCGACGCGTGGGCTGCCGTTTACCCGAAGCTGCTTAAAATTTTTATAGTTATGGCGTGCGTTTACGTTGCAAGCACCGTTTGTTCGTTCACGTATAACCGGCTTATGGCGACGCTTACGCAACGGTTTTTGCACCAGATAAGGACGGGCATGTTCAACAAAATGCAGTCCTACCCCATTCGCTTTTTCGATACACACAAAACGGGCGACGTAATGAGCGTTTACACGAACGACACCGACTCTCTCCGTCAGCTCGTTTCTCAAAGCATTCCGCAGCTGATTTCTTCCGCGGTAAGCTTGACGACGCTGCTCGTCATAATGTTTAATTTCAGCATCTGGCTGTCTTTCGTTATATTTCTCGGAATCGTGCTTATGACTTTCGTTACCAAGAAAATCGGCGGCAACAGCGCGAAATTCTTTATGCGCCAGCAAATTTCGTTGGGAAAGGAAGAAGGCTTTATTCAGGAAATGATGCAGGGGCAAAAAGTAATCAAGGTTTTTTGCCACGAACCGCAGTCTAAAAAAGATTTCGACGAAAAAAACGACCAACTCTGCAAAGACGCGACCAACGCGAACTCGTTTGCCAACGTGCTTATGCCGATAATGGGCAATCTCGGAAACCTGCTTTACGTTCTCGTCGCGTTTACGGGCGGCGTGCTGCTTACTTTCGGCGCGAGAAACCTCTCGATAACCGGCTTGCAACCTTACGACCCTATCGCGTTTTTAAGCATTATCATGTCCTTCCTGCCCATAAGCAAACAGTTTACGGGTCAGGTCTCGCAATGCTCGCAGCAGCTTAACTCTATCGTTATGGGACTTGCGGGCGCGTCGAGAATTTTCGAGCTTATGGACGAACAGCCCGAAACGGACGACGGGTACGTTACCCTCGTGCGGTGCAACGTTTCCGAGGACGGGGCTATCACCGAAACGGAAGAACGTACGGGACACTGGGCGTGGAAGCACCCTCACAAAGCGGACGGGACGATTACTTATACCGAACTTAAAGGCGACATTCAGATGTTCGACGTGGACTTCGGTTACACGCCCGACAAGGTTGTTCTTCACGACGTTTCGCTTTACGCGCACCCCGGACAGAAAATCGCGTTCGTCGGCGCGACGGGCGCGGGCAAAACCACCGTTACCAACCTTATTAACCGTTTTTACGACATCGCCGACGGTAAAATCCGTTACGACGGCATTAACATAAACAAGATTAAAAAAGCCGATTTAAGGCGTTCGCTCGGCATCGTTTTGCAGGACACTAACCTCTTCACGGGGACGGTTATGGAAAATATCCGTTACGGCAGACTTTCCGCCACTGACGAGGAATGTATCCGTGCTGCCGAACTCGCTTACGCCGACGACTTTATCAGGCGTTTGCCCGAAGGCTATAACACTATGCTGACCGCTGACGGAGCTAACCTTTCGCAGGGGCAACGGCAACTTTTATCCATCGCGCGCGCCGCGGTTAAGGACGCGCCCGTTATGATTCTCGACGAAGCGACTTCTTCTATCGACACGCGCACGGAAGCGCTCGTGCAGAAGGGTACGGACAGACTTATGGAAGGCAGGACGGTTTTCGTCATTGCCCACAGGCTGTCAACCGTTCAGAATTCGGACGTCATTATGGTTTTAGAACAAGGCAGAATTATCGAACGCGGCTCGCACGAGCAGCTGATTGCCGAAAAGGGCAAGTATTATCAGTTATACACGGGGGCGTTTGAGCTTGAATAATCCGGACGCGTTCGCTTCGCCCGTTTGCAACCTTTGCCCCAACGCCTGCAACGTCGACAGAAAAACGACGACGGGCGTTTGCGGTGCGGACGAAAAAATTAAAATAGCGAAATATTATTTACATAAATTCGAAGAACCGTGCATAAGCGGCAAAAACGGCTCCGGAACGGTGTTCTTTTGCGGTTGCTCGCTTAAATGCGTTTTTTGCCAAAACTATTCGCTGTCACGCGGGTTGCGCGGCAAAGAAATTTCCGTAAATGAGCTTGCCGATATTTTTAAGCGGTTAGAGGAGGCGGGCGCGACGAACATCAATCTCGTTACTCCAACCCACTACTCGCGCGAAATCGTTAAGGCGCTCAATATCTATAAGCCGAAAATTCCCGTCGTTTACAACACTCACGGCTACGAACGGCTCGACGTACTTAAAGAGCTTGACGAATATATCGACGTTTACATGCCCGACTTAAAGTTTTTTTCGCCCGAAGTATCTTTCAGGTATACGGGCAAAAAAGATTACTTTTCATACGCGTCGCGCGCGATAGAATTTATGAGCCGCAAGCCGCTTATCATAGACGAAAACGGCGTGATGCAAAGCGGAACGCTGGTACGGCATCTCGTTCTTCCGCAAAACGTTTCGGACAGCGAAAAGCTTTTAAGCTGGTTTGCGTCCTCCGGCGTTAAAGACAGGGCATATATCAACGTGATGAGTCAGTACACGCCTTTCGGAAATATTGACGCCTTTCCCGAGCTGCAACGAAAAATTACCAAAAGAGAATACGACAGGGTAATAGATTACGCGCTGTCCTTGGGCATTGAAAAAATGTTCGAGCAAAAGTTTTCTTCGGCAAGCGAAAAATATATCCCCGAATGGGATTACTGATTAAACAATATTTAAGATTAAACGTTTTAAAGTTGAAAATTAAAAATGCGTTTTACGCGCAAGCAAGGCTCGGCAAATTGCCGAGCCTTGCTTGCTTAATAATAAATATTCAGCCGTAACTTAATAAAATAGTTTTATCGTTTCATTCCGGTCGCTACCTTTCGGAACGTTCAGTCTGTCAGCCAACCGCAACGTCAGCCCACATATTGTTGATGCGTTCGTTGGCGGCGTCGGAAAAATAATTCATAACCACGCAACGATTTATAACCTCTTCGGCAGGGTACTGCGCGGCGAATTTGCCGTACTTGCCCGAATATTTAACCGTATATTCGCCGTCGCCGAAGAAATAACCGAGGTCGACGGTAAGCTCGCCGCTTTCTTCCGCGTAATTTTCCTTAACGTACTTGAACACCTCTTCGCCCGCGATAACGCTTACGTAACCGATAATATCCATATTTTTTATCGCGTTTTCGGGGATAGAAAGAAATTCTATAAATTCAATCGCGGCGGCTTTTTGTTTAGAACCTTTGGGCACGCACCAGCCGTCAAACCAAACGTTAGAGCCTTCTTCCGGCACGGAATATTCAAGCGAAACATTGGCATTTTTAGCCTCGTCCATCGCGTAAACCGCGTCGCCGCTCCAAGCAAAATATATATTGCTGTCGCCTTTTATAATGTCCTCTTTACCGTCGTCGACTTCGAGCTTTGACGCTAACTTTTTAAGCGTCAACAACTCGTCTTTAACCGCTTTCACGGTATTCTCCGAAGTGTCGTTGAACAACTCTTTAAGCCTTGCCCTGTACGCGTCCGCGTCGGTAAGCGTTTTTGCCGCTTCGAGTTCGCTTGCGTAGTGTTTTGCAAGCCCCACGAAATAGGAATCCCTTACGCTGTCTTTAATGGTAAACTGCTTTTTGAAATTCTCGTTCCAGAGCGCGGACCATGATTTCATATCTTCCGAGGAGATTTTTGCGGTGTTATAAACCAAGCCGAGCGTACCCCACATATACCCCGCGGCGTAATTTGCAAGGCTTTTGCCCCCTTCCCAACTTATATCCGAAAAGGTTTTTTTGATATACGGCGAAACGTAGGTGTTATAATTGCCGTTTTCGGGCATAACGATTTCTTCAAGCAGGTTTTCCTTCGCCATTTTTTCAATCATATAATCGGACGGGCAAACCAAATCGTAATAGCCGGCATTCATTTTAACGTTATTATAAGCGTTTTCGGGGGTGTCGAATTTAACGTATTCCACCTTAATCGCCTCGCCCGTTTTTTCCTTGTAATACTTTTCGAATTCACCGAGCAAGCTTTCGTCGATATAATCGTAACAATTATATACGCGAAGAACGTTTTTGCTGCCGCAACCGAATGCGGTAAAGACAGACAAAAGCATCGTTGCCGCCAGCGCGAGGCTGACGAAAAATTTAAGTTTTTTCATTTTTTCCGTACTCCTTTTATTTTTTTATCATTTCCTGATTTTCTTTTTTCTTTCTGAAATTCATAATCAAAACGACGATAAGCATAATCGCGAACAGCACCGACGACAGCGCGCGCAGCTCCGCAAGATACGCGTTTTTGGGCTTTTTAATCGCGCCGAAAACGTAAGTGCTTATCGACTCGAACGACGCGGGCTTCGTGTATGCGGTAATCATATAATCGTCGAGCGACAACGTTATCGCAAGCATAAATCCCGAGACCACGGCGGGCAGAATTTCGGGCAAAACCACCTTGAACAACGCCTGCACGGGAGTTGCGCCGAGGTCTAACGCCGCCTCGTAAAGACTGCCGTCCATTTGCTTTAAGCGAGGCAGCACGGACAGCACCACGAAAGGCGTGCAAAGCACGATATGTCCTATTAACAGCGCGGCGTAGCTTTTCCCCATCGCGACGATAGAAAAAACCAGCGCGAGCGAAATCGCCGTTACTATTTCCGCGTTGATAACGGGAATCTGCGAGGACGCTTTAACGAATTTCCCGAGCCATTTTTTATTATAGAAAATGCCGAGCGCGCCGAGCGTTCCGAGAACCGTCGATAACGCCGCCGCAAGCAGCGCAAGCACGAATGTATCGACGAATATCCCTCTTAGCTTATCTATCGTGAACAGCTTTTCGTAATTTTCAAAGGTAAAGCCGCCCCACACGCCGATAGTTTTGGACGAAGTAAAGCTGTAAATAAACAGCAACAGAATGGGCGCGTAAACGAACAGCAAAATGAGCGTTATGTAAAAGAACGATAAAATTTTACCCGATTTTTTCATAAATTGCTCCCCCTTGCGTCCTCGGTTTTAGAAAACCCGCCCATAGCAAGCGTAACCACAAACATAATTACCAAAAGCACCAGCGCAACGACCGAGCCGTAATGCCAGTTATCGCCCGAACCGAACCACAATTCGATAAGCTTGCCGATAATGGTTACCTTGCCGTTGCCGAAAGTGTCGCTTATAACGTAACAGCTCATCGACGGGAGAAAAACCATCGTAACGCCGCTGACTATCCCCGGAACGGACAGCGGAAGCGTAACCTTAGAGAAAACGCCCCACCCGTTCGCGCCGAGGTCGGAAGCCGCTTCTTCAAGACTTTTATCCATCTTTATAAGCGAGGTATAAAGCGGCAAAATCATAAACGGCATATAATCGTACACCATACCCAAAACGGTATTCAAGTAGTTATATTTGCCCAATAAACCGATAAGCGACAGTAATTCCTTTAACGCCATAGCCCTTAAAACGAAGTTTATCCACATAGGCATTATAAATAACAGCAGCAAAATGGTGCGCTTGTGCGATTTTATTCTTGAAAGCGCGTAAGCCGCGGGATACGCCAAAAGCAAACATACGACCGTCGTTATAAGTCCTAACAGTATGCTTGAAAATAAATTCTTTATCGAAGCGGCGTTGCTGAAAAACCACGCAAAATTCTCGAGCGAAAACTTTCCCGTTTTGGACGTGAACGCGTAATACACGATAAGAAGCAGCGGAAATATAACGAATAACAGCAAAAACACGCCGTAAGGTATGCACAGCTGTCCGCGTGAAAACACGAAAAGCGGCTTGCGCTCCTTTTTTGCGGCGGCGATGGGGGCTGCAGTCGTGTTGCTTATCGTTTCCTTGCGCCCCGCGGTTGCCTCGACGGCTGATTTTTCCGCACTTTTTGCGTTTGCCGCAACGTCTAAATTATCCGCGCGCTCCGCGGAGGTTTTTTTCTTCATCTTTTAACCTCCGTTTTAAGCGAAAGTTTAATTTTATCTTTGGGTATAATAACGCTTACCCTGTCGTTCACGTTCCAGGTGTCCTCGGTGTCGAAAACGTAATCTTCTTCGTTAGCGTCGGTGCGTACGATAAGCTGATAATGGTCGCCCTTATAGATAATGGAAATAATGTTACCGACAGCGCCGCCGGCGTTTTCGTCGTCGGAAATCTCGATATCTTTAAGTCCGACCTCAACGTTCACGTCGACGTCGGTGAGGTCGATTTTATCCCCGTCCTTAGTGATAAGGTAACCCTCGTCGTCGAGAATAGAACCGCCGTACAGCTTGGTAACGTCGCACTCGAATTCCCCGTCGCCGAAGCAAACAGTATTGTTTTTGGTGATATATCCCTCGTATTTGTTGGAAGAAAATTCCTTCGCCATAATGTGAATATCGTCGGGTTTGATAAACACGCTGACTTTCTCGCCGACTTTGCGTTCGATGGTGTCCTGAATAACGACCTCCGTCTTGCCGACGAGCATAACCATTTCGTAATGAATACCTTTAAATATAGAAGAAATGATTTTGCCGTTCACCTGCCCTTTACCCTCGTCCATAAGAAACACGTCCTCCGGGCGAACGACGACGTCAACTTTTTCGTTAAGGGCGAAATCGTCAACGCAATCGAACACGCGGTTAATAAAGCGCACCTTTCTGTCGCCTACCATCGTGCCGCTGAAAATATTGCTTTCGCCGATAAAGTCCGCAACGAACGAGTTTTTCGGCTCGTTATAAATATCCGTAGGCGTGCCGATTTGCTGAATTACGCCGTCTTTCATAACGACGATAGTATCGCTCATAGTTAAGGCTTCTTCCTGGTCGTGCGTAACGTAAATAAACGTAAGCCCGAGTTTTCTGTGCATTTCTTTAAGTTCTAACTGCATGTCCTTGCGCATTTTAAGGTCGAGTGCGCCAAGCGGTTCGTCGAGCAATAAAATTTCGGGTTCGTTGACGAGCGCGCGCGCGATAGCAACCCTTTGTTGCTGCCCGCCCGAAAGAGTGGTTACGCTGCGTTTTTCAAACCCCTCGAGGTCAACCATTTTTAACACCCTGCCGACCTTCTCCGCAATAACGCTTTTGGAAAGCTTTTGGGTTTTTTCCACACGTTTGCCCTTTTCGTCCTCGCAAACGGTTTTGTACTTTTTCAGTTTAAGCCCGAACGCGATATTTTCGGCAACGTTTAAGTGCGGAAAAAGCGCGTATCTCTGGAACACGGTGTTAATGGGACGCTTGTTCGGCGGCAGAGCGGTTATATCCTTGCCGTTAAGTAGAATCTCGCCCGAGGTCGGCTTGTCGAATCCTGCAATCATACGCAGCGTAGTCGTTTTTCCGCAACCCGACGGACCGAGAAAGGTAACGAATTCTCCGCGTCTGACGTATAAATCGACGTTGCTGACCGCCACGACGCCGTCCTCGAATTGACGGGAAACGCCTTTCAGCTCGATTATTTTTTCTTTTTTTGATTCTGCCATAATTGTTTCCTCTGCAGTTAAAATATAGTAAACGCTTTTGCGTAGCTTGTCTTGCTTTTGTAGCGTGCCCCCGTTTTCCCAAAGCCCCGACATTATAAATCCGATACAAACGGGTTATAAACGGTTTATAAAGAGGTTAAACGCTGATTAAAAACCTATTAAAATGACGGCGGCGACGAAACCCAGATAAATTCCGCTTCTTTTTCGGAAGCGTTGACGATTTCGTGAGTTTTGCCCGCGCGATAATAAAAGCTTTCGCCCTTTTTCACCTTAACGCGGCGCTTGCCGAGAATAACTATAATTTCGCCCTTTAACACGTACCCGAATTCCTCGCCCTCGTGCGGGAAATCCTGCTCGGTAGAACCGTTGGGTTTAAGCTTTATGTGAAGGGGTTCCATCGCGTTTTTCTGCGCGTTGGGAACTAACCAGTTAAGCGCGTAATCGCCCGTAACCTTCTCGAAAAAATCGTTTTTCCCGAACGAAATTTTCTCCTCCGCGCCGTCGTCGTCCGCAAAAAACTCTTTAAGCGTCGTTCCGAGAGCGGACAGAATATCGATAAGCGTCGCGATGGACGGACTCGTCAGGTCGTTTTCTAATTGCGAAATATACCCCTTGGTTAATTCGCACCTGTCGGCAAGCTCCTCTTGCGTTAAACCGAAGGACAGCCGCAACTCTTTAATTTTCTCCCCGATAACCATAATTATACTCCGCTTTTATTCCGTAAATTAACTCCGTAAAAACACGCGTTACGCGGTTTAGGGATTTTTAACAAAAAGTTTAATAGAACTAAACAAATGTAACGCATATATTATATGGAATAGCAAAACATATGTCAAATAAAATAGAGTAATTTTTTAAATTTTTTTAGAGTTTTTTTAGCGAAGCGAAAACAGAAGAGAAAGACGGGAAAAAATAAAAAACGGGAAGAAAAACGAGTAAACGGGAGAAGAAAATGACGGCATAAAGGAATGAGAACAAAAAAGAGAGGAATTTTTAAAAAAAGGGTGTAAAAACGCTTGAAAAAAGCGAATAAATTTGATAGAATATAAAGGCTTTGAAAATAGGGGCGTCGCCAAGCGGTAAGGCTACGGACTCTGACTCCGTCATTGCGTTGGTTCGAATCCAGCCGCCCCTGCCAAACGAAAAGCCACTTGCTTTTGCAAGTGGTTTTTTTGTTTGCGTACGGGGTGAGCGATGAGAACCAAAGGTTCGGACGCCTTTGACGGGCTTTCCCTGACGGACATAGTCCTGCGTAGCGTTCTACGCGGAGCAGTATCCAGCCGCCCCTGCCAAACGAAAAGCCACTTGCTTTTGCAAGTGGTTTTTTTGTTTGCGTACGGGGTGAGCGATGAGAACCAAAGGTTCGGACGCCTTTGACGGGCAACGGAAGATTCTCATACTTTCCCCTACATATATACTGTAAAAAAAGGAATATAGTCGCTGCCGCGGAGATTGCCACAGCCCCGTTGGGGCTTCGCAATGACGAAAAGCAGGCATACAATAAAAACCCCTTAATGAATAAGGGGTTTTTAGGGGTTTTGAGAAGTTTTCATGGTAAAGGGTTTTTGGGGATTAGGGACGGACTTTAAAAACTGTCCCCTTTCCCCTACATATATACTGTAAGAAAATAAATATAGTCGCTGCCGCGGAGATTGCCACAGCCCCGTTGGGGCTTCGCAATGACGAAAAGAGATACTCCGCGGGAATTCAAATTTCAAACCGCGCGACCCTTGCGCATAAGCTTACACCGTACTTAAAGGTTTTAACGGTAAATTCGCCGTTATCGGACACAACGGGAGAACCGTCGTCAAGCCAGACGGCGTTTTTAACGGGGCAAGAGATTTTGACTTTTTTAATTTCTTCGGGTTTTAATTGCACGTCGGGGTTAGCGACCATAGGCACGTTTTTAATAACCGCGTAATAGAACTTTCCGTCGAACAGCAAATCCGCGCCCTCGGCAGAGATGCGAGGTTTTTGCAGGTTATAAACAAAGTTTTTGTTGACTTTAATCCACTTCCCCATCGCGTTAAAATAGACCTTATCGAGAGGCGGGACGTTGCCGTCGGGGAGCAAGCCCGTGTTAAGCAAGAAATTGCAATCGTTGCAGCGGCAATCGATAAAGTTGTTTAGAATTTCCGAAAAAGGTTTAAAATTTATATCGTTTTCGGCATAACCCCAGTGGTCGCCGAACACCTGACACATTTCGCCGACGACGGGACGTGAAGCGTTGGAAAGTTTTTCGCTGCGGCTTCTTTCGAAAGTGGTAACGTCCACTTGTTCGTGCGCGGCGTTTTCGCATTTGCTGATGCCCTGATTGTTGACGATAATCGCGTGGGGTTGAAGTTCGCGAATCATAGAGTAAAGCCTGTTAAACTGCCAGTCGGCGTTTTTCTTATCCCAAGAGCCGTCAAACCAAAGTCCGCCGATTTTGCCGTATTCGGAGCATAAAATTTTAACGCTGTCAAAGAGGTAATCGATGTATTTAGGGAAATCGTTAAAATAATCGGGATTATGCCAGTCTAAAAGAGTGTGATATAAAAAGGGGCTGATATTTTCCTTATTGCACGCGTCAACGAATTCCCTGACCAAATCGCGTTTAGCGGGCGAGTGGATGCTGTCGTAATCGCTTAACCCTTTGGTATCGTAAAGCGAAAAGCCGTCGTGATGACGAGTGGTAAGCGTAATATATTTGCAGCCGGCATTTTTAGCGAGCGCGACGAGATTAGCAGCCCAGTTTAAATCGGGATTAAAATCGTCAACGAACTTTTCGTACTCTTTAACGGAAAAGGGTTGTAAATCTTGCGACCACTCGCCTTTGCCGATAACGGAATACAATCCGAAATGCACGAACATACCGAAGCCCATTTTTTTGAAATTGTAAACGTATTCGTAATTATTGTTAATCATAGTAACCCAAAGTAAGTATAGCTTTAATAAAAAGTGCGGGCGCGGCGGCAGATATTGCCGCCGCGCCTCACACTGCTTCGTGAAGTTTTTTAGTGAAACGTTTTAAGACCTTTGCCGTTATTTAACGATAGTAAAGTCCGCAATGTACAGTTCTGCTCCTGCGCCCCAAGTTCTACGGAAATAACCATTCCATTTTACGAATTCCTCGGCGGTAAGAGAAACAGTAACCCAACCGTCGTTTTGCAACTCTATTTCTTTGATACCCTTATCATGTCCGCTGGTATCTTCCGTCATATACAACCAAACGCTTCCACCCGTACCTTTTTTATAAATCTTAAACTGAACGCCCGTCGCGCCTAAATTAGCAACTATCGTTTTATATTCTTGATAGTCGTGCATACGGAACGCATAATTAGAGCCTGAGTCACCGCTTCCGGTGCTTGTAACGACTTTAAGGATATTGCCCTCGTCCGTCTGGACCTTATCGAAAGAAACGTTCGCCACATATGCGCTTGTAAACGACGTTGTAGTCGAATTAGCAATGTTCGTTTCGTAAGCGAAATTGGAAATCTTGTCGCCGTTTTCAAGCTTTTCAGCGTAAGGAATAGCGTAATGCAAAATAGTTTGTGCGGATATCATATTTGCGCCGATTTCAATCCCATTGTACATTTTGCTGACGGGGATTGTAACGATATTCCAACCGGCAGTCAACGTTCTGTAACCGCCTGCAAGGCTTTCGTTTTCAAACTTATAAACGAGCGGATATCTGTCAGTGCCAAGCTGGTCGGGTCTTAAATAAATGGGGAATCTTACTACGTCATAACCCGTAAGATCTGGGAGATTCTTAAACGCAAGTCTTACGTTTTCTGCCGAACCGTTAAACCAAACTCTGCTTATAAACCCGTATTCGTTAAGCTCTGCGGGGATATTCTCGACGTCAACATTAAACTGATTGTCGCCGGGCTTAGCATTTGTGTTGTTGTATACCGAATACTTAGTATTAGTATAAAGCAGTTGAACTTTTGCGGCGGCGTCCGTCCAGGCTTTAAGCTTAGCGTAATTAGTTACGAGGGCTTTCTGCTCTTCGGTAAGCTTATCGTATTCAGCGGCAACGGCAGAGTATTTTGCGCTGCTGTATACCACGGGAACGGTGGAACTCTTATAATCTTCCATTTTATTTATGGCATTGACAACGTAAGAAACAGCGATTTGTTGTTTAACGTTTATCCACGCTTCGAGTTTTGCGTATGCCTCGGAAGCGTTTACGATTTCTTTCGCTCTTTCGCCGAGTGCGTCGTAACCGGTCATTGCCGCGGTAACGGCTTCGGGAATCGTGGTATTCTCATCAACCGTTTCGGGAGCGGCGGGAAGCTCGTCAAGCTGCGCTATGAAAGCCTTGGCAACAGGAGCCGCTTTGCATTCTTCAAGATAAGCGTTTATCTTGCTGATTCCCGCGTCGTTCGTCGCAAATACGGTAGAGAATTTATATTCGGTATTTTGGATTTGCGCACCCATTATTCCGAAATAATAACCATTAAGGAAATCGGCTTTGGAAACGGTAAGCAACGTCCACTCGCCCGCTTTAAATTCAAAGTCAGGATAGCTAGTGTGTAATTGCCCGTCGCCAAAACTATGCAGAACGTCTTTGCCGCTTGCAGAACCGTTATAAACGAACATGCAAACCTTATCGAAAGAAGATTCTTGTATACTTGTCTTAACTGCTTCGGAAAATTTATAATAGAAGCAAAGATGGAGATATTTGAGGTCCTGATTGATAAATTTTGAACCGAGATAACTGCCGTACACATCGTCCACTTGCTGTAATTTAGTTTCCGCTAAATTTCCCGGCGCCATATAGTTCGTATTATACATTATAGTATCTTCTTTAACATTTGCAAGAGCTTCGGTACTTCCCATAAAAACAGGCGCAGACATATCGATAAGCGCGGTATAGTTTCCCGTAATCGCTTCTTCTGCGGCGGTAAGCTTGTTGGAAAGCGTGTTGTATGCGTCGCCGAGAGCGACTTTCGCTTCCTCCAAACGGGCTTTTAAGCTGACGACTTTGTCTTTGCTTAAAATGGTTATTTTGTCCGCGGCAGGCAAGGAATTGACGTCCGTGGTTAAATCCTGTATACGCGTTGCGTATTTTGCATTGAATTCGGTAGCTTTTGCGGTATACGTTGCGTATTCCGTACGAGCTTCCGCCCACGCTTTAAGCGCGGGGTTTGCAGCTTCGTAAGCAGTTTTTACATCTTGGAACGCGGTGTTTTGGGTTTCGTCCCAAACGTTTAACTTATCGATTGCGGCGGCAGCTTTAACCTTTGCGTATAAATCTGCTGCGGCGTCTTTGTATTCGGTAAAGAAAGTATCAGCCGCTTTGTTCTGCTCCTTTTCCTCCTTGTTAGCGTCGTAACCGTTTACGCCGAGATACGCCGCTTTAAGTGCGAATTTGTATGCCTCAATTTCGGTTTTGCCGTCTTCTATCGCCGCGTTTGAAACGTAAGCTATGCTTCTTTCGTTGTTAGCTCCGTTTACGGTTGCGTATTCGTAAGTAGCTGTGTCGCCGTCAACGGTTTTGATAAAGAATAAACCGAAGAACGTTCTGTTATAGTTGTAATAATGCAGGTCTACGATAGAATATTTAAGGATGTAATCGGCGTTAGCTCCATTGCCTATCTGCGAACCCGTTATATCCTCTCTGTTCAGATATTTAAGGTTTTTCGCCTTGAACTGCGTTTCGTGGTCTGTGATTTCGGTTATTTCCGCGGCTTCGAGATAGTCTTTCGGCAAAATGAACGCGCCGAACGTTTTGTTTGAATCGTTAAGAACCGATTCGTAAGTAGTTTTATCTACAGTAGCTTCGAAACGCAAGCCGGTCGGCTCGTTCGTTCTTACGCTTGCGCCTGCCATAGCGAAAGTCCTTTCGCCGTCCGCAGACGCGCCCACTATTGCGGATAGCCCGAAGCTGAACGTCATGACTATCGCAAGCAACAATAATTTAAGTCCTCTTTTTTTCATATTTCATTTCCTCCGTTTTCAATACCTTTTTGATAACCGAAGTCATCGGCGTCTGTTGGGTCGCTAACGCAAATTACGTCTAAAAAGCGACCCCCCCCCGCAAAATTTCAGGGCTTGTGTAATTTTTCTTCATCTATCCTCCTTTCCGGCGTTTTTACAATCGCCGTTAAAAAAATTTTCTTAAATATTGCGCTCGTATATATCGTTGTCGTAAAAAATATCGCTTACCGTATTCGGGTTAAAATCAAATATATCGCTGTCGTAGTACAAGTCTTGCTTTTTCACGCCGAATATCGTGCTGACCTTAAAGTTATAATACCCGTCGCCCTCGCATGCCCACGATACGCCGAACATATTTCCTCTTAAAAAGTCCGCTTTGGAAACGGTTATCTTCGTCCACTCGCCCGCTTTAAGCGTTATGCCGCCGTAACCGTCTACCGTAGTACCGCCGAAGTTCGCAAGGAAGTTTTTATCTTTTTTCATGTCGTTATAGATATAGAAACATACGGTATCGCAATCGCTGAGAAGTTCCTTTTTCGCTTCTAAATTATAGCTGAGCGCGGCGTGATCATAAGGTCTATTGTCGACTTTCCAGCTGCCGTCTACTTTACTTAAATTAAAGTTAAGATACGTGCCGTACGTCTCGTCTTTCAGATTGTTTGAAAGTGCAAGAAGTTTCGGGTGGGTATAATTGACGTTCACCTTAAAGCCCGTGTCTTTATTGTTATCGTAAAGTAACAGTTCGGCAGGATCGGTCATATCGTCAAGCACTACGTACTTAGCAAGGAACGTTTCCCTGACTGCCGAGTAATGCTTATAATCGGCGGACGCTACGATTTCCGCACGTTTGTCGTTGGGCAAGCTGTTAAACAGCTTATCTATTACCGCGATGTCGGTATAGGCAAGCTCGTTCACCGTGCTGCCCGCGGGATATTTTGCCGCAAACGCCGAAAGCTTTTCTTCTATGCCGAGTCCCGGATAGAAACTGCATTTCGCGTAATCTTTACCCGCATAATCCACGTCGGATACGCGCAGGTCGGTATAATAGAAGTTACCCGTGGTGATTATGCCCGCAAGGAATTTATAGTTGCCTCTCTTTATCGAGAACGACACTTTCGTCCATTCATTTGCGGGTACGTCGTAAGACTGAAGCGATTTGCGGGTGTCGGGAATATATATTAAATCGCTTACCGTTATCGCCTCGTTAGAGTATACCCACATCGTTATTACTTTGTCGTCGTACCTTGCCAAATCTTCCGTATAGTCTATAAGCGAGCCGTTAAGATACCATAACGACGAAAAACTGGATGCGTTCTTCGTGTAGTATATCTTTAAAAACGCATAGCCTAATATCGAATAATCATTATTGTTGCAATCCGCGTAATAAATGTTTTCGTCAGTATAATAATCCTGTTTTGTTATGGTTTTCGCGTCGAGATAATAGCGTTTTGCAACGGCTTTCTGCTCTAAACTCGCGGTTTTGAAATAGTTGTTTTTTTCCGCAACCTCACTCGGCTCGATATTCTCATCGTCGGAATGTGCCGTTACCGTAAGATAGGTATGCCCGAAGCTTTCGGTTATATCCACGGAAAGCTCTTCGTCCGCTCTAACGGTGTATTGCTTTCTTTCCACCGTTACCGTGTAATAATCCGCGCCGTCTACGCTGTCCCACTTAAAATATTTTTCGTTGTCCAGCTCGTTCGGGTTGCCTGCCGCGTTCACTACGCGCAGATTTTCGGGCGAGGCAAGTTGATTGCCTTTTACCGTTACCGCAATGTACGCGTTATATTTTAAGCCGTTTTCTTCGATTGCAGCATACACGCGCGCTTCGCCTTTGCCTACGGCGGTTATAACACCGCTTTCGCTCACCGTTACCACGTTTTCGTCGGAACTTGACCACGTGAACGGCTTGTCAAGCCTTTCGCCGTCCTTTACCGCGTACACGCCTGCCGCGTCGTACGTCGTTTTGTCGTTAAGGTTAAGCTCTACCGCCTTTACGGGCATCATTACGCTGACGTTTTCCATTACCGTAAACGCGACCGTTTCGCTTACCTCGTAATCAAGATATTTTGCGGTGATTATAAGCGCGCCTTTGCCCACGGCTTTTGCCGTTACTACGTTTTTATCGTTCGTTAAAACGCCGTCGCCGCTTACCGCGTATTCAAACGTTACGCCGTCAGTTATCGCTTTGCCTTTAAACAACAGCTCGCTTTTAACCTCGTACGTGCCGTTTACGATAAGCTTTTCGCCCGACGCGCTCCTGACGTTGGTTATCCTTAACGTCGGGGCTTCCCCTTCCTTAACCGCGACCGTGAATTTTTTGGTCAGTTTCTTTAACGTTACGTCTACCGTCGCGCTGCCTGCTTTTACGCCCTTTACTATTCCGTCGGACGTTACCGTAACTATGCTTTCGTCGCTCGATTGATAGGTAAACAGTTCTTCGCCCGTATAGTTGGTTCTTATTCGTCTGCTTTCGCCTTTCTCGATTATTATCGAGCTGACGATTAACTCAAAATCGATTTTCTCGTCCTGTTCGCTCGGCGTTTTGGAGCAACCGTTACAGCCCGCGCCCAGCGCAAACGATAACGCCGCCAGCATAGCCGCTATCATTATCAATATCTTTTTCATATCTTTACCCCATATTCGCGTCTATAAAGTCCTGTACGAGGCGCTTGTGGTTATCGTCCCAGTAGGTTATGTTCGCCAGTTCCGCGTCCGCTTTGAACGCCGTTACCTTTTCGCGCAGTGCCTCCGTGGAAAAATTGTTGCCGTATAACGATATCAAAGAGTAATTTACCGTTACGCTCTCTATCGCTATTCGCTTTTTAAGCTTGTTATACAGCGCTTCGTCCTCGTCCTTTAAATATTCTATCGCTTTATACGCTTCGTCTATATATCCCAGCCAGCCGTTTAACAATCCGTATGAAAATTTGTCCTTGCTTAATATGTTAATATTGTCGTACTGACTGTAATTCTTTTCCTCCGCTAACTTGCGGAGCGTCATCGTATAGCTGTCGTAATATTTCCTCATAGGCTCTTTCGCGTCTTGGAAATAATGGTCGAAATATTCGTCGATAAGCGCGTCTACGTCCCTGTTTACGTCCCAGCACAGCTTATACTGCAACCAGTATTTCATACACATAAAGCCCGTTCCGTTATAGTTGACGCCCTGCGATTCCTCTTTAAAGAATATCGGGTTCAACGACGCTATCAGCTTGTAATTTTCCTGCATCGGGGTTATGCAATCCCTCGGCGCAAGATAATCGTTATAGTTTTCCGTGTACGTCCAGAACGCTATGCTCTTCGCAAGACTGCCCCACGCCTCTATCGTCTTTAAGCCCGTTACGTTCTTCGGCGAGGTGAAGCTTTCCGCTCTGTTCATATTAAACGTGCATACGAACGGATATACGTCGTCCCTGCACACCACTTCGGGCGCGGCGGGTACGTATTTGCCCTGCGCGCTGTCGTATTTGGCGGGCGCTTCGAACGTCTCTTTATATGCAAAGAAATGGAAATCTAACGTTCTGTCCGCTAATGCCGCGTCAGTCTTTCTCGCTTCCTCGAATTTCTCGGATATCCTGTTTAACAGCATTATGCATGTTGCGGAATTCGCGCCGTATTTCTTTTTCGCCGCCTGACATTCCGAACAGGTGCAGAACGTTACCGTATCCTCTATGTTAAAGCTTAAATGCTGAACGTCCTCGTTTTCCTTTACCACGTCTACGTAAATCTTGAATAACTCGTCTACGAGCGCGTTATATTCGTCCTTATCGCCACGCGCGGTATAGCAAATCTGGTCGCCGTTCGGGCTGTACCATTTCGGGTGTTTGCTTAAATACTGATCCTTAGGCAGATAGAAAAACGAGCTGTGATAGGGCGTCGTTCTGCCGACGAATAAGTCGTTTGTCAGGCTGATAAATCTGTTCCTGTACTGGAACTGCATGTTCGAAGAATACGCTCCGCCCGATAACGCTGCGTTGGCAACGTCCGGCTTATCCTTTACGTTTACGTCAAGCAGCTTGCAATCTACGTACTGATTGACAAACGTTTCGTCCTCCGCGTAGCACTCGAAGCCCAACTGATAATGCAAGTATTCGTACACCGCGTAAAGCGTGCCGTAACCTTTTTTAGTCGCGCCCGTAAGCACCACCGAATAGTCACAGGTCTTTAATATATATCCCTGCTCGCCTATTTCGCTTCTTAACGGGTTTACGCCGAAATCGCTTAAAACATTCGTCAAGCCTAAAAAGATGTACTTATCGCCCTTTTTATAGTTGACCGCGTCGTCCTTTACGATGGGCAGCGTGAAGCCCGTCGACTGCTTGAATATATCGTTAAATTCGCTTGCGGCAAGTTCCTCTTTGTTAGAGGCGTCCGCGGGAATTACGAGTTTATAATCAGATTTGCCGTCCTTTACGAGATAACCGTCCGTCACGGTAATCGTTCCCGCATCGGGATTAGACGGCGTGATTATCGGATCGCCCGAACCCGGGTCGGGGGTATCGCTCTCCGACGGTTTTTTGTTACAAGCAACCGAGGAGAACAAGAATACGAATGAAAGCAGTAATACTAAAATTCTTATCGTCTTTTTCATAATTACCTCCTTATTTTACCGTTACGGTATAGCTTAAAACCGTAACGTTGCCCTGGCTGTAATTCACTTCGTTGTCCACCTTGTCGTAAACGTAGAAGTAAACGGTGTATTTACCCGCTTTTTCGGGTGTGAAATATTTTTCTTTAACGAGCTTCGGCGCAGAACCGGGCGCTTGAACGAATACGTTTACCGTAATGTCGTTCGCGGCGCACGTGTTGTCGCTGACGGTTACGTCCGCTATGTTTATCCGGTTATTAACCGAGCCGCTTACTACCTTTGTTTTTTCAACTATCTCTACCGTGGGCGCAACCAAATCGAAAACGCTTATCACGAACGACGAAATCTGGGTTTTGCCCGCTAAATCGGTCGCAGTGTAGGTAAACGTATACTCGCCGTAATTATCGAGCGAAACGACGTATTGCATCGGCTCGACGTTAAGCAGTTCTTTGCCCGTTACAACGTCTTTAACTATTTCGTCCTTATTCGCGACGGTAAGCGTAAAGTTTTTAAGCACGGGCGAAAGCACGTCTGCGGCAATAGCCACGGGCAACGTGACCTTATCACCCCTGTTCTTTAATCCTCCGTCCTCGCCGAAGAATTTAATAATCGGCTTGGTGGTGTCTTTTACTACGTCGAGGTTAAACGCCTGCGCGCTCATATTTTTAACGACGAACGCAAAACCGTTTGCGTCAACGCCTTCGAACGTGATTTTAACGTTGACCTTATAGCTGTCGAAGCCCTCGAACGGTTTGCCCGACAGGTAATTATCGATGGTGTAAGAATTGCCGCCGACAACCACGGTCCGGGTGGTCGCCTTTAACGAGAACTTGAAAACGTCTCTCGCTTCGCCCGAGAAAGAACAGTTTACTTCGGACATGCTGCCGCCGTTTACGTTAAAATACGCTTTGGTCGAGCTTTTGGTAAAGGTTAATTTAATAGACTGCGCGGGATTGTTTACGTCCGTCAGAATGAAATTCACCTTGCCGACTTCGTTGTGATTTTTCTCCGTCAAAAAGTCAAAGGACATATCCTCGGCAATAACGGGATTTAAATATTCGAGATAAGCGGCGTCGTTTTTAACGAGATATTTAGAGCCGGAATTTTCCGAATAGCCCGTTTCGATATCGCCGACGCTTAAAAACATTTTGTTTACGTCAAGCTCCACGTCCCCGTCAACCGTTCTCGTAACCTTATAAACTTCGCGCGAAGCCGTCCCCGCGACCTTTCCGCCGCAGGAATAAGTAAAGGTTACCGCGCCCTCGCGTTCGGGGGTGTAAACGCCGTTTTCTATCGTGCCGTTGTCTACGGTAACGGTTGTTTCTACTTTTTCGTAACCCGCATCCGAGAAATTGTATGCGTAAACCTTATCCAGCGGATAAGAATAATTTTTAGTTCCGCTGCCCAGAATGAAGTTTTTGTAAAGTTTCACGTCGAGATTATCGGCGATTAAAGGTTCGGAATTAGCCGAAACTTTAACGGTGTAGCTATCCGATTTGGTCTGCCCGACAAAATCTTTTGCCGTGTACGTAACCGTATAATCGCCCGTTTTTAACGGAATAAACGAGTTGTCGTTCACCTCGATTTCCTCGTTGCCCTGCTTGACGGTAACGGTATAGGTAACCTCGCCGAGACCGCTCGTGGCTTCGAATTCCGCCAACGCGACCTTTTGTCCCTGAATCGCGGCAACCGTTTTATCGTTAAGCGCAAAAGCCAAATCGTAACCGTCCTTAACGACCGTCACGTCGACGGTTTTTTCGGACACGTCGCCGTATGAATCGGAAGCGAAATAGCAAATGGTATAAACGCCCGCCGAATCGGGAACGAAACCGTCCTCGTCGGAAGCGATAGCAATCGCGTTGTCCGAGTAATAGTTTTTATAAACGACCTTGCCGCACTCTACCTCGCCGTTAAACTTGTCGTAAGCCTTAGCGGAATAGAACGGATATTTATAGCCGACCTTACCGAGAGTAACGTTGTTTTCGTCGCAATCGACTGCGATAAACGGACCTACGTCGTCGGTAACGTTTTTGCTTAAATCGAGCCCCGCAAAGTTTTTAACGACGAAATTCGCGGTCGAAGCGACGTATCTGTCTGCATAAACCTCGATAACGACCTCACCCGTGGTGAACCCTTCGAATCCAGCGGCAGCCTTCGTGTCGCACAATAAGGAGAAATTATCCCTTACGTCGTTCTGATAGACTACACCGTAATCGTTATCGTAGGAAAAGCTTAACCCCTCCGCCGCGCGTGAAAGCGCGTCCTTATAAACGACTTTGCCCTTTGCGGAACAGCCGGGGCGTCCTTTAAACGAAATTACCGCGTCTTTGCCGTAGGTTAAGCTTGCGTACTTCGTATAATAGTAACATTCATTCAGTTCGCTGCAAACGCTGACCATCGTGTAACCGATATAGTCGCCGTCGCCGATTTCGTGTTCTTTAACCTTAAAGATAAGATATTTGCTCGAATCGTAAATATCCGTCACTTTAACGTTAATCCTTTTCATATCGAGCGAGCCGACCTGATTAGGCAGGCACGCCAGCGTGATAATCGGATCGAACTTGGAAAGCTTTGACAGGTCGACGACCTTATTGAACAAAAGTTTGGAATTCGGTCTTAACGAAACGATTACGCCGGTAACGTCCTCGTAAACCCCGTCGTCCTTGACGGTATACGGAAACGTAACGTCGTAGCTTTCAAGCGTAACGCCGTCAATCGCGCCCTTGTTAATCTCCGAAAGATACTCGTTATACGCTTGCACGGTTTTATATTCCGCGCTGCCCAAACCGGAAACGCTGTATAACGGGCGTTCGGTTGCGTCGGTAGCAGCAGATTTTTTAAAACTCGTTAAAGCAAAGACGGAACAAGCGACTAAAATCGCCGATAACAATACGTAAGCGAGTTTCTTTTTTAAGCCTTGATTGTTCTTCATCACCTTTTCATTCCTCCTGAATTGATTATTTTATTAAAGTTGCATAATTATCCGTATTTTTTTGCTTTGCGTTTTAACCGTTATTCTGTTCCGACGGTACCGCGAAAGCGAAAGCCATTGACGGACTTGTTTAATCTTTTGATTAGCCTTTAATGCCGCCGATGGTTATGTTAGACATTATTTTGCCCTGAAAGAAGCAGAACAAAATCAGTATCGGAACACAAACGAGATACGCGCCCGTCAGCTGCATCGGAACGGAAAACGTTTCGTTCGTGGTATTTACCTTGGTAAAATAGTATAAACCGTAAGCGATGGTCGGTTTGTCGGGAATATACAAAAGCGGAGTCTGAAAATCGTTCCAAAGCCCGATTACCCTTAAAAGGAATATCGTTGCGAAAACGTTTCTCGCCAGCGGAAGCATAATTTTAACCATAACGGCAAATTCCGACGCGCCGTCGATTTCCGCCGCCTCCATATACGCGTCCGGCATTCCTCTGAACCCCTCGTAGAATACGAGAAAGTGAATACCCGCCTGAAAGTGCGCGGACATTATCCACATACCCCAAATCGTGTTGTAAATCCCCAACGCGTTTGCCAGCTGTAAGGAAGCGGGCGTACTGCCGACGATAGGTAAAGACATCGTAACGACTACTATCGTAACCACTGCCGCGCTCAATTTATACTTGAATTTTGCGCACATATACGCGACTATACAGGGAACGAGCGTTCCTAAAAACGCGCAGCCCGCGGCGTATAAAAACGTGTTAAGGTACATTTCGGGGATATAAACAGTTCTCGTGTTTTTATAAACGCCGACCTTAATCGCCTTAAACGCGTCTAAATAGTTGGAAAACAACCAGCCTTCTTCGGGGAAACCCGTTTTGTTATACGAATATTCGAACGGGTCTTTAACGGATGTCATCAGCCCCCAGCCGAGCGCAAACGCCATCGTCAGAACGTAGATTACGAGGAAAGTAAACAGAATTATAAAAATTAAATTATTTTTGATAAACTTGCCCATATTTCACCTCAATCCACGCTCGGTCCTATCTTGAACAAAAGCCACTTGACAAGGAATACCACGGGAACGGTTATCGCAGTCAGCATTAAACCGAAAGCCGACAACCACGTGTATTCCGCAAGACTTGCAATCGTCGTTTGTTTATACAGGTAGTACCCCACCGTAACGAGTTTAAGGTCTGCCTGCGTACCGAAAAAGCTAAACAAGTTCATCTGGTCGGTAAATATTGCGGCGACCCCCACGATAAAGAAGGTGACGAACGTCGAATAAATAAGCGGGAATACGATAAACACGAATTCCTTTATGCCCGTCGCGCCGTCAAGCTTAGCCGCCTCGGTAACGGAAACGTCAATCGCCGACATGCTGCCGTTGTAAATCAAAATCGACGTTCCGAAGCCCACCCATATTCTGTAAAAGTTAAGCACGGCAAACGCGCTTTTGCCCGATATAAGCGGATAGAACTGCTTGCCGAAAATTTGCGATAAATACATCGGCAACGCGTCCTCCGCAAGGTTATTGAACAATATCGCGAGAACGAGCGGCGAAATGATTGACGGAATAAACAACATTATTCTGAAAAACGAGCTCGCAAATTTATTTTTGTAAATGTAAAAAGAAAAGAACAGCGCGAGCGTAGACGATATCGCCGTGCTTATTATGTAGGTTAAAAACGAGTTTTTAAAAGCGTATCTGAACACCGCTTCCGTTTTAATCATGTTTATGCAATACGCGAACTGTTCGAACCAGACGAATTTGAAAACGAACCGTCCGTCAACTTCGGTGTATTCTTTAAACGCAAGAAGAATAGAGTTTAAGTTTACGCCGATATAAAAAATGCAAAACTGAATAATCGGATACGCCATAACCAGAACGTAAAAAAGCAGTTTCTTTTCCTTTCTGGTCATTATGCGTTTCGGTTTTAAGTTTTCTGTGTTAGTTTCCATTATTCCCTCAGTAAAGTAATTGCCGCCTTTTTGCGCGCCGCCGCAGTTTCCCCGCGCGCGGCGCGCCGCGTTATGCTCGCGGCAAACGAATTTAGCTATGCGCCGTTCTTATTAACGTATTTACCCGTGCGCCATGCCTGTTTTAATTAAAGTACTTGGAAAACTGCAAATTCCATTTTTCCTCGCTTCTCTTTGCCTGAATATCCTCAAACGCTTTCTTTGCGTCCGAACCGGATTTCAAATCGTCTAAAATATAATCGCAGGTCGCGGTTGACCATCTGTAAGCGAAATACGACTGATTCTGAAGAGTCATCGGATTGCTCGAAACGAAATACACGATATTCGTGTTTTTATCGGCTTTTAACTCCACCGTGGATTTAGCGAAGGTGGTAAGCCCCGTCATGTCGGTAATGTCGTATTTTAACGCTCTCTTAACGCTCGTAATCTTGGTGAATTTCTGCAAGTTAGCGTCGGTATAGCAGAATTGCAGGAATTTTTTAGCAATGTCCACTTTTTCGGGAGCGGTCTTGGAGCTGATAAACGCGATATTGCCTAATCCTTCGCCGATGGTGTAACCCGTGCCGATATGCGCTTCGTCAACCTTGGGAACGGGCAGATAAGCGTAATTGCAGTCGCTCTCGCTCTTGCCGTACTTGCTCAATCTGTCGAAAACGCCGTAATCTCTCGCTTCGTTCTCCCAGTAGCTGCCTTCAACGAGCATCGCGATGGGCTTGCCGTCTTTATTGAATCTTGTGTCGAATTCGCTTAAAATAAAGTCCGTCTGAGCCTGCGTGTGAGTATGCGCGCCCGAATTAGAGTTGGAGCTTAAGTAGTCGGTATCGGATAAAATGCCGTCCATAAATTTAAGCGCGTAATAATAGCCTGCGGATTTAAAGGTTAAATATCCGTTTTCGTTGTTAATTTCCGTTGCGGACTCGAATTGAACGTCGTTGCCGTTTATGGATTTAACGAGATGCGTTGCCGTACCGTTAAAGTCGTAAGCCAGCTTAACCTCCTCGCCTTCGTAGTCGGCGTATAACGAAGAAAGAAGATATCCCACGTAAGCTTTACCGAACTGTCCCGACCATATAAGCGGCGTAACGTCCGATTTCATATGATTGCACAACTCGAAAAACTCCGCATAGGTTGCGGGCAAACCGTCGTCGTAAGTGCCGTATTTGCCGTCCGGACCTGCCGAAAGCGCGCCTTCTTTGTTGGTATATTTATACTTGGTGAAGCTTCCCGAAGCCTTGTCTTCGTTGTTAGCCTGCGTGTACGCGCTGTATTCGCTCGGGCAGCCGCCCTTTGCAAAGAACAGCTCGTATTCGTTGAAAACGTTGACGTTATAGGTGATTCCGCCAAAGCTTTCGTAATGCGGAAGCGCGTAATACTTGCCGTCGTGCTTATAATATTCCTTTTGCTGCTCGGTTAATTTGCTTTCGATGGTTTTGCCGTCCGAATTAACTTCGGTAACGACCGAAGAAATATCGAGAACGTATCCGGAAATCATCATATCGTAAAGTTTGGACTTATCGGTAAAGAAAACCTCGTCCGAAGTATTGCCGAGTTCCGAAAAAAGTTCCTCGCCGTCCTTCTTCTGATTGTTTTTAACAACCTGAACGCCTACCTTGCCGTTTACGCCCTTATAATCTGCGTTTTGTTCTTCGAATTCCTTAATCGCCTCGTCAAGCCACTTATCGCCGACGCCGCCGTAATAGTGATTAACGTATAACTGCGTTTTATCCTTATTGATAACTACGTTGTTAGGATTATCTTTTTGCTCGCCGCATCCGACGAACGCCGTTGCGCCAAGCCCTATCACGACCGCCAAAAGACAGTTCATAGCTTTTGTGATTTTTCGCATAATACACCTCTTGATTTTTTCTTCTATTATGCATCAAAACACGGAAAATTTTCAATACAAAATATTAAAGATATATGGACAAAACTATAATGTTCAATTTTGGGATTAAAATGCGGCAATTAAAACATTTCCGCAAAAACCTATTAAAAACTCGGCAAAATTGAGTTAAAACTGTCAAAATCCTCGCGTTTTTTTGCAAAAAACGGAAAATTTATTTTAAAATAAAAAATCGCGACGAAAAGTCACGATATGGACGTTATTCGAAAAACAAGAAAAATTTCGGCTTTTATCGAGGTCGAAAAACTTGCCCCCTTCCCCTGTAAAAAATTCTTATTTTTCCAACTGTTTTTTACTATTCCTTTCGCCGTTTTTATTGTCTTGTCAGCCCTTTTATCTCTTATTTCTGACGCTTTATTTTTATCCGTTTATCCACTTTTATGGCTTGTTTTTTGGTTTTTTTACCTTGTTTTTACCGTTTTTACGTCAACCTTTTCTCTTGTTTTTTTCAGTTTAAACATAAAACGCGGCGGGCAACCGCAATGGTTGCCCGCCGCAAAATCCGAAGACTTTTCAAGCGAAAAAGCTTTTTTCGCCGTAAACGCTTTATAAAAAAACTTTCGGATTTATTTTTTACAAACGGCTTTTCGCTTTTATCGTTTTATGAACAATTTTTCACCGTCCGAATCGACCGTAATTTCGCTATCGGGTGCAACGTCGTTGATTATTATCTCTTTTGCGAGCATCGTTTCCACCGTATGGTCGATAAATCTTTTAAGCGGTCTTGCGCCGAAATTCACGTCGTAACCGTTTTTGATGATGAACGATTTTGCCGCGTCCGTAACGTTGAGTTTTAATCGCTTATCTGATAGTCTTGCCCTGACCTTATCGAGCAGCAAATCAACGATTCTGCCCACTTCTTTTTCGGTGAGCGGCTTAAACATAATAATCTCGTCCAGTCGGTTAAGGAATTCGGGGCGGAATCTCGCTTTTAACTCCGCTTTAACCTCATCCTCCGCGGCTTTGCTTATGCTTCCGTCGGGCATTAGTCCGCCGAGAAGCGCGGGCGCGCCGATATTGCTCGTCATGATTATTATCGTGTTTTTAAAGTCTACCGTTCTTCCCTGAGAATCGGTTATTCTGCCGTCGTCAAGCACTTGTAAAAGTATATTGAAAACGTCAGGATGCGCCTTTTCGATTTCGTCGAACAAAACCACGGAATACGGTCTTCTTCTCACCGCTTCGGTTAGCTGACCGCCGTCCTCGAACCCCACGTATCCGGGAGGCGCGCCGATTAACCGCGACACGCTGAATTTTTCCATATATTCGCTCATATCGATACGAATAATATTGTTTTCGTCGTCGAATAACGCGCTTGCGAGAGCCTTTGCAAGCTCAGTTTTGCCTACGCCCGTAGGTCCTAAAAACATAAACGAACCGATAGGTCTGTTGGGGTCCTGAATACCCGCGCGCGACCTTAAAACCGCTTCGGAAATAAGCTTTACCGCCTCGTCCTGACCGATTACGCGTTTATGCAAAATATCCTCTAAGTGAATCAGCTTTTCCCTTTCGCCCTCGACGAGCTTCGTAACGGGTATGCCCGTCATTCTCGCGACGATTTTCGCGATTTCCTCGTCGGTAATACGGCTTTTTATGATTTTATCCGCTTTGCCGTTTTCCGATTTTTCTTCTTCTTCAAGCTCCTTTTGCAGCGAGGGAATAACTGAATATTTAAGCTCTGCGGCTTTGTTTAAGTCGTATTCTCTTTCGGCGCGTTCCATGTCCGCCTTGGCTTTTTCCAACCGCTCTTTCGTTTCGCGGACTTTAACGATTGACTTTTTCTCTTTTTCGAGCTTGGACTGCATAACCGCAAACTTATCGCGGTATTCGGCAAGCTCCGCGTCGATTTCTTTAAGATGCTCTTCGGAAAGCTTATCCGTTTCCTTCTTTAATGACGTGCGTTCGATTTCCAGCTGAATGATTTTGTGCTTGATTTCGTCCATTTCCTGCGGCATAGAATCTATTTCCGTTCTTACCATCGCGCAGGCTTCGTCGATTAAATCTATCGCTTTATCGGGTAAAAATCTGTCGGTAATATACCTGTCCGAAAGGGTTGCCGCCGCTATTATTGCCGAATCGCTTATTTTTACGCCGTGGAACACCTCGTATCTCTCTTTTAAGCCCCTTAATATGGAAATGGTGTCCTCCACGCTCGGTTCGTTTATCAGAACCGGCTGAAACCTTCTTTCCAGCGCGGGGTCTTTTTCGATATATTTGCGGTATTCGTCGAGGGTGGTCGCGCCTATGCAATGCAGCTCGCCGCGCGCCAGCATCGGCTTTAACAGATTGCCCGCATCCATCGCGCCGTCTGTTTTGCCCGCGCCGACTATCGTGTGCAGCTCGTCGATAAACAAAATTATTCTGCCGTCGCTGCTTTTAACCTCGTTAAGCACCGCTTTAAGCCGTTCCTCGAACTCCCCGCGGTACTTCGCGCCGGCAATCAACGCGCCCATATCGAGCGAGAACACCGTTTTATGCTTTAACGCCTCGGGAACGTCTCCGCTGACTATTCTTTGCGCAAGCCCCTCTGCAATCGCGGTTTTACCTACGCCCGCTTCGCCGATAAGCACCGGGTTGTTTTTTGTTTTCCGCGACAAAATCCTTACCACGTTTCTTATTTCGTTATCCCTGCCGATAACGGGGTCAAGCTTGTTTGCGCGCGCTCGTTCCACCAAATCCGTGCCGTATTTTTTAAGCACGTTGTAGGTGTCCTCGGGATTCTGGTCGGTTACGCGCTGATTGCCGCGCACCTTTTTAAGCTCCTCCAAAAACGTTTTTTCGGTTATCCCCGCCCGCGTGAGCAGTTCTTTAACCTCTTTTTCGGGGTTTTTGATTATCGCAAGCATAATATGCTCGACCGACACGAACGAATCGCCCATATCCGTGGCGAGCTTTTCCGCTTGCGTAAACGCCTTGTCAAGCTCCGGACTTAAATATAATCCGCTTACGTTTGAAACTTTGGGCAAGAAACCTATCTGTTTTTCGATTTCCTTTGCAAGCCTATTGGTAGGCATTTCCGATTTCATACCCGACAAAAGCTCTTTAATAAGCCCGTCCTGCTGTGTAATCAACGCGTATAATATATGCAACTGCGTTATTTGTTGATTTCCGTTTTCCACGGCAAGCTTCTTCGCGTCCTCCAAAGCGTATAACGATTTTTGCGTAAACTTATCGAAATTCATATCAATACCTCCTTTCCTCTATCGATATAACCGTTAGCACTCGAAACGATAGAGTGCTAATCATTTATTGTCTTTATATTATACACAAAAAATTAGCACTGTCAAGTGTTGAGTGCTAATTTTTAAAATTTTTTATTAAATCTTTTATAAAAAGCGCACTCACCCGTTGCGGTGAAAAATCGGATAGCGCAAGAGGTGCGGTAAAAAACGGATGCGAAAAAACTTCTATAAATCAAATACTGTGAAAACCCTGTCCGTAAACCTCGTTTGCGTCGCATACGATAACGAACGCCCGCCCGTCCAGCTGTTTAACCCAGCGTTTGAGGTTCGCTATCTGATTATTTTTAACGCACGTCATAAGCACGCCCTTTTCGGTTTTGGAATACATTCCCTCGCCCTTTATCAGCGTAACGCCGCGCGGGCTGTGATTTATCAAGTAGTCGGAAATGTTTTCCGCGCAATCGGTAACGATAAAGCACAACTTCGATTTCGTTAAACCCATAATAACGATGTCGCTTATTTTCGCGCTGACAAAAATAAGGATAAGCGCGTAAAGGATATTCTCTATATTTTTAAGCACGACCGCGCCGAGAATAACGACGATTCCGTCTAAAATCGCGACGTGCGTGGCAATGGTGAAGAACGGCAGCAAATGATAGGTTATTCTGCCGAGAAGTTCCGTTCCGCCACTTGACGTTTCGTATTTAATAAACAAGCCTATACCCACACCCTGCAAAATTCCGCCGTAAAGCGCGGCAAGCACTTTGTTGTCGGTAATAAGCGGTATATTCTCGAAAACGAACGTTAAAAGCTCGGTGGTCAAGCCCAACGTCGCGGTTGTAATAAAGCACCTTAAAATAAACTGCCAACCCATAAGCCTGAACCCGAAAAGCAAAATGGGCGCGTTAATGAGAACGATAAAAATACCCGTCGGAAGCCCCGTTACGATATTGATAAGCGACGCCGCGCCGCTCACGCCGCCGCCGACGATTTTGTTCGGAATAAGAAACGCCGTTAAAGAAAGCGAATAACAAATACAGCCGATAACCATGAAGAAATATCTTCTGATTTCCGCCTTAACGTTAATTTTGCCCTTCTCTTGCTTTGGCGGTTTAGTCTTTTTGTCCGCTTTTTTTATACCGATAACATCGTTCTTCTCGGTTATCGCGGCGGATTCCTGCAAATTCCCGTTAATATCCTGCGGTGTTTCGTTAGTCTTTTGTGCTTTTTCGGTGTTTTCCTGCATAATCCGTCACCCCTCGTATTCGCCGAACATTGCCGCGGCGATATCGTTTCCGTCCGCGCCGACAATGTATTCGCCTGCGCATTTAAGCGCGTTTTTCACGTCTTTTTTAGTAAATTTTACGCCGTTAAGCCTTTCGGCAAGCTGCTCTGCAGGTTTAAGCGAAAAGAAATCGCCGTTAAAGCACGCGTTCGTTATAAGTCCGTTTTCGGTGTCGAAACTGACCGATAAAATCCCGAACGGAAAACGCGCCTCCGCCCTGTTTGCACCCTTTGGCGAGCGACCTATGTTCCAGCCGTAGGTAGAATACTTTTCGGCGGAAAGCTTGTTAATTTCCGCAATATCTTCGTCGGTAAGCGTATATTCCTCGCAATCTTTCTTAAAATACTCGGACAAGCCTTTCAAAAACTCCTCCACGGATGTTTTTACGGGCAGATTTTCGTAAATATTAGTAACGCGCGCGCGAACGGACTTTATGCCCTTGCTCTGAATTTTAAGCTTATTCGGCTTTAACGCGTCCGCAAGGACTGACATGTCCGTATTAAAAAGGAGTGTGCCGTGGTGCATAATTTTGTCGCCGTATATCGTTTGCGCGTTGCCGGAAATCTTGCGTCCGTCGACGGTTATGTCGTTACGTCCCGAAAACTCCGCCTTAACGCCTAAATCGTTCAGATACTCTATCACGGGCGCGGTAAACTTAACGTAATTATTAACCGTCGGGTCGTAAGGCGCAATCACGGTGTAATTTATATTGAAAAGGTCGTGATAAACAGCGCCGCCGCCCGTCATTCGTCGAACGACCTTGATTCCGTTAGCCTCCGTAAAGCCGAGGTTCACCTCCTCTACGGCGTTCTGATTGACGCCGACGATAACAGCGGGCGCGTTGCGCCAAAGATAAACGTAATTTCCGCCCTTGCGCTTTAAGAGATATTCCTCCGAGGCAAGGTTAAAATATGCGTCGTGGTTTTCATGCGTTATAAATTTAATTTTATCCATAAAAAAAATAATAATACAATCTTATAAAAAAGGCAAGCGAAAACGACCATTAGCGCCTCGTCGCTTATATGCTTTTTAAAGTTTGCGCGGGCGGCGATACGCCGTCCGCGCAATAAGTGCAATTTCACCTGTTCGCGTGTAAATATTAAACGCCTTTCTTGGCTTTTCTCATCATTTCCGCGTCGGAGGTGTTCAGCTTGGAAACGTGTCCTTTAAGCGGCATAATCTTGTCGTTGATAAAGTCCACAATCCATTCTGCCTGCGGGAAGAATTCCTCGTCGAATTCGTGAGGCGGAGTAATCCAGTTCTTCGCGCCGCAGACGACGGGCGGAGCGTCGAGATAATCGAAGCAAAGCTCGCTGATATTCCTTGCGAAGTCGTTAAGGATAGAACCTCTTTCGCACGCGTCGGAAGCAAGAATGATTTTGCCCGTTTTCTTAACCGATTCAACAACCTTTTCGTAGTTGAACGGAACAACGCTGCGCGCGTCGATAATTTCGGCTTCTACGCCGTACTTCTCGGAAAGAATTTTAGCCGCTTCAACCGCTTTGTAAAGAGTTGCGCCGATGGTAAGAATGGTAACGTCGCTACCGACTCTCTTAACGTCGGGTTCGCCGAGCGGGATTTCGTAATAACCGGTGGGGACGCCTTCCTTATGGAATTCTTCGCCCTTGCCGTAAATTCTTTGACTTTCAAAGAACACGACGGGGTCAGTGCCGTTTAACGCGGCGTTCATAAGACCTTTCGCGTCGTAAGGCGTTGCGGGGAAGCAAACTTTAAGCCCCGGAACGTGCGCGGGAAGCGCAACCCAGTCCTGAGAGTGCTGCGCGCCGTATTTGCTGCCGACCGAAACGCGGAGAACGACGGGCATTTTAAGAATTCCCGAGGACATTGCCTGCCATTTAGCGAGCTGGTTGAAAATTTCGTCGCCCGCTCTGCCCATAAAGTCCGCATACATAAGCTCAACGATAACTCTGCCGCCGCAAAGCGCATAACCGACCGCGGACGAAACGATAGCTGCTTCCGAAATAGGAGAGTTGAAAAGTCTGTGATACGGGAGAGCTTCGGTAAGCCCCTTATAAACCGCAAACGCGCCGCCCCAGTCACGGACGTCCTCGCCGTAAGAGGTAAGCGTGGGGTCTTTATAATATCTGTCGATAATCGCCTCGAACAAACCGTCACGGATATTAAAGGCTTTCATATCGGATACCTTGTTGCCCTTATCGTCGAAAGCGTAACGGAGCTTGTTGGCGATTTGCTTAACTCTCGGATTTTCCTCCATAGGCATTTTAACGTCTACGGGGCGGTCCTCCATTTTTTCGACAGCGCCGTTAGAGAACATAAGATTTTCGATATAATAGGGGTCTTTTGCGAAATCGTGATAAGGCGATTCAACGGGGTCAGCCGCAAGCTTGCAAAGCTTTAACATTCTTTCGGCAACGGAATCGAGAATTTCGTCGAACTTCGCGTCGTTTTCGACCTTCGCGTCCACGAGCGCTTTTCTGTAAGTGATAAGCGGGTCGTACTCTTTCCATGCATCTACTTCCTCCTGTGTGCGATAGCTCATCGCGTCCGAAGGCGAGTGTCCGCCGAAACGGTAGGTAACCACGTCGAGAAGCGCCGGACCTTTGCCTTCGAGAAGGATTTTCTTCTTTCTGCCGACCGCGTCGATAACCGCAAGCGGGTTAAATCCGTCAACACGCTCCGCGTACATCTGGGAAGGCGTAACGCCCGCGCCGATACGAGCGAGGAAATCGTAAGCCATGGTTTCGCCGCGAGTCTGACCACCCATACCGTAATCGTTGTTGAAGAAATTGAAAAGAATGGGCAAGCCGCCTTTCTTTTCCCAAAGAGTTCTGAACTGATCCATAGCGGCAAAGTTCATGGATTCGTAAACAACGCCGCAACCGACCGCGCCGTCGCCGACGTTGGAAATTACGATACCCTTCTTGTCGTTTACTTTTTTATAGAGAGCCGCACCGAGAGCAACGGGAGCAGCGCCGCCGACTATCGCGTTGTTGGGATAGATACCGAACGGCAGGAAGAAAACGTGCATAGAGCCGCCCATTCCTCTGTGGAAGCCCGTCTGGCGAGCAAAAATTTCGCTCATAAAGCCGTAAAGCAAGAAGTCCACAGCCAAGTCCTTAACGTTGCCCGTTTTGTTGATTTTCTCTACGGGGGCGAGCGTTTCGCCGCCCATAAAGTCTTTCATAATCTGATATAGTTTATCGTCGGGGAGCTTATAAATGGAAGCAAGACCTCTTGCGAGAACTTCGCCGTGAGAACGGTGAGAACCGAAAGTCATATCGTCGAGGTCGAGGTTATAAGCCTGACCGACGGCAGCCGCTTCCTGCCCCATAGAAAGGTGAGCGGGTCCCGGATAGGTGTGTTTGAAGCCCTGATATTCCCCTTTGATTTTAATGGAGTTAATCATGCTTTCAAACTCGCGGAGAACCGCCATATCGTTGAATATCCTTACGAAATCCGCGTTAGAAAAATTCTTTTTCTCGTCCGCAATGGTTTTGTTATACTGATTTACGGGGATATCCTCAAAATGTATTGTCCCCGGCTTACGAAGTTCCACGGGGTCTACGAATAACTGTTTAGACATTTTATATTTTCTCCTATAATCTTTTTTAATTTAGATTGTTCTAAAAAATTTACACGATTTTTCGTTTAGATTTGAAAGATTGCCTCGCGCACAATCTCACACACCGTAGGATGCGGGAACACGAGTTTTTTGATATTTTCGATATCAACTTCCAAATCTATCATTGCGGAAACGGCAACGATAAACTCGCCTGCATAAGAACCGATTATATGCGCGCCGATAAGCGTGTTCGTTTTCTTGTTGATGACGAGCTTGCAAATTCCGTCGAGCGTGGTATTTTCGGCAATATATCTGCCAGAATAAGTCATGGGGATAGAAACGACTTTAACGTCAAGCCCCTTGGCTTTCGCGCTTTCTTCCGTTTCGCCGACAGAGCCGACCTCGGGATTAGTGTAGATAACGGACGGGATAACGTTGTAACGCATAATATCCTTTTTGCCGAGCATGTTGTTGACGGCAACCTCAGACTCTCTGTAAGCGGTATGCGCAAGCATAATTTTGCCGTTCACGTCGCCCGTAGCGTAAACGTTGGCAACGTTGGTCATCATACGGTCATCGGTAACTATTGCGCCGCGTTCCATATTTACGCCGATATTTTCAAGCCCGATATCCTTGGTAACCGCACGTCTGCCGATAGAGAGCAGGATTTTATCCGCTTTAACCTTTTCGGACTTGCCGTTCCTCTCGAACACTACGCCGTCTTTTTCGATGGCGGTGACTTTGCAACCAAGGTTGAACACGACGCCCTTTCTTTCCAAAGCTTTCTGCAAAATCGCGGAAACCTCTTTTTCGGTAGGACCGGCGATTTTATCGAGCATTTCGACTACGATAACCTTGCTGCCGACGGACGAGAAATAGCTTGCCATTTCAAGCCCGATAACGCCGCCGCCGATAACGACGAGCGTGCCGGGGATTTCCTGCAAATCGAGAATTTCGCGGTTGGTAAGAACCAAACCGGAAGCGATTTCCTCTTTAAGTCCCGGAATAGGCGGAACGACGGGCATAGAACCGGTAGCGACAAGCAAACGTTTTGCGGTAAACGTTTCGTTGCCCGCTTTAACCGTGTAACCGTCGGCGCACTTGCCTTCGATATGAGCTTCGGCATTAAGCATGGTAACCTTATTCTTCTTCAAACCGGCTTTAACGCCCGAAACGAGCATTTTAACCACGCCGTTTTTTCTTTCAACGACGGCTTTCTGATCAACAACCGCCTTACCCTCTACCTTAACGCCGTAGTTTGCCGCGTGATTAGCGTAATCGACAACCTTTGCGGAATTAAGGAAAGTTTTGGAAGGAACGCAGCCTTCGTTTAAGCACACGCCGCCGAACTCTCTTTTTTCGATAACGAGCGTGTTAAGCCCCGCATGTCCCGCACGTTCCGCGGCAAGATACCCCGCAGGGCCGCCGCCGATAACTATTAAATCATAAACCATAATTATAAATCCTCCTTTATAAGGTTATCAGATTGCCTTGGAGTCGGCAAGCAGATTCAAGCTGAAATTTTCCAGATAATCTTTAAGCTCTTTAAGGAATCTGGAAGCGGGTGCGCCGTCCAGCGCTCTGTGGTCGTAGGAAAGCGATAAATTCATAGCGGTATACGGAACGACCTCGCCGTGCGCGCCGAGCTTAACTCTCGTTTCGAGCGTGCAGACGCCGAGAATACCCGTTTGCGGCGGGTTAACAACGGGCGTAAAGCTTTCGATACCCATCGTGCCGACATTGCTGACGGTAAAGCTGCCGCCGCTGAGCAAATCGGGTGAAAGCTTGCCGTCAATCGCGTCCTGCGAAAGCTTTTTGCTTTTAACCGCAATTTCTGAAAGGGACATCAGGTCCGCGCCGAACAGCGTCGGTACTAAAAGTCCGCGAGGAGTATCCGTCGCGATACCCATATTAACGTGGTCGAAATAGCGCATCGTGTCGCCGTTGATTAAGTTAGCGTTCAAATCCCTGTGCTTCAAAATCACCCTCGAAACGGCGTAAACTATAATATTGTTTACGGTAATGTTAGGCAATTTAAGCTTTTCGGCGTTATCTTTAAGATATTTTCTGAACGCCATGATATTAGTGCAGTCAAAGGAAATGTTGTGCGTAAGCTGCGCCATCGTGGAAAGGCTTGCGACCATGTTTTTGGCAATAACCTTTCTGATGTTGGACATCTTTTCGTCCTTATAAGAACGAACGTCAACGTTTTCCGTAGCGGATTTGGCAGCCGAAGCAACGCCGTCCGCAGCGGCAGGCGCGATTTCACGCGGGTTGACGCTCGCTTCCCTTACGTCTTTTTCTATAATTCTGCCTTTCGGACCGGTGGGAGCTGCCGTGCGCAAATCCACGCCGAGCTTTTCCGCAAGGTGTTTTGCTCTCGGTGAAACGAAAATTCTGCCGTTATCGGAAACGGGCGCGGCGTTAGCAACGGGTGCAGCCGCAGGCGCGGCAGCGGGCGCAGTAACGGGCGCGGCTTTAACCTCAACCGCAGCGGGAGCGGCAGCCGAACCGGAGGGAGCGAAGCAAGAAGCGTCCACGCCGTGTTCGCCGATAGCGAGTACGTTTTCGCCTACGGGGACTTCGTCGCCCTCGTTCCAGAAAGTAGCGAGGACTTCGCCGTCAAACTCGGCTTCGGCGTCGAAAGAGGACTTGTCCGTTTCGTAAGAATAAAGAACGTCGCCTTTTTTAACCTTATCGCCGACTTTAACGTTCCATTTGGTGAGGATGCAGCTTTCGACCGTAATACCGGATTTCGGCATTGTTACGGGCGTAGCCTTAATATCTGCGGGAATAACCTTCGCGGCGGGCGCGGAGGGAGCGGCGGAAGCAGATGCGGCAGTCGGGGCGGAAACCTCGGCGGCGGCAGGCTGAGCCGCGGCGTCAGGCGCGAACGCAGAAACGTCCTCACCCTTATTGCCTATAACCATAACGTTAACAAGAACGGGAACTTCGTCGCCCTCGTTGAAGAATTCAGCGAGAACTTCGCCGTCAACCTCGGAAACGAAATCGATAGAAGATTTGTCCGTTTCGAAAGAGAAAAGAACGTCGCCTTTTTTGACCTTGTCGCCTACTTTGACGTTCCATTTGGTGAGAATACAACTCTCGACCGTAATGCCTTGCTTGGGCATTAAAACAGGATTAGCCATATAAAACTCCTTGATAATTTATCGAAATAAAAAATTTAAAACGCAATTTTAAAGCGCAATCAGATTTTTTTAGCGTGAGCGAGCAGATATTTTTCCGCCTCGTCCGACCAAATGCCGTTGTGTTTTTTGCAGATATCCGAAAGGTCTTTAAAGAACGGGTCGGTTTTGCCCTTTTCCTCGAAATCGGCGATAGCGGTCATCGGCATAGAGATATGCGTGTAAACGAGCTTTTTCGCACCCTTGATGTTGGGAAGGTTAAGGGTTGTATCGACGACGCTGTCAAGCCCGCCGACGTGCGAAATCATAATCGACGGATTGATTCTGCCCTCCCCCGCGAGTTTTAACGCTTCGCGAAGGTCGCTCTTGTTGCCGCCCGAAGTGCCCGTAATTCTGTGGAACGCGTAATGCACGTCGTAAAAATTAAATTTCGCGGAGAAATCCTTATTCATAGGACCTGCGAAGAAATTAAGACAGCCGTAATCGCCGAGAAGCGCGTCGCCCTGTTCGACGAGCGCGGAAACGGGCGCGTAGACGAACACGTCGTCAAAGCCGTTGCCGCCGTTAATGTCTTTCATATACTTAACGGGGTCGTCAATCGAGGAGGTATTGACGTAAACGAGCTTAACGCCGTTTTTCGCCGCTTCCTCTACGGTGAGCAGCGAAGCCGCCCTGTCAAGCCTCGCCTGGTCTATATCGGTAACGACCATAAGCGAGGGTTTTTTGTCGCCGTGGATACCGTAATCAACGCAGCCGAGCCCCATAGGACCAACCCCTGCGAGAATCGCGACCGCGCCGCCCTCTTTAATACCCATTTCGTGGGAATGGTTTTCATAGACGCTGTGGAAATTCTCGTGATAGCCGGCGATAATGCAGGACATAGGCTCCGCAAGAGAAGCCTTAAAATAACTTTCGCCGTCGTAAGGAATAAGGCAATCCTTTTCCATAACTTCGTTGGGGATAATAACGTATTGCGCGTCGCCGCCGATATACTTATACGAATAACCGGGAGCGCCCAAGCCGTTCATAACGGGCTTGTAATCGATTGCGGGCTGAATACCGAACTTTCCGCCCTCCTTATATTTCCCCTTCCACTTTGCGCCGACCTTGATTATATCGCCGCAGAACTCATGCCCTATGATAACGGGATTTTCGGCAACGTCGTCGGGAACTCTCTTGTGAGCCGCACCCTGTTCCGCCGCCTTAAAGGACGACATACAAATGCTGTCGGAAACGACCTTTGCAAGAATTTCGTCCTCCTTGATTTCGGGCAGTTCGAATTCCTCTAAACGCAAATCGTTTACGCCGTAAAGTCTTACCGCTTTTGTTTTCATTAAAGACTCCTCCTACTATTATTTTTCATAATCATTATAACATAAAACACTAATTTCTTACCCGTTTAAAATTAAGTTGCAAAATAAATTTTTTTATGCTATCATATAATCATAAATGAACATAAATGCGCAAAAGAATTAACGGTTTTGCGAAAGGCGGTATAAAAGAAATGTTTACGACGGAACGGCAGGAAGAAATCCTCGAATTCGTAAATAAAAACAAATCGGTAACGGTTGAGGAGCTGGTAAGCGAATTTTACGTTTCGGGCGCGACTATCCGTCGCGACCTTGCGGCGATGGAAAAGCGCGGATTGCTCAAACGCTCGCACGGGGGCGCAATCGCTTTTTATTCGAGCGCGGAGGAATCGGCTTTTTCGGTAAGGGAGAACGAAAACACCGCGGCAAAAAAAACGATAGCGAGTCTTGCGTACAGGCTCGTAAAAAACGGCGATTCGGTTTTTCTCGATTCCTCGTCCACGACGGGCTTTATTATCCCGCTGCTTAACAACCTTAAATATCTTTCGGTAACGACGATAGGCATAAGGAACGCGCTTTTGCTGTCTCAAACGAACGATATTAAGATTTATCTTGCAGGGGGCAGAATTCAAAACCACTCTAACTCTATAACGGGAACGGACACGATAGACTATATTTCGCGCATACACGCGGACATAACGCTGGTATCGTGTTCAGGCGTGGACGTTGCCGCGGGCTTTACCGACGCGGATATTGAACAATCCAAATTAAAGCGGCAGATGAAAAAAAATTCAGCCAAAATCGCAATGCTTTGCGATTCGTCCAAATTCGGCAAAACGTTTATGTGTGTGGATTTCAATTTTAACGAGATCGATTACCTTATTACCGACAAGCAGCCCCCTGCCCCATTTGCCGAAAAAGTTAAAGCGGCAGGCTGCAAGCTTATCACTCCGCAAACGACTAATTATTAAAAACGAACCGTCAACCGCGCGTCGTTTAACCGAATATTCAATATTTATAAAAACGCTTTTAAAAAACGTGCGGACGTTGCGGCTGTCGTATATTAAGCAAACGAAAACAAATAATCATTATAAAAAGAACGCGGGCTGTCGCGGCGAAATCGCCGCGACAGCCCGCATAATATCGGAAAAATATTGTTTTGCGATTATTCAAGACGGAACGTCTTATATTTAATCTTATTATTTAAGATGGAACGCCTTGTTGATATCCTCAACTTCTTTATCGGTTATCATAACTATATCGCCGATAGCTTTTGCGTGAATAATCGTGTTGGCGGTAACCTCCGCAACTTCCAGTCGGTCGAACGCGTTAATAAGGGTATTGCCCGTGCTGATAACGCTGTCGTTTTCGACGAGAACGACGGGGGAATGTTCCGAAATCGCCTGCGAAATGGTTTCGGGCGAGGTAATGTTCGTTCCGAAAGGCACTCTTACCACGTCACGCATAGAGATATACGATTCGGGAATAGTTCTGCTGTCGATAGGCGTGTGCGTAATTCCGAACGCCATAATGTAACGCGGTTGCGCAACGGTGATGGCGTTAATTTCCGGATGTTCGTCGTAAATGCGTTTGTGCAGCTCGACCGAACGGCTGGGCGTTTTGCCCGCTTCCCTCCATTCGTGTTCGATTCTGACGATATCCTCAGGCTCGATATACTTTCTGTCCACGCCGTAGGGCGTAATCAGGAAAGAGTTTTTATCTAATCTCACCGAGAACGTGCCTTGCGTGCTGGTGAAAAGATTTTGGTCGTAAGCTCTGTGAATAAGCGTGCACATTTCTTTTCTCAGCTTTCTTTCTTCGGAAGAAAAGGTCGTGGGAATAAATTCGCCGAGAGTATTCATACCCTTTCTGCTGTAAACTTTAAGCTGTTCTCCGGTAAGCACTTCGGGCGTGCCGAGAGTCGCCGCGGTAATTCCGAGCGAAGCCGCAAAGTTAAGCGTTTCAAAACGCTTGAACGCTTCGAACAGATTGTCCGCGCAAGTGATAACGCCGTGGTTTTCCATGATAACGACGTTGAAACCCTTGTCGATTTTATTAACAATGCGTTTAGCGAGCGCGTCGCTTCCCGGAACTTCGTATTCGGCAATACCGACCGCTCCGCACACCTCGTGCGGGGTGGGAATAATGTTCGTTTCGGGAACTTTACGAATAAGGCTGTAACTGACGAGTGCGGGCGGGTGCGCGTGCAAAACCGCGGATACGTCCGGACGAGTTTTATAAACGAGCTTATGGAAAGGCAATTCCACTGACGGTTTATATTTGCCGACGACAGTGCCGTCGGGTAAAACTTTACAAATATCGGACGCGGTCAAAGACCCTTTGTCGATACCCGAGGGAGTAATCCAGATATTACCCTCGCTGTCCTTAACGGAAAGATTGCCGCCGGATGTGGTGGTTAAACCTTTCTGATAAACCCTGCTTAAAAGCATAACTATCTGCTCCGCAGGATGCATTAAGTTAAAATTCATAATACGTCTATCTCCTGATAAAAATTTTGTGCTATGTTTCGTAATCCCGTAACGCGACCGAATTTTTCCGTCCGCCACGTCGCGGGACTTTCCCATCATTGTATTTTCCCGTCATAACGAAGCTTTAAAAGCCGTAGAAGCTCCGCCGCGGCGAACGTTTGCCGCCGCCCCGACAAAAGCGTTTCCCGAAGCGGAAACAAATTACATCTGCTGCCCGCCGGTAACGTTTATCGCCTGACCCGTCATATAGGAAGAATAATCGGACGCAAGGAAAACCATAGCGTTTTCGATATCCTCGTATTCGCAGGAACGTTTCATCGGAACTTGATTGATATATTTTTCGCGAACCTGTTCTTCGGTAATACCCTGATTTGCAGCGTACTGCTTAAACAAGCTGTTCACCCATAACGGGGAATTAAGCATATTGCCGGGGCAAATGCAGTTTACCCTGACGCCGCTCTCGGCGAATTCCAGCGCGAGAGATTGAGTTAAGCCCACGCCGCCGAACTTGCTTGCCGCATACGCGCCGTTTTTAAACGAGCCTTTTCTGCCCGATTTGCTGTTAATCTGAATGATGCTGCCGCTCTTTCTTTCAAGCATAGAGGGCGCAAACGCTTTAACGACGTTAAAATAGCCGTTAAGGTTTACGTTGGTAACCGCCGCGAACATTGCGGGGGTAAGATTGTAGATATCTCCGCTTTTAACGATGCCGGCGTTGGAAACGAGAATGTCGACCTGTCCCCATTTATCGAGAACGGTTTTTGCCATCGCCTCGCACTGCTCGTAATTAGTAACGTCCACGGGAATAGCGATTGCGTCTTTAAGCTTTGCGGCAACGGCTTTCGCGCCTTCGATATTGAAATCGCAAACCGCAACCTTGCAGCCCTCTTTATCGAGCCTTATCGCGAGAGCCTCGCCAAGACCCTGACTTGCGCCGGTAACAACCGCCACTTTACCTTTAAGATTTAACTCACCCATTTTTGGTTCTCCTTAAATTTATATTTTTCTGTTTTTAACGCGCTTTTCGGCGCGCGTGTTGCCAAATATCCGAAACGACAGAAGCAATCGAGATTGCACGACGGGATTATTTAACCGTTCCCCTACCGATTTCCGCAAACCTTTTAATACGCTCGGCAAGCTCGGGCGTTTCCTTAATCGACCGCTCCGAAAACATACCGTATTCGACGCCCTTTTCGTTAGAAATGTATTCGTGCCCGATAAGCGCCCAGGTCGAGTCGATAAGGTGCGAATACTCGGGCAGCGCGAGCGCGGCGCATGCGAATTTCTGACGCGGAGAATTGATGTCCTCGCCGCTGATTTCGAAAAATCCGTTTTCGCGGCAAAGTTTCATAATACGGTTAAGCTGTTCGGGAGTGTTCCTCGTCGGCATATACGCGATAGCCTCGAAACCTGTCTTTTTAAGCTCTTCGATAAGCTCGTCCAAAAACGAATCCTCGAACTTCTGCGCTTTTTTATCGCCCGTGGGAGATTCGCCCACGTCGCCGAGATAAGCGTAAGCGGGAATCGCGCCGAAACTCTTTGCTACTTTAACGAACTGCTCGCAGTCGGGCATTTCCTCGTCGGCGTCGATATAGAAAAACTTGGTGTCGGCTTTTAATACGCCCAGCAAATCGTATAAGAAATTCGGATTAGCCTCGTCGGTGAGATAGCCCCTGATTTTGTCCGAAACTTTAAGCTTCAAATCGTCCTCTAAAAAGGAAATAAGGTTTTGCGTTCTGCCGAATCGCGCGTTAAGCTTAACCGCCAGCGCGAAAAGCAAATGCCTTTCGGTAACGCTTCCGCCTTCCGCCGCGCGGCTTAACGGATAAACGTCCTTATCGAAATCGAGCGTCAAACCGAACTTTCCGTATTTCTCGGTAATAAGCTCGCACATTTTTGCGTCGCGCTCGTACCTTTTTTGGCGGAACGGAGCGAGATACTCGTTAAATTTTGCGGCGTTTTTAAGCGGAATACCGTGCGCCGCCATATAAATGCAATCGGGTTGGTCGGGGTGATTTATTTTGCCGAACCCCTTTTTAAACTTGGCGCGCACTTCCACGCCGCAGGTAGAACCGAGATTAAGCATAGCCGTGGCTTTTTTAAATTCCGCCGCGCCCGAAAGCGAATCGTGGTCCATAATCCCCGCAGAGGTCAACCCCGCACGATAAGCCATATAAGCGGCTTTCGTCGGCGAATATGGCGAAAACGAATAAATCGTGTGAATATGATTGTTTGCGTCGTTATCGCGGCGAACGGGCTTATCCGTTTCCGCTTTTAATATATCCGAAAGCACGGCAAGTCTTTCGTCCGCTGTGTCCGCGTTAAGTCTTTCGGTAAGCGTTTTAACGTCCATTATTGCTCCTTATTTCCTCCTTTTCTGAAAATCGCTGATTTGAAAGCAAATCTTCGGGTATATTCTAACACAAATTAACAAAACCGTCAATAACTTTCGTCAAGAGTTTGCCATAATTTTCGACTTTAAAATATTTGCGACGCAAATAAAAGGTGTTTAAAAAGAAAAAGCCCCTTAACCGCACCGTGCGTTTAAGAGCTTACCTTTTTCGGCGTATTGCGCAGCCGACGCGCTTGCTCAGAATTTATTGACGTTATTGAAATCGTATAAAACCAAAGCGTTGTAATCGATTTCAAAAAACTTCTTGCAAGCTTTCAAAAACTTCTTCATATACTTACCTCCTTCGCCCTCCTTTTAAGGCTTATTCCGAATTTATCGTTATCCGTATATATTATACGAAGCGATTAGCAAATTTGTTACCGTAAAACTCTTTCTTCGTTTTACGCCTATATTATATACCCTTTATTATGGTTTGTCAACAGTTTATCACGGGGTTTGTGAAAATTTTTAACACTTTTTTTTGATATTTTATTTTTTTTGTTAAATTTTAACACTTGTTGAAAATTCAGTTCACTAAAAATGTGATAATTTATTGCATTTTGGTAAAATTTTTCACGCGGGTTTTAACATCGAAAAACCCGACGTTTTTCGACGTAATTCGCAACGCGAACAAATCGAAATAAAACCGGAAAACCTCCGGGAAAAACCCGATAAAAAACGTAACGGACAAAAAAACAGCGCCCGTCCGGAGGACGCGCGGCAGTTCAGCCGCTCCCCGAACGGGCGCGTATAGCTTAAAAGAAAAAAATTATTTCGTGCCGAAAATTCTGTCGCCCGCGTCGCCGAGACCGGGGAGAATATAGCCGTTTTCGTTAAGGCATCTGTCGAGCGTGGAAACGTAAATTTCAACGTCGGGATGAGCCTCCGCGACCTTTTCGACGCCCTCCGGCGCGCCGATTATGGACATAAGCTTAATGTGCTTGCAGCCGCGTTTTTTAAGCATTTTTATCGCGTCGCACGCACTGCCGCCCGTCGCGAGCATGGGGTCAACAACCATAACGACCTTTTCGTCGATGCCCACGGGGAGCTTGCAATAATACTCTTGCGGTTCGAGCGTTTCCTCGTTTCTGTAAAGCCCGATATGCCCTACTTTCGCCGCGGGGAAAAGTGTAAGCACGCCGTCCACCATGCCGAGACCCGCGCGGAGAATAGGCACGATAGCGATGGAATTTTCTTTAACGACCGTTTGCTTAACCGTTTCAAGCGGGGTTTGCACCTCGATTTCCTGCGTGGGGACGTCCTTAAAGCTTTCGTATGCCATAAGCGTAGCTATTTCGCTTATAATCTCGCGGAATTGCTTGGTGTTAGTATTTTTGTCGCGGATGATTGCGACTTTATGTCTGATAAGCGGATGGTCTAAAATATGAACGTTGCTGTAATTTTTCATTTTTTCTCCTTAATTATGCGTGATTTCGATTATCGTCTTTATAACCGAATTTTCTTGCCGCGCAAAACGGCACGGCAAGAAAGACTTTTCGTATTTGATATTAAATATACCGGTTATCCGATATAAAAACCGTTTTATTCTTCGGTGGAAGCCGTTTCTTCAGACTCCGTTTCAGCGGAAGCGTTGTCCACGACCTGCGTTCCGAACATGTTTTCTTCCGTTTTCTTATCGTATTTAACCTCTTTGTTGACCTCTGCCTTCGCGGGCTTTAAGATAAGGTTTACGATAATTCCGAGAATAAGAGCGCAAGCAATAGACGAAATCGTGACTTTGCCGAACTGTAAATAAATTCCGCCAAGTCCCGTTACGAGAATTGCCGCAACTATAAACAGATTTTTGCTGTTGTCAAGGTCAACGTGCTTGAACATACGCAAACCGGATACCGCGATAAAGCCGTAAAGAGCTATGCAGATGCCGCCGACTATGCATATGGGTATCGTTTTAACGAAAACCATTACCGGATAGAAGAACGCAATGACGATACACATAATCGCGGTGGTAAAAATCGTCCACACCGAAGCGTTACCCGTAATAGCTACGCAACCGATGGATTCGCCGTAAGTGGTGTTGGGGCAGCCGCCGAACAACGCGCCCGCAAACGAGCCGATTCCGTCACCTAAAAGAGTTTTGTCTAACCCCGGGTCTTTAAGAAGGTCTTTACCGATAATCGAACTGATGTTCTTGTGGTCGGCAATGTGTTCCGCAAAAATGACCAGAGCCACCGGCGCGAACGCCACGAATATCGAAAGAACTTCGGCAAAACCGGTTACCCCTTCCGTTCCGTTTTTGATTGCGCCGATAAAGGTTATGTTGGGAATCCAGTTCTTGAAATCCTTAACGCTGTTAAAGATAGAAAAGTCTATCAGTTTGCAGTATTCCGAGCCTAAGCCGTTATATCCGATAAGGGTTATCAGCGTTGCCAGAACATAGCCGCCGAGAACGCCGATTACGAACGGGAAAAGCTTCATCGTTTTGCTTCCCTTTACAGACGCGATAACGACCGTAAAGAAAGTAACCAAGCCCACGAGAATGGCTAAAAGATTATAATTTGCTTTGGAAACCGCGATGTTCATAAGGTTGTTCATTGCAGAACCGGCAAGCGAAAGTCCGATAAGCGCAACGGTAGGTCCTATGATAACGGGCGGCATCAGCTTGTTAATCCATTCAGAGCCAAACGCCTTAATCAAAAGCGCGATGATAACGTATACGAGCGCGGCGAAAACCGAGCCTAAAATTATGCCGAAATAACCGTAAGTAACCGCGGTGGTAAGCGGCGTAATAAACGCGAACGAACTGCCGAGGAACACAGGGCTTTTAAATCTTGTAAACAGCAGATACACGATCGTTCCGACGCCCGCGCCGATAAGCGCGCTCGACTGCGAAAGGTAAACGCCCGTCGAATCGGATAAAATCGGAACGAGTATCGTTGCCGCAATAATCGCCAAAAACTGTTGCAAAGCAAAAAGCAGGTTTTTGCCGAAAGGTGGTTTTTCATTTACGTCGTAAATCAAACCGTTGTTGTTCATAGGAAACCTCCGAATAAATTTTTTCTTTTCGTAAATCAAAAAAAAGAAGTCCTTAAAAGGACTTCTTAACGAAAACCGAATTTTTTAAATACTGTGAATTTAAAAGAGAGAAAGACGAAAGACTTAACATTTGCGAAATAGGCGAACTTTGAGTCAAAGTCATCTTTTGCATCTCCTTAATTTTACTTTTTGCAGTATAACACAAAGAAAAATTTTTTGCAAGTTTTTTTCAAGGTTTTTTAAAGTTTTTTATAATTTGTTTACGCCGCGAGCTTCTGTTTTTTTCTCCTCCCTCCAAACTCCTTTGCCCAAAAGAGATACCTCGCGGGCAACGTCAAAGCGGGCAAAGTTCAGTATAACAGCCGCATAACAAATTTGCCGCCGTCGCTTTCTTTAACGAACGCCATCTTGATGCTTTCTATAACCTTATTTAAAGGATTATCGAGATACAGCTTATCCAGACCGAAAAGGCTGCCATGCGTTTTTTGATAAATAGCGCCGTCCGCACCGTCTATTAAATACGCTATCTGAAAAACGATAAGCACTAAAAGCAACAGCAAAAACAGGTAGATAAACACCCCGAGAAGCTTATTCAATACGCGTATAAACGGAGTGTTAATGCTGAACAACCCGTTAATTAACGACACGACGAGCTTTTTCACGAGCTGTACGGCAAAGAACAACACTACCGCGAAAACAATCATATCAATTCTGACGTATTTTAAGATTTTAAGATACCATTTTTCGCCGTCGAGAGTTGCCACGAATTTTTGCAGCAAATCCTGTACGAAAGGAATTTTAAGCACGAGTCCGAACAGAAAATAGCAGATGATAATGGAAATTATGCGACCGAGCCAACCGCGCGCAAAAAATTTCAGTCCGTTGCCGAACCCGCTAATCGCGCCGATTAAAGCCGTCAACATAATCACGCCGAGCGTTATTAAATCCAAATTAGACATCCGCAATCTCCTTGACCATTTCAGTAATTGTAACACATAAAAAAATATTTTGCAATCGCTTTTAGATATTTATAATAATATTACCTCCCGCTGAAACGCGAAACGCCGCCGCGGATATAATTTTTATACCCGCGGCGGCGCAAGCACGATCGAAAAATTGCGAAAGCTTACCAGTCCTCTTTTATAGAAGTTTTAACGTCGTCGTAATATTCGAAATAGCGTTCCTTGTCCGATTTTGCGTAACCGTCCGAGATTTCCTCGGGAAAAAACGCGTCCTCTTCGATTTTATCGGCTTCCCTCATCAAATCGTATTGCGTTCTTTTTTCCGACATTTTTGACAGCTCCCCGTTTTGCCGCAGTTTTCGCAACCGCCGAAAGCAGATTTTATGCACGCGACGAAACTTACCGCTATTATTATAACAAAAACAACCGTAATAATCAAGCGCGGGGACGAGCTGAAAAAAATTCCTGTTAAATTTATGATTAAAGCCGTGACATACGCGTAAAGAGTCTGAAACCCGAGCATAAACGCGAACGTTTTTCTGCCGTGCAACTCTCGCCGCGCGACGGTCAGCGCGGCAACGCAAGGCGGCATAAGAAGTACGAACGCCATAAACGCGTAAACCGAAAACCCGCTGTTAAACAGGCTGCCGAACGCCGCGGACTCTGTGCAAACGATATTAAGCGTTTCGATAACCGCCTCTTTCGCGAGGACACCCGTAACGACGGCAACCGCAGCTTGCCACCGCCCGAAACCGAGCGGATAAAACAAATATTTAAGCCCGTTTCCGATAAGATACACGAAGCTTTTTTCTATTTCGCCGTGAGTATAGCCGTTAAACCCGAAATTGCACAACGCCCACAGCGCAACCGAAACGGCAAAAATAACCGTTCCCGCCTTAGCTACGAAATCGAGTGTTTTTTCACGCAGAACGGCAAAAACGTTTTTAATCGACGGCGCGCGGAGCGTGGGCATTTCGAGCATAAACCCTTCCGAACCTGTCTTAAACGGCTTAAACGCTCTCAAAATTTTTCCGCCGAGCATAACGCTGACTACGCTTAAAAAGTAAAGCGAAACGGCGATAAGCGGATTTCCGTTGAAAAACACGCTTGCGAACCACCCGAAGACCGCAGTCTTTGCGCCGCACGGCATAAACGGGGCAAGAATAATCGTCGCGACGCGCTCGTTTTCGTTTTCAATCGTCCGCGCCGCCATAATCCCCGTAACCGAACACCCGCAAGACACCGCGAGCGGAATAAGCGACTTACCGCCGAGTCCCGATTTCTTGAAAAGTCCGTCAAGCAAAAACGCCACTCTCGCCATATAACCGCTTTCTTCAAGCAAAGTCATCAAAAAAAACAGCGCGAGAATTTGCGGTAAAAACGCAAGCACCGTGCCTAACCCGTTAAAAACCGCGTCGGTAATCAGCGAAACGAGCCAAGCGGGCGCTCCGACCGCGGTTAGCGTGCTTCGCGTCTGCGCGCCGAACGTAACGAAAAATTTTTCGATAAACCCGCCGAGAAACAGCCCCGTTTTTATAGAAAAAAAGTAAACCGCCGTAATAACCGCCACGAAAACCATCACACCGAAAACGCCGTGCGTCAACACGCCGTCGGCTTTTAGCGTAAACAGCTCCGCACGCGTTTGTTTTTTCGTGATGAGCGCGGAAATTTTGCTTTCGATAAAGGCGTAAACGTCGGCGGACGACTCGAAGCGTTCGTTTAGAACGGGAATTACCGCGTTTTTCGCTTTTTGCATTAACGCGTCGATATTAGTTTTTTTAAGCGCGGAAACAAGAACCACGGGAACGCCGCCAAACATTTGCGAAAGCTCGTTTTCATTAAGCGTAACGCCGTTTTTTATCAAATCGTCAGCGAAATTCACTGCGACGATTACGGGGATTTTCAATTTTACAAGCTCGCAGGTTAAAAAGAGATTGCGCTCTAAATTCGTGCCGTCGAGAACGTTGACAAGCACGTCGGGCGGAGAATTTTTGAGATATTCGAGAACGGCTTTTTCGTCTTTCGACAGCGCGGACAAAGAATAAAGCCCCGGCAAATCGGTAACGGAAACGCTTTTATCTTTTTTATACGTTCCCGTTTTGGCTTCCGTCGTAACGCCCGCCCAGTTGCCGACTTTTTGATACGTACCCGTAAGGGCGTTAAAAAGCGTAGTCTTGCCGCAGTTCGGATTGCCGATAAGACACACGGACTTAAAATTCATACACACTCTCCGAAAAAACTTATTTATTTCTCTTGCCGAACGGCATCGTATCCGTCCGTATCGTTCCGATTTGCTTTGACGCCATTATGTCCCGACCGCCTTAACGGGCAACGTTTTTACGTCATTACGGACGCCTTTTAGGGTTTGCAAAGGTTTTACACATTACCCTGTCAGCGGATTTCAATCTCTATCTTATCAGCTTGTTCTTTTCTTAAAGCAAGATAAAAATCCCGCACTTTAATCTCCAAAGGTCCGCCGAACGGGGCGCGACGAACGAAAATCACCCTGACGCCCGCCGTAAGCCCCACTCGGTTCAGGCGGTCTTTAATATTAACGGGCAAATCCATCGAAACGATTTTTGCGCTTTTCCCGCGCGGCAATTCGGAAAGCTTCATAAACATATTATATTTGTTTTCCCCGCGATATATGAACAATCGAATAACGCTATACGATTAAACACGCTAAAAAACGGCGCGCAAAGGCAAAACCTTTGCGCGCCGCGAATTGTTACGTTTTAATATCTAAAAAAAATTATTTTTCTTCGGGCTGTGCCGTTCCCTGCGGCGCGTCCGCCGTTTCCTCTTCCTCTTTTGCGGAAATTACTTCCGTTTTTTCAAAAGACGCGAAAAGATAGAAAGAATAAAACCCGTAAATCACAACCAAAAGAACGTCGATATCGCCTAAGGTTTTAGAATTGCCGCCAAGGTCGAATAAAATATCCAAAAGCAGCACTAAAACGAAAATCAAAGAAAACAAATGCGCAAAGCGATAAGCGAAAGACTCGGCGGAAAACTTTGAAACGATATAAATAACGATAAGCGCGAGCGATGCCGCCATGCTTAAAATTTTAATCGTCCAGGCTGTCGGACCCATAGCGCTTGCCGCATTGATGGTTAAAAGCAAAAATTTTATAAACATAAACACGGCAAACAGCGACACCGAAAGCAAGTTAAACATCTTCTTCGCCTTCGGCGAAAGTTTGTTTCCTATCAGCACGAGCAAAATGCCGACGGTTAAATAATACGCGGAAATAATAATCGCGCTTATTCCAAGCGCAAGTGCCGCGCCGCCGTAAGCCAAATAGTTCAGGTAATAGATAAACAAAAGCGCGCCGAAAATAATCAGAATGTTCTGTTCTAAATAATCGGTTATTTTTTTCATAATCTTCTCTCTCCCTCCGTATAAGTATGTTATAGTATAAAACAAATGTGATATTTAGTCAAGTATTCTGGACAAATACGCAATTTTTGTCAAATAATTGCGTAAAAACGACCTTTTCGCTTCTCGGTGGCGATAGTGTTTCCGCATCATTGTTTTAATAATTCCGTATGCGCCGACGGGTTAACCACAAGCGACTTAAACTCGCTGTACGTACAGAAGCCGAGCCTGCTTTTAGGCGGTTTTTTTACGTACTTTTTCTTGGTGTAAACGATTTCCACCTTGCCGCCCTCCCTGCCTTTGCTGTAATAAGCGCAAATTTCCGCGGCGGTTAAAAGGACTTTCTGCGGCGGCTCTCTGTTTTCCGTTTCGATTATCGCGTGGGAAGAATGATAATCTTTTGCGTGCAGCCACAAATCGCCGCCCTTTGCGGAAAACGTAAGCTCGTCGTTTTCAACGTTGTTTCTTCCGACGATAATTTTAAACCCGTCGCAAAGATAATTTCTGAATTTAACGCGTTCCTTGCGGCGTTTTTCGTCGTGCTTTTGTCTGGCGATATATCCCGCCGCGTTAAGTTCCTCCGCGATAAGCGTAACGTCCGAAGCGCTTTCGGCTAACGCGATTTCGTCTAAAACGGCTGAAAGATACGCGATTTCCGCTTCCGCGGCTTCCTTTTGTGGAATTTGCGCCACGAGCGTGCGTTTAGATTTATTATACTTTTTGTAATATTTTTCGGCATTTTTAGCGGGGCTTAACGTTTTATCGAGCGGGATAACCGTTTCCGTGTTATCGTAATAATTAAACACCGTACAATCGCCGTCGCCCTGTTTGATTTTGTAAATATTTGAAAGGATAAGCTCGCCTTTTATTCTGTCCTTTTCGCCGTCCTCCGCGTCGGAAAGCCTTGCCTGAATAACCGCAAGCCGCTTTTTTGCTTTTTTTAAGGCTGCGGAGGTAATCGCGACAACCCTGTCCTTGCCCTCTTTGAAACTTTTTACGCGTTCCTTTTCTTTAAAGAAAAACTCCTCCGCTTCGATTAAAGAAGGAAAGACCTTCGCTTCGCCGCTAATCACGGAATACCTGAACGCGCAGACGTCTTTAACTGCGCCGTCGCGGAATATCACGCACGGGCTTGCCGTCGCGTCGTAAATGAAAGCGTTTAAAAATTCAAAAAAGGAACGGGGGGAAAATACGGGATTATTCTCGCGATACCTTTTTGCTATTTCCTCGGCGGTGTCTGAGGCTAATCCCTGCACTCCATTAAAAAGGTGTGCGGCAAGCGTTTCGCCCGAATTTTCGTCGAACGCGTTAAAATAATCTATCAGCGACTCATCCGACGGGATTTTTTTATCGCCCGACGGCGGAAAAGAATAATCTCTGCCGACGATAAGCGGTCTTACGCCGTTATCAAAAAAATTCACGCCGCGATTATGTCCGAGAACCTTGCCGTTCTCGGTTAAAATAACGTTGCTGTATCTGCCCATAAGCTCAACGAACAGCGTTTTTCTGCCCGCGTCGAAAAATTCGGACGAGGCGGTAAAATCTATCCTTATAATTCTGTCGAACCCGACGAGCGAAACGCCGTCAAGCGTGGCGGACAGCAGATGCTTGCGGAGAAGCATGCAAAAATTAGGTGCGGTAAGAGGGCTTTCTTTATCTCCCTCGATAACGCCTATTCTCGGACACGCGGGATTGACGGAAATATAAAGTTTTTTAGTGCATTTACCCGTGTAAACGGTTAAAACAACCTCTTCCGCCGCGGGCTGAATAATTCTGTTGACCTTTCCGCCTTTAAGAGCCGCGTTAAGCTCGGTTGCCAAAAAATTTAACGTGAATGCGTCCTGCGGCATAGTTTCTCCTTTTTAATAATGTTAAAAAATACATAATATCGAAATATAATCGCGTTTAATCGAATTCGTAGGGCAACGCAAAAGTTTTCCCGTTTAAGTAGTACAGCGGGGACTTTTCGTCAAAGCGCAGTTTCAGGGAAACGGCTTTCAGTCGCTGACGTTTTGCTCCCTTTGCTCTATTGAAATCGTTATCGCCGTACTTGCCGTCGCCGACGACGGGACAACCGATATGCGCAAGGTGCGCGCGAATCTGGTGAGTTTTGCCGGTGTAAAGCCTCACCCTTAACAGCGACGTATCGCCCCTTTTCTCCAAAACGTCGTAACCCGTCTTAATAAGCGCCGAGCCGCGCGTCTTTTTATCCGTAACGGTAACCGTCGCGGTTTTTTCGTCCTTAAACAGATAAGCGGTTAAAATATCGGCGGATTTTGCGGGCGCACCCTTAACCTCCGCGATATACAGTTTATCAAACGTTCTGTTCTTAAACCCGCCGATTAAAGCCGCTTCCGCAACGGGGTTTTTTGCAAAAATCATTATCCCCGCCGTGTTTCTGTCAAGCCGATGAATAAAAAACGCTCTTCCGAATTCCTCTTTCACGTCGTCGAAAACAGCTTCGGACGGATAACCGCTTTTTTTGTCGATAACGATTACGTTTTCGTCCGAAAAAACGAGCGAGTATTTTTTTTGTTTTTCGGGCGTGTAAAAAATTTCCACATTATCGCCCGCGCTTAAAACCACGTCTTTATTGACGCGCTTTCCGTTCACCTTAACGTCCTTTTTGCGCAACAGCTTGCATAATGCGGAATAAGATAAATCCTCTGCAAATTCGAGCGCAAGCTTAACCAGCTTGCCGTTTTGAGCCGCAACGAAGGCTATCATTTTATCTCCTTTTGCCCGTCCGAAATCCGCCGTGCGGCGAAAATCGGCAAAACCGCCGAAACATCACGCTCGGCACGGCTGCCCGCGCCATAACCGCGCGGAGAGCTTTCAAAAAAAGGACTTCGGCAATTCGCCGAAGTCCCGTAGCGTTTTTATTTAACGTCGGTATCGACGTCCGTTTCTTCTTTGGGTTTAATAAACAACAACACGATAATACCTATTAAGCACAGCGTGCCGATGCTTAAAAACACCACCGACCAGACGTTGTTTTCCAACCAGTGCGAAGCAGGTTTAACGACCGTCGGCTTTTTGGACACCTCCACGACCTGCGTTTCCGCCGTTTCGGAACGAATCAGCTTTGTGGACGATACCGTGCAAACAACTTTATAATAGCCCTTTTTTATAGGCGTGAAAGAAAGCTTGCCGTCGTAAGCAAAGCCGCTGACCTCATCGTAAGTGAAATCCTCGCCGGAATAGTTCTTTTTGTCTGACGGGAGAGTGGACTTTGCAGGTATTTCCTTATATTCGCCGTCCTTCGTAGCGCAGTACATAAGCTTATAAACGGGTTTATAGCCGGACGCTTCTACCGAGAACGCGGAGAACGTGTACGGGGTGTTAAGGTAACCCGCCTTTTGCGATGACGCTGCGTAAACGTAAATGGGCGCGTCGTCTTCTATATCAAAAGTAAACACGAATTTCCCGTAGAGATAATCGTCAAGAGGACCGTCGTAAGGCTTATAATTGCCATCGTCGTCCGTTTCGTAGAAATCGGCTTTTTTCATAGCGTTGCCCGCTTCGTCGGTGAACACCACGAAGAACTGATATCTGCCCGCGTCGGTGAGAGTAATCGTCCAGCCGTCTGTCGAACCGGTAGACGACGTGGGCGTTCTGTAATAAACCGTATGTTTAAGATTGCCGTAACCGCTGAAATCGTCGGAAACCAAGCCTTTGAGCGACGGAATCGTGATTTTATCGCCGAGTTTGACGTGTCCGCTGACCGTTTCGGACGTGCCGTCCGGTTTTTTAAGGGTATAAGTAGTCATAACCGCGTTTTTAACGGCGGCTTTATAAGCGTTCAACGCCTCCTCCGTGCTGGCGGTATAAACGGGAGCTGTCGTGTCGGAATTCTTGTTGAAAACGTTAGCGACGTAACTCTCGACGACCTTATCGTCGGAAGAAACGACGTTAAAGCTTACGTTTTCGGTAGCTGCCGATTCGTCTGCGATAAAGCGCGCCTCGTCGCCGGTAGCTTTAATCCAAAGCTTGTCCTCTGAAATGCCTTCCGCGGCTTTAATCTTGAACGAACCCGACCAACCGAGCAACGAATAAGAGTTAAAGCTGAACGAATAGACCTTGCCGTTAAGCAATTTCACGGTATTCGCACTAACGTCGAAATCGTTTTTAATCGCAACTCTCGGCAACGCCTTTCCGTCCGATTTAAGCTTTTCTTCGGCAAAAGTCTGCTTATACTCGCCCGAAGCGACGCTTGCTGCCTGGTCGAAATACTCGAAAGAAACGACGCTTTCGGCGGACGTTTCGAATTTAAAAGCAAAGCTTGCGGCGGTTTTATCCGTTCCGCCTATTCTGTGCATATCGTCCGAAGCGGTTACGCTTTCGCCGTTAATCGAAACGGTAAGCTTGCCGTCGTTCGAAACGCTCAGCCCGAGCTTAACCGTTCTGCCGCTTAAAGCTTTTTTGACGCCGTTAAGCGAGAATTCGGAATTAGCGAAATCGAGCGAAATAACGTTTTCCACCTGCGTGTTCACGCTTGCGTTCTCGTCTGCCGCGACGCCCGCGCCGAAATACGACGGAGCTTTTAAGGTGAGCTTAACGGTATTAACCGAATCCGCGACGGTAAAAGACGTTTCGAAATCGTCGATGGCGAGTTTGTTGGTAACGGTAAGCGTGTCGTCGTTTTTAACGGTAACGGAAAGCTTCGAGTCTTTAACCTCGATTTTCGCAGTGCCGCCGAAATACTCGGAAACGCTTACGCCGTCCGCAGAAACGCCGTTAAACCCGACGAAAGAAAACGCCAAAGCGAGCGAAAGCGCAAAAGCGATAAGCAAAAACCATATTTTAAAGGATTTAGCAATTTTCATAATAAGCCTGATACTCCTTACTTTACACTGTATCTATTGTATTTTACACGAAACGACGGTGTTTGTCAATCGCTTTGTCGGTTTTTTTATGATTTATAAGAGTAATGTTTTTACAAATTCGCAAAAAACCCGACGAGAACCGCGTAACAATACCCTCGCGAGGAAAATATACTGATAGTAAAAAGGTTTTCGGGATTTAACTAATGACGTATTTTTTATTGCTTACGGCGTTCACGGTGAGCATAGATTCGCTCGTGTGCGGGTTTTCGCTTTCGTTTTTGGGAAAAAAGAAGCTGACACTCGTCGCGGGGATTGCATTAACCGTTTATATAATGTGTCTTTTCACCAACTACCTCGCGCTGTTTCTTCAAGATTACATAACCGAAAGGGCGGCGAGCCTCGGAGGAATAATTCTAATCGGCGTCGGCGTGTACAATCTTTTCAAGCGGGACGGCGAAACGAAGCTTGACGGAAAAAACGTGTTAAAGCAGTCGCTCGTAACGGGTTTTGCCGTGGGACTTGACGGCGCGGCGGCAAACCTTTCCCTTGCCCTGATGGGAATAAACGCGTTTTACGTACCGCTAACCATTGCCGCCATGCACGCGCTGATGATTGCCGCGGGTATCGTTCTGTCCGAAACGCCGCTCGTTAAAAAATTCGATAAGTTCGATTTTATTCCGCCGCTGATTCTGATTGTTCTGGGCGTTTATAAACTGACGGCGTTGCTGTTTTAGCAACGCCGTCGGTTATAGAAATTAAAACATTATTTAAAAATTTCGTTAAAGAAAACTTTATTTAACAAAACCTTATCATTTAACCTCGTTAAAAATCGGTAAACTTTCCCCGAACGGTTAAAGCACCTTGGACAAGAACTCTTTAAGTCTTTCGTTTTTGGGGTGAGCGAAAAACTCCGCGGGGGTGTTTTCCTCTTTTATAACTCCCTCGTCAACGAACAGCACGCGGGAAGCAACCTCTTTTGCAAAGCCCATTTCGTGTGTAACGACGACCATCGTCATACCGTCGTTGGCGAGTTTTTTCATAAGTTCGAGAACCTCGCCCACCATTTCGGGATCGAGTGCGGACGTCGGCTCGTCAAACAGAATAACTTCGGGATTCATCATTAACGCGCGCACGATAGCGATACGCTGTTTCTGCCCGCCCGAAAGCGTGGACGGATAAACGTCAGCCTTATCTTCAAGCCCGACTTTTTTCAGAAGATTCATCGCCTTTTCGTTTTCTTCGGCAACAATCGCCTTTTTCGGAATCACGTTTAACGGTTGTTTTTTTGCGTCTTTGCTTTTAAACAGATTAGTTATACGGATAAAAAAGTTGGTAAGTTTCTTTTTGCGCGCCTCGTTTACCTTTATATAAATGGGCGCAAGCGTCATGTTTTTCAGTACCGTTTTGTTGTTAAACAGGTTAAATTGCTGAAAAATCATACCGATATGCCTGCGGTGAACGTTTATATCCACCTTAACGTCGGCAATATCCACGTCGTCAAACATAATCGTACCGGACGAGGGGTCTTCCATACAATTAAGGCATCTGAGTAAAGTGGATTTTCCGCAGCCCGAAGGACCGATTATCGCTATAACCTCCCCTTTATGCACGTCAAGATCGATTCCCTTCAACACTTGTACGTTGCCGAAAGATTTAGTCAGATTTTTAACAGATAAAATTACGTCGTTGTTCATGCTTTTTTACCCGCCTTGGTTTTTACCGTTGCTCCGCCGTTTTTGTCGCTTTTTGCAAGCGCCTTTTCTATCGCCCTGATTATAAGCGTTATAATGAAAACGATTACGATATAGATTAGCGCCATAAAAATGTAGGGAGGCGTAAGATTGTAAATTTCTTTGCCGAGCGTTTTTAACGACGTGTAAAGGTCGCTGACGACTATAAAGCTTAAAACCGACGTTTCCTTTACAAGGGTAATCAATTCGTTTCCTAACGTGGGCAAAATATTCTTAAATGCCTGCGGAATAACTATTTTAACCATGGTCGTCGTGTAAGCAAGCCCCAGCGCTCGTCCGGCTTCCAACTGCCCGCCGTCAACCGAATTGATTCCTCCGCGCATTATTTCGGAAACGTAAGCCGCAGAATTCATTCCGAACACTATTATTCCGACGGTTTCGCTGTTGACGTTGCTTACGGAAAGAAGCGGAAGCAAAACGTAATACGCAAGCAATAACTGAACCACCATCGGCGTACCGCGGAACAATGCAACGTATGCTTTGCATATTTTATCAAGAATTTTGACGATTACGTTTTTATTGTACGCAACTTGTATCAAAGCGAGAATCGTTCCCAAAAATACGCCCAGAATAAACCCGAGAAACGCTATTTTTAACGTAATAAATAAACCGCGTAAAACGAACGCTTTATAAAATGGCGTGGAAAGTGTTTTAAAAAATACTTCCCATTGTTCAATGCTCATACAAACCTCTTAAATACGAAGATACCTCTCGCCGTAAAGCGGGAGACATCTTCGTAATCTTATTATTCTTCAATATCACTTGTTTTCGTCAACGAAGCTGTAACCGATTTTTTCGCCTTCGCCGCCGTTATATTTGTTTACGATTTTATCGAACTCGCCGTTTTCTTTAATTTTGGCGAGATAACCGTTAATACTTTTAACGAGTTCGTCGTTGCCTTTTTTGATAAGGAACGCGTATTTTTCATCGGTAAGCTTAACGTTTATGACTTTAAGCCCTTTCATATTAGTCTGCAACGCATTTGCGGGAGCTTCGTCAATGATAACGACGTCAACGTTGTTGTTAATTAAGTCCATAGCTGCGGTCTGTCCGTCGTCATAACCTTTCTGCTTGCTCTGTTCGAGTCCTAAATCTTCAACGATGTATGAAAATCCGGTAGTTCCCGATTGCGCACCGAGTTTCGCTTTGGTTTTTAATACCTCGTCAACCTCTGCTTTGGTTTTACATGCGTCGAAACTCGTATCGTCCGCTTTAACGAGAAGCACCTGCGACGCGGAATAGTATTCGTCAGAGAATGCAAACGACGCGAGACGCTCCGGGGTAATACTCATACCCGCCATGCCTATATCGCCGTACCCTGCGCTTACCTGACTTTCGATAGCGTCGAAATCGATATTTTTGATTACGAGTTTGTAATTCTTTTCTTTTGCGAACCCTGCGGCGATTTCCATATCTATACCGTAAATCTTGCCGTTTTCGGTGTATTCGAACGGTTCAAACGGACAATTTGTCAAAACGGTAAACGTTTTTTGTTCTTCCTTTCCGTCGTCTTTCTTTTCTCCGCAGGCGGTTAAACCGAATACGCAGGCAATACCGAGTATCGCAGTCATAATAAGTGTTAAAATCTTTTTCATAATTTTTCTCCTTCGGCGGCGCGTTGTTTTTTTTGTCCGCCGTCCTCTTCGTTTTTACAGTTGCTATTATAGCCCTTATTTTCCCCTTTGTCAACTACTTTTTGCATGTTTTTAAAAATATTTTCATAAATTTTTGAATAATATGTATATTTTTGAATAAAAAAGTGAATAATATATGTTTTTATTCTATAAGCTGCCCGACACGCAGGAAAAAAGAAAGGCAAGTTAAACGTTTGATTTAAATTTTTTTATATGATAAAATATAAAAGTATGGATTTGAAAGAGAATTTTGCGGTTAATCTTACAAGATACAGAAAAGACGCGAAGCTTACGCAGGCAGAGCTTGCGGAAAAATTGAATTATACCGATAAGGCGGTTTCGAAATGGGAACGCGGCGAATCCGTGCCGGATATTTACGCGCTTAAAAATATTGCGGAGTTTTTCGGGACTACCGTGGACGCGCTCGTGGAAGAACCCAAAGAAGGCACGTTCGTTATTAAAACGGAAAAGAGGCGCGCGTCTAAAAAGCGGCTTATGATAAGTTTATGCTCGGTGGGGCTTGTGTGGCTCGTGGCGATTTGCGGTTATTCTTTTATAGAAATAATCGTTCCGCAACTTAAAGAAACGTGGTTATCGTTTATTTACGCGCTGCCCGTATCGTTTATCGTGCTGACGGTTTTAACCGCGGTTTGGGGCAAAAAACTGCTGAATAAAATTTCCGTATCCTTTCTGGTGTGGTCTATGCTGATGGCAGTTCACCTGTCCGTCGCGATATTCGTGCCGTCGTCGGTAAGCAACCTGTGGAAGCTTTATCTTATCGGCATACCCTTGCAGGGGCTTGTGATTTTTTGGTACTTTCTGGACAGAGTGAAATAATTTTTTAACGCACTATCGCAAAACGTAATACGTTATATACTATATATACATTATATACTATATAAAAAGCAAAAGAAAAACGATGATAATCAAGCGCGGGCATTTGCCGAAAAAGCAAATGCCCGCGCCGTTTAATTGCCGTAATACTATATAATCGATATTATATAATCAGTCCGAAGAATTGTTTTTTAATATTCAATTCATAGAAATATCTTTAAGTTTTTGGTACTTGCGGATAGCCACGTTTTTAATCGCCTCGGAATTTTCGCCGCGCTCGAACGTTTCGTCGCTGATTTTTTTCGCGAGGAAGATGGCTTCGGAGTCGTAATTTAACGCGCCGAGGTCGCTCATAAATTTTCCGCTTTGCCTGCCGCCCATAAAATCGCCCGAGCCGCGCAATTTATAATCGTATTCGGAAATTTTAAAACCGTCCGAATTATCCTTAACTATTTTAAGCCGTTCGACCGCCTCGGGATTTTTAGCGGACGAAAGCAGAAAACAATAGCTTTTAATATCCGACCTGCCCACCCTGCCGCGAAGCTGATGAATTTGCGAAAGTCCGAACCGTTCCGCATTGTAAATGACCATAACGGATGCGGACGGGACGTCAACCCCTACCTCTATAACCGTGGTGGAAACGAGAACGGAGAATTTTTTGGCCTTAAAATCGCTCATTACCTGATTTTTTTCTTTTTCCTTCATTTTGCCGTGCATAAGACCTACCGAAACGGGCGCGAGTTTTTCTTTAAGCTCCTCGTAAAGCTCGGTCGCGCTGATTATTTCGCCTTCCTCGTCGCCGTCAATTTTGGGACAAACGAAATAAGCCTGCCTGCCTTCTTTGGCTTCGTTGCGGACGAAATTAAGCATATCCGAATATTTTTCTGACGGAACGATATTAGTTTGCACGGGAACGCGCATTTTAGGCTTGTCGGAAATAGTGGAAATATCCAAATCGCCGTAAAAAATAAGCGATAACGTTCTCGGAATGGGCGTCGCACTCATAACCAGAACGTCGGGCGTAACTCCTTTATTTAATAGACTGCTTCTTTGAGCAACGCCGAAACGCTGTTGCTCGTCGCAAACGCAAAGGGAAAGCCTTTTAAACTCCGTATCCTCGGTAAGCAGCGCGTGCGTGCCGACGATAACGTTAATAAACCCGTCTTTAAGCGCGGCTTTTATGTCTTTTTTCTCTTTGGCGGTGTTAGAACCGGTTAAAAGTTCCACGTTATAATCGGGGAAAGCGCGTTTTGCCGCCTCGTAATTTTGCCGCGCAAGAACCTCGGTAGGTGCTAAAAAAGCCGCCTGATACCCGCTTTTTATCGCGATGAAAACGGCGCACATGGACACGGCGGTTTTGCCGCTGCCGACGTCCCCCTGCATAAGCCTGTTCATAACGGACGAACCCGTCATATCGGCGTAAATTTCGTTTACGGCTTTTTTCTGTCCGTCGGTAAACTCGAACGGAAAGCGGTCGAAAATAAATTTAAGCAATTCCCGTTCGTTACAGTCGTAACGGTGAATTCTGACCTGTTCTCTGCCACCTTTAATATACTTAAAAGCGGAGATAAGCGCGAAATATTCCTCCACGGCGATTCTGTCGGCGGCTTTCTTTTCCGCGTCGAAGCTTTGCGGGTTGTGAACCTCGCGATAAGCGGCGTACAAATCGGATAAGCCGTATTTTTTCCTTAACGCCTCGGGAATAACCGATTGCGGTTTTTCCAGGTCCACGGCAAGCCGAACGGCGTCGCGCATAATTTTTTGAGTTAAGCCGCCCTTGATTTTATATTGCGGAACTATCCCTTTAAGGCGGTACGCATTTTCGCAAAGTTCGAAAGACGGGTTGGTAAGCGAAACGGAAAGTCCGTCGTTTTTAACCCTGCCGTAAAAGAGATATTCCTCACCGGGTTTAAGCCTGCCCGCCACGTACGGCTGATTGAACCAAACCACCGAAAAAACAAACCCTTCCTGTTCGCACGCGACCTTAACCATGCCCCCGCGACGAAAATACCGCGCCACGGGAACGCTTATAACTCTGCCGACGGTAAGCACCACGTCGTTGTTATAGGCGTATTTGAGCGGTTGTTTAAAACGCATGTCGAGATAGGCGCGCGGAAAACAACGGAGCAAATCGCCCGTATCGAAAACGCCCATTTTATTCAGGTCCTCGGCGCGCTTTTCGCTTATGCCGCGTATTTTTGTAAGTTCCATAAAGCCCCTCGCGATAATGCGTTAAATACCTGTTAACCTATTACGCACGAATTAAACAAAAAAGAGAAACAATGCCGTTTACGACAAACCCCAAAGGATTTTCGGAAAATATAAAAGGATAGCAAAATATTTCTATCCTTTTCGTTTGTTTCCAGAAGAAACGTAGCCTGCCGATTACTTTTTCAAACGAATTTGAAAGATATGTTTCGGCTTTGCCAAAGTATTATTAAATAAAATCTCATCTTGCCGTCAGACAAATACAACCGCAAATTCCTATAACTTGCCGTCAGGCAAATATCACTGCGAAGCGCGAGCGTTTGCCCGTACTGCGTTTACGGCAATTATTACATAGCAACGTATTATTCCAAAGCAATGTAATAATAATAGATAGGCTGACCGCCGTAATGAATTTCCACGTCGCAATCGGGATACTGTTCTTGGATAACGGCGGCAAGAGCTTCCGCGTCCTCCTCTTTAACGTCCTTGCCATAATAAAGAGTAATCATTTCTTCGTCGCTGCGCAGTTTTTCGATAAGGTTAAGCGTAACCTCGCCCACGTCCTTGCCGGTGGAAAGAATTTTCTTGTTATCAAGACCCATAATGTCGCCGACCCTTAAATCGAAGCCGTAAAGCTTGGTATTTCTGACGGCGTAGGTAACCTGCCCGACAGTAACCGAATCGAGCGCGTGAATCATATTCGCCTTGTTTTCGTCCACGGATAAGTCGGGGTTAAAGGCGAGCGCGGCTGAAAAGCCCTGCGGAATATTTTTAGTCGGGATAACGTGAATCGTCTTGTTTTCGACGAGCGATTTAGCCTGCTCCGCCGCAAGAATAATGTTCTTGTTGTTGGGGAAAACGAAAACGTTCTCCGCGTTAATTCTCTGAACGGCGTCCGCAATGTCGCTTGAGGAAGGATTCATCGACTGCCCGCCCTCGATAACCGAATCGACCATAAGGTCTTTAAAGATAGAGGAAATACCGTCGCCGGCGGAAACGCTCATCATGCCCATTTCCTTTTTCTCTTCCTCGTACTTCTTCATAAGCGCGCGGTTTTGTTCGAGCATGTTTTCGATTTTAAGCTTATCCAGCTCACCGAGAGCCAAAGCCTTTGAAAGCGCGACGCCCGGTTGATTCGTGTGGACGTGAACCTTAACGAATTCGAGGTCGCCGATAACGATAACGCAATCGCCGATAGTCATCAGGAATTCCTTAAACCGTTCTATGTCCGCCATCGTGGTTTGTTTTTTAAGGTTTATGATAAAAAATTCCGTACAATAAGCGAACTCGATACTGCCAAGACTCATAATGTCGGCGTGTTCCATCGCGGTTTCGCTCGATTTGGCGTCGGAAATTTCAATATCCGCGCTGACGGTTTCGCCGATAACGGCTTTATACATACCGTCTAATATGCACATCAAGCCCTTTCCGCCCGCGTCAACCACGCCCGCTTTTTTAAGAACGGGCAAAAGGCTCGGGGTAAGGTCCACCGCTTCGTTGCCCGCTTTGATGATTTCGGGCAGGAAAGTTTCAAAATCAACGTGCCTTCTTCTCGTGGTCTGTGCGTTTTCGGCAATCATACGGATAACGGTAAGCATCGTGCCTTCCTTGGGCTTGCTGACCGCGCCGTACGCGACCTCCGCACCCGTCATAAGTGCCTGCGCGAAGGTTTTAACGTCAATTTCTTCCACCTTCTTAAAGACGTTGCACATACCCCTTAAAATCTGCGAGGTAATAACGCCCGAGTTACCGCGCGCGCCGCGAAGCGCACCGCGCGACACCGCGTCCGAAATTGCGGAAATTTTGTTGCTGTTGCAGTTAACCAGTTCCTTAACTGCCGATTGCAGAGTAAGCGACATATTAGTACCCGTATCGCCGTCGGGTACGGGAAATACGTTGAGAGAGTCAACGGCAACCCTGTTTATTTCAAGAACCTTTGCAGCGGTCAGTATCATAGACCGAAGCATTGCTCCGTTTATCGTTTTTTGCATTATACACTCCTGTTATAATTAAGGAAAATATTTTTATTAAACGCTTATTTATCGACGTCCATAACCAGAACGTTAATAGAATCGACAATCATACCGGTAAATTTTTCCACTTTATACTTGACCGATTCTTTTAAGGCGTCTATAACAGCCTTAACCGAAACCCCGTATTTAACGATAACGGAAACATCGATAAAAATTCTGTCACCGGAGGAGTGAACCTTAATCCCCTTAACCCCCGTGCCGAATTTGAAAAAACTTACGATTGCATCAAAAAGATTCGCCGGGACGAATCTGACGATTCCGTAACAGTCTGCGGCGACCTTTGAAACAAAGCGTTCTATCGTATTATCTGAGATTACGATTTTTCCGTAAATGTTGTTCGTTTTAACGGACATAAGAACCTCTATTATAAGCGATAATGATATTTTACAATATTTACACTTAATTTGCAAGTTTTTAAGCCGTAAAATTTAAATATTTTACGTTCTTACGGGCGTCCGGCGCGAAAATGACGTAATTTTTTATTTTTTTCCCCTAAAACCGTTGCTTTTTATCCGATAATATGTTAAAGTATCTTGTGTTAAAAATTTTCCTGCGGAGGATAAGAATATGAGTAAAGTTTGCAGCGTATGCGGTAAAGGCAAATTATCCGGCAACACGGTCAGCCACTCCAACCGTAAAGCTCCGAGATCTTACGAAGCCAATCTTCAAAAAATCAATATCAAAACCGCGGACGGTACTACTTCTAAAGAGTACGTTTGCGCCAGATGCATAAAGAGCGGCAAAGTCGAAAGGGCGTAAGTTCGGCTGCGGGCGGTTTTTACCGTCGGTTTGGTTTTAAAAGCATAAAAATCGGGTTTAGCCCGATTTTTTGTTTTTAAAGCTTATTACGCAAAGCGGCTAACGCCCTGCCCCTGTGCGAAACGGCGTTTTTCTCGAAAGCGGAAGCTTCCCCGAAGCTTTTATTTAAATCTTTGCTGAAAAACACGGGGTCGTAACCGAATCCGCCCGTCCCCTTGCGCTCGTACAAAATTTCACCCTCCGTTTCGCCCTGTGCGAAAACGATTTTTCCGTCGGGGTAATACAGAACCACCGCGGATACGAACTTTGCCGATCTGTCCTTTTCGTCTTTCATAGCTAAAAGCAGCTTATCGATATTGCTTTCGTCGCTGCCGTCGCCCGCGTAACGTGCGCTGTAAATCCCAGGTGCGCCGTGAAGCGCGTCCACGCAAAGTCCCGAATCGTCCGCAAGCGCGGGAAGTCCGAGCGCGTCCGAAACGGTTTTGGCTTTAATCAGCGCGTTTTCGTAAAAGCTTTCGCCCGTTTCCTCTATTTCTTCCGTAAACCCGAGTCGCTTATACCCGACCACGTTATATTCGCTTAAAATCGCGGCGATTTCGCGAATTTTTCCTGCGTTTCCGCTCGCTACGACCAAAGTTTTTTTCTCCGAACCGTCCGCACGTAACGGCGTTTTGTCCTCGTTAAACATGTTTCAACTCCTCCGAAAGCCTGATAAACTCCTCGGCGGAAAGGGCTTCGCCCCTTGCGGTGAGAGGAATATTCGCGGCGATAAGCGCTTTTTCGGCGTCCGCGCGCGCGAGCTTATAAAAATTCATAAGGTTATTGACGAGCATTTTTCTTCTGCTTGAAAACGCCGCCTTAACGGTTTCCCTGACAGCGGCAAAGTCCGTGCCGCGGAACTTGTCGCGTGCGAGCGTTATTTTAACGACGGCGGAATCCACGTTAGGCGCGGGCGTGAACATTTCCCGCGGGACTCTCTCGACGATTTCGGCGTAACCGCGCAGGTTAATGCCGACGGTAATCGCGCCGTATTCTGGCGAATCGGGCAAAGAGACGAATCTTTCTGCAACCTCCTCCTGCACCATAACGGACATCGAAAGAAGCATATCCGAGCTTTCGAGAAAGCGCATAACGATAGGCGTGGTAATGTAATAAGGCAGGTTTGCGACGATTTTATAGCAGCCGCCCGCTTCCTTCTGTAAGCTTTCGACGCTCTCCTTCATAACGTCTTTATAAATGATTTTAACGTTATCGAATTCGCTTAAAACGTCCGAAAGAAGCGGTTTTAAGGAGCGGTCGATTTCGTAACCGATAACTTTTTTGGCACGCAACGCAAGCTCACGCGTTAAAGTCCCCGCGCCGCAGCCTATTTCTATAACGGTATCCTCCGCGGTAACGCCCGCTTTCTCGACGATTGTGCCGAGCAGCCGTTCGTCGGACAAAAAATTCTGCCCGAACGCCTTTTTGAACGTTAAGCCGTATTTACTTAAAAGCCGCCTTAAATCTTTTTCCATAAATTACCTTGTTTTCATTCTCGTTTCGCGCATATTACGCAAAAACCCGACCATAATAATTCCGTAAGGAAATCCCTTACCCGAAAGCGTTTCACTAATGACTAAAAGAGAACGAAGCCTTTTTTAGGTTTCGTTTTCTTTTTTTATTTAAGTTTCGGAAACAGCGTTTCCGCGTTATTCATAATCCGAGCGGCAAGTTTAATCTCGTCAACGCGTCGCAATTCGGCAAGCCGTCTGACTATTAACGGAATATTTTTCGGAGTATTCACCGTGCCTCGCAGCGGTTCGGGCGCAAGATACGGGCTGTCAGTTTCGGTTAAAAGCATATCCTCGGGTACGAACGCCGCCACCTCGGGCGCGCTGCGCGCGTTTTTAAAAGTAAGCGTTCCGCCGAACGAGATATACATACCGAGTTTAAGCATTTCCGCGGCGATTTCGCGGCTGCCCGCAAAGCAGTGCATAACCCCGCCGTACACGAGCTTATTTTTGTTTTGTTTTAAAATTTCCAGCGCGTCGCCCATCGCGTCGCGAACGTGAACGTTTACGGGAAGCTTGTTTTCGCAAGCGATTTCGAGCTGACGGATAAAACATTCCTTTTGCCGCGCTTTGTCGTCTTTATTCCAGTAATAATCGAGCCCGATTTCACCGACCGCAACGCATTTTTCGTGTTTTAACAGCCCGCGAATAACCTCTTCGCCCCGTTCGTCGTAACGCTTTACGTCCATCGGGTGAAAGCCTGCGGCAAAATACACGCAAGGGAAGCTTTCGGCTTGCTCCTTAACGAGAACGGACGTGTCCGCGTCGCAACCTACGTCGATTACACGCGTAACTCCCGCCGCGAGAAATTCGTTCACTTTTTCGGGCAGAGAATTCTTTATTTTTTCATCGTCTAAATGACAATGCGTGTCGATATACATGCCGCCGCCCCGTTAAAAAATTTCGCTGCCGTCCGCAATATCGTGTTCGGGCGAAAGGAAAGCTACGTCGCCGTCCATGTCTTCCGCACAAACTATCATTCCCTGACTTTCTATGCCGCAAAGCTTAACGGGCTTTAAGTTGGTTATCATAGCAAGCTTTTTGCCGACGAGATATTCGGGCGAATACTTGTGCGCAATGCCCGAAACGACCGTCCTTTCTTCTTCGCCGAGCTTAACGGTAAGCTTTAACAGCTTTTTGCTTTTTTCAACCTTTTCGCAAGCGATAACCTTGGCGATTTTAAGCTGAACCTTTCCGAAATCGTCGATATCTATCTGCGGCTTTTCCGTGTGTTCGTGAAGCTTCGGCTTTGCGCCGTCTGCGGGTTTTGCGCCGCTTTCCTTCGTTTTATTATCCGCCGCCCCGCCTTTTTCGTTCGCGCCGTCCTTTTCCGCTTGCGCGGCGGCTTTGCGCGCTTCGAGCATTGCGTTCACCTTTTCCATAACAGCAGCCCCGTCAAGCCTTGCGAAAAGCATATCGGGCTTTTGCGTGACCGTGTAAGCCTTTTGCGTGCCGAAATCCGCGCACGAGTCGAAGCTCTTTAACGAAACGCCGAACTGCGCAGCCGCTTTCTCGGCGGTGTCGGGCATAAACGGAGCTAACAGCGAAACGCCCGTAACGACGCTTTCGGCAAGATTATATAACACCGTTTCGAGTCTGTCCTTTTCCTCCTCGTTTTTCGCGAGTATCCAGGGCGTGGTTTCGTCTATATACTTATTAGCCCTGCGGAATACGGCAAAAATTTCTGACAGCGCGTCGGAAATTCTGTACTCGTCCATCTTGTCGCAAGTCTTTTTATACGCGGAACTTACAAGCGTTTTCAGCTCGCCGTCTACCTCCGCCGCCGCACCCTTATCGGATACCGTTCCGCCGAAATACTTGTTAATCATAGCGACGGTACGGCTGACGAGATTGCCCAAAACGTTAGCCAAATCGGAATTAACCGTATCGATAACCGCTTCCCACGAAATAAGCCCGTCGTTATCCTGCGGCATTGCGGTAAGAACGTAATACCTGACCGCGTCCCTGCCGAAAAAGGACACGAGGTCGTCGGCGTAAATCACGTTACCCTTGGACTTACTCATTTTGCCGCCTTCCTGCAAAAGCCAGCCGTGTCCGTAAACCTTTTTGGGCAGCGGAAGCCCCAGCGCCATTAAGAAAATCGGCCAGTAAATAACGTGAAACCTTATAATATCTTTGCCGATAATATGCACGTCGGCAGGCCAAAGCTCGTTAAACTGCGCGGAACTTTCGCCGTACGCGTTATAGCCGATGCCGGTAATATAGTTTGCAAGCGCGTCAAGCCACACGTAAACCACGTGTCTGTCGTCGAAATCGACGGGGATTCCCCACTTAAAGGTGCTTCTCGAAACGCAGAGGTCCTGAAGTCCCGGCTTTAAGAAGTTGTTTACCATTTCGTTTTTGCGCGAAAGCGGAACGATAAAATCGGGGTTATCCTCGTAATACTTTAACAGCCTGTCCGCGTACTTGCTCATTTTGAAGAAATACGCTTCTTCCCTGGCTTTTTTTACTTCCCTGCCGCAATCGGGGCATTTGCCGTCGACGAGCTGACTTTCCGTCCAGAAACTTTCGCACGGGGTGCAATACCAGCCCTCGTAAGAGCCTTTATATATATCGCCCTGCTCGTAAAGCTTTTTAAAAATCGCCTGAACCTGTTTTTCGTGTTCTTCGTTCGTCGTTCTGATAAACTTATCGTAAGAGACGCCCACCAAGTCCCACAGCCGTTTAATTTCCGCGGCAACCTCGTCCACGTGTTGCTTCGGGGTTTTGCCTGCGGACTTGGCGATTTCCTCGATTTTCTGCCCGTGTTCGTCCGTACCAGTTTGAAGAAACACGTCGTAACCCTGTTTACGCTTAAACCTTGCGACCGCGTCCGCAAGTATCGCTTCGTAAGTGTTGCCGATGTGCGGCTTGCCCGAAGCGTATGCTATCGCCGTCGTCATATAAAACTTTTCTTTCAATTTATCTGCCTCTTAATAACGTTTTATTATATTTTACCACATTTTGCTTTCATATTCAAGAAATATCGAACATAATTTGTATTATGAACGTTATTTTCGGAGCGGTGAGCATAATTTCCGCCGCATTGTTGTTAATTCGCGAGCCGGACGCGGTGCTGGCGTCCTTTTTGGGCGGCGGAGAGAAAGCTCTCTATTTAACCGCAAAGCTGCTCGTCGCTTACGCCGTGTGGCTGGGCGTGTTTAAGATTATGGAAAAAACGGGGCTGTCGGATAAGCTTGCAAAAACTCTCCGTCCGATAAACAAGCTGTTGTTCGGCAAGCTGCCCGATTCCGCAAACGAGTTTATCTCGCTTAACGTTTCCGCTAATATCCTGGGAATGAGCGGCGCGACTACGCCTATGGGCATAAACGCCGTGCGCGAACTCGACAAATACCCCGGCACAGATTACGCCGTAACGATGTTTTTCGTGATTAACGCGACGAGCGTACAGCTGATACCATCGTCCGTGCTGGCATTGAGAACGCAGTCGGGTTCTGCCGCCCCGTCCGACATCATTCTGCCGACTATCCTCGCCACTCTTTTATCGAGCGTAATCGGCGTATTGCTTGTTAAAATCTTCGTAAAAAAGGGGAAATAACATGTCCGCTTACGTAATCCCCGTAATCTTTATCGCGATATTCGTTTACGGCGCGATAAAAAAGGTCAAGCCCTACGACGCGTTTACCGAGGGTGCAAAATCCGCGCTTCCGCTTGCCGCGTCCGTTTTCCCCTTTCTCGTAAGCATATTCGTTTTAACCGAATTGTTTGAAAAAAGCGGACTTTCCGCAATGCTGACGCGCTTTTTGTCGCCGTTATTCAGTATTCTCGGAATCCCCGACGAGCTGACTCCCCTCGTTTTAATAAAGCCGTTTTCGGGAAGCGGCGCGCTTGCGATGCTGTCTGAAATTTTTACCGAATACGGCGCGGACAGTTATTTTGCGCGCGCGGCTTGCGTAATTTACGGCTCGTCCGAAACTGTGTTTTACATCGCCGCGGTATACTTTGCCGGCGCGAAAAAACGAAACCTGCTGACCCCCGTTATAATCTCGCTTGCGGCGTCGTTCGCATCCTGTATGTTCGCGTGTTTTATATGCCTCGTTATGTAAAAAGGACGACTTATACGCGATACAGCAATACTAAACGAAAAAAAACTGACGCCGCGGTGCGAAAAACACACCGCGGCGCGGATAATTTTATACGTTCAGTTATGCGGATTTTTTTTAATCATTTTCTCAAATCGATTTGCGTGGTCTTATCGCAAGTCATCGCTCCGAGATACTTATCTTTGAAAAAGTCTGAAACCTCTTTTGAGAGCATAGCGTCAACCAGAACGTCGATTTTTGCTTTATAATCCGCGTTGTTCTTATAATCGTCCTTTCTTGCGGCAATGATATTTGCATTGCCTTCCACCTGCGCTTTGTCATCCTCGACGGCAGCGCGCTGGTCGGCGGAAACTTTACCCGTATAAGCGGTGTTGCAGGGCAACAGCGCAAAATCGTAATCCCCGCGGGAAGAAACAAGCAGGTTTTCGGCAATGAGCTTTACGGTAACGTCGCCCGCTTTATTCGTCCATGACTGAGCCGCTTTGCCTATGTTAAGCTTTCCGTCGTCTTTAACGGGATAGTTATCTCCCTCGACCTCTTTCGAAATAACGCCTTTCGCGTCCAAAAGCTGGAACGCTCTCACGGCGTTGGACTTGTCGCCGCAGATTATAAAGGTTTTTCCGTCGGTAACGGGCGTGCCTTTCGCGGCTTTTCCGTAATAAATTCCGAGCGGCTCGTAGTGAACTTTACACGCGGCGAACAGTTCGGGAGTACCCGTATACTCTTCGAGATAAGGAACGTGTTGGAAATAGTTTGCGTCGTAATCGCCTTTGGACACCGCGTCGTTTTGCTGCTCCCAGTCGATAACCTTAACTTCGAGCTTATAGCCCTTTTCTTTAAGGATTCCTTTAACGACGCCGTTCAAAACCTCCGCGTGGGGAACTTCCGAAGCGCAAACTTTAATGGTTTTTGCGTTATTTCCGCAAGCCGCAAACGAGCCGACGGACAAAACCGTTACGAGGCATAACGCAAGTGAAACGAACACTTTTGTAAATTTTTTCATTTTAATAATCTCCTTTTGTCTAATTTTTTTGCTATTGCAAGTCCCGCTTCCTGAACGAGTTGGACTATAGCTACCACGATAATTATAAGTACCCAGAAGAGCAGTGAGGTCATATAGTTGCCCGTGTTTCTCGTGTAAAACGTGTATATGCCCGATATTAAACCGCCCGCGCCGATGTTATACGCAAACGACGTGTAACCTAATATGCTTACCATAACGACCGCCACGCCCGTTATAAGCGATACGCGCGCTTCGGGTAAAAGCACCTTTTTTATCAACTGAAAATCGGTTGCGCCGAGCGACCTTACCGCCTCTATCTCCCCCGCGGGGACTTCCGCTAACGATTGCTCTACCATTCTCGAAACGAATCCGAACGCGCACACCGTCATGGGGATTAAAATCGTGTACCACTCGCCCGTTCCCCTACCGAACCAAGCTCTCGACCAAGGGATACATACCACAATGATTATTAGGCAGGGCACGGAACGGAGTATGTTTACTATCAGCCCGACGGTGAAGTTAAGCCATTTACACGGTTTAAGTCCGTTTTTCGACGTAACGTTAAGGAGTATTCCGCAAGGAAGTCCCAAAAGATACGCGAACAACGTGGAAAGGACGGTCATTAAAAGCGTTTCGCCCGTCATCTGCGCTACGTCAATAAAGTTCATCGCTATCCACCTCCTCGTGCGCGATACCCTCTTTATCGAGATACGCGTTAAGCTTGTCGATATCTTCTTCGTAATACGGCAGTCTGAAAATTATCTGTCCGTAAGTTTTGTCGTTTATCACTTTCGTTTCGGCGTAATACACCGAAAGCAGTATGTCGCATTGCTGAATTATATTTGTTATAACGGGCTGTTCTATCTCGCCGTCGAACATCAGCTTAACGAACTTTTCGCCTTTAACGCCCGTATGCACCCTGCCCGAATAAATAAGACGCTTCGCAACCGACGCCTGCGGGGATAAAAACACTTCCGCGAGCGAACCGTTCGCCACGATTTCCGACTTGTCGATAATCGCCACTTTATTGCAAACGGCTTCTATAACCGACATTTGGTGAGAAATGATAACGATGGTAAGTCCCAGCTTTTTGTTTAAATCCTTTAACAGCCCTAATATAGAATGGGTGGTTTCGGGGTCTAACGCGGAGGTTGCCTCGTCGCATAACAGCACCTTCGGGTCGGTCATCAACGCCCTTGCGATTGCCACCCTTTGCTGTTGCCCGCCGGACAGTTCCGACGGATAAGAGTTAAGCTTGTCCGCAAGCCCGACCGTTTCCAACAGCCGTTTCGCCTTTTCCGTTCTATCCTTCTCGCCCGAAATTTCGCCCGCAAGCTCTACGTTTTTAAGAACGGTTCTCTGCTGCAAAAGGTTAAACTGCTGAAAAATCATCGTAACCTTTCTTCTGATCTCGCGAAGTCTGTCCTTGGAAACGTCGAACAGGTTTTCGCCGTCGATATACAGCTCGCCTTCGGTGGGACGTTCGAGAAAGTTGATGCATCTGACGAGCGTAGATTTCCCCGCACCCGACAAACCTATTATGCCGTAAATATCCCCGTCCTCCACGGTGAGGTTAATGTTTTTCAGCGCGACGAAGTTCCCGTTTTTGGACTCGAACGTTTTGCCGAGGTTCTTTATTTCTATCATTTAAGCTCCTTTGACCGCTTTTAATAAATAGTTTTTTCGTTTTAGCGTTTGTTTTTCGGTTTTGTTTTGCAGCGTTTTCGGCTTTGTGTCCCCCGTTTTTCGGCTTTGTTTTGCCGTTGTTTTAAGCGAAAAACAAGACGGCGGACCGATAACGGGCGGCAGAGCGCATTAAAAAACGCTCGGGAAAATTAACTTTCCCGAGCGTTAAACGCAGTTTTTACCGAATTACAATGAAACGGCAACAAACCCACGCTGTTCAGCCCGGGAAAGAAACATTCGCATCATAACATCGTTACGTAAAATTCTCATAAAATAACGAGGCAAATATCTGCCGCTCCTTGTTTTTATGCGTTAATAATACAATAAATTAAAAGATATGTCAAACGTTTTTACGTCGTTTTTTTACTTTTTTCTTTTAAAATTTTTAAATTCGTCGTAAAGTTCGCTTTCGGCAACCAGTCCGCTCGTCGCGTCCTCCGCCCGTAAAGACGCCGCCGCGGCAAGCGAAGCGAAAGTTAAAATCCGCTCGTCCGAATAACCGTTATAAATACCCGCAAGCACGCCCGCGCAGAACGCGTCGCCCGCGCCCGTTGAGCCTTTGATATAGCCCGCAGGTAGTTCGAGAGAATTTACCTCGGTAAAAATCCCGTCGTGATAACACACGCCTTTTTCGGGCAAATGAATAACTACGCGCTCTTTAACGCCGTATTCCGTCAGCCGTTCGGCAACCGCGCGGAGATTTTCGGCAGGGTTAGAAATCCCCGCAAGCTTACCCGCTTCTATCTCGTTCACGATTAAGTTGTCGGTATATTCAAGACACGGTATAATAAGCGAGTACCTGTCCGAATTTTCGCTGACAAGGTCGATAGACGTTTTAACGCCGCGAGCTTTGGCTTCCTTTAAAATTTTAAGACCGTCGCCGTCGTCGATTTTTTTAAGCAATAAAAAGTAACCGAGGTGCAGCATTTCTGACATATCGAATGCAAAAACGTCGTCAAAGCCAAACTTCGCGGATGCCCCCGCGTAAGTAAAGAAAGTTCTTTCGCCGCCCTTAACGCTCATAACGTCGGTAAAACTCGTTTTTTCCGTTTGGTCGATAACGACGGCGGAAACGTCGACGCCCGCGGATTTCAGCTCGTTTTTAACGAAAACACCTTCCTCATCGTCGCCGATTTTGCCGCTTGCGTAAACGGGAATAGCGGGACAAAGCTTTTTAATGTCGACGGCAACGTTAGGCACGCAACCGCCCGCCGCCAAACCGACGGATAAAATTTGAGTAAGCTCGCCCGCAGACGGGTATGCGCTTATAGCGTTAAGCTTATCGACGAGGACGCTCCCCGCCACAGTGATACCTTTTTTCATAAATATAATCTCCGTTTAACGTTTTATCCCCCACGCAAATAAGCGCACCGACCGCCTTTGGCATACAACGTTTTTACGTCATTACGAGGAGCGCAGCGACGTGGTAATCTCCGCGGCAGCGTGCTTCAATTTCTATCCTTACGTCATTCTGTCCCCGACCCGTTACGTATTACCGTATATATTCTTAAACCTTAATTTCTTGGTTACAAAGCGTTGCCGTGCGGTCGAGCAATACCGAAAGCGCCGCGCCGCCTTTTAAATCCGCGTAAAGCTTTTCTATAAGCCCGCAATACTTGCCGCGATAATCGGAATATTTTTCCAACGCCGCCGAAACGCCGTTTTCGCTTACGAACGCGGACAATTCTTTACTGCTTTCGTCCGCTTCGGGCGCGAAAAGCATACCCGCAGCTATGCCGATACAAATATAAGAAGCGTCTACCCCGTGTTTTTCGCACAGTTTAAGCGCGCCGACGAGTCTGTCGTTAGAGCCGAGTTTTCTTATAGTATCCTTGCCGACCCTGTCCACGGTGTCCGCAAGCGCGCGGTTTTCAAACCTGTATAAAAGGTTATCGGCGTGGTCGATAAGCATTTGCATATCCACACCGTTCTCCTTTGACACGGCAAGCGCGGAAGAAATAAGCGCACGGTAAGCGCAATAGCGGATATCGAAATCGGCAACTGCCTGATAAATGAATTCGTACCCCCTTAACTTGCCTAAATAAGCGGAAAGCGCGTGGCTCATATTATGCATAAAAAGCTTTCTTTGAATAAACAGGTCGAAAGGCGTGAAAGGATAAAGATTTTTAACCTCTGACGGCGGTTCGCCCTTAAAAGCGGCTTTATCGACGGGAAGAACGTTATACGGCTCTACGTAAACGCGCAAGGGATTGCCTTGTTTTTTTTCTTCGGTCATAACGGGAACCATTCTGCCGATAGAAGCTTCGATAAACCCTACGTTTTCGTCCACGTAATCGGCAAGTTCGGGTATAGCGTTTTTAACAAGTCCTTTAAGGAACGCGTCCGCGCCGATTAAGTTTTCGCAAATAATAACGTTGAGCGGTGCGGCGTTAAGCTCGGCACGCTTTTTTATTCCTTCAGCGATAGGCTTCGCGATGAATTTAAGCACGTTTACGCCGATAGCCGTCGCCATCATATCGCACGAAGCGATTTCGTTTGCGACCAGCTCCGCGTCCGTTCCGTCAATACCGTATACATTTTTAACGATTTTTTCCACGTTTTCGCCGGTGGTGACGATATTTACGGGATAGCTTTTGTCCGCGTTAAGCCTTGCGATAACCTCTTTATTGATATCGATAAAGCCCACCGAATAACCCGCGTCCGAAAAAGACTGACCTATAAAGCCCCTGCCGATATTGCCTGCACCGTACATAATAAATTTTTTCATAAGCTTTCACCTGAAATTTTGTGTTATGCCCGTAAACAAAGCGTGAGTTTACGGGCAAGGAATTTACGCGGTATACGCGCAGTTTTTACGTTTTGAAAATCAGTTGGCTTCGGGGTTTAACGGCCCTGCAAGCTCTTTAAGGTAGAAAAGCTTTCCGGGCAGCGTGGGAATATACGTCGACGTGATAAATCTCGTAGCGCCGTACCTTAAAGTCGTCCACAAGCTCATACCCTGCCACTGCATTCCGCGGGATAACGCGCCGTCCGCGCCGCCGATTGCGTAATCTGCGGAGAACATAAGTTTCGGACCTATCGTGTTAGCTCTACACGGAACGAGCGTCGTTCTCGACTTAAAAGAGGTAATGGCGTTCTGTTCGATGGTCAACGGGTGAAGTTTAACCGCGATTCTGTACGGCTGTTCGAGCCATTCTTTATCCGAATCGAATTCCGCGCCTATGGTCGGCTCCCAAAACGCGATATGGCACATTCTGCCGATACCGTAAACGAGAACGAGCTTCGCGCCCTCCGCCCTTAACGCCGCGATTTTTTCCGGGTAAGTGGGCAGGTTTTCTTTGGTCGCGAAATTTCTATGGTCTTTGGGAACGGTTTTGTCGCCGAGCGGGTTATAAAAAGCCGTTTCCATAGCGTTTTGGAAAGACGCTTCGCCGGTAATGGTATTGCCGTCGGCGTCAGCCCATTCGTCCATGTTAAAACACCATACGTTACTACAGCTTTCGTTCCACTCTTTAAGGAAATAAACCGCCCATTTATACATGCCCATAGGACCTACGGGCAGAATAAAGATAAGCTTTCTTTTTTCGGCGTTGGCTTTTCTGATTTCGTTGGCGATTTCGTGACCCATTTTAACGTCAAACTCGGCAACGTTTCCGCACTCGACAGGCGTAAACCCGTCGTTCCAAAAGCTTTGCCTGTCCGTAATGGTTTCGGGCGCGTTGGCGCAACAAGCGTCGATTTTTTCCATATCCCAGCCTTGGGGATAGAATCCTTCTAAAAGGCTTCCTTTAACGGTAGAATTAAAATCCATAAATTAGTTTCTCCTTAAAAATGTTTTAAATTATTTAATTGTTCGGTTCTTTTTTTACCGGATAAAACACTTAAATGCAATCCTGTTATATAATTTTTGTGCAGTGGTAAAGGTGCAGTTTTTAAAGTCAGTCTTTAATCCCTGAACACTCCTCATATCCCTTTAATCCCCTTACTCTTTAAGGGGATTTTACTAAGGTTAAGGGAGCAGGCGCTTCGTTACCCCCTTCAAATAAGCCTTACACATTTTAAATCCTTCGGCATATTCCGCGCCGCACTGATAGCCGCGGTAACGCGAACAGGTTTTAACCATATCGGGGAAATCGATGCCGTCGTGTTCACGCATCCAGACAATCTGGCTTTCGTGACAGTTAAGCATTTTAAGTTTTAAGTCAATTTCGTCGGAAATATCAACGAACTCGTCGGGGACGAAATTAACGCCGGCAAGCGTATCCATATAATAAATAGGAACGAGCTTTGCGGGTTTATCGGTTTTTGGCGGATAATTAGGAAGCGTCGCGGCAAACGACGCGTCGAAAACAAGGCGGCTGACGGCGGTATGGTCGGGCATATAGTCGTCGGGGTTATGAGTAATGATAACGTCCGGGTCGGCGTAACGGATAACCTCCACCATTTTATCCCTTGCGGGGCGGTTGTTATCGAAGATATCGAGGTCGTCGAAGCCGCCGTAAATAACCTCAATCCCCGCGAGCGCGCCCGCTTTTTTCGCTTCGGCAGCGCGCATAACCCTTAACTCATCGGGCGGAATAACGACGTGACCCAAATCCCCGCTCGACGTGTGGCAAACGATAACCTTATCACCGCGCTTAACGCATTTAGCAAGCGTTCCCGAACAAGCAATTTCGACGTCGTCGGGATGACAACCAACCGCTAAAACTCTCATTTAATAAAAACCTCCGTTTTCTTTAAATTAGATTTTAACATTCTTTTATGTAAAATGATATACACTTGAATAGACAAAAAAGGTAAAAAAATACACACTGTAAGGGTTAAAAATAATTTGACATAGAGCGAATAATGGTTTATACTAAAAATCGGAGAAAAAAGAGATGGAAATCAAATATTACAAGCACAAGCTGGAAAAGCTTTTGGTCGTGGACGAGGTGGTAACGATACATTACTTCGAGTTTGACAAGAACTACACGAACGAGGGCGAATCGCACGATTTTTGGGAGCTGGTGTACGCGGAAAAAGAAAGCGTTACGGCGAGAGCGGACGACAAAACCATAAAAATCGGGCAAGGCGAAATGCTTTTTCACAAGCCGAACGAGTTTCACTCGCTGTCCGCGAACGGCGAAACCGCGCCGAACGTTTTTATCATGTCTTTCGTGTGCAAAAGCAGAGCGATGCGGTTTTTTGAGAATAAAAAAATCAAGCTGGACAAATCGCTGGTTAAATTTATATATTTTATCATCGAGGAAAGCAAAAAGACGTTTAACCTGCCCTATTCTAATCCGGAGCTGAAAAAAATGGAGTTTTTGCCCCGCCCCGCGCTCGGCGGACAGCAGCTGATGGAGAACTTTCTCGAAATACTGCTTATAAGCATTATGCGCGACGAAACGGACAAGGAAAACCCCGACGTAGTGTTTTTGCCGGAAGAAGAATTCGGCGGCAGAATATCGCAAAGCATAATCAACGTACTTAACGATAAAGTGGACGAAAAACTTTGCGTGCAGGATATTTGCGACAAGCTTAACTATAACAAATCGTACATATTCCGACAATTCAAGAAGGATACGGGCAGTACGATAATGGTGTATTTTACAAAGTTGAAAATAGAAAAAGCGAAGAAAATGCTGCGCGAAACGAAAATGAACATTACGCAGATAGCCGACGCGCTTTCTTTCGACACACCGAATTATTTTACCAAAACATTTAAAAAAGTAACGGGCGTTTCGCCGTTAAAATATAAGCGTATTTACGTAAGCCGCACCGCACGATAAGTCTTTTGCGGCGAGATAAACCGCTTGATAGGAGGATTAAAAATGATTGACGGATTTGACTATAAAGAACCGTCGTGCGCGCTATGCGGCGGCAAAGAGTTTTATTACCCCGACAAGGACGCGCCGACCGGACGCATACCCGTTGGGCGGATTATCGAAAGGCTTGACGATTTTCTCGGTAAAAACCGCACGGCGGAGGCGCGCGCACATCTCGAATACTGGGCGAAGGAAGCCGAAGCTTTGCGCGATAAACAGGGCGAGCTTACCGTGGTGAACGAGCTTATAGGCGTTTACCGCAAGGCGGGCGAGCAAGAACTTGCATTTTCCGCCTGCGACCGCGCGCTTGAAATTATCGGGCTTTTATCGGCGGAAGCTTCGCCGTCGGCTGCGACCGTTTATCTTAATATCGCGACGGCGTATAAGGCGTTCGGCAAAGCCGCTTCGGCTTTGCCGCTATACGAAAAAACGCTTGAAATATATCGAAAACATTACGACGAAACAAACCCGATATTCGCAGGGCTTTACAATAATTTCGCACTCGCGCTCGTTGACGAAAAGGAATTCGGACGCGCGGAAGAACTTTATAAAAAAGCGGCAGCCGTTCTGGAAAGCGAACGAAATCTGCAAAGCGAGCCGCACGCCAAGCCCGACGCGGCTATTACCTACGTTAATCTCGCGCATCTTTATTACGATACGGGAAAGCCGAAGGATACGATAACCGACTGTATGTTTAAGGCTTACGGGCTGTTGACGGACGAAACGGTTGCGCAAAACGGTTATCTCGCGTTCGTGTACGAAAAATGCTATCCGTCGTTTGAATTTTTCGGTTACGAGCTCGTCGCAAAAGAGCTTAAAGAAAAATCGGAGGCGTTGTATGCGGGGGCTTGAAATTTCAGAACGGTTTTACCGCGAATACGGCGAAAAGCTTATCGCTGAGCTTTTCCCCGAATATGAGAACAGAATTGCCGCGGGGTTAGTCGGCGAAGGTTCGGAATGTTTCGGGTTTGACGACGAGATTTCTCGCGACCACGATTTCGAAGCGGGGTTTTGCCTGTGGATAACCGAGGAGGACGAGCGGCTTTTCGGGTTTAAGCTAGAACGGGCTTACGCAAAGCTGCCCAAGGAATTTATGGGGTTAAAACGCGAAACGCTTTCCCCCGTCGGCGGAAACAGGCGCGGCGTTATGACGATTGAAAGCTTTTATCGTAAATTTATCGGAAGCGCGGGCGTTCCGGAGAGTCTTAAACACTGGCTTTTTCTCTCGCCCGAAATGCTTGCCACCGCAACCAACGGCAAGGTTTTTTCCGACCCGTCGGGAAATTTTTCGCAAATACGCGAAGCTCTTAAAAAGGGTTACCCTCGTGACGTGCGCTTAAAAAAGCTTGCGGCGCATCTTGCGCTTGCGGGTCAGGCGGGGCAGTATAATTACGAACGGCTTATCGCGCGCGGCGAAACGGGCGCGGCGCAGCTTGCGGTTTTTGAATTCGTTAAAAACGTGCTTTCGGCGGTGTTTTTATTGAATAACCGCTATCAACCATTTTATAAGTGGACGTATATGGCAATGCGGAAGCTGCCAAAGCTGTCCGACCTCGAAACTTCTCTTTCGGGACTGACCGAGCTTGGGAATTCCGCGGCGGAGGCAAGCGGGAAAATCGAAATTATCGAGGGCGTTTGCGCGGAACTTATCGCCGAATTAAAGGCGCAGAACTTAACCGACGCGGTTTGCAACAATCTTGAAACGCACGCGTATTCCGTTACCGATAAAATCGACGATAACGAATTGCGCAATATGCACGTTATGGATGGGATTTAATAAAAATTCTTAAATATAATGTGCTTAACAAAAAAGTATCGGCATCGTGAAGTTTCAGTGACCTAAAACACGCGGTTTTAAAAGTTTCGGGGGCGGCGCAAATTTGCGCCGCCCCCTTTTATAAGCCGTTTTAAGCTTATTGCTTTAATTGTTTTCCGCCGTTAGTTCGGTTGAACGATTTTACGATTGTTTTTTATTTTTCCAGATAGCAGAACCAGAACTGCTGACAAACGATTTCACCCGTAGTAAAATCAAGGTAATACATTGAATAGCCGTTGGTGGGTCTTTTTCCGATTAATACGAACTTATCGCCGATTTTCAAACCTTTAAGGATAGCCGTCAATTCGCTTACGGCGGTAACCTTTTGGTTTTCTCCGTCGTTCACCCTGATTTCGGTAATTAAATCGCCCGTTTTAAGACCGCCTTTTGCGGAAGGACTGTCCTCGGTAACCGCCGCGACCTTGATATACTTGCCGCCGACCTGCGTTTCTTCCACAACGGAGAAGCCGAATTTTTGCTTGTTCCCCGGAACGCAGCCGTAATTATCCTCGCTTGCGGTGGATAAAAGCATTTCCGCGCAATACTTAAAGCCGTGATTGGTAATTTCGGGATTTTTGGTTTCCGAAACGTCGTTTTTAAGCACCGTGGGGATAGCAAAGTTAATGTTCTGATAATTAGTATTGCCGGCGTTGGTTATGCCGATAAGGTCGCCGTAAAGGTTATAAAGCCCGCCGCCCGAGTTGCCGGGGTTGGACGTGACGTCGATCTGCATAAGCACCATTGCGCCGATATCGCTTACCGAAACGTTTTCCCTTTCAACGTAAGCAATCGTTCCCGTAGAAACAGTCCCCGGAAGAGTACCGGTGGGGTTACCTATCGAAAATACGCTTTCGGCAACTTTCGACGTATAATCGTTGCCCGCAATGCGAACCTTTGCCGCGCGTATCGCGGCTTTTTGTTTTTCCGAAAGAACGCTGCCCGATTTTGCTTTTTTGCTTATATTAACGCTTAAAAGTGCGATATCCGAATTAAAATCGCCGCCGATAAGCCTTACCGCGTCCGAATCGCCCGTTTTAATCGCGCCGCCGATTTGACCGATAAAGGCATGGTTTTCGCTGTTATACTTGTAATTTTCATCGGGGAAATACACCGTAATCTCGCCCTTATTGCTTATCATATGGTGGCAGGTAAGCACGTAAATAACGTCCTTGTCTTCGGTGGCGTTTCCACTTTTATCGACGAGGCAGATATCGACGATAACGCCCGAACCCGCGCCGCCTCCGCAGTTAATCGCAACGGAAGAACCGCGAACCTTCGACACGGCGTTCATTCTCGCGACGGTTTCGCCTTTGGCTAATAATTTCTCGTACCCCTCGGCAGAATAATCCGCCGTTTCGTTTTTGCGGAACGCCACGTCCCTATACGAGATAGGCGCTATCGAGCCGTCGCCAACGCCGCCGCTGACGAAACCCGTGTTGCCGTTTTCCGAACCGCCGTTTTCGGTAGGCCCTCCCACGTCCGCTTTGATAAACGTGCAAGCGGAAACACCCAAGCATATGCAAACGACGAGTATAACCGCCGTTAAAAGCTTTACGATTTTTTTCATAAAATCCCTCCTTCATTTCCACAGTTATATTTTATCACAAACAACATTGAAAAAAACTTTAAAATAAGAAATTTCCTTTAAAAATATCAAAAAATACTTTGCAAAAAAATAAAGGGGCGAGAATTCGCCCCGTATCCCGTCGGAAAAACGGGATTAAAATTACCGCCGCTTAACCTTCGAGTATTTAAACGGCAGTAATTTTGCGGTAATTTCCCGAAAAATTCCTTTTAATAAAATTACCTTACCGCCGACAAATTTAAGTATAGGCAAATAAGGTAAAATTATACGGCATTTTTTAATTATTCTTCCTCGTCCTCTTCGGGAAGCTCTACGTTATGGAAAACGTCCTGCACGTCGTCCAAATCTTCAAGCGCGTCGACGAGCTTGTTAAACTTAACGAGATCGTCCCCTGAGAGCGTGATTTTGTTCTGCGGAAGCATTTTAACTTCCGCCTCGAAAAAGTTAAGCCCCTTTTCTTCGAGGTATTTTCTCACGTCGGAAAAATTCGACGGCGAGGTGTAAACTTCAAAAGCGTCGTCCGTGCTTAACACGTCGTCCGCGCCCGCGTCGAGCGCGTATTCCATAACCGCGTCCTCTGACAGCTGCGGCGTTCTTTCCACGACGATAATACCCGTATTGTTAAAGGTAAACGAAACGCAACCGCTGTTCCCCAAAGAACCGCCGTGCTTTCTCATAACCGTTCTGACGTAGTCAACGGTACGGTTTTTGTTATCCGTAAGCGTTTTGATAATAATCGCGCTGCCCGCAGGTCCGTACCCCTCGTAAGTAAGCTCCTCGTAATTCGCGCCCGAAAGCTCGCCCGCCGCCTTGGCGATACATCTTTTAATGTTATCGTTAGGCATATTTACCGATTTGGCTTTCGCGATAGCGTCCGCAAGCTTGCTGTTTGTATTCGGGTCGGGGTTGTTTTTAGCCGCGACGGCGATTTCCCTGCCGACCTTGGTAAAAATTTTGCCCTTGATGGCGTCCGTTTTTGCTTTTTTTATGGCGATATTCGCCGAATGACTGTGTCCTGACATTATGTCGTTCCTCCGTTATTTCGTTGATATAATCCGTGTTTATTTTGCGCGATTTTTAAGCGCGTACATAAGTACCCCCGCCGAAACCGCGGCGTTTAAGCTTTCCATTCCGTTTTGCATGGGAATGCTTACCGTTTCATTCGCAAGCCGCCTTATTTCCTCCGAAACTCCGCGCCCTTCGTTTCCGATAACGAGGCACAATTCCCCGCGTTCTTTCGGAATAAACGCGTTTTCGCCGTCCATATCCGCGACGATAATCGGCTTGTCGTTTAATGCGAGAAGCTCCGCCCTGCCGCCGACGAAAAGCTTAACCTTGAAAATTCCGCCCATGCTAGCGCGCACGGCTTTCGGATTGTAAGCGTCCGCGCACTCGGCAAGCAGCACGCCGTCATAACCCGCCGCGGCTGCCGTTCTTATAATCGCGCCCACGTTGGACGGGTCTTGCAGTCCGTCGAGAAAAACACAGCTGCCTTCCGGCAACGCGTCCGCGTTTTGCGGCTTTCTGACAAGCGCGAGTACGCCCTGCGGCGAATTTTCGCCGCTGACGGTGTGAAAAACGTCGTCCGATAAAAGCTCTGTTTTAACAGCCGTTCCGTCCGCGGAGTTTACGATATATTCAGGCTCGCTTGCCGCTCTCCCGTCCGTTTTAACGACGATTTCCGCGGTTTTTTTAACGCCCGCGCTTTCGCTTGCTTTTTCGCCCGTATTTTCGCCCGTGTATAATTCCGTTTTGCTATCGCGCTTTTCCGCGCAGATTGCGCCGTCGGTCGAAATTTTTATCCGACAAAACCCCGGCGCGGCGGAAGCGAGCAGCGAAAAACCTTTAACGGTTGCCGCCACACGTTCGACCGAAAAGCCCGAAGCGAGCGCTTCCTTAACCGTTTTAACCCCCTCCGCGACGAACAGCGAATGCTCGTCCCGAGCGGCTTTGTCGGAAAGGGAGCGGATAAGTTTTATCAAAAAATTACTTCTTGACGTAATCATAAACGGAAAACAAACGGTATATTGAAAGAAAGCCTACGTAAAAGTAGGCTTTAAAAACTTATTTGCCGATAGCGGTTTTAGCTTTCTCGGTAAGTGCGGTGAACGCTGCCGCGTCGCTGACTGCGATTTCCGCAAGAACCTTTCTGTTAAGGTCGATGCCGGCCTGTTTTAAGCCGAACATAAACTTGCTGTACGACATACCGTTAAGTCTTGCCGCCGCGTTGATTCTGGAAATCCAAAGGCTTCTGAAATCGCGTTTTTTGGCTTTTCTGCCGACGTAAGCGTAAAGTTGCGCTTTCATAACGGCTTCTCTCGCCACTCTGTATCTCTTGCTTCTGCCTCCGAAGTAACCCTTCGCGAGTTTTAATATTTTTCTACGCTTTTTAACGGCGTTTACTGCTCTTTTAATACGCATTTCGCTAATCCTCCGTTATTTATTGTAAATGAGAGTTTTCATCGTTTTTTCCATAGTGGAATCGACGTAAGCACCGTCGCAAAGACGATTCTTTCTCTTTCTGTCTTTTTTAGTAAGAATGTGATTTTTGCCGGTGCAAGACCTTTTAATCTTTCCGGACGCGGTTACGCGAAATCTCTTTTTAGCCGCGCTTTTGGTTTTCATTTTAGGCATAAATATAACCCTCCGTTGTTATTTATAAGTTACGCTTTAAGGGGCGCGAGCATCATCCAGATGCTTCTGCCTTCCGTAAGCGGACGCTTTTCCATACTTCCGACGTCTTTAACAAGCTCGAAAAACCTGTTCATAACGTCGATGCCGAGCTCCTGATGCGCCATTTGCCTGCCGCGCATTCTGATAGACACCTTAACCTTGTTGCCCGCGGCGAGAAATTTTGCCGCCTGCTTGGCTTTAACGTTAAGGTCGCCCACGTCGATGGTCATCGAAAGCCAGATTTCCTTAATTTCGACAACCTTTTGATTTTTCTTTGCTTCCTTTGCCCGTTTTGCGAGTTCGAAAAGATACTTGCCGTAATTCATTATCTTGCACACGGGCGGATTTGCGTTAGGCGAAATTTTAACGAGGTCCAAGCCTGCGTCGTCCGCGATTCTCTGCGCCTCGCGCGAAGAAACGATACCTAACTGCTCACCCGTTTCGCCGATAAGGCGAACCTCTCTGTCGCGGATTTCTCCGTTAATCTGATGTTCCTTTTTAATGGTTTTGTACCCCTTTTCTTAATTTCCGCAAAAAAAAACGGATTGCTTTTATAAAAAACAACCCTTTACAAACCTTGAATACTGCGGCAAACACCAAAAAGTCCGCCGTAATACAAAAAATTATCGAGCCGAACAAAACCTTTTTTCGTCGGCGAGAAGGGTCGCTTCTTCTTTAAGCCTATATATAATACACTGTTTTAACGCGTAAGTCAAGTTTTTTGTCAAACTTTTTTTATGATTTGTTAAACATTTTTTATTCTTTGTTTGTTAAGCTTAAAATCATGCGGCGCGGCGGTAAAATTTGCCGCGCCGCCGCAAAAAACTAAAACTATTCTGTTACTTAGTCGCTTTCGGAACTTTCACGACCGCCGCCGCTTTCAGGACTTTCAAGACGTTCGTTGCCTTCGCCGAGCTGCCGACCAAGTTTTTTAACGAACACCCATCTTCTTTTATGAATTTCGCCGTCAAACGCTTTCCATTGATTCCGGATATTCGCGTTGTCCTCTAAATTGAGGTTCGTTTCGGCACATTCTATGCCCTGCTCGGTAAACATTTTCATTATTTCCCAGATTATCGCGGAACTTATCCCCTTCATCGCGTATTCGGGCAGAACGCCGATTAACCCCAAATCTATCACTTTCGGGTGTTTAATAGCTTTCATTATTCTGAAAAGTGCGGGAAGCGTAAGCCTGCCGCCCGATTTTTGAACGGCTTTCGCGAGCGACGGAAAACATATTCCGAAACAAACGACCTTTTCGTTTTCGTCGAGAATAACCGCCACGAACCGCGTGTCTATTATCAGGCGGAAATTGTCCATCGTCATTTTTTTCATTCTCTCGGTGAAAGGAACTGTTCCGTAAATATCCTTATACGTTTCGTCGAGAATTTCAAAAAAAGCGTCGCCGTATTTTCTTAAAAAATCTTTGGTGTTTTTGGCCTTTCCGAAATGCAGGTTATATTTTTTCATCATCATCGCGCTGATTCTGCCGATGCGTTCGTCGATTACCTGCGGTTTTTTCAGCAGACTTTCCGTCCAGCCGACCTCTTTTTTAAAGCCGAGCCCCTCTATAAGCTCTTTATAATAAGGATAATTATACTGTTCCTCGAACGTGGAAAGCCTGTCGAAGCCCTCGACGAGCAATCCCTCTCTTTCGAGGTCGGAAAAACCCAAAGGTCCTGCAATTTCCGTCATGCCGAGCGAGCGCGCCCATTCCTCCGCCTTGTTGAAAAGCGCGGCGGCAACCTCCTTGTCGTTCACGCTGTCGAAGCGGGTAAACCGAATTCTCTTCCTGTTCCATTTCGCGTTGGCAGCCTTTTGATGAATACACGAAATTCTGCCGCAAATTTTGCCGTCTTTATAGGCGTTAAAATATACCGCGTCCGCCTGGTCGCTGTAAACGTAATCTTTGCGGAACAGCTTTTTTTCGTCCGCGTAGAGGGGCGGCACGAAATTCGGCTCGTTCTTGTAAAGTTTAAGCGGAAACTCGATAAAGTGTTTTATTTCCTTTCTTGTTTTAACTTCTCTGACTTCTATCATAGCGAATACCCCACCCGGATAAACATTTAAATAAACCTTTAATCAGCGGTGAACCGCGTGGAAAGAAACGCCCACCGCGTTCGGACCGCAGTGACTGCCCGCCGTGGGATTAACCGCGACGTATTCGATATTCAAATCCTCGCCGAACTCCGTTTTAAGCCTTTCGCCGACGAGTTTCGCGGTGTCGAGCGCGTCCGAATGTCCGATGATAACGCGATAAGACTTAATATTGTGCTGCAAGCGTTCCACGTAAGAAACAAGGCGCGTAATGGCGTTATTTCTACCGCGCGCGGTATCGAGCGACGTCATCATTCCGTCCGAACCCATATAAATAATAGGTCTTACGCCGAGAATGTTACCCATAAACGCCTTAAAACCCTTAACCCTGCCGCTCCTTGCGAAAAACCGCAAATCGTCCGCAAAGAAATAAACCGCGAACTTGTCCACCTCGGCTTTTGCCCATTCGAGAATTTCCTCGGGAGATTTACCCTGTTTATAAAGGTCGCCGATTTCGAGAACGATGTTATAGCTGCCTATGGTAATGCCCTTGGTATCCACCTCGTAAAATTTCCGTTCGGGATAAGCCTCTTTAAGCTCGCGCAAAGCAATGCGCATCGCGTCGAAAGTTCCGCTCATCGCGGCGGAAAAGTGAACGTATAAAATATCCTTGCCATCTTTAAAAAACGGCTCGAAATAATCTTTATACGTTTGGGGAGAAAGCCCGCTGGTTTTGGGCATAACCCCATCTCTTAAAGACTGATAAAATTCGTGAACATCGAACCTGTACCCCTCGTCTTTATACGGATAAATTTCATTTTCGCCCACCGTGTAAGGCATGCTTATCAGGTGATAATCGTATTTTTTCGCGACTTCAGGCGTAATATCGGTATCTGTATCGGTAAATAATGCGTACATATAGCCCGTCAACTCCACTTTTTTGTTTTTATTCGGCGAGGTTCGTCTTTTTTCGACGATATTCGTCAACTTTATTATTTTAATATATTCAGCGTAAAATGTCAATAAGAATTTTTGCCGAGTTGTATTAAAATTAAGAATAATACATATTAAACAAAGACGATAAAAAAGATGGAGAAAAGTTTTGTTTATCGTTGACTATGCCGCGCAAAAATGATAAAATGAAAAAAGTAAATTAAAACCACCAAAATGAGGTTAATTATGATAAAAGTTGCCATAGACACCATGGGCGGAGATTTAAGTCCCGACGCAAACGTTGACGGCGCGCTCGCCGCGCTGGAAAAAATCAGCGACCTGGAAATTTACCTCGTCGGCGACGAAACCGCAATCAACCAAAAATTGCAGAATAAAAAATACGATAAAGAGCGCGTTAAAATCGTACACGCCCCCGACGTGATTGACTGCCACGATAAACCCACGGAAGCAATCCGCCGCAAAACGGACAGCTCGATGGTTAAATGTATTGAACTTTTAAAGTCGGAGCAGGGTGTGAACGCTATGGTAAGCACCGGCTCTACGGGCGCGTTGCTTGCGGGCGCGGTGCTGAAAATAGGAAGGATTCCGGGTGTAAAGCGTCCCGCGTTCTGCCCGTTAGTACCGACGGTTACGGGTGATTTCGTTGCGCTGTGCGACAGTGGCGCGAATATCGAATGTGACGAAACGCAGCTTACGCAGTTTGCGGTTATGGGCAATTTGTACCTTAAAAAAGCTTACGGGATTAAATCGCCGCGCGTCGTGCTTCTTAACGTCGGCACGGAAGAAGAAAAGGGTGACGAATTGCGCAAAACCGTTTATCAGAACCTTAAAAACGACCCCGAAATCAATTTCGTCGGCAATATGGAAAGCAGAGATTTTATCTCGGGCAAATACGACTTAATCGTATGCGACGGGTTTTCGGGCAACGTTTTGCTTAAAGCGACCGAAGGCGGCTGTCTCGAACTTTTAAAACTGTTGAAAAAAACCATCAAGAAAAACCTTAAAACCAAAATGGGCGCGCTGTTGATGAAAAAGGAGCTTACGGGCATTAAAAACCTTATGGATTATAACAATTACGGCGGCGCGGTGCTGCTCGGCTGCAAAAAAACGGTCGTTAAAGGACACGGGTCGAGTAAGGCTCTTTCGGTGTTTCATTGCGTAGAGCAGGCTTATAATATGGAAAAAAACAATTTAAGGGAAGCCATTGCCGAAGAAATGGAAAAATCGCGCGCGAAGCTTTCACCCGAGGCGTGATTTCTTTACCCCTGCTTATGCGGGCGCAAAAACGATTTATAACTAAAAAAACCGAAGCCGCCGTCGCGAAATTGCGACGGCGGCTGCATTTTATATTATATTATATTATTCGTCTGTATTATTAAATCACCTTTTCAACGTCTGTTTTTAGCGCGTTTCGGATACGCAGTTTTATTAGTCGACGCTTAATAAACACCCGAAAGATTTTAATCGGAAAATTATTTTACGGCGTAACCCTGTTAATATCGCGCGGGAACATCGTCGCTTCCCTGACGTTTTTAAACCCGAGCAAATGCATGGTAAGCCTTTCAAGCCCTATGCCCAGACCGCCGTGCGGAGGCGCGCCGTATTTGTGCAGCATAAGGTACGTTTCAAACAATTCGGGATTCATGCCCATCTTCTGCATTTTCGCCACCTGCTCGTTATAATCGTGAATACGCTGCCCGCCGGAGGTAATTTCCAGCCCCCTGAACAGCAGGTCGAACGACAACGTATATTCGGGGTCGTTCGGGTCATCCATCGTGTAGAACGGACGCTTTTTGGACGGGTAATGCGTTACGAAAATGAAATCCGAATTAAGCTCTTTTTTGGCGTACTTGCCGATAAGCTCCTCCTCGGTCGGGTCAAAATCCTTCATATCGGTAGGCTGATACTTAAACTTTTTCATAATCAGCTCTTTCGCGTCCATAAACTTAATGCAAGGTATAGCGGTAATTTCGGGTATATCGGCTTTCAGCAGCGCGATTTCCTTTGCGTAATCAGTCTTTAACAGCTGCATTATATATTTAAGCACGCCCGTTTCCATATTCATAATGTCCTCGAAGCTGTCGATAAAGCCCATTTCCAAGTCCATGGACGTGTACTCGTTAAGATGGCGCGAGGTGTCGTGGTGTTCCGCGCGGAACACGGGCGCGATTTCGAACACGCGTTGATACACGCCTACCAAAGCTTGCTTATATAACTGCGGACTTTGCGCGAGATAAACGATTTTTCCGAAATAATCGAGCTTAAACACGTTCGTGCCGCCCTCCGCTCCCGCGAAATTGATTTTAGGCGAACGGATTTCGGTAAAGCACTGTTGCATTAAAAACTCGCGGAAACCCCTTGCGATGCCTTCCTGAATTTTAAAAATCGCGCGTTCTTTGGGATTGCGCATAGACACGGGGCGCAAATCGAGAACGGTATTGAGATTTATGCCGTCCAGCTGTTTTTTATTTATAACGATAGGCAACGACGCGGCAGGCAGCGATAAAATCCGAATATCGTGAATCTGCAATTCGAACCTGTCGTTACCCTGCGCGTCCTTACTCGAAACGATTTTGCCCGTTACGTTTACCGTAGCCTCTTCGCACAGTCTTTCGTCCCACCGATAATCGGAAAAATCGGGCGAATACACGCACTGCACGGTATCCCGTTCGGTGCGGATAATAACGAACGAAAAGCCGGTCATTTCGCGAATTCTGTGAATGTAACCGGCAATCGTAACGACCTGCCCGTCGTAATTTTTAAACTCGTCGTACTCTACGTATTTACGGGTGATAACCCCGTTCATCTGTTCCATATTTCACTCCTTAACGGCGACAAAAAACGGGGAAACCCTCCGCATTCGCGCCGCGCCGCTTGTTTTGCTTTAATTTACTTTAATATGATAGCACTTAACCCCCGTTAAAAGCAAGTGTTTTTAACTTCTTTATATGCATCTTTGTCCGTTGAGCGGCATTTTTTAAATTGAAAATTTACTTAACGGGTACGCCACGCACGCAAATCGACCGAGCAGCCGACTTTTATAACCGAATTCGCGGCAAATTTTATAAAACTTTGCAAAACCTTTCGTCTTAACGTGAAAAACGGTTGTCATCGACAAACAAATATGTTAAAATAAGCTTGCGCATTTGTGGCGCGCCGCTTTTGGCTAAACCCTTAATAAGGAGACTATTATGAAGATTGCAATTTCCGTCGAATCTACCAGCGACCTTTCCAAGGAATTGTTGGAAAAATACGATATTAAAGTGATTCCGTATCACATTATTCTCGGCGATACGCTGTTTACCGACGGCGAACGTTCGCCCGAAGACATTTTCGATTACGTCGACAAAAACAAAATTTTGCCCAAAACCACCGCGATCAACGAATTCGAATACGAGGAGTATTTTACGGAACTTAAAAAGTCTTACGACGCGGTTATTCACATCGCCCTGTCGGGCGCGATTACTTCCTCTTGCGCCAACGCCCTTTCCGTTGCGGAACGGCTTGAAAACGTTTACGCTATCGACAGCAAAAGTCTTTCCACGGGCATAGGGCTGCTCGCGATTTACGCGCGCGAACTTGCGAACGCAGGCACTGCTCCCGAAGCCATCGTCGAAAAACTTATCGAACGGCGCGAAAAGTTGCAGGTCAGCTTCGTTCTCGAAAGATTAGATTACCTATATAAAGGCGGCAGATGCAACAGCTTGCAACTGTTCGGCGCGAATTTGCTTAAAATCCGTCCGCGCATCATTCTTAATAACGGCAAAATGATTTCGGATAAAAAATTCCGTGGGAAAATCGACGCGGTCGTCGGCAAATATTGCGAAAGCGCGCTTGCCGATTTTAACACGCCCGATTTAACGCGGGTTTTTATCACCTATACCACCGCCACTCCCGAAATGCTTGACGCGGCACGCGCGGTTTGCGAAAACGCAGGCTTTAAGGAAATTCTTTATACGCGCGCCGGCTGCACCATCGCAAGCCACTGCGGCGGACACACTTTGGGTATCTTGTATTTTAACGACGGGCAGAATTAACCCCGCCCTGCGACTTAATTAACGCCGCCCGGCGGCACAAAGTTGCCTTACCCCGACGCGATAACTAACGCATTTAAATGCAATCGGCGTAGCGATAAAAACCGTTTTATCGCTACGCCTTAACTTTATAACCGTATAACCAAATCCGTTCGTGCCGTTTCCGATAACGTCACAGCGGGTTTTTGTTTTTGGAAAATGCGCACCCGCAATAATTCTGACGATACAAATCGAATTCGCGCGAAAGTTCTATCGACCTTAAATAACCGCCTTTTTTCTTAAAATTGCTCGGCAAAAACGCGACGCCGTATTCTTCCGCAACGCTTTTGCCCGTTTCATTAATCAGCTCCGCATTTTTAAGCGGACTAAGCGTAAGCGTCGTGGTGAAATAATCGTACCCGTGTTTTTTTGCGAATTCCGCCGCCCCCGAAAGGCGCAAGCGGAAACAAACGGAACACCTGTCGCCGCCCTCGGGACAGTTTTCGTAACCGTTCACCGCGGAATAAAACTCCGACGGATTAAACTCCGCGATAACGCAGTCCGTGCCAAACGCCGCGCACAGTCGTTGCAGCTCCTCCGCGCGCTTATCGTATTCCGCGCGCCCGTCTATGTTGGGATTATAAAAATAAAGGGTAAGCTCGAAAAACTCTTTAACGCGTTCTATTGCCGCGGAAGCGCACGGCGCGCAGCATGCGTGCAGCAGCAGCCTCGGCTTGATTTTTTCAGCCTTGTTTTTCGCGATAATTTTTTCCATTTCCCTTTGATAATCGATTTTATTCATAGCTTGGTTTTGATTATTTTATCCCCGTCGTTAGTGAGAAGATAGGCGTTGCCGCCGCTCGATAAGCTTTCCGTAAGCTTTCCGTCAACAAACACGAGCGCGGCGTCGTTTTCCACGCCGTAAGCGGTTTTTATATCGTTTTTAAGCATAACTTCGATAAAATCCTTTTCGCGTTCGTTAAAATGCGGGCACATAGTTCCGTCAAGCACGCCCAAACCCTTTTTAAGTACGTATTCGGCACTTTCGCCGCGCATAATCTCGTAATCGGTGTACATATCCCGAAACCAGCAAATCGCACCCGCGGAAAGTCCGCAAATAATCTTGCCCGCCTCGTACGCGGCAAGAATAGAAGAAAGCAACCCCGTTTCGCGCCATTTGTCGAGCATAAAGACGGTATCGCCGCCGCCCGCGTAAATCATATCCGCCGCGTCGATTTTCGCCTGAATATGCTCCTTGTTCATTTCGCCGTAAACGGTCAGCGCAACGTCCGCTTTAATATCGAACACCGACGTATACGTTTTGCGAAAGCTGTTAAAGTACGGCATGGAATCGTGCGAAGCCGTGCCGAAAAACAAGCCCGTGGCGCGCTTGTCGCCCGCGTGTTTTTTTGCAAGTTTTGCTATATATTCGTCTATTTTAAGCGTCGTTTTGCTCTTTATTTCTCCGCCGCCGATTGCGATTATAATTTTTTCCATAGTTACGTATTCTCCCGTTTTATTTCATCGGTTTTAACTCTTCGGCGTTTGGAAAGCTTGCGCTCCGTTCGATAAACGCTAAACCGCGAAAGCTTCAAACAAAAAGGTCAGAACGCGTCCGACCTTAAATTTTTATTTATTCGACGCCAAGCCGATTTTAATCGCCCGTGTACTTATCGCGCGGCTTCGATAATAGCGTTCGCGTTGTCGGCAAACACCTTACGCGCAACCTCTTCGCCGTATCTGCGCTTAACCACGCCGTAAGCCTTTGCCATATAGTTTTCCCTGAAACAGTGGCAATCGCTCGCGACGAAATCGACGAGTCCGCTGCGAAACAAATTCCGCGTGGCGATTTTTACGGTGCGATTTTTGCCGTAAACCGATTCCGCGTTCACCTGAATCAGTCCGCCCAGCTCCTTAATCTCGTAAGCGTCGGCATAAGTCAGATACCCGTAACGTTCCAGATGCGCGACGACGGGTATATAGCCGGCTTTAAGGAATTTATAAACCGCTTCCGTTACTTCGCAATATTTGACCGTGGAAAATTCCAGCAGTACGTATTTGCCGCCCGCAAGCGTAAGAGCTTCGCCGTTTTGCACCTTAAATAGCAGGTCGTTATCGTAATAAAGCTCCTGCCCCAAAAACAGTTCCACGGGAACGCCCCTTTCGTTTTTAAGCGCGTTAAATTCATCGAACGCTTGTTTTAATTGCGCGGCGGAAGCGTTAAACCTTTCCCGCAAGTGCGGCGTTAAAACAACCCTCGTTATCCCGTTCTCCGCTTCTTTTTCAAGCATCGTAAGGGATTTTTCGACCGAAGGGCTGCCGTCGTCCACGCACGGCAAAACGTGTGTGTGTATATCCGTCAAATTCCCCTCCCCCTTTAACGCGATAAACTTCGTCGATTTATTATTTCACGTCCGCGTGACCTTCCGCAGTGTAACCATAGCCGTAATATTTATAGCCGAAAGCGTGTCCGTAATCCTTTTTGCGGTCGTACTTGGTAAACACCGTTCCGAGAAGCTTAACGTCGTTCTTTTTCAGTTCCGCCACGGCGTCCGCGACCGCGAATTTAGAAGTGGTTGCATACGCGACGAGCAGAATTACCCCGTCCGACACCTTGGCAATGTGGATATAATCCGAAACCTGCAACACGGGCGCACAATCGAGCAGCACGTAATCGTATTTTTCGCGCAGTTCGGCGATTAACTCTTTAAACTTATCAGAAAGGAACACCAGCGACGGATTAGTAATTTCCCCGCCGCGCGTAATCAAATCCACGTTGGGATAATCGGTGTGCTTGACGATTTCATCTTTGGAAGCCTTATCCATAATAAATTCGGCGATACCCGTATCCCCGTCGGCCTTGAAAAGCCTGTGCGCGTTCGGGCGGCGGAAATCCGCTTCCACGACCACGACCTTTTTGCCCGCGTAACCGAGGCTGACCGCAAGGTTGCACGTGACGGTGGTTTTGCATTCGTTAGCAACCGAAGATTCGATCTGAATAACCTTGGTATCGCCCGCGGCATTTAAAAACAAGACGTTATCGCGCAGTCTGTTATACCCCTCCGCGTGTTCGCCCGTAGTTTTTTCGGTAACGACAATTTTACTTAAACCCTTCTGCATATTTTTCTTTTTTAACAAAGTCATAATAGCGCAGTACTCCGATTAAAAAATTCGCGCGATAAACCGAAAACCCATACTTCGATTTTATCACCGATAATTAGATTATACATTAAATTGTTTTTTTTTGCAATAAAAAACCGACTTTTTATAAGTCGGCTTTAATATTTTTTCGTTTTTTTCAGGTTTTAACGGGTTTTCCCGCCGGATAACGCCGATATTTTACGGTTACGCCCCGAACGCGAAACCAAAACGAACCGTAAAAGCAAATCGCAAAACCCGCGCGAACCGTCACTATCTGCACAATTTTTCCAGCTCGGCTTTTAAAACGCGGATATGCAACTCCTCGTCAAGCTTCAGGCGCGAAATAACCGCCGCCGCGTTTTCGTCGTCTAACCTGCTTAATATTTTTTCGTAATCGTTTATCGCGACAAGCTCGCCCGAAATATCGTCCATAAGCATTTTCCGCGCGGTTTTAGAATAATTTATAAATCCCGCGGAGAAAAAATCGCATTTATACGGCGGCGTTCGCGAATAAACGGGGTCTGTGCCTAACCTTAACAGCGTTTCGCCGAGAATTTCCAGATGTTTCATTTCGGCGACGGCAATCCCGATAAGCGTGCTTGCCGTCTGCTCGTTCCCTTCCCGCGAAAAATAAAAATGATGGTAAACGTACTGCAATATCGCGGTAAGCTCGCCGTGAATACCCGCGTATGACGGCGCGATTATTCTCGCCGAACGCGCGTCGGGCGCGATGCATTCGAGCGACGGGTAGGGTAAATCTACTGTTATGGCTTTTCCCATTATCTTCTCCTCTCTGACGAAACGTTTTTTACATTATACGTCAAAAGGTAAAAATAGGTTAAACCATGGCTGTCGAAAAGTCAAAACCGTTTCCCTTAGGTAAGCCAAACCTTTCCGCGCCGCACGCGTCGTAAAAAGACAAACACGCCGCGCCGCTTACGAACCGCTCGGCAAAATTCCTAATAACTTCTTTAATTGCTCTTCCGTTTCCGCAGTGATTTCGCCGTTATTCTTCAAAGCGGACAATTCGTCTTGGATAGCCGTTTTATCTTCCTCGTTAAGTTCGGGCAGCAGTCCGTTTTCTTTTGCGATTGCGGAAATCAACGGTTCGTTTTTAGCGATACCCGTAACGATAGCGGACACCTCCTCCGGCTTCATTTGCTTTTCTTCGTCGGATAACGTGTCGTCGTTTGCCCTGTCCATATAATCACCGATAGCGTCAACCGCGCCGATTGCCGATTCCGTTTCGATTTCCATAATATCGAAATCCTCGGGAATTTTTATCTCAGACTCTCCCTCTGAACCGCCTTCGCCCGAGCCGCCCGAAACCATGCCCGCCACGCTCTGAATAACGGTGTTCACGATTTTTTGCGCGCCCTCGTCATTTAATTCGTTTGACTGCGCATCGCCGATGGTTTGAAGCATATCCTTGATAGCTTCCCTGCCCTCTTTATCCAGACCGTTGCCGCTGTTCAAAGAATTGCTGATTTTATCTATATTTTCGCTAAGGCTGTTTGCGACCTTGACCGCGGCTTTAACGGCGTTCACAGCCGATTCGAGCGAAATTTCCACGCCGTCCTTATCCTTAACCGTGGTAAGCTTTTTATATATTCCGCCGCCCGTGCTGACGTAAAATTTACCCAAGCCCGATTCGGTAGCCTCGCCGAAGCCCAAACTTTCGATTTGCCCCGAAAGTTCTTCGCTTATAACGGGTTTTCCGTCAAGCTTAATGTCGGATACGGTTTTAACCAGCATACTCGCCTGCGACATAAGTCCCGTGACGGGTATGCATATTACGAGAGCGACGAGAACGCCCTGCAAAAGCCCCACGAGTCCGCCGAAAAGCGCTCTCTTTTTGACGCCCTTTTTAACGACGAGCTTTAAAATGGGAAACACTATCGCACCCGTTACAGCACGCAACGCCACGAATGCGACGAGGAAGCAAATTACGTTGCCGAAAATTCTGACGATAATGAAAATGAGGTCTTGCATAGCCTCCGGCATGTTCATTTCTCCGTTAGACAGCAATTCCGTAATCTTGGCTTCGATTGTCTGACCGCCGATTTGAATTTTCAACACCGTATCGACGAGAACCGCGCGCAAAAACCACGCAAGCGCGGCGCAAGCCACGACGAGAATAAACCTTAACAGCGAACGATTAAAACCCCTTATCAGTCCGGAAAGAAATCCGCCCAAAAGACACAGTACGGTAAAACCGATTATGCCGTAGCTTATTCCGCTTGCAATATTAACGTTTCTTAATGCGTCGAGAACGCCGGAAGATCCTTCACCCATAAAAACACCAACCTTTGTTTAATTAAAAATTTATTAAAGTTATATTTTAAAGATTTCCCTTCTCGTCCTTTCTCGCCGTTACGGCAACGAAACGCGCGAAAAGTTCGTCTTTGTTTCCCTGAATATTCAAAATCCGTTTTTATGCTTATTTTTCAGCAAAAAATATACAAATATATTCCTTAAATCATTGCGCGGCAGCGTTCTGAATTATATTCCTGACATTTTGCCCCGACTGCCCTGACGGGCAACGGAAAAATCCCCAAGCGATACTTCGCGAGCAATAGCAAAAAGCATCTCTTTTTTATCACTCTTCCCAAGTCTTTAACGCGACTGAACGGCGACAAAAATCAAACGTCGGTTTTATCGTTCGGCTTAAAAAACGAGTATAACGCGTTTACGCCGCGCACGATATCGCAAAAAGCCTCCTCGAAATTCCCCGTCCAGTACGGGTCGGCGACGTCCTTATCCTCGCCCGCAAAATCCAGCAATCGCTTAACCTTATTCCCCGAATCGCCGCCGAAAATTCTTTTAATATCGCGAACGTTTCTATTGTCCATCGCGATAAAATAATCCGCTTTGTCGTAGTCGGCGGCAAAAAGTTTCCGGGCGCGTTTTCGGGAGCAATCCAAGCCCATTCTGTCCAGAATTTTCTTTACGGGCGGATAAACGGGATTACCGAGTTCTTCCGAGCTTGTCGCGGCGGAATTAACCGAAAATTCCTCCGAAACACACTTTTCTTTTATCAAATCTTTAAAAAGAAATTCCGCCATAGGCGAACGGCAAATATTGCCGTAACATACGAAAGTTATTCTTATCATATTATTCTGCCCGTTTCGCCTGAGTGAAAAGACCGACCGAAACATAATCTATTCTATCACAACGCACGCGCATTGTCAAAAGAAAAAACAATTTTTATAATTTTGTTCAATTTCCGCGTAAAGTTTTATTGTTTATTTACGCCGCGCGCTTTAATTTTTACCATTGTCATTCCGGACGCCTTAGACGAAAAGAGATACTTCGCGGGCGTAGTCAAAGCGGGCAAAGCTCAGCATGACAGGAAAAAAGTTATAATTTCTTATCTTACGTCATTGCGAGGCTTTGAAAAAGCCGTGGCAATCTCCGCGGCAGCGACTATATTATTATCCTTACGGACTTATGAAGAATCTCATATAGCCACTTCGCGGGCGAAGTTTCTCCGCGAAAAGCGCAAATGTTCAACGTCGTACGCATTCTCCCGTTAAAAAAATCACGCGGCGGCAAGAAAAAGCCTTTCTCGCCGCCGCGCCACTCTTTTTGATTTACTTTTACGCTTCCGTAACGTCCGTTTTCGCCTCGCTTTCAACGTTCGCCGTTAATTCCTCTCCCTCGATAACAACCGTTTCTTCACCGTCCTCTTTTTTGCGTCCGGGTTTAAACCTTATTATGCCGACGATGAGCGAAACTATCGTAAACGCTTCCGAAATTACACCCGCATAAGACCCGACGAACAAATTATAAACAAGCCAGCAACCGCTCGTTATTATTATCATAAATCGCATAAAAATAAGGTTTTTGCTGCCGTAAGCGAACGTTGACAGCACCTTCGCAAAACCGCTTAACACGCTTTTAACCCCTGCCCACGTGAGTACGATAAACACCACGTACACCGCGCTGAATACAAATCGCATCGGCACGGTGTTTTTATCGCGCTTAACCATTTCGGCAAATACGACGTTTCGCGCACTGCCTAAAACGTTCATCGCTAACCCCGTATACGCCCCGATTACGCCGTACTGAACGGCAAAAAATACTTCGTTCAGCGTGCGGAACACCATTATTTTCTTATGGCTTTTGCATTGAAACGCGACTACCGCGCAAAACAAGCCTAAAAAGCCTATCCCTTGAATTATTACGTTACGCCAGAACTCGCTCATTTTTTCTTTCGCCAACCTTGCAAATCTTTTTTATTTATGATACAATTTAAATCGAGCGTTGTCAACGCATTGTTGCTGTGTTCAAAAATGTTATAAAAGTTTATAAACGAACATTTTTGCAAACATTATAAACGGCAGATAACTTTTCAGAATCAGAAAAGAACGAATTTATAAACGCGAAAGTTTTTCGGGCAGCGCGGTTTGCAAAAAGCAACGACAAAAAGCCGACGGTAAAAAAGCGCTGCGCTTAAAAGGGAGAATAATTATGACTTTAAATGACAGGCAGTCGGAAATTCTCGAATTTCTGAAACAAAACGTCAGGGCTTCGGTAAAAGAGCTTGCCGAAAAGTTTTTCGTCTGCGAAATGACGATAAGGCGCGACCTTTCCGAAATGGAAAAATGCGGCTACTTAAACCGTTACAGCGGCGGCGCGGCTTTCGTAAATACCGAAGGCTTGCTGCCCATAGAAGCACGGTTAAAGCTGCACGAAAAAGAGAAAAAACTGATTTCGGACAAAGTCGATAAATATTTAAAAGACGAAATGACGGTTTTTATAGACAGCTCATCCACCTGCATTAACGTTATACCCGTGCTGACGAAATACAAAAACGTTAAAATCGTAACCAACTCGGTTTTGGGCGTGCTGACTGCCGCTAAATACCATATCCCCTGCACCGTTTCCGGCGGAGAATATTACGAAAGAGATATGTGCCTCGTGGGGAGCGCCGCGCAAGCAACTCTCGAAGAAATTAACACCGACGCGGCGTTTTTCTCGTCCAAAGCGTACTCGCTCGACGGAATTATAAGCGACGACGATGAACGTCAGACCGCCGTTCGCAAGACGGTGATGAAAAACTGCCCCCGAAACGTTTTTCTTTTCGACGGCAGTAAGCTTAACAAAAAATGCATATACACGCTATGTCGCGCAAGCGACGTAACAGAAGTTATAATAATCTGACGTATTAAAAGAATTTGACGTACAACAATCAACCGTTCCGTTTCTTTTTTCGCCACCCTGACAAACCCGTTTAACGACAACGCAAAAACGCTTTACATTTTTGCGCCATACCTTATGTCGTTATTACCGATAATCTCGCTGGATAAGACTTTTAAAATAGCTTAAACCCCCGACTCCCCTTTACGACGTCACCATTAGTGAAACAGGCGTATGCAAAAAGCTTACGCCTGTTTTCTTGTCTTTTACGGCAACTCTGTTTCACCTGTGTAAGTTAGAATTACGAGATAAAAACCTGTTGACAAAAGTTTAATAATCTGATATTATATTTTTAACCATAAAGAGTGTACGAGGGACAAGCCCGTTGACTACACAGCAACCTGCTATATAGTAAGGTGCTAATGCTTGGGAGATGGGTAATTTATAGTCGCGCGCGCCCGTCTTCACGATGGGCGCTTTTCGTATCTCTTGTGGAATAAATTACAAGAGGTATTTTTTTATGTCAAAGTTAGAAGAAATATTGAAAAAGGAAAACAAAATCGGGTTTATATTAGAGAGTGACGAATGTAAAAAGTTTTTACAATGGGCAAAGTCAAACAATCTTAAATGGATGAACGGACAAGAAATTAAAGAAACTGACGATTTCTTTTTTCATATGGTCGTAAGTGAAAATAAAACTATCGCAAATGTTTCCGCTTTGTGTTGGATAAAAGATAAAAAGAATCCTGTTTACCGTATGTCTTTTAAGGATTTTTTAAAAAATTCTTAACGACTTTTCCAACAGCACCAACCTTATCGCCAGCTTTCATTTTGATTGTTCGATTATGGGCAATTCTAAAAATTGTAACGTCGGTTACAACTCAAACCCGAATCGTTACGATGCAAACGATTCGGAAAATTTTTGCAGGTTTCTTCATAATTCAGGATTAAGACCGCTTTGTGAAGACAACGACGCAACTATGATGCAATCGGTCAAAAAGAACGGAAAAAGCCTTATTTATTCCTGCCACGCGGGTCTATGCGAAGCAATTACCCCCGTCGTTTTCGAAAACATTACCATAGGCTATATTATGTGCGGAAAATTTATCGACGCGGAACACCGGTATTCCACGCTTAAAAAAGTTAAAGATTTTTCCGCAAGCTTCAAATGTCAACTTTTAATACTTCACCTGATTTCACTAATATATTCTTTCTGTAATAACACAAATATACATCGGTAACAGTTGGATTATATATAATCGCTCCGTCAGTAGAAAATTCAAGCTTTTCAAATGATTTTACATAATCGTAAATTTCACCATTGGTGGCATACCATATATCAGACCTACCGCCTATCTTTTTCGCAAAATTCTCTATAACATTCCAGTTTTCGTGCTGATCAAATTCATATGAATGTCCCCATAGGTAAAACATCATCGGTGCATTTGCCCAGAAATAGCCATTATCGCGACTATCTAAAAATCTTTCCGCAAGATTGAATAATTCCGGGTCGTTATGATGACAGGTTGGAGAAAGTGCCAACCACTCATCGGGAATATCGAAAGAATGCGACGAAACACACGTTCTTGCATATTTGATACCGCAATTTCTTAGGATATCAATAGTTTTATCGTCAAACGATCCGTTTGCGTATGCCATCCCCTTAATTATTTTACCAAACATTTTTTCAAGATTTTCTCTGTCTTTAATCACATCCAACGTAGCAACATCTTCCGACACATCAGCCAAAGATAAATGTTTAAATCCGTGAACAGCTATCTCGTGTCCACTATTTTCATACAACTTCTTTACCTCTTTCTCCGCAAGTCTTAACTCACATTCATTTTTCGCAAAAAGTCCGGAATTTAAATTAAATGTGCATTTCAATCCGTATTCGTTCAGTATATTTATTAACCTTACGTCCGGTCTCACTCCATCATCATAGCTTAAGGTCACAACTTTTCTTCTGTAGCCCGGAAATCGCAAAAATACATATCTATTTTTCATAATTATACCCTGAATTTTTTATATGTACTTACTCAACTGTTTACAATTTTTGCCGCGCATATAACGATTACATCTAAAAAAGCAACAAATAATCTCCGTATCAAATTATCTCGCGTTATGGCAAAAGTCTTTTGCAGCACATCTTCAAGTTCACGCGGCACTGCGTAAATGCTTCGGCATATTTAACCCCCGACTGATATCCTCTGAATCTAGATATCGTCAACACCTGCTCGGATAAATCTATTCCGTCGTGATTGCGCAACCATTCGTATTGAGATTTGTGGCATTTCAGCATGCTGACCTTTTTATCCATGCAATCGCTTATATCAACGTAAAAAACGGGGTTAAAATTTATGCCGCAATCGGTTTCCATAAAAAAGACAGGTACGCATTTTGCCGCAGTTCCTTTACCGACGTCGTACTGCGGTAGCGTAGCGGCAAAGCTGGCGTCAAATACTAGCTTACTTACCGTATTATGGTCAACCATATAATCTTCGGGATGATGGGTAATGATAAAATCGGGAGAAAAATCCTTAATAATCTTTACTATCTTATCCCGATTCTCCTTGTTGTCGTATAGGTTTAAATCGTCAATATTTAAACTTATACTCTTAAATCCCCCTATTTTTGCGGAATTTTGCTCCTCTTGCTCTCTGATTTTTATCAGTTCGTCTCTTGCAATCGAAACGTGTCCCAAAGCGCCGTTAAGCACGTGACACACCAAAACTTCATCCCCTCTTTCCGCGCATTTAAGCAACGTACCGGCACAATAACATTCCATATCGTCGGGGTGAGCGACAACTGCCAAAACCTTCATACCATCCTCCAAACAAAATAAATTTTCAACTATAACTAAAATCGCCGATGGAAAAAACTGCTAAGTTAATCGCCTTGCATATACAAAGCCCTCCGATTTATCTTATTACGTAATTTTCGATAAACTATCGGACGATAACTTCGTATTCTACTTCTTTCGGGGCTTGCACCGTCGTTAAAACAATGCCGTTCTTATTTAAGCTGTGTTCGATTGTAACGATTCCGTACGGGGTCGGAACACTCCCTTTAACCCATTTTAAATGGCACATATTCGGCTCGATACGAATTTTTCTGTAACCTTTTTCTGAAATTTTGACGCCGAGCACGTACTCCGTTAAAAACTGAATCGGTCCGCACGCCCATCCGTGGCACAGTGAACGTCTGAAACCTTTATAACAATAATCGCCGAAATCTCCGTGAATATCCTTTTTCCCGTCAGCCGTCAATTTGTCTATTCTGTCGCTGTTTTTTAACCAGTCTATATCGAATTCTTCCCAAAAGGAAGTTGCGCCGACAGACAACATTCCGCCGTAATACTCTTTCATTACGTTCAAGGCGATTCCGGGTTCAGACGTTTCAGCGATTGCGCTTAAAACGTAATAGCTCATAAACGCCGAAACCCCGCTTGCTCCGCCCCTTATAAGCTTATCGGCAACGAAAGATTTATCGAGGTGTTCCGAAAAATAGCCCATGGCGATTATTTGTTTTAAAACAGGCTCGTTTCCCCGCTTTAAGGCTAATTTTTTCAAAACCGCGTCGCAAAGAGGGTTTTCCTTTACGTCCAAAAATTTATATAACGCTTTTAACGTGTTTAAACAATAAACCGTAATATATCTGTTCCCGATTTTGCAATCGAGGCTGCCGGACGAAGGCCAGTCGAAAAAATAACCGTCGCCGGGGCATAATGCCGGCGATAAGGAATAGTTTATATCCCCGTCCGGCTGCACGCAATCGTTAATCTGCCTTAAAATCCCCTCGATGTAAGGCAAATATTTTAAGGCAAATTCTTTATCGTCGTTTTTTAAAGCGTATTCATAGACAATTTTTATAAACCACATCGAATACGACGGAATATTGCCGAACCAGGCAGGCAGCGGCGTTGCTTCGGTTACGGTTTTAAGCGTTCTTTCCACACAATCGCTTTTTCCGTATAAATACGTTATCGCGCTGACTTCGGGCTGCATATCCCCGACCCAGATAAGTCTGTCTCTTTTTATTCCGTCCCAAAGAAATCGTTGCATGTTAAGCGAGACAGTGTATGCCGACGTCTCATAAATATCGTTTATAAGCTTATCGTCACACTCGAACATGCCTTTTCTCGCCTCGTCGGTAAAATACGAAACGGCATAAACGTTTACAAGCCTATACTCCGCGGCTTCAAGAAAATCGATCCTGACAAACCTGAACCCCGTTTGTCCGAATTCTCCGTCAAAATATCTCGGCAAAGTAACCGTTAAATCGCGTATGGAATGATGATTATCGGCGTTTTTCTCGTTAATTTCAGCAAAACACTCATTGACGGACTCTCCGAATCTTATGCGAATCCTTTGCGGCACGCAACACGCGTCCTCATCGTGATTTAAAATACGAATTCCGCCGCATAATTCCTTACCGAAATCCAGAACTAAGAATCCCTTGCCTCTGCAAATGCAATAGTTTTTTTCCGAAACGAAGATTTGCTCTCTTTCGTTATCGAACAAGGCTTTTTCGTTTTCTATGTTTCCGCTTTTATAAAGAATTTTTTTAGGCAGAAGATAAGTTTTTGTAACGTTTGACATTTTTTTACCTTATAATGAATGAAAAATTTTAATATGAGTCTTTCCAAAGAATAGCGTGCTTTTACGCCGCTTTTTATATTGAAATACTGATTTTCGGCATTTGACTTGCTTGAATATAGCCCCCACAATATGAGTAAACATAAAAAGGGGGGCTATTCTCATTCAATGCTTAAAACGGGAGCAAATAAACCGCATGGCCTGCGTCGATTTCTATTCTTATCTTTCCCCGATTTAACTCAACCGTGGTTCTTACGCCGTTGTGCCATACCTCTGCAAACTTGTATTTATCGGCAAATTTTAATGTTATATCGGCATTGTTATCTATAAATCTTGAAAGCGCGGGATGTTGCGGATTCATAACCGCGTACATAAGTTGATTGTTTTTTTCGTCTTGGAGTTCGGTTATTACCGCTGCGCAGGAATGGCGCTGTTCGCAAACCTCCATAGCCGTAAAATTGCCGAAATCTTCTGCCGTCTCGTCAAAGTGCAGGTAATTTGTAGAAAAATACATGCGCTCTTTTATATAATAGTTGACCTTTTTATATTCAAAGTTAAGCATTACCTTTGCGAACTTTTGCAGCTCCTCGTGCATGCGTTTCATATAATAATACATTTCCGTGCGCGTTCCGTCGCGATTTATAAAACACGTGCCGTCGATATGATATTCGCCTTTGTTGTTGCCCGAAGTTTTTGCCCAGTATGTATAATATTGCAGGCACTTTACCCCGAACAAAAGATACGAGTTGTTTTGCCAGTACATTTCGTCCTCGGTAGGCGCGCGAAGAGACGGGTCTTTTCTATCTAACGACGGCGCTAATTCGCAGGAATTCGACATACCGTAAAATCGAGCGCCGTGCGCTTTACAAATTCTGTTAAGCAACTGTAATCCATAGAAATGCGACGGAAGAATATACTCGAGATAGCCGCCGTCCTTTGTTGCGTTTCCCCTTAACGGGTATGAATCTATAGAAAAGTATTTCCCCTCCGACCACGAAAGAAAATCATCGATATAATCGGCGTATGCGTCTTCAAAACTTAAAAACTCGTCTTTTACGCCGTTCATTCCCTTAAACGACGCGTCGAGCGGAAGCATACATTCATCGATATACGCCTCCGGCCAAACCTCCTGAACGACCTTAAACATAAGTGCAGCCTGGGGTAACTGAGACCGTATCGGTTCATCGACAAGCATCAGACCTATTACCAACCCGTTTTCGTAATCCTTATAAGGCTTTATACACTCTTTAACGTAGTTTACAAGCTCCTGATAAGTTTTAAATTGCTTATCTTCGCCGATAAGCGGCTCTCTTTTTTCGGATAAAGCGTGAATTCGCATATCGCAAACTATTACCTTATCGATTCCTCCCGCCTTTGCCGCGTCGAGATTTTTCTTTAACTGACTTGTTTCGAAATCCTCGCCGTAATATCCGTCGTTCGGTTGCAAATATAAAACGTTAAGACCGCAATCCCTGTATTCTTTATATCTTTCCGGAGTACGGAAATCCTGATAAAATATTACTTTTCCATCCTCGTAAAAGTACCCCGGAACGGGAGTGTGGCAAGCATAAAACCAAAATTCCTTATTGCAATTTTTATAATACTTATCAAAAGGCGTCTTACCTTGCCACATTTCAAGCGTTCCACGACATTCTTCATACCACGTTCCGTTAAGTTTTAAATGTCTTCTCGTCGTTGTCATATACTCTCCTTGCCGTTTAGAAATTATTGTTTGTTGTTTTCAGTATTACCCGTTGACGGTGTCGTAAATTTCATACGAGAACGTGATATCGCCGAATTCCGGTCTGGTAAGTCCGTAAAACGCGAATTTCGTGCTGTTATAGTTTATCCCTTCTAACGTACACATTCTTGTGATGGACCTTACCGTCGCAGCCGCTCCGTTTTCGATTTTGTAAAGCGTTATCGTATATTTCGCGCTGTGCGTTGCCACGTCTGCCGACAATATCTTTATTTCTAACCTGTAATCCGTTCCCGCTACGAGATTTTTATATCCGAACTCCGACGATTCGCTGCCTCCCGCTGCTCCCTCGTAATGTCCTAAACCGTCGCGGTGAGATCCTTCCGTCGGTCCGTCCGACGTCAAAAACCTGTTCGGTCCGTATGCCACTAACCTTCCTAAATCTCTTTGCGCGTTACAGTTCATATACACTAATCCCGTACCCGCGTCTTTAAGTCCGCCGATGACCGTTCCTTCGGGTGCGTTATCGAGGAACATTCCTATTACGGGCATATTCTTTCCCGTAAAATCGATTGCCAACGTCTTTCCCGCTCCCAAACCGGATTCAAATCCCAGGTACGAAACGGTGTCATTATTTTTATTAGTAAGTAAGTCGCTTGTCGGCGCTTTTAGCGTTACGGAGGTTATTTCCCCGTTTTCGACTACCGTAGTTGCGTTTTTACCGTATACTCCGGAAATGATTTTGGACTGCGTTTCGGTTGTTCCGAACACTTCCATATCTCTTATTGTATACGAGAACGTGATATTGCCGAATTCCGGTCTGGTAAGTCCGTAAAACGCGAATTTCGTACTGTCGTAGTTTATCCCTTCTAACTCGCACGTTTTTGTGATGGACCTTACCTTCGCAGCCGCTCCGTTTTCGATTTTGTAAAGCGTTATCGTATATTTCGCGCTGTGCGTTGCCACGTCTGCCGACAATATCTTTATTTCTAACCTGTAATCCGTTCCCGCTACGAGATTTTTATATCCGAACTCCGACGATTCGCTGCCTCCCGCTGCTCCCTCGTAATGTCCTAAACCGTCGCGGTGAGATCCTTCCGTCGGTCCGTCCGACGTCAAAAACCTGTTCGGTCCGTATGCCACTAACCTTCCTAAATCTCTTTGCGCGTTACAGTTCATATACACTAATCCCGTACCCGCGTCTTTAAGTCCGCCGATGACCGTTCCTTCGGGTGCGTTATCGAGGAACATTCCTATTACGGGCATATTCTTTCCCGTAAAATCGATTGCCAACGTCTTTCCCGCTCCCAAACCGGATTCAAATCCCAGGTACGAAACGGTGTCATTATTTTTATTAGTAAGTAAGTCGCTTGTCGGCGCTTTTAGCGTTACGGAGGTTATTACCCCGTTTCCGACTACCGTAGTTGCGTTTTTACCGTATGCGCCGCTGACACCCTCAACTATTTTTTCGTTGATGAAAGAATAACCGTCAAAAGCTTTTACGATGGCGTTCTCGCCCGTTCCTAATTGAATCTTAATAGTGGCGTTTTGGGCTGTTTTAACAATCTTATAGGCGTTTTGCGTACCGCCGACAAGCTCTATAACTCCGTCAATCGGTTCACCGCCGTTATCCGTTATCGTAACGATAGGATAAGCCGCTAAAACGTTTTTCCCGGTTGCGCCGTTTTTAACCGAACAATCAACCGTAAAAGTTGTGCCTGTTTCCACAATTTTTGAATCGGAAATGCTTAACGTAACGTTGTTTTCCACGTAACCTTTGTTTAACGCGTAGTTAATAATCGAGTTAAATCTTTCGGTGTATTCTGCGTATTGCTTGCTATTTTCAACGAGTGCCTGAGTTGTCATCGTAAGGAGCGTTCTTCCGCTAAACCATTCGCCGTTATCGGAAAAAACATAATTGTTGCCGATTTTATAATAAGCCTTTGCGGTAAAAGGTCTGGTAACGTTTGGCCAAAGAATGTCGTAAACAGCACCCGAGAAAACGTATTCGCCGTTTCTTTCAACGGGCGCAAGTCCCGTCACGTCTTTGATTTGCGCCGCGTCGTCTTTTAAGTCCGTGGGAACGATAAACACTCCGAAAGAAGCGCCTTGTGCCTTTACGGTCTTATAGGTCTCGAAATCTAAATGCGCTTCGAATTTGATGCCGAAATTTTCTTCTTCGCTTGCGGGGACTCTGAACAGCGCCCCCTCGATACGAAAATTTTCGGTATTATCTGCGTGCGCTTTACTTGCAAAAGAAACAAATAGAACGCAACTTGCCATTAACAGCAACCCTAACGATAAAATAAGTATAGTTTTTAATTTTTTAACCATAACGTTTCTCCTTAGAAAATTTCCCCGTTTGCAAGATTCCATTCGTCCTTCGTTTCTCCGTACGGAGAAGAAACAAGATATATTTCCCTCTTGTTAAATTGCTCCACAATTAAAAGTGGTTTTGTGTAATGCGATTTTTTCATATATTATTAATCTCCTTTGACAATCCGATAAACAGATCGCCTTTTATTGTTTCTAATATGGTAAAATATAAAGCGAATAACCTGCCCCGAGAGTGAAATCGATTTTCCCGTTTTCTAAGGGAAGCAACTCGTAATTTCCGTTATACCACACCTCAACCGCTTTATATTTTTTGTCAAATTCAAGAGTGAACGTGCTGGAAACGTCGTTATACTCTGCATTTGACGGTGCCTGCGGATTCATAACACAGTACATATACTGATTGTTCTTTGCGTCATACATTTCGGTTATAAGCTCGACGCTCGCCAACTTGGACTCAACGTTTTTAAGCTCGGAGAAATTACCGAAATCATCGGCGGTTTCATCGAAATCGAGATACAGCGTTCTGAAGTTAGTCGGTTTTTGATAATAATAGTTTACTTTTTGATACTTGAAATCCATCATTACTTTAGCAAACCTTTGCATCTCCTGATGTATTCTTTGCATGTAATAATATTTTTCCGTTCTCGTCCCGTCGCGGGCAATGAAAGAAGAACCGAAAGTAAAATATTCACCCGCATGGTTATCGGTTTTATCCCAGTAAGTAAAGTATATAAACGTTTGCGCGCCGAACATCATATACGCGTTATTCTGCCAATATGCCTCACTCTCGTTAATTCCCTTATTGCAGTATTGCATACCTAACAAATCCTTGGTCGTTTCTGAAGAATGTGCAACGGTTTCCAAAACTGCGTCGTATTTCTTTGCTACTTTTGCCAGGATTTGTAACCCGCGGAAATGTTCCGTCTGAATACTGTATTCATTGCCGTTAGAAGCGTCTATGGGATACGAGTCCATATTGATACGTTTTGCTCCGCTTTCACGGCAAAACTTATCGAGATATTCCTCATAGGCTTCGGGCTTCGTCATCTCGTCATATCCCTCTGTAGCCGGACTGACAAACCATTGCTTTTGTCCCTCGAGAGGAAGCAGGCAGCAATCGATTCTGATTCCCTCCCATATTTCATTCAAGGCTTTGTAAATAAGGCAATAAGAATCAAGGCTCGACCATTGAGGCTCGTCTTTCAGCATTAGGCCTATAACGATTCCGTTGTCGTAATACCTATATTGATCGGTACAGAACTTCAAATAATCTAAAAGATCTTGGTATGTTGCAAATCTGCACCCCTCTCCGACAAGCGGTGTCGTAGAGCCGGACAAATCGTGTATTCTGATATCGGTTATAATCGCCCTGCTTAAACCGCCCTTTCTTATTTCGTCAAGGTTTTTCTTGAGCTGGCTTTTTTCAAAATTGTTGCGGTCGGGGTCGTATTCGTCGTTGCCTTGAATATACACGATGTTAAAACCGCAGTCGGCATATTCTTTATATCTTTCCGCCGTTCTGAAATCCTCGTATTCTTCAACCACAACCCCGTCAAACCAAAATTTACCGGGAACCGGAGTATGGCACGCATAGAAATCGAATTCGTGCGTATTATCCTTGTAATACTTTGTATACGGATTATCCGAAATATCTACTGTTTCGGTCGCGCAACCCGTGCCGACTAACGTGGATATCGTTAAAATCATAACAAATAAAAGTGAAAGTAATTTTTTCATTTTCATCATCTCCTTCTAAATAGCAAAACTATACCTCGGCGGTATCGTAAAGTTCATACGAGAACGTGATATCGCCGAATTCCGGTCTGGTAAGTCCGTAAAACGCGAATTTCGTGCTGTTATAGTTTATCCCTTCTAACGTACACATTCTTGTGATGGACCTTACCGTCGCAGCCGCTCCGTTTTCGATTTTGTAAAGCGTTATCGTATATTTCGCGCTGTGCGTTGCCACGTCTGCCGACAATATCTTTATTTCTAACCTGTAATCCGTTCCCGCTACGAGATTTTTATATCCGAACTCCGACGATTCGCTGCCTCCCGCTGCTCCCTCGTAATGTCCTAAACCGTCGCGGTGAGATCCTTCCGTCGGTCCGTCCGACGTCAAAAACCTGTTCGGTCCGTATGCCACTAACCTTCCTAAATCTCTTTGCGCGTTACAGTTCATATACACTAATCCCGTACCCGCGTCTTTAAGTCCGCCGATGACCGTTCCTTCGGGTGCGTTATCGAGGAACATTCCTATTACGGGCATATTCTTTCCCGTAAAATCGATTGCCAACGTCTTTCCCGCTCCCAAACCGGATTCAAATCCCAGGTACGAAACGGTGTCCTCGTCGGTATTGCGAAGCAAATCGCTTGCCGCCGCTTTAAGCGTTACGCTTTTTACCTGACCGTTTTCGACCGTTGTTTCCGCTTTATAGGAATATGCGCCGCTTACGCCCGCCACCTTCATTTCGGCGTTAAGATTATACAGCTCGTAAGAAAACTCGATTCTGCCGTACTCGGGACGAGGTCCGTTATAGAAAGCAAACGCCGTACTGTTATAATTTACGTCAGCCAAAGTCGAAGTAAGGTTAAATTCCGTAATCAACTCTTTATTTGCGCCTATTACCTTAAAGAACTTGAAGTTAATCGTCGCTTTGTTTTCCGTCTCGTCTGCATAAACAAGATTTAACTCAAAACGATAATTTGTGTTAGCATCGAGATGATTTCTTCCCATTTCTGCCGAATCGGGAAATTCCGGACCGAAATACGTAATCGAGTCACGTCTGCCGGTGTTGTGGTCGGAGTTAAACATTCTGTACGGTCCGCACCCGATAAGCCTGTCGCAACTCCAGTGGTTGCAGTTAGAAAAGATTATTCCTGTACCTGCATTAGAAACGCCGCCTATTTTTGTACCCTCGGGGGCATCGTCCAGGAACAACCCGATTGCAGGAAGATTTTTACCCTTGAAGTTAATCGCCAACGTACTTCCGACGGAAAAACCTTCGGTAAACCCTACGTATGCAACGGTGTCTTTTATGTTTGCACCGTTTAAATCCGTCAACGTTTTTGAAAGTGCGATTTTATCTATTATACCGTCGGCGGTTTTAACGATTGCGCTGTATTTATAGACGTTGTCGAATCCATCAAGTTTGTTTTCGGCATCGTCGTAAACTTCCGGTTCCGGCTGAATTATATGTTCGTTAGGCGGTTTTTTAACGACAGTTATTTTTTTGTTAGCGCTTTTTTCGACGCCGTTAAACGAAACGATATATTCAAGCGTATATTCACCTAACTGCTCGGGGAAAAAGTACATACCGTAGCCGAAAAGCTCCTTTGTCTGAACAGTACCGGAAATGTTACTCGTCCACGAAACGTTTACCTGCGCCTTAGTTCCGTTCACTCTGACAATCTGGTCGTCAAGACAAACCTCGTTGCCGAGATAATACTCCGATCTCGCGTTTTCCTTGAATTTTGCCTCGAATTCGCCTATGTCGTATCCCTTTTTCGAACAGGCAAACGACGTTGCGACGAATAGGCAAGCCAACAAGGAAAGAATTAACACGCTATTCCTTTTTAAACCTTTTCTCATTATTATTCTCCATAATTAAATATATTTTTTAATCCTTTGTCTTTTATCCTATCCCTTAAGCCCGCCGGTCGTAATGTTCGTAAGTATAAGCTTCTGACAGCAAGCGTACAAGGTTATAACGGGTATCATACAAAGAACGATTGCCGCACTGTAAACTGCATGGGCATTAGCCACATAAGTACATTCCGTTTCAAACATATACAATCCGTAAGCAAGGTTCGGATAATTTCTTAAATAAATCATAGGCTCCATATAGTTATTCCAAACGCCTATGGATTGCTGAACTGCAAGCGCAATAACGGCAGGCATTGCTTGCGGCAAAACAATCCTGAACAATACGCACCATTGTCCTGCGCCGTCAATTTTTGCGGCTTCGCTATACGACATGCTTATACCCTTAAACGTTCCGTATAAAATAATAAACGCAAAATCGAAGCCGACAGCCCAAGTAATCCAAATAAGCCACGGATTATTGATTAAATTAAGCGTAGCGCAAAGCTTATAGCCCGCCGCACCCGTCCCGATAATGGGGACGGTCTGCACGAAAATTACCAACCCGAATATAAAATTCTTACCGGGGAATCGAAATCTCGAAACGCAATACGCCAAAAGCGTGCTTGACATAACGTTGACGAATACTTTTACAATAAGAATCCAAAGCGAGTTAAAAAGCATTATCCAAAAACCGTTGCCCTTTACCTGAAACTCTGTAAATATTTTACTCCAGCTTTCAAATTGCCATACTCTCGGCAACGCCATCGCGCCTATACTCGGGTCGTAATACTCGTCTAACGTCTTGAAAGAATTTATAAAAGTTATCCAGATAGGCGTCAGCATAAGCAACGCTAAAATCAGAAAATATATAAAGTATAATACGTAAGTCGTTTTTTCCGACTTGCTTTTTTTGTTGAATTTGGTAAATATGCTGCTTTTTACCGTTTGACGAATTCTAATCGCTTTCATATTTACCTCCTTAATACTCTACCGGTTCGGTAATTCTTTCAAGCAGTTTCTTTCCGCCTAATGCGATGGGAACGGTAATCAACGTAATTACCAACCCCAGGGCGGAGGGATAACCGTAAGGAAGATCGTTTCCGCCCGCAAGCGATATCTTGTAAACCAAAAACGTCAGATAATACCCCATCGTTGCCATACCCGGTTCACCCGTCGAATTCGAGTAAAGAAACACGTTTCCTTCCGCAATAAATATCCCGCAAAGCGAAAAAGTAAATTGCATCGACAGCGTCGGCCAGACGCAAGGAATGGCGACTTTGAAAAATTCCGTCCAAAACCCTATGCCGTCAAGCTTTCCGACCTCATAAATTTCTTCGGGAATTCTCGTAAACGCGCCGGTAAGCACGGCATTGCCGCCGCAAATCCCCTGAAGAACAATAACGGATATAACCGTCTTAAACGCCGTAGATTCACTCGCAAAAAGCCCTTGTCTGCCGACCATAAAGTCAAACTCTACTCCGAGATTCCTAAGAAGAGTTACGACGATTCCGTTATAGTCCGTTACCTGTTTAATCGTTGCGACCCAGGTAACCGCGCCTATCAATCCGGGAAGAATGTAAATAACGCGGAAAACGTAATGTCCCCAAATCCTTTTGAATAAAACGTAGGTCGCGCAAACGCCGATAGGCATAACGACGATGTTTGCAATAAACCACAGCGTTAAAGACCTGCCAAGCACTTCAAGCAAATTGAAGCCGTAATAAATATCTTCTCTCGTAAACGCCGTCCAAACGTCTTTAAAGTTTTGTAAGGTAAATTCTCCCTTCGGCGTCTGGAAAGCCAAAACCAACGAACTAAAATTAACGTAAGCCCAGAAAATCGCAAACTGTAACACCGGAATTGCTATACAGACATAGACAAACTTAAAGTCCGCTTTTTCGAATCCCGAATATAGTGCTTTTTTCTTTTTTTGTCCCGTAAGTTCCATCTTTGTCTCCATGTTTAGTTCGCAGAGATATTTTTAACCCAGTTTTCCCAGTTGGAAGAAGCATAATTCCTTTCAGCTTTTAAGTAATCGGCAGCAGAGGTTCTATAAATCTCTTTGGCGTTCGGCAATAATTCGCCCGTTTTGGGATCGTAAGCGGTAACAGCCTGATAAATTATTTTTTCCGCAAGGAAATATTCTTTCGGAAGAAGACCTATGCCCGCCGTCAGCTGTTTTCTGAGTTCCGTCGTAACAAGATAGACACCGTGGGCCTTTGGGTTCTTTCTTATGTTAATGTAGGATTTTGAAAACTGATTACCTTTCATTTTCGTAAAGTCCTGAACGTAAGACGTGTAACCATTTGTTTCCGCGTTATATAACACAGCACCGTCGTCACTGCAAAACATTCTTACGAAAAGCGCGGCAATATCTTTTTTGGTTGACTTTTCGCAAATTGCCAAGCCTACCGACGATAAAGAACGGTCGCAATATACGCCTCGCGCTTCTTGTATTCTTTCTATCTCGGTTTCCTTAACGTTATATTCCATTTCTTCGGATGCGGACTTAATTTGCGCAATGGTTTTTCCTGCATCGAGTTGAGAAATTGTCCAGGAAAGTATTTCTTCGCATTTTTCTTCCGAATAATTATACGAAGTACCTGCACCGAAAAGCTTTACGCCAAGCTCGCTGATGACGGGGGCGCTTATAAACGCGAGATTATCAAGCTTGCCCGTATAGTCGGTTGCTATTTCATTATACGACCAGTCACCTTCAGCCATAAACACAGCGCCGCTGTTTTCGGCCATAATCATAGCGTGTGCGGCAGAGCTATCGTTTCTTAAAGTGCCGGGCGCTGTATACATCGGGTCATACATTTCGTAAAGGTTTGTCACAAGAGCGTCGAGAGCAGGGTCTTCATACGCCTTGTATCCGTCTTCTATTCTCCATTCCCCGTTTTCGTCGAAAAAGCCCATAAACCTGTTATATCCGTCGATACCCATATACTGGGCAAGCCAGACGGTCTGAACGTGCAAATGATAGCCGTTCTGCGTTCCTAAAAAAGTCAGCGGATATATCTGTCGCATAGGACTTGTCGAATCAAGCGTGGTTTTGTAGATTTTTTCGAACATTCCGAATAACTCTTTGCTTGTCCTCGGAAGTTCGGTATATCCATACTTTGCAAGCTTATCCGTATTAACGATTATTCCGCCGAGGCTGGCAGCAAGCGGCATACAGTACACCCTGTCGTTATAGGTAAAAACAGATTCCGAAACGTCCACGTTAAGTTTATCCTTAATCGTTTTCCCCTCCTCTTTGCCGTTAAAATCGATAGCGGGTTTATTCCAGACAAGATCCGTCATATCCGCAAACACCTGACCGTAGTCGCCGGCAACGCCATGTTTGACGCGAAGCTCGGAAGAGAAATAAACGTCTGCCCAGTCGTCTTTGGAATACATCTCCTGTGCAACAACCGTTCCCTGCATATCCGCGGACGGCGTTAAAATCTGAACTTTATATCCCTTGTCGGCATATAACGTTTCAAACTTTTCTTTGAGTTTATTTAAGTAAGAAGTACCGTAGCCTCCCTTGTGAGCGCGAACGCTGATAGTCGTTTCCGAGCGGTCGATTTTATCTCCGCTTCCGCCACATGCAGCGCTGCACAATAAGGTCGCGACCGAAAGGATTCCGACGACCAGCCTGATAAATAATTTTTTTGCCTTTTTCATCTTTTTTCTCCTTGATATTTTTTGATGCATCAGCATTTTTTTACATAATATAAATTTCACCGTTTACGCCGTCAAACTCGTCTGCATTTTCAAAAACGATTTCAAAAACGTTTTCTTTTTTAACCTCTTCAGGTCTGAAAATAAAGTTTGACATATCGTAGATTCTTTTCTTTTCAAGTTCCGATTCATCTATCTTGTTTCCGTTCCATTTCAGCTTATAATTTCCGCTGATAGTTCCACCGTCGAACAACAGAAAATCACCGTCGTTTAATTTTACTTTGGCAGAATAGATAGCCTTTACGGGATAAATATCCGGAATTTGCGGCGCATTATCGTAATACGGGATAACGTATCTGTCCCTGTAAATTTTGTTCTGCGTTCCGTAAACGTCCCTCAACCGTTTGTTTTTAACGTTTTCGTAGCAAGTTTTTACACCCCCTGCCAGAATTTCCAAATTATAACTACATATAACTCCCTTTGCTCCCTTAGGCTTATAGAAAATCTGCGGATTTTTAAGATATTCGTGTCTTTCCTGCGTGGCGGGAGGCTCGATTTTGTATTCGCCCGACGCAGACTGCTCTGTGTCAAACGTTAAAACGATTACAGAGTCGTACGCCTGCATGCAAATCTCGGCATAGCCTTCGTCTGTTTTTAATCTTTTTTTCTCATCGGTCTCCGCGTCGTAAACGTAAGCGTAGTCTTTTAATTGTATTTTATATTTCTTATATTCGCCGCAATTGTTAAACAAGAAAATCAATTTGCCGCGATCGTTGATTTTTTCGTAAGCTATAAGGTCAATCGCCCGTTCGGCAGTATATTTCGGAGTAAAATCTAAATTTTGCGTTTCGTTAAACATTATAACGGCAACGCCTTTTTCAGACAGACGTTTATAAATATCGTCCTCGTCTTTACCGCCGTTTACCATATAAACCTTATCGTATTCGCAGTCGGCGACTCGAAGTTTTCCGTTTATAATCGTACATTTGGAAATCTTATCCGAATAGACGACGTCAAAGCCCGTTTGATTTTCCGCCGCCGCCCGAACAAAAGATATAATGTTTTCGTAAATTCTTGCGCAAGTATTGTCTTTTGAGGAATGAAACACGTTTTCCCTGATACAGCTTATGGGAATAACCAATAATATATCGTTTTGTCTTCTGTACTCGTGCAGAATCTTACAAACCCTGCCCGCATAGCCGGCAAATTTCCGGTAATCGCAAAAACTTTCGTCTTGGAAAAAAAACGATTTGCCCGCTTCGCTTCTCTGAAACGCCGAATACCCGTAATAAAACGCGTGGAGAACTAATAAATTTATTCCGTTGGCAAACAACCAGTCCGCTATTCTTTTCTCGCCATAATAATTCATATTAAATGGAGAAAGCGCCATACATTCCGAGAGAACGGTTTTCTTTCCCGTCCACGCCGCTACGGTTGAAACAATATTCGCGCCAAGCAAAAGTTGCGGATATTTTCTTCCTCCCAGATTTGTGGTTATTACGTCAAACCCCGGGATATCCGTTTCGCAACAATTATCGAAAATATCCTGTCCGACGAACGCCTGCATAATGGGGTTTTCCTCGCCCTGAAAATGACCCGTGAGTAATAATTTGTTTTCCTGACACCATTTCTTTATGGGCTTAATAAAATTATCGGTGAAAAGGGTTTTGCACGCAATAAGATAATCTTTGCCGAATTGTTTATATTCACCGTTGTAATCCGGACATAACTTATATAAACAATCGTCAATACGGTATCCAAACTTTTTATAAAAATACTCGTGCAAGCAATCGGTATAGGCGATATATTTTCCTCCCGTCCACGGTTCGTCAAAGAATATCCCCGGGATTTCGTTGCCGAAATAATTTCCGACGAATTTCTTATAATTTTCATGCACGCATTTGATAAACAGATCGGCAGTCCTCGGATTTAGCGTATCGACTTGCGTTCCGTAACGTTCATCCGTATTTACCTGCTCTATATAAGCGACGTAAACGTCGTCGCCTTCCTCTGCGCGTAATTCAAACGACATGGTCGCATAATCCGTTTCCCCCCGCGTATGGATGTAATGCAAATCTTCCATTCCCGAAATATATAATTTATCCACCTCGGTCTGATACCACTGTTTTCTTATAGGACCGAAACAGTTTTTTACAACCCTTACCGTTTCCTTGCCGTTATCAGTTTTGACTACGTATCCGAATAATCCCTTAACACGCCCCAGTTCTTTCCGTGCAATGCCGCTTTTTACCTCGACCTTTTCAACTCTTAGCGTTCGGGCTTGCAACTCGGGGTAATCCATAACGATTTTACCGCCACAGTTGCCGCTGGGATAGGAGTCTTCGTCATATAACCATACTTTTATACCGCGCTTCGCAGCGTTCTTTACAATAAACCTGACTTGCTCAAAATAAATATCCGTTCCGTAAGCTTCTTCAATCGTCTTTCCGTCTCTGACATGTAAAAAAAATGATAATATACCGTTTTCTTTCATGCAATCGAGTTGAGATATTATTTCTTCGGCGTTAAACTTGTCGTTAAAAAAGTAAAACGGCTTAGGCTCAAAGTCCGGATATCTTTTTAATTGTTGTTCGTGTGTCATAATAATTTTCTGCTTTTTCGCCTTTAAAATAGAACTTTGGCACTATATAAATGTTTTTCTTTCTTTTTCTGTCGATTTGCCGTTAAATATTTTGATAATCCACGTATTCGTTCATAATATCGTTAATCGTATATTTTATGGATACACCCAAAAGTTTCTTCGCTTTTTCTACCGAGCAACAAGGCGAATGGCTGATATGATCCCACGAAACTCTGACGTCTTCATCGCTCAGGTTTTTCTTAAATTCTTCCCATTCAACGTATCTTATATTAGGCTCGTGTCCGTATTTTCTATATAAGTTTTCCGTTATCGCTTTAAGGGTCATCGCGTGTTCGGCTACTGCAATAAACGCCTGCCCGTTAGAAATATCCTGCTTTTCAATGGCCGCTATGATAATTTGCGAAAGGTCGTACGCATGTACGTGATGTACGGTAGTAAGTCCTCCGAACGGTAAAATAATTTCTTCCCCGCGCTTTATCTTATAAAACACCTCTACGTTATCGTTTCCTTGCGGATTGACGGGCTGCCAGTATTTTCCCGAAATATGCCCCGGATGAATAACAGTCGCCCTCAGCTTTCTTTCTTTGACAAGCTTAAACAAATAGTCCTCTATAAGCCCTTTGTCTTTGCCGTATTTGCCGACCGAATTTTTAGGATGTTTTTCGTCAACGGGAACGTAAAGCTTGTTTTCGTACGTCCATATACTCCCTATTTGCAAGTAAAAAACGTCGTAATTTATTTTTTCCACAAGCTTTTTTACCTCGTCTAATCCGAATGAAACCAAATCACAAATCGCATCGGGTTTAAGTTCGTCCAACAACGAACTTTCACACAATTCCTCGCGTGACATTCTGATAAACTTTACTTTTTTCCACGCATCCGAATCGAAATACGGTTTTCTGTTTCCTCTGGTAATCGCATAAACCTCGTGCTTGCGTTCAATGAGTTGATCAACTAAATACGAGCCGATATGTCCCATCGCTCCGATAACTAAAACCTTCATTTATTTCTCCAAACTATTTTGTTTTTTTCATTTTATGATAATTTTTAATCACTGTCAATACCTTTTTTGAAACACCAAATTACACAATATTTTTTAGACAAAATTCCATAAAAAAGTAAAGCTACGCTAAAACTGTACAAAGTTTTTATTTACATGGTTTTGATTGTTTTTTTCAAAAACACCTGATAATCCGTGTTTTTTTACAATAATTAAACGTAAAGTCGCAAAAAAATTAAAACCTTTCTTTGAAAGACTATTTTTTTGTCTTTTTTTGTTTTTTTTATTTTTTTTAGAATAAAATCGCAACAAATCGCAGATATTCATGTTATACTATTTTTATAGTTATTTATTGTAGCGGGCAAGTTTTTATCGGAAGACAATAATCGGAGGAAGGGGAATTTATGAGCCGTTTGGATTATCTGAAAAAAGATTCTTACATATTTGACGATACAAATCTTTATACTGAAATCAAAAGCAACATCGTTTCTCATATGCATTACCACGATTTTTACGAATTTTTTTATATCATAGAAGGTTCTTTAAAACACACCGTAAACGGAAAAGAAGAAATTTTAAATATCGGAGATATGCGATTTATCCCGCCTAACGTTTCACATTCTTTGATTAGCAACAGCGGAAGCTTACACCGCGATATTGTCATTCCTAAAAACTATTTTCAACAGCTGTGCAAACTGCTTGGTGTTGAAAACTCTTTTTTTTCTCAATATCAATCATCAAGCTCCTGGTCGTTAAACCTGGGGCAAATCGATCTAATCGAAAATCAGGTTACGCTGTTTAACAGTGACAATTCAAGCAATTTGCAAAGAAAAAGGTGTTTGGGACTGAACTTAGTGAACACAATCCTTATGTTGCTTTGCGATCTGAAATATAATAACGCTAAGCCGGAAAAAACACTCCCTCATTGCGTTCAGGTCTTAATTGACAATATAAACACTCCCGATTTTTTTACCAAAAGCTCTATCGGGGAAACAATTAGACGTATGGGGTACACAACCTCGTACATTTCGCACGTTTTTAAGCATCATATGGGAAAATCCATCTCCGACTACGTCAAGGAAAAACGCTTACTTCATATCGAATATTATCTTAGAAACACCTCCTTTTCGCTTCAGGAGATTTGTCCGCTCGTCGGCATAAATAATTTATCTCACCTGAATAACTTATTCAAAGAAAAACACGGCGTTTCACCTATCAAATACAGAAAACAACAAAAAGCAAACTTTTGAATTCTATGAAACATAAATATTTCTGCCGGAATTTAAACAAAAAACGCTTGCCTTTTAGTGCAGTTCCCCTAAGGAATTATTAAAACTTTAATTTTAGAATTGCGCTTTCAAACGAAAAAGAAAGGCTCACGGAAATTTATCCGAGAATCTTTTTTCATAAAGAAAAGATGAATATATATTGCTTGTAATCTTTATACAATCTTAATACCATTCACGAGAATCATAATGCTATCTTTATGAAAAAAAATGATATTATGATACCTATAAACGGAATCGAGGCTTTTGCATGGGAATACCAAAAAAGAAACTATCATCCTTTCAGATAATACTAATAGGATTCGCGGGAGTTATTTTGCTCGGCACATTTTTACTTACCTTGCCGATTTCTTCAAAAACTCACGAATGGACATCGTTTATCGACGCCCTTTTTACTTCGACGTCCGCCGTATGCGTAACGGGACTTATCGTGTTCGATACGGCAACGCAGTGGACGATATTCGGGCAAATCGTTATATTATTGCTGATTCAAATCGGCGGCATGGGCGTCGTTACCATAGCCGTGTCTCTTGCCGTTATTTCCGGCAAAAAAATCGGACTGTTCAGCCGCGAAACAATGAAAAATGCAATTTCTGCGCCAAACGTGAGCGGAATAGTCCGCCTGACCGGATTTATAATCAAAGGTGTATTTTTGATTGAACTTATCGGCGCGCTTGTTATGATGCCCGTATTTTGTATAGATTACGGCACCGAAGGAATCTGGCTGTCGATTTTCCATTCCGTGTCGGCATTCTGCAACGCAGGGTTCGATATAATGGGAACGAAAAGCGGAGAATTTACTTCTATCACTCACTATTCCGCACAACCCGTCATCAATATTACGATTATTTTGCTGGTTATTATCGGCGGCATCGGTTTTTTGGTATGGGAAGACGTTTGCAAACACAAGTGGCGAATAAAAGAATATCGCACGCAAAGCAAAGTGGTATTGATTATAACCGCCGTGCTTATTATTTTGCCCGCGATATACTTCTTCTTTTTTGAATTCGGCGATTTACCTGTCGGTAA